>NZ_CAKLDM010000002.1:1453144-2906288 GCF_921294215.1 Vibrio marisflavi CECT 7928
TGCTAGAGTCGCTGTTGGAGCTCAAAGCTTTTCTTGGCCTTTTAACTTTTCCATCAAATTTGTCCAATCATTTGAGCCTATCTTCATGTCACCACCACGTTTGACTTGCACACCTTCCATAGACTCAATATCGCGCGTCACTTGTGCATACGCATCATCCGCATTGCTCGCCTGACATATAGAGCGCAGATACGTTCTACCGTTTGCCATCAAAGGCTCATAGTCATAAACGCCTGCTTGTGTGCATTTCTCTGCAAAAGCAAGAAGCTTCTCATCCGTTTCAAGGTTTCGGCCTGTTATTTCAACTTCAAACGTATAGGTTTTCATTTCTTGCATGTTCTTCTCGCTAGTCTGTTGCTGTTACCGAATCCCTGATGTTCTTCTATCAAAATATTCGATTCTATTGAGTATTTTATATGATGCGTTTGCACCATGTGTAGCATTAGTTTCAAAGACTTTACTCGGTTAGACCCTGTTGGGGAGCATCGCTTGTTTGAGGACTCTACTCCTATACGAATTGGCTATCGATTGCTCTCCAATTTTTAACGTGAATACAAAGTTGATTTCCCTATACAACACAAGAAAATAGTGCTACATTTCCGCCTCAAATTACGGGGCCCACCACCATATAAAGAAGTCATGGGTATGCATTTATTTAACAATTCATTGTCGAATAAAGGACTTTCCAGCCTAGGAGAGGGCTTCACCGTTGCAATAAAAACTTCATATAGCAAACGTACTATTCAAAGCGCACCGAGTATAGATACCCGATTTGAGTGCTATTACCATAACGTACAACCTCTAAACCCTCCGAGTTGATCCGCTCTTTCTCGAATGGTGAGTTGGTTTGATTGGCAAGAGCTTCGCCTCTTGGACAGATAACGCTCATATTTTGCTAGAAAGGGCATACAGATTCGCGCGAATTACTTGTTGTTCATATAATATCAACAGCTTAAATATTGCATTAGCGTCCATTTCGATGAGCGTTTCAGCGTGCAAAAAGTAATTTAAAATTTCCACCGCATTGACGACAGGCATTTCGGAGCTTTCAGCCATGCGTACATTGTATAGCCAACCATCAAACAGGTTACTTCCAAGTCAGTGGGACTTGTTTGCATTATTGCTCATTTTTACTTCATTGATTGCTCTATGTTGGGCAGGAGCCAATCTAGCTGGCCCTTTCAACATTGGCGACCAAATTGCGATTTCGCTAAGCCCTTGGGCTCTACCTGAATACGCACTGGAAACCGTACTGCGCATGTTTATCGCGTTGGCGTTATCCTTCGTATTCAGTTTCATTGTCGGCGTGATTGCCGCTAAAAGTGAACGTGCAGGTAAGATAATTATTCCTATTATTGATATTCTGCAGTCGGTTCCTATTCTTGGCTACTTGTCTATATTGATCATCTTTTTTGTCTCTCTTTTCCCAGGATCATTATTAGGCCCTCAGTTTGCCGCTATCTTTGCTGTATTCACATCTCAAGTGTGGAACATGACTTTGAGCTTTTACCAATCTCTTAGGACTGTGCCCAAAGAGCTACGTGAAGCTGCTGATATGTATCAGCTTTCTGGCTGGCAGAAGTTCTGGAAGATGGAAGTACCCTTCGCGATGCCGGGACTATTGTGGAACGCTATGATGTCGATGTCTGGCGGCTGGTTCTTCGTGGTTGCATCAGAAGCGATTTCAGTCGGTAACAAAGAAGTGATGCTACCGGGCATCGGTTCTTATATCCAACAAGCCATCAACACAAGCGATGTACCAGCAATGATATATGCCATCTTAGCGATGTTGGCCGTTATCTTGATGTACGACCAATTGCTGTTCCGCCCACTGGTCACTTGGTCTGAAAAGTTCGTTGTCTCTGACATGCCTTCAGAAGGCTCTAGCTCTTGGTTCCTAAGCCTTCTTAAAAGAGCACATTGGATGCAAGCGTTTTCAAACGTATGCGTGAATCAAGCCAATGCTTTCGTCAATATCAGCTACTTCAAACAGAAAGAATACAAGAAACCATCTCATCGGATGGCGGATATTGAATACAGCAAACTAAACAAAAGTTTATGGTATGGCCTACTTGCCGTGATGGGCGTGGTGTTTGCCTATTTCACTTGGAGCTTTATTTACAACGGTAAGGGCATTGGATTGCAAGAAACAATGCACGTACTGTTACTTGGTTTCTACACTGCTTTACGTGTTTTCTCACTCATTCTGCTTTGCTCGTGCATTTGGCTACCAGTTGGTATTTGGATAGGCTTACGCCCTCGCCTAGCGCAGAAAATACAACCTATCGCGCAAATTTTGGCGGCGTTTCCAGCGAACCTGTTTTTCCCAATCTTTATCATTGCCATCATTCATTTCAATTTGAATGTTGAGATCTGGTCTGCTCCACTCATGGTCTTGGGCACGCAATGGTACATTTTGTTTAACGTAATTGCTGGCGCTTCAGCGATTCCACAAGAACTCAAATTTGCTGCGCAAAACATGCAAATCAGCGGCTACGCCAAATGGTTTAAGTATCTTATCCCAGCCGTATTTCCATTCTATGTAACTGGCGCTATCGCAGCAGCTGGTGGCTCATGGAACGCAAGTATCGTTGCTGAAGTAATGGTTTGGGGCAACACCAAGCTTGTTGCAACTGGCCTTGGTGCTTACATTGCAGAAAATACCAGTACAGGTAACCTGCCAAAAATTGCACTTGGCGTACTGGTAATGTGCATATGGGTAACACTGTTTAACCGAGTATTCTGGCGCAGGCTTTACCGCTACGCTGAAACACGTTTCCGCTACTAGCTCGAACAAATTGTAAGGAATTAACGATGTCAAAAAGCAACATCATTGTTGATGTCAAACAAATCTCAAAGGCATTCAAAAAGCCAGACAAGCAAGAGCTACTGGTTTTAGAAAACGTAAACTTCACCATGAAAGAAGGCGAAATCGTCGCGCTTTTAGGTAAATCTGGCTCGGGTAAATCTACTCTATTACGAATCATCGCTGGCCTAACGGCGCCAAGTGGCGGCGAAGTGCTTTACCGCGACCAGCCTGTACGCAGCCCAGTGCGCGATATTTCTATGGTATTCCAAAGCTTCGCTTTGATGCCTTGGCTAACTGTTTTGCAAAACGTAGAGCTTGGATTAGAAGCTCGCGATATGACTCGTGCTGAGCGTCGTAAACTCGCGCTTGAAGCTGTTGATATGATTGGTTTGGATGGTTTTGAAAATGCCTACCCTCGCGAGCTTTCTGGTGGTATGCGTCAGCGTGTTGGTTTTGCTCGAGCGTTGGTTTTGAAGCCCGATCTACTGCTCATGGACGAACCGTTCTCAGCGTTAGACGTTTTAACATCTGAAAACTTGCGTGACGACTTACTAGAGCTGTGGGAAAAGAACAGCGCTATGAAAGGCATTCTTTACGTCACACACAACATCGAAGAAGCCGTACTGACCGCCGACCGCATTATTATCTTCGGCAGTAACCCGGGCTTTATTCGTGGTGAGCTTTCTGTCAACTTGCCTCATCCACGTAACAGTCAAGATCCTGCAGTCACTGAGCTTATCGACGAAGTGTATCGTATGATGACGACAGCAGAAACTAACGAGCTGCGTGAACGTATGAACCGACGCAAAGCATTAACCATCGCTTACCGTCTGCCTGATGCTGACATTGAAGAGTTAACAGGTCTTCTCGCAGAAGCTTTAGAGATTCAGGAACAAGGTACGGCTCTCGACTTACCAGAACTGGCCGATCATATCCGCCTTGACGTTGATGACTTATTCCCAATTCTTGAGATTTTGTCTGTACTTGGCCTAGCGCAAGTCTCGGATGGTGACATCACCATGACGGCACTTGGTAAACAATTTGTAGAAGCAGAAATTACCGACCGTAAAGTAACGTTCTCTCGATTGCTTGTGAAGAATATTCCTTTAGCGCGTCATGTCATTCGTATCTTGAAAGAACGTCCAAATCATACTGTTCACGAAGCGCGATTCCTAACTGAGCTGGAAGATCACTTCAGTGATGATGAAGCTAAACGTGTATTCGAAACCTTCATAGAATGGGCTCGTTATGCAGAGATCATCGAATATGATGCTACATCCGGTATATTGACGCTAGACGAAACCAACTTCTAAACTCTCCGTATTGAGTGGTAACTTCTCTACCGTGGGAAGTTACCACTATTCATTTTTGATAGAGACTCACTCCAATGGCCAAACGCTCCCCTATCGTCGAAATCCTTTCTTATGGCATCTATTCAACTTGGGATTCAAAGTCTAAAGACTTACCAAAAGTACAAGACTTCACCCAGACAGTGCCAGCAGACGAAGACATTGAGTTTGGTTTTATCGTCAATATTAAAAAAGCCAAGGGCGCGAAAATCTATTACTGTATTCAACACCCGGGTGTACTGAGTAAAAAAGGGCAAGTATTGGCGCCATTTGATGGCGAAGAGCACATTAACAGCAACGACTGGGATTTTTATCTCGGCGATACCATCCAACTTCACCACCCTATTGACGGCCTAGAGAGCAACCTAGGTGAATGGCATATGTATATAGAGCTAAACGGTAAGGTGATTGCAGAAAAGAAATTTAATGTGGTGGCGCGAGATGAAGGCCAGTTTTGGAAACGACGTGGCTTTTAGCCAGCCAAAGGCCTTCAATCGTATTTTGAACTATTGCTCGATGTACAAATCGATAACTGGAGTATCAATAGAAGTACTCGGCTGATTCTGGTGCATTTCCTTCATCTGAGCATCTATTGGGTGCTGTTCTTCAGAAAAGTAACGGCTGACTTTTTTCTGTCTCATATAACCTGAAACATCCACTTCCACTGTCCCTTCATAGCCTTTTTTCACTAATTGTTGCTGTGGCAGACGTGGCTCAACGCGCTTTAGGATATTCGGGTCTTTCCGATCTAACACATAAACACTTTGTCCTTTGCCCGTGTTGATGGAAAGCTTTCTGCCATTGAAATCAACGTTAGTGGTGATTAGATGTGAGTTTTTGTACACGCCCACTTCATTGATCTTGATTACATCAGCATTGTACGCCGGAGCGCCTACTTCTACCCAAGATCCATAGACTCGCTTTTGGTCAATTTGGCTACGATGAATGATTCTTTTCGTGAGCATAGAACCCACAATAACAAGCACAACCAACAACAAGGCTAAGATCACCTTTAGTGTTGTAACGGTAGTGTTCCCAGAGATTTTCTTGCTACGAGGCGTAAACCGTACACTGCTTTGATTCATTGATGTATAAATTTTCGTAATCATTTACGCAGCAATACTACCAGTGTATAGCCGCTCTGTTAACCGTATTCTGACCAAAAATTTACACACACCTTTGTTTACCTGCTACAAAATTCACTCCATTTACCCTCAAAGAACGCCGATATAGCGACTAACTTAGGGGATTTGTTAACACAGAATGCTTGCACCCTTCTAAGTGATAATCTTATTTATAAAGTTTATTCAAACGGTTAGCTTTTATATTTCCATATTTATGGAAATATTGCTTGATCATTTTCTTTTTATTTCTATAATTCTGGAAATATAAATTTAAGTGTTGGATAATTTTTTCCAATAACTAGGTACTGGAGTAACACCATGAATAGTGAAATTATCGCGATGAGCAAAGAAGCTCTTAGTATGTTTACCTTTTTAGCAACAGAGCTGATCATCCTTTTTATCGGTATCAGTTACTTGGTTGGCATACTGCAGGAGTTTCTTACACCAGAAAAAATTCAATCTATTCTGAGCTCTCGTAAAGGAAAAGGTTATTTAGTTGCCGCTCTACTCGGCGCAATCACCCCATTTTGTTCTTGCTCTACTATTCCTTTTTTGAAAGGACTATTGCGCGCTCGAGCAGGTTTTGGACCAATGATGGTGTTCCTATTTAGTAGTCCACTGCTTAATCCCGTCATCATTGGATTGTTTGTGGTGACCTTCAGCTGGCAAGTCGCACTGTTTTACTTCTTGGTTGCGATGGTGGTATCGGTATCAGCAGGGTTCATTCTTGAGAAGCTAGGGTTCGAGCGCTATGTAAAACCTGAAGCATACCAAGCACAAGAATCGTCATCATGTGCAAGCAAATGTTCTGATAGCAAAACGGCGGCAAAAGAAACCGTGGTGGCATCATGCAGCGCAGAAGCAAATTCGGTTACACAAGTATCTTGCAGCTCTGATGGTTCTGCTACAGCCATTATTGAAGAAAAGAAGCCTAACCGCTGGGTACGAATCTGGTACTCAACATGGAAAGACTTTAAGCAAGTGTTCCCTTACTTAATGGTTGGTATTCTGATCGGTTCGTTTATCTATGGCTTTATTCCTGCCGATTTAATCGCGGAATATGCTGGGAATGGTAAATGGTACGCAATACCTCTGGCTGCAATTATTGGTATTCCACTATATATTCGCGCAGAAGCTGTGATTCCACTAAGTGCCGCTTTAGTTAAAAAAGGCATGGCACTAGGCTCTGTAATGGCATTGATTATAGGTAGCGCTGGAGCAAGTCTAACTGAAGTCATTCTGTTGAAGTCAATCTTCAAAAACCAAATGATAGCTGCTTTCCTCACTGTCATTTTGGGAATGGCTATAGCTGCAGGCTTACTGTACAACTATATTTTTGCCTAATTAGCTTTCACTACTGTGCATCACTTTAACGTTTAAGTGATGCACAGATATGTGATGCTCAGACGCTAGCTGTTAGCCTTGCGAATTGGTTTTGTACACAGTTCCAGATGGCACTTGCGTATCTTTAATATTCAACACACTTCCAGCAGTATTAGCGATGGACGAACCATACTGACCGGTATTGCCTTCAAAAAATGACTCTTCAATCGTTAACGTGCCTTTATTGAAGTTATGGATTGCTCCTCCGTAATAATCAGCATGGTTTTTCACAAAGGCCGTTCCGCTAATGACAGGGAAAGTACCACCATATTGAGACGCTTGATCGTCTACCCAAATCGCGCCGCCATTACCTTCGGTATAATTGCCAGTAAAGAGTGAGTTTTTCACCTTCACATCAGAGCCGTAGTTGATAAGTAAAGCACCAGCTCGGTCCGTGCTGTAGTTGTCTTTGAAGGTTGAATTATCAATCTCGATATTTGAGCCAAATCGAGCGGCAATCGCACCACCAAAGGCTGCTTTGTTGTTTTCAAAAGTAACGTTATTTAAGTCGCTACGGCTATTGTCAAAGAAAAACGCTGCGCCACCTTCACGAGCAAAGTTATCTTTAAACGTAGTGTTTTTAACTAGCACTGAATGGTTGTAACCCCAAGCTAGCAGTCCACCACCATACCCTTGACGATCAGGCCCGTTCGCATAACCATCTTGGATTGTCACGCCATCAACTAACGCGCCTTTGCTACCAATCACAACATGGTAACTATTGTCTTTATCGGTATTTTTATCACCAATGTTACCACTCAAAATCGAATGATTGTCGCGCCAATTACGCTGATTCCATTGTGTTTCGTTGCCTTTAAAACCACCATAAATGGCTACACCAGCCGGAACTACGAACGACGTTGCTCTATCTGTTTTGGCAGGGTAATAAGTGCCTTGTGCTAGCCAAATCTGACCACCCTCTTTGGCTGCACTGTCGATGCCCGCTTGCAAAGAGTGATAGGCCGTTTTCCATGATTTGCCATCTTGAACTGTGTTTGCCGCGTTAGCATTAACGTAAACAACGTTCGAGGATATGCTCACTTGGCTCACTACAGGAGCATCTATGCCAAACTTATGCTGCTGATTTTTATCCGCAGGTCCTTTTGGTGGCGTCGCGTGTTGGATGTACTTTTCAATGGTCGATATCTGGCCTTGGGCAATCGCATCAGCAGGCAGTTTTTTCAGGGTCTCGCTTAAATTGACTAATGAAGCAAACTCTTGGCGCTTCTGAACACTCATAGTATCGCCATAATTCCAGTTACCGATATCTGAGCCCCAAGTTTTTATTTCGTCATCGCCCCAATTCATCCAGTTTGCCGCACCATTCGTTGCCGAATGGTTGTTGAGCACTTTAGAGTTAATAACATAGGTAATGTTTTGAATACCGCTATCTGCAGCGTTATACGAACCTTGATAGATACCAGCGCCAATATCAGACACCTGATTGTTCTCTATCGATACATTGATCAATATTGGACGAGAAGATCCGTCGACACCGAATGCCGCAGCGCGCATGGCCTTATTTTGAGTAAACTGACTGTTAAGAACAATTGGTGAGCTGCCAAAATCGTTGTACATTGCCCCGCCTTTATCCGCGGTTGAGTTGGCGACAAATTGACAGTTTATGAAGATAGGATCTGTCGACAAATCGTTTGAAACAGCACCTCCACGACCTTGGGCAAAGTTGTTGCTAAACATAGTGTTTATAAACACTGGGCTCGGGTTGTCATCAGATATACGCGTGCCTTGGCTTGTCATGTTATAAACCGCACCACCTTTCATCGCGTAGTTATTCTCAAAAGTGGTATTTCGCACAATCGGAGCTGCTTGATAGTTGAGCAAACCAGCACCCACACCATTTGAAGGGCCAGAAGTTATTGCAGCAGGAGAAGTATGGTTAGTTGGCCCTTTCGGTCCTGTTGGTGGCTTACTGCCTCTCGGCGGTGGCATTTTAGAAAGGTCAACCATGGCGTAACCATCCTCAACAATAAACCCGTCAAGAACCGCATTGTTGGCACCCACTACAACATGGTAGCTATTGTCTTTTTGATCGTTCTTATCACCAATATTACCACTTAAAATCGTTTTGTTTTTTTGCCAATTTCGCTGGGTAACTAACGTTTCCTTGCCGGAGAAACCACCGATTAGCTCAACACCGCTAACCATTTTAAAGCTGTCAGAGCGATCGCTTCCATTCGTCGGATAATATGTACCTTCAGATACCCAAATTTGATCGCCGGGTTTCGCTGCAGCCAGAGCATTTTGTAAATCAACATACGCATTGTTCCAGCTCGTGCCATTGTGAGCACCAGCTGTCGCATGTTGATCAACATAAATAATCTTACTGTCTGATTTACTGTGGCTCAGCAAATCGGATTGACAACCTGAAAGTGCGAGCGCGACGAAAGCGGCCCCTAAACCTAGCTTAAAACTCTTCATACCAACTCCTAGTCGAGCTCCAACTATAACAACTTGACGTTGAAGCAAATGTAAGACGCTTGAATTCTAAGCTCGAGATTACAACTTATTCATTGAAGGAAAAAACGTTTTTACATTGATTTACGGAACAATGACACCTATCCGAAGAATTGACATTAAGCACACGTTGGCGCTAGCAGTGTCGCTGTTTTGGTGATTGAAATTGCAGCAGATTAGCGGGAAAGTTGTCTCTGGCTTGGTCCGATTATGTAAAGGGCTAGATTTGACCCGATGGGTTCTATATTAACTCCTAATTCAAGATCAATAACTCGCCATACATTAGTTTCTTTTTACTTTTCCTCGTTTGCATCTAAAGTTTAAAAAAGCACGGTAGGTTATTGATTTACCCTACTCTAAAAAGTTGGAACAAGGGGTCTATTTTGAAACACAGAATCTTTGCTTTTCTATTAATAACTTTTGCTTATCTGCCACCCGCCAACGCTTCTCTAGATGGTATTTATAAGGGATGTGGTTTAGGCCACTGGATTTCCAACGGTTTTGCGAACGGCTGGCTTGCTGTCACCACCAATGTAACGTTCGACTTAGGTACTACCGCATCTATCTCTTATTATTCTACACCTGGTTCTTGCAAGGGCCCATTTTATGCTGCAGCACAGTTTATCGACAAGACCTACCCAGAGCTGGAACAAGAGACGGTACAAGGTCAAGGTGAGCATATGCTTGCAATGCTGAATATCCTTGAATGCGGACAAGAAGAGCAACAGGTCGTACGTAAAGGCATACGACATGATTTCGCAAAAGTATTGGCAAATGATAATTATGCTCAAATGCCTCATCATGAGAAGGCCGACAGCTATTACCGTATTGTGGCAAAGCATGCTTCACAACAGTGCACGGCGTCTTAACCCTCATTAACAAGCTCATGATACGCAATGACGTGTCATCTTGTTTGGGTTTATTGTTCTCTGTCGCGCTACTGTATTCTGGGTCAGCATCAGGTTCAGCTTCACTTAGTGAAAAACAGATAAATCAGTGGTCCAAACTCCTGCATTTTAAAAATGGCGGCAGTACTATCTCCAGCCCGAAATTTTTCCTTTCCGAAAATGGCAGCGTAAATGCATCAGCAGAATTAACTGCAACACTCAGGGCTTTTTCTACACCGTCGTCAATGGCACATTGCCGCTACCCAGCCCGCTACATCTGGGTTAAAGACAACGTCGACTCCGATTTAGCGCTTTCTTTACAAAATTGCGAAGACTATCAGCAATGGATTCAGCATAGCAAAACTGAGTCGGTCAGCCTTATTTATGTAACTGGGTACCTTGGAAACCCTGCCTCTTTTTTTGGTCACCTGATGATGAAATTTAACCGCAAGGGCGACAACAAAACGGATATCGAGCTGCTCGATACTGGTATTAACTTTGGGGCGAATGCGCATCCTGACGACAACCCTGTAAAGTATGTTCTGTACGGAATATTTGGTGGATACAGTGCCACTTACACCACCGCCACTTACTATCTTCATACTGGTAATTATGCCGAGAACGAGCAGAGAGAGCTATGGGAATATGAACTTAGCCTGACCCAACAAGAAGTGATGCTGTTACAGGCACATCTGTTTGAGCTACAAGATGTTGAATTCAACTATTACTTTTTCAGCGACAACTGCTCTACAGCGTTTAAAGACATTTTGAATATTGTTCTGGATCGGCCCCTCGATACCGGGCTGCAGCCATGGGACATGCCCATTGATATATTCCATGCTATCCCGGAAGTTCAGCATCATGGACAACCTTTGGTTAAAAAGGTCAATCAACGTCAATCGAAGTATAGCCGCATTCAAAATAAGTACCTCGCCCTCAATGATGCAGAAAAACAACAGGCACTCGCAATTGCCAAAGATCTTTCAGAACTGGAGTCATTTATGCGGTCCAGTGAGTTTTCTGAGTATGAAAAAGCAAAGGTTCTAGACGTATTAACCGAGTACACAGAATTGTTATTAGTCACTAGAAAAGAGCCTGATAACAACTACAAGGAGCAAAAGCATAAGTTGTTGCTGGCGAGGATACAGTTGGACAGCTTTAGTGTGGACTGGCCGAAGAGTAAAGCTCCCCTTCCTCACTTGTCTCAGCATCCCATTAATCTTGGTATAGGTGCAGGCTATAGCGACGACTACGGTGGGTATGCCAGCCTAAGGGGTTATGGCGCTTATTATAATTTTTTGTCTATCGATGCGGCACGACTAAAAGATTCTGCTCTTACAGTTATGGATACTGAGTTACACATCACTGAAGACAAACTACGCCTTAAAAAGCTAGATTTCCTAAATATTGCATCACTTAACACCAATGATGTGGCCTTGTTTGAGAACGATCGCTTAGCATGGCAGTTGACTCTCTCACTTGAACATAGCGAATGCGATAACGATGAGTGTTACCGCCCATATTTCAAAGGCTATTTAGGTTTGGCTGAACGCCGGTCTAATGACCTTTCAGCCTACACAATGGTCGGCGGGCAGATCGATTTAGCCTACCTCGATGACTCCGCTTTTCAGCTTCCGCTAGGAGTGCTTTATAACTGGTCTGAACGATGGAAAACACACCTGAGAGTTGTTCCTTCACTGGGTTTAAATGGTAGTGGTTGGGACTATAACCTATTTGTGGACTCGCGCTTTCACATCAGCAATAAAGCTGACATCCGCATAAGTATCGAGAAAACCTATGACAAGTTGGTGGGGGTTTATTACAACCGATATTTTTAAGTGGCACCGTCGGTCAAAGCATTCCGAAAATTCTCTCGAGCTTGTTTTGTTGCGTTATTTATAGCTATAACTTTACTAGCTGAAAGCTTCCTGCCATGAATTTTTTTATATAATCTATCTACAGCATCTCTACTTTCAAAAACTAGTAGTTTCTGCCAAACTTTATCGTTCAATATAGTTACCTCAAAGTTCGATTAAAAAAATGGAATCCGACTTAATTGCTTTGTTATGCAGCTGCTTTCCGAGTTTTTAGCGTTTCACGGAGAATCATTATTCTCGCTATGTCTTCCTGACAAACTTCCATGATTTTCTGAAGTTCATGGTCTATGTACTGCTTGTCAATTTCACGTTTATCTTTTACAAGTTGTTTCAAAAATGCTTCGTAAGAATTCTGTCGGAACATCTGCTGGTCATAAATGTGCTTAGTGTAAAGCTGGAATCTTGATTCGTAATCCGATTCTAAACAACTATCTAAGACCTTACCTTCTTTCACTGCGTGGTAATATATTCGAGCACTGGCAATTGAATTTTTTATAATGTCGCATTCAATTGTTGAAGCTACCCCGTCTAATTGTATTGGTAGTTCCAAATAAGCTTGCTGCAAAAACTTGCGAGATTGTTCGATACTTGCAGAGCTTGGATCGTTCGAGTAACCCATTATTTTTTGCATGTGTTCTAAACAAGTATCTATGTAATCAACGACTCTTTGAGTTTTTTCTTTCTGTTTCGCTGTTCGAAGACCAACAACTTTAAAAACGAAATTGACGATTTTTTCCATGAGCTTTAATTGTCTCCATTTTCCATGCTGCACAACATTTTAATATCGTGCCAGCACGAATTGATGTATTCAGCAGTTCTTGCTATCCTGATTAACCAACTGAAAAATATGAATATAATTCAGTTGAAATCTAATTTCTAGTTAAAAAGCGGGCAAACACACATTGCTTCCGATTCAAGGCACGTTACCAATGTTTTCTACTATTCAATAGCCTAGAAATAGTTGAACAACATATTCGTGCGTAGCTGTGATTAAAGGTCAGTCTGTTGTGGATTAGAAAACTTAGCTACATTGTTGGACCTCTAGACATGAGGAAAAGTAGGGCAAGTTGCAGGACTTCAAGCTAAGTTCAATCTTTCTCTGGCTCACTTTGGGGCAGAACCGTTTTGGCTGACCTGCCCCTTTCGACAAAATATAGATAAACGCAAAGCTTATCTCAATTGATCAAATCTATATTGCAGTAAACCCATCGACTAATGCAGTACGCTCACTCCGCAATTATTTGCTGAAGGTAACAACAAACGTATTTCTATCTTCGCTGCGTGGTAAAAGTGTTACTTTAGCGTTGTGCAGACCAGCAATGTCACGCGTGATTGACATGCCTAACCCTGCACCATCCCCTTTCTCTGAGTTGGCTCGATAGAAATTGTCGAATAGTTTTTCTCTCGCTTCTGCGCTGATGTCAGCTCCGTTATCCGAAATACGAACTTCAATTAATGATTCCATATCTACAACTTCGACATTGATTTGGCTACGATCCCCAGAATAACGAATAGCATTATCAATTAGGTTGCTAAACAGAATTGTCAACAGGGTCTCGTCCCCATCAATCGAAATACTATTGCCGTCAAACCCAATATCCTGACTATTTCGCAACGCGAGTGGAGCAAGATCAGCAACAATTTGGCGTATAACATTAGAGATGTCTACATCTTGTTTTTCTATGTCCGTCAGGCTCTCTACCTTGGCTAGCATAAGTAGTTGGTGCAGCAACCTGTCGGTTCTATCGATACCTTTGAGAATATTATTGAGGTCCTTCGCTAACTCATCTTGGCTTTTGCTATGAATGGCATTTTCAGCATTTAAACGCAAGATAGTGAGTGGTGTTTTCAGCTCATGCGCAGCCATCCGGGTAAAGCGCTTTTCTCTTTGCCACGCTTGCTCAAGCTGACTCAGCAAATCATTTAACGCGTCCACCAATGGAGAAAGTTCAACCGTTTGGTTCGATACATAAATATGATCGAGCTTATTGGCACTGCGCTGCGCTATTGCAAGTTTTAACTCTTTAACTGGCTTAAAGTTTTTGTTGATCAGCCAAATAATTAAAATGACTAAACAAGGGATAATGAGTAGCTGTGGAATTGCGTTTGATAACGCCATTTCTTCCACCATTTCTTTGCGAATGCTTTGCTTCTCCGCCACGATCACGTATTCACTGCTATTCGCCTTCTTGGGCATGTGAAGTTGAAAGTAGCGCCATTGACTGCCGTTTTCGACGACATTGCCGTAACCAGAGTAATTCTTGTCGTGCTCAAACGCGCCTATATTTGGCTTAGAGCTCCAAAGCAGTTTTCCGTCGTCATAAATTTGGAACAACATCTTTTCTTCGTAGGGATGTCCGTATGCTGTTGGAACATCATCATCACCCGGCGAATCTTTTTTTATATCAGACATCCAAGATTGGAAAATCTTTTGGTGTTTAACAAATGTCTTTTCGTTCGGCTCAAAGGCGGTAGTAACGAGTAACAACTTGGCTGACTGTCCGAGCCGAGCATCATACACCTCTTCGACTTCATGTTTTGCTGAATAAACATTGAGGATTAACGATACTGCGATCAAAACAAAGGAAAACGCAATAACAGAGAGAGTGAGTCGGCGTTTGATAGAAAATGGTTTACTGCTTTTCAATGATATACCCCACTCCACGGATATTTTTAACAAGCTTATTGGGCAGCTTCTTACGTAAGTTATGAATGTGGACTTCTATCGCGTTGTCGCTGCTTCCAATATCCCAACCGTGCAGAGATTGCTGAAGCTGGTCTTTGCTGATTACTCGGCCAGCATTCGTTATAAGGTGAGAAAGAATTTTAAACTCGTTGCGGGTGAGTTTTAGCGTAGAACCCTGATACATTGCGCTTTGTTCAGAAAGCGATATTGAAAGCTCACCGACTTGAATTGTTTCGTTCGCGCTGCCAGATTGGCGTCTTATCAACACTCTCAACCGAGCTAGCAGCTCTTCAAGCGCAAAAGGCTTACCAATATACTCATCAGCGCCCAAATCCAAGCCTTTTACTCGATCGTTAATATCATCTCGAGCGGTTAAAATCATGATAGGTAATTCGTATCCGGCTTGCCTTACCTTCTTTAACACTTCGAGGCCATCAATATCTGGCAAGGTTAAATCAAGAATCACAGCAGTAAATTGCTCTACCTTCATGGCAGCCAAAACTCCGCCGCCTTTTTCAACCCAATCAACAGTGTATCCATGACGGGTCAACGACTCCATCATGGATTGTCCTAATAACACATCATCTTCTACAAGAAGTAATCTCATTTTAAGCTCTTTAGCAATGTACTAATTTCCTGTTGGCGACCCGCATCTGCGACAGGGCGTTCTGGCCTTGGTGCAGCATTTTGAGCGCGTGTAAGATATTTGATCGCCTCTTTCTTTTTACCCTGCTCGACTAAGAAATCACCGTAAAAGTAATTTGAGTCAATGCCATTTGGATTAATCTCTAACGCCTTCTTAAGCAGCTTCTCTGCTTTCGCATCATCTCCAAAGCCAATCGGCCAGCCCGGAACTTTATAATACAGAGAGCCCAAACTAGTATACGCAGAACCATTTAGAGTTTCAGGTGCTTTTTCAATCACTTGCTCTAGAATTTTTTTCGCTTGCTTGGCTTGAGACAAACCGCTTAGGCCACCTTCTGCTCCCGCTAGTGATGCTTTATTAATTGCCAACCATACCATCAAGTTAGGATTATCTGGGCTTTGCTGCAAGTCGGTTTTGTTTAGTGAAATGACTTGCTCAAAGCATTTGCTTTTCTTGTCACTATCTTTTGTTTGGTACTGGCAAGCTGCCCAGTCCTTTTGAACCTTAAGTAACGTGTCAGTTTTGGCTAATACTGAACAGCTAAACGCTGAAGCAGTTAAAATTAAAACCGTAAGTTTTGTATTGAGTTTCATAGAAATACTCCGAGTACTAAAGTTGTACATCCTTTGATTGTGTTTCGGCTAAATAGCCTTAGTGCCTGAAGAAGTGAGCGGCTCTCAAAACTGCTTGTTTGTGCTTTAAGTGCTCAATCAATGTTGCGCCGTAAAAGTGTCCAAGATTATCGCCATGCCACGATGCTGGTATTATCAAGAAAGCAAAAGTGAACAAAGCTATACATATTAACGCCATCACAAGAACTAATTTCATGTGGAGTTCTCCCTTCATTTCAGCCACCGAGTTAATTACTAGAGTGATTGATAAAGTAATGTATCGTTTCTTGTTGCTTGCGAATGGAACCACTGACCAGTCTAGGAAAGACCTGATTGATTCTGGCAAAAAGCTTTTCCGGCCAACCTATCCACTTAGCCGCAGTTTCTTGCTCTAGCATCTGTACAACATGCTCAGCAACCACTTGAGGTGAATCACTTCGATTGCCTAGCTTTTGATTTAGTTCAACCACTCGTGGTGAATTGAGCTCAGTCTCTGTGGTTCTTGGCGCTAAATACAAAACGCGTATCGCGGCTCCATCAAGCTCTCTGTCTAAGGCCTCACTAAAGCGATGCAGGCCAGCTTTAGATGCGCAATAAGCGGTATAACCTGGATATCCAATGGAACCTAGCGTCGATCCGATATTCAATATGACTCCAGGTCTTTTCAACCACCCTAAAGCGCTTTGGCTTAATGCTATTGGTGTCATGAGGTTAAGTTGCATCTCTCGCTCAATAGATTCAGCGCTTCGCTGGGCTAAAAACTGGAATTGATTGCTTCCTGCGTTGTTGATAAGCGCGCTTATTTGCTTGTTTTTTCGCAATTGCTCTTTGGCATACGAATTCACAACTTCTCGTCCTTGAGCTGTTAGTAAGTCCGCAGCAAGGACATCATGTCTATCAGGCTTCGCCATCGAATAGCGTATTTGTTCCAGCTTTTCCTTATCACGTGCAACCAATATCAGACGTGCTCCTTTTACTTCCAATGCCAACGCAATTTCTTGTCCGATTCCACCAGAAGCGCCTGTAAGCAATACATATTTGTCATTTAGATCCATTATCTATCTCCTACTTCTTATCTGATTGACGGCACTGGCAAACCCTTTAACATCTCTCCATAAAGGGAAAAGACTGTATTGGCCGAATCTACGATGGCTTGTTGATCTTGCTTATCGGTCACTTTGTTCATCAAGGTTTCGAAAAAGCTGATATGGTCTTGGTCTAATACACTGTGTGAGACGAGATAACTCAGTGCTTCGTCAGGCAATCCAAGCTGCTGTTTCACGATGTTGGCTATTTGTCCCCCAACCCCTACGCTGGTTCCCTCTAGCACCCAAACCATGCCAAACAAAGCCATAGGATTGCCGCGATCGATCTGGTGATATAAGTACGCCACCATTAGCTCAATCGCTTGGCACGCTTTGCCTTCTCCACTGTTTGCTCTTACGAGGTCAGCATCTGCTCCGCAAGCGCGTAAATCATTGAGGATCCACTCCTGATGACCTTTCTCTTCGTCTATATACTCTGCAATGGCTTCGCGAACCCACTCGTAGTCTTGTGAAAGTTTGCCTCCGCAAGCCATAAGAAGCGGTACCGTGTGTTTAACGTGATGATAAGCTTGTACTAGAAAGCTGGTGTACATGTCTAAGTTAACGTTGCCGCGCATACAAGCCTCAAAGACTGGTACATCTAACATCGCTTTTTGTGCCGGCAGCGTTTGCTGTTTTAACTGTTCAAAGAATTGACTCATATTAGTCTCCTAAATTTCTGAATATTCGAATTGGGTTTTAACTGTTTTGGCTGTCACCAACGGATCAGCGATATACTGCTTGTGTATACAACTCGCCCAAGATTCAATATGTTTGCGTTTTGGCCTACCGTTCGATGTAAACCACTCTTTTCTTGCGCTCATATCCGATACAATTAATAAGTTTTTGATGCGCGCATAGTCGGGAAGTGTTTGATTTAATCTCTCAATTCTCTCTTCAATTGCTTTTCCTGCTCCGACTATTGCCGTCAGGCTAGCTTCGGCGTCACCAGTAACGACCATTGGGCATTCAGGAAGAAAAACTTGAGCACGAGACTCCACCCATTCTGGAGAGATATTTCTGCCAAACCCGCTAATAATTTGGTTCTTCTTTCTACCTTCAATCGTGACGTAGCCTTCACTATCAATCGATGCCAAATCGCCCGTCGCAAACCACTCGTCTGTAAACGGCTCGTTGATATATCCAAGTGCGCTATTGCCCTTGATAAGTAGCTCGTTTTCCTCCGATAGCTTTGCTTCAACGTGAGGAAGCAATCGCCCACTCGTCCCTGCTTTTGAATGATTTTCAGTGTTTAAACTCACAACTGATGCAAACTCAGACAATCCATAGCCTTCATAGGCTGGAATACCTAGTTGATGAGCTTGTTCGATCAGTTCCGGTGCAACCCGTGCACCACCTACTGCTACAAATTTCAAAGAGTCGGAAAGGGCTGGTTCTCGGCTTACCAACTGAATCAAAGCCATTAAAATAGCAGGCACTAATACCATGCTATTTGGCTGAAACTGCACCAATGCCTCAGCGAATGCTTTAACGTTTAACTGGCTGGAACCCGTCAAACCCAGAGTTTCACTTTTGTATATTTGCGAAGTGATACCCAATAAAATAGGCACGTAAATGCTAGTCACGTTTTCGAGTAATGTTGAAAGTGGTAGCAGAGATAAATGACAGACTTGGTCAGCTTCCATTGATTTAGCCAGAGCAAGTGAAACGTTCTCTATATTTTGCTCACTTAAACAAACCCCTTTTGGGCTGCCCGTAGAACCAGAAGTAAAGGTTATTTTGCTGGTTTCAGGCAAGTAACGACGTTCATTCCCTGATGCATACAAATATATCGGCATGTTTCGAATACATGTGATCGGGTCAACTTTGTCTTTCCAATCACCAACTAAGACGTCGGCACCACTTTCTGCCAGAGTGTGCTCAACTTGCTGGTCTGTAAAAAATGTTGGCACTGGAACCAAACAAACTTTCGCTTTCATGGCTGCTAAGTCAATCACTAGCCAATCTAGGCTATTGTCGGCTCTAAGTGCTATGCATTTTGCCTGCATAGCTAGAAATAAGTTGGCAACCATGTCCACTTCTTTATTCAGCTCAAAATAACTGATGGATTGAACATCACCGATATGATTTTGACCTCTAAATGCAATTTGACGAGGCTTACTGACAGCATTACTTTCAATTGCCTTAAGTATTTTGTTCATATTAAATTCCCGCTAGCTTTCTATATTTTTCACCGTAACTTAACCGCAAGTGTTCTAATCCAACCTTAAGATTTCCGGCTAATATTCTTGGGCTGGTTTGGTAATAAGAACCCCAGACTTTGTCAGCATTAGGGATATGCTCTTTGTCTGCGTAAGCAATAATTTCTGGTTGTAGACCGAGCCTAGACATCAACGCATGCAGAGGGTCAGTTGCTGTGCAAATGCCCCACTCATACCCTTGAGATACCAGCAGCTCTGCAATCATGTAAAAGTGCAAAGGTGACGTGCCTTTGGTAAAGAGGGAAAGTTGACCAAATTCAACAAGCTGAGATCGCTCAACAGGTTCTTTGAAAGTCTCTGACAATATTTCATTCGACGGTTTTGGAAGGTATTGCTCCAAAAACAGTGGCCTGTTGTTCGCACTTTGAAAGCCACAAATCGAAATGATTTTTGTACCTTTCATCATGACGAGAAATTGCGGCATGTAAGAACAAAGTACCGCTCCGAAAGCATGTTTATATCGAATACGAATTTGGTAAGTCACTTCTTTCCATAGAGGGTGACTAGAGTCGACCACTTCCAATCTTTGGCAGTGTTTAATTAAGTCTTTTCTCATTGATAAGCCCTCTCTCAATCTTTAGATATAAATTTAAAGAGCGAAACTTAAGAGAAACTTAAGGGAAGCAAATAATATGATTTTTAGTGCTAGGTAGGATGGTAACGGCGAGTAAAGAAGGGTTTAGTAGACTTTGTATTGAAGCAGGATCTGAGGGAGACTCCTTCTCTCCTCTGATCAAATGGTGAGTAAGTGGCAGATTACTGAATATCCACTCGTCGATTTTTCTCACGTCCTTCGCTAGTGTTATTGCTTGCGATAGGCTGTGTCTCACCTTCACTTGTCATATGAAAATGTTTAGGACTCATGCCTTTATCAATTAAATACTTAGCCACGGCATAAGAGCGTTTTAGTCCGAGTTGATAGTTGAACTCTTCGCTACCCACAGAATCAGCATGCCCAACCACGTCCAGTACTTGTGGGTGTTCTTGCATCTTCTTAAATAACTGTTGCAACACGTACTTTGAGCGATCAGTTAAATTTGATTTGGCGAAATCAAAATATACGCGGGCTAATACATTACCCTCATCAACCATTTTAGCGGTGCTGCGACTCATTAATAGCTCAGAGCAGTTTCTATCTATGCCCATCTGGTCAAATAAGCTGTGTACTAAGTTTGAATCTGGTTCTAAATTATCAAACGCTTGTACCTGACTGTACGCACCTTGATTTAAATAAACTCGAGTACCATCGCTAATATGGATCTCTTTTTTATATTCACCGTCAGAAGTACCACAGTAAAATACGATAGATTGGTTTAAATTATCTTCTGCCTGTGCCGTAAATGAAATACTAACAATTATCGCGCTAAACAATAGGTATAGTTTATTCATAGTTATCGCTCTCTCTATCTAAATAGAATAAGTGTTATAAATGAAACGCCACCATATTTGCGCTTCCAAAAAATAAAACTTTTTCATGACTTATTTCTTGACCAACTAACTATCTAAGACGGCCAATCTCTTCTGCTATAAGGCTAAGTATTTGCGCGTAAAGCTCTTGTGGGTTTTCTGCTTTATAGACATTATCTTCACCGACACAATTAACTAACGCAGGGTTTCCAAATGGGTTATAGTCGAACCCAATTACTGCCATATTGACTTTCTTAGTTTGACCGTCATTGCCAAACAGCAAATTTGCTCTTATGGCATCGCACATTCCAGCATCAACGAGTGCATTAGCAGTTGCGAAGTCAGAAGTCCCCCAACCTTGGTAAAGCCAATCGATATCCATACCATCAGAAAGCAATATAATTAGCCTTCGCTCATTGACTCCACTTCGCATTAATTGAGCACTGCGTATCCAACCTTGATATGAACCAGTTACAGCCCCTGGTCTAAAGCCAGCAATACTGCTTTTGAAATCTTGAATATCACTAGTTAACCTAATATCTTCAAATTTAGGGTTCTGACGCGAGCCAGCAGACTTCTTATATCCAGTATTCTTACCACGGTTGCCATTTTCATCGACACCACAATTGTTATCATCTTTTTCAACAAATATATTCGCCAGCGTTTCATCAACATCAGTATATAAACGACCACCAGATTCATAGGTCTCATTTTGATACATCCAGCACTCTAGTGTTTCTCCGGTAATAGAATCTTGGTATTCAGAATAAGTATTTCCGTTATACGGTACCATACCTATCATATTCTGCAGGTTTGCTTGTTCGTTCATACCTTGTAACTCATCAGCCACACTCTGAACAATTTCAATCAAATCTCGATATTTTGCTTTGTTACTACCTGACCAGCCACTGCCCATCGATCCAGAAAAATCGGCCGCGATCATGATATCGATACCTTCGCTCTCTAATTTATGAGCAATCGAATCGCCACCAGCCGAGAATGTTTCTCCAAAGCCTTCAATCGCATCATTTCCGGCAAACCAAGTTTTAAAACTCGCAGTCGCTTTCACATCGTATTCAAAGTAACGGTTTTCACCGCGAGCTAAACCGGCTACACAATCGGGTATTTGTTCGCAAGTCAACCGGGTAACTTGTACGTTGGTGATAGACACAATGCTATGCTCATAAGCATTTAGATAGTCTCTCACTAACTCTTGATTGACTGCGGCATCTTCACTGTTTTGAGCGGCAACTGCCAACGAGGCAGCTTCTGTAGCATCCGCAACACGAGCTCGTGTTTGCATCGCCCTTGTACCATCACTCGCCAAGGTAAATATTCCAAACAGTGCAGGGATAATCATCACGAATAAAATCATTGCGTGTCCACACTGCTTTTTCTTGAAAAGGCGCATAATCACCTACCTACTATTACAGATGATGACCTAACCCTGGTAAACTCTCCTCCTAATACACGACCAAACAAGTTTTCTGTCTCGTAACAGATAGTTACTCGATACAACCTTGCTTGGCGCCCCCAACTCGTCACGACCGATAAGTCTTGAAGATCACCTATATTTTGCGGCAAGCGGCAGTCGTAGTTACCTAACTCAAAAACACTAGCGTTGTTAGGTACTCCAACCCCTGAAAACGTTAAGCCTTCTACAACCATCCCTAAGCCATCTAATTCAAAGCTTCCTGCCGTTCTGCGGAGTGAGTTACTCGCGATATTGAACAAAGCCGTTGCATCAGGCTCTGTCATCTGAAAGTCCTCGCCATACAATTGAGTACGTTCTTTCGCTACATTGACCAATGAATATGACAATCGGTCTAGTTTGCCTTTGTAAGCAAGCTTAACAATGACATCCATGCTAAATACCAGTAACAATGCTAACGCTACGCCAACAACGGCAAACTCAATAGTGAAATTCCCTTTTTGCTTAGAAGTCGAATTGGTCACGTTCATACTCCTGTATAACAATCACTTCACGGCTTAAAATAGTCTCTGTATCCATGAAGAAAGTGAAAATAGGGCTGAAATCATAGCTGATGTTGTACACTGCAATCGCACTATTATCTTCATTTCCACATTCAGCCACATTTTGTCCATCAGGTACTTCACATGGGTTAACTAGGCCTTCGAGATCGGCGATACTTTGCACATAGTTGATCGATAAACGAAAGTTTGCAGGGTCAATAATCGACCCCCAAAGGCCAGAGTGATCTTCAATTTCTTGACGAAAAGCGACTAAGTATCCGGCTTGCTCTGTTTTTACTTCTCGCGCCGCTTCGGTAATGACAAAGTCATTGATGGCTGATATGTAAGACATGTAGCTCATTTCAACCCAAAGCATACACATCAACCAAAACGCCACAAATCCACCAACAAACTCAATGGCTGCAACGCCTTGATTTTTCTTCTTACTCCACCTCATCGCGCCCCCTCAAACAGGGCTTGATTGGCTGTTACTGACGTTTCAAGTTGGTTCTCAGGTTGTGTGGTTTTCAACTTTCTTAGCGATAGATAGCGCTGCTGGATCTCTTTGTCTGTGAATTTTGGTTTTAGAACCTGCTTCATCAACTCAAGGTTGTCAGACTTAGCCATCGCCAACGTAAGGTTCGCGACAACCTGATCGTCTGCTTCATCATTGGTATAGATAGGAAGCAATCGCTCTATTGCACTTGAATAATCTTGCTCAATGATGTCTAGAACCGCTAAGTTGTTCTTGATTTTGATATCACTGTAAAAATGAGCCCGCGCTAAATTAAAGAAGTCTCTTGCTTGGCCTAAATCACCGTTGGCAGCATAAATAACACCTAACAAGTTTTCGATTTCAGCGTTCTGCTTATCCAGTGCATAAGCTTGCTCAGCAGAATCTTTTGAGCTTGGTAAATCGCCTAACTCAAACTCAGCGTATGCTTGAATTAACAATGAACTAACTTGTGGAGAGCCTTGATTTAGCTGACTAATAGTAAACAGCGCCGACTCAGGGTCACCGTAATCAAGATATGCTGTAGCCAGTTTTTCACGAGTATCACGCGTATCATTTTGCTTAAGCTGCTCTTTGTAGTGAGTGATTAGGTCTTGGAAATTTCCACTGTTTTTCATCACTAACTCGCGAGTCGATTCATTGTTATATGAAGACTGACTCGTCGTTGCACAGCCACTCAGTATTGTGATCAGGAATAAACCTGCGAAATAATGTTTAAACACCTTGAAGCATCCTCATAACACCTGGAGCAGCAATCAAAATAATGATTGGAACCATAATGAACAAAATAAGAGGAACGGAAATCTTCGCCGATAACTTACCAACCCTCTCTTCCAACTCAAGCATTTTCAGCTCGCGTATATCTGCAGCCAACGTGGTTAATACTTCATAAACAGAACTACCGTATTTGATGCTCTGCTTAAATGTCATCACAAAACTTCGCACTTCATTTGTGGGTATTCTTTCGTACAACTCATCGAGTGCTTGTTCTAAACCCACTATACGAGCACGTTCATTTGTACGTTTTAATACGTGAGCTAAGTCATAGTCGAATTCATGCAATTCTCTACCTACATATGACATTGCAGATTCAACCGTCATACCTGTCTGAATACACATTGCGAGTAGATCTAATAGATAAGGCAATTGGTTAGAAATTTTGGCGCGAAGCTGCTTCGCCCGGCCGTCTAGCCACATATCAGGCAATGAAATACAAACAATCAACCAGCCAGCTCCAGCAGCAACAAGAGTCATAGTTGACCACTTATCGGTGCCATACCACACCACAGCTCCAATACCAACAAGAGCCATGATGTACTTTAAGGGCATATACAAATGAGCATATTTGAAGTCGTAAAAACCGGCTGCGTAGAATTTCTCTTCAATCTTATCTACATTTGTTGAAACCGAGCTTGGCAAAAACTGTTCGACCTGATCGTAAAAAGTTGAAGCCGTACCATCGCTTAATGAATAACGGTTCAGTACTTGTCTACGTGTCGCTAGTACATAAACAATCCATGCCACCAAAACTACGCCAAGAAAGACGGCCGCCATGGCGAGGAAAAGTAAATTTTGACCACTCATCATTTGTCCACCCCATTCATTAACCACCAAACCAAAAATAACCCAAACGATTCACTTGCTAATACGTAATAGAGAATGGGTCTACCGGCTTCGTTAAACATGACGAATTCGTAGTTTTCAGGGCTAAGGTATTGAAGCATGAAAAGGAAAATAAAAGGTATAGCTGCAACAATCTTAGCTGACACTCGAACTTCTGAAGTCATTGATTTTTTTCTTTTTTCCATAGCACGATTGTTGTACATAATACGATTCAATCGAGTAATGATTTCTTTCAATTGACCACCACGGTTGATGTTTGCAATTAGGGTAATCACGAAAAAGTGGAAAGTCGGATAAGGGAAACGGTTGCGAGATTTCTTAAACGCACTTTCTGGCGCCTCACCAAGTTGGATGCGTTCTGCCATGAGCTTAAACTCATTGCCCACTGCACCTTCTAGTGAGTCACCAACAAACTTAATTGACTGGTTGATACTTTCACCAGTACTCATCGCGCTTGCTAACACGTTCAAAGCATCCGGAAAGGTATCTTCGAAGTGCTTTCTCTCTCTATTGCGAAGCCATCTGATACCAAGGACAATACCTAAAACTTCGGTTAAACCAACAACCACAAATTGATTACCACGTATAAAGTTGTGATTGACGTATAGACCTATCATGGCAACGACGATCATAAACGCTAAGATCTTCAATGGTGCATACGAACCAATTTGGCTACGAGTATTTCTGAAAAACGTTTTAAGTTTGTCCGTAGTGGTTTCTTTGGTGAAGGATTTTAAGTTAACGGCTTGGTTTGCACCGTTTCCCAATGAATTAGCACCACCCAACTCTTCTTCTAAATAATCCGTGTGTTGTTGGCGACGTGTCATTAAGACGCACAGCACTAAACCTACAACAATAAATACAATCCAAAGCCAAGAACTCATATTGCCTCCTTGATCTTAAACGCTTCAATTAACTCTTGCTCCAACCCAAAATAGCGCGAATTTTCTACAAGAGCTGAACGCTGCATAAGACCTGAAGAGGTATAGTGTCCATTGACTTTACCGCCTTCGTGATCCGCATAAGGGTGAAATTTAAATATGTCCTCCATGACAATATTGTTGCCTTCCATCCCTACTACTTCGGAAATGGAGACAATTTTACGACTTCCGTCATACAGACGACTAACTTGAATAACGATGTCAATCGCACTTGTAATCGTTCTACGAATAGCATCAAGTGGTAGGTTTACAGATGCCATCATGACCATTGCCTCAACACGGGCAAGTGCATCTTTCGCAGAGTTAGCATGCAGCGTAGACATTGAACCGTTGTGACCAGTATTCATTGCCTGAAGCATTTCAAACGCTTCTCCAGCACGACACTCACCGACTACAATTCGGTCCGGTCTCATACGCAGAGCATTGACCATCAAATCACGCTGGGTAATTGCTCCACTACCTTCTGTACCTGTTGTTTTGGTTTCAAGGCGCACCACATGCGGCTGCTTCAGCTTTAGCTCAGCCGCATCCTCAATAGTCACTACTCGCTCACGCTCTGAAATGTATTGAGAAAGTGCATTTAGCATTGTGGTTTTACCTGAACCGGTACCACCAGAAATAAGAATATTGAGACGGCATTGCGCAGCTAGCTTAAGTACCTTAGCGATTTCCGGAGTCATCGTTCCTCGCTCGGCTAACTCATTTAAAGAAATACTATCTTTTCTGAATTTACGAATTGAAATAGACGTGCCATCTACGGCAACTGGGGGAATCACAACATTGACACGGCTACCATCTTCCATACGCGCATCACAAGTTGGCGACGATTCATCTACGCGACGCCCAACGCGTGATGCAATTCGTTTTGCGATGTTGAGAAGCTGTTTTTCATCGATGAAAGTAACGTCAGTATCCATAACTATTCCGTTACGCTCGATGAAAACTTTATCTGGACCATTCACCATAATGTCGCTGATTGTGTCGTCATCCATCAAAAGCTGAAGAGGACCCAATCCTTGCAATTCATCGACAAGACTTTTGACATACTCAGAACGAACCATAGTGCCGACTGACCAGCCTTCACGAGCAACCAACATGTCTATCGCATCAGACAATTGCGCGCTAAGCTGCTCTTTTGTCAACGAGTTAACCGCATCTGGTTCTAGAGCATCAAAAATCTGTTCACGAATCTTAACAAAGATCGACTTATGGTTAAGCATGGCCTACCCCCGGGCAAACAGTCGGTTCAATAAGTTCTTCTTCGCTGGTTCCCTGGACTCGCCTAATAGCAAAGCGGTGATTTGGTTAATACTTTCGCTGATTTTAAGATCCGTATTGTAGATACCTTTCCCTTTTAAGACCTCTAGGCTTAAACTCGGCTCAAACGGACAAACAACGTCAACTTTCTGTTTCAGGTGTCTATCAACTTCTTGCATAGTGACATTAGCTACACGCTGTGGGCGTGTATTGTTAACGATGTATAAACAACGGCCATTCGCGTTATAGTCTTCAAGAAGCTGCATGATGCGTTTTGCTTCACGCAATCCCGATACACTTCGTTCAATCACGAGCAAGATAATGTCGGAATTTTTGGCAATATGTTTGATGTCTTGCTTAATCGACGCTGAGCCAGAGTAGTCCCCCAAGATAAAGTTATTCTTAGTTGCTAATGTCGCTAACTGAATCTCGGTATACTCTTTAAGCTCAGCATCTGACAAGTCATCAGACTCTATAGCCAACAGTGACAATAAATTGTTGACTGGTTGCGTCATGCTCATGGTGTAGCTTTCATCAAAGCTCGCCGTCACTTCGCTTGATTTAACTTCACGCTTTTTAAACTGCTTTAAACCAAGCATGATATCGATATTTCCGCCGACAAAATTGCGGTCAACAATAAGACATGAGCTGTTGTACTTCTCTGAAAGCTCTTTGCCTAATTCGGCAGTTATTAAGGAAGTACCCACACCGCCTTTCACCCCTAGCACTGCTACACGCTTTGCAAATCTAACGCGGCTTAAGCTGTCGTTATGCGTTTCGCTCACTACGGTGTTTACAAAATCGATCACTTCATGCTTGCTGCATGGCCAGAACAGGTAATAAAAACCCATCTCTTTTAGGTTGCGTACCGTATGTATTGTATCTTCACTACCAATCACGATAACCGACAATCCGTTAGGTAGCAGATTGGCGATACGTTTCATATCTTTAGTGACGTCATCACTTTCTGTCAGCTCTATCAGAACGATTTCGCAACGGCTTTCACGTATGAAGCGACCAATATTTTCGTCGGTAGCTTCTAGGGCATTAGACAGCTCAACACCTTCAAACCTAAATGCTTCTTCCACAAAGATTTTGCATTTATCGGTTTGATAAAATAGTGCCGTCGCCTGTCTATCTCCCTTTAGTGGCTGACCATCCTTAGTCGGCTTTTGATCTTTATTACCAACTAAATCAAACATTCGGAGGTTACTCCTCTACTACAGCCTTAGCTTTTGTTTCGGATACATTTGTATCAGGTAAATTCGTCAGCATTTTTTGTGGATTTACCATAGAAATCCATCGGTTACTCTCTGGGTAGCAACCATCGATGACCTTTTCTTTAGATGAGTCATACACATCCGCATAATCACAAAATGGAACTTGGCTCTTGTAGGTTGTGGTTAACAACATAAGATCAAAACGATCGTCTGCCCTCGCCCCTTTAGTTACTTCAATCAAATTGG
Organism: Vibrio marisflavi CECT 7928; assembly: GCF_921294215.1. Taxonomy (GTDB): domain Bacteria; phylum Pseudomonadota; class Gammaproteobacteria; order Enterobacterales; family Vibrionaceae; genus Vibrio; species Vibrio marisflavi. Next base: position 1,481,481 of record NZ_CAKLDM010000002.1, read on the forward strand.
TTGGAACACCTTTGAGTAGCAAAGTCTTACGAACGGTATTCGCCCAACTTTTACCAGATTTAGTGAACCATTGGATTTCTGCACCGTAATGAAGTAATTGAGTCTCATGCTCAGCAATAAACTCGTTAAGCATTTTGCTTTTGCTAGATTTGGCAGGCTTATCCAACGCAATTGAATATGTTACAGGGTAAATATCTACAGATGACCCTTCACGTTCGCTTACTTTCTCAGTACAACCTGCAAGTGCAACAAGAGGTGCAATCAATAAAACTTTCCAATTAATCATTTTTTAAACCCTCCAGTTGCTAACAACTCTTTCGACCATTTCTCACTTGCTTTAGGGTATTTATTGTCATCAGTGAACCCAAAGAAGCGGTCTAAAGTCGTAGTTCTTCTCATCATTGGTAGTTGAACTTGAGATGGATGAACTGGTTTAACCAAATTCACAGTAGCAACGATGACCAACTCTGTTTTCTTACGGTTAGTTGCAGAGTTTCTAAACAAAGCACCTAAGATTGGGATATCTCCGATAAACGGTAGCTTAGTTAAACTTTCGATATCTTCTGTACTCAACAGTCCGCCTAGAACAAAGCTCTGCCCATCACCTAATTGAACAGTTGTACGTGCGCGACGAGTTTTTAATGATGGTAAGTTGTAGTTATCATTGCTGTAGACTTGGTCGATAGAACTCACTGAAGGAATCATTGACAAAGTAATCTTATCGTCTCTTTCGACTTTAGCCATTAATTCCAATTGGATACCGTAGTCTTTGTAGATAACGTTTGTGCCATCATCGACCGTTGTAACGACCGGTATTTCACCACCTACCAAGAAACTAGCGCTTTCACCTGAGATAACCGATAAGTTAGGCTCTGCAAGAATTTGACCGATTGAATCATCATCTACCGCGTTAATGACAGTTAAAATGTTTGAAGCTCTAAAGTCATTGATTGGGTTAACAAACACACCGGCAGTGTCAGTACCGTACTCAACACCAATTTCCTTTAGAAAAGTTTGTGTCACTTCTGCAATAGATAATTTAACGTTAACTTGCTTTGTTACAGCAACTTGGATGTTATTTACAATGTGTTTATAGAACCTACGCTCCATATACTTCATTTCGATATCTTTGTCGCCAACATCAACTTCAAAAACACCTTTCTCGTATTTTTTCGCAAGTAACTGACCAACAATGTCATTGATTTCGTCTTTTTGTTGCTCATTGGAGACGGTACCGCTTAGCACGACTTGCTCACCGACATTAAACACGTCTACGTTTGTGTCAGGAAAATTCACCGCAATATATTGCTGAATCCTGCTTAAGCTTTTGTTTACAACAACTTTTCGGCTTGCCAGTGTTTTGCCATCTTTGTCAAATACGATAACTGAGCTATGCCCCGCCTCTCTCGCATAAACAACCACTTTGTTCTTGCTGATAACTTGATAGTCAGCAACTTTAGGGTTTGATACAAATACTGTTGAAATATCACTCTCAGTCGATAAGGTCCTTGCAGCACCTTCCGACATATTCATTACACCTGCTGCCATCGTCGATAATGAAAACATCGACAATATCAGGGTTAAATAAACTTTATATAGGTTACGATTCATTTCAGAGCTCCTACCTAATTAGCGTTTCAGTTGCACGATATTCCGTTACTGATTTAAATCCTTGTAGAATATCGCCAGAGTCCGCTTGAAGATCTGACGTATCATATTTTCCTATCGATTTATGGACTTCTATGTCCGCTATATTTTCTGCTACTGTCAACGTAACAGCTTCTTTTCTTGTCAGCTCTAAAATAAGAGTTACTTTTTCTTTGCTGGATTTCTCGAAAATTGGCTTAGTCTGAGAGTCAGCTTTAGGAGATCTTATTTGTAGAACTTTTACGCCTGTAATGACTGGTTTTATATAGATAGGCCTTTTCACCGATCGGTTACGCAAGTCACTTGGCATGCTCTTATTTGCACCAACCATGGCAAGCACATCGATTAAAGTACCGTGATTTATTACGCCACCTAACACCGAATCTTGATCCACTTTGATTGGATATGGAATACGGTTTTCGCTGATTACATACTCTACGTAACCACTTTGATTCGGCTGGATAAGATCATGTTTTGAAAGGTAACTTCCCTTGATTAGCTTATTTCTAAACACCGCACCTTGCTGCCAATCTAGGTTAACATCTTTAGTGAAGCCCAATTGATTTGCTTCAGCTTCAGATAGCCTTTCTACAGCTAGCATACGATGATTAATAATTTTACCGGGCTCTACATCTTCTTTTAATCGCCAAACCAAAATCTTCGGCTTAGCCACTTTTTGAACAGTGTTACCTGATGGCTTAGATAAGCTGACAGACAGGCCATATAATCCGATCAGAATAAATATGACTGCAAGCAGTATAATGACTTTCGTTTTCACAAGCAGTTCCTATATTGACGCAGCAATACCGAATAAACAGCCTATACAAATTGGTACTCCGTAAGGAACACCAGTATTTGTTTTAATACTTTTTCCTCTTGACTTAATCCATATCACTTGACCAATGGCCAATATCCCGCCCAAAAGTAAAATTATGACAATAGTTAATAATAAATACTTTGGTACAATTGCTAATGAAAAAGCACTAATTAATTTAACATCACCTGCTGCAATAATTTTTATAAGGAATAAAAATACCCCTACTAAAAAAATTACCAGTGAGTATTTAATAGACTCGTAATTACCTTGTTCAACCAATATCAATGTAGTTACAAATAACACTGCAATACATGATTTATTAGTAATAGTTCTTTGGGTTATATCTCGATAGCAAATCCAAAGGGAAATGATGGCAAGTAATAACCACCATTTCACTACGAAAATACTCATCTATTAATTAGTTATTACGCCGCCATCTGCAGCAGTAATATTTGAGGTGATGGTACCCATTGCTCCTTGAAGAGCAGTGCCTAGGTCACCATTAAATACCGCTAGTACGATTGCTGAAACTGCGACGCCGATAATGGCATATTCAATTGCCGTAACGCCGCGTTGATCTTTGATAAACTCATCCGATGTGTTTTTATATCCGTCCATAGTGTTCTTTAACTTAAGCACTATATTAGATAACATTTTTAAACCTCTACTATGTGTGATTCGTTAAAACTTTGTGACAAGTGTGAAACGTTTCGAGGTAAATATTAACAACGAATTTACAATAGATCATGTGATCACAATCACGCAATCTAACATTTCATTATTTCATGTTGCAAAATTATTTAACATTAATTCCAAAGTTTAGACAATTGTGCCTAGATATCATCTTGTTTTAAAAGACGTTTTCAATATTGGCATGAAGAGTTTTTACTCAATAATAATTTGAACAATTAAACTAAATATTTTTATCAATTAACAAAAATAAAACATAAATGTCACACAGAAAGGCTGCTGTTGCATATCTTTTAATGAGCCCTATTTCATTACTTTTTGTTGATAGTGTTTTTATTTTTTACATACTTATATGCATTAGACTTTATAAAACCAGACAGTTTATTTAGCTGATAAATTTCCTTTTAGTTACATTTCCTTTTTAAAGTGCATGTAAAATTCAACCAAAGATTAACCAAGGGTAATTAATACGAGAGAATGGTGAAAAGGTGTGGAATATAAACTTAATCACTAGTAAGTGGATATAGGTATATCTATAAGCGCTATCGTCGCTCAGTGACTGCTGTATTAAACTCAATGCAAACACACTCCATCGGTATAGCCACTAGTGCTAGTTACTTACACGGAACCACAGCACGGCCAACAGGGGTTTCTCCATACAAAAAAATGCCCGGCTTATATAGCCGGGCATCTCCTTAACTTTTTAAAAAGCTAACTACTGATTTTCAAGTTGGGCCTTAAGCTGAGGTTTCGGACTAAATAACTTGTGCGCTAGCATGATTGCAACGAACACAATAAGTGCACCGTAGTTTGTTAACACGTTAAATGCTGTTAGTTTCATTTCGAAAGCTTGACCTGCAATGATCAGAGCAATAAATATCATCGAAATGACAGGAGCATACGGGAACATCTTCGCTGTGTATTTCAGCTGAGACGTATCACCTTTTAGTACTTTCTTACGGAAGCAGTAATGGCTTAGGGCAATACCAAACCAAGCAATAAATCCACATAGCGCTGAAATATTTAGCAGAATGGTAAATAGCTCACCATTACCAGTAAACGAAGACAAGAAAACTGCAGAGCCCACAACTGCTGTTGCCATTAGTGCATAGATTGGCAATCCAAACGAAGTTGTTTTACTGAAGATCTTTGGTGCTTGACCAGTTTCACCCATATACCAAAGCGTACGAGTCGATGAATACATACTTGCGTTCGCAGCTGAAATTACCGCGATCAGAACAATAAAGTTCAGCATGTTAGTCGCTATACCCATATCGAAATAGTGCTTAAACACTAACGTAAATGGGCTAGATTCAACACTATTACCATGAGCCAAACTTGGATCGTTGAAAGGAACCAATAGGCTAATTAGCAAAGTTGATAGGATATAAAATAGCAGCAAACGCCAGAAAACACTTTTCACTGCTTTTGGAATGTTTTTCTCTGGATCTTTTGTTTCGCCAGCACTAATACCAATGAGCTCACACCCTTGGAACGAAAAGCCCGCGACAAGGAAAACACTAATAAACCCAGCAAAACCATGATGGAACGGTCCATCAGATATCGTGAAGTTGCTCGCACCAAAATGTGGTTGCGTAAATACTAGGCATGTTCCAAGTACGATAAAGATAATAATTACCGCAACTTTCAAGAAAGACATGATGTATTCCGTTTCACCGAACACTTTGACCGAAAATAGGTTCACAGCAAGAATCAATATAAAGAAAAGACCTGATACTAAAAGTGGGGATGCTTCTGGGAACCAAAATTTGACGATAATCGTAGCAGCAGATATTTCTGCAGCAATAGTAATCGCCCAGTTAAACCAATAGTTGTAACCCATCGCAAAGCCAAACGACGAATTTACATATTCGGTAGAGTATTCACAAAAAGAGCCAGTTGTCGGTTTATGAGTCGCCATTTCACCCAAGCTGGTGATTAAGAAATAAACCATAATCGCGATAAGACTGTAAGCCGCAATTGCGCCTCCAGGCCCAGCGACTGAGATTGCGTAACCGCTCGCTAGGAATATTCCTGTCCCTATCGAGCCGCCAAGGGCAATCATGTTTAGATGCCTTGCTTTTAAGTTTCTAAGTAACATGCTGTGTTCCGTAGTTTGTTCAAATACTCTGGCTATAAGAGAAGAGTCAGCCAGTACCACCATTTGCTCGGGTAACGTAAATTTAGTTATTTTTTTAGGTTGCTTTAGATGAGTAGTGACAATTGCTGATCTAAAGCTATCAGACAAACGGCATCTTTTATCATTTCACGAGACTTTAATCCAGAAAATGACAATAAAAAATTGACAATTTTTCTCTATTGCACCACAAATCCAGCAGTAAACGCTAACTCTATAAAATCAAACAATAATATTTATTTAGAAAAAGCAACTAGATAACCTACGTGACGCCCTTTTTTATGCATGTGCATGCATTTAAAAAAATGGGTAACTCCCCCTCCCCAACTAGTTGAATATACGTAAACATATTTGTACAAAATGAATGTTGCATTTATGTACGGAATTAATTGATCATTTGCATAGAATGTCTTGTAACATCATCAAATTTTTGTAAAATGGCCAACGATGAAATCAATCCTCTCTTCATCTCATGGCTCAACAAGAGCCGCACATAGCTTTACATGTCAGGTAAAACTATGGGAATGCTGCCGTGTCTTTAAGCATTTTTGGAGCTGGACTCAGTAATCTGACCTCAACACCAACTCGTTTCCGTTTAGCACTTTAGTCATTCATGGTGACTCTTTACTCTAAACTTATTGCAGTTGGATTTCATTGCTATCTAAATTTGTTCATGTGAACAAAGCTTCCCTCAGTATTTGCCGATTTGAAAATCGTTGATTAGGGAACTTGTTTTATGAGGGTTTCAAATGTCGCAACCTCAATACAGTGAGCGTACTATCCGCTTCTTAATATTATTAATTTTTCTAGCCGCTGCGATGGAAACAGATATTTACTTGCCTGCTTTTCCTGACATGATGCATGCGTACGCTACAAATGAGCTAATGATTCAGAGAGTGCTAAGTTTTAACTTTTTGGGTGTCTGCTTAGCTTCGCTGATCTACGGCCCTGCATCAGATTCATTTGGTCGCAAAAAAGTGCTCAACATTGGCTACTTTCTATTTGTAGTAGCCAGTTTCGGCTGCGTTTTTGCTAACACAATTGAGACGCTAATCTTTTGGCGCTTTATTCAAGGCTTTGGTAGTGCTGCTTGCATGATTATCGGTGCTGCTGTGGTATTCGATATGTATAAAGCCGAGAAAGCCGCCAAACTTGTGGGTGATTTGAACAGTTTAGTGGTGAGCATCATTGCGTTTGCTCCAATGATAGGTGGCTGGATCAACTATCAATTGGGTTACCACTACAACTTTCTCTTTATTGCCGCTTTGAGCTTAGTGACTGGCGCAATTTGTTTCTCTAAGCTACCAGAGTCATTGGCAATGGAAAAACGAAAGCCATTTCGAGTCAAAGCAATTGGTGGAAATTATCTGACTGTGCTTAAAAGCAGTGAGTTTTGGGCCAACACTATTGTAACGACAATGATTTTTGCTGGATATATGGTGTTTGTATCGAATATGTCTTTGATATTTGTAGATAAGCTTGGTGTACACAAAGCTCATTTTCCATTTTATCAATTCAGCTTGCTCATTGCGTTTGTCATCGCAAGCGTAAACAGCGGTCGACTCATTGATTGGTTTGGTCTCAACAAGATGAGAAATCTTGGCTACATTGTATTGATCGCTTCTGCGCTATTTATGTGGGCGATGCCTGTAAGTTGGCAACAAGATCCATTGATTGTTACAGCTGTTATGGTGGTTTACTCCTTTGGCGCAGGTATTTGTATCGGTATTTTCTTTACTCGCTCAATGGAAGCTGTTCCTAACCAAACAGGGGTAAGCGCTTCATTAGTGACATCAATTAGGCTTGCTTTGGTTGCTATCATAATTGATATAAGTAGCGACATGTATGACGGAACGATGACGACTGTGGTTCAGATTGTCGCGTACTGCACTATTGCAAGTATTATTGCTTATGGAGCTAACGAACTCATTCAAGCCAAAAAGCATTCTGAAGTGTTGAATTAACGATGCAACCTCTTCCCTAGAGCTGAGCTCTAGGGGAGAAACTGAGTGTGAAGAAGAAAGTATTTAATTCTTGATGTAATCCATTATTATTTTGCTCAGATTTCTTAACGTGCCTGGCTCTGGGTTTGTATGAGAAAACGTCCTTAACCCATAGATATTCATGACAAAAAACTGTGCCAGTTCAGCTGGGACTTTTGACCCACTGATCTCACCAACTTGTTGAGCACGGTGAAATTTATCTTCAAAAGCACGCTGCCAGTCTTTGAGCATATTTCCGATAACTTTTTCAATTTCTTCATCTTGTTGCGATAGTTCGCTTAAAGCTTTTTGCAGTAAGCAGTCCTTAATGTTTTCGCTTTCACACTCTTCTACTACATGCTCTAAGTATGCTTCGACACCCTTTAGCACTGACCCAGCATCGTCAAACAAACTGTTAAACTCATCTCGGCGCTCATTTCGATATTGCTCAAGAGCTGCCAACAATAGCCCACGTTTGTTGTCAAACGCACAATAAATCGAGCCCGGATGCAGTCCCGTTGCTTTTTTTAAATCCTGCATACTAGTTTTGCTGTAGCCTTTTGCAATAAACGCTTCCATTGCAGATCGCAGCACTTGCTCGCGATCAAATTCCGCATTCCGCATAACATTTACTCCTAAGCGTTTTGCTAAAGTCTAATAGATTTTGAACATTCATTCAAAAATAATACTTGAATGATCATTCAAATTGATTTACTTTCTTGAACAATCATTCAAAATAACGATTTGGAAATTATCATGGATAACCTGTTTCAACCCTTCGCTCTCAATGACACCATTAAGCTAAAAAACAGAATTGTCATGGCTCCCCTAACCCGCTGCATGGCTGACGAAAACCTAGTTCCTACTCAGCAAATGGCTGACTACTATGCTCGTCGAGCAGAGACAGGACTGATAATTTCTGAAGCTGTAATTATTCGCCCTGATGGACAAGGCTATCCAAATACACCGGGATTATTTACACCCGCTCAAATTGATGGCTGGCGCGTTGTTACTGACGCAGTCCACAAAAATGGTGGCAAAATTTTCGCTCAGTTATGGCACACAGGCCGAATTGCACACACTCACTTCTTTGGTGGTGAAACCGTTGCACCATCGGCGATAGCCCACGAAGGCACTGTGCCTCGTATGCGCGAACTTTCTTATGCTGTTCCAAAGGCTCTGTCTAAGCCGGAAATTGACCAGCTTATTGTTGACTATACACAAGCGGCAGCCAATGCCATTGATGCTGGCTTTGACGGTGTTGAAATTCATGGTGCCAACGGATACTTAATTGATCAATTTCTTCACTATAGCAGTAACATTCGTGAAGACGAATACGGAGTCACTCCGCAAAATATGGCTCGCTTCCCGTTGCAAGTCGTTGATGCCGTAACTAATCGTATTGGCGGTGATCGAACAGCTCTACGCCTATCTCCGGGTGCTTATGTCCACATTGATACTGACACGCGTGACAGAGATGTTTTCGACTATTTGCTAAAAGAATTGGAAAAACGCGAACTAGCGTATTTACATGGCGGTATTTTCGATGACAGCATGGAATTTGATTATTTAGGAGGCAGTATTTCCCACTACCTACGCAACAGTTCCAACAAAACGTTGATTGGTGTGGGTGGATATAGCGCAGAAAGCGGAAATGAAGCGATATCAAACAACCAATTTGATTTACTCGCGATCGGTAGGCCTTTGATTGCCAACCCGGACTACGTAGAAAAAATCAAATCAGGCCAAGCGCTCACTGAGTATTCTGAAGAGATGTTAGCCGAATTGGTTTAACGACTATTTCCTACATAATAGAAAGGCCGCAGTAATTTTTTCTGCGGCCTTTCTAATTCAATTCATGTTTGCTTAAAGTTGGCTAAAGTCATCGATGATAAGCAGTGCAGAGCTTAAATCGTGGTTTTGGTTAAATTCATGCCGGATTGCAATTACATCGTTTCCACTGGCTACACCAGCTTTCACACCCACCGTCGAGTCTTCAAATATCACAGATTGAAAAGGTGTAACATTTAGCTTTGATACCGCCAAGTTGTACGCTTCGGGGTTAGGCTTATGTGCGCTGACATCTTCTTTGCCAACAACGGCATCAAATAGGCTGGTGATCTCCAATTGCGTTAAGATACTTTCAATCATCCATTTGGCGGCTGAACTCACTACCGCACATTTTTTACCCGCTTTCTTTAGTGATTCAATATACTTTCGAGCACCTTGATTTAACACGAGGTGGCTCTGGAGTAACTCCTGATAATACTCGCGGAAATGGGTATTAAACTCTTCTCTATTTGGGGAAATATTGGCAGATTGGAAAAAGTGGTTTGTGACTTGCGACCACTCCTGCCCCATTACATCTTTATAAATTTGATAATCGACTGAAGCATCATACTGCTTACAAGCAAGCGCTAATGCCTTGCCTTTGAGAGGCTCTGAATTAACCAGTGTCCCATCCATATCAAATAGGTAAGCTTCGTATTCTCTCAAGAAATGTCTCCAACAATTACAGAGATATCCAATATCGCGCAACTACCTGATCTTCTTCAAGACATTTTACGTTTTTTTCGAATTGCCCGCCGTTGTTCTCTATTACTTTGCGCGACGCATTATTGTCTTCATCAGCGGTGATCATGACTTGGTCTATGCCTAGATTCCTTGCTTCAAACAATCCTAATTTAAGCATGTAAGTACCAAAGCCACGTTTTCTCGAGCTAGGCCGTATGTCGTAGCCAATATGGCCGCCTTCATTTTGCAAAAACATCGAATCCAAGTTATGTCTCACCCGTATGGCGCCATAAACAATGCCAGAGCTATCAATAAGCCAGAAGTGGTTACAAGGTACATAATTTGGCTTGAGGTTCATTGATTGCGATTCGTCTAACAAACCTTGTACGTAACCGATGAAATCTCGGTTTGCTGCAGAATAATAGTCTGCATTCGCTGGATCATGTTCAACAAAGTCTCGATAGAACGAAAGGAAGCCATTCTTATACTCAAGATTGGGAGAAACAAGTGTCAACCCTTCCAATTTAGTAGGCATACCTTACAGATACTCCTCCTTCACTAGTATGGCTCGTTTGGGCATCCCGATAAGTGTAGAATCCACCAATGGCAATGTTCTCGTTAACATAGTAATCGCCTCTCAGCATAAAAATATCTTCATCGATAGGGCTACTACGACTCATTTCGCCGCTTACGCTAATCTCTAGGTTTTCCATGGCTAAATAGGTCAGCATAAGATCAATGCCGTAGATGGAAGAGGTGCCGTTGGTGACTGTCGTGTTAGTGGTTTCATTGGTCGTAGAGGACCACAGAGCTCCATATCTAACACGAGAAGAAACATCAAGTTTGTTGGTCAAGCTGTATTTATAGCCCACACCGGGACGAAGGGAATAGTATTCTGTTGTAAAGCCGTTGGGGTGAATAAAGCGCGCAGCATAATCTGTCACCAACAACCAATTGTCTTTGTACTGCATGCTACCACCGACGCCGACAGCAGTGACATTACTGTTCACTCCTAAATCTTCATTACTGGAACCAGAGCTCACATCTGCATACAAATAGTTATAATTGATTGAGGAAGTTGAGCGGCTTTCAGCCGCGACACCTTGTGGGGATAAAGCGAGTAATGTCGCGAATGTTGCTCCCGCGATGCTCCACCTTTTGAGCGCATTCTCCATTGCATACCTCTAACTTTCAATAAAGCGTCCTTATTAAGCATAGAGTATCAAAAGAGCGACAAAACACTATTTGAATTTGGTTACAAAATGACAAAAGTATTATGTAAATTAAACAATTACACTCAAATCAATTGAACTGAATGAGAAATTCATCTTCCACACCTGAAGCTAACTTACTGATTTCAACTCCAGTCTTAGTCTTGATATTATCGAGCTGAGTTTGGCTCAAGGCATAAGGCATAATCAACTTGAGCACAGAAATACTTTCAGACTTAGCGATATCGCAAAGAGCAATTAAATTGGATTCATCACTATGGCGAGTTGAAAGGATTCTAAGTGCTGCTCCCCATAAGCGTTCTTGTGGAGAAATATTAACAACTTCTTTGTTGTTGCCCCAACTATTGTCTCTCACAGTAGAAACGCAGGCATTCACTGCTTCTAAAAAGGTCCATTCTTTATCGCATGAAGCACCAAGAAACGATGTGTAGTCAAACTCTACATGATTTAACTCTTGGAGATCCATCTTACCTCCGATTAGATAGCTGAGTAATTAAATCAACTATTATCCAACCAAATCTATATATCAATAGATTATAAAAAAAGATTATTTTATTACCTTTCGATTCTTAATAAAGGCATATAAAGCGCAAGAATTTAACAGGAAAGACACAAAACAAGCCAATTTTAGAATCATGTCGTAACAAGGCACAACTGATAAACAGAACGATTGAACATATAATTTCTTCCTGCAACTCTTAGAACAACTCACTTCGCAATATGTTTGTCATTCAGTGCACTAAGCATCACTTCTGCGCTAGTATTCCCCTATCCACGGAAGGAATTCAGATTTCGAACAATTGATCTAGACAACTCAGAGAGGATATTGGGTGCAGTACGTAAAGATTAAAGACGCTATCATTGGGCAGATAAAATCGGGGATGCTTTCCCCTCACCAAAAACTCCCTTCTGAACGAAAGCTCGCTGAATCATTCAATACGACACGTGTCACCTTACGTGAAGCTTTGTCTTTATTAGAAGTAGAAGGTGAAATTTTCCGTGAAGATAGACGTGGCTGGTTCATTTCTCCTTCTCCACTTCGCTATGATCCATCCAAGACTTTAAGTTTTGAAGGTATGGCGAAAGCACAAAATCGTGTGCCTAAAACCAAACTAATCGAAGCAAAAAGCGTGGTCGCAAACGCACAAGCTTCCCAGTTACTGCTTCTGGAGCCATTTGCTAACATCTACCAAATAGAACGTATGCGTTATCTAGAAGGCCGCCCCGTCGTATTTACGACAAGTTTTATTCGCCAAGCATTATTTCCGAAATTGTTAGAACACGATTTATCAGAGTCATTGACCAATATCTTTCAGGCTCAATACGATACTTTCTATGAAAAGGTTAAATACCGCATTGGTACCAGTTCACTGCTAGGTGATACCGCGCAAGCACTAAGGGCAACGTCAGGAAGCCCTGCAATGTTAGTAGAACGAGTCAACTACAACCAAGATGGCGTTCCAGTCCACTGTGATATTGAGTTTTGGCGTCATGATGCAATTTGTATCGAATCAGTAGCTGAGTTGTCACGCGAATAGTGACGAAATGAGATAGTAAGAACCTCATTTAACCCGAGGTTATTTCACATCTAAAATACGACTCGCTTTCTTGTATTGAACACGCCACCCTTGCCATTTTGGAAGCTCCCATCGCTTCGGTGGGGTTTTCCGCAAACCACTTTCATAAACAACATAGACAAGCTTTTTACGAGTATGGTATTCCACATCCAGGTTTAGTTGAGCTAAAGCAAGCTTAAAAGGATACGATTCCGCGAAATCTTGATACTCCCAGTATGGGACTCCATCGAACTGAAAATCTTCATTAGTAAACAGAGTGAGGTCTTCCACTGACTCTAGCTCTAGGTCAACCAATTGCTGTAAGAACCATTTTTCAAACGTAATATCTTCATGATCTTTTATTTCACTGAAACCTAGTTCTACGTAGAGCTTCCAATGTTCGATCTGTGTCGTCAGTGACTCCGCAAGGCCAGGCAATCGCTCGCCTGAAAGTACAGCATTCAACATAGGCTTTAGCGCATATTCTCCCTGAGCTTCCACATTTTTTTTCGCTATTACTCTGCCGGCATAAATCAACTCCAATTGACTGAGTGCAACATCTCCCTCAACGATGCTTTCACCTTGACGCCATTCACCTAACTCTAACTTCTCAATTAAGCCTAGCGAGACAGGCATAGTAACCGACGCAATATTGAGCGTCTGCTTCACTCCTCTACCGGGTAAACTATGAAAGTCTAGAATAATCGCAGCGTCAGACTTATCTGCAAACCTCGAGTGTCTACCCAAATTAATTTCTAACTGACCATTGGCAAGGCAATCTTTTCGCCTGTCTCGGCGAACAAAAACCAGTTCAGGGTGTAGTGACGCAATAGTTTCAACTAACAAACTTCTATTGAGCGCTGAAGCCACGCTAAGCTGAGGTAGCTCAAAAAGTTCTCTCATCTGATTGGATAGCCCTCTGGCTTCTTTTACTGCGTCTCCCACTACATTTACACCCGGAAGTTTTTTTCCGCGTACCAAATCAATCAACAATGTTCCGTCGCAACCAAGTGGCTCGATTCGTTTTAGTTCATCTTGTGCATCCTCATTTGTCGACAAACTATACAATGAGGCAGGAACACTGAGCGCAGCGGTTAGGTCAATCATTGCTTCTTTAACTGCCCGTGTTTTTATTCGTGTCACCAGATCAGCATGCAATGAATCGATGGGAAGTTGAGAAAGCTTTTTACCGTGTTCGGTAGCCAAACCCTGTTCGTCAATGGCTTCCATTAATACTAACTTCTGACTAGCTGATATCAGTGACTTTTCCGGTATTCGATCGAGCCAATCCAACTGTTCTAGTTGATATCCACAAGAAGCGGCGACAAGCATGGGCTCTGTTAACTCTTCTCGCTGAAACTGAGGTGGTGTGACGGCTTCTAGCGCTGCGTATCGGCCGTATAAACGGATGCAAGTACCATCAGAAACTCGTCCCGCTCGACCAGCACGCTGCTTCGCACTGGCTTTGGAAATATGAGTCAGAACCAAGGTGGTTCGACTGTTTCTTTGCACGGTGCGCCGTTCCAGCCCACTATCAATGACTAGGGTAATATTGGGAATGGTGAGTGAGGTTTCCGCAACATTGGTCGCTAATACAATTTTTCGACGCGTTTGCTGTGTCAACGCAAGTTGCTTTTGTGTATCAGACACCGAAGCATGAAGCGGCACTACTATATACTCATCTAGATGTTTTAAAGCCGACTGACATTGAGCGATCTCTTTCCTGCCGGGCAGAAAAACCAAGATATCGCCTTCACTTTCAGCGGCTTCAATTTCCGCTTTTATCCTTTGCTCTAGCTTGAAACTATTAGGTAGTTGTTGGGAGTCAGAGCTTCGGTGCTGGATATCAACAGCGTAGTTTCTACCAACACTTGTGAGACGCTTGCCTTCAACATAATCCGCCAGCTTCTCACTTTCCATCGTTGCAGACGTGACGATTAGACGGTGTTGATCATGCTTTTTAAGCATTGCGAACAATAGATCCGTATCCCAGCGGCGTTCATGAAACTCATCGATCATGATGACTTGAAATTCATTCAACCTGTTTTCACAAAACCAACGTAAAGCCACTCCCGGAGTGACAAATACGATTTCGCTATCTTCGCTAAATTGATTCTCTAGTTTAATTGCGTAACCGACTTTTTCACCCAAAGGCTCTTCTAGTTGAGAAGCAATGAACTCTGCCAATGAAGTACATGCAATTCGTCTAGGCTCGACCACCAGCACTCGGCCACTTTGTGAAGCCCATAAAGGCAATCGAGTAGATTTACCTGAGCCGGTTTCTGCTTCAACGACAAGATGATTACTTTGAATGGTGTGGAGAAAATCACTTTTCAGTGAGTCAATGGGTAAAGACGACATGAATAATTACGAAACGAACCGGATGTGAATCGCAGTATAGCGCTAATCCCTTGAGTTGGCGAAGACTTAACAAACAGATTGCTCGAATGACTATTTACATCAAACTAACTAATCCCTATCATTTGCGGGATTCCTTCCACACCCTACAATAGGCTAGAGATGAATAACGATAAACGCCCTCTATATATCCCTTACGCCGGTCCCGCTCTTCTTAGTACTCCACTTCTTAACAAAGGTAGTGCATTTAGCGCCTCAGAGCGCATGGATTTTAACCTTGAAGGTCTACTTCCTGAAGCAACGGAAACCATCGAAGAACAAGTTGAACGTGCTTATAAACAGTATCAGAATTTCGAAAATGACATGGATAAACACGTTTATCTGAGGAATATTCAAGATACCAACGAAACTTTGTTTTATCGCCTAGTTCAAAACCACATCTCAGAAATGATGCCTATTATTTACACGCCGACTGTAGGTGCTGCGTGTGAAAACTTCTCTAATATATACCGTCGTGGACGCGGGCTATTTATCTCTTACCCAAACAGAGACCGTATCGACGACCTAATCAACAACTCAACCAACCAACAAGTAAAAGTGATCGTAGTAACTGACGGTGAGCGTATTCTTGGTTTGGGTGACCAAGGCATTGGTGGTATGGGTATTCCTATTGGTAAGCTTGCGCTGTATACCGCTTGTGGTGGTATCAGTCCTGCTTATACGTTGCCAGTTGTTCTTGATGTGGGCACCAATAACCCACAAAGACTTGCAGATCCAATGTATATGGGCTGGAGACATCCACGTATCACGGGTGATGAGTACAACAATTTCGTAGAAGAGTTTATTCAAGCTGTAAGAAGACGCTGGCCTGATGTTCTTATCCAGTTTGAAGATTTCGCACAGAAAAATGCGATGC
This sequence comes from Vibrio marisflavi CECT 7928, assembly GCF_921294215.1. Lineage (GTDB taxonomy): Bacteria > Pseudomonadota > Gammaproteobacteria > Enterobacterales > Vibrionaceae > Vibrio > Vibrio marisflavi. The sequence continues at coordinate 1,497,330 of NZ_CAKLDM010000002.1, forward strand.
CTCTTCTGGAGCGTTACAAAGATAAAATCTGTTGTTTCAACGATGATATTCAAGGTACAGCAGCAGTTACAGTGGGCTCACTACTTGCGGCTTGTAAGGCAGCAGGCAACAAGCTTTCTGAACAGCGCATTACTTTCCTTGGTGCAGGCTCTGCTGGTTGCGGAATTGCAGAAGCAATTATCGCTCAAATGGTTGCAGAAGGTATTTCTGACAAGCAAGCACGTTCACAAGTTTACATGGTAGACCGCTGGGGACTGCTGCAAGAAGGCATGCCTAACCTGCTGGATTTCCAACAGCGCTTGGTTCAGAAACACTCTGATACAAAAGAGTGGACTAACGATAGTGAAGGCACTGGCTACTCGTTGCTCGACGTAATGACCAACGCTAAACCAACTATTCTGATTGGTGTTTCTGGTGCTCCAGGACTGTTTAGTAAAGAAGTCATTCAAGAAATGCACAAACACTGTCCTCGCCCAATCGTGTTCCCACTATCGAACCCGACAAGCCGAGTCGAAGCAACGCCAAGAGACATTATTCGTTGGACAAATGGTGACGCGTTGGTTGCAACTGGCAGTCCATTTGACCCTGTTGTACATGAAGATAAAACGTATCCAATCGCGCAGTGTAATAACAGCTATATATTCCCTGGTATCGGCCTTGGAGTACTAGCGGTCAATGCCAAACGTGTGACAGATGAGATGCTAATGGAGTCAAGCCGTGCGTTAGCTGAATGCTCTCCACTAGCTATTGATGGTAAGGGGTCTTTACTGCCACCACTTGAATCTATTCATATGGTGTCTAAGAAAATCGCATTTGCTGTTGCCAAGAAAGCCATTGAACAGGGTATGGCGCTAGAAATTACAGATGATGCGCTAGAAAAGGCAATCAACCGCTATTTCTGGCAGCCAGTTTATCGTCGCTATAAGCGCACCGCATTCTAAAAATTAACAACAATTTAGGACGCCTCCACCATCTGTTGGAGGCGTATCAAAACTCTTATGTTCAGTTTGTTAGCTCCAATGGGAAAGGCTCTCCTTCCCTATATGTTTGAAATTTCTACCGCTCTTGTCGCTTGTGTACTAGTATTGCTAGGTAATGAAATCAATGGCTTTTTTCGCCGAGCAATGCGCAATCAACATTTCATATTTAGAACGTTAGTGTTTATATTGATTAACGCATTTGGTTACGGTCTAATCATAGTCAAAGCCACCCCATATTTAGCCCATACGTTTCGTCAAATGCATGCTGGTGTCATGTTCAGTGTCATCGTCTTATGCTTTGTCGTCGTCGGAATTTGGGCCCAAAGGAACCGTCAAATATAGTGAGACGTTTGCTCGATAAGTTTAAACTTAACAACGCCTCGATTAAGAAGTGCCTTTCTGCTTTAGGTTACCTTCTTCTGGCTACCTTCATCGTATTATTAGCCGTGTTCACCTTAGACCGCTGGGTCTCTTTTCAAGCACGCGGCTCAATCATGACTAAAGATAGCCAAGTCCCACACTATGACGTAGCCGTTGTTCTAGGTACCAGCAAATACTTAGGTCGCACCCTAAATGAATATTACAGTCACAGAATTGAAGCAGCAATTCGCCTGTATAAAGAGGGAAAGGTAAACAACTTTTTGCTTAGCGGTGATAATGCTCACCGCTCATACAACGAGCCTTGGACCATGAAACGTGACTTGCTAAAAGCTGGAGTTCCAGACAATCATATTTATCTGGACTACGCAGGCTTTCGCACACTCGATTCCATCGTAAGAGCAAAAAAAATATTCGATACTGACCATTTTTTGATTATTTCACAGAAGTTTCACTGTGAAAGGGCTATTTACATAGCCAAACACTTCAATATCAATGCCCAATGCTTAGCCGTTCCCGGTCCAACTAAGCAGGAAGGCTTCCATATCCGAATTCGAGAATTCTTTGCAAGAGCAAAAGCGTTCTTAGATCTTTATATCACTCATACCCAACCTAAATTCTTAGGACCAAAAGAACCCATCGCAACAACTAACGAGCAAACAGACTCGGCGAAGGTTCAAGAAGTTGATAAGCCAATAAGCGCTGCCAATTAAAAACGTCAAAGCGTCGACTGAGTGATCAAAATACAAATATAAAGAGTAATGTCATGCAAAAACTTGCTACTGGAACACTTAAAAAAATGCGCGCATCACTTAGCGGTGATGTTCAATATCAACTCCCTGTTGGAGACGATCTTGTCGATTTAAATCAGTACATCGGTAAGTCCATCTCCCTTACTCACACAGGCAATATTTATTGCAGCTCATGTGGTAAAAAAACTAAGAAGAGTTATTCTCAGGGCCACTGCTTCGTCTGCATGAAAAAGCTCGCAAGTTGCGATATGTGTATCATGAAACCAGAGACTTGCCATTATGACCAAGGCACATGTAGAGAGCCACAATGGGGTGAAGAGAATTGTATGGTAGACCACTTTGTGTACCTTTCTAACACATCGAACTTGAAAGTGGGCATCACTCGCCACACACAGATTCCGACTCGCTGGATAGATCAAGGCGCTACGCAAGGATTGCCGATTTTTAAGGTCAAAACACGTTATATCTCCGGGCTGATAGAAGTTGAATTGGCGAAACATATCGCGGATAAGACCAACTGGCGTACACTGCTAAAAGGTGATGGCGAAAACATTGCATTGGAACAAGAAGCTGCTCGACTACTGCCTTTAGTCGAAGAAAAAGTACAGGAAATCAAACAAAAATTTGGCGATGATTCAATTGTAGATCTTAGTGAAAGCATCACCGATATTTCGTATCCGGTTAACGCTCACCCAACTAAAATCACTTCACATAACTTTGATAAAAACCCAGTCGTAGGGGGAGTATTGCAAGGTATCAAAGGGCAATACTTAATATTGGATACTGGCGTTATTAACGTTAGAAAGTTCACCTCTTATGAAGTTGAAGTAAGCGCATAGCATAACCAATATCTGCATAGCGCCCTACTCCAATTGAAATGTAGCTAAGCTCTTCTCAATGATGCTTAGCTACTGATTTTCATCAACTAGTCGTGGTTTTTCAAAAGCTCCGCATTTTCGACAAAGCGAATCCCTATAGCCTCCATCTTTGCTATGGCTTCATCAACAGTTTCTGCAGCAATGCCCCGTGTCCCACTAAGGTTAATGACCACATCAAAGCCAGCTTCTTTTAGTTGAGTCGCGGTTGTTGCCACACAATAATCTAGAGCCAACCCTCCTACAATCACTGTTTCAATCCCTTCGACTTGCAGAACCTCAATGACTCCAGTTGACTGAGTGTTGGCAAAATCGTGGTAGCAAGCACTGTACGGATGCTGATCTACTTCTATTCCTTTATAGACAAAGTATCGATATTCACTGGGCTTAGGCAGTTCATCTAAAAGCTCAAAGCCCATCGTGCCCGGGACAGCATGAACGTTCCAACGAACATCTACATCCTTACCTTCTATTGGCGAAAACTGAGGATTCTCGTCTGTGGCTACCCAGATTGCATTCGGGCTGTGTGCATCTTTGGAACCAATACGAATTCGCGCTTTTTCTGCTTGCTTGTTGAGCTCCGCCCCGATTTTGTCCCCTTCAGGGACTGGCAGCTCATCAGGACAAATTGGAGTGAACGTTTTCATGGCATCTACATCAAAAGATGCAACTTTCTCTTTGCTAGGAATCTTCAACATTTATCCTTGATTGGTTTTGGTGGTGTCCATCAATTTAATAGTTATCAAAAGTAATACTCATCCCTTTTCTCTTCCAATTCAACAAATAAGAATTTGTTACGATTACAATTTTTGTCACTGGTTCCACAAAAGCCCAAATCATGTCGAAAGTGTAATGCCAAGAACTCTCGTAATGAGTAAAGCAAACGGTCAACTGGCTGATCCAAGCCTTCGTAAAAGTGGCTTCCAATCAGTAGTTGCATCATAGAAAACAAATCACCTAGCTTAATTGTTTAAGCGGATAAACCGCGACGTTAACCTATAAAAACGAATAAGCTTTAATTACCCCTTTAATTTCCATACAATCAATCTCATAAAATAATTTGAATATGACCGTCATGATTTGGAGATTGCATGAGCGACGTTAAACATTGCCAACTACTCATCGTTGGCTCTGGCCCTGCTGGATATACTGCGGCTGTATATGCTGCGCGAGCTAACCTAAATCCAGTGCTTGTTACTGGAATACAGCAAGGTGGTCAATTAACGACAACGACTGAAGTTGAGAATTGGCCGGGTGATGCTGAAGGATTAACTGGCCCTGCGCTTATGGAAAGGATGAAGGAACACGCAGAACGATTTGAAACAGAAATCGTATTTGACCACATCAATGAAGTCGACTTATCCAAACGCCCATTTAGCCTAAAAGGCGACAGTCAGGAATACACTTGCGATGCTTTAATCATCTCAACAGGAGCATCTGCAAAATATCTAGGCCTAGATTCAGAAGAAGCTTTCAAAGGACGTGGTGTATCAGCCTGTGCGACTTGTGATGGCTTTTTCTACCGTAACCAAAAAGTCGCAGTTGTTGGCGGTGGCAACACTGCAGTAGAAGAGGCGCTATATCTATCGAATATCGCTTCTGAAGTGCACCTTATCCACCGTCGTGAAGGGTTCCGCGCTGAGAAAATTCTTATGAAGCGCTTAATGGACAAGGTAGAAAATGGCAACATCACGTTGCACACAAACCGCACGCTTGATGAAGTTCTGGGTGACGATATTGGGGTTTCTGGCGTACGTATCAAAGATACCCAATCTGGCGCGACAGAAGAGCTAGAAGTAATGGGCGCGTTTATCGCTATCGGCCATCAACCAAATACAGCTATTTTTAAGGGCCAAGTAGAGATGAACGATGATTACATTATCGTCCAGTCAGGCCTAAATGGTAACGCTACACAAACCAGTGTTGAAGGTGTGTTTGCGGCTGGAGATGTTATGGATCATACATACCGCCAAGCTATTACTTCAGCTGGTACAGGTTGTATGGCAGCATTGGATGCCGAGCGTTTCTTAGACAAAATGTCGAATAATTCGTAAATGTGATTTTGCAAATTTGTCCGCAATCGTATTGGCCCAATGGTATTACCATTGGGCTAACTTTTGTATAATGCCCCTCCTGTAACACGTAATAACTACCATTAAGCCTTCAAAATGGATAAAACTAAAAGACGTAGCTTGACCTCTTGGCTCAAGCAGCAGAGTAAGTTAGCAAAGCGCTGGCTTATGATTGCTGTGGGGTTAGGTATCGTTTCAAGCCTATTTTTACTCGCGCAAGCCGCTCTTCTTGCGACCATCCTCGATCATCTAATTATCAAACATGCTGATAAATATGAGCTGATCCCATACTTTATCGGCCTAGCAGCGACGATTGCAGTACGTGCAGTTTGCGCTTGGGGTAAGGAAATCGCCGGATATCGTTGTGGTGAACAAATTCGAATTTACATCAGGCGACAAATATTAGAGAAGCTTCGTGAACTAGGTCCTGCCTATATAAAAGGTAAACCAGCTGGTTCGTGGGCTACACTGCTGCTTGAGCAAGTGGAAGAGATGCAGGATTTCTTTGCCCGTTATCTGCCTCAAATGTCTCTTTCGGTAATGATCCCATTTATCATCCTTGTTGTTGTTTTCCCAGTGAACTGGGCTGCAGGGCTTATCTTTTTGATAACCGCCCCACTCGTCCCACTATTTATGGCACTTGTTGGGATGAAAGCCGCTGAAGCTAACCGCAAAAACTTCAAAGCGCTGCAACGTTTATCTGGACACTTTTATGACCGCCTACAAGCGATGACTACTATTCGTTTATTTGATCGTACAGATGCAGAAACAGAAGTAATGAAAGGTGCTTCAGAAGTATTCCGTACACGCACGATGGATGTACTGAAGATCGCTTTCCTATCCTCTGCGGTTTTGGAATTCTTCACATCAATTTCCATTGCTATTACCGCTGTATATTTTGGCTTTAGCTACATTGGCGAGCTTAACTTTGGCCATTACGGTGTAGCTGTATCGCTTCTTACTGGCCTCTTCGTTCTAATTTTGGCACCTGAGTTTTATCAGCCACTGCGCGATTTAGGTACTTTCTATCATGCTAAGCAACAGGCTATTGGTGCTGCAGAAAGCATTGTTGAGTTCTTAGAAACTGACGTGAGTAAAGTTCAATCTGGTAGTCACGACCTTTCTAGCGATACTAGTATTACCATTGAAGCGAAAAACCTAGAAGTGCGTAGCCCCGATGGCACTCATCTTGTTGGCCCGATCTCATTTAACCTAGCAAACAACAAAACTACTGCTCTTGTTGGGCCTAGTGGTGCAGGTAAAACGAGTTTAATTAACGCTTTATTAGGTTTCATGCCGTACCAAGGCAGCCTAAAGATCAATGGTGTTGAGCTTCGCGATACAAATCATGATACGTGGCGTAAACAAGTCAGTTGGGTAGGACAAAATCCACTACTTTTGCATGGCACAATTAAAGAGAACATTACTTTAGGTAAGCACGATATTGCTAACAGCACTATCGACAAAGCCCTTGAAGACTCTTTTGCAAAAGAGTTTGTTGCTAAACACGGCTTAGATTATCAAATCTCCGATCGCTCTGGCGGGCTTTCTGTAGGCCAAGCACAGCGTCTGGCACTTGCTCGTGCAATGCTACAAAACGGTCACTTCTGGCTTCTCGATGAGCCGACTGCAAGCCTAGATGCTCGCAGTGAAAGACTTGTTGTTGAAGGCTTGAACAAACAAATTCAAGGCAAAACAGCTCTTATGGTGACTCACCAGCTTGCTCCATTGAAAGACGTCGAACAAATTCTGGTTCTTCAAGATGGGAAATTAGTCCAAACTGGTAATTACGATAGCCTATCTAGCCAAGACGGACTGTTTAGTGACATGTTGAAATCAAATCTTCAACAAGAACAAGCGAACAAGGGGAATTTAGATGCGTGATTTACTCCCTTACTTAAAACTGTATAAAAAGCATTGGTTTGGTTTGTCACTAGGCATGATACTAGCCTTTGCAACTTTGGTCTGCTCAATTGGGCTGTTGACTTTATCAGGTTGGTTTCTTTCTGCTGCGGCTATCGCCGGACTTTCCATTGCACGTAAAACCTTCAACTACATGCTACCTGCTGGCTTCGTTCGCGGCTTTGCCATAGGACGAACTGCTGGTCGTTGGGGTGAACGTGTTGTTAGCCACGATGCCACATTTAAGTTACTAACAGACTTACGTATTTTCTTCTTTAAGAAACTTACGCCACTCATTCCCGGAAGAGTCTCAAACTTACGTGATGGCGATCTTCTCAACCGTTTGGTTGCGGATATTGATGCAATGGATCACGTCTATTTAAGACTGATTAGTCCAATTGTTATCGGTATCTTCGGTATTGCCTCTTTGGCCGCTTTCCTGACCTACTTCGATGTTGATCTAGGCTTAACGCTGGGCGCTATCTTGCTCGCTTTGTTACTGATTTGGCCTGTACTGTTCTACAAGCTTGGTAAACGAAACGGCGAAACCCTAACTAACAATAAAGCTAAGCTACGCATTGCTGCACTAGATTGGCTGGAAGGTTATAGTGAGCTGACTATTTTTGGAGCTGAAGGCCGTTATAGAAACGCGATCTTGGATGCACAAAGTAAACTGCTTTGTAACCAATACGTCAATGCTCATCTATCTGGCTTAGCACAAGCACTGCTGATGTTAGCGAATGGCTGGACTCTAGTCTTAATGATTTGGCTTTCTGCTGATGGTGTTGGTGGCCAACCTCCTGGCCCGATGATCGCGATGATGGCTTTCGCTACAATGGCAAGCTTTGAGATGCTAATGCCAATTGCAGGTGCGTTCCAATACTTAGGACAAACACTGACTTCTGCTCGCCGCTTAAATGAGGTGATTCTAGCCGAACCGGATGTTACCTTTTCTGAAGAGCAAAAAGAGCACAGTAACCAGTTCTCAATAGACTTTTCTAACGTAGAATTTAGCTATCCAGATAGCGACACTAAAGTGCTGAAAAATGTCGACCTAACCATTGGCGCGAAACAGAAAGTAGCAATACTTGGCCAAACGGGTTCGGGCAAATCAACGATGCTACAACTATTGTCTCGCTATTGGGACCCACAATCAGGCAGCGTATCTATTGCTGGGCAGTCTCTAACAGAATGGAATGAAAGCCAGCTGCGTAAATCCGTGAGTGTGGTGAGTCAGCGCGTTGACGTACTAAATGGCACATTACGCGACAACTTACTGATGGCTAGCCCTGATGCAACTGATGAGCTAATTTCTAAAACACTAACCGAGGTGGGTTTAGAAAAGCTGTTGGATGACAAAGGATTAGATGCTTGGCTTGGTGATGGTGGACGCCAGCTATCTGGTGGTGAAAAACGCCGTATTGGTATTGCACGTGCGCTGCTACATGATGCGCCGATCATGCTTTTAGACGAACCGACAGAAGGTCTTGATAAGAGCACAGAAAAGCAGATCATGACTTTGCTTGAATCACACTACCAAGATAAAACTGTGCTATTCATTACCCACCGTTTGGTAAACCTAGCCAAAATGGATGCGATATGCTTAATTGAACAAGGTGAAGTGGTTGAACACGGCTCTCATGATCAATTAATCGCACGTGCTGGACGTTATTACCAGCTCACTCAATCGATTTAATTCTAAGGCCGACATTGTCGGCCTTTTTTATATCTCATCAATTATCTATAACAATAACGTAAGTTGGAGAAAGGTATGTACATTGCAATGAACCGATTCAAAATTCGCCTAGGACATGAAGAAGATTTTCGGCTCTTTTCAATTTCCTGTGGGCTATAAAGTCAGGTATCATAAGGGCTCAGCCCATCCTCTAATATCTGAATGTTCTCACTATTATGGCCAACATTACGCTTCCTCTTGATATCGACTCACTAAAAATATTATCACAAGACATTGATGAAAAAGGTAATATTGTCCTTACCGTAGAGAGTAAGTGTCAGCAGACCCACTGCCATAAGTGCGGAAAATCCGCGACAAAACGACATGGCTATGGTGAAACCATGAAAGTCCGGCATACCTCTATTTTGGACACGCCAGTCATACTGAAAATCAAGCCAGTTCGATATCTGTGCGAGCATTGTGGCGATGGTCCTACCACACTAGAAAAATTCGATTGGGTGGCTAAGGGAGGAAAAATCACTAAAGGCCTAGAAACCTACATTCAACGTTCCCTCATCAATAGCACGATTCAAGATGTGTCACGCAAAGAAGGCGTTTCCTATAGTACGATTTCAACGATGCTCTCGCACAGCATTGGCGTTACCGTCAACTGGGATAACCTCCGTGACTTACATACCATTGGTATTGACGAAATTAGCAACCGAAAGGGCTTCCAAGACTTTGTTGCGATAGTCAGTGCAAAGGATACGCAAGGTAACCTGTCTATTTTAGCCGTATTGGATGACCGTAAGAAGGAGACGGTATTGGATTTCTTTCAATCCATTCCCGATGAGTTAAAACAGACGGTGAAACACGTCTGTACCGATATGTATGATGGCTTTATCAATGCGGCTGTGGAAGTGTTTGGGCAGAAGAAGGTCGTGGTCGATCGTTATGATGTGGCTAAGCTCTACCGACAGCCTCTAGACGATTTAAGAATCAAAGAAATGAAGCGGCTCAAGTTAGAGTTATCCGCTGCAGACTATGCTGAACTGAAGGGGATGATGTGGATTTTACGCAAACAACATGAATGCCTCACTGAGACAGAAAAAAGCAAACTGACTCTACTTTATCGCCATTCTCCTTTACTGAAGAAAGCTCACCGTCAAGCGTTAACGTTGACCCATATTTTCAACACCCATAGTGATAGGAAGTCAGCGATAGCGAAAATAGACCGATGGATTACACAGGTTGAAAAAAGCGAATTGTCGTGTTTCGATAGATTTATCGGTACCCTAACAAAATACAAATCCAGCATAGCTAACTACTTTAAGAATAGGAAGAATAGTGGGTTTGTTGAGGGTCTAAACAACAAGATCAAAGTTGTCAAAAGACGATGTTATGGTTTCACAAAAGCAGAGTCGTTATTCCAGAGATTGACGCTGGATTTACAGGGCTACAGAATGCTCGGAATCTGACCCACAGGAAATTGAAAAGAGCCTTTGCTCGGCCCCCTCAAAGTGAAATGAACCTTCACAGGCCATTAAGGGAAACCCAGCAGGAATTGAGTGATATTTTTTCATGGCAAACCTCACGTGTGGTGTCGAAGTCGCTCAGCTTACAATACGATAAAGTACTGTATTTATTGGAGCATACTCCTAAAGCAGAATCGCTAATCGGTAAGAAAGTAATGGTACACGACTACCCCAACGGCTGTATTGACGTCAAATATTGTGGAGAGTCACTTCCATGTAAGGCTTTTGATAAGCTTGATAAGGTTCGGCAAGGCGAAATCGTTGATAACAAACGCTTGGGCGCGGTGTTAGCTTTAGCGCGTTATGAGCAGGCAGAATTAGAGTCGCAAGGAAAAAGGCAGCGGAACGCATCTTCACCAAATAGGAAGGAGCAAGTACGCCAATACATCATGAACCCTGCTGTAGTAGAGCAAATAAAACAAGAACAAAACGAACTCCAAAAATTAGACACTTGAATATTTCTACCTATTCTTATATGAAGCGCTGAATTGTTTAGGTGGCAATTATGAAAAAGATTATACAGACAGTTTTTTACTCTGTAATGGGTTACTTGAGTATCTCCCCTGTTTATAGCTGTGAATTGATTATGGGGTATAGAACCAATGCAAAACCTCCTTTGATTGCAAGTGCTCCAGACAATAGTGGCCTATATTTCGATCTGTTTAAAACCGCGGCAGATCGGATAGGATGCAGTTTAAAAGTTGAAAGGAAACCTAAAAAACGAATCATGAATAGTATAATAACTGGGAAAATAGATTTTTACCCAGGGCTAAAGTTTACCGAAAAAAGGGCAAAGAACTACGGATATATTGATAATGGTCTAACAAGTTCATATGCACTTCTAACTAGGATTGATGCGCCTGACTTTAAAAATAGAGATGACATCCTCAAAGCCAAACCAATAGAAATTTTGCCTTATGGCGGTCCAGATTTACTAAAACTCAATATTCCTAAGAAATCACCTAAAGAAGCAACGACATTAGATATCATGAAAGTAATAAGCAAAGGCGGTGGAGATATCTATTTTTACAACAAAGACAGTTTGCTTTATGCACTAAAAGAGCATCCTATGCCCAATTTGAGAGTTCAAGAATGTTGTAGCGAACCAGAGCCAATGTATTTGGGTTTTTCATTAAAGTCAGAAAATTATAATGCAGTTCCGAATGAAAACTTTAACTCCAGTCAGCCTGTAAGCGCGGCCAATTCGCCTGTGATATATGGTCCAAATTCCGTAGCGAAAAAGCTCGCCGATACGCTAGCGGATATGAAAAAAGAGGGAGTAACTTCAGAAATATACAAAAAGTATTATTGAATCACCTCAGCAGAATGTTCCAATCTTACCGGCAATTTGCTTATTTCAATTCTTAGTGATTCTGAACGTAATGAAACTTTGGCAGCTCGATTATCGCTCTCAGCCTTTGTTCATATCACTAGTACTAAAAGTGCCATTTCTATCTTGGAGAGCAATGTGACATTTTAAAATTGTTGCAACACAGATTTAGACCAAAAAAAGCCCCCCGTATGGGAGGCTTTTTTGTTTGTTCTGAAAAAATTTAGATGCGTTTGCCCTGCAAGCACCTTCAATGATCACGAGTATATGTTATAATAGTATTACAATTAATTCATTCTTTGAATAAAGAAAACCACGGGTTTAACCGTGGATGGATGACTTTTGAGACGGTACCATGACTCAATGCAATATTACACCTCGTTCCATAGTGTCTATTACACGAAGTATCACGTAGTTTGGGTAACTAAATACAGTTAGCTTAGTAAGGTTTGCTGGGAAGAGAACATTGTTTGGTCGCCAGGCTACTTTGCCAGTAGCGTAGGGGGTAATGAGCAGGGCAACCGCATGAGTGGGTTTAGATCACATTTTTATATGCTCACTGACCTCGAAACAAACTAAATCGAGGCGATTCAGGCTTGAATAGCACCTAAAATGTGACTTGGATCTGTTCGTGCGGTCGCCCTGGGGTAATGAGCAAGTCATAGCGAATTATGTTAGACATCAGGGCGAAAAGGATTCAGGTCAACTCCGTATGTAGTTATAGCAGTAAGTGCCCCTTGCATGCTTGGCGGTATCGTTGGATAAAAACTATTCCTAGAGTCGTAATTGTTCTGAAACAATTTAGATGTGTTTTCCCCAGCTGCTTGCTTCAACAACAGTGGTTGAATATTAAATGAGTATAAATGAAAGATGTTAGATCATATCCCTAAAGAAATAGCTATTGGAGAAATTTACTTGCCACCCTTACTTATTTCAGGTTTTTTCGCGGTTTTTTTCACCTCTATCACTGTTCGAATTTTCAATAGAATGAGATGGTACAAATACGTATTAAGTCCCCCCTTAGTCGAGTTATGCATTACGGTCATTTATACAATATTCATCAGTACTTTTATCTTTCCATCATAAGAATAGAGATTTTCCATGTTCCAACGTGCATTTATTACTACTTGTTGTGTGCTTTTTGCTTTTATAGCCATAGCTTGGAAATATGAGCAATATTTGTTGAACCCTTGGACTAGAGATGGCCTGGTCAAGGCTCACATTGTCCAAATTGCACCTCGTGTTACAGGTCCAATAATACACATTGATATTAAAGATAATGTCGAAGTCAAAGCGGGTCAGATTCTATTTACTATCGATCCACGAACGTACAAAGTAGCCTTAGCAAAAGCCAAAGCTAACTTAGATCAGGCTAAAGCTCAGTTGAAAGAAGCTAAAGATCAAGCGGACAGAGATATCCAATTAGCTCAGCGTCAACCAAGTTCGATACCTCAAATAACCTTATTTCAGAAAAAAAATGCCGTTATTCAGGCGCAAGCAGATGTAAAAGCTGCTGAATCTATTTATCAGAAAAGCAAGCTCGATCTTAGTTTTACCAAAGTTACGGCCCCTGTTGATGGATATATCACAAACTTAAATTTAAATGTTGGTAGTCAAGTTGTTGAAAATCAGCCAGTCGTTGCTCTGATTGATAAGAACAGTTTCTGGATTGACGGATTTTTTAAAGAAACAGATATTAGCGATATTGCTGTAGGTGATAAAGCGACAGTTACGTTAATGGCTTACAGGGATCAGCCATTATCTGGCTCTGTTGAAAGCATAGGCTATGGTATTTCTCAGGAAGATGGAAGTACGGGATACTTTCTTTTACCTAATGTTAAACCAACATTTCAATGGATTCGGTTAGCACAACGTATTCCTGTTCGTATCCGATTAAATAATGTACCGGATAATATTCAATTGCGTATTGGAGCATCAGCATCAATTATTCTTCATAAAAAGAGTCGCATCAAGCATGTTAAGGAATTAAAATGAGGCCAAAACGGTGGGTTTTACCATTAAAAGTGGCAGCAGCACTAGCTCTATCTATTGTTGTCTCTCTAGTGCTTGGTTGGGATAAAGCGTATTGGGCTGCATTTGCTGTTATTATAATGGCTGCAAACGTACCTAATGAAACGACAGGGTATTCGCTTAAAATAGGACGTCTACGATTAATAGGTACCTTTGCAGGTATAATTATCACCTTTTTATTGGTGGGCTTATTTGGTCAGCAAGCTCTTGCCTTTTTAACTGTCTATTCTATTATAATTGCTACTTGCGTTTATCAGCAGACTAACACTAGGCATGGTTATGCATGGAGGATGGCAATTATTGTTTCTTCTATTATAATTGACATGGGAAATATGACAACGGGACAATTATTTGCAATTTCTGCAAATCGATTACAAGAAACAATTCTAGGTGTACTATGCTTTAGCTTAATTTCTAGTATCTTCAGTCCAGTATCGAGTCGAGTGGCTTTAATAAATATTTTAAAAGATAACGCTAAAAATAAGATTGATGAGATTGAAGAGGCGATCAATAGCTTGAATACAAGTAATACGCTCAACAAAAAAAATTTCGACGGAGAGAACTTAGAATACTTAGCGCGTATAGATGACGCCTTGCAAGCAGCAAAACTTGGTAGTTATCAAGTTAGTCGTGACTTTGCTACTTGGGAAAATATTAGAGATCTACAAAATAAGTGGAGCCTTATAAATGGCCATGTCTATGAAGCTCTTAGTCTTCTCGAAACACCATTTAATCAAGAGCAGAAACAAGATTTAATTTTGATTTTAACGCAACTTAAAAATAGATACACCAACACTGTCAACTTATTTGAATATGTATTAGAAAACCCACAACCAAGTAAACATGATCTTCTGTACCACATTAATAATACTAGATTGCAGCTAACCCATAACTCTACTCTTAAATCATTACTAGAAGGCCAACATTCTCTACGTGGACCATTAGGAATGTTGAGAGAAAATTTACTAAAAATGGATATGGTTCAAGAGGAGATTTATCAACATCTTGTACAAGCTATGATAAGTGATAAGCCATTACACCCTCGCAAAAAGAAGCCAACTGAATCAGCAATATTAACGATAACTCTTAAGTCTGAATGTCTGATTAATGCTCTTAAAATTTTTATTATTTTTTGGATAAGTGTTGCTTTGTGGGTATATGTACCAATGCAAGGGGGGGCTATGTTCGTCGTACTAACATTGATCTATGGGAGTGTAGCCCTCTCACTTCCATTTGTGAGCCCTCGTTATACGTTGAATCGGCTGTTATTCTGGTCTATTTCGGCATTATCTCAATATACATTAATTTTGCCTCACTTGAGCCAACTATGGCAAATCGGAGTGTTCTATTTCATTAATGTATTCATCATTTGGTTTTACTTTAATCGCCCTATACAAATTATGGATCGCCTGCTAGGTTGCCAAATATTAATTCTTATAACATCAAGCGCAACTACACAAATACCAAACTATAGCATTAATAACGGCCTACTCACTGTCGCTCTCATATCAATGGGGCTAATCATCATTTTATGGGTTTATAACGGGATTTACTCTAGCCAGCCAGAATTTGTTTTTTTGCGCCAATTGAATCAATTCCGAATTTCTTTATACTTAAGAATAAAAAAAATCCTCAAGAAAAAATCATCTAAAATTATATCGATACAGGTGTTACAACCTGTACAGGCAGTTTCCTTAGCTGAAATGGCAAGTTCAAAAATTAATTGGTCTAATTATAGTAAAGTTGATAAACAGCAAGTAACAACCTTACTTAATCTTACTTACAGAGCTTGTTTTCATTATCGATCATTTGAAGATAAGTATAATAACTGGACAGATAAAAACTATAGTGAAGGTATCAATCGATTAATTATTCAGAGTTTAATAGAACTAGCTAAAAATTTACGTAGCAGCAATATTCATGAAAAACAAAAAGAATATAATACCTCTACGTTATGTTCTCTAAAAGAAAAGTTATTAACTCATAAAAATAATAAATGTCACTCGATAATAACAACTGTTTTTACTGAAGATGAAATAGATATAAATTGTGATCTAATTACTTCTTTACTAATTTTCATTCAATCTGTTAAAGATATCGATATCATAAAGTTTTCAAAAAGTCAGATCTCTCAACTGAAGTCAACACCTTTTTCGCTATAGAAAGTACAGATGCTTACAGGCAGTTATTCCAACAACATGATTTTATCGTCAACGAACATAGCAGCGAAGCTGCTATGTTCGTCAGTAAACTCTGTCAGAAAGACTTTGAAATCGCTAAACATGGACACTTTTTTCAACCTGTGAAATCTATCGGTTTATTGAGCTAGGTAGGCGTCCAATTCGTCACTACCACCGATGTGCATTCCGCCGATAAATACTTGAGGGACAGTTGTACGGCCAGTCACAGCGCGTAAGCTCACGGTTGTTGCATCTTTACCTAAAACGATTTCTTCATATTGTAGACCTTTGTCGGTCAGTACTTGTTTGGCTTTTGCACAGAAAGGGCAGCCCGGTTTGGTGAATACAGCGATAGATTCTTGAGTTTTATGGTTTGGTGCAATATAGCTAAGCATTGTGTCTGCATCAGATACTTTGAATGGATCGCCTGGCTCATTTGGCTCAATGAACATTTTTTCAACCACACAATTTTTAACCAGCATGCTGTATCGCCAAGATCGTTTACCAAAGCCATTGTCTTGCATATCAACCAACATGCCCATTCCTGCAGTAAACTCACCGTTACCGTCAGGGATAAAGGTGACGTTTTCCGCTTCTTGGTCACTTTTCCAAGCATTCATAACAAAGGTGTCATTGACAGAAATACATACGATTTCGTCTACGCCATATTGTTGGAATACAGGCTGAAGCTCGTTATATCTTGGCAAATGACTTGATGAACAGGTTGGTGTAAATGCGCCTGGTAAGCTAAATACAATGATGGATTTGTCTTTGAAAATTTCGTCTGTTGTGACGTTTACCCAAATATCTCCTTGGCTGATTGGAAAAGTAACTTTTGGTACTGTTTGACCTTCTTTGTTTAATGACATAATTCTATCCTCGTTTCTAAAATATAAGCAGACTGTATGTTAACACTAGTTGTTGCTCTGAAAAACAGTTCATCCAGTAAATCGATAACTCTCCTCATGTGTAGAAGTTTAAAGTTGCTCTAACCGTGACCAGGTTTATGGCTCTTTTCAATTTCTTGTGGTTCAGATCCCCAGCATTCAGTAGCCCTGTAAATTGAGCGTCAATCTCTGGAATAACGACTCAGTTTTTGTGAAACAATAGCACCGCCTTTTGACGACTTTGATCTTATTGTTTAGCCCCTCAACAAATCCACTATTCTTCCTATCCTTAAAGTATCAACTCATTGCGAGTCTTAAATTGTTTTTAATTTTTCTTGAGGCCCCATCAGTCCAAGTTTTCTCCTGAATTGTGTCATCGAAAATCAGTACGCCGTCTTCACGTTCCACTTTTCTAACGGCAGTTTTTACCTGCTGCCATAAGTCTTTGGAAGTATAATCTTCTTTCGATAACAACCGAGTAATCTGGTCATGGCTGACCGCCCCTTCAACCATAGCAGATAGACCAGTGGCGGTAGTTTCACCAAAGGTACTCAACAAATAATCAGTATATAAATCAAAGTTACACTTTTTCATTTCGACATATTATAAGAAACTTAGTGCGTAACATCAGTGAGTTAACTTTAGTTCGCTACCAAGCCCAACTTTTTCGCTGCTTCAAGAGTATCAACGTCGATGATGACCCCATTATCGCTGACAGGAACTTCTAAATAATGCTCTATATTTTGTTCAATGACGTTCCGGGCACCAGTGCAAGCTTTTAATTGGCTCAGAATAGTAAAGAAGTGACGAGAAAAAATAACCGGATGGCCGTGAGTTTTTTCAAATACAGGCCTTAAGATACACCGTTTATCACATTGATTATGAAGCTCAATAATCGTGGAATAGTTTATATATGGCATATCCGCGAGGAAAATAGCGCAGAAACTTGGAGTGAGCTCAGACTGTAGAATATGGTTAAGGCCTACTGCGATGCTCGCTCCTAAACTATCGTCTTCTCGTTTATCGTGAGGCAGTAACGTGACACAATCACTATCAAACGAAATACTCGACATATCATCGTCATGCTTGTGTACAACGATAATCTGCGTATATAAGCCATAGAGTGATTGCAAAGTCTGCTCAAGCAAAGGCGGAGTGCCAACAAATCTCTTGTCTACACCAAAACGCTTCGAATCCCCAGCCGCGAGCAATAAAGCACAAAACTCAACCACATCTAATGTCCATTTTGTGTAGCAATAACATCCGCGATGATAGACACTGCGATTTCAAAAGGCGTTTTACTATTGATAGGGATTCCAATCGGGGCTTTGAGTTTTGCAAGTTCGTTCTCACTATAACCCCCAATTCGTTTGAGTCGCTCAAATCGACTTTCTGACGTTCTTTTAGACCCCATCGCTCCAATATAGAACGCATTGGATTCAAGTGCGGCCATTAACCCTAGATCATCTATTCTAGGATCGTGGGCGAGTGCCAATACCGCTGTTTGCTCGGTCATGTATTCCTCCACAAACAAATCAGGGCTACGCCAAGTTACATTCACATTGTGTTCTGTATCTGTTCCTGACAAACTCCAACTCTGAGCAAGCTCTTCACGCATATCGCATATCTCAACCTTAAATCCAGCCATTAGACCTAATTTGGCTACCCACTCACTGACTTGGCTAATACCCAACAGCAGAAGCTGAGTCACCTGTTGGTAGTGAATATGAATGAGACCTTTACTGGGTTGATTCACCTTTTCATAGCATACCGTATCACTTGCTTGGTAGTGGATATGGTTTGAGCCAGTGTCTATAACTTTGACAAAGGATTGTTTATTGTGAGCCATTGCAATAAAGTCATTGAAATACTCATAGGTATCTGGAGTATAAAACTCGACTAGCAATCTGATGCTCCCACCACATGGCAACTCAACACTGACGTGCTCATCGATAAGATCTTTTCCATAGGTGATCACTTGTGGGTATATATCAAACTGCTGCCTATTTAACCTCTGTATAAAGGCATCTTCTAAGCACCCACCAGAAATAGACCCTAGCCGCTGTTTACCATTCCACGCAAACAATGAGCCCACTGGCCTAGGCGCAGAACCATAAGTGCCAAGAATCGTACACAGCCAAAAGTCTTCTTTGTTTGTTATCCAGCTCTGGATATCCTTGAGCATTTGAAGATCAGTGAATAGCATTTTTCTGATTGTCCTCAACTTTCTTTCTCAACCCTTGAATAAGGGCCTTGCTATTGGATGTATAAGCTTGTGCGAGATAGTTCAATAAGTGCATCAATTTCTCATCACTCAGGCGGGAGTCAAACGCGGGCATAGTGAAAAATGCATTAGTTTGCGAGTAATATTGGGGCTTAATTCCAAACAGTATTGCATGTGTTGTGTTGTAATGGTTTTCTTGGGCCAAGGTACCATTGCCTTGCCTTCAATATTCTTAGCTCGATAGTCCCGGCCATATATTTTTTGACCTGTGATTTTTTCTATGGAGTCAGTGCGATACTGGGTCTCACCATCAAGCTTCCAATTACTTTTGATTACTTGATTAATATTTGTTCGAGCTGCTTCACTCACATTAAACAGCATAGGTGTACTATAAACTATCACTCCATCAATAACATACTGCTTAATAAAAGTTCGCCTGTCCGGATTAATACACTTGCTCATTGCTTTCTCAGTTATCCATTGACTGAATCCTTAATAAAGATAGGACATTTCAGCCATAGTACAATGTGTACTAAAGGAAAAGTAATACTTTTTTCTGTTCTTACCAACAACTTATTGCGAGTCCTGAGTGATCTTTTAGCTACTGATGTTACAATACTTCGGACAGTTTCAAATGGATGCGAACAGCGAGAAAACATAGATAATAGAGGTACCCCAAAGATTTATGTGCTGAAAATTTGCTCTCATGAACAACATTGTAAAGACAGCTCTGGACGCAATGGCCAATATCCGGGAGCCTCAGAAAACATTTATTGCCCTTCTTCTCTCTGCTGAAAGTGGTTCAAGGGAAAGCTAATTTCCGCAATATGAGCCGGTACTCCTCCATGAGTGAGAAACGTTTCATCCGCTGGTTTCGCCGGTCTTTCGACTTCTTCGGTTTAAACAGCATGATGCTCTCTGGTGTCATTTCAAGTAGCAGAGAAGTGATTGCAGCGCTTGATGCTAGCTTCATGACAAAGAGCGTAAAGAAAACGGAAGGGCTTGGTATGTTTTGGCGGGGTTGTTCTGGTCGAACAGAAAAGGGACTTGATGTTTAGCGATTTCAAAGTCTCTATGACTGGATTTATTCGCGATCGGGTTACTCCATCTAACGAGTGATATTGGCTTATTCATTTATAGTAGTAATGGTTTGGTAGTTAAGCATCAGTTAAGGTGTGGCTTATCCGACTTTCGGATAGATCTTCCCTAAGCCATGGCTTCAGCGCGTCTGCTCAAGGCCTCATTCACTAAGGCTTTTCTGCCCACTCCCAAGTCTTATCGAGTGGCACGCAGTCGGTGGCCACATAGAATACATTCAAAGGGGTCAACCTTTAAAAAGCTCTTTATCATCTGGCCATATCGAAGCGGCAGTGTCGGTTCTGGGTAGGGTTCCATTCCAAGAGCGCTACGCACTTTGGGTAACTTATCACCGACGACACGATTGGCCAGAAAACCAAAGTAGCGGATCATGCGAAACCCTTTCTCTGGGATGTGTTGGATGAGGCGTTTGAACAGCTCAAGTTGGGTGACCTGCTCCGTTTCATATCTCCCCGTATGATGGTCGAGATAACGAAAGGAGAGCGTGGCTTCGCCGCGATAATGAGTGTTCTGCTTTAATTTGACCGGACACTTCAATAAAGGAATATAATCCTGATATCGAGGTGTGTATGACAAGAAGAAAAAACAGAACTTATACCAATGAATTCAAGCAGGAGGCTGTGGCATTGGTGACAGAGCAAGGGTATAGCGTGCCTAAGGCGGCAGCTTCTCTAGGTATTACAGATAAGCTGCTTTACAACTGGAAAGCAAAGTTCGAAGCAGAGCAATCCGGTGAGGCTCTATCTGCCGATGAGCGCGTAGAGCTGATTAGACTACGTAAGGAAAACAAAGAGCTGAGGATGGAAAAAGATATATTAAAAAAGGCCAGCGCCCTGCTGCTATGTTCTTGCGCCAACATCGTCACGAGCTTGAGCAAGACTATGGTCATCACTTTAACAGCGATATCAAGCGAGCCATCTCCGCCATGTTACGGTGTAAAACAGAGAAACAAGGACTCTCGCAGTGGTATTGCTCCCACTGCCACCATGATGACCGTCTCACTCTCTCGTGTGGAAATCGTCACTGCCCGCAATGTCAGCATCGTACAATATCAGACTGGCTTGAAAGGCAGAAAAGTAAGCTGCTTCCAGTTCATACCCCATTTCTTTCAAAGCCACGCCTAATGCCGAGTGATACAAGGCGGAGTAATATTTTTGGTCGTGCAAAATACGCTCAAAGGTGCCTTGTTTGACCAGTTCATCTTGAATTTTTTGTGAGGCGAGGTTTTTGATGTGCCCTTGGCTGTCTCGGGTCATGTTCGCCATCAAGGTGTGCGTATGAAGTTGCGGCTCATCTTCACGGCTGGTTTGGTGTTGCACCAATCCAAACAGCAGATTTTGTGTGTTCTCAAACGATAATGCGTGTTGTTGGGTCTGGCGAACTTGAACGGTGTGGGTTTAGATTTCTTGGATGTTGACTTGAAAGAAGATGCTTGCAGAATTCATGCTGGTAACGCCGCCGAAAACTTTATCAATTTTGAGGCATTTGTCTATGAATATGATTAAATCAAAAAGAAAAGGTGGGATAGCAAGGAAACGCAAGTTAATGGCGATCGATGATCAACTCCTAGAGTCGTTATTGTTCTGAAAAAATTTAGATGCGTTTGCCCTGGGATGAACCCTAATTCTTGACAAGATCGGAATCATAGAATGTAATGGAAAAGAAGAACCTTGCGAAAAGATGGCTGCCTGATTTGGAAGATCAAGCATCGCGAAGAGAGCCATTGATTTCCTAGGAAATTCAACTGAAGCGTTCATAGGTTTTCTCAACTTCGACAACGTTAGCAAGCGTGTGATTCAAGTTGGCCGAAACTAACCCTAAATGTATGTGGCTTCTTATGGGGCCAACATATTAATTTTATTCGGCTATTCACTTTTGTTAAAGACAAACTAAGTCGAGTACAAGGTTAGCGTCGTTAAACCATGATGCCTCTAATCATAACAAATGGAGTATACAATGAAAGTTCTGGTCGCTGGATCTACCGGAAAAACAGGCCGTCGCTTGATTGGTGAGCTTAAATCTCGTGGCCATTACCCGATTGCGTTGGTTCGTGAAAGTTCCGACACGTCCACACTACCTTCTGATGTTGAGCTACGCTTTGGCGATTTGACAGAATTGAAAGAGGATGTGTGTGAGGGTTGTGACGTTGTCATATTTGCAGCCGGTTCTGGCAGTCACACGGGTGTCGATATGACCGACAAGGTCGATCGCGATGGGGCGCAGCGTCTCGTTGATCTTGCCAAACAAGCGAAGGTTTCTCGTTTTGTCATGCTCAGTAGTGTAGGTGCAGACAATCCCGATCCTAAGAGCAAGCTCGCACATTATCTACAGGCCAAACATGAGTCTGACGAATACCTGAAAGCATCAGGCCTGAGCTATGCCATAGTGCGACCGGTGCGGTTGACAGATGAAGATGGAAACCGAAGCATGCTCTTTGGCGACACAGTTGATGTGGATGGAATCGCTGCGAGAGGAGACGTCTCTGCAGTTCTGGCAGAGGCAGTAGATGATGAAAAGTGGGATAACAAAGTACTAACTATGCAGTCAATATAAGGTAAGTATATGAAAATTTTAATGGTACTGACATCGCACGATGTGATGGGTAATACTGGCAAAAAGACCGGCTTTTGGCTTGAGGAGTTCGCAGCGCCCTATTATGTTTTTAAGAATGCCGGAGCGGATATTACTCTGGCCAGCCCTATGGGGGGGCAACCACCCATTGATCCGTCAAGTGATAGTGTGGAAGCGCAAACTGACGACACCCAGCGTTTCAAGGGTGATGTTGAGGCACAAAAGCATCTTGCGGCAACGGTGAAACTTTCCGAGGTGACAGAAAAAGGTTTCGATGCAATTTTCTATCCCGGTGGTCATGGCCCTTTGTGGGACCTGGCCGAGGATGTTGATAGCAAACGCCTGATCGAAGCCTTTACCGCCGCTGACTTGCCTATTGGGGCAGTCTGCCACGCCTCGGCCGTATTCCGCCATACTCAAGGCAAAGACGGCAAGCCCTTGGTCTCAGGACGACGTGTGACAGGCTTCACTAACACAGAAGAAGAGGCAGTTGGCCTCACCAACGTTGTTCCCTTCTTGGTTGAGGATATGCTAAAAGCCAATGGTGGCAATTATGCGAAAGGTCCCGATTGGGCCAGCTTTGTACTGCGGGACGGCAAGCTTGTTACAGGTCAGAACCCAGCTTCATCTGCTGCTGCTGCGCACGAGGTTCTGACGTTGCTGAAATAACGAAAAATGACGACCTAATTGATCCAGCGCTACTATTTCGATAGTAAAAATTAGGTCGTGACTCAAATCGGTTGAATCACCCATAGAACTCCTGTTCGATAAACGTCCATATAACCTTGTCATGCATCTCTTCTGATTTTGAAAAACCGATCGTTTTACGCACAAGTCGTTTCAATCTTGAACGTAATGTCAGATTGGTTCGCTCAATTCGTTGAGTGAACCCTTTACGGCTCTTTTCAATTTCCTGTGGGCTATAAAGTCAGGTATCATAAGGGCTCAGCCCATCCTCTAATATCTGAATGTTCTCACTATTATGGCCAACATTACGCTTCCTCTTGATATCGACTCACTAAAAATATTATCACAAGACATTGATGAAAAAGGTAATATTGTCCTTACCGTAGAGAGTAAGTGTCAGCAGACCCACTGCCATAAGTGCGGAAAATCCGCGACAAAACGACATGGCTATGGTGAAACCATGAAAGTCCGGCATACCTCTATTTTGGACACGCCAGTCATACTGAAAATCAAGCCAGTTCGATATCTGTGCGAGCATTGTGGCGATGGTCCTACCACACTAGAAAAATTCGATTGGGTGGCTAAGGGAGGAAAAATCACTAAAGGCCTAGAAACCTACATTCAACGTTCCCTCATCAATAGCACGATTCAAGATGTGTCACGCAAAGAAGGCGTTTCCTATAGTACGATTTCAACGATGCTCTCGCACAGCATTGGCGTTACCGTCAACTGGGATAACCTCCGTGACTTACATACCATTGGTATTGACGAAATTAGCAACCGAAAGGGCTTCCAAGACTTTGTTGCGATAGTCAGTGCAAAGGATACGCAAGGTAACCTGTCTATTTTAGCCGTATTGGATGACCGTAAGAAGGAGACGGTATTGGATTTCTTTCAATCCATTCCCGATGAGTTAAAACAGACGGTGAAACACGTCTGTACCGATATGTATGATGGCTTTATCAATGCGGCTGTGGAAGTGTTTGGGCAGAAGAAGGTCGTGGTCGATCGTTATGATGTGGCTAAGCTCTACCGACAGCCTCTAGACGATTTAAGAATCAAAGAAATGAAGCGGCTCAAGTTAGAGTTATCCGCTGCAGACTATGCTGAACTGAAGGGGATGATGTGGATTTTACGCAAACAACATGAATGCCTCACTGAGACAGAAAAAAGCAAACTGACTCTACTTTATCGCCATTCTCCTTTACTGAAGAAAGCTCACCGTCAAGCGTTAACGTTGACCCATATTTTCAACACCCATAGTGATAGGAAGTCAGCGATAGCGAAAATAGACCGATGGATTACACAGGTTGAAAAAAGCGAATTGTCGTGTTTCGATAGATTTATCGGTACCCTAACAAAATACAAATCCAGCATAGCTAACTACTTTAAGAATAGGAAGAATAGTGGGTTTGTTGAGGGTCTAAACAACAAGATCAAAGTTGTCAAAAGACGATGTTATGGTTTCACAAAAGCAGAGTCGTTATTCCAGAGATTGACGCTGGATTTACAGGGCTACAGAATGCTCGGAATCTGACCCACAGGAAATTGAAAAGAGCCACTTTTTAACAAATCAAATTAGATGCGTTTGCCCTGGCGTAAGTCCTAAATACGTAGAAATTAACCCGTAAATGGGGTAAAATAGTTCAGCTTAAGTGGATCACTGTTGGGTGCAAATGGTTCTTCATATTTAAGTGCAAATTAACATGTATTTTTTGAAGGAGTTAGCTTTGACTGTTGAAAAATTTAGTTATGAATATGAAATGGAATACATTTTTTCATACACGGCTCACTTAGAAGCAGAGCCAATTGGGCCTGTTGCTGACGGGTTAAGGATAAATTTCAATTTCACTGGTGGGGAAATTATAGGTCAGAATATTAAAGGTGTCCTAGGTAAAGTTGGAGCTGACTGGTTGACTATTAGAACTGATGGTGTAGGTATCTTGGATATCCGTGGAACTATTACAACTGATGATGGAGCAAAAGTTTACCTTGCATATAATGGAATAATGGATTTGGGCCCTAACGGTTATGATGCATTTTTAAATGGCTCAGAGCCACCAGCTGAGATTCAGTTAAGAGGCAACCCACATTTCCAAGTCGCTGAACCAAAGTATGAATGGTTAAACCGTGGCTTCTTCGTAAATATTGGTAAAGCTATTCTTTCAGAAAACATTGTAAAATTTGATGTTTACCGGGTGAACTAATATCTCCGACATGGCTTTGTTTACGCGCTCATTAGATCAACAATGAGCGCGTAAACAAAGCAGCTATTCAACACGACCGTGGTCTTAATCAACCTCACTATCTACACCTACGGCCATGAAGTTGTCGAAAAGCGCTGGAGCGACCTACTGTGTAATTTTTGGTCATGACTCAGAACGGTTGAAATGTGCTAAGATAGCCTGCTGATTTCTCTTTACTTTTAACTCATGGCTACCATCCAAGTTCAATGTCGTTTCTACAATAAAACTGAACCCGTCCGTTAACATGGAAAGGGACATTCAGGCTTTCCTCGCTTTAGGTGTATCGAGTGTAGAAAGAGCTTTCAAATCGATTATGTCTATGAAGCTCGTAAGCCAGAAGTAAAAGAAAAAATTGTAGAAATGGCAATGAATAGCTCTGGCGTTAGGGAAACAGCCCGAGTGTTGAATGTGGCGTACAACACTGTATTGAACACTTTAAAAAACTCTCGCCAAGGCAAATAACCTCGATACCTTTCGATAGAGCAAACATCAGTCTAATCTGTGAAATCGATGAGCAATGGTCTTTCGTAGGTAATAAGAAACACCGTCGTTGGCTTTGGTATGCATGGGAGCCGCGCTACAAACGTGTCATTGCTCACGCATTTGGTCAACGTAATACGGATGCGTTGAGGTCGTTACTCGCTTTACTAAAGCCCTTTGATATCCGCTTCCTTTTCACTGATGACTTCAGTGTCTACACGAAAGAGTTACCAAGGGCAAAGCACGTGGTAGGTAAAGGGGGCTCTTTTCAATTTCCTGTGGGTCAGATTCCGAGCATTCTGTAGCCCTGTAAATCCAGCGTCAATCTCTGGAATAACGACTCTGCTTTTGTGAAACCATAACATCGTCTTTTGACAACTTTGATCTTGTTGTTTAGACCCTCAACAAACCCACTATTCTTCCTATTCTTAAAGTAGTTAGCTATGCTGGATTTGTATTTTGTTAGGGTACCGATAAATCTATCGAAACACGACAATTCGCTTTTTTCAACCTGTGTAATCCATCGGTCTATTTTCGCTATCGCTGACTTCCTATCACTATGGGTGTTGAAAATATGGGTCAACGTTAACGCTTGACGGTGAGCTTTCTTCAGTAAAGGAGAATGGCGATAAAGTAGAGTCAGTTTGCTTTTTTCTGTCTCAGTGAGGCATTCATGTTGTTTGCGTAAAATCCACATCATCCCCTTCAGTTCAGCATAGTCTGCAGCGGATAACTCTAACTTGAGCCGCTTCATTTCTTTGATTCTTAAATCGTCTAGAGGCTGTCGGTAGAGCTTAGCCACATCATAACGATCGACCACGACCTTCTTCTGCCCAAACACTTCCACAGCCGCATTGATAAAGCCATCATACATATCGGTACAGACGTGTTTCACCGTCTGTTTTAACTCATCGGGAATGGATTGAAAGAAATCCAATACCGTCTCCTTCTTACGGTCATCCAATACGGCTAAAATAGACAGGTTACCTTGCGTATCCTTTGCACTGACTATCGCAACAAAGTCTTGGAAGCCCTTTCGGTTGCTAATTTCGTCAATACCAATGGTATGTAAGTCACGGAGGTTATCCCAGTTGACGGTAACGCCAATGCTGTGCGAGAGCATCGTTGAAATCGTACTATAGGAAACGCCTTCTTTGCGTGACACATCTTGAATCGTGCTATTGATGAGGGAACGTTGAATGTAGGTTTCTAGGCCTTTAGTGATTTTTCCTCCCTTAGCCACCCAATCGAATTTTTCTAGTGTGGTAGGACCATCGCCACAATGCTCGCACAGATATCGAACTGGCTTGATTTTCAGTATGACTGGCGTGTCCAAAATAGAGGTATGCCGGACTTTCATGGTTTCACCATAGCCATGTCGTTTTGTCGCGGATTTTCCGCACTTATGGCAGTGGGTCTGCTGACACTTACTCTCTACGGTAAGGACAATATTACCTTTTTCATCAATGTCTTGTGATAATATTTTTAGTGAGTCGATATCAAGAGGAAGCGTAATGTTGGCCATAATAGTGAGAACATTCAGATATTAGAGGATGGGCTGAGCCCTTATGATACCTGACTTTATAGCCCACAGGAAATTGAAAAGAGCCGGAATTTGGCTTTCCAGGTATAGAGGAGCTTCGTTGTGATACCCACAGCTGAAGCAGCATCTGGCACGCTATATCCTTGTTCTGTGACTAGCTCGACAGCCTCTTTCCGGAACTCATCTGTGTAAGATCTATTTTTTCGTTTTGTCATTTTTCACCTCGATAGTTGGATTATATTCCTTTATCGAAGTGTCCTGTTTGATTAAAGCAGATCAATGCTAAGTGCTGAGACGAAGTGGCGTCGCCTACGAGGTTTTAAACTCCTCGCAGATGTAGTGAAAGATGTTCGCTTCATCGATGGAGTGAAAGAAATGGAGACTCATCAACAGGCTACTGCGTGATCTCCATACACCACATTTGACAATAGCTCATGGAAAATAGAATCTTGGTTTAAGGTGCTTAAAGGCCATGGTTTCCAACTGGAACATTGGCAACAAAGTAGCTCTGAAGCCATATTTAGACGGTTAATCATGAGTTCGATGGCTTGTGTTCTTGTTTGGAAGTTGTACAACGACAGTTCAAAAGAAGCGGTAAATCTAAAGACGCTTTTAGTCAAGCTAAGTGGTCGGCTAACGAAAAGAACGAAGCCGATTACTCACCCAGCATTATTAGCGGGGCTGTGGGTATTCATGCAAATAAACGAAGTTCTGAACACCTATTCTTTGGATGAAATGAATACATACAGAGAGTTAGGACGACAGTATTTTGGTTTAGATGTGTAGATACCTATGCCTTACAGCCCAAACCTTAACCCAATAGAACGGCTATGGAAGGTAATGAATGAGAAGTCGAGGAACAATGTTTACTTCAAAAGCAAAAGTGATTTCAAGGCTGCGATAGACCAATTTTTTGCTGTGACTCTTCCAGAGATCGCAGGCTCTTTAGTATCTCGAATTAATGATAATTTTCAGATACTCAAGCCTGCATCTTCAAGTTGATTCGGTATATAAACACGCCCTAACGCATTTGTAAAATGATTACCTCACTGCTTGCAGGATCCGTTTCCTTACGCATTTTCTCAACATCGCCGGCTGTCACTGCGCGGCCTTGATTCCCCCATGATGAACGGATAAAAGATAACACTTCAGCGATTTCTTTATTAGAAAGTTCGTCACGGAACACTGGCATGCGATAAGCGTCAGGTACACCTTGATCAACAACTCGGCCTGAACCATTCAGTGTGATATTAACTGCGGAAGCAATACTCGGAACTAACATTGAAGTCGCACCTGCCAGTGGCGGTATTGTAGAACCTCTCCCCATTCCATCTTTACCGTGACAATAGCTGCATCGTGTCATATATGTTTGAGCGCCAGGTTTATTAAGTAAATGCCCAGATATGATCTGTGGCTCATATTGCCATGGTTCTCCATCTCTTTCAGGGTTACCTGGTAAGGATTTCAAGTAATTGGCAATTGCATACAAATCCTTGTCACTCATAAACTGCGTTGAATTATTAAATACATCCGTCATTGAACCATACACAACTGCATGCTCATTTCGGCCATTTTTCAGAAATTTATAAACATCTTCTTCAGTCCAGCGGCCTAGCCCTGAATTGGGATCGTTACGCAGGCTTGGGGCATACCAACCATCTAATGTGTTACCGGCCAAGTAATCTTTGCTAGTTTGATCATATGCTTTTTCCTGCATCGCAAAACCTCTTGGTGTATGGCAGCTACCACAGTGTCCAGCCCCCTGCACCAAATAAGCGCCACGATTCCACTGGTCATCTTGTTTGGGATCTGTTTGATATACGCTGGATTCGGTAAATAACGCATTCCAAAAAGCGAGTGGCCAACGCATATTCAACGGCCAAGGAATATCTGGTGCTTTATTCGGCTTTTGGACTGGCTTAACATCATTCATAAAAAAGGCATACAGTGCTTGAACATCACTATCTGACATTTTCGAATAGGAAGGATAAGGCATTGCGGGGTAAAGCCTGTGACCATCTTTTGACACACCATGTCGTATTGCCCGATCAAAATCTGCCAACGAATAATTTCCAATCCCTGCTTCCTTATCTGGTGTAATGTTCGTTGTATAGACAGTTCCAACAGGAGTCCCCATTGCAAGCCCACCACTAAACGCCGGGTTCCCTGGCGTCGTATGACAAGCTACACAGTCACTGAGACGTGCAACATATTCTCCCCGCTTAATAAGTTCATCAGATTTATAGTTATCTGCTTGCAATGTATCAAAAGGAGTATCCGGCGTGCGTGTTGCGAACCAAGCCGTGACTCCCACCAAAATAATAATGAGTAAGACCGCACTTTTCATTAATTTTTTCACTAGAAACCCTATTCTTCTATTTCTCTAGGTTGGAATAAGCACTACGTTTTTGAGTAGTACTTATTTTTAAAAATCAAGATTTATACGAGACAAAGGCATACTTCGGATCCTGCGTCCAATCAAATGAGAAACCGCATTGACGACCGCCGGAGGTATCGCCGGTAATCCAGGTTCTCCTATTCCCCCCATTTTTTCACCACTTTCAACAATACTTACGTGTACATTCGGCATCTGATTTCGACGAAGAATTGGGTACATGTCATAGTTACGAGCCTTAGGCTGACCGTTTTGATAAACAACTTCTTCGTAAAGCACCTGAGAAACGCCTAATGCTGTTGCAGATTTAATCTGTTCTTCAATAATTTCCGGATTGACAATACTGCCAGGATCAATGGCTTCCCAAATCTGATGTACACGAACCTGACCATTTTCAATAGATACTTCCGCAATGGCCGCTGCATGAGAGCCCATTGGCGATGCCATAGCAATGCCTCTAGCTCTTACTGAGCCATCTTCTGCGGTATAAGGTCCCCGTACCCAACCACCTGAGGACTCAACCACTACGTCTAATAGGTGAGATAACCTTGGGTTATTTTGAAGCAGTTGTTTACGCATCGCCATTGGGTCAACATCGGCTTTGTCAGAAATTTCATCAAAGAAGCACTCATAAACGAAATCATTCATAGAGTGCCCAACTGAACGCCAGTAGCCCTGCATCGCTGGACACTTAACAAAGTCATATCCAACTCTTACATTGGGTATGTCATAAGGCTTACCAGTTAACCCTTCAACGGCCGTAGGATCAACTATTCCTGGTTTATCCCCGTAAACTGCCGCCGTTGGACCCTCAGTCGACGAAACAATTTCGACCGCTTGTGGTTTGCTGTTGTTTATTGAAGCCCGCAATCGAACCGCAGCCATCGGGCGTAATGCATCGCGAAGGAAATCTTGCTCACGGCTCCAAATTAGCTTAACCGGTCGCCCCACCGCCTTTGCGAGTAAAATAGCCTGTGGGTATGGATTCGATGTGTTATACACATAATGACGACCAAAAAAGCCACCCAAAATGGGAGAATGAATACGGATCTTGTCTTCAGGCAAACCCGTCCGTTTTACAATATCTGCTAAATACCAATCAGGGGCTTGATTCGGACACCAGACATCTAAAGAACCATCAGTATTAAATCTTGCCAATGCTGAAGGTGCCTCTAGCTGTGCGTGATGTACAAATTGAGTGCGGTATGTCGCTTCAATGACAGAGTCATCCGAGGCTTCAGACAGGACTTGTGATGCATTCCCTTTAACCTCAGCATCAAGGCCCATCTCTTTTCGGTTTGCCAATATGTCATTGTAACTTTGTGTTGAAAAGTCTGCCGGCATATAGCGTATCGCGCCTTGAGGTTCATAGCGTATCGTGCGTTGATGTTCATTTTGTGGTTCTAACCACTCAACTTGAGCTCCCTCAACAGCACGATTTGCATCCCACCAGTGAGGCGCAATAACTGCAACAGCACCTTCTAAAATATGAACAGAATGAACACCTCGCATGGTTTTTAATTTTTCAAGATTGATAATACTGCCCACTCTCATCCCAAGACGTGGCGCATGCTGCACGGCTGCGTGAAGCATATCATCGACTTTGATATCTATACCATACACAGCTTTACCCGTAGATTTTATATAGACATCTAATCGCTTTACAGGTGAACCAATCCAACGAAAATCTTTGGGGTTACGTAATTGAATTTTCTCTGGATCTGGCACAGGTAAAGACATTGCTCGCTCAGCAAGTTTGCCGTATTCTAAAAAACGATTTGATTTGAGATCTAGCACTTTTCCAGGTGTTGTTGTCAAATCAGAGATGTCAACATTAAGTTCATCTGCACCTGCTTGAAGAAACATTTGTCTCGCCAGAGCGCCTAAACGTCGCATTGTTGTATAGCTTGACCGAACAGACAAACTACCACCGGTCATCCGCTTATAACTATCATTCATAACCTGATAATCATGGCCAAGAGGTGCGTTTTCTACGATAAATGTTAATGGATCGGCATCAAGTTCTTCACCAACAATCTGTGCCATGGCAGTGAAGACGCCCTGTCCACCTTCAACAAAAGGACTTTGAAAATAAATTTTATTATCTGTCGTTACTCTCAGAAATGCTGGGACTTGAGTACCTGGAGGCATATCCCCAGCCTGACCAGCACGAGCATGTCTTATCGGAATGCCAACCCCCAATACAAATGCACCGGCCGCGATACCGACGGAAGACAGTATAAAATTACGTCTGGACAAGTTCACCGGAGTTTCTTGATTTATTTCCCAAAGCTCATCTCTGTTAACTAATTCTTTCATGTACTGCTCCCTAGGTTTGCATTAGATAAGTCTTCAATTGCAGCATCTATCGCATTATAAGTACCACAGCGACAAAGGTTGCTTACAGCGGAGTTGATCTCATCTCTACTGGGAGACTCGTTTGACTTAAATAATGCTGTTACTGCGATCACTTGTCCCGATTGGCAATAGCCGCACTGAGGAACCTGATGTTTGTTCCATGCCGAAACTACTTGTATACCAACAGGATCTTCTTCAATGGCCTCTATCGTTATAATTTGTTTTCCAACGACTTCCGAAACAGGCATTGAACAGGAACGTATTACAGCACCATCAATCATGACTGAACATGCCCCACACTGTGCCAAGCCACAACCGTATTTTGTGCCAGTGAGACCGAGATTATCTCGTATCACCCATAACAGTGGAGTATCTTCAGCAACATCACAGTTATAAATTTGATTATTGATTTGTAATTTCATATTTAATCATTACTCCATACACATTTATCTGAACATCAGTAATAAGTAATAGATGTTTCACCATCGGTAAAATCGGTAAAATCGGTAAAAAGGTTTAAAATATTATTATTATAAATAGGTGTTTGCGCTCTCTTTGAATATATCTATAAATTAATTGTAGTCAGCAAGATTGATGTTTGATAATTATATTTTGTGGATACCCGTATACAGAATTGGCCCCAATTTTCGGATATGACTTAAGTGATTGATCTGCTTAATTTTTAGCTATTTCAAAGTTTTTATAACTGGGATTAGTCGCGATCGGGTTACTCTATCTAACGAGTGATATTGGCTTATTCATTTATCAGAATAATGGTTTGATGATAAGACATCAGTGATGTGGCAGCTGATCCAGATTCCGGATAGATCGGCTCTTTTCAATTTCCTGTGGGCTATAAAGTCAGGTATCATAAGGGCTCAGCCCATCCTCTAATATCTGAATGTTCTCACTATTATGGCCAACATTACGCTTCCTCTTGATATCGACTCACTAAAAATATTATCACAAGACATTGATGAAAAAGGTAATATTGTCCTTACCGTAGAGAGTAAGTGTCAGCAGACCCACTGCCATAAGTGCGGAAAATCCGCGACAAAACGACATGGCTATGGTGAAACCATGAAAGTCCGGCATACCTCTATTTTGGACACGCCAGTCATACTGAAAATCAAGCCAGTTCGATATCTGTGCGAGCATTGTGGCGATGGTCCTACCACACTAGAAAAATTCGATTGGGTGGCTAAGGGAGGAAAAATCACTAAAGGCCTAGAAACCTACATTCAACGTTCCCTCATCAATAGCACGATTCAAGATGTGTCACGCAAAGAAGGCGTTTCCTATAGTACGATTTCAACGATGCTCTCGCACAGCATTGGCGTTACCGTCAACTGGGATAACCTCCGTGACTTACATACCATTGGTATTGACGAAATTAGCAACCGAAAGGGCTTCCAAGACTTTGTTGCGATAGTCAGTGCAAAGGATACGCAAGGTAACCTGTCTATTTTAGCCGTATTGGATGACCGTAAGAAGGAGACGGTATTGGATTTCTTTCAATCCATTCCCGATGAGTTAAAACAGACGGTGAAACACGTCTGTACCGATATGTATGATGGCTTTATCAATGCGGCTGTGGAAGTGTTTGGGCAGAAGAAGGTCGTGGTCGATCGTTATGATGTGGCTAAGCTCTACCGACAGCCTCTAGACGATTTAAGAATCAAAGAAATGAAGCGGCTCAAGTTAGAGTTATCCTCTGCAGACTATGCTGAACTGAAGGGGATGATGTGGATTTTACGCAAACAACATGAATGCCTCACTGAGACAGAAAAAAGCAAACTGACTCTACTTTATCGCCATTCTCCTTTACTGAAGAAAGCTCACCGTCAAGCGTTAACGTTGACCCATATTTTCAACACCCATAGTGATAGGAAGTCAGCGATAGCGAAAATAGACCGATGGATTACACAGGTTGAAAAAAGCGAATTGTCGTGTTTCGATAGATTTATCGGTACCCTAACAAAATACAAATCCAGCATAGCTAACTACTTTAAGAATAGGAAGAATAGTGGGTTTGTTGAGGGTCTAAACAACAAGATCAAAGTTGTCAAAAGACGATGTTATGGTTTCACAAAAGCAGAGTCGTTATTCCAGAGATTGACGCTGGATTTACAGGGCTACAGAATGCTCGGAATCTGACCCACAGGAAATTGAAAAGAGCCAAGACCAAGAATGTCGTGATTATCGCTAACAATAACGCCAAGGACACTATCGCCAGTACGATCACTTTTTTGTACACTCTATCGGTTAACTGCGCTTGTACTAAACGAATTTGAGACTCAGTATCCTCTAGGATTTTATGACTACTCAGTTGGATATTTTCATTAATCTTCGCGATGCGTTGCCTTTGCAAAGCAATCTTATTTTTTATGATGCTAGAATCTAGATAGATTTTCACTGCAACATAGCCAAAAGAGGACTCCTTCATCGAATCAAACTCTTTGTCTATTTGATGACTACTTTGCTCTTCATAACTAGCCCACGGCCCGCCCTTCTCCATTTGAATATCAATTTTCTTAAGCTCAGGGATGTTCTCTATTTCACTCTTCGCTAGGGTTTCAATACCATCGACATCAAAGTTCTCTGAAAACGGTAGAAACAAAGACGAGAGCTGCCCGGCTAGAGCCCGGCTGCTTTCGTCAAAACTTTGGATATCTTCTTTCTCTGTATTAGATAAATAGTGTTCAAGCTCTTCGGAGACTTGGCTTGATAAATCTCCAAGATTATTTTGAACACTTGGGATAACTTCACTATCTAAATTTTGACTCAGCTCCTCAGTGACCTGATTGGGTATTATGTATCCAATAATACAAGAGGTCATTATAATTACGAAAACGAACGCACCAACAATTATTTGCTTAATACTTAGATCTTTCATTGGCAAATATACCTCCACTTCCCTAATGTCATTGTATTATTGGACAAAAACCAAGCTAGAAAATCAAATTACCAAGTATAACTTTTAGGATCGATATTCCCTTTATCCATTAACTTAAGAGAGAAATCTAGAGATGAGTTTTCAAAATCAACCATTTCTTTTGCAGCAAATACTTCCTTCGCTTCTTTTGCTGCACTGACTAACTTGATGACATCAGACACCGGCACTTCGGTTGAAACAGATAGTACGTAGTCCGGATTTTTCTGCTCTGAGACTCCTGGGATAACATACATTTCTAACTGGGGATATTTGCTCTTATTTGCTTCCCACCACCAATTCTTAACCACACCTGCTGCGGCTTTGCTCGAACGCACTGCACCAACAGTAGCAGTATGACTTTTGGTTGCTATGCTCGCTTTACCAGATGTCGCAGCTTTCGCACTAGACTCACCAGAGCTAGAACCCATTGCATAAGCAACTTTTTCAGGACTATTTTTCAAGATAGCTACTGGGTCTTGCCCTTTTGGATAAACAAGTACGCCACTGTAATACTCTTTACCGTTTACCGCTTGAATGATCATGTTGCCTAAACCACGAGCACGTATGATTGCTTGTGCAAATGAACCAGCAAAAACTAAACAAGGCTTATCACCACTAAAGGCTTCAAATATTTGAGGGTAGCTTTTCGCAATCCGTGGACGCATTTCAATTCCTGAAGATTCACTGAGTGATGCTGTGATGTCTTGTGCAATCTTAGGCTTTGCTTTCCAACTTGGAGCAAACCATATATCAACCTTATCTGCACTATAAGAGTTAAAAGATGCCATCAAAACAAAAGCCGGCAAAAGTAAGCGAATTAACGTTTTCATCTAAAATTCCTTTTTATTTTAAATAGAAGCTGATCGGTGGCCTTTTCCACATAATTAAAAATAGATTACAAATAAGACAACTAAAATATAATTTATATGACACAAAGCACAAATATAAATTTAGAACTAACACTCAAATTAATTCTAAAACAATTAGTTTTGAGTAAGTTATTTACTCTAGTTAATATAAGAATTAATATTATTAGAATAAATACACAACAAAAAAGCACGAATTGATTTAATTCGTGCTTTTTAAGAATAAATAATTGGTATTAATTATTTTCTTCGAGAAGGCTTTCTTTTACTTTGATTGCTACCGCGCCCCTTTGGAGTGCTCACTCTCTCTTCATGACGTTTCACTGCCCGACGAATCTTTTGACTACGCGAACGCTCTCTCTTTCTAGAAGTATTGTCTTTAGACTGATCGAGTAAAGTATTCTTCTCTGGTCTAAGTTCAACTAATTCACGAAGGTAGTTAACCTCTTTTAGAGTCAGCTCCATCCAACCACCGCGTGGTAGTTTCTTATCGAGATAGATATCGCCATAGCGAACACGCTTCAGTCTGCTAACTGTTGTATCCTGTGATTCCCATAAGCGGCGAACTTCTCGGTTACGACCTTCGTTAATCGCGACATAGAATGTGTGATTCATGCCTTCGCCGCCAGCATAGACGACATCTTCGAAGCGAGCCATACCGTCTTCAAGTTCTACACCTTTAACTAGGTTTTTCACTTTCTGTTCAGTAACTTCACCAAAGACTCGAACCAAGTACTCCCTTTCAACTTGGCGACTAGGGTGCATCAAGCGATTAGCGAGCTCACCGTCAGTAGTGAAAAGAAGCAATCCGGATGTATTGGCATCTAGTCGACCTACAGAAATCCAACGCGAACCACGAATCTTAGGTAAACGATCAAATACAGTGCGTCGTCCTTCTGGATCGTGGCGAGTACATAGTTCACCTTCCGGCTTATAATATGCCAGTACTCTACATACCACTTCTTCTGAAGATTTGGTTGAAACATGGTGACCATCGATTCTTACGGTGGCATTTTCATCTTCAAGGCGCTCACCCAGTTTAGCGACGACTCCATCGACGCTCACTCGACCCGCTTTGATCAACGCTTCTAGTTCACGGCGTGAGCCGTATCCTGCACGCGCTAATATCTTCTGTAATTTTTCGCTCATTGGCTTACCTAATAGTTGTCGTCTTCACAGACGTCGAAATGAATTGCGTAACAAAAACGCAGTCGAGCATTATCTCAAAATGCTTCGACAAAATCACCTGAATTTTATTGGAAAGGTGCAACGTCACCAGAACCAACTCTTGCTACGACTGGTTCATCTTCGCTGAAGTCAATCACAGTAGTTGGCTGCTCACCTAGATACCCACCATTTAGAATGCAATCTACGGCATGTTCTAGCTTGTCGCGAATATCTTCAGGATCCGATTCAGTATGTTCATTACCAGGTAGAATTAATGACGTTGACATCAGTGGCTCACCAAGAGCTTCTAACAGATCTAACGCAATATTGTTGTCAGGAACACGTATACCAATGGTCTTACGGCGCGCGTTCATCAAACGTCTAGGCACTTCCTTGGTCCCTTTGAAAATAAAGGTGTAAGGACCAGGGGTATTGTTTTTTAGAAGTCGAAAAGCGGTGTTGTCTACTCTGGCGTACAAAGATAGCTCAGATAAGTCGCGGCACAAAAGGGTAAAGTTATGTTTGTCATCCAAGCGACGAATCTGACAAATACGCTCTAGAGCTTGCTTGTTTTCCAGCTGACAACCAAGTGCGTAACCAGAATCTGTGGGATAAACCACGACTCCACCATTTCTTATAATTGCAACAGCTTGACTGATTAAACGTGCCTGTGGGTTTTCTGGGTGAATATAAAAAAACTGACTCATTATTATTCCTCGTTATCGAGTCAACGACTCTGATTTATGGGGATGATCGCACTTATCACTGACAAGTTTTTGATGAGTCAATCCCCAATCTTTCCAAATAGGCTCTACTCCAGAAGGCAGCCAAAGATTTCGGCCCAGTTCCATCCATTGTGAAGGATAGTGGAAGTCACTGCCTTGAGAGGCTAATAGATTGTATTGTATAGTATAGTCGGCCAAATTGCGCCTTTCTTGTGGAGCCTGCTGCGGTTGTGCTACTTCCATCCCATCTCCAGAAGCATCAACAAATGCTTGAATTAGGCGCTTTGTCCATTTAGCCGTTAATTTATAGCGACCAGGGTGAGCCAATACTGCTACGCCACCAGCACTATGTATGGCTGCCACCGCTTCTTGCATTGAGCACCAACTTGGTGGGACATAACCCGGGTTATCGCGAGTAAGGTACTTTTTGAAAACCTGCTGCATGTTTTTGACATAGCCCTTTTCAACTAACCAACGAGCGAAATGAGCCCGCGTGATCGGAGCGTCTTTAGCAATACTCTGTACTTGGGCAAGCACATCTGTTGCTTTAGTCGCTTTTTGCAGTCGCTCTGCAATTAATTCAGCTCGTGCAACCCTGCGTTGTTTCTGCTCTTCGATAAGGCGACTTAAATCAGCATTGTCACTATCGATATTTAGTCCAACAATGTGGATATCCTTGTTTTGCCACACCGTCGATATCTCTATCCCTTTAATCAACCGAATGGCGAGCTGTTTTTGCTCAATATACTCTTCCGCACAGGCTAAACCCTCAACTGTATCATGATCGGTAATTGCCAAAACGTTGATACCAAAGCCAATCGCTCGGTCAATGAGTTCTTCTGGCAATAAATGCCCATCAGAAGCAGTTGTGTGGCTGTGCAAATCAATTTTCATAAATTAGCTTTTTTTAGTTGACTTTTCTCTCTCGTACTAGTTAACTAGTACAAAATAAATTTTCACCGAAGCGACGAGCGCTATATGTTACAAGAATCTCACTACAATTCGAAATCTAATAATGCCCTTGTAGTGGATAGCACATACGTTATAGCTAATATTGCACGTTGGTGGCGTACTTGGATATTCTCCAAGCGGGTTACTGTATGCTTCTAAGAATTTTAGACATTCACAATTAGCCCGCTCTTTCCAGCGGGCTTTTTAGTTCTAGGTATTTGCATTATCAAAGGTTATCCGTTTCATCCCAAAGTATTTGAAAGGCATAACATCTCCTATTTGGGAAGAGAAACAGAGTATGCGAATATGTTCGACAGAAATAATTAATATAAGGAGGTCTTGTGAACAAGGCCATTACGATAGAAAGTTTAGGCGAACTTGAAGTAATCAGTACACCAGTGCTGTACTCACAAGATCCAACCAGCCTGTTTTACACTCTTTGCCACGAGAAAACTGATAGCCTGTTGCTTGAATCTGCAGAAGTGGACTCGAAGGAAGATTTACAGAGCTTGTTACTTGTTGATTCCGCGGTTCGAATTGTTTGCCATGGTGAAGAAGTGACTTTTTCAGCTCTAAGCGACAACGGACAAAAGTTGATTGAGCATTTAGCGGGAAATGTAAGTGACAGCATCACTTCTAACTTGAACGCTAACCAATTAGTCTTGAAGTTCGAAAAGCCAAATGTACGACTTGATGAAGACTCTCGCCTACGACAAGCCTCTTCTTTTGATGCGCTCAGGCTAGTACAACATAGCTTTGATTTAACAGACAAAGACAAGCATGCCATTTTCTTAGGCGGCTTGTTCGCCTATGACTTGGTTGCAAATTTTGAAGCTATTGGCAATGTCGAATCGAATAGCAAATGCCCAGACTACGTATTTTATGTCGCTGAAACGTTATTAGTGATCGATCACCAAACGAAGACAAATCAGCTACAAGCAAGCCTATTTAGTACAGATGAATCTATTCGCAACCAAATTACTCAACGAGTGGAAGAAATCGGCAAGCAATGCTCATCGATTCAATCATTGCCAGCGGCAGATAAACTTCCTCAGGTAGACGTTGTAACCAATGTATCTGACGAGGATTTCCGTCAATCAGTGACTGATTTAAAACAGTACGTGGTAAAGGGTGATATTTTCCAAGTTGTGCCTTCTCGCCGCTTTACACTGCCTTGCCCTTCTCCACTAGCCGCATACAAAGAATTGAAGAAACAGAACCCAAGTCCTTACATGTTTTACATGCAAGACGAACTATTTACTCTGTTTGGAGCTTCACCTGAAAGTGCGTTGAAATACGAAACGACCAGCAACCAAGTAGAGATCTATCCAATCGCAGGAACTCGCCGCAGAGGTAAATATGCCAACGGTGACATTGACTTCGATTTAGATAGCCGTATCGAGCTCGAGCTGCGCTCAGACATGAAAGAAAATGCAGAACACATGATGTTGGTTGATCTGGCTCGAAACGACGTTGCACGCATATCAAAACCGGGAAGTCGTCACGTAGCGGATTTACTCAAGGTTGACCGCTATAGCCATGTAATGCACTTAGTTTCTCGCGTCGTTGGCCAACTAAGAGAAGATCTTGATGCATTGCACGCATACCAAGCCAGCATGAATATGGGGACACTAACAGGCGCACCTAAGATTCGCGCCATGCAGCTCATTCGTGACACTGAAAAAACACGCAGAGGAAGTTATGGTGGCGCAGTTGGCTATTTAACTGGTGAAGGCTCTCTAGATACCTGCATCGTCATTCGTTCAGCTTACGTAGAAGATGGCTTCGCGCACGTTCAAGCAGGCGCTGGCGTCGTTTTTGATTCCGATCCTCAAGCTGAAGCAGATGAAACACGTGGCAAAGCTCAAGCTGTAATCAATGCCATCAAAACCGCCCATCAGGAGTAGAATCATGGCGAATATTATTTTTATCGATAACTTCGACTCCTTTACTTATAACTTAGTCGATCAATTTCGTTCACTGGATCACGAAGTCACGATTTATCGTAATAGCATTGATGTTGATACCATCGAAAAAGCAGTAGAGTCTTTAGAAAATCCCGTACTACTGTTGTCACCAGGCCCGGGCCAGCCTTCAGAAGCAGGCTGCATGCCTCAGTTGATCAAGCGCTTGCAAGGTAAAGTCCCAATGATTGGTATTTGTTTAGGCCATCAGGCTATCGTTGAGGCATATGGAGGAACCGTCGAAGGTGCCGGTGATATTGTCCATGGCAAGGTGTCTATGATGTCTCATCAATCACACCCTATTTATCAAGGTTTGGCTGACAGTATTGCTATCGCACGATACCATTCTCTGGTCGCAACTAATATTCCTGAATGCTTGACTGTCACCGCTGAAGTCGATGGATTAGTTATGTCTGTGACACATGAAGAACATAAAGTGTGCGGCTTTCAATATCACCCAGAATCAATCATGACGACCTACGGTGCAACTCTACTTTCCAATGCTATAAATTGGGCATTAGACAAACAATAATTTTAAGGTCAGTTGGAGAATACTATGCAAAATATTATCGACAAGTTGCTTGAGCAACAGTCACTATCGCAGCAAGAAAGCTCTCAGCTATTTGACTGCATTATCCGTGGTGACTTGGAAGCTGTGCCTATGACAGCTGCACTTATCGCCCTTAAGCTTAAAGGTGAAACCCCAGATGAAATTGCTGGAGCTGCAAAAGCGCTAGTCGCCAACGCCACACCATTTCCAGCAATTGATTACGATTTCGCTGACATTGTCGGCACCGGAGGAGACGGGCATGACACCATCAATATCTCCACAACCGCTGCTTTTGTTGCGGCTGCATGTGGGCTAAAAGTCGCCAAGCACGGTAATCGTAGTGTATCAAGCAAGTCTGGCTCTTCGGATTTACTTGCATCATTTGGTATCAACCTGGCTATGACTCCAGAAGAGACAAAAAAAGCGGTCGATGATATTGGCGTAGCTTTCTTATTTGCACCTCAATATCATTCTGGTTTTAAACATGCGATGCCTGTTAGACAAGCACTCAAGACTAGAACCATTTTCAATATACTTGGTCCACTTATTAACCCTGCACGTCCACCAATTCAGTTAATGGGCGTGTACAGCAAGAAGCTAGTTAAACCTATCTCAGAAACCATGCTGCAGATGAATAAAAAACGAGCAGCCGTAGTGCACGGTAGCGGGTTAGATGAGGTGGCTATTCACGGTGAAACAACGGTGGCGGAAATCAAAGACGGCGTGATCCATGAATATGTATTAACACCTGAAGATTTCGGAGTTAAGCGTCATGAATTAGAAGCTATAAAAGGTGGCTTGCCGGAAGAGAACCGCGAAATCATCACCAATATCTTGACAGGTAAAGGTACGGAAGCTCAAGTGAGTGCCGTTGCGGTGAATGTAGCACTTCTAATGCGCTTATTCGGCCACGAAGATTTAAAACAAAATACCCAAATGGCTATCGAGGCAATGAATTCAGGAAAAGCTTATGAGCTCGTCCAGCAACTGGCTCATAGAGGTTAACATGACACAGCTATCTGAACACGTATCCGTACAAGAAACTCAAATGGCTAAGGTTTTAGTCAAAATCGTTGCAGACAAACGTATTTGGGTTGATGAGCGTAAACTACAGCAGCCATTGGAATCATTTCAACCTAAATTGGAAAAGTCAGATCGTAGCTTTTATAACGCTCTGTCGACAGGCAAAACAGCCTTCCTTCTCGAGTGTAAAAAAGCCTCTCCTTCAAAAGGCCTGATTCGAGAAGTATTTGATTTAAACTATATTGCTGGCGTATATAAAAACCATGCTTCTGCAATATCAGTGTTAACCGACGAAAAGTACTTCCAAGGTAGCTTCGAGTTTTTGCCAAAAGTCCGCAGCATCGCGACACAACCTGTATTATGCAAAGACTTTATGATAGACCCATACCAAGTCTATCTGGCTAGGCATTACGGTGCGGATGCCATCTTGCTGATGCTTTCCGTTTTGAATGACGATGAATATACACAACTCGCTGACATTGCTCACTCTTTAAACATGGGCAT
The DNA here is from genome assembly GCF_921294215.1 of Vibrio marisflavi CECT 7928. Taxonomy (GTDB): domain Bacteria; phylum Pseudomonadota; class Gammaproteobacteria; order Enterobacterales; family Vibrionaceae; genus Vibrio; species Vibrio marisflavi. The sequence goes on from NZ_CAKLDM010000002.1 coordinate 1,540,214, forward strand.
TCTGACCGAGATCAGTAACGAAGAAGAGCTTGAGAGAGCAGTTAACCTAGACGCAAAAGTCATTGGTATCAACAATCGCAACCTTCGCGATCTATCCACTGACCTAAATCGTACTAAAGAGCTAGCGCCTCTTCTTAGAGAAAAAGCTCCTAACACTACCATTATTTCAGAGTCCGGTATTTATACTCACCAACAAGTACGCGACTTAACTCCTTATGCCAACGGGTTTTTAATTGGCAGTTCACTGATGGCCGAAGATAATCTAGAACTTGCTGTACGCAGGGTGATATTGGGTGAAAATAAGGTTTGTGGCCTTACCAATGCAAAGCACGCGAGCAACGCCTATCAAGCTGGCGCGGTATTTGGTGGATTAATTTTTGTAGCAAAATCGAAACGCCACGTAGATATTGAAGCGGCAAGGCTAACTATGAGCGGCGCACCGCTTGAATATGTCGGTGTATTCCAAAATCACACGGTAGAACAAGTCGCAAACACGGCGAACGATCTGGGCTTGAAGGCGGTACAACTGCACGGCGACGAAGACCAACTCTATGTAAATAGCTTGCGTGAGCAACTTAATGTCGACATAGAAATATGGAAAGCATATGGAGTGACTGACTCGTTACCTACCTTGCTTGAAGAATACATAGATCGTCATTTGCTAGACACCAAAGTTGGCAATCAATCAGGTGGTACAGGAGAAACGTTCGATTGGTCATTGTTAGCCAATGAAACGAAAGTTATGCTTGCAGGTGGTCTGTCACCTGAAAATGCTCAACAAGCTTCTCAGCTAGGATGCTTAGGGCTCGACTTCAATTCGGGTGTGGAATCTGCACCCGGCCAGAAAGATAAAAACAAGCTGCAACAAGCATTTGCGGCCGTTAGAGATTATTAAAGGATACAACTATCATGGCTAAACTAGATGCCTATTTTGGTGAGTACGGTGGACAATACGTACCACAAATTCTTGTTCCAGCATTAGAACAGTTAGAACAAGCTTTTATCGATGCCCAAGAAGATCCAAGCTTCCGTGCAGAGTTTATGTCTCTGCTACAAGAATACGCGGGACGCCCTACAGCCTTAACGTTAACGCGCAATTTAACCAAAGGCACAAAAACCAAGTTGTACCTAAAACGTGAAGACTTACTACATGGTGGCGCACACAAAACCAACCAAGTGCTAGGTCAAGCCTTACTAGCAAAGCGCATGGGCAAAAATGAAATTATCGCTGAAACTGGAGCAGGCCAACACGGTGTTGCAACAGCCCTTGCCTGTGCCCTATTAGGACTTAAATGTAAAGTCTATATGGGTGCAAAGGACGTTGAACGCCAAAGCCCAAATGTATTTAGAATGAAGCTGATGGGCGCAGAAGTGATTCCTGTACATTCTGGCTCTTCCACGCTAAAAGATGCTTGTAACGAAGCGCTACGCGATTGGTCTGCGAGCTATGAGAAGGCGCACTATTTACTTGGTACTGCTGCCGGCCCACACCCTTTCCCAACTATCGTTCGTGAATTTCAACGTATGATTGGTGAAGAGACCAAACACCAGATCCTAGCTCGTGAAGGACGCCTGCCGGATGCTGTGATTGCTTGTGTTGGTGGCGGCTCAAACGCCATTGGTATGTTCGCTGACTTTATCGAAGAAGAATCAGTTCGCCTCATTGGCGTTGAGCCAGCCGGTAAAGGTATTGATACTGATCAACACGGCGCACCACTTAAACATGGCACAACGGGCATTTTCTTTGGTATGAAAGCGCCACTTATGCAGGATGAAAATGGACAAATCGAAGAATCCTATTCTGTTTCAGCTGGCCTAGATTTTCCGTCTGTTGGCCCACAACATGCGCACTTAAATGCTATTGGCCGCGCCGAATATGACAACGTCACTGACGATGAAGCATTGGAAGCTTTCCAAACTTTAGCCAAAAGCGAAGGTATCATACCTGCATTGGAGTCTTCTCACGCACTGGCACACGCATTACGTATGGCTAAGCAAAACCCAGACAAAGAACAGTTATTGGTAGTCAACCTATCCGGCCGTGGTGACAAAGATATTTTCACCGTCCACAAAATCCTGGAAGAAAAAGGAGTTATCTAATGGATCGCTATCAAAATCTGTTCAGTCGTTTAGCAGAAAAAAACCAAGGTGCGTTTGTGCCATTTGTGACAGTTGGCGATCCAAACCCAGAGCAATCTCTAAAGATTATGGAGACTTTGGTTGAATCTGGTGCGGATGCACTAGAGTTAGGGATTCCTTTCTCAGACCCTCTTGCTGATGGCCCAACAATTCAAGGTGCCAATATTCGAGCGCTAGCTTCGGATACTACTCCAACTATTTGCTTTGAACTTATTGGCAAAATCAGGGCGAAATATCCTGATCTGCCAATTGGACTACTTATGTACGCCAACTTGGTTTATTCAAAAGGTATCGAAAACTTCTACCAACAATGTTCAGAAGCAGGAATCGACTCTGTTTTGATTGCAGACGTGCCAACTAACGAAAGCAAAGAGTTTGTTCAGGCAGCAGAAAAACATGGTGTGCACCCAATTTTTATTGCGCCTCCTTCGGCGAGTGATGAAACTCTAAGTGACGTCGCTAGACTTGGTGGTGGATATACGTATTTACTTTCTCGCTCTGGCGTAACAGGAGCAGAAACTAAAGCGAATATGCCTGTCTCTGATTTGTTAGATAAGCTGAACCAGTACGATGCTCCACCTTCGCTGCTAGGGTTTGGTATCTCTGAACCATCTCAGGTGAAGCAAGCACTGGAATCTGGTGCAGCAGGTGCAATTTCAGGCTCAGCAGTAGTCAAGATCATTGAAGCAAATGTAGAAAAACCAGATGAAATGCTAAGTAAGTTAGCTAAGTTTGTTTCTGATATGAAAGCTGCGACTGTCAAATAATTTTTAAATATTGCCTTTAGTACCAAAACTGAAGGCAATATTACTTTTCATCACTTTGAAAGCCCATCCTACCCTCAAAAATACTTAATTGCTTTATAAGATTAATAGTTAAGCACCAATTAATTCACCAAATCCATTGTTGAGGCAGGGTGTTATAATTGCATGACTATTCATTTTGTTTTCTTCTACCATTTTCAATAACAAATTTTGCACTACACATTGATAGTGTATCAAAAGTTTTCCATTGATCTTTAAGTATATATTTTTGAAAATTATCAATATATGCTAAGTTCGGTTCTATTCAGATATGTAGGGACGCACAAAAAACAAACCACATTTGAAGTTTTGGCTGGGTTGTACACCCTCTCACCTAACTACGTCAAACTTTATAACTAATAAAAGTTCATCAGGGTTAATACGGCATTACTGTTAACAGCAGTGCAATGAAGGACGCTATGTAATAATAGCTTAGGCATACAGAAGAATAAGGTTAATAACATGGATTACTCGTCTCTATTCAACGAGTTTTTGTGTGCAGACTATAGCACTAACACTACGAAGTACGATTTTTTCAACGCTGTTAGAAACTACATTTCTTCTAACGGGTGTCACTTTTTCCAAATACTCCTTGTTGCTAGAAGAAAACAAATCGTAGAATTTACGCCAAGTATCTCATCAAAAAATTTAGCCACAATATTCGAACACCACTCTTATCGCAGCATAGTTGGAAAACCATTCGATGGTAGCAAAGAAGAATACCTGCTGATTGAACAGGTCGCCGCAAAGCTATATAACAACTAGTTAGAATTTTGGAGCGATTATCTAATATACGATATTAAAACTAACTACAGTGAACTTGCGAGCCTCCCTAAAAGCCCTCTTCTTCCATTTAATGATGAAATGTATTGCTCGGAAGTTGTAAACGACATTTCGCACGATAAGCGTTTATTTTATACTCTTCACCATGATAAACCCATGCTCCTAAGAGACGCTATTTATCTTATCAATCTAGAGTTGTTTGTGAAAACATCCAAGTGGTATGAGATGTTAATGTGCATGAACCTATCAAGGTCAGGCAAGCATATGATATTAACCGCTCCACTTAAGTATGAATATCCAGTAATCGTTTCTAGCGTCTTGATACAAGGTTGGGATCAACGACACCAATGGCTGAGCTATCAAGAGTACTTTCAAAGCAATCAGTGGAAGCTTTGCATATCTTATAGTGGCCAGAATATCCTCAATAAATCAGGCATCCTTTCCACCTCGCTAAAAGGCTCTTACACGAACGTTGAAAGCTTTGAGACTGATTTTCAGGACAAACTTCTCAAAAAAAATCATATTTGTGAACTTTTACGACTAACGGTAAGTGGTACTATTAGGCAAAAAGTATACTATTTGTATCTAGCACAAAAACATTTAGCGAAAGCCGTGTACGACCTCGGATATGACTTTTGTTTAACAATTATAGAGCAACCATTCTTATTAAACTATTACGAAAACCTAAATAATAACTCTTACATATCAACCAGTTGTTACCAAATGGACAATACGGGTGATACCAATTCCATTAATTAAGTTATCAGGTTAACCCAATCTCTAAAGCAGAGTGAGATAACTCTGCTTTTATCTGAACAGAACTTATTCCAGGCACGACAAAGCTTGTCGACAATATCGCCATAGTTTTCAAAACATCGATTTGCGAGTTCGTTTTGACGAAGCCAACTCCACACCTGCTCTATGGGGAATATGGCGGTATATGAATGATACTAATACCAATTCCATTAATTAAGTTATCAGGTCAACCCAATCTCTAAAGCAGAGTGAGATAACTCTGCTTTTATCTGAACAGAACTTATTCCAGGCACGACAAAGCTTGTCGACAATATCGCCATAGTTTTCAAAGCATCGATTTGCGAGTTCGTTTTGACGAAGCCAACTCCACACCTGCTCTATTGGGTTCAGTTCCGGGGAATATGGCGGTATATGAATGATACTAAGGTTGTCAAAATCATCTGCAAGATAGCTTTGGTGCCAACTCGCTTGATCCATAATGACAACAGAGTGCTTACCTGATGGTGTGGCATGTGAGATAAGCCGAAGTTGCTCCTTCATTGCCTCCATATTACTAACAGGCACAACAACGGCTTCCGCATCACCAGTGGTAACGCATACGGCTCCAAACAAGTATGCATATTCAAATTGCTGCTGTTGTACCGCCCTCGGACGAGTGCCCTTGGGAGCCCATATTCGGGTTGTCGTGTTGCGCTGACCAAACCTGGCCTCATCTTGAAACCATATTTGAACATTTTTTAGTGCGACATGCCCGGGGATCTTAAGGATCGTTTCTATTGGGAATTTTTTTAAAAGCTTCTTGAACTTCTATTGATTGCTTAGGGTGCTTGGAGCGAGTCGTAATCCAACTCAAGCCAATATCATGTAGCAGGCGATATATCCCTGACTGTTGATAGGTAATACCAAAATTGCTTTCTATAAAGAGGCCGATCTCCCTTGCCTGAAGGCGGCCACCATCAGCATTAACAGCATGTTCGGTGACATATTCTTTGAGTTGTTGCCTTTGTTCTTCGGTTAAGCGGTGAGGCCTCCCTGAATGACGCTTTTCTTGCAGTCCTTCAAGGCCGTGATCGAGATAAGCCTTAACCCATTTGTTAACGCTAACTCTGCTGACTTTGAGGAATTTAGCGATCTCCGTACGGCTTTTACCATCAACAAAGTGGGAAACAGCAAGGTAACGTATTCTAAGCCGAGCGTTAGACGTGGAGTTGATAAGGCTGGGGAAATCGTGCTTCATGAGGGCTCCTTCAAGAGCTCTCATTAGATCATAAAATTAATGGAATTGGTATGATTTGATGTACAAAGGACTTTGGAATACTAAAGTTCTTCTTCAGTCTTTGCAGTCATGTACATTTAGTCAGTACAAAGAAAAAGCTAATGATATTAAACGAAAAGTTGCAGTAGAGCTTTATGCATAACGTTATATTCGGTACAAATTTACCACCTCAAGCTTTAACTCTAACCTTAGTTGGATTCGCTATTTTAGTATGGTTGGTTTGCTACATTTTTAGCTTGAGGCAAATGCAGAGCACTGTTTTAAACACTTATCACTTCCCCTATATTTGCTACTCAGTCTGTATAACTTTATGGATATTTTCCAATGCATATTTTCAGACTGGCTTGTTGGTTAGCTTAGGTGAGCCGACTGCAGTCACTATGGCTAAAATAGCTAACATAAGTTCTTTTTTTGCTTTTGCGTTTGCATACTACTTCTCATGTGGACTGCTGGCATCTCAAACACGATCAAAAATCAATTTGATACAAATTCTAATCCTCGCTGCTAGCTCTATTTACACGTTATACGTAAATACCGTTCATAGCGACACTATTAAAGGAGTAACAATATCAGGTGCAGGACAGTTTGATATTATTTTTGGCCCACAAACACCGTATTTCTTCGGTTTAGTATTTGCTATTATTTTATTAACTCTATTCAACCTATTGAGATGCCGTAAGTACCATTCTAAATTAAACCTTGCTAAAAATAACTACATGGTTATGGGGATATTTATATTTATGACGTCTACTGCCGTTATTCATATAGGATTCGCATATTTCTTAAACAATTTTTCATATACTTGGTTACCACCTGCATTTTCTATCAGCGAGATATTGTTCGTCGGCTATGCCCTTGTTACATCAAGGTTTTATAGTTCAAAATATATTGTCTATAGTGGTTTGACAGTCCTGATTTCAGGAGTTGTTCTAGCTATACTCCTCATTCCACTAGCTCTTGTTATGAACTCATACTTTGAGTTATTTAGCGTTGCAACCGTATGTATCTTAACCGGTATTAGTTGGCGTTATGTACATAGCTTTTTTAAACGTTGCACTGCGAAGCTACTGTACGGCTCTACTACGACACCAGTAGAAAAGATACGTGCGTTGGAAAATGATTTCCAACACTCGACTCGCTATGCTCTAGAGAAATTAGGAAACTTACTCAATTTGCCGAGCGGGAAATTAAGGCTTATTACAAACAAGGTAGATGACCCAACATACTCTCAATTTTTGTCACAACAGAAGTCTGTACTGATTGTCGATGAAATTGAAAACGCAATTCAATTCACTGATTCTAAAGCCAATGAGCAACTTAAAGAACTAAAAATGAAGATGCGTTCTGATGAAACTGCACTGATACTGCCTTTATATGATGAAAATTCCGGAATATCCCACTTATTGGTTTCTCCACATAAAATTGATGGCGGTTTATTTTCGCGAGAAGAAGTAAGAGCGTTGCAGAAGGTTATCGACAAAGTACAAGGCTATATCAATGCCGATCGAAAAGTCTCGCAGTCGCAAGCGTTAGCCAACACCATCGCCCATGAAATGAGAAACCCACTGACTCAAGCTCAGCTTCAATTTGAAGAGTTAAAGGAGATGGTAAAAAATCGTGCGCCAACGCCAGATATTCTTTCGGATATTGAGAAAGGTAGTGCAGCGATACAGCGAGGCAGGCAGCTCATCGATATTATCCTTAGAGAGGTAAGCGACTCTTCCCTAACAAAAGAGCCCGCCGTTGATTATTCAATCCGGAAAGTAATTGAGCAAGCGATCAATCGCTATGGATTCGAAAGCAGCAGTATTCAACAGAGAGTTATCTTTGGTAAAAGCCCCGACTTTGTTGCTAAATTAAACGATACTTTGTTTCATTTTGTGCTTTTCAACCTACTGCGAAACGCCATTTACTATTTTGATTCTTACCCTGATTCTCAAATTCATATTTCCACCAAACAAGGCGAGCATGAAAACTGCGTTGTTTTCCGCGATAATGGCCCGGGAATCGATCCAAATGTCCTACCCAAAGTTTTTGAAGACTTTTTTACTCATGATAAAAATGGTGGCAGCGGTTTAGGGCTGGGCTATTGCCAGCGAGTAATGCAAGCTTTTGGTGGCAGAATCACTTGTGAATCTGAGCTCGGCAGTTTCACTGAATTTAAGCTTTATCTGCCCGTTGTCACAAATTCTTCTGTGACATTGAATGACAACAATAACCTTGATAGAAGCAATTCAATTGAAGGCTCCTTCGCGAGCACAACTTTATCTACATTCGATGAGAACCAACAATCTGTTTTAGAAGTAGATTTTTCTAGCAAAACTATACTGGTGGTTGACGACAAAGAAGTACAGCGTGCATTAGTAAAACTGTATTTGGAGCAACTTGGCTGCAAAGTGATACAAGCGAACAATGGCCTTACGGCGGTTAGTGTCTTCCGCTCTAACCCTGTAGATGTGGTTCTCATGGACATTCAAATGCCAGTAATGAATGGCTTCCAAGCTTGTGAACAAATCCATGAGATATCTCCAACTACCCCAGTAATCGCATTATCTGGTGAATGCGGCGTTGAAGATTTAGCTAAAATTCAACAAGTAATGAATGCAAGGCTTGAAAAACCAACATCAAAAATTGCGCTTGAAGAAATGCTTGTCGATCTGTTTAGTCAGTCTGCAAAACAAACGGTTCCAGTAACGAGTGGCACTGATTATGCATAGACACCTTTGTATGACGGGTGACAAATTTTTGTCTGCCTAGGCTACAAAGGATAAGAATTATGGATATTCATCGCCACACTTACTACGGACTTATTCACCACGGTATCAAGTCGCTACTCGTTGATAGAGTTGGACACTTCACTGAAATGGAGTATCACCAATACCTAAATGTAATGACTGGAAAGTCGAGCTGCTTCTCTATGAGCGATGATGAACTGAAGGTGGCGGTAGATAACCTTCGTAACGAGGGATATTTAGAGGACATGAAAAACTTGATCCCGCGTTTAGAAGCTAGTCATTTAGAACGCTAATCGCATCGATTTTGTATCTAGGTGTCTCTGGGTATTTTGTATTCATGCAGTTTTGGGTAGACTGTAGCGATATTTAGACAAGACTTACGCTATAAGAATGAAACAAATCATCGACTTTATTCCTCTCATCGTCTTCTTCGTATTGTACAAAATGTACAACATTTATGTCGCTACTGGCGCCCTGATTGTCGCTACAGCAATACAAATATGCCTCACCTATCTGCTTTATAAAAAAGTAGAGAAAATGCAGCTAATAACATTCGTTATCGTTGCGGTGTTTGGTGGCATGACGATATTTCTTCATGATGATAACTTCATCAAGTGGAAAGTGACCATTGTTTACGCCCTCTTCGCTATTTTCTTAACTGCTAGCCATCTTATGGGAAAATCCGCGATTAAGAGTATGTTAGGTAACGAAATAACCCTACCGGAGCACGCTTGGGCTAAGATCAATTGGGCTTGGGTTACTTTCTTTGCAGTCTGTGCCGTCGTCAATATCTATGTGGCATATGAACTTCCTCTTGATGTATGGGTCAACTTTAAGGTGTTTGGACTTCTAGTGGCGACTCTAGCCTTCACTCTTCTAACTGGTGTGTATATATACAAACACCTACCTAAAAATAACGAGTCGGAAGAGTAACGGTTGACTCCAACATTTTTGTATTTTTTATTTTAGAAGCGGCTTAATTAGCCGCCTTAAGTTTTTTGGGATGTCAAAATGAGCAAAGATAGTAGTTCACCAAAAGGTCAGTTACTGACCAGAACATTAGCCATGCCCGCTGATACTAACGCCAATGGAGATATCTTCGGCGGCTGGATCATGTCGCAACTCGATTTAGCTGGCGGAATTCTTGCTAAAGAGATCTCTGGCGGAAGAATCGTCACTGTATCCGTTTCAAGCATTACATTTGAAAAACCAGTGAAAGTTGGCGACGTAGTTTGCTGCTACGGAGAGTGTACAAAAATTGGCAGAACTTCAATGTCAATCGACCTTGAGCTTTGGGTTAAACCTGTACGAGATGGTGTAGTTGGTGAGCGCTTTGAAGTATGTCGCGCGACCTTCAATTACGTTGCGATTGATGCAAATGGACGACCTAGACCAGTGAAAACTGAAGGGCACTCTCACATAGCGTAGGTTTCTATATTCAAGTTCTTCGAGTTTCGCTAAAGTAAACCAGTCACAGATAGGTCCTCAGACCCATGTAACAGTAAGGATAAAAATAAATATGTGGTATGTAATTTTTTCAACGGACGTCAAAGATTCATTAGAGAAACGTAAAAGCGTGCGAGCAAAACACTTGGAGCGCTTACAAAAGCTACAAGATGAAGGCCGCTTATTAACTGCTGGGCCTATGCCGGCAATTGACTCGGATGAGCCGGGTGAAGCAGGTTTTACAGGCTCGACTGTGATTGCACAGTTTGATTCAATTCTAGATGCACAATCTTGGGCAGAGTCAGACCCGTATGTTGGTGCAGGTGTTTACGAGAGCGTTATTGTAAAACCGTTTAAGAAAGTTTTCTAATATGAAAAAAAGCATTATTTCTCTTGTTCTCATCGCGATATCAGCTATAGCACTTTCTGGATGTGCCTCTAAATCCGATCAAGAACAGCGCAGATTAGAGCTTATCGCAAGTAATCGAGCGGGGGTTTTAAGTGCAGAACTCCCTCTAGAATACGGACCTCTTTCGATTATGAGCGCTAAAGCAAATGGTACCGTAATCGAAATTATGATGGTGTATAACCAAGATGCAAAAGGTGCAAAACCTTTCAAAGAAGTTATTCACGATACGATCAACAGCTACTGTGTGACGCCTGAAATTACTAGGAATTTGGGTATCGGAATAAACTATCAGATTAAAATGCGCAATAGCCGTGGTCAACTAGTGGTTGATAAATTAGTCACTAAACAGACCTGTGACGAACATGGAGACGACGCGAAGTAACCCAATTACTTTGTCTAACTCCCTAAAAGAGATTTGTGGAATCGAACCTAGATCACAAATCTCTTTTTTTTTCGCATAAATTCATACTGTGATATTCACTCCATTTCTATTTACATTTTAATCAATTAAGTGGTGGGCAGATTTTTTGCTCGTCTACTATAAGAAGCTCCGAGCAATAATCTGATTTGGATCTCCCTTGACTACGCATTCGACAAATTCTATGGTTTGATAACCACCTCACAATGCGGAGATACTTATGAAAAGGGCCAGTTCCACCTATCGTCTTCAGCTCATCAAAGAGGTTGCGTCCAAAAAGCAACAAATGGCCAATGATCCTATGGCGAATTACATCCACCAATTACTTTCCGAGAAAGCTGATACTGACAATAGTGTTGAGCTAAATAACCGCTTTGTTGGAAGCCATTTCGACGAAAATGCAGGTGGATGGATCAGTGATATTTGGGGACTAAAATAGAACGCTACTCATTTAGCTATCCGCTAAATGGTTAAAACAACGACTGCTGGATATCATCATCTTGAGAGGGTGCTCCACCCTGCTCTTGTTTCTGCTTAGCAATTTTACGCCGATATCGTTGGCGACATAGTTTAATGACATGTAGTTGTTGTGCTGGTGTCATTTGCAACCAATTAAAGCGCTCTTCACGTTTGCGCATGCACCCTTTGCAATACCCTTTGTCATCCAAGCTGCAAATACCCACGCAAGGGCTAGGTACAACAAAAAACTCTAACTGTTCCATATTCGCCCTCCTTCTCATATCTATTAACGTTATGTCATCTGCTGTAAGACTGCAAACACTTGGTGACACAACATGTTCTATTCAACAATACATTGCGATATAAGCGCGCAAAAATTAACCTCCCCAAGATAATGCTACGTATTAACTGTTGGGTCTAACAACATTTTGAGCTGAAAGGTGTTTTAAAACAATTTCTAACTTTTTAATCTAGCTACTCTATAGCCTCCTCATTAGGTAATATAAGCGGGCCTGCTGAAAGTAAAACTTCATGAGCTAGGTCTCCTCATTACATCACTTTAGCAATAGGAACACTATGAAAAGGCTTTTCATAACGTTATTCATATTTTTAATCTCTCAGTCCGTATTTGCCCAAGACAACTGGCAAGACATCGTCAAGAAAGCTCACGGTCAAACCGTCTATTTAAATAGCTGGGGTGGGAGCCAAGAAGTTAATGACTATATTCGCTGGGCAGGTAGACAGCTTAAACAGAAATACGATATCACGTTGGTACAGGTCAAAGTAACTGACATGATCGAAACCACGTCACGCCTTATTGCCGAAAAGGCCGCAGGTAAAAATAGCGGTGGTAGCGTCGACATGGTTTGGATTAATGGTAAATACTTCAAGTCACTAAAAGAAAATCACCTACTTTATGGACCATTTGTCGACACCCTACCCAATTGGAAATACGTTAACAAATCCTTGCCTGTTTCAGAAGACTTCTCTGTTCCAACAGACCGCTACGAAGCGCCATGGGGAGTCGGTCAGTTAATCTTTATGTACGACTCAGCTACGCTAAAAAACCCGCCGCGTTCATTTGCTGAACTACTTAGCTACGCAAAAGCGCATCCAGGCCGCGTGAGTTATCCAAAACCACCAGAGTTCCATGGTTCGAGCTTCCTCAAAGCAGCCTTAATCGAACTCACCCACAACAACCCAGCACTGCATAAACCAGTAAATAAAGCAGATTTTGAAAAAATTACCGCCCCACTTTGGCAATACTTAAATCAACTGCATCCACTTATGTGGCGTGGTGGTAAGCAGTTCCCATCTAGCTCCTCAGAAACCATGCAGCTTCTCGATGATGGACAACTCGATCTTGCTATTGCATTCAACCCTAATGCGGTTCTTGCAGGCCAAGAAAGTGGTCGACTTGCTGATACCGTCAAAGCGTACGCTATGGATGAAGGCGCGTTAACCAATGTTCATTTTCTCGCTATTCCTTGGAATGCTACTTCAAAAGCAGGTGCGCTTGTGACAATTAACTATTTGATGAGCCCAGCTGCACAGTCAAGAAAAGGCAATACCTCTGTATGGGGAGATCCATCAATTTTGCAACACAAATACCTAACGGGTACAGCGAAACATATCAAGCTGTACAAATCTCTAGAAGAGTTAGATCCAAGTTGGCAATCAGCGTTAGAGGTTGAGTGGCAAAAACGCTATGGCAGTTAACACAATTCAAACTGGCAAGCGAAATAGCATAGCTTTTCGCTTGTCCTATATAGTGTTAATCGCCGTGTGCGTTTTACCACTATTACCCGGTTCACTAGGTGTTGTCTTATCGGCACTTGGTTATATACCGCCTATTGGTCTCCGTCACTTCAATTTTGATGGTTTTTTTCAAGTGTATGAATGGAATGGAGTATTTCATTCTGTACTGTTAACAATATTTACCGCTTTAAGCAGCACATATCTCGCTGCACTATTTTGTTTTGCTATCATGCAAAGCTTATTCGGTCGGCCTATTTGGAAGAAAATAGAAACGTTAATCTCTCCTTTGCTCGCAATGCCCCACCTAGCATTTGCCATCGGATTTACTTTCTTGTTTTCCTCTTCTGGAATGTTTTTTAGGCTTATTCACCAACTATTTGGAGTCAATTTAAGTCACTCATCTTATTTTAGCCTTGTTCAAGATCCTTATGCTTTAGGACTAACTCTGGTATTGGCACTCAAAGAAACACCGTTCCTATTGCTAATGAGTTTACCAATAATCCAGCAGTTAAAGGTCCAGAAGTTAAGTCAAATCAGTACGTCACTTGGCTACTCTCCCCACCAATTTTGGTGGAAAGTGGTACTTCCTCAATGGCTTCCAAAGCTGCGTTTTGCACTGTTTTCTGTACTCGCATATGGAGTATCCGTTGTTGATTTAAGCCTGATCATGGGCCCTAATCGTCCGCCAACATTTTCTGTCCTAGTTTGGCAGTGGTTTAATGAACCGGATTTAAGCCTGATGCCAAGAGCAGCGGCAGGAGCTGTGACGCTTTTCGCTATTGCAAGCTTAATGCTAACTGTCGCAGTACTCTTTGAAAAGAGCTGCACCTGCATTTGCAAAAACTGGCAGTTTTCAGGTCGATTTGGTGTTCGGCTTCCGGGGAAAAGCGTCATAACAGTGTTAATTACACTTTCAACAATCATCTTGCCCATGATGTTGGTATGGAGTTTTGCATTGCGGTGGCGCTTTCCTGAGCTATTACCCACGCGCTACAGCCTAAGGTTTTGGCACGACGAATGGTTTAATGCTTGGCCGACAATTAATAACAGTCTTTCGTTAGCAATTATCAGTGCAACTATTGCCCTTTTGCTTGCATTTATTGCTCATGAATATCGAATCCGATATAAACTGCGTTTACCGAGTTATGTTATTGCGTTGCCTATATTGATACCTCAGCTGTCAGTGCTGTTTGGCTTACAAATCACATCATTGTTTATTGCTAGCAATCAGTACTACCTCTGGGTTCTGTGGTCACATATATTCTTCGCTTTTCCATACGTTTATTTGTCCTTAGATGGACCATGGAAAAGCTATGACAATCACTATACTCACACTGCTTTTAGCCTTGGTAAATCACCGATAGTGACATTTTTAAAAGTAAAGCTGCCAATACTTAAAACAGCCATACTGTATGCTTGGGCTATGGGGGCAAGTGTTAGCTTAGCTCAATACCTTCCGACCCTCATGCTTGGTGGTGGGCGTATCAACACGATCACAACCGAAGCGGTTGCATTAACCAGTGGGTTTGATAGACGCGTGACAGCAATTTATGGTTTGTGGCAAGCTCTCCTGCCATTCATCTTTTTTACTTTGGCCATTTTAATAGGACGTTTCAAACGCCCTTCTTTAAGCTATGCCCCTAAGGAAGCGAACTAACATGACTTTAAGATTAGAAAACCTGTCCATTGCAAGAAGTTCTGGAGAAGTGCTGTTTGGCGACTTTAATCTAGAAGTGAAAGCGGGTGAAGTCGCAACTCTAATGGGACCTAGTGGTTGCGGTAAATCAACACTGTTAGGCTTAATCGCTGGACATTTAAGCGATGAATTTTCTTATTCAGGTTCAGTAAAACTGGATGGCTCGGACGTCACTTCTAAGGCTCCTCATCAAAGGCAAGTAGGAATTTTATTTCAAGATGACTTACTCTTCCCGCACTTGAATGTTTGGCAAAACTTAGCGTTCGCACTGCCAAATAGCGTAAAGAAAAAGCAGCGTAAAGAGATAGCCTTGGATGCTTTATCGAGCATTAAGCTATCAAATCTTGCTGATTCCTTTCCAAATCAAATATCAGGTGGGCAACGTGCTCGAATCAGTCTAACAAGAATGCTACTTGCGCAACCTAAACTAGCCTTGTTAGATGAACCTTTCAGTAAACTCGACTCAGAGGTAAGAAAAGAGTTTCGAGATTGGGTTGTAGAACAATTGCGACAAGCAAACATTCCTACAATTTTAGTCACACACGATATCGAAGATAAACCCGCAACAGGAAAAATCATCTCTTGGCCATGGAGTAAATAAATGCTTGATAGGTACAGTAGCAAAGTTGTAAAAGGCCCACTTAATATTCTGGCCAACGTAGCGAATCGCTTCGGTGTCAAAGCCGATCAAATTAGCATCATTGGCTTTTGTCTCGGCTGCTGTGCCTTTCCAGCAATTGTATTTGGCTATCTTGAGCTTGCATTAGTATTCATTCTGCTCAATCGAACATTTGATGGATTGGATGGTGCGGTCGCTCGCAAGCATGGCCCTAGCGATGCTGGAGGCTTTTTGGATATCAGCCTAGATTTTGTTTTCTATTCTATGATTCCTTTTGCATTTGTCATCGCTAATCCAGCTGAAAATGCAATTGCAGGGGCGTTTCTTATCTTTGCGTTCGTTGGCACGGGCAGTAGCTTTCTAGCTTTCGCTGTTATGGCGGGGAAAAGAGGAATCGAAAATCCAGTCTATAAACACAAATCTCTGTACTACATGAGTGGACTAACTGAAGGGACAGAGACTATCGCATGCTTTGTCATTTTTTGCCTTTGGCCACAATATTTTAACCATGTTGCTTATCTATTTGGGGCAGCCTGTTGGTTTACGACCTTTACTCGCATCCACTCAGGGTTTCATACGTTAAACAGTAACCAAGGGTAACTTCACAGGGAAAACTCAGTTTAGTTTTCCCTATTTATTTGGCTAAGTCTCGCTACTTATTTAACGCAAAAACCATCGCTTTCAAACTGGCTTGGCTATTAATATCTTTAAACTCGGGTGGATTGTCCAATCGGTACTGGTATTCGATTTGAGGCGCTTGTTCTTTCATGCTGTCTATCAAAAACTGCTCGCTGACAGACGGGGAGTTGACACATGCCAATACGAGACCCTTTTCCGTAAGCATATCTGGCAAGCGGCGAAGAATCTTTTGGTAGTCTTTGGTCAGGGCAAAGCTGCCTTTTTGAAAAGATGGTGGGTCAATAATAATCAGATCATACGGACCAAATTTTTTCAGTTTCCCCCACGACTTAAAAAGATCATGAGCTAAAAAACTCACCTTTGACGTATCATGTTCATTGAGGCGGTGATTCTGTCTACCTTTATTGAGAGACGCCTTTGCCATATCTAGGTTAACTACCTGTTTTGCACCACCAGCAATAGCAGCCAACGAGAAACCACAGGTATACGAAAACAGATTTAACACCTTCTTATCTTTCGAGCGCTCTTTTACCCAGTCACGACCATACCTCATGTCGAGAAATAGCCCAAAGTTTTGGTTTCGACCTACATCCAACTGATAGCGAATACCGTTTTCTACAACTACCGGAGAAGAGTTTAGATCACCTATAACGACCTCTGCTGGCGCTCCTTCTTGATAGCGATGTTGCAAAACAATAGTTTTACCCTGCTGTTTTTCCCATACGGCGCTTTGTGAAAAGTCTATCAGCCCTTGTCTTAAGGCATCGATAAATTGTGCTTCAGGCTGCTTAAAAACTTGAACAACTAACTGCCCTTGAAGCCAGTCAGCGGTTATTTGCTCCAACCCTTCCCAGCAACGTCCTCTACCATGAAATAGGCGACGTAATTCGTTAGGTATAGAGCTAAGCTCTGATTCTAGTTGCTCAAAGAAGGTGGATAATTCTGCTGATCGCATTTTTTTCTCTGTTAGTGTTTGATGTTCGGCCAAGTAAGCTGCCAAGGTTGTTTTACGTTATCGATAACAGTGCTTACCGACTCAGAGTGCCATTTCTCGCCAAGAAGTTGGTATTCTCTTGGGTCACAAACAAATTCATATTGCTGGCCACAGTGAGAAAATCGAACAGCAAACGCATGCAAGTAACCTCTATCACAATTTGACGTCGGGTTATAAATTGGATCACCCGCTATCGCGGAGCCAACAGACTTTATGGCTACACGTATTTGATGGGTTTTACCTGTACTTGGTTTACACAAAAACACCCTCTCACCGGGCTCACCTGCATAAGAAAAAAATTGAGTGACAGCTGGGTTGTCAGTCGAACTGGTTAATTTCCAAGCCGACCGTCGAGAACGCACCATATCGCCAACTATCAACCCCTGCTTTTTCTTAGGTTTTTTGTTTGCGATAGCCAAGTAATACTTCTCAATGTTTCTTTGAGCAAACAGTCCGGAAAGTTCACTTGCCGTTTTACCGTTCTTCGCAAGCAACAAAATTCCAGATGTCATTTTATCAAGCCGATGTACTAGATAGAGTTTTTCGATGCTAAGTTGCTGTTGAACTGTCTGCAGTAACATTGTGTCTCCGTCATCTTTATGTACAGAAACATTCGGGTGTTTATTAATGACAATAAAGTCACCATGGCTATAAAGTAAATCGAACATGTGGCCTCTTTGGGTTAGGAGGCGAAGTATATACCTGAGTACCCGCTAAGAAAAACTTTTCTAACGGTCCCTCTGATATTTAAAACAACTCTAGTCAGATTTCTCATGGGCATAGTCCAACAGCTTTTCAGCATTTTCACCTCTAAGTTGTAGAGACATGCAGCGAACTCCGCCACCTAAACCACACACTTGCTCAGAAGAGACCGGAACTACCTTTTTTGAAGTGATAGCCTCTAGCTGCTCCAACGCCAGCTTATCTTCCGGGATACCGAATTGTGGAAAATAGATCTTATCTGGTGTTACCAGCATGTTGGTATATAAACCACAAGCGGAAGGATACTGCGAGTCAAAGGTGGTATCTGGATCGTATGGCGTCACAATGGAATGAACCGTTACACCGGGTAGTTGACGCTTTAGCTCACTTTTAAGGTAACTCGCATACCTTTCATCATCTGGGTATTCATTTATAACAACGACATTGTCATCGACAAAACTAGCAATGCCATCAGCATGCTCTAACCCTTCAGGTTCATCTGACTCGATGAAAGCGACATGTTTCGCACCTGTCAGCGCGACAAGCTTTTGCCGCGCTTGTTTCTCCGTAAGGCTGTTATCATTTAAAAACTTGGTGCTCAAAATTCTGTTGCCCGCATAGTCATCAACAAGGTTACCACCATCATTTAGAAGGCTGGTCGACTTGTATCTCAAGCCTGCTTCATTTGCCAAGCTCAAAAACGTCTCTTGTACTTGGTCAGCGACTTGCTGAGCATTGTCATAGCCACCTTGAGCTTCTGCCGTATAACGAAATACTATTGCCTCTCCACTTGGGTTGGTCAGAGTAAAATCACGCATCCAAATATCGTCCATTGGGTATATCAGCACATGTTTCGCACCAACCTCTTTCGCGTAGGTTTTGTATGATTTTTCTGAGCTCAGGATAAGAACGTCATCGCCATTACTTATAACTTTCTTCGCGTAATCGACTTGAAAGTTGATGATTTTGTTATGAAAGGGTTTGTAGTAACTATCGTTAGGAGGAGAAGCCAACACAATGAGTTCTGCAAAAGAAAGCTTAGGCATAATAATCACCAACATAAGTGTGATGCTATATATAAGTCTTTTCATAACATATTATCCATTTGCCAAGTCCAGTGCTGACTTTCCCTTTCAAATTATATGCATAAAAACTAATTTACGTTTTTACTCCTCAACTTTTAGGCCATAAGTCTTAAACTTCTCTATCACTTTATCCATTTCTTCATCATCAAGGATTTTTATATCCAACCCTGTCGAAAGAGCTTTAATGTACATATCCGCCAGCGTTTCAACCTCTTGAGAGAGCCACATCGCTTTGTTTAGGTTCTCCCCAATAGCAATTGAGCCATGATGTGCGAGCAGCAGCGCTTTACTCGTTGTAATCCCCTTAGCTACCGAATCTGACAGTTCTTGACTACCAAAAGTGGCGTATGGAACAAGAGGAATGGTTTTGCAACCTGACGCGGCAATCATGTAATGAATAGCAGGGATTGGCTTTTCCAATATGGCCAATGTGGTGCTGTTTATTGCATGGTTGTGTACAACTGCATTGCAATCTTGGCGAGATTTATAACACGCTAAATGAAACTGCCATTCTGAGGAAGGTTTTTTGCCTTCCTCAAAGTGTCCACTTCCGTCAACATACACGATTTGCTCAGGTGTCATTTGGCTATACTCAATGCCGGTTGGAGTAATGAGCATCCCTTCTTCAAAACGGACACTTGCATTGCCTGACGCACCTTGGTTAAGGCCCAAGCGAACCATTTCAAGGCAGCTATCGATAATTTGTTGAGCCAATACTTCTCTCATCATTCATTCCCATTACATTTAGACTCAACATACGATACCTTTTATTAACCCATTCAGCTAGTTAAGCTTAGCTGAGAAGAAAGCTTGCCAGCTCGGAATATGTTTTATTCTCCAAGCATCAAATAGGACAAAAGCTGCTCTAGGCAGCTTTTGTCTCTCAGTTATAAAGGTTAGTACTTAAGAGAAAAAGAAAACCATAACCATAAGAATTGGGCAAACTACTCTCACGTATGTTGGCCAAATTTTCCAAAACAAGCCTTGCTCAATTTCAGGGTAACCCTGTTTTAGTTCTTTCAATACCTGATTTCTATGCCATACCCAACCAGCAATTAAAGTAATAAACAAACCGATGATTGGCTGAGCGTATACAGTCGTTAGCTTGATGACCAACCCAAATAGATCACCAAAGTTGAAGACAATTATGCCCGAAATAACCATGATGATTGCACCAATCCAGGAAACCGCTAACTTACGAGATTGATTGAGCTCCTCGATAGCAACGGCGACAGGTACTTCAAGCATAGATATTGAAGAAGTTAGCGCTGCAATAAGCATCACGGCAAAGAACAGCACACTGATCAATTCACCAATTGTACCCATAGAGTGGAACATCGCCGGCAACACTTGGAAAACCAATGTGTCAGAACTTAGCAACTCACCAGAGTCAGAGAAGATCTCTACACCATTGTGCTTAGCAACAAACATTGCAGGCAAAATCAATAGACCAGCGATAAAAGCAACACCTGTATCAACACACGCAACTTGAGCCGCAGTCTTAGGTAGGTTTGCTTCTTTGTTTAGATAGGAGCCATACACCATCATAGCGCACACACCTAACGAAAGTGAGAAGAACGCTTGGCCCATCGCACTTACAACAACTTCAGCACTGAAATGATCAAAGTCAGGCACCAAGTACATTTTCAGGCCTTCCATCGCTCCCGGCTGGGTAAAGATATAACCGATAAGCAATACGAAAAGAACAAACAGTATTGGCATCAAACGGCTAGACCACTTTTCAATACCATCTGTTACGCCGCTTTGCACTACGTACATGGTCATCAGCATGAATACGACCATCAAGATTAAGTTACGAGGCGTGCTAAACCCTGTAAGCCAACTTACTGCGTCTGAAGCTCCAACGAGCTCTAGCCCACTTCCAGCAAATGAGCCGACCAACCAACCTGCTACTATGGCATAAAAGCTCAAAATCAAGGATACAACCACCATCCCCGCGACACCCACGGCAATAGCGCCGGCTTTGCCGTTTGGCCATACTGATTTTAATGAGCGAATTGGGTTGGATTGTCCGTATCGGCCGACCGTTAACTCTGCTACTAGCATTGGGTATGCTAGGAGAAACACCATCAGCAGATAAATAATCAAAAAGAGTGCACCGCCATTGCTGGCTGCTTGGGTAGGAAATCCCCAAATATTACCTAAACCAACCGCTGAACCTGCGGCTGCCAAAATAAAACCTAATCTTGAAGAAAAGTGGCCTCTAGAACTTACTGCCATAGTTGGTCTTCCATTTCCATTTAAAGTGTATATATCAGCTTCCTAAATGGTTTAGTTTGAGGCTATACAGCTTGCTAAACCATACGGAATACTAAACGCGTCGCAAGTAAACCAGTTAACTAGTACAAAGGAAAGCGTAAAGTCTCATTTTTTTAGCGCAACATCTAATTCCTCTTACAGATCGCCGAATATTTGTTCATTTATCTTGATAAAGGGCAAATAGCTCCGTCCAAACATTACAACAGATTGTTGCAATATCTTGTCGAGATAAAGCTTCCCTTGTTAACCATTTTCGATTTACTATTCTGCAAGTTGTTTTATACGAGTATCTCAATGGAAAAGTTTTATCACTTTTTAACTCTGGCTGGCATTGTATTGTATTGGCTTCTAGTAGCTGGGGTAACTCTTCGAGCAGTGCTCAAACATCGCTCGGTAAGCGTATCATTGGCTTGGCTTCTCATCATCTATGCCGTCCCTATTCTTGGTGTTTTTTGCTATTTTCTTTTTGGTGAGCTTAACCTCGGTAGAAAAAGAGCCGAGCGTGCAAAAGAGATGTTTACGCCTTATGAGTCTTGGTTTACACAGTTAAATGAGTGCCAAGCTCATTCACGGGAAACCTTTGGTTACCATATCTCCCGAATAGATGAATTATGTAATAATCGTCTAGGCCTACCTTCTTTAAGCGGCAATACCCTAACCTTAAAAAACGAACCTCAGGAAATACTTCGCTCTATTATCAACGATATTGAATCTGCAACGACTAGCATTCGTTTGGTGTTTTATATATGGCACCCCGGAGGTCTTGCTGATTCGGTTTCTTCAGCGTTAATTAAAGCGGCTCAGCGCGGTGTTGAAGTCAAACTCTTGGTCGACTCGGCGGGCAGTGCCAACTTCTTCAAAAGTCCTTGGCGCAAGATGATGCAAAAGGCTGGCATTCACGTCGTGCAAGCTTTAGAGGTTAGTCCATGGCGTATGTTCTTGCGTCGCTTAGACTTGAGGCAGCACCGGAAAATCATCGTAATTGACGACCAAATTGCTTATACCGGCTCAATGAACTTGGTTGATCCTGCCTATTTCAAACAAGAATCTGGTGTTGGCCAGTGGATTGATATTATGGTTCGTATTACTGGACCGACAGTCAACGTACTATCCGCTATCCATTCTTGGGATTGGGAAGTTGAAACAGGTGCACGGGCTCTCCCACCGCAACCTAAATGTGCGGTTGACGAATCGAATGCTCTTCATCCTATTCAAGTTGTGCCTTCGGGTCCTGGAATGCCAGAACACCTTATTTCTCAAGTGTTGAGTCTTGCTATTAACCAAGCAAACCACTCAGTAAGAATTACTACGCCTTACTTTGTACCGAGTGTTGACCTGTTAGACACGTTAAAACTCACTGCACAGCGCGGAGTGAAAGTCGATTTAATCATTCCTCATAAAAATGACTCACTCATGGTGCAATGGGCTTCTCGTGCTTTCTATACCGAATTGCTTGAAGCGGGTGTGGAGATCCATGAATTTTATGGTGGATTGCTGCACACCAAATCGGTGGTCATTGATGAGCAATTCTGCTTGGTTGGTACCGTCAATATGGATATGCGCAGCTTGTGGCTCAACTTTGAACTCACTCTCGCTATCGATGACGAGCACTTCACAAAAGAGATGTTTGAACTGCAAGATTCCTATATTGAACACTCTCATTCATTGAAATTAGAAGAGTGGAAAAAGAGAAAAGTTTACTACCGTTTCTTTGAACGGATATTCTATCTATTCAACCCACTTCTATAATCGCCTTAAAACTGATTAGTTTTTCTAATCCAAATCATAGAAATTTATCGAGCAAAACATAGTGATTACATATTGAACGTGGCATTAACAATAGCTAATATCGTCGCGTTTTCTATGTAACCCAATCGAGCAAAATTCATTAGTTTTGCTATCCATGTAATATCGATAATTTTCTTATGTTCTGGAGATAAAAATGACTAGGAGCCTTTCTCTAGCTAAGCTGACGTTTCTGATAGCAATACTGACTGCTGTTGGACAGATGACTCAAACGATGTATGTTCCTTCTATTGCCTCTATGGCAAAAGAGTTTTGGGTCACACCTTCTGCACTGCAAGCGGTTATGGCCTTTTTTCTTATTCCTTATGGCTTTTCTCAGTTTATTTACGGAACGGTTTCTGATCGTATCGGTAGAAAGCCTGTCATTATCGCAGGACTCTGCATATACATAGCAGGTACGTTAATCGCGCTATTTTCTGAGCAGTTTGACTGGTTTCTAGCAGGCAGTTTCATTCAAGGTTTAGGAATTGGCTGTGGTGGCGTAATGTGTCGCACATTGACTAGAGACTGCTTCTCCGGCTCCGATCTGCATCGAGTAAATGGCTTGATCAGTATGTGTGTCATATTTTCTCCGCTTGCTGCGCCACTTATCGGCGGATATCTTTCAGATACCTTTGGCTGGCGTTCAAGCTACCTATTTCTAACTCTGTTTAGTATTGGCGTAACGCTAGCGATGATGACCAGCATGATGGAGACGTTGCCAAAAGAAAAACGCAAATCGGAATCTGTTTACAACAGTTATCGTATCGTCCTTTCTGACAAACGATTTCAAGGCTATTTGCTCTGCCTCGTCGCAACCTTCTCTGGAATAGCTGTATTTGAAGCAGCATCAGGGGTATTGTTTGGTGGCGTTCTGCACTATTCTGCAATGGCGGTAAGCTTACTATTTGTTGTACCTATTCCTGGTTACCTTATCGGCGCTAGCACTTCAGGAAAGCTTGTAAAACGCTATGGAAACCATACCTCTCTATTGGTGGGTTTAGCGGCCATTATTCTCGGTTCGTTGGTAATATTCGTGCCCGGTCTTATGGACATCACTAATGCAGCAACATTGGTGGGTGGCGCACTGCTGTATTTCTTAGGTGGCGGTATTTTGTATCCAGCGGCAGTGACTGGCGCTTTGATACCATTTCCAAATCACGCAGGCACCGCAGGCGCAGTTCTCGGTGGTATACAAAACTTAGGCGCAGGTCTTGTTGCTCTAGTTGCATCAATGATCCCTACTAGCAATCAAATGCCTGTTGGACTGCTCATGCTTGTGATGGCACTACTCGCCGCGCTAGGTATATGGCGCTCAGCGGATAACAGCGATTCAGCAAGCGATGAACCAGCTATAGCATAATCAGCATTTTCCTTCTCACGAATCATAAAAAAGAGAGTTGTTATAACTTCACAACTCTCTCTACTCCTGCCCCTTGATTGAGACCTAGCATTTCTCCCCTTCGAATTGTACTTACTTCGATTAGAGAAACCTCTACATCAACACTTTTGACCTTAGTAATTCCAGTTTTAGTCATCACTAAGACTTAAGGACATACCAGATTTTAAAAGTAGAAGTTATGCTCTCCGAAAGATGTTTTTTAGTAAATTATTTCTTTTCAACATTTTAACTTACTGACAAAGATAAAATTGAATCATACATTCCTAATTGGAATGTATATATTAGCAATATTATATTGCACAGGAACATAGATGTGGTCAAAATGCAGCCACCTAAAACTTGTGTCTTACCTAGATATTTACTGTCACAATTTGATATTGAATTTATCAGAATAAACATCAACCGAGGTATTTAAAATGGAATACAAAAACCGTGAGATATTAATTACATTTTATATGGTTCATTTCAAAATGAATAGAGAGCAAGCAATAGTGCTTCTTGAATTATAAGGTAATTTGTTAATTACGCGATATAACATTAATTAGTTATATTGATTATAAATCTTCAGTATTAAACATTTTTAGAGATATTAAACTATGAAAATAACATTGCCATCAGCAAATAGGAGAAATGGACCAGGACGACCTTCCACTACCGATACCTATATGGACATTCGATATGCACTTATAAAGTCATCTCAGAACTTATTCTCAAACATGCCATACGACAAAGTATCGACGAGGCTTATCGCTGAAAAAGCGGGCGTAAGTAGTTCATTGATAAGATACTACTTTGGAGGAAAAGAAGGGTTATTTGAAACAGCAGTCGTTAGCCTATGTGACAGCTTTTTCATTCAAATATCTAAACTTATTGAAAGTACTACATGCAATAACTTTAGCACATTTATCTTCGATGTTATGCAAGAAATCAAGAAGGCACCACAACTACCTAAAATCATGTCCCATACTTTAAGTTTAGAAAAAGATAATAGGTATGATAATGTAGTTAATATAGTTTTAAATTCATTTAATGAGTTATACGATAAACTTGTTCCACAGCTACAGACACGCGGTATACTTGACACTAACATGAACCCGGAACTGAGCAAAGTGTCGATTATAAACCTCTTGCTACATCCATTTAACATACCTCAAACATTACTTTCTGCATACAGCCTTGAAAGCAATGGCGACTTTTATGAAAAGGTTATAGAAAAAAACATAGAGCTAATAATATATGGCACTTCCAATTTCACGCCAAGCCTATGCGCATAGAAACATGCCTTATAGAAAAGATAAATCATGGATTAATATTGAAAGGTATCTATTCTCTAGTAGTATTTTCAATGAAATGATAATTCTTTATTAAGTTAACTTTCAAATCGTTTATTATCTTCCTCACATTGTTATTTATAGGTCGATTAGCCAGATAATAAATAGAGAAGTCAAAGTAATCCATACTTTTTGATAAGCGAATAAGTTTACCAGCTTTTATTTTTTCTTCTACCATATAAAAAGGAACGATGGTTCCAGCTTGACCTGATTCAGCAAGTTGCACTCGAGCATCACCGCTATCGACTTGATACGCAATATTTCCTTTGGCCGCAGCCTTTAAGTAAAAATCCCTAAGGATGGGGTTGTTTAGCCTAGAAACAATGTGGTTGGTATCGAACTGAGGGAAGGCCCACTTGTAGTCAGTCACATCTTCTTTAATCCCCATTGACGGTCCTATAATACAAGCTGTTTCCAAGCTTAAGAAGGGACTCTTAACCAATAAATCTAATTCGGGTATATTTGGCTGTATTTCAGACTGAGATATGAATAAATCAATTTCTCCTTGCAAGAGTTTTTTGTTTAGATTCATAAAGGTATCTGAAGATATGGTCACCTTTAACTCTTTATATTCTTCTTCATTGTTCTGAATATTAAGGCATAGGACTTGGCTAATCAAAGGAGATATAATTTTACCTATACCAATGTTAAGATTGCCATAAAATCCGTCATTAACTTTTTTTGTCATGCTTTCTAGTAAAGCAAACTCTCTATATAAATCATCGAATTTGGAGTACAGATAATCCGCGGCCTTAGTAGGTACTAGGTTTCGGGTATGCCTATCAAACAACACTGTATCCAGCTTGCTCTCAAGACTTTGAAGCTGCTTTGTTACGTTAGACTGGGCTAATCCGGAAATTTTAGCCGCCTCTGTAATACTTCTAAACTCATATATATTAAGGAAGTTCTTAATAGCACTACCATTAATATTCATAATTTTACTCTTAACCATGAGTCCCTCTAACAGAATATACGTTAGGCATATTACTTTTGGAAAGCAGGTAGAGTCAAGTTTAAAAACAAAACACTCAATAATTCATTTTAAAACACGCATATACATTGCAACTTTTATTAAGTGCTGAATTAGATATAAAATTACTAAGGTTGATAAAAACCCAAGATATAGGCTTGTTAAATATAGCCATACTAAAGGTGCTTATGATTTAAGTAAGTAATAGTTAAATATAAAGAGGCTGTGATAACACAACCTCTCCCCTACTAAAGTTAACGAAAATATACTTACTCAGTGTATTTACTACTTCCCTTCCATCGCCTTTTTGGACATTAGTAGCATCAAATTATCGACTTCTTTCTTATACGGTGGCCAGAACATGTCTTTGACAAAGAAACCTTTGTCGCTTGCTGACTGGTGTTTCAACGAAGCACTGACCATACCAAGGTTGTTCACTAAACGTGTTTGTACAGCATCACTAATAAAGTAATTAGCAAATATTTCAGCGGCTTCTAGCTTTTTACCTTTTAAGTTTTTGTGGAAGTTTATTGTATCCATCCATACGGTGTTTCCTTCCTTAAACTTAATCAGCTTCCAATCTCCACCCGCTCTATTTTCTGCCGCTGCGCCAATACCATACGACGCTACAATCAACAGATCATCTCTAAATTCAGGTGAACCGCCCCAGAAGTAAGAAACCTGACCATAAAGGGCCTTCAACTTACCTTCAATATCTCCCTTTTGGCTCTCTGCCTGCATTTCAGAACGAGAGACCTCATTAAGATAGAACGCAGACTTTCCAGCCATCATAGAAGCAATGGCCACATTCGGTTGTACCTGGCCTTTTGTTAAAGATACTTTTCCCTTCCATTTGGGATCGAGCAGCCCATTCAAGCTCTTCGGAACCTCTCCCTCAGACACTTTTTTCATATTTGCCCAAAGACCATAAGCGCCACCACCAAAAGGCAAATACAGTGTTTTGCCATTTTCGGTGCCCATAGGAACGTTAAGCATAGCTGGGTCTAAATGCTTGTAGTTGGTCAGTCTAGGAGAATTTGTATTGATTGGTTGAAGTAAAGCTGCCGTTTTACCTCGTTGCATCTGAATATAATTTAAAGTCAGGAAACTGATATCAGCTTTTCCTGCTCTAAGCAGTTTAAACATTTGCTCTGGGCCTTCAGCCCAAGGCGAAATAACGTTTATTTCATAGTTATAACCTTTGTCTTTTAAGATTTTATTGACCGCAGCTACTTCATCTGGTTCAACGTACCCCTCCCACGTTAAGACATTGAGTTTTTCTGCTGATATCGCCTGAAATGGGGCGAAAAATAGTGCAATGACCAAAAGAACAAGCTTTGTATTCCACACTTTCATCGTCGTACTTTCCATGCATCTCTCCTTATTATTAATAAAAATATTAGTAACAAAATAAAGCTTTGCAACTTAGACATTGTACTGTGACTAAACGGGCCTAATGATAGATACACATGAAAAATATAGAGTTTTTACTTTCATTAAAACAGACTGCTCAGTTCGTTCACCTTGGTGTATTGGGCAACGACTAGAACTTTTAATGTACATGCTAGCTAGCATTTTGGGTTGCAATTGAGGGCTTCATTGTGGTTTAAATAACTGATCGTCTTATTAAACAAGGAATTCTTATGTCACACGGTAAAAAGACCCAAATGATAAGTGCTGGACGCAAACCTAAGTGGACGCAGAACGTAGTAAACCCTCCTGTGCAACGCGCTTCAACAATATTGTTTAACACTGTGTCTGAGAAAAAAGATGCTACTATCAACCGTGCGAAACAAACTTTGTTTTATGGCCGCCGAGGAACTAACACACACTTCGCCTTCCAAGAAGCCATGACACAAGTTGAAGGCGGTGCGGGTTGCGCTCTTTTTCCAAGTGGAGCGGCAGCAATTGCAAATTCAATTTTAGCCTTTGTAGAAACGGGCGATCACATCTTAATGGTTGACACCTGCTACGAGCCAACCCGTGATTTTTGCGATGTCATGATGAAAAAGATGGGCGTCGAAACAACCTATTATGACCCTCTAATCGGTGAAGATATACACACACTTATCAAACCAAATACCAAAATACTTTTCACCGAATCTCCGGGCTCGATTACGATGGAACTGCAAGACGTTCCGACACTTTCCAAAATTGCGCATGAACACGGAATCGTTGTGATGCTTGATAATACTTGGGGTGCCGGGGTTAACTTTTCTCCATTCGATCATGGTGTCGATATTTCCATTCAAGCGGCAACCAAATACATTGGTGGGCACTCCGATATCATGTTAGGTACAGCGACCGCTTCGGAAAAATATTGGGATCAACTTCGTGAACAGTGCTACTTAATGGGGCAATGTGTGTCACCTGATGATGCTTATACGGCCCTGCGCGGTATACGAACGCTTGATGTCCGCCTTAGACAGCACGATGAGAACGGCAAGAAAATAGCTGACTGGCTAACGTCTAGACCCGAGGTGGATCATGTTCGCCACCCAAGCCTACCAAGCTGCCCCGGATACGAGTTTTTCCAGCGTGATTTCACCGGTGGAAATGGTTTATTCTCATTTGTATTGAAACAAAGCAACAGCAAAGCAACAACGGCTCTTCTTGACGGAATGAGTCACTTTGGCATGGGCTACTCTTGGGGAGGGTTTGAGAGTTTAATTCTAGCTAACGAACCCAGCAGCTTTAATAGCTTAAGAACCATAGCCAACCCTAATTTTACCGGAACACTAATCCGCCTACATATTGGGTTGGAAGATATCGAAGATTTAATTGCCGATTTAGAAGCAGGCTTCGAGCGATACAATAAAGCACTCACAGCTCATTCATAGAAAAAACAGGTTCAATTGATAAAGGTGCTATCTTTAGCACCTTTATTTACCAACCTTTAGCCAATTATTGATTATAAACCTTCGTATTTTTGTAGCTTGAACTATCAAAGTCTGGATACGCTGCAGAGCGCATGACTTCAGCAATCGTTTTATAAGTTTTAACCCATGCTTGCCGTGTTGAGTCATCGAAATCATCGCCAAGACCGGTTTTTAACGTGTACAACAAAGCATTTCCGACTGGTGTATAATCATCAGCCGTGACCCCATAAGCAACATGGCGCTTCGCCAGCTGCTGAAGTACAGGCACCAGCTCATCTAAATTGTCTAGACCACTTACCGCCACTTTCAAAGTAGCCATGAGCTTTTGCCCCTGCTGTTTGATGTCTGACTTAAATAATGTTCTCAAGCGCGGGTCATATTCAAAAAGCTTATTGTAGAATATATCCGCAGCTTGCTCGGCAATAGGCTCTACTTTTTTGAAGCTTTCTTGTATCAACTTTTTTTCTATTGGGGTAAGTGACATATAATTCTCCTGCTAAACCTACTGGTGGCGGACTATACGTAAAATCGAGTTAAAGTAAGACAAATTCGGCTGGAGTTAGTAGAACTTAAGCATTTCGTGCAAGGTAGAACAAAGCTAAAAGCAAGTATCAAAAAACGCCCAAATATAGGCGCTAAAAATAAGTAAGCACGTTATGTAACCCTAGCCGTTCGCATTTTAATAGTCTTTTAACTGCGCGTTATCGAAATCAGTATAGCAATGAGTTCGACATTTGCCATTCCATGGAATACTGCTTTAGGGGTATTTTCAACTCACTGAAATACTTGCACTAAGACTTAGTGAGCGCCATCACTTCTTTTTTACGAAAGCATTGGTTGGAATGATCGTTAATCAACCCAGCAGCTTGGAGGTGAGAATAAATTATTGTCGAGCCAATAAACTTAAATCCGCGCTTTTTTAGATCTTTACTTAAAGCGTCTGATATTGGAGAAGTCGCGACGTAATCATCTATGGTTTCAATATCATTTACGACTACTTTGTTGTCCACAAAGCCCCACATATATTCACTGAAGCTACCAAACTCTTGCTGTACTTCCATAAAACGACTGGCATTGTTAATGGCAGCTTCAATTTTAGCGCGATTGCGGATAATCGCACTATTTTGCATCAACCGTTCAACATCATCTTGAGTAAATGTCGCCACTTTTTTGTAGTCGAAATCAGCGAATGCTTCTCGGTAGCCTTCTCTTCGTTTGAGAATGGTATACCAGCTCAGCCCTGCTTGAGCGGATTCTAGTAGCAAAAACTCAAACATCTTTTTATCATCGTGAACAGGTACTCCCCATTCTTTATCATGATATTCCACGTAATCTGGCTTGGACAAATCAACCCAAGGGCACCGTTCGCACATAGCTGTTACCTCTACTGATTATTGGTCTAGATTACTTTAGCCGATGACTGGAACATGACGCAACAAAGCGGGACTCGCTTTCCACTATAGCTTGCTAAATTCCTTGTCCACTTTAAATGCTTCTGAAGTCACGTATGCTTCAATGCCGCGCAATTGTAATTCCATTTTATCTAAATCAGCAGATAGGGTGTCTAACAAGTCCGTAGGTGTTTGGCCTTTTTGCCAAGGTTTACTTTTGA
Source organism: Vibrio marisflavi CECT 7928 (assembly GCF_921294215.1). Lineage (GTDB taxonomy): Bacteria > Pseudomonadota > Gammaproteobacteria > Enterobacterales > Vibrionaceae > Vibrio > Vibrio marisflavi. The sequence continues at coordinate 1,571,190 of NZ_CAKLDM010000002.1, forward strand.
GCACATGTTCTTGTTTGGTTTTAATCGATTCCGCGTATTCTGTTGGCTGCTTGTCTAGCATAAGTGTCATGGCAATGTAGGCCAGAACCACCAGAAATAAGCCTCCCAATACAGCAGCAGAAATAAATAGGATCCGCACTATCCAAACTTCCAAACCAAAATAGTTTGCAAGCCCTGCGCATACACCAGAAATTTTCCCGTTAACCGTATCTCGATAGAGAGCTTTACTCATATCTACGCCTCCAGTTCGGTGTTTCAGAATCTAAAATGCGCTCTAATGTATCAATTCGAGTTTGCATCGACTCAGCTTTTACAGATAACTGCTGTAAACGTTCATTATCATTTTCGGACAGTCCTGCCTCCGACTTCCGTTTGCTGCGGTAATGAAGAAACAGCCAAAGTGGAGCGACAAAGATTAGAAAAACAATGAGTGGTCCAGTAAGGAATAACGACATCATGTACAGCTCCTATTTCTTAAGGTTTTTTGAAACTTGTTTTCTTAGCTTTTCTAACTCTTTTTCCACTTCATCTTGCGCTTGCAATTCGGCAAACTCTTGATCGAGTGACTTACTATTACCTGTATTCGCATAAAGATCAGCTTCAGCTTCTAGCTCATCGATTTTTCGAGAGTATTGCTCAAACTTGGCCATGGCTTCATGAGTACGGCTAGTGTGTAGGTGCTTTTGTACATCACGCCTATTACTAGCTGTCTGAGTTCGAATGGATAGTGACTGCTGTTTTGCGCGAGTTTCAGTAATCTTACTCTCTAGTTTACTGATTTCTCCCGTTAGCTTTTCAATAGTCTCTTCCAAGATGATCTGCTCATTTTTTAAATCTTTGATTATGTCTTCAAGCTTTTGTTTTTCCATTAACGCTGAGCGAGCTAGGTCATCGCGTTGTTTCGTCAGCGCCAAAGTCGCTTTATTTTGCCATTCATTACAATGATCTTCGAGTGACACTAATTTTCTCTCAAGCTCTTTCTTGTCCGCCATAGCTCTAACAGAATTCGTTCTCACTTCAACTAAAGTGTCTTCCATTTCTTGGATAATGAGCCGAATCATTTTCTCGGGGTCTTCCGCCTTATCGAGCAAAGAGCTGATGTTGGAATTAACTATGTCAGCAAATCTAGAAAAGATACCCATTGTAAACCTCCTGATAGCGTTTCATTCTTTACACGAGTGCCTGTAGTGTACGTAATCAAACTCCATGCCAAATATTTTAATTAATAATTTCAATAAATTAACGAAATGCATAAAAACCGACCTATTATGATATGATGAAATTAACCTCAATTTGGTCAAATTTACCATTTCACCGGAGTATGTTATGCAGCAAGATCTTATTGGCGAAGCGCCCTCCTTTCTAAGTATCTTAGATAAAGTCTCAAAACTTGCTCCAATTAACCGCCCCATTTTAATTATTGGTGAACGAGGTACAGGCAAAGAGTTGATTGCACAAAGGCTGCATTACCTTTCTCCTAGATGGAATCAACCCCTAATAACGCTAAATTGCGCATCACTGAGTGAGGGGTTGATTGATTCGGAGCTTTTCGGCCATGAAGCAGGGTCATTCACTGGTTCAAAGGGACGGCACTCAGGCAGATTTGAACGAGCAGAAAAAGGCTCGCTGTTTCTGGATGAATTGGCAACAGCACCATTAGTCATTCAGGAAAAGCTACTTAGAGTCATTGAGTACGGTCAATATGAACGTGTTGGCGGACACGCACCAATCAACGCCAACGTGAGACTGATATGCGCGACAAACGCCAACCTACAGGAAATGAGCAAGGCTGGCCTGTTTCGACACGATTTACTCGATCGTTTAGCGTTTGATGTGATTCACCTTCCTCCTCTACGACATCGAAAACAAGATATCTTGCTGTTAGCCGAGCACTACGCGATAAAGATGTGTAGAGAATTAAAGCTTGAGTTCTTTGTTGGTTTTTCACCAGTCGCAACGCAAGCGATGATGGACTATCACTGGCCAGGCAATGTGCGAGAGCTAAAAAATGTGGTTGAGCGAGCAATTTATATGCACGGCTACTCCGACAGACCTATCGAAGATCTCGTATTTGATCCATTTGAACCAAGTTGGAATACCGAAAAAAGTCTCAGCAAAGATAGTGACAGTAAGCTAACAACAAACCATACTGAAAACATACGCTTGACGTTTCCCATGAATTACAAAGAGTGGCAAGAGAAGATGGACATTGAGTTGTTAAATGCCACCTTGGAAGAAGCAAAATATAGTCAACGTAAGGCGGCAGAGCTGTTGGGCTTAAGCTATCATCAGTTTCGGGGAATGGTTAGAAAGTACAACCTTTCCACAAAATCAGATAGTTAAACAGATGGCTTTTCCTTTGTTCAATATAATATTGGTGAGTGGAGCACTAATACCTAGGGTTTGCCTGTCTGCAATCCTAAACGGTCAATTGACCCTAGTGCGTTGTGCACTCAATGAAGCGCACTATGAATATATTGAAAAAGTTTACTCTTGGAATATGTAGTCTTGGTTTACTAGCAGGTTGCGGTGACAACGATGACCATAGCAAGGTTCGAAAAAGTGGGTTCGTTTACTGCGGCCTAGAAGGCTCAAATACCTTTAATCCTCAGTTGGTCGATAGTGGTATCACCTCAGAAGCCCTCAGCCCACAGCTATTCGATACCCTTATCAAACTAGATGAAAAAACCTACAAACCTATCCCAAATGTCGCTAAGAGCTGGAAGGTTAATAAAAACGGCACCGAATACATTTTTCATCTTAATAAAGGCATTCAGTTTCAATCAACCAGCTGGTTTTCTCCCTCCCGTGAACTCAATGCACACGATGTCGTATTTAGCTTCAAGCGAATCATCGATCCAAACAATACCTTTCACCAAGTTGGCGGGGGCTTATATCCCTGGTTTGCTAGCATTGATTTTTCAGATCTAGTCAAAGATGTAAAAGCGATTTCGAAAGATAAAGTAAAGTTCACGTTAAGTCGGCCCGACAATTCATTTTTGTCCAATATCGCCACCAGCTTCGCTGTAATTCATTCAAAAGAGTATGCCAATCAGCTTGAGCTGAGTGATGAAAAGCAGATGATCGATAGCAAACCAATAGGAACCGGTCCGTTTTATCTCGACGAGTATCATATTAACGATTTCATACGTCTTAAAAGACACAATAACTATTGGAAAAACAAAGTTAAAATGCAGCAAGTTGTGTTTGATGTTTCTCAACGAGGCACTGGGACGTTTGCTAAATTCTTACGTCAGGAGTGTGACGTCCTCTACTCTCCTCTCTCAAGCCAGATCCCTATCATCAAAAAATATGAATCGTTAGATTTAATTGTTAAACCAGCTATGAATGTCTCCTTTGTCGCGGTTAACACCACTCACCCAGCTCTAAATGACCCACTGGTAAGAAAAGCACTAAACTTTGCAATAAACAGACAAAATATTCTTGATTCGGTATACTACGGGACTGGCAGCCTAGCCTATTCAATTTTACCTCCGAACTCTTGGGTATACAGGAAAGATCAAACTCAAGTGCGCTATGACCGAAATTACGCCATCGCGTTGTTAAGAGAAGCTGGATATCGCGAAGGCCTAAAAATGACCATGTCGGTGCCTATGGAACCTAGAGCGTATAATCCTAGCCCGATGAAAACTGCAGAACTCATTCAAGCGAATTTAGCTGATATAGGGATAGAATTGGAAATCATTACTGAAGATCGCTTTGATAGCAGGGATAGCGAAGACTTATCTTCAATCGATCTCGCCTTGTCTGGGCTGATCGCCAACACTGGAGATCCTGACAGTTTCTTACGTCCTCTATTGTCCTGCGATTCACAAAAAGCTGGACTAAATGTATCAAGCTGGTGTGACAAAGACTTCGACCAATTGCTCGATCTTGCTCTAGAGGTTGACAACCCTAGATACCGCCTCAACTTGTACCGACAAGCGCTTAATATTTTGAATGCTGAGTTTCCTGTCATTCCACTCGCGCATGGCATGCACTTTCAAGCCTACGATGACTCCTTATCTGGATTCAGAGTTAGCCCCTTCAACACACAACCTTTTGATTTAGTTGAGAGAATTAGATAAATGCTTTGGTATTCAATCCGACGCTTTAATCTGTTTATCATCACCCTACTCATTCTCACTATTGTAGGGTTCAGTTTATTGCGCCTCGACCCCGCTTCGCCTTGGCTCAAAGTCGGCTTTTGGCACGGCTGGATGCTGTACCTAAATGATTTAGTACACTTAAATTTTGGTATCAGTAAAGCAGGTATACCCATTGTCAATGAACTCGCAGTGGTATTTCCGGCAACGTTAGAACTATGTACCATTGCATTTCTGATGTCAGTTATCGTCGGTATACCTATTGGTACTTTAGCTGGAATGAAACAAGGTAAATGGATAGATACGATCATTTCCTTCATTTCTATGTCTGGCTACTCTGCCCCAATATACTGGGTGGCCTTACTACTGATCATGGCTTTTTCTCTTCACTTTCAAATGTTTCCCGTTTCTGGGCGCTACGACCTTCTCTACCAAGTTCATCATGTGACGGGCTTTGCGTTGGTTGATTCGTTGTTTGTTGAGAAGCAATATAAAGCACAAGCGTTTAGAAGTGTCCTTGAGCACCTGATTCTACCTTGTTCCGTTTTGGCACTGGCTCCAACGACACAAGTTATTCAATTGATGCGAAATACGGTCACAGATGTGATGACTAAAAACTATATTCGAGCGGCAAGAATCCGAGGCCTATCCATCAATCGAATCGTTTTCCAACACGTACTTAGAAATGCCATTCCTCCTATTGTGCCAAAGCTTGGTGTTCAGCTTTCTAGTATGTTGACTCTGGCCATTATTGCTGAATCTATTTTTAATTGGCCCGGTATTGGCCGCTGGCTACTCGAAGCTCTCTCAAACCAAGATTATGTTGAAATTCAGGCTGGCGTGATCGTGGTTGGCACACTAGTTTTAAGCGCAAATATTCTCTCCGATCTGTTTGGTGCTCTGGTCAATCCGTTAGTAAGGAAAGAGTGGTATGCTAACAAATAGCGTTTATCAAGAAGAACACATCCCAACCCAGTTTGAGCGATTTTGGCGAAGCTATCGAAATAACAGCATGGCCATGTTCGGCTTTTGGTGCTTACTTTTCATCGTTGTCGTAACCATTGCTGCACCTTGGATTACTCCTCATGATCCACAAGCTCAGTCGACCCACCTTCTTGTCCCTCCATCTTGGGATCCTCAAGGAACAGTTGAGTACTTCTTGGGTACTGATGACTTAGGCCGTGACATTCTTTCGCGCATTATTTCTGGTTCAAGACTCACATTCGGTGCGGCAGTGATCGTAACACTTGTTGCAAGTATCATAGGCTGTACTATCGGTATTCTCGCTGGTATGACGAAAGGCCTACTTTCAAGTACGCTTAATCACTTACTTGATACTGTAATGTCGATCCCATCGATGTTACTAGCAATCATCTTCGTCGCATTCTTTGGCTTTGGTGAGTTCAATATTCTAATTGCAATCGGCCTCGCGCTCATACCGCGTTTTGTTCGTTCGGTATATATTGCCGTGCATGCTGAGGTAGAAAAAGACTACATAATGGCTGCTCGTCTCGATGGTGCGAGAGATTTCTATCTACTTTGGAACTCAATCTTACCGAATATCCTCGCGGTTATTGCAACCGAAGCGACCCTTGCTCTATCCGTCGCTATTTTGGACATCTCAGCGCTAGGCTTTTTAGGTCTAGGAGCTCAGTCTCCAAGCACAGAATGGGGAGCAATATTGGGTGATGCAGTCGAACTGATATACCTTGCACCTTGGACCGTAATATTGCCGGGACTGGCAATCATGTTTGTGGTCATTGTCATTAACCTTGTAGGAGAAGGCGCAAGAACTTCCCTGAATGCGGGCATAGAATAATGGCACTTCTAGATATTCGGCACTTAACAATCGAAATCGAAACTCCACAGGGTATGGTGAAAGCCGTCGATAAGATGAGCTTTACCATGAATGAAGGTGAAATTCGTGGCTTAGTAGGTGAATCAGGATCTGGAAAAAGCCTGATAGCAAAAGCTATTGTTGGGATCAGCAAACCAAATTGGAAAATCAGCGCCGATAGAATGCGCTTAGGTGATATTGACCTTTTGCAACTTACCGCTCGTGAACGTCGACGAGTCGTCGCCCGTGATATCGCCATGATCTTCCAAGAACCTTCAACATGTCTTGACCCTTCAGAGGAAGTCGGCCGTCAGCTTATTGAAGCAATACCGTCCCATACTTTCAAAGGCAAGTTTTGGGAAAGATCAAAGTGGAAAAAAAATCAGGCCATCGTGCTTTTACATAAAGTAGGCATTAAAGAGCACAGCCGGATAATGAACAGCTATCCCTATGAGCTCACCGACGGTGAATGTCAGAAAGTTATGATCGCGATGGCGATTGCGGCTAAGCCTAAAATCCTTATTGCTGATGAACCAACCAATGATCTCGACCCGATAACTCAATCGCAAATACTGCGACTTTTGAGCCGGATGAACCAAGTTAACAACACAACGATTTTATTAATCGGACACGACCTAACAACTATTACTCAGTGGGCAACGCGCATTACAGTAATGTACTGTGGACAAGCGGTTGAATCAGCCAATACGAATAAAATCTTGTCGACACCAAAACATCCGTATACTGAGGCTTTGTTGAACGCAATGCCAGATTTCAATGACGATGTCCCGCAAAAGCAAAAACTACATTCCTTGTCAGGCTCTATTCCTCCACTGCAGCACTTGCCGATCGGTTGCCGCCTCGGGCCAAGATGTCCACACGCACAAAAGCAATGTGTGCAAATGCCCTTGATGAAACAAGTTAAAAATCATAAATTTGCCTGCCATTTTCCACTTAACACGGAGAAAAAGTCATGACTTCGTTATTAGAAGTAAAACAGCTTTCAAAAGACTTTTACTCCCGATCGGGACTATTTCGTAAAAGGGCGCAACATGCTGTTAAACCGGTTAGCTTCAACTTAGAAGCAGGGCAAACAATTGGGTTTATTGGTAAAAATGGTTCTGGAAAATCCACACTAGCAAAAATGCTTTCTGGAATGGTTAAGCCTACATCTGGCGAGATTTTGGTGAATGGCGAACAGCTTAAACATAAAGACTATTCGACGCGGTGTAAGTTGATACGGATGATTTTCCAAGATCCAAACACTTCGCTCAATCCGCGAATCCAAATTGGTAGAATATTAGACGGGCCGCTGAAACGTAACACCAATATGACCACAGAAGCACGGATGAGTCGCATCAAGGAAACGTTATTACGAGTCGGATTGCTGCCTGAACACGCATACTTCTATCCACAAATGCTTGCAGCAGGACAAAAACAGAGGGTGTGTCTAGCAAGAGCTTTGATTCTGCAACCATCAATAATCATTGCCGATGAAGCATTAAACGGGCTCGACATGGCAATGCGCTCACAAATCATCAACCTATTTTTAGACCTTCAGGATGAAATGGGTGTCTCTTTTGTTTACGTGTCGCAGCATATCGGCATTATAAAGCACATAACCGACAAGGTGATGGTGATGCATGAAGGGGAAGTGGTGGAATCAGGTAACACGCTGGATGTTTTAGCTAACCCGCGTCATACCATTACACAGAGAATGGTTGAGAGTCACTTTAACCAAGCGCCATGCTTCGGTAAGAAATGTTAGGGTCTTATTGCTAGACCCTAACTCATTATCTAAGCAAGAAAGCTTATACCAACTGCTCTTGCAGCCAAGGCCAGCCTTGCTTCTTACGGCTTAACGTATTTTCCATCATCAGTAAGCCATCTTCTAGGTGAGAATCTAGTTTCGTTGACCACTCACCAGCATAGATAAGTCTGGTTTGCGCAGTAGTAATGTCTGTTAACATTACAGCAGCGAAAGCCAATTTATCTTCTTCACAGCGACGAACAAGATCTGCTTGTAGCGCATCAATCATACCGTCAACTTGATCTAGAGTTGCTAACTCAATTTGACCAACAACTACATCACGACCATTGAATGGATACGCTTTAAGATCTTTTTCAACTAGCTGTGGAGCCGACAGACCTTTAATGTCTGTTTTTGCAATTAGAAGCTCGCGGATAAACTTGTCTAAGTCTTCAACTTCAGCGATTTTTGCTAGCTCTTGTACCGCGTCTTTGTCTTTTTGCGTACAAGTTGGTGATGCAAAACCAACCGTGTCAGACAAAATCGCAGACATCATTAGCAGCGCGTTTGTTTTGCTGATTTCAACTTGCTCAATTTTGTGCATGTTGAAAAGAATGGTACATGTACAACCTACAGGCCAGATCCACGCTTCAAGTGGATTCACTGTCATAACATCGCCCAAGCGGTGATGATCGACAATACCTAAGATCTCAGCTTGAGCAACATCATCAGGAGCTTGAGAAAGGTCTGTGTAATCCACCAACCAAATCTTTTCACCTGCAACTTCAGTGCGAAGTTCAGGTTGGTCAACACCAGCAGTGCTAAGAATATGCTGAGTTTCTCTATTGATTTCACCTTGGCGAACTGGCGTTGCTTCTAAGCCACGAGCTCGCAAAAAGTCACTTGCTACTAAAGCACTACAAATGCTGTCACTATCAGGATTCTTATGCCCAACCACTAAGATCATACTGCTACCTACTAAATATCTTCTTTACTTACGCTGCCAAAGCCGATTTTGGCTGAATAAACATGGCAAACTGCAATACCAAACCTGCCTGAATCAAGCTATCAAACATGCTTGGTTATATTAAGGAGCCCTACTCTACCTGAAAATGTGAAATTGTCCTATTTTTACTTACTCAAATTCCAGTTGTAGCGTTCAACTCAGGGAGAAAAACGCAAAAAAGGAGCATCGCTGCTCCTTTTTCTTTAATAAATAGAAATGACAAATATCTAATCTACTTTCTACCTAACTTAGATAGTGGTACTCCCTTCATTAGGTTTTGTTCTATTTTCTCTAGACTTACGCCCTTGGTTTCAGGAATTAGAGCCATAGTGACAAAGATAAACACTAGGTTCAGCGCTGCATATAACCAGAATGTTTGAGCATTACCTAATACTTGTAGGAAAGTTAAGAAAGTCGCGCCAACAATCATGTTCGCAATCCAGTTAGTCGCTGTACTTACCGTGATACCAAAATCACGAGCTTTCAGAGGCTGAATTTCAGAGCATAGAACCCAGATAAGTGGGCCTGCACTCATTGCAAAACCGACAATGAAAATAAGTAAAACGAACGCTGCAAAATATTGTTCAACTGGCGTTGTCACACCCATATGAAGAAGAGTGCCAAGAATAGCCATTCCTGCGGCCATCACCAAGAAACCAAGTTTAAGTACAGGTTTGCGTCCCCATTTATCTACTAAGCCAATAGCAATAAATGTCGCGAACACATTGACTAGGCCAACAATCACAGTGCCCCACATTTGCTGCTCTGTGCTTGCAAAGCCTGCGATTTTAAAGATCTTAGGCGCATAATACATAACAACGTTCATACCGGTGAACTGCTGCATAACTTGCAAAACAATACCTAGGTACACGGCACGGCGGCAATTGCTATTTGATTTGAATAACGACCAACCACTTTGCTTGATTTTCAAACTTTCGCGGATCGCTTCCAGCTCTTTCTTAGCAGAAACATCACAACCACGCAGCAGTGCTAACACTTGTTTTGCTTCTACGTGACGACCTTGAAGCGCTAGCCAACGAGGGCTTCGCGGCAACATAAGTACACCAATGAATAGAATCAACGCTGGAATTGTGATCACACCAAGCATCCAACGCCATTGGCCTTCATAGCTAAATGCTGTGTCAGATAGAAACGCTACGACAATACCGATAGTAATCATCAGTTGATACATCGAGATTAGGCTACCGCGCAATCTTTGTGGAGCAATTTCCGACAAGTAAAGTGGTGCAGTAAAAGACGCGACGCCAACAGCTAAACCAAGAAGAACACGGAAAACAATCAGAATTTCTGGGTTACCAGCAATCGCACAACCCAAAGAACCAACGGAGAACAAAATTGAAGCAACGATTAGACTGTACTTACGGCCGAATTTTCTTGATAACGGGCCAGAACCAACAGCACCTACGGCAGCACCAAACATCATTGAACTAACTACCCACTCTTGGGTATGGGTCGCTAACCCAAATTCTTTGGCAATAAAAGGAAGCGCTCCTGATATAACACCAATATCTAAACCAAATAACAAACCTGCTAACGCTGCAATCATACAAGCAATAAACACATGTCGATTTAAGCCTGTATCATCTTTATCAAATGGCGATGAACCATCGGAACTTCTGTCAGTAATCACTGTTGCCATAGTAGAGTCTCTTTTATATTTATTTTTTAGGCTCTAGCGGCAGCGCAAAGTTTCTAATTGTTAGTGTGTGCTGGCACATTCAAATGCCCATCACTCTTTGACGCCGTTACTAAAACCAGTTTGCAATATGAATAATGATTTAACGCAGCTTCAATACGTGAATAGACGAGGCCATCTATGTGCACCATAAAGCCTAAAGCAAGAACCTATCCATATACTAAAAAGCGATTCCTTGACCTATATAGCTAACCGATCTCCAGCTCCAATTCGATGGAATTCTGACTTATCCTTTTCCCTAATCAGTTACAGCGCAAATGGTAACGATTACACACAAAGTTTTTGGTGATAGCGATCACATACGCAAGCAAAACACGATAGAGTTTTATTCTGATTAATACCATTTACCAGCATTTAATATCATTCAATGGCATTGGGTACCTATTTAGGGTCCATTGACAACATGCTTGTTTTGCATTTCTTACGTCTATATCGTTGCGAATAAGTGTCCAAATGTAGAAAAAGACCAAGCTAGCGTTTAAAAAGCTATTTCGATGCATTTTGCTTAGTAAATTTAAGAGTACATAAAAGTTGTCTAAACGCTTCTGCTCTCATAACGTTCTGGGTGGCAATCTAGCCAGCAACATTGTAAACGTTTACAAGTCCAAGTAACAAAACTCGACACTCGGGTTTAATCCATTCACCTAATCATTTCATATTGCTGTGCAATGAGATCTCATGCGCAATAACTATCCAGTACTAGCACGCAGTTTTAGCTATTCCTCAACCAATGTGTTTATCTGCTTTGTGGCTATTCAAGGAACCTCAAAAAATAAACGGAAACCGATAAGAGGATACATTGATGAACAAACAACTAATACTAGGTGGCTTACTCTCTCTTGGCGTAAGCATGACAAGTCATGCCGAAACTGGTTTATATAATGATAATGGCGAGCACTCTCAATATCGTCATTTAATCGTATTTGGCGATAGCCTTTCTGATCAAGGCGTTCAGAACCAAAACCCTGTTAACTTAGAAGAAATAAAAGAAGCAACCTACTCTACTCCAGGCTCTAAAATGTGGCCTGAATACGTAGCAACTGCGTTGAGAACACGAATCACATATAACAACACAGCTTTTCTCGGCCAAGATGACAATTCCTACGTTAAAGTGATACCTGGAGGCCGTAACTTTGCATCCGGCGGAGCTACAACACAAGGGCAAGGAATCACTCTTTCCTGTGTATCCGATGAAAGTGAAACCTGCTACAACCCACCATCAGTAGAACAACAAGTTGATACTTACTTAGCTTCCTTATCCGGGCGACTTGATAGAGGACACAACTTATATGCATTTTGGGCTGGGGCGAACAATGTTTTCATCACCTTGGAAGCAATGCTAGAACAAACTGCAACCCCTGAAGATGTAGTGGCTTCTGCGGTTACTGCAGCAACTCAAGAAGCGAATATCATCAACAATTTAAACCATCACTTCCTAAGTAAAAATAATAATGGTGCGGACTTTTTAGTTTTTAACATGCCAGATCTTGGTAGTACCCCACTTGGTCAGCAGTCTGCTGAGCTATCGGCATTACTCAGCACCGCCTCTCAAGCATACAATGCAACCTTGTATAGCCTGCTGCAAAACGAAGGGATCAAAGCATACTATATTGATGTAAATAGCTTAGTTGATGCAGGAATCAATAACCCAGCGCACACCATTGATGTCAATGGCAGAACAATCAAGTTTGATAATGTCACAACTCCAGCATGTGGAGCCAACTCAAAAGCATTGACTTGTATTCCCGATCAATCGCACGCAAACTATTTATTTGAAGATGACATTCACCCTACTGGGCTTGGGCAATACGTTATTGGAATGACCGCTGCAAACTGTGTGACAAAAGGGAGTGAATCAACACAACCTTATTGTGAATTAATTAATCACTAATCTATCCATCATGTTCTACAACGGTGCTTTCCAAATGATAGAAAGCACCTACCTTTCAAATATAACGCCTTTACAAAACCTGTATTTAAACATAGCGGTACTAGCCTATTTTACCGTAAAGTAAATCATGCAAATCCCAAATCGAGAGTTTGTAGTCTCGCGGCTCAAAATAGGCCAATACTGCTGGAGTAAACATTGAACGGAATGATAGATATCACGTGGTGGCAACTGGTACTTGTTGCTACTACTTTGTTGATCCCAATAGCAATAAGCAACCAGCTCAAGTTAATGCTCAATAAAGACATTATGATAAGCGTAATTCGAATGAGCCTACAACTGATATTGGTCGGGCTATATTTGGAGTATTTATTTAGGGTAAATAGTTTCTTTGTAAATGCTGGCTGGCTTTTGATAATGATACTTGTCGGCTCAAGCTCTATCATTGGCAAAAGCCAACTACCAAAAGCAAAGTTGTTTTTGCCTGTTTCACTAGGTTTATTCGTTGCTCTATTACCGATGCTTGCTCTAATATGCACGGCTGTCGTGAGACCACTTCCATTCTATAGCGCGCAATACGTGATTCCTTTGGCCGGGATGTTGTTAGGCAATAGCTTGAGTGGCAACATCGTAGCTTTACAAAATTTATTTACTTCTTTGGAAGAAAGAAAGCCTGAGTACGAAGCGGCCATCTCACTTGGCGCTTCAACTAGCTATGCTACACGCCCTTTTATACAAGCAGCGTTACAAAAATCTCTTGCACCTATTTTGGCATCAATGACCACAACAGGACTCGTCACCCTGCCGGGAATGATGACAGGGCAAATCTTAAGTGGCGCTAGCCCAATGTTGGCAATCAAATATCAACTAATGATTATGATAGCCATCTTTGTCACCATGTCTGTTTCGATTACACTGTCACTCAAGCTCACAGTACTTAGAACTATCCATAAAGGTGGCAAAGTAACGGTGAGATTTAAAATACCTTAAGAGCAGCTAAGTAGTTAGGCGCTTCGCTACAACAATTCTTCCTTGTGCATAAACATGATGGTAGTTTGGATAAAGGACAGCAACTAATACCCACAACTTACTCACACCTTAATCACTAAATTTGGACAAAATTAATCCATATTGTTTTATTTATAGTTATATCATTTAAAACAGCTGCGCCATACTGTGAAAATTACAAAACCAAATAATTACACGCCCCTATAACCAAAAGCACCAAGCCAAGTAACTACCTGTATAATTTGAACTTATTATCATTTTTAGCATAATTCCATTTGGATCTTTAGATATGTAAAACAGTTATACAAAAAGTGACAGAGGAGTTTGACAATGACTTTTCTTTAGTTTTCCCACTAGTTTGTCCACAGAAAATGTGGATAACGTTTCAAGGCTGTCATTTTTGTTTCCACCAAAGGTGATCTAAGTAGTATTGAACTACTATTTTGGTGCAAAATTGGAACATTTCACACCAAAATAGTGAGCGGATTTTTGTGTTGATAAAACTTTATACCCAACTGTCTCAAACAATACACATGTCTGACATTGAGCAAAGGTCGCGTGTTAGTGAACGGCGATCTTCTTAGCCGGTTCTATTGGACCTAACGCGATTGGGTCTGAAGGTTTTGAGCTCCATTCATACCAACCGCCATCATAGACGCTAATATTTTTCCACCCCATCACATACGCATAGAAAAATGCTTCTGATGCTCGCCATCCTGTTCCGCAATAGAAAGCTACAGTTTGGTCAGAGAGAATATTCCACTGATTCCAGTTTCGAGCGATGATATTCGGGCTTATCATAGTACCGTCTGGGTTATGGAAATCTTGCAGATGACTTGCATCAGTTCCGGCATGTCCCCACCTAGCACCTTTAATTCTTCCTTTAGGCTTTATGTAGCTATAACCGCTCGTCTTACCAATATACTCTGGCCAGCTTCGAATACTAACCAATGAGCTATGGTCTCGATCAGCGAGCAGCTTTTTAGCTTGCGTTAACCCGATGATATATTCTGGATGCTGAGGAATCGTCACACCAAACGGCTTTGATTTGGCATGATTAGTGGTTAGAGATTCAAACGGATATTTTGCTTTTTCCCAAGCTTGCCAACCTCCATTAATAAGGCGTACATCTTTAACACCTGCGTACATCATGATGTTCGCTGCCCGTGCTGCTGCTGACATATTTCTGCCATACAGCAATACGGTGGTATTGTGAGATATTCCAAGTTTTTCAAACTCAGCTTTCAGCTTTTCGTCGGAAACTTTGTTCCACAAAGGCTTGGATTCGATGTTATTAGTATCTAGATATAAGGCGTGAGGTATGTGTGATGTGAGATACCAAGTCGCTTCACCCCATGCAACTTCTACAATCTTGTAGTCTTGACTCGGTGGATTCGCAACATCCTTACCCTGTAACAGTTTTTCAACCCACCAAACGGGTACAAGATGACGGTAGTTTGGAAAAGACACCAGCTGTCCAGAGTAGTCATTGATAGATTGATTTATTGTATGTACATCAGAGAAATGCTGCTGTTTAAGGCGGGCTCTCAACTCTTTTTCTTGGTCGGCATAGCAATACAGATAAGTAGGCAAATTCGCTGTCAATGCATGCGTTCTCAGCACGTTGCCAAACTGCTCATCATTGAGTGAAGAAAGCCAATTAGAATCGATATTAACGGCGTGAGGAAAATGGCCGCCCCTTGAATACATTTTGTCCGACCAGCCGTTAAATACATTGCTGTCTCGACAATCTATAACCTGATATGAATCAGGGTTTATCTTTGTTAGTTGGTCAAATGTCATTGCTGAAGAACTACTCACCACAAATAGTGTAAACAGTCCGCAAACTGCGGAGATAAGTTTCATAATTTACCTATAAACAATTGTATTTAATCACAATAATCCCCAAAGCAGCCCTTCTTGTTTTATAAGAAAGGCTACATATTAAATATAAAAACGACTCTAAATTGATGGCTAACTATTACTACTCAAAGCACCTAGCTGCTGCTGAATCCAGCTTTCCCAAGCGTCTAAACCCTCGCCTGTGCGCGCTGAAACTTTGATAACCTTAATGTTGGGATTAACCAGTTTTGCATTAGCTATACAAGCATCGATATCGAAGTCGACATAATCCAGCAAATCGATCTTATTAATTAGCATGAGATCAGAAGCTGCGAACATATTTGGGTACTTCAAAGGCTTTTCTTCACCTTCAGTAACCGACAAAATTGCTACTTTACAGTGCTCGCCCAAATCGAAGCTTGCTGGGCAAACCAAGTTACCTACATTCTCGATAAACAAGACACCATGCTTGTCGACTTCAAGCTGATGGTATGCTTTGTGAATCATATCGGCATCTAAGTGGCAACCTTTGCCAGTGTTAATTTGGATGGCAGGCACTGACGTCGCGCGAATGCGTTCCGCGTCATTACTCGTTTGTTGGTCGCCTTCAATAACAGCGCAAGAATACTGCTGCTTGATGCGATTTAGCGTTTCAGTCAACAGAGTGGTTTTGCCAGAACCCGGACTAGAAACGAGATTAAGAACTAGCTGTTCATTCGCTACAAAATGCTCGCGATTGTGTTGCGCGATATGATTGTTCTTTCCTAGGATATCTTGCTCTAAGCTAATCAGTTGTCGTTGAGAAACACCAGAAACGTGCACTTGAGCCTCACCTTTACCATAGTGAAGGTCGCCATTTTCAAGCCTTTCAGGTTGGTGCGTACCTTCGCTAGAAGCAGGTTTCGGATGGTGGTGTGTTTGAGCCTCAGCAGCTGAACCATGATAATGCACATGATGATGAACATCACCGGTATGGTGATAATGATGATGAATCACGACAGGCTGAGTATGGTCGTGCGAATGAGAATGTTCACCGTGAGAATGGTGCCCATGGGAGTGATGGTCATGAGAATGATCATGACTATGGTCGTGCGAGTGTCCTTCTACGTGGCTATCGCCACATCCACAAACATTACACATACTACTCTACCTCAATATGTTTAACTTTTAGTTCTTCGCCTGTTTCAATCTGTAGCTGATGGCTACCACAATGAGAACATGCATCCATGTGACTTTTCACGTCATTATGCTTGCCGCAATCCAAACAGGTTGCAGTTGCAGGCACCATTTCTATGTTGAACTTGGCCCCTTCTGCGACGGTTTCTCGACTAGCAAATTCTAGCCCCGTCATCAGTGCTTCGGGTTCGATGCAAGAAAGCGCACCTACACTTAAAGTAATAGCGACGACTTTATTTACATTGTGACTCTTGGCTTGCGCGGACACCAAGTCTATTGTTTTTAGACTGATTGAAAGCTCGTGCATACTAACAAATCCTCGGTAGCAACTCGCCAAGTGGGAAATCTAGATAACGACGACTTCCCCAAGGGGTATGCAAGATTGGTTTGCAGGGCTCGCCTGATTGTGCGTGACCGATTAGCGCTGCATTAGGATTAAATGACTTGAGTACATTGAGTGTTTGCTGGGCAAACTCTTGTGGAACGGCAATAACAAATGTACCTTCATTCGCTAAATCATAAGGTTCAAAACCAAATAATTCACAAACACCTTTTACCATGTCATCAACTGGAATGTGTTCTTCCTGCAGCATCAATTGAATGTTTGAGCTTTGGCACCATTCATTCATCACAGCTGAAATGCCGCCACGTGTTGCATCTCGCATCGCACGAATATCAATATTTTGTTGAATTAAAGCGTCAACAACTGGCCACAACACTGCACAGTCACTGCTCATTTCATGTTCTAAGCGAAGAGATTCCCTAGCGGCTAAGATACATGCACCATGGCGACCGATATCTCCGGAAACTAGAATCGCATCACCTGACTGAATGCCTCTAGAGGAAATACCTGGCTGCAAGACACGACCTACGCCCGTTGTGTTAATAAACACTTTATCTGCTGAACCTTTTGGCACCACTTTGGTATCGCCACACACTACTTTGGCGTCCACGGTGGCCAACTCTTCAACCATAGAGTCAACGATCTGCTCCAACTCTTTAAAATCGGTTCCTTCTTCGATAATGAAGCTACAACTAAGGTATTCTGGCTTTGCACCAACCATGGCTAAATCGTTGCAAGTACCTGCTACCGCGAGACTACCAATGTTGCCACCAGCAAAGAAATGCGGAGAAACAGTAAAACTATCTGTTGTCATAGCTGTATTGGCTGATAGAGGCAAGGTTGCTGCATCTTCATCGCGACTTAAAATTTCATTGTTGAACCGTTTGAAAAATAGCTTTTGGATGAATTGGTTCATTTCCAGACCACCACCACCGTGGCTTAGCTGAACTTTCTTGGCAAGAGTCATCTTTCTTTTACCTCAATTCCTGAATAGCGATAGTACGCATTACATGCGCCTTCAGAGCTCACCATACAACTCCCCATAGGGCGGTTTGGTGTACATGCTTTACCAAATACTTTGCAATCTGGTGGTGTCGCGACACCTCTCAAAATATCGCCGCACTGACATGCTTTGTGGTCAGAAATAGGCTCTTTAGGCAATACTTCATCGAACACAACTTCCGCATCTCGTTTAGAAAACTCTTCACGAAGTTTAAGAGCTGACTCCGGAATGTTTCCTAAGCCACGCCAATTAAACTCACTTCTTACTTCAAGGACCTCATCGACGAGGGAC
Organism: Vibrio marisflavi CECT 7928; assembly: GCF_921294215.1. Classification (GTDB taxonomy): domain Bacteria; phylum Pseudomonadota; class Gammaproteobacteria; order Enterobacterales; family Vibrionaceae; genus Vibrio; species Vibrio marisflavi. The sequence continues at coordinate 1,589,157 of NZ_CAKLDM010000002.1, forward strand.
TGTGCTGCGGTGTTGCCTTGCTGAGTAACAGCGCGCGTATATTGAATAGCAAGCTCAGGCTTGTGTTCAGCTGCCAATTCAACCAAGGTCAATACTGATTCTAAAACATCAACAGGTTCAAAACCTGACACAACTACTGGTGTGTCATGCGCATCCACTATCTGCTGATAAATATTGGCACCAGCAACTACGCTAACGTGTGAAGGCCCGATAAACGCATTAACTGGCGTTTGCTCATCGGCCATTACTACGTGCATTGCTGGTGGAACCAAAACGTGATTAACGTGGAAATAGAGATTATCAAGTGCAAGTTTTTCAGCTTGTTTAACCAACACTGCAGTCATTGGCGTGGTCGTTTCAAAACCAATGGCAAAATAGACCACTCGTTTGTTCGGATTTTCCTTTGCGATGCGAATGACATCCATTGGATCATAAATTGGCTCAACAGAGCCACCACTAGCACGACACTGAGCAAGCGATGTTCTAGAACCTGGGACGCGGATCATATCCCCTAACGTGACAAGAATAACGTCTTCTTGCTGTGCTAGTACGATTGCTTGGTCAATACGCTCTTTTGGCATAACGCAAACTGGGCAACCTGGGCCATGCACAAAGTTTAAGTTATTAGGTAACAGCTGTTTTAGCCCATATTTCATAATGGTATGTGTATGCCCGCCACACACTTCCATAATATTCAAAGGCACATCAAGCTTGGCCGCTTTTTGACGAATTTTATCTGCTAAAGCTCGAATGACTTCAGGTTGGCGAAAGCCTTGATACATCGCCGTCGTTGACGATTCTGAACCAGTGTTTGTTGGTTTTACCGTATTCATCAGAGCAATACCTTCATATCATCTTCGCTCATCTGCTCTAGCAATGTTTTGTATGTTTCTAGGCTTTCTTGAGCTTCTTTTTGATCGATTTTTGCTATTGCAAATCCAACATGAATCAACAGGTGATCTCCTAATTTGATAGGATCAGAGATCAGATGGGTGCTCACTTCTCGCACGACACCTAAAGTCTCTACTCGAGCTGTCATTTGCTCCGAGTTAATTTCAATCACACTGGATGGAATACATAAACACATAAATTACTCACTTATTCGTTGCTAACAGCAAACTGGAACAGTAAATTTCAAGGGACTTATTTAAACACGTGTAAGCCGTGCCACAATTGACCTACCGCAATCCCGCTGTCATTAACTGGAATAGTTTCACCGCTATAAATCAGGCTTTGCCTGTTTTCCCATCGTTTAAAAAGATCATTAACTAGGCAGCGGTTTTGAAAAACACCACCGCTAACAACGACAGGAAGGTGTGGAAATTTGTCGGACATTTCTTCGATGGCAGTAATCACTGCCAATACTAAACTGATGCTGACTTGGCTTGCCCACTGAGCCCCAAGCTGCCTCTGACAATCTAGGGTTTGTTTCAATGCTGGCGTCCAATCTAAAACTGAAGTGGCATCATCACTCCAGTGAAAACGAAGCTTTTCTTCTAGCTGCAATGATTGTGATTTATCACCACTCATATAGGCTCTCTCTATTGCGAGCCCGCATTGGCCTTCATAATCAACTTTCTCAACGAGGTTGAGTAGAGAAGCCCAAGCATCAAATAAGCGTCCCATGGAAGTACAGTAAGGCGAGTTTTTTCCAGAAAGCCAAAGCTGATGCAGATTGGAAAAGTGAAACGCACTCCAACTAGCAAACGCAGGCAAATTTAACGCACGAATTTGCTCGAATGAGAAACACTCTAGGAGCATTGCAAAAAGGATACGAGCCGGATCTTTGATGGCTTTCTCGCCACCAATTAGTCGAAAAGGTTTAAGGTGACCCACGCGCTCAAACTCTTCTGCGTCCGCAACAAGGGTTTCTCCACCCCAAATGGTCTCGTCTGTACCAGCACCCGTACCATCAAATGCAAATCCGAGTACTTGCTGGTTAATATTGTGCTCTGCCATTACCGCTAATACATGTGCATAATGGTGCTGTACGGCGACATAAGGGCCCGGCGTATGATTTTGCGCATATTGAGTGGAATAATAGCCCGGATGCATGTCATGCAAGTACAGGCTCGGCGCTTGACGGTATAGCTTTGGAAATAGCTGCGCAGTTTCTTGATACCTTTGCTCGGTATCGAGGTTGCTAATGTCCCCGATATAAGGAGACAACATCCACTGATTGGGAAGCGCGTAAGCAACCGATGCTTTTTGCTGAGCGCCTAAGGCTAATATAGGTTTTCCTTGATAGGTTATTTTCTGCGTAACTGGCGCATAACCACGTGCAGGCCTTAACACTCGCACTTTACCACCCGCAACATGCACAACACTGTCGTCACATGGATTCACTATAGGTCGATTGTGATCGAGAATCGCATCGATATCTTGTGCAAACTGGCTACAAATCTGTGAGCTATCAGTGGCAAGAGGCATTCCTGAAATGTTACCACTCGTCATCACTAGCGCTTGAGTCGCCCCCATACCTGACAACATTTTAAATAACACAATGTGCAACGGTGTATAAGGTAACATCACGCCCATATAAGGCGCTGCTGGCGCAACAGAGCAGGCCAATGTTGAACCTTGTCGCTTTTTCATTAACACAATTGGTGCAGCTTGAGATTTCAACGACTGCCATTCTAAATCGCAACCAACCACGTGCTGCGCGGCTTGATCTTCGTCGGCGAGCATTACCGCGAAAGGTTTCAATTTACGATGTTTTAGCTGACGAATTCTTTGAATTGCTTCATTATTTTTAGCATCACAAATGATATGGAACCCGCCAAGACCTTTCATTGCAACAACACCACCTTGTTGGATGGTTTGCGCCGCTTTTTCAATGGCTGCCTGCCCTACCAATTGAACATCACCTGTCGGAGTTAAGAGGCTAACTACTGGTCCGCAATCTGGGCAACTAATCGGTTGAGCATGGTAACGCCTGTCCATGGGGTCAGTGTAGGCACTGTCGCAAGAAGGGCAAAGCTCAAAGCTTTTCATCGAAGTATGACATCGGTCGTACGGCAGCTTCTCTATAATGCTGTAACGAGGGCCGCAGTTTGTGCAGTTAGTGAAGGGATACTCAAAGTAACGGGATTCTTCTGCTTTCATGTCCTGCAAACAGTCAGGGCATGTAGCTTGATCGGGTGAAATACTAACAGAAGCGGTCTTTGCTTCTTGGCTCACTAAGATACAGAAATCCGATAACGTATTATCGACATCTACCGTTTGGCGAGCAATGTTATCAATTCGGGATAGAGATGGCGGCGAATCCAATAAGCAATGATAAAAAGCTTGGATAGCACTTTTTTCGCCTTGAATATCAATTTTGACACCATCGGAGTCATTTCTCACAGAGCCCAAAAGCTGCAACAACTTGGCTTGTTGATAGACAAAAGGGCGAAACCCTACCCCTTGCACTATCCCTGTCACACAAATTAGCTGGCGTTCGATCATTTGGCGATTTCTGCTTACAGTTTATTCACTGACTGTTATCAAGACTATCAATACATTCACAACAATTATTTGATGAGTATCAACATTGACCACCTTATAAAGCACTGCTTGCAGCACATAAACTGGTGGCGGTCATTCTAACGAAATGTGAGCTGATTAACAGGACTCGCTTTTGACCAAGATCAATTCAACTCCAAAACAAACATAAAATCATGCAATTCCAAGTAGTTGAGTTTGTGAGAGCAATCAAAATAAAATATACACTTTTGCTCCAAAGCTAGTCATATCGTTTTATTTTTCTATGTAGCCATTCCAAAAGTGTTGCATACGTGATAAAAAACGGCACTTTTGATTTTTTTTCGCGACCCCGGGCTGCCGTTGAGCCCAAATAATAAAGAGCAAACTACTTATGACAACAACATCGTCACACGCTGTAAAACTTACGTCGCGCAAATGGACGTACCAAGATTTCAGCTGGTGTTTATCTCTATTCGGCACTGCAGTTGGTGCTGGCATTCTATTTTTGCCTATTAAAGCAGGTGCTGGAGGCTTTTGGCCTTTAGTCATTCTTGCCATTTTGTCAGCTCCAATGACTTGGCTAGCGCATAAAGGTATGGCGAGATTCGTCTTGTCTGCCAAAGATCCTGAATCAGATATTACTGATGCCGTTGAAGAACACTTCGGCAAAACCGGGGCAAACATCATTACATTTGCCTACATCTTTGCGATTTATCCTATCGTTCTGATATACGGTGTTGGCATCACCAATACTGTCGACTCATTCATGATTCACCAGCTCGGGCTGCCGTCTATCCCACGTTGGTTGCTATCTGGAGTCTTGATTGGTGCGATGACCTTGTGTGTGGTCTATGGTAAGGACCTAATGCTCAAGGCTACATCAGCTATGGTTTATCCGCTGGTTATTATATTGTTTGCCCTTTCAGTCTACCTAATACCTAGCTGGAACATGTCGATGGTAAGTACCAGCCCAGATTGGAGCACACTACCAAAAGTTATCTGGCTTGCTATTCCTTTAATCGTATTCTCTTTCAATCACAGCCCGATAATTAGTCAGTTTTCTAAAGAGCAACGTAGAGTATACGGCGACGACGCGGTGAAAAAGACCGATATGATCACTGGCGGCGCAGCACTCATGCTATTGGTGTTCGTCATGTTTTTTGTATTCTCTGTAGTGTTGTCACTTTCACCCGCTCAACTAGCAATGGCGAACAAGCAAAACATTTCGGTTCTTTCTTATCTAGCGAATACACATTCTTCTCCAATCATCTCTTACTTAGGCCCAATCGTAGCTTTTTCGGCTATTGCATCTAGCTATTTTGGTACTTTCCTAGGCTCTTGCGAAGGCATTGCTGGCCTGATCCACTCTCGCTCAAGCGCTCCAAGAAACAAGATAGAAAAAGGTGTATTGGTCTTTGTCGTGGTTACTGCTTGGATTGCTGCAATCATTAACCCAAGTATTTTGGATATGATTGAGATTGTTGGCGCAACAATGATAGTCGCTATCTTATTCTTGATGCCAGTTTACTCAATGCGTAAAGTTCCTTCGATGAAAAAATACCGTACTTCATTGCCAGCGCAGATTTTCACAGCTGTATGTGGCTTCGCAGCGTTAAGTGCGGTGGTTTATAGCTCCTTTTAAGCTCTAGCCAGCCAAGCAATACACGTCATTAAATATGAATGCGCCCTAAGATGTAAGGGCGCATTTTTTATCTCGTGCTATTTTTAATTCCGATTCGAACAAAATCTACACCTGTGATCATTGAAGATGCTTTATTTTCGATGACATCAGGATCATGCTAAGCACCTTCAATGATCACGGGTATATTCCATTAAGGAATAAAATTATCCCGTGCAGAAATGCCCTCATTAATATATGTTTCTCCGAAATATTTTCTATTTTAGTTACATTCAAAGTCTATTCAGGAGAGTGTATATGCCACTTTTTGACCAAGATGAAAAGATTAGGCCTACAGTACCATTCGATATTTATAAGGGGCTTAAACTACTTCCAAGCTCCATTGATAATTGGAATCGCAGTAACAGGATCTCTAGACAATACGATACGTTTATAGGGGTTACATATATTCGAACAGGTTTATCAATCTTGCTTCCCGCTTTTGAGGATGACTGGCGTACACAAAAACGACACAACATAACAGGCATTAACCGAACACTAAGAACAATAAGGCCCCATACCACCAGAAAAGGTGAGCCATTACCTTCCCCATGGTATCAAGGCGAAGACAAAAAAATTAGAGTTCCATATCAACAAGCAATTGACGATTATGAAGGTGTAGCAAATATATTAAAAGTCGAGCATATGAGCCACGTAGACGGACTCTATCATCAGCGAGCAGCAGTAAAATTGCAGACAAATAGAAGCCATACAGACGCTCGAGATGGTGATATTCACAAAGACTTTTTGGGCTGGGCTATTAAGTCGAACAAATATGAATGTGAAAAAGGGGAGTCACTACAGATGGTTTTTTCTTCTTCACGTAATAGAAGAACTCAAGACTTCGATTATAATTTGCCTTTATGGAACAATAAAATTAGGCATAGATCTCCTGAAAGACCGGGGATAATGGAAAACAGGGATATAAACAATATTTGGGCCAATGCCATTGCAATGATGTTAAGTAGAGACTTAGATGTACCAACTAATAAAATCAGCGTATTTTCGGGCAAAAAACACTGGGTAGTGAATACTCAAACACTAAGAAAAGAATACATATTATGCCCTGAACAGATTCGAACAGCTCCAGGCAAAAGGCATATATATCGTAGAAATAGCCGGATATTGGATGTTTCGGAACATTGTAACATAGACGAAAATGGTTACTTGTATTTACATGAGTATATAACAATGGCTTGTCATAGATACCTTGAAGAATATACTACCCATCGTTCTTTTAGCTCTAAAAAATCCAAAGGTTACATTAGAATCAAAAATTTCCAAGAAAATATATCCTTATGTAACAATTATAGTAGTTTAAGGTTATGCGTTCAGTCTTTGTATAAAAAAACTGATAGCGTTCACAAGCACTCATTCATTAGTTATCTTATTTTATATTTATCTTATACACCAGCTAGAATTTTGGCTGAGTTTAGCATACCTTTATCCGGCTTAATAAATCGAATGAGTGAAGTAGAAAGATGCATAGGAACTCCAGATGAAGAGCATTGGAGAAATAGAATTTTTAGCTCTCAATCAGATATTAAGAGTTTTAAAAGAAATGCTATTAAAATAATAAAGAAACTAATTCGCTAGGTATATTGTGAAGCACGGGTGGTCGTGACTCAAATCGGTTGAATCACCAATAGAACTCCCGCTCGATAAACGTCCCTATAACCTTGTCATGCATCTCTTCTGATTTTGAAAAACCGATCGTTTTACGCACGAGTCGTTTCAATCTTGAACGTAATGTCAGATTGGTTCGCTCAATTCGTTGAGTGAACCTTTTACCTGCAACGTGCTTTGCCCTTGGTAACTCTTTCGTGTAGACACTGAAGTCATCAGTAAAAAAGAAGCGGATGTCGAACGGCTTTAGTAAAGCGAGCAACGACCTTAACGCATCCGTCAAATGCGTGAGCAATGACACGTTTGTAGCGCGGCTCCCATGCATACCAAAGCCAACGACGGTGTTTCTTATTACCAACAAAAGACCATTGCTCATCGACTTCACAGATTAGACTGATGTTTGCTCTATCGAAAGGTATCGAGGTTACTTGCCTTGGCGAGAGTTTTTTAAAGTGCTCAACACAGTGTTGTAGGCCACATTCAACATTCGGGCTGTTTCCCTAACGCCAGAGCTATTCATTGCCATTTCTACAATTTTTTCTTTTACTTCTGGCTTACGAGCTTCATAGACATAATCGATTTGAAAGCTCTTTCTACACTCGATACATCTGAAGCGAGGAAAGCCTGAATGTCCCTTTCCATGTTTACGGACGGGTTCAGTTTTATTGCAGAAACGACATTGAACTTGGATGGTAGCCATGAGTTAAAAGTAAAGAGAAATCAGCAGGCTATGTTAGCACATTTCAACCGTTCTGAGTCATGACCAATTTTTTCGGTGTTCAAACCTGCATCTTCAAGTTTATTGGGTATATATGTCATTTGAATGAAAACGATAAGTGATATTTAGTCAACACAAAGTATTTAATATTTTATAAGTTAGTAAATAAATGGACAAATCAAGTAAAAACGCCTTTCAATCCAATTTTATTATTTTAATTTCAATAAGTTAAAACGTGTAGCGTATTTAATACGTATATTTCATTTTAATGACAGAGCTTTAAGTTATTTATTAAATAATTGATGACATCAACTACCTGTTAGAAATGGAATATCCAATCATGATTAACAAAAACGTCTTAAAATTCATCTTACCTGCTCTATTTGTTGCTGGTCTTGCTGCTTGTTCACCTTCTGAGAAAACAGAAACGAAACAAGTTTCTGCTCCAGCGCCTGCAGCAGTTAAAGCGACAGACTCCACTCAAGCAAGTAGCACAAAGACAGTACAAACTCCAGCTACCGACACAGCCAAACCAGCAGCGACAACGGAAAGTTCTTCAGCTAAAGCAGCAGTCGCAACTAAACCTGCTTTAACGAAAACAGCTGATACTACCTCGAAGTCTTAAGAATCCCCCTAAAAGAAACGGGAGAGCATATATGGCTCTCCCGTTTCTTTATAAGTGGTATAAAAGGTTAATTTAACCTAGAAAAATGGCTGTATACGTTCACCCTTCCCGGACGACAATATCCACACAGCGTAACATTGAGCTTGTCCGCTAATTCGACTGCCATGCTAGTTGCTGCAGAAACAGCCAACAAAATTTCAATACCGCAAGATGCAACCTTTTGAACCATCTCAAAACTGGCACGACTAGTGACCAAAATTGCGCCTTGCTGACTCTTATGGTTTTTCGTAATCCAACCAATCAGCTTATCTAGCGCGATATGGCGGCCAACGTCTTCAAATATGGCTTCTAGTTTGCCATCACTGCTAATATAAGCAGCAGCATGACTGGCTCCAGTTAATTGGTTATATTGCTGCCCGCTAGTTAGTGTACTTAAAGCCACATCTAAATCTTCAACTTTAAATTGGGCATGATTGGCCACTGGCTGAGTCGTTCTAACGACACCTTCTAACTTCTCAGCGCCACAAATTCCGCACCCTGTCATACCCGTTAACGAGCGGCGTTTTTCTTTTAATCTGTTGAGACAACGATTAGCCACAGTCACTGATAACGTAATGCCATCGCAAACTGGCTTGATTTCTATGTCATGAATATCGCGAGAGTGATCAATGATGCCTTCGGTAAGCGAGAAACCTATCGCAAATTCTTCTAAATCGGTTGGCGTACACATCATCACTGTATATGCAATACCATTGTATTCGAGAGCAACCGGCGTTTCACCAATGAGAAAATCTTGCTCATCTGACATTGGCTGACCATTTTTATATCGGACAATCTTTGTTTGCTTGACTATATTGGCTTCTAAAAGCGGCTGTACATCTTTCATTGCTTTCTCCCAACTGAGCAAACTTTAGCTCTCTATATTCTAGAGCGTGTTGAGGCCTAATAAAAAGGCTCTTTACCCGAGGATAAAGAGCCTTTCTTGGCCTAGTTTAATTAAGCTTGGTATTGCTTAACTTTAGACTTCAAGCGAGCTTTCATATCACTGTACTCAGTTTGTACGTAATTTTCAGCCCAATTTTGGTCTTCAATGGCTTCAATCTTAACCGCACAGTATTTGTATTCTGGCGTGCTTGAGATTGGGTCAACGTGCTCAATGGTTAGCTCGTTACATGCTCCAATCCACCATTGGTAAGTCATGTAAACCGCACCCTTGTTGATACGTTCACTGCAACTTGCACGAGAGATAACTTTACCACGGCGAGATGAGATCCAGATCAGCTGCTGATCTTTGATGCCGAACTTCTCGGCATCAGCTGGATGCATCTGAACGTAACCCGGCTCATCAGCCAGCGTTGAAAGTGCTGCACAGTTACCTGTCATTGAACGACAAGAGTAGTGGCCCACTTCACGAACAGTAGAAAGTACCAACGGATACTCTTCGTCTGGTTGCTCTAGTGGTGGACGCCATTCTGCAGCAATCAGCTGTCCCTTACCTGAAGGAGTTGTAAACTTATTGCCTTCAAACAAGAATGGTGTGCCCGGATGATCTTCTGTTGGGCAAGGCCACTGAACAGACTTCAACCCTTCCATCTTCTCGTAAGTCGCACCAGCGTATAGTGGAGCCAATGAACGCAACTCATCCCAAATTTCTTGAGTGTTGTTGTAGTGCATTGGGTAACCCATACGAGTTGCCAACAAGCTGAAGATTTCCCAGTCTGGCTTCACGCCTGCTGGCGGATTAATCGCTTTATAGAAACGTTGGAAGCCACGGTCTGCGCTTGAGTACACACCTTCATGTTCACCCCAACTAGTTGCAGGGAAGACGATGTCTGCCATTTCAACCGTTTTGGTCATGAAGATATCTTGAGCAATAACTAGCTCCATCTTCTTCAAGGTTTCACGAAGTGCGTTCAAGTCAGCTTCAGTTTGCGCTGGATCTTCGCCAAAGATGTAGAAAGCTTTACATACGCCTTCATCAACTTTGTGGCCGATCTCTGTCAAACGGTAACCTGGGGTGCCTGAAAGTTTCACGCCCCAAGCGTTTTCAAACTTCTCACGAATCGCATCATCTTGCACAGACTGATAGCCTGGGAACTGATGAGGTAGCATGCCAAGGTCACACGTACCTTGTACGTTATTTTGACCACGTACAGGACCACAACCTACACCAGGACGACCGAAGTTACCTGTTAGAAGTGCTAGACCCGCTAGTCCGCGGACTACGTCTACCGCTTGACCGTACTGAGTTACACCCATACCCCAAAGGATCATACCTTCTGGAGCTTCGGCATATGTACGCGCAGCAAAGCGTACATCAGCAGCAGGAACGCCTGTGATGTGCTCAACTTTCTCAGGAGCGTAGTTAGCAACAACCTTACGGAACTCTTCAAAACCTTCTGTATATTTCTCTACATAAGACTTATCGTAAAGTTCTTCTTCAATCATTGTGTAAGCAAGTGAGTTGACCATAGCCATGTTAGAGCCATTATTTAGCGCTAGCCATTGGTCAGCAATACGGGCAGATTCAACTTTACGTGGGTCAACCACGATGATCTTCGCGCCGTTTGCACGTGCTTTTAGAATATGTCTTGCTACAACTGGATGAGAGTCAGCCGCGTTGTAACCGAAAACGAGTAAGCATTTAGTTTGTTGAATTTCGGGAATGGCCATGCTCATTGCACCATTACCTACTGTTGTCTCCAGACCGGAGACTGAAGGAGCGTGTCACACCCTTGCGCAGTGATCGACGTTATTCGTCCCTATGACCGCCCTTGCTAACTTCTGCATAACGAAGTTTGCTTCGTTACCAGGTCCACGAGCTGAGCCCGTAGTCATGATCGCATCAGGACCGTACTTGTCTTTGATTGCCATTAGCTTTTCAGCGGCAAAATCTAATGCTTCATCCCAAGATACCGCTTCTAGCTCAGCATCTTTTGTACGACGAATCATTGGGCTTTTTAGACGTGGAGTCAGCAAGTTAGTGTCGTTTAAAAAGTCCCAACCATAGTAACCTTTTAGACACAACTGGCCTTCATTAGTACGACCTTCAAGAGGCTCTGCACCAACGACCTTGTTGTTATCAACAACTAGATTCAGTTTGCACCCTGTTCCACAGTAGGGACAAACCACTATTGATTTCTTCATTGCTCTACTCACTTACCTAGACCAATAACAGCGGCACTAGCAGCAGCTAATTCACGCTTTTGTTGGCTGGTTTGTTGAATTTCTTGAGGCTCAATTAGGCTGATTGCTCCCGTAGGGCAAACTTGCGCACATGCTGGGCCTTCTTTTCTATGAGAACATAGATCACATTTTAATGCCTGTGATTTTGGCACTTTTCTTTGGAACAGTGCAGAACGCCCTGTATCCTCAGTAACCATTTTCGTCACGACGTCCATCGCACCGTAAGGGCATGCGATAGCACAGGTTTTACAACCGATGCAACGAGACTGAATCACTTTAATATAACCATCTTCATGAACGATGGCATTGTTCGGGCAAACTTGCGCGCAAGGAGCGTCATCACATTGACGACACATCACAGGCGTAGTTACCTTCGCATTCTTCACCAATTGTAAACGTGGGGCGAAATCATTTGGATCGTTTAACGTTCCAATGCCTTCGTCTTGGTGAGAGATCGCACATGCCAGTTCACAAGTTCGGCAGCCAATACATTTATTAGCATCTGCAAAGACAAATCGATTCATACGATACCTTCTTGTGTCGATACACTAGGGTCTGTATGGGTTTCCTTTCGAGTCTAATTTGTGGAAATTTTCAAAAGGTTTACAGGCCCTAAGCTACATTGCTCTATATTCAAAACTTCAATTCGATTTGGGCTCTTAAAGTAAAACCTATTCGAATGTAAATTTCTGGATAGGAGCTATCTCTTACTTCTACTCGATATCAATTCATTGCTTCCATAAATCGACATCAATTTTATAATTAAATTATATTTTTTATACACTTACAAAGTGTGGGTGTACTTTAACAGTGCTCGAACTCACTGTCACCTTTCCAGTTAGGTAATCGGGAAAAAATGGTGTTAACCGCGTCCTTTACCATATCTGTCATAGGGAACGAAAAAGCCACCGCGGCTGGCTGAATACCAACAAAAGTGACTTCTGGAACGAATGTTTTTAACTCGTCAATAAGGAAGTTAAGCGGCAGACTGTGGGTCGAAACCATAAACATATCATCGATAACATCTGAGCTAATGATGCGAATTTCACCGGCTTTTTCACCAAAATCGGCGGCATCAACCACCACCACTCGCTGTGGTTGACGGTCACGCACTAAGTGCAGCGTATCTTCAGGCATAGTTCCACCTTCCAATACTTCCCAGTTCTCAACAGGGTTTTCACGACAAAGCTTAGCCAGGTAAGGCCCCGCTCCGTCATCACCCATCATTGAGTTACCTACAGTTATCAATATGTTACCGCTCATTGACCACCTCGAATCATCAGATACATATTTGGCTCTTTATGTATCGCAGTTAAGATATCAATCAACCCTTGAGTCAAGTATTTTGACTTCTCTGATTGTTTGTTAGTGTCGATTTTATCAAATGCAAGTGCCAACATATTGATGTGTTCGGGGTTTATGGTGATTTCTCCAAAAACCAAGAACCCTTTCATCTTGTTGTAAGCTTCACTGCCTTCTTCTAGAGCGCTGAACCACTCTAGATACTCTTCACCACTACACTGCATTTCAGATTTTAGGCAATCGACCACCCCAAGGTGGTGGCCGATGGCTAAGCTGTAATACATGATGTCTTTCGCTTCTTGAGGCATTTCGCTCTCATCAACGAACTTACGGCTCAGACGATAAAAATTAACGCTACCTTCTAAATGGCGAGACTTAGCTACATCCATTACAAGCTCCAGCGGGGCTTCCCCCCATTAGTTGCTGCATGACCAAACGCATCACCTTGTTCACGATTTCAGTCAAACGTGGGTCATCCTTAGAATCTAAGAACGCTTTAACACGTTCGTCGACGTTATCTGCATCACTGCCCTCTAACACATCCATTAGATCGTTAGATATTTTCTTACCATGACGGTAACCAGCGAGTAAACGTGTCTCTTTTTCAATCAAAACACGGATATCCAATGGAATACCTGTATGACGTAGACTTGCTGGTTCTTTCTCTACATCATGCTCTTTAGCCTTCATTTTTTGGCCTAGTAGACCTAGTGCTACCGCCATACCGTAGATAGTCGCAGCTGGCGTAGGAGGACAGCCAGGAATATAGACATCGACAGGCACAATTTTATCAGTACCACTCCAGACACAATAAAGGTCGTGGAATATGCCACCATCACAGCCACAAGCACCGTAAGAAACTACGATTTTTGGATCAGGTGCTGCCTCGTAAGCACGTAACGCTGGGCCACGCATCGAACGAGTTACCGCGCCAGTAAATAATAAAATATCTGCATGACGTGGGCTTGCTACGACTTTAATACCAAAACGCTCGGTATCGTAAATAGGTGTCGTCGCTGCGAAGATTTCGATTTCACAAGCGTTACAACCACCACAGTCGACACGATAAACATACGCAGAACGCTTGATATCTTTCAGTAGCGACGCTTTTAACTTTTCGTGATGAGGAGATACTTCAACTGGCACTGCCTGAGTATGGTTTTCTCCAGCTAATTGCTTAAAGCCTTTCATGCGCCCTCCTCTTCTGTAACGACAGGGATTTGATCATATTTTGAGATATAGCGATCACAGGTAACGTTTTTGTCATCAAGCATGTTTGCTTTGCGACGACACTCTGGACACGTGCTTAACTGGCGCTTACGCATTTCCAGCTGTGCGCCTGTCAATCCTGCTTGCTCTAGAGAATCAAATGTGTAGTTGAGAAGTTTCGTTGCCACAAATGGACGCTCGCACTCAGTACAATTAGATAAGTTAAACTCTGCGTGCTCATACAAATCAGCTTTGTTTGTTACAGCAAGTTCAAACTGATCTGTCAGTTCAATTGCATGTGTTGGGCACACTTCTTCACATCGGCCACAATAGATACAACGAGCAATAGAAAGTTCCCAACGGCGAGTGCCGTTTTCTTCATCAGTTTCCATAATCAAAGCGTTTGCTGGGCACGCGCGAGTACACGCACCACAAGCAATACATTGACTGGCTTTTAGTTCAGGCTTACCACGGAAATCATCATGCACTTCAAACGGTGCAAATGGGTATTTAGCGGTAGGATCTCCGGTTTTTAAAACTGTTTTCAGTAACTTAAACATGGCGACCTCAATTAAAATTTCACCGGTGAGTTTTTACGGCTCACACTGTATTGCTCAATAGCTTTGTATGGGATGGTCTTACTGCGTTTCTTCTTGGTATCCACAATCGTTACACGGTCGGTACATGAATAACATGGATCAAGGCTACCGATAATGAGTGGCGCATCTGCCACAGTGTTACCACGAAGCATATAACGTAGCGTTGGCCAGTTTGCGTAAGTCGCGGCACGACAACGCCAGCGATGAAGTTTTTGGTTGTCGCCAGTCATGCTCCAGTGCATGTTTTCACCACGTGGTGCTTCAGTGAAACCTAGTGCAAATTTGTTTGGCACATATTGGAAGTCTTCAGTAAGGATTGGGCCTTCAGGAAGGTTATCTAAACCAAACTCAACCATGTTAAGCGAATCGAACGTTTCTTTAACGCGGATTAGAACACGAGCTTTTACATCGCAAGTATCCATAAACTGCAGATCCATTGGCATATCTGAGTAGTTAGTCAGGAAATCGCCATGCACAGAACGCACATCACGCTCAAAACCACTCGCACGAATTAGTGGACCAACCGGGCTGTAATCACGAGCGATTTGCTTATCTAAGATACCTACGCCAGATAGGCGGTGATCAATATTGGCTGTAGATAG
This sequence comes from Vibrio marisflavi CECT 7928, assembly GCF_921294215.1. GTDB lineage: Bacteria > Pseudomonadota > Gammaproteobacteria > Enterobacterales > Vibrionaceae > Vibrio > Vibrio marisflavi. Next base: position 1,604,170 of record NZ_CAKLDM010000002.1, read on the forward strand.
CAGTACATCTACCAGCTCAGAGAACTCTTTGCGTACTTTGCGAACAATTTCGATCGCACGTTTGCGCTGATCTTTTAGGAAGTCACGACGTACACCACCGATCAGGTTCATACCGTAAGTTTTACGAGCACCTGTTAGGATTTCAGCTAGTTCCATTGTCTTCTCACGAACACGGAAGAACTGCATGAAGCCAGAGTCAAAACCAACAAAGTGGCTTGATAAACCGATGTTCAGCATGTGACTGTGTAAACGCTCAACTTCCAACATTACTGTACGCACCATCTTCGCACGCTCAGGAACTTGAACGCCTAGAGCGTTCTCAACACTGTTAGCATAACCGACACTGTGTGTAAATCCGCAGATACCACAGACACGGTCAGCTAGGAAAGCGACTTCGTTGTAACCCATACGAGTTTCCGCCAGCTTTTCCATGCCACGGTGTACGTAGAACATGCGGTAGTCAGCATCAACAATATTTTCACCATCAACAAACAGACGGAAGTGTCCCGGCTCATCACTGGTGATATGTAGTGGACCTACAGGGACAATACGGTTTGAGTCATCACCAAGCTCGTTGATGAACTCGTAGTTTTCTGTTTCTGTCGTCGGCTGTGGACGCTGACGATAGTCCATTGCATCTTTACGCAATGGGTGTAAATCTTCTGGCCAATCATCTGGCAAGATTAGGCGACGTTCGTCTGGCAAACCGACTGGCTTAAGACCGTACATGTCGCGAATTTCACGCTCACCCCAAACAGCAGCTGGGATATGCGGAGTAATAGAAACGAACTCTTGAGACTGAGCGTCAACCAATACTTTTACAACAACCCAGCTCTTAACAATTCCTTCCATCGAAAGCGCGTGGTAAACACCAAAGTGGCCATTGATGTTGCGCTCATCATTACCGAAAGAAACCGTTAACCAACCTTGCTGGTCGTAGTATAGCCATTGCATAACCTCGACAAGCGAGGTCATTTTTACCGTAATGGTGACCTGATTTTCAGTCTGCCATTCTTCATCTAAGATTGCAGAAGGAAACAATTTACGCACGCCTTCAACGTACTGTTTACCAATTTGGCGTTGCGAATGATTTGTTTGTACACTTTCCATTCAACATTCTCTCTAAATTAATGCGTAGTATGAGTAACAAGTGTTGACACGTCAGTGTTCGGAACCACTTGCCATGGTAAATGCAATGACTGCAATACAGAGTAATTTGGTTTGTTAATCACCACTTGCGCCGCGTGATCGACACCTTGCAAAATGACCTGTGGGATGTGTGTACCCATCAGTAACATGAAGGCGATTAGCACAACCAATGGTGCAACCGTTAACACACCAATCTCACCTTTCTTCATACCTTCAGGTGCTTTACCAAGTACAGTCGAAGCAACCATACGAGCTAGACCCGCTAGAACAATCGTTAGAAGTAGCAATAAGACAATAGTGAGTACTGGATGCTGAGCATAAATGCCAGAACAGATAACCAAGAACTCACTAATAAATAGGTTAAACGGTGGAACACCGCCTAGTGCCATCGCACCAGCACCAAACAGAACACCAGTCCAAGGCGCAACTCTTACTACACCTTTAATCACATTCATGTTACGTGAGCCAAATTTAAGCATCACGTTGCCCGCACCACAGAACATCAAGGTTTTACCTAAGCTGTGGTTGATGACATGTAGCATGGCAGCAAAGATACCCAGTGGACCTAAACCGATAGCAAAGGTAATCAAACCCATGTTCTCTACACTGGAATACGCTAGTAAGCGTTTGATGTCTTTTTGAATCAGGATAAACAGCGCAGCAACACCAACAGATAGCAAGCCAAAAGTTAGCAACACTCCGTTAGTAAACGCACTGCCTAACACTTCATTACTAATGATGAAGAAACGAATAATAACCAGCAAAGCACAGTTCAACAGGCCCGCAGATAATAAGCCAGATACTGGACTTGGCGCTTCCGAGTGCGCATCAGGTAGCCAAGTGTGCATTGGGAACAGGCCAGTTTTGGTGCCAAAACCGATGACAACAAAGATAAAGCTAATTTGAATTAAGCGAGGATCTAACAGGTGTGCATGATCACGAACTGCTGTCCATAGTAGTGCTTGGCTAGGATCGTTAAAGACTGCTACCGCGTTAGCGTAAGTCAGCACAGTACCGAATAGACCAAATGCTACACCAACAGTACAAATCATGATGTACTTCCAAGCCGCCTCTAGAGAAGAGCGTTTGGTATAAATACCAACAAGGAATACAGAGCTGATTGTTGTTGCTTCTATCGCAACCCACATCATGATGATGTTATTAGCACTGATGGCTAAGATCATCGAAGCAAGGAATAGATTGTAAAGACCGTAGAACAGTGAAACCTGACGGCCACTCACTTCTTCATGCTTAAGTTCGTAGCTGATGTAACCTACTGCGTGTATACCAGTAATCAGTGCGACAACGCCTAACACCGCCATAAATAGTGCAGATAAACCATCTAGAATAAGCCAGTGGCCGCTAGACAGTAAGCTACCGTGATCGATGACTTGCAAGCCCAACCAACCTGAAATCAGGAAGGTCGCAACAACACTAACGAGGTGAATAAGTGATGCTACTTTATGCGAACGACCACAGGTCGCCGCGCCCAAAAAGCCCACAGCAGAGGCAATCAAAGGAATGCCGATTAAATAAGGGAAAACAGTATCCAATGTAAGCACGCCATTACCCCTTCAAATCTGTAAGTTGTTTAACATCTAATGTGTTGAGCTTTTTATAGATCAGCTTGGCCAAAATAATCATCACAATCACAGCAAAAATTGCATCAACGGTAATGCCCACTTCCATTAGGTGTGGCGCTCGATGTGCCAGCAGCGCTAATGTGAGCGATGACCCGTTTTCCATCAAACAGTAACCAAAGACTTGTTTCAAAATATTGCGCTGGGTCACTATACATAGCAATCCGATAAAAAAATGTGCTAGAGAAACAGCTAAAACGAACTTAAGTGATGAAACCATAGGCAATGCCACCGGTTTAACCACGTAGAAGGCCACTAAACTAATCACACCAACTAGGATTGCGATAATGACAGGATGCAGTGCTGACTGCTCTGCCACTTCATCACGCATATTGCGGAACAAGTAAAATAGTAGGCTCGGTAGCAACACTACTTTGGTAATAAACGCTGAAACCGACCACTCATATAAACTATGAGCGTTGTATTGGTCAGCAATTGCTACAAATAGAAAGATTAAAACTAGAGACTGAAGCGCGTATAACCACGCTGCAGTTTGTGCTCGACGGGCGATGACAACGAAGAACGATGTCACAACCAAGACGCCAGCTAAATTATTGATTATTAGATTATCCATGAGCGTAACCCTAGTGAATCCATGCTGATGCAATAACGCTGGATAGTACCGACATTGCGATCAACACGATCAATGTGAATTTCATCGAACCTGGAAGTGGAGACATTTCTTTCACCGCTTCAGATGGCTCACCGACAACTGATTTACCGAACCAGTACAGTAACCAACCAAACGTTGCAACAGACTCAATCAACGCAAGCACGATGATTGGCGTTAACCAGCTATGCTGAGCCGATAATTGGAAACCTGCTTCGATAAGTGGGAACTTACTAAAGAAACCATTGAAAGGAGGTACACCCGCAATCGCCATTACAGCCACGCAGAAACCTACACCTAATAAAGGCGAGCCTTTCATAATGCCAGTTAGCTTAGGTAGCATGCGAGTACCACACGCGTAGCTTAGAGAGCCAGCAACTAGGAAGAGTAAGCTCTTCGCGAATGCGTGGTTAAAGATATAAGTTACGCCACTTTCCAACGCTAGGTTTGAGCCAAGAGCAGCAAAAGAAAGAGCTAAGAAGATATACGCAAGCTGGGCAATCGTTGAGTATGCTAATAGACGCTTCATGTCCTTTTGTGGCAAGTACATAACAAAGCCGTAGAACATGGTGATAATCGCGCCGATAACACCAACGATACCAACGATTTCTGGGATTTGACCACCAGATAAAATCGCACGAGCAAAGATATACACACCCACTTTAACCATAGAAGCGGCGTGTAAATACGCGCTCACTGGCGTTGGCGCGTTCATCGCATCAGGTAGCCACATTTGCATTGGCAGTTGAGCTGATTTACCCCAAGCGGCAAACATGATTCCGAACATCACCATGGTTTTCACAGCAGGGCTAAGAGAAGCAATCGCTGTTAACTCAAAAGTACCTGTGTTCACAAACAGTAGTGCTGCTGCCAAGAACAAACCTAGTGAAGCAATATGAGTAACAATCAGGGCTTTAAGCGCTGACTTATAAGCCACTGGCGTTTGGTAGTAACTGATCAAAGACCAAGAACAAGCACCTGTGATTTCGAAGAACAATAGCTGACCGAGAATCGTTGAAGACAGCACTAAACCAGCCATTGCACCGATAAAGATCAGCAAGAATGCGTAGTAGCGTGGCTCACCCTCTTGAGGATGCTCTTTGTTGCCTTTACTCATGTAACCAAGAGAGTAAATCGCAACAATCAAGCCAAGCCCAACAACGACAACCGCAATTAACGTGCTGACTTTATCTACTACTAAGCCAAACAATTGAATGTGATCGATACTTAGTAGTGAAATCGTCTCTGACGCACCGCCTTCAGCAAAAAATTTATAAGCTAGCGCCCATGTGCCTAGCGTTGCAATTGCTGCGAATAATTGGCAAACCCACTTCGCTGATTGACGCGGAACCAATAACGTGAGGATGGCACCAACGAATGGGACCAAGATAGTAAATAAACCTATCATCTCCATAGTTTTATCGCCTTACAGTCCAGTGATGTAAAAGGCTAACGCTAAAACAGCAAACGCAAATGCTGACCAGGTTAGACGATTAGTATTTAAGAAACGTACGCGCGCCATGCTGTTTTCAATTAAACCCGCAAGGAAGAAAACAACAAAAAGCTTAACGAACAAGATAAGGGTCGCGAACAGCAAGCCGGTGAAAGATAAGGTAACCACCTTACCCCAAGGTACGAAGATAGCTAAGAATAGCTGTGCCACGACAAGTTGCTTAAGGCCTAAACCCAACTTAACCATTGCTAGGCCGTTACCAGAGTACTCAGTTACTGGACCTTCTTGTAGCTCTTGCTCTGCTTCTGCCGCATCAAATGGGAGTTTACCCATTTCAACGAACACAGCGAATGCACATGCGATACCTGCCAAAATGACTGGAATTGGATGAGCGGCAAACATGCTAACCATACCTTGGCTGATATAACCAAGGTCAGTAGAACCGACCACCATTGCTGCAACAAAAATCGCAAGCATGAACACTGGCTCAACTAGCACGCCAAGTGTCAACTCACGTGCACTACCAATGCCTGCAAACATACTGTTACTATCGATGCCAGAAAGCGCAAAGAAGAAACGGAAGATAGCTAACAAATAGATATCAGTGATCACATCGCCTGAGATTGGAAACGGTGATGTTTCTGTCACTGTTGGCAATGCCATTGCTATCAAAAGCATAGTGACAATCAGTACCCAAGGCATGATCCAGAAGATCACACCTGCATTTGCTGGCGCTACAGATTGGCGACGCAAAAGCTTAATAATGTCACGGTAATCCTGAAGAATACCAGGGCCCTGACGAGAGTGGATTTTCGCCCTAAGTACGCGAGAAAAACCAGTCACAAGTGGTGCTAACAGTAGCATAAGTACGGCTTGCACTACGGCGAGTGTTATCCAGCTTGCGCTAGGCATATGTAATTCAGGCATTATTTCACTCCTGAGCTAATTGGCAAAATCAATAAAACAATCAGAGCGACAACGATGTACAAGCAGTAGAGTCTGAAGTCTCCGCTTTGCAATTTAGCAACTCGATTACTAATACCTAAAACAAGGCGGCAAGTTGGCTCGATTAAATAACGGTCGAAAGCAGATTCAGAAGCAGAAGCCGCAGACGTTGTTCCATCTAGCGTACGCTTCATCCAACCACTTGGGTCAAGCTGCTTACGTAGGCGATAAACTGGCGCGAACATATGCTTAAGCGGCTGAGTAATACTGCCCGCAGACACTGTCATGCGCTGTTCATAAGCGTAACCACACGCCCATGGGTCACCACGGTGACGGCGCTTCAGACGAGCACCTCTAAACAGGGCAAGAATCACTGCTGGAACGATAAGCAGAACAAGCAAGCTGATAGCAATAACTGGCGTCGAAAGAATCGCTTGAGATGTTGATACTGGGTGCAGAGCAAAACCATCTTGTACAGTGATTGGAGAGGCTTGAAGCACAGCTGTTGCAACATTTGAAATGTGAGGTGCAATCCAAGGAGAACCTACACCTAGAACGATACAAAGAACCGCTAAGAAACCTGTACCTGTAAGCATTGGCCAGCCAACTTCTTTTGCGTTCGCTGCAGCTTCAGTTCTTGGCGTACCAGAGAAACAGATACCGTACACTTTAACGAAACACATACAAGCTAGTGCACCAGTGATCGCAAGCATTACCACACCAAATGGACCAGCAATTAGCATCGAAACATCACTCTGGTGGCTCATGCTAAATAGTGATTGGTAGATAAACCATTCACTGACAAAGCCGTTAAGTGGCGGTAGCGCAGAAATCGCCATTGTACCAATGAGGAAAGCGATTGCGGTGTAAGGCATAAGCTTAGCCAGACCACCCATGTGCTCCATATCTTTTGTATGAGTGCGGTAAATAACTGAACCTGCGCCCAAGAACAATAGACCTTTAAACACAGCATGGTTAAGCAAGTGGTATAGCGCACCTAACAAGCCAAGAGCTGCGAATATAGGATGGTTAGTCGCCATACCGATCATTGCAACACCGACACCCATTAGAATAATGCCGACGTTTTCTACTGTGTGGTAAGCGAGTAGTCGTTTGATATCGTGCTCAGCTAACGCGTACATAACCCCTAGCACAGAAGAAACCGCGCCAAATGCTAGAACAACGTATCCCCACCACGCTTCACTACCACCAAGGAACATGACGCCCACTTTGATGATACCGTAGATACCAATCTTAACCATCACGCCAGACATAAGTGCAGATGTATGCGAAGGTGCCGCTGGGTGGGCCATTGGCAGCCAGCCGTGCAGCAAAATCATACCCGCTTTGGCACCGAAGCCGAAGAAAGCAAGCAAGAATATTACTGACGCTTCCCAAGTAGGCAGATGCAAGTGATAGAAGTCTGCGAAGTTTACTGAACCAGATGCTCGATATAGCATGAAGAAGGCAATCATGATTAAGATTGAGCCTGCATGCGCAATAAAGAAGTAGTTCAAACCAGCTTTAACACTCTTACCCGACTGTTCAACCAGTACTAGGAAGTAAGATGCCAAAGACATCATCTCAAAGAATACAATGAAGTAGAACGCGTTGTCCGAAACAACCAGAAGTACCATTGAAGCAACAAACAAGTTTAGGAAGAAGCAAATCCCCCACCCGCCTTTGCCTAGGTATTCCTTCATGTATTGAAGAGAATAGATTGAAGACGCGATCACAATCAGTGAAATCACCATAACCATAAAGGCATTCAGTGCATCCATACTGATCAAGAACTGCGCGAAAGAGAAAGGACTATATAACTCGGTGTGCCAAGTTTGACCACTTGCAAGCGCGTAACCCGCACTCGCTACACCAAGAATGCCCCCAATGGTGGAGATGACACCTGTTAGGCTCATCACTGCTTCTTCTTGCTTACCACTACCCAAAAGAGAGATTAAGCTGGCAACAAGATAACAACCGATAGATAAAGCTAAAAGCTCTAAAGGACTCATAAGGTTATTTCTCCAAGTTCACAGCTCGTCCGACACATGCTGCATCTTCTCGTTTAGCTGAGCGAGCGGTGTCTACTGCCGATTCGTTAACCAACACGATTGCGTCGTTCGGGCATACCTCAACACAAGCGGGGCCCTCTTCACGAAACTCACATAGGTCGCATTTGACTGCGATGCTTTTTACTCCTGGTTCCCAAGCCAAAATGTCGTGTCCAAACTGTGCAGGATTTGAAGTCGAAGGGTTACTTGAGCGAGGACAAGACGGAATAAAGGTGTCATAACTTTTAGCAACTGCTATTGGTCGACTACCATCGAGAGCGATAGCGCCAAACGGACAAGCAACAGCACATAAAGTACATCCAACACACAGGTTTTCGTTAAGAAAGATGCGATCCTCTTCTTTGACAATCGCAAGTGCCGGGCAAACAGTCGCACAAGGTGCGTCTTCACAATGCCGACACATAACGGGAGCAGTCGCGTCACCATGCTTAACCACTTTTAAGCGTGGATGACTTTGCAGTCCTTCCTTTCTATGTACATCAGAGCACGCAGCCATACAGGTCTGGCACCCTATGCACTTTTCGGGATCTGCAACAACAAAGCTTTTCATAGCATATCCTGTTAGTTAACTAGCCCTAGAAAGCTAACCCAGGGCTTGAGTCCAAAAATTAAAAACAAAAATTAGATTCGGTTTTTATGCTTAGCCTATTAACGTCTGTCTAAGTTCTAACTATCGTTTTCTAGACGTGAGCTAGGCTTGGTTTGCGCACGTCGCCAACTCCCGCGCGCATCATATTCCATTACAATTTGTATGGATATAAGAAGTGACCCCTTGTTTATCACTTATTACGTAGTGATAAATTAAGCTTGATGAAGCAAGCTGAAATCATTGCTATCACTAGCCAAATATCCAATGACGTACTCAAAATCCAGCACGTAAGGCTGGATTTTTTATCGAAGTTAAGTAGCTGTTACCTATATAACTTCAATAAGGTGAGTCGAGTGTTCTTTAGCCACAAACTCCCCAACTTGGGCAATTTGCATGTTTTTGTCTGCTAGAAATGCTGTCATCTGTTCAACATTTTCTTCTCGCACCGAAACCAGCAAGCCACCGGAAGTTTGAGGGTCGCAAAGTAGCGCTTTTTGCTCTGGAGTGAGCTCGCTAATGTTCTCGCCATAACTAGCAAAATTTCTTTCTGTACCACCTGGGAAACAACCCATACCGATATAATCCAATACGCCCGGCATCACAGGTACATCAGCAAAATTCACCTTTGCAGAAAGGCTTGCGCCCTGGCACATTTCAGTTAAATGGCCCAACAAACCAAAACCCGTCACATCAGTCATCGCCGTAACGTAGTCTAATTCTGCGAGTTCTTGGCCAACGCTGTTTAATGTGCACATCCAGTCACGAGCAACACCACGGTGTTCAGGTTGAAGTTTTGCTTGTTTTTCTGCATGACTTAGAACACCAATTCCAAGAGGTTTTGTTAAGAACAGCTTGTCGCCGATTTTCGCTCGGTTATTGCATTTCACGTTTTCAGTTGGAACGATGCCTGTAACAGCTAGGCCAAAGATAGGCTCTGGTGAATCAATAGAATGGCCACCAGCCAAACTGATACCTGCGTCTGCGCATGCTTGTCTACCACCATCGACTACTTGCTGAGCGACTTCTGGGGAGAGTGTATTAACTGGCCAGCCTAAGATTGCGATAGCCATAATTGGTTTGCCGCCCATCGCATAGATATCGCTGATCGCATTCGTCGCAGCAATACGACCAAAATCGGTTGGATCATCGACGATAGGCATGAAAAAGTCTGTTGTACTGACAACTGAAGTACCATTGCCTAAATCGTATACAGCAGCATCATCTCGGCTGTCATTGCCAACTAAAAGGTTAGGATCATGGAATGGAGTAAGTTGGCTCTTCAAAATCGTATCGAGAACCTTAGGAGAGATTTTACAACCACAGCCTCCACCGTGGCTATATTGGGTCAAGCGTATTGAAGGCATAGTACTTCCTATTTGTCGTATTTAGGAATTGAGTTTTATGTGAGGTAAGATAATGGGATGAGCTACAAAATGACTTGATAGAAATCAATATGTGATGCGCAACACGTAAAGAGATAATTGCAACATAAGATTTCGAAATGTGAGCAAATGCGTAAAATGATGTAGATCAAGGAAATTGCAGGTTGAGTGGTCTAGCATGGCGACCATGGAATGAGATGGGGTCTGGTGGCCCTCTTGGTCTTCAAAACCGATGTAAGCTGAAAAAGCTTTGGTAGGTTCGATTCCTGCCTCTTCCGCCAAATTGCGCGTCACAACAGCGAAACCTACTGTTACGATGTTTGGCTAATCAATGGTCCTATCTGCCTACCGAATTAGTAGTAAGGAAAACATTTGTGAACAGCGAAATTTCGTCCGATAACGTTTCTCAGCAGTATCAACGTCTGCCTCAAGTTGAAAAGCTCCTCCAGCTTAGTTTTGTAGCACCGTTTATTGAAGCGTTAAGTCGCCCTGTTGTCACCAATCAAATTCGTGATGCACTTGCATACATACGCCAGTCAGAAGAGTTTAAAGCTCAAGGCCATATGTGTACGCAAAACCAAGTAAATCAACAAATCGTAACGCGTTGCCAAGCTCTTCTAAAATGCCGCCAACAACACGTTATTAATGCAACTGGCATTGCTGTGCATACTAATCTTGGTCGTTCACCGATCCAACGTGATGTCTGGGATGCTGTTACCGAGGTAAACACGGGATACTGTAACCTCGAACTTGATTTAGCGACGGGCAAGCGCGGTATGCGAAATGGCTTGATTCCCGCTTTAGTGCAAAACTGGATTGGCGCCGAGCACACCATTGTTGTCAACAATAACGCGGCATCCGTTCACCTTATGCTAATGGCGTTAGCCAAAGGCAAAGAGGTCATTATATCTCGTGGAGAATTAGTCCAAATTGGTGGTGGTTTTAGGATCCCAGATATCATTGCTATGGCTGGCTGCACTTTAGTTGAAGTGGGCACAACCAATATAACTACAGCCGATGACTACCTTAATGCTGTGACAGAGAACACAGCGGCTGTCCTTCTAGTTCATCAATCTAATTTTTCAATTGAGGGCTTTACAAGCGCTCCCGATGTTCAAGAGATTGCAGATAAACTCCCTGAACACGTCAAACTACTTGTTGACCAAGGCTCTGGCCTATCAAACGAAAGTTACGCACAAGAAGAGAAATCAATTCGCCAGTACCTCAACTCTGGTGCCGATATTGTTTGTTTTTCTGGAGACAAAATTATAGGCGGACCACAAGCCGGGCTCATTGTTGGGCAGCAAAGCTTACTCGATAAATTGGCAAAGCACCCGATGATGAGAGCTTTTCGTCCAGGCCGAATTACTCTATCTCTTCTCGAAGAGCTTCTGGTTAAAAAGCTAAACCAAGTAGAAACAGGCAAAGGCATCGCTGAACGGGTTATCCAAGCGTTAAATGAGGTAAACCAGTGGACGTATTCACTTGTTGAGCAATGGAGTGAATTTGCCGAACTAGTCTCAGTAGACAGTCAAGTTGGTGGGGGCTCGATACCTTATGAACGTTACCCTAACCAAGGCATTGCTCTTACTCTTCCTGGTAGCGCTCAAAAACACTTAGATGCACTACGAGATATGCCAACACCTATTATTGGCTATTTACGTCGAGATCAATTAATGCTCAATTTGTCCACCGTACTTGAGCATGACAAACCCATATTGTTCAATCAGTTATCACATTACTTGGGTAACGTAACGCAAAGTAAATCGTCATAACAATTAAAGTCAATCACAACGCATGAGATCCAGCATGAATGTCAGTCAATCTCCCAATCTTCCTAAAAGCAATTCCATCATTGGGCTAGCTGGCCATGTGGACCATGGTAAAACGACTCTTATAAAAGCACTTACAGGCATAACTACTGCTCGACCACACGAGCAGAAACTTGGGATGACTCAAGACCTCGGATTTGCTCATTTAGAGGATGGGCATGGCAACATGATTGGTATTGTCGATGTCCCGGGACACGAACGCTATTTACGCAATATGGTGGCTGGGGTTTGGCATATCAATGTGCTTCTGCTTGTCATTTCGGCAGAAGAAGGCTGTATGCCGATGACATTGACTCATACTCAGATCGCGACCGCAATGGGTGTTGAGAGAATAGTTGTTTGCATTAACAAATGTGACAAGGTAACAGAAGAACAGCTTGAAGATATTGAGGAAGCTGCACTTGAAACCATTATGGATATTTCAGGCATTGTGCCAGAGGTTGTATGTGTCAGTGCAATTACCGGAAAGAACATTGATAAGCTTCGATCTATTCTAATCGAAGAGTCCCTTTTGTCTGCGACACCAATTGAAACCGACGATGCACCTAAGTCTCCAGTTGTCTATGTTGACCGAGTTTTCGTCGTCAATGGTATAGGGACAATTGTTACTGGAACCCTGACTCAAGGCGCTCTGAAGGTAGGCGATAAACTTCATTGCGAACCAGCAAAAGTGACCGGTCAGATTCGCTCAATTCAGACCTATCACCAGCAGGTTGAAGAAGTATACCCAACTAGCCGCGTAGCGATTAATGTCAAAGGCCTAACACGAAAACAAGTAAAGCGTGGTGACCTCTTATTTGGCCCCAATGCGCCTGTCGCACTTCAACAACAATGCATCATTAGGGTTAAAACGCTCGGTGATGACAAAACAGCATCTACGCTAAAGAATAAGCAAATAGAAGTGGCAACTGGAAGCTGGCACGGTATGGCTCGCTATATTCCGCTACCAGACAAACAGTTAGCAAGACTCGTTTTCGACTCTCCTATTCCACTCTATTTTGGACAACGAATTTTGTTGATACCAAAGGGCAACAACGAGTGTGTCACCGTCGGGGAAATGATTTGGGATCAAACCATTCCAAAACATCAAAAGCGCGATATTTACGAACAGCTCGAAGAACTACCAACGAATCTTTCCAACGATTCGCAGCTTAACATGCTGCTTCGTCTACAAGGCTACTATAAGAAAGAGTTGGCTTGTTCCGAACTAAGTGAAAGTAACCTTATCATTGATGACTATGTGATCAGTAAAGAGTGGTTTAACGATGTGAAGCAACAGATCCTTGCCACATTAGACGAAAACCGCTCTATCAGCAGTAGTGAGTTATCCTACTCACTAAAAATTGAGAAAGATATTTGTAACTCAATTCTCCAAAGTCTAAAGAAAGAACAAAAGATTCACCTCAATATGGGGCTTTGGCATATTGGCGATGGAAACAGCGAAGACGACTTGCCAGAGCCTGCGAGAAAAATCTTAGAGCTTACCCGTGAAATGGGCAGAGATGGACTAGAGCTAAACAAAACTGATCTGGGTAAAGACAAAAAGTGGTTACGCCAGCTTACCCACTCTAAATTTATTACCGCGATAGACGAAAATATTTACTTCGATATGGGCGTATACCTCGATCTCGTAAAAACTATCATTGGTGAGAAACAGGCCAAAGACACGACTTCTATTCAAGAGATTAAACAGCTTACACACCTAAGCCGTAAATACGCTATTCCATTGGCAAATCGAATGGAAAAAGACGGGTGGATGAGAAGAGATGATGAAATTCGCATCATTCTAAAACCTTGGAGCGTAGACTAAAATTAGCGTGAGATTTAGTTTTTGCTTCACGTTTCACAAATAGAGCAAACCGCTAGTTATGCTATACAAAAGCTGTCATGATGTAGACATTAATATGTTGTAAACCACCAAGGACAATACATGAAATTTACTCAAGCACACTTAGATGAACTGAACTTGCTTTTACAATTTGATTTGAGCAGTGCTGCTACTGGTATAAAAGTTCATAAAGATGCGCCAGAAAACACCCAACAAGCAGTTCAACGCCTGTTTGAGAAAGGGTTATGTACACTTCCTGATGGAGGCTACTTGACCGACGAAGGCATTGAATTGACAGAACATATTGAGCGTGTTGTTCGCTTTATGACTTCCCAAACCAAACTTCACTAATTAGACTTAAGTTATTGTTTCTCTGAAACGGATTAACCAATGACAACCTTCACTATCCTTGGTGCTGGATGGCTGGGAAAGCCATTAGCACTGCACCTGCAAACTCAAGGACACACCGTTTTCGCCAGTAAAACTACCTCTCAAGGTATTGAAGAGATCGAGCAGCTTGGCTTAAACGGTTTCGTTTTTAAACTTCTTCCCTCAGACGATACGCTGAAGGCTATTTTGAATGAGCAAAAAAGTGATGTACTTATCGTTGCCTTTCCCCCTGGCATCCGCTCAGAATCTAAAGGTCAGGATTATGCTGAAAAGTGGCGCTGCCTCGCTGAGCAAGTAAAACAAACTAACGTCAAAAAGATCGTTATGGTGAGCTCAACCTCTGTTTACCCCAGTATCGCCCAAACTTGTTTGGAGGAAGATGCGTCTTTAACTCTTAGCCAAAAAAGTGACCTTTTTTCAGATGGATCAAAACAAATTCTCAAAGCCGAACAGCACCTGATCGACTCTGGAATCAGATACGGCATAGTTAGATGTAGCGGCTTGATGGGTCCAAACCGCCACCCTGCTTGCTTTGTTCGCTACTTGAAGGTTGTCAGCCAGTCAGCTCCAGCAAATATGATCCATTTGGATGACGCGATTGGTACAATAGACTACGTAGCTCAATTGGAACAAGATATTGTAGTCAACGCCACAACACCTAGTTCAGTGACCAAAGATGTATTTTATAAGCACGCTATCCAATCAGCTGGTACTGACTATCAACTACCATCAATCATTGACTCTCCAGACAAGAAAATATCAGCTCAAAAACTGCTATCTCTAGGCTATCGCTTTAAGTACAACCACATTATTGAAGCACTAGATGCTATTCCTTACACGGAATGATTTCGGCAAACGCCATAGAATAGCCTTATATATTATTTAGTTAGTTGCCATGATGTAATGGCTATGGCAGATTAATACTGACTCAATACTGTATAAGGCCTACCTATGTACCTCGACTTTAACCTATGGATATGGGGATTACTTGCCCTCGCCATTGTCATCGCATTTTTGGATCAACGAGAGCTCGCAATTGGAACCGCTATTGCCGTAGTTATCGCTGGCCTTTTCACCAATAAGATAGGCTACATTGGGGCTATTTTCGTATTGCTCGGATTTGCCCTTGCGGTACTAATCCACAAAACAAATAAGATCAATCGCGTATTTTGTATAGGTTTATTGATTGCATGGAGTGCTGCTCTTTTCCTACATATCGTGCCGGGCTTTCACAACCTAAAGGTCTTAGATCATGTGATAGCTAAGCCAAATAGCGCGCCGTTCACCATGTATTTGAACCTAGATAAACCACTTATTTTCTTCGCTCTATTGATTGCTTTCCCTAGATTGTTAGGGAGCGGTGCAAAGCCCAATAACAAAGGTATCATCCTTACGGCAATCCCTCTCTTCGGTCTACTTTTTGTCGCACAATGGCTAGGAGCCATTAAGCCAGAGTTTGGCATTCCTTCATGGTGGTGGCTGTTTGCATTGAACAACCTTCTGCTAACCTGTGTTGCAGAAGAAGCTTTCTTCCGTGGCTTTTTACAAAGGGAGATAGACCGCAAACTTGGATGGGTTGCTGGGTTACTAATAGCAAGTGTGCTTTTTGGTCTCGCACATTTTGCCGGTGGTTTAACATTGATGATTTTCGCTGGTTTAGCCGGTCTGGGCTATGGATTGGTTTTTTACTTTAGTAACCGACTATGGGCTGCTGTACTCGTCCACTTCCTGTTTAACTTTGTACATCTAGTGTTTTTTACTTATCCAGCACTGGCAAGATGATAACCAACTATGTTTGGCGGGTGATCGATTGAGGCTTACCCGCCTTTCCTTTTCGAATGCAATTAATAGTTACGGCTTATATTTGTTGAGTATTTTCGTATACTCACTTTCGTTATTGTTCTTGGATTTTAGTTTTATTTTGTCGATTCCTTTTTGCAGTTTCTGCACCAACTCAGGATTGACCCCTTTATTGAACGCAAAATACGCATCTCCTTGCTGCAACGTTGATACAGGGGTAAAAACACTAGTATCCAACCCAAGTTTGCGAGCCATATATAGAGCGGCAGCCTCTTCATAAGCAATGAGATCAATACGCTTCATATATAGCAGCTTGACGAGTATAGAAAGATCTGGTGCCTCATGTAGAGTGTTGAAAGGCACACCTCTCCCAAGAAGTAGCTGTTCTCCAATATCATCTCGAATCACACCGATTTTGTAGTTCGACAAAGCACGGAGATTCTCCACTGTTATGTTTGAATCATTTCTAGCTAGCAAGACAACATTGCTCTCTTTAATCGGGCCAACCCAATAAAATAGGCTATCCCTAGGCTTAGTTTTTACAGTGGAAAAGATAACTGAATTAGAATTCGATACTGCATTTTTATAAGCTTGGTCCCACGGCATAATCGAGACTCTCGATATATCTACTTCATCATCAACAGCTTTGGAAGCAGCAAGTAACATGTCGACGGCAATTCCGGTAACTGCCGAATTTTCTTGGTAGCTGTGCGGAGGCGCGAACTCAGTATAAAAGTTCAACTCATTCAAGCTGGCACTAGTAGCAGAAAAACTAATGAAAAAAACAACAAAAAAGTATATTAAGCGAGCCCATTCACTTAGCCTTGACGCCATATCATTACCCAACGAAGATTGCTTTTTACTAAGTGTAGTCAATCACTTTGATATTGTTATAATCATATCAGTATAAGATTGCATGAGTGACGTCCGCCTTAAAAATCGATTCTATGGGTAAGATAAATGGACGCTCAACTTTCGCCAAACAGGTTTCAATCTGTGATATACTTCGCACCTTTATTTTTCTATTGATAGGTCTACCATGAGTGTAAAAAACGAAATCCAGCAGTTAAGTAACCGCTTAGACAAATGTAAGAATAAACTGGAAGCTGCAAAATCTCGTGGTGACCAGCCAATGATTAGCAAGTTTACTGATGAAGTAGATCAACTCAGTAAAAAAGTTTCTCAGCTGAAACACAAGCAAAGCTACACGCTAAACAAAGAGCGCAAAGCACTGCTAGATATGCCATTTTCTCGCGAGATAACAAAAGAAGAGCAAGCGGACATGGGCAAGCTGAAAAAATCCGTCAAAGGCTTAGTAGTCGTGCACCCAATGACTAAATTAGGCAAAGAGCTACGCTTAGATGTAATGACTGGATTTGCGCCGAAGAAGTTTTAAGCCCAGTTGAGAAATAGAGGTGGTATCAATCTACCACCTCTTAAAATACTTAGCGTTTCTTAAATAGGTAAGGCTCTCGCTTCTTGTATTCGTCGTAACTAACACCCATAAACACGATTACCGCCGTAACAACAACCTGGGCATAAAACTCATCGCCGTGAACTTGCTGAAACACTAGGTAGATTAGGTTGGTGAAAAACAAGGCTCCCCACACCCAAAGCGGAATTCGGTCCAATTGGGCTCTCTTAATTATGCGGTAGAATACTTCTTGAAATGGGTTTCTAGTCATAGGGATTCTACCTCTTACTTACATATCTGCGAACTCTATTGCTGAAACTATACACCTGCCATCAAGTAATGTTGATGAATAAGTAGCGACATTTGTAAGCAATAAAATACCAAAAATGACGTGTTACAAGGTAAAACCCTTAACCTGATGATCTTTTGTCTAAATTAGGTCTTCCTTAACCTTTGCGCGATGACCCCTTGAGGCAACTGAGTTAGAGCCACACCAAAAATAATCATTGCGGCAGCAGTCAATTGAATTTCAACCATCCTCTCCCCCAATATAAAGTAAGCTAGAATTGCACTAATCACTGGCATTAGGTTTATAAAGATTGCTGCCTTACTTGCACCCAATACACCAATACCTCTCATCCAAAAATATGGTGCACCGAGCGATGCGAATACTCCTGCATAGCCAATAAGACCAATAGCTTGGGTTTGGATTTCGAAATCTCCATTCATTAAATAAAACGGTAGGAGAATGATGACAGCAGCCAAAACTTGCACATTGAGTGACACCCAAGTAGGCAGCCGAATTTGCTGCTCCCAATGTTTTACCAACAAGCTATAAATGGAGTAGCAAAAAACTGCCAAAGCCATCCAAGCATCGCCAATTTTTAGGTGTTCATGGAAAAGCTGAAGAGGCGATCCTTTGCAGATAAATACCATTACACCTACTAGAGAGACAATTGCCCCAAAGACTCCGATGAAATGCAGCCTATTGCGAAATATCGCCCAACCGAGTAACAGAGTATATACAGGCAATAGCCCTTGCATAACTCCCGACTTGGTCGCAGTAATGGTTTGTGCTGCAAAATAAGCAAAGGTTGGATAAAGTACCATGCCAAATGTCCCTAACACAGCCAGCCGCCACAGCTGACTACATACTTGTTCCTTGTTACGAGCAATCGCTCTCAAACACATCGGAGTCAAGATCAAGCTAGCGAGCGCCCAGCGGTAAAATGAAATTTCGATTGGCGAGATTACGCTGGCCGCCATTTTGTTTACCAGCATGTTTCCTGACCAAATAAATACAGAAATCAGGGGGAACAATGATTGCATTACGATTTCCAAAATTCTTGTGATTTGGATCAGATTACACTGTCTGATATTCTACTGATAATGAGTTTAAGACACTACGTTTACGAAATCGGACAAGTTTATGGCTACCTACCCGCCCATAATTAACATGACTAAACCAATCTGCTTCCAGTTTGAAGACTTTGAACTAGTGTCAGAGTGCCCCAAACATTCCCACACTTGGGGGCAATTTAATACAATTGACCAAGGGGTTGCGGAAATTGTTATCGAGGAAAAACTTCTCATCGCGCCCAGTGATTACGGTATTTGGATTCCTGCTGAAACAATACATGAAAGCCAGTACCGAAAAGCTCAGCAATATTGTTCGATTTACGTTGAACCAAAAAGTTCACACCTGATGCCAAGTAGCCCGTGTATTTTGGCCATTGAACCTCTCACTCGGAATATCATCAACCAGTTCATTCACTGGAGTAAAAACCACTTATCTACTCCTAGGGAAACTCGTCTTGCTACAGTGTTACTTGATCAGCTATCTAATGCCTCTTCAATGTCTGAGTACCTTCCAAGTAGTAATGACAAACTGCTCACTCCAGTACTCCATGGGCTGAAACAAAACCCGTCAGACAAACGTACTCTAAAGCAGTGGGCAGAGTCGGTATTTACAACTGAAAGGACATTATCGCGAAGGTGTCGAAAACATCTTGGAATAACATTTCATGAATGGAAACAAAGACTATTATTTATCACCGCTATTCAACTCCTCAAACAGCCGCTTACAGTTCAGGAAGTGGCTTTTGAGTTAGGCTATTCTTCACCTTCTGCTTTTATTGCTATGTTCAGAAACCACGCGGGAACTTCACCAGATCAATATATTCGGCAATGGAAGACAAAGTAACGATTGCTAGAGCTTTGCGAACGAGATATAAAAAAACCAGAGCAAGGCTGCTCTGGCTTGTATAGTAGTTACTAACTCATAGAGCTACTAATTGAAAGCTTCTTCTTTAGTCGCCAAATACTCGAACTTAAGCTCATCATCTTCGATAGAAACTCTCACCGTTCCTCCGTTAACTAGCACACCGAACAGCAACTCGTTGGCAAGTGGTTTCTTGACTTGTTCTTGGATAACTCGTCCCATTGGTCGAGCCCCCATGGTTTTGTCATAACCCTTAACAGCAAGCCAAGCTCTAGCATCTTGCGACACTTCAAGTGACACTCCACGTGCATCAAGCTGAGCTTGTAATTCGACAATAAACTTGTCAACAACTTGGTTAATTACCTCTTCGTCTAGGCTATTGAACCAAATAACATTGTCTAGACGGTTTCTGAACTCCGGAGTAAAGACTTTCTTAATCTCTGACATTGCATCATGGCTAGTATCTTGTTGGATAAGGCCAATAGATTGTTTCTCAGTCTCTTGAACGCCCGCGTTTGTGGTCATGACTAGGATCACATTACGGAAGTCGGCTTTGCGGCCGTTGTTGTCTGTTAGAGTACCGTTATCCATCACTTGCAATAGTAAGTTGAAAATATCCGGATGAGCTTTCTCAATTTCATCCAATAGCACTACTGCGTGTGGATGTTTGATAACAGCATCAGTAAGCAAACCGCCTTGGTCGTAACCAACATAGCCGGGAGGCGCACCTATTAGACGGCTCACTGAGTGACGTTCGCCATACTCAGACATATCAAAGCGAAGCAGCTCAATGCCTAACAGTTTCGATAGCTGAACTGTCACTTCCGTTTTACCAACCCCTGTAGGGCCAGCAAACAAAAATGAACCCACTGGCTTATTCTCTTCACCAAGTCCTGCGCGAGTCAGCTTAATCGCCTCACTAAGAGCATCAATCGCAGCGTCTTGTCCGAACACCAACATTTTCATTTTGTCGTTCAGATTTTGCAGAATATCTTTATCAGAAGAGGAAACAGATTTCTCCGGGATACGAGCCATCTTAGCGACCATAGCTTCAATATCAGATACACCGACTGTTTTCTTACGCTTGCTAGCTGGCACTAAACGACAGCGTGCTCCCGCTTCATCAATCACATCAATGGCCTTATCAGGAAGATGACGCTCATTAATATATTTGGCTGACAATTCTACTGCCGCACGCAGTGCTTTATTGGTGTATCGCACTTCATGGTGAGCTTCGTATTTCGGCTTAAGCCCAATAAGAATTTTCGTAGTATCGTCAAGTGAAGGCTCAACAATATCAATTTTTTGGAATCGACGAGAAAGTGCACGCTCTTTTTCGAAAATATTGCTGTACTCTTGATAAGTCGTCGAACCAATACAACGAAGCTTACCACCACTAAGTAGAGGCTTGATTAAATTCGCGGCATCAACTTGACCACCTGATGCAGCTCCAGCACCGATAATAGTGTGAATCTCATCAATGAACAAAATTGCGTCTTCTTCTTTCTCAAGCTGCTTAAGAATCGCTTTAAAGCGCTTCTCAAAATCACCACGATATTTGGTTCCGGCTAACAATGAACCGATATCAAGAGAATAGATTACGCTATTTTGAATAATCTCCGGTACTTGACCTTCAACGATACGCCACGCAAGACCTTCAGCAATTGCAGTTTTACCTACGCCTGCCTCACCCACTAATAACGGGTTGTTCTTACGACGGCGACAAAGTACTTGAACCGTTCTCTCTAGCTCTTTGTCTCGACCAATTAATGGGTCAATATTTCCTTGTTTTGCTAGTTGGTTTAAGTTGGTAGCAAAACTTTCTAAGCGCTCTTCTGAGTTACCTTCCTCAACACTCTCATTACCAAAAGAGTCTGGTGACTGTTCCTCATTTGAACTCGAAGCTTTGGTAATTCCGTGTGAGATGAAGTTAACAATATCTAAGCGACTAATATCATTTTTCTTCAGCAAGTAGGCTGCGTGAGATTCTTGCTCACTAAAAATCGCGACAAGAACATTTGCTCCTGTAACTTCATTGCGGCCTGAAGACTGCACGTGAAAAACTGCACGCTGAAGAACTCTTTGAAAACTTAATGTTGGTTGTGTTTCACGACTTTCGTCATTTTCTGGAATAAGTGGTGTCGTTTGGTCGATAAAGACGTCAAGTTCTTGACGAAGTGCATCTAAATCTGCTTGGCAGGCATGCAGAGCCTCTCTAGCGGCATCGTTTTCGAGTAACGCTAATAGGAGGTGTTCGACGGTCATAAACTCATGTCTTTTGTCTCGAGCACGTGCAAACGCG
This sequence comes from Vibrio marisflavi CECT 7928, assembly GCF_921294215.1. Classification (GTDB taxonomy): domain Bacteria; phylum Pseudomonadota; class Gammaproteobacteria; order Enterobacterales; family Vibrionaceae; genus Vibrio; species Vibrio marisflavi. Next base: position 1,625,797 of record NZ_CAKLDM010000002.1, read on the forward strand.
CCATTGAGACTCGACTCTAACTCTTTATTCAGCATAAGTACCTCCTCTAAAAACGATCTCATTCGCTGATGGGATCTAGGCTTGCTCCATTGTACAAAGTAGCGGGTGCTCATTTTCCCTTGAGTACGCCGTAACTTGCGCTACTTTTGTTTCTGCAACCTCAGCAGTATACGTGCCACAAATTGCTTTACCTTCATAATGCACCTTGAGCATTATTTGAGTTGCTTGATCGATATCCTTGGAAAAAAAACGCTCTAGGATTTCGATTACAAAGTCCATTGGGGTGTAATCATCGTTGTTTAACACAACGTTATACATAGCCGGTGGCTGAACTTTGGTTTTTTCTTTCTCCAGTAAATCTGAGTCTGGAGCTACCCATTCAAAATGCTTGCTCATGGTTAATAGTATTATTCAACGTGTTGATCGGCCATATTTTATCACGTCATTGTGACGGGTGTTTCACTATCTATTTTTTATTGGATAAGAAACGCTCAGCCATAAAAACACCTCTTACTTAGAGCCTAATGCAGCAATTGTTTCACTGCAAATTAAACAGAGAGATCGATGTAACACCTTAGGAGAATCGTTACAAGCGACCATTCGTTTTCCTAGCCGAGCTAACTTATTGCAATCATGAAACTTGTTCTCAGTTACATATTTGTTATCAGAAAAACTTGACTTATTTACAAATATGTAGATTTTAATGCGTTTTTTCTATTGACTGTTGCAAATCATTGACTACATTGGTCAACATGGTGAGTATAATTTGTGCAAATGTTTTGCCAAAACTTATCACTAGATCAAATTCAACATATTGAGTTTATCTTTGCAACAGCTTCAGTAACAATATGCATGAGGGATGTATAGCATGGCAACAGGTACAGTAAAATGGTTTAACAATGCCAAAGGATTCGGTTTTATCTGCCCTGAGGGTGAAGATGGTGACATCTTCGCACATTATTCAACCATACAAATGGATGGGTATCGTACTCTAAAAGCAGGCCAACAGGTCTCATACGAGGTAGAACAAGGTCCAAAGGGTTATCATGCAAGCTCAGTTGTTCCTATAGAAGGTCAAGCCACTAAATAAATTACATTCCAAAAAAGTGACCCGCCATTTTTATGGCGGGCCTAAATATTTGTCCTAAAGTCTCACGTTTAAGACTTGTCTACAATGCTATTCAGCGTTTTGCTTGGTCGCATTAGTGAAGATGCCAAGCTATCATCAGGTGCATAATAACCGCCTAGCTCCCCACGAACACCTTGTGCATCGTTAAGCTCCGCAACAATCGTATTTTCTTGCTCCGCTAACTCTTTAGCAATTGGTGCAAATTCCGCTGCTAAGTCGCTATCAGCGCCTTGTGCTGCTAACGCTCTCGCCCAATACGAAGCTAAATAGTAGTGACTACCACGGTTATCCAACTCACCAACTTTACGTGAAGGTGACTTGTTATTATCTAAAAATTCACCTGTCGCTTTGTCTAATGCATCGGCAAGAACTTGTGCTTTCGCGTTTCCAGTTGATTGACTTAAATGCTCTAGAGAGGCTGCTAACGCAAGGAATTCACCTAGAGAGTCCCAACGTAAGTGGTTTTCTTTCTCGACTTGCTGAACATGTTTAGGCGCTGAACCACCCGCTCCTGTTTCGAACAAACCACCACCATTCATTAGAGGAACAATTGATAGCATTTTCGCTGAAGTGCCAAGCTCTAAGATTGGGAATAAATCTGTTAGATAGTCACGCAATACGTTACCTGTTACGGAAATGGTGTCGAGGCCATCTTTGATTCGCGTCAGTGAGTACTTACATGCTTCAACTGGCGCTAAGATTTTTATCTCCAAGCCGTTGGTATCGTGATCAGCCAGATAGGTGTTCACTTTCTTAATGAGCTGAGCATCGTGAGCACGATTTTCGTCTAACCAGAAAACAGCAGGTACACCCGTGGCACGTGCGCGGTTGACAGATAATTTAACCCAATCTTGGATTGGAGCATCTTTAACCTGACACATACGGAATATGTCACCTTCTTCTACAGACTGCTCGAGGAGAACTGTATCCGAAGAATCTACTACTCGAACCGTGCCGGCGGCATCGAGGATAAAGGTTTTATCATGTGAACCGTATTCTTCAGCCTTTTGAGCCATTAGGCCGACGTTTGGTACGCTACCCATTGTCGTCGGATCGAATGCGCCATGTTCTTTACAAAAATCGATCACCGCTTGATAGATACCAGCGTAACTGCGATCTGGGATCATCGCTTTGGTGTCTTTCTGCTTACCATCTGGTCCCCACATTTGTCCAGACGAGCGCAGCATTGCAGGCATTGATGCATCAACAATGATGTCACTTGGTACATGTAGGTTAGTAATGCCACGGTCAGAATCAACCATCGCCAATGGTGGTTGGTTCTCATAGACAGCTTGTAATGCCGCTTCGATTTCTGCTTTCTTGTCAGCAGGTAACGCCGCTATTTTTGAATAAACATCGCCAATGCCGTTGTTAACATCAACACCCAGCTTGTCAAACTCAGCACCATATTTATCGAAAACTTCTTTGTAATAGACTTTAACAGCATGACCGAAGATCACTGGATCAGAAACCTTCATCATAGTTGCTTTCATATGCAGAGAAAGTAGAACGCCTTGTTTTTTCGCATCGGCAATTTCTTTTTCAAAGAATGCCACCAGCGCTGCTTTGTTCATTACAGAAGCATCGATGATTTCTTTGTCTTGCAGAGGAAATGCTTTTTTCAGCACTTTCGCAGAGCCATCTTGTGCGACAAATTCAATTCGTACATCAGTTGCACCATTAACTGTCACGGATTTTTCGCTACCAAAAAAGTCCTTCCCGTCCATGCTTGAAACATGAGACTTGGAGTCAGAGGCCCAAGCACCCATTGAATGTGGGTTTTTCTTCGCATAGTTCTTAACTGAAAGCGGAGCACGTCGATCAGAGTTACCTTCACGCAAAACAGGGTTTACAGCACTACCTTTAATTTTATCGTAAGTAGTTTTAATTGCTTCTTCATCGTACGTGCTTGGCTCTTCTGGGTAATCAGGAAGGTCGTAGCCGTTACTTTGAAGCTCTTTAATGGCAGCTTTTAGCTGAGGAATCGAAGCTGATATGTTCGGAAGTTTGATAATGTTCGCTTCAGGTGTCTTAGCTAAGTCACCTAATTCGGCAAGAGCATCGCCGATTCTTTGATTTTCTTTTAAATGCTCAGGGAAGTTTGCAATAATACGCCCGGCAAGAGAAATATCTCGAGTTTCAACCTCTATTCCTGAAGAAGCAGTAAACGATTGAATGATCGGTAGCAGCGAGTATGTCGCTAACGCTGGCGCTTCATCAGTAATGGTGTAGATAATTGTAGGTTTTTCTGTAGGCATGAAGTTTCCCTATTGATCTTGCAGCATCAAAGTTCTCTTGGTGCTGGTGAATGTCTACGGCAGATGCTAAACATTAAATTATCATCGGCCGACAATCGGTTCACTTTTTAAGACTGTGCTTTGACATATTGAGCGAAATCAGAGCCAAGCCGTGAATACTTTATAATTAAACAAAACCAAGACAATAGTCTATTGTCTTGTGCATTAATCGCGCTTTTGAGCGCGAGCATTCTAGCTCATAACTATAGTTCATAAAACTTTTACATACATAATCGTTACTTTTTTGCAGGTTAGTTAACATGCCACCACGCTCGAATAGAGAGACCTCTCGCGCAAATCGTACAGCGCATAAAAACAATTCAAACACTAAGCGCTCTACCCATTTAGGCAAAAACTCTTCGCCAAAAGGTAAATATCGGACGAAGAAAAAGCCCCAAACACTTGCAGCAAACGAAAGAAAAGTTCTCATCTTTAACAAGCCGTTCGATACTCTTAGCCAGTTTACTGACGGACAAGGCAGGCAAACGTTAGCCGATTTCATTCCTGTAAAAGATGTTTATGCTGCTGGAAGACTGGATAGAGACAGTGAAGGGCTATTGGTACTGACCAATGACGGTATATTGCAAGCTAAATTAACGCAGCCATCTTCCAAATCTCCTAAGACTTACTGGGTACAAGTTGAAGGTGCGCCAGAAGAAAGTGATTTAGATAAACTGCGCAAAGGTGTCGAGCTTAAGGATGGCGTGACTTTACCCGCCAAAGTAGAAATAATGAACGAACCTACTTTATGGGAACGCCACCCTCCCGTGCGATTTAGAGCCAACATCCCGACTACTTGGTTATCCATCACCATTGTCGAAGGGCGTAACCGACAGGTACGCAGAATGACCGCTAATATTGGCTTCCCTACTCTAAGACTGGTTCGCTATTCAATCGGCAATATCAACCTACAAGGATTGCGGCCCGGAGAGTGGAAAGAAATATCGCTGTAGATTGAAGAGCAAGGCTCTCCAACTCGATATAAGTCCTTGGCTCCCAAGCTAGCCAGATAACTGCACTATACTCATTACATACAAAATATAATAGCTAACAGATCAACTCTGAAATGTAATGAATAAACAAGTAAATACAAATGCTGAGCAGCGGATCCTCAAGAGTATTCAGATACTACCTGTCGCTCTCATGCTTGCGTTTACTTTGGTTGTCACATTGGTACTGGTGAACGAAGAAAACCGACGAGCACAAGATTTATTAAACGGACTAAAAAAGGATTTTGTCGCCAGCCAACAAGCGGCTATCAAAAGCCAGATAACCAACGTATATCAGCAGATCCAGTACGAGAAAAGTCAAACAATTGAGCTACTTAAGTTAGATATCAAGTCTCGCGTACAAGAAGCTTACGAAATTGTAAATGGTATCTACAAAGCGAACCCCAACCTCCCTAAAGCGGAAATCGTACGTCTGATTCACCAAGCGTTATTTAACGTCCGCTTTAACAATGGTAGAGGATATTATTTTATATTTCAGATGGATGGCGTAAATGTCATGCACCCATTGTTACCCCATATTGAAGGCACTTCAAAAATTGGAGTCCAAGATCTGAAAGGTAAATTCATTGTTAAAGAGCACATAGATCTCATTCGAGCATCCAAAGATGGCAGCGCATTTTACCGATGGTGGTTTAAGAAGCCGGGAGAAGGTGACAAAGAGTTTGAGAAGATTGGCTACGCAAAGCACTTTGAGCCTTATGATTGGTTTATCGGCACTGGAGAATACGTCGCGGACGTTGAAGAAGATATTAAAAACCGCATACTGATGTCGCTGACAAAGCTTCGTTATGGTGAAGACAATTATGTATTCGTCATGGACTTAACAGGCAAAATCTTAGCTGACAAAGATATCAACCGTATTGGCAAAACTGATACACCACTATTAGAGCTTTTTGTAGATACTCTAAAGAATAATCCTGGTGGCCAAGAAGGTTATGTTCGTTTTGACCGTCTTGATGTGCCGGAAAGCATCAATAGCCCAGATAAGCTCAACTACATCCGTATGGTCTGGCCATGGGGCTGGATACTAGGGACAAGCATATTTACTTCCGACATTGAAAAACTCATCATTCCGCAAGTCGCTGAACTAGAGAAACAAAATAAGCAACAACTCTACCGTATCTTAATTATATTGTTTGCTTTTTCTGCCGTTCTACTCATGCTGTCAGTCGCGGCTAGTCGTTATATAAAACAAAGATTTATTCTCTATCGAGCACGTTTGAATTCAAACATTCTTGCCTTAGAAGAGAGCCAAGAACAACTTCGTAAGTTAGCCACAACAGATTCATTGACCTCCATTCCCAACCGCACAGCTCTTGAAGAAAACCTTACCTCTGGCCTAAAGCATAGCGCCCGTTCAAGCGACTCCTATGCTGTAATATTTGTCGATCTTGACGACTTTAAACGAATCAATGATGCACATGGACATCATGTGGGCGATGAGTTACTCAAAGCTGTTGGGGAAAAATTTCAAGCACTGTGTAACGAGCAAGATGTGTTAGCTCGCTTTGGTGGAGATGAGTTTGTATTTGGTTATCAAGTCAATTCAAAGCAAGAGGCGAGCGAGAAAGCTCTGGCTATTCGACGTGTATTTTACGAACCATTTCTATTGAGCCGAGTGACGATAATGACATCGTGTAGCATTGGCGTTTCCATGTCTCCTGATAATGGTAGCGATGTTGCGAGCCTTTTGTCTAAGTCTGATATTGCTTTATATCGTTCAAAAGAAGTAAGCAAAGGGCAAATTCTGTTCTACGACCACAACATTGACGAAGAAGTTCGCCACCAGCTTCATGTAGAAAACAACCTTCGTAATGCTATGAAAAAAGATGAAATTTCCGTTTTCTATCAACCTAAAATCGGCGCCGAGAGCAATACGATTTTAGGTGTTGAAGCCCTATGCCGGTGGCATTCCGAAAATCTTGGCCCAGTACGCCCTGATGAATTTATCCCTATCGCGGAAAAAACGGGCCTGATTATCGAAATCGGACAATTTGTCATGGAGAGAGCTTGTGACGACATAAACAAGTTTAATAAAGCGGAAAACAGAAATATCAAGCTTGCTCTAAATGTTTCTCCAGTACAGCTATTACATTGCGATTTCTATAAGTTTGCCGTAGAAGCTGTAAGGAATAGAAATATTGAGCCAAGCAATATTACATTTGAGTTGACAGAAAATATCCTTGTAGAAGACTTAGACCAAGTGCTTCCTGTACTGACGAAACTCAATGAGTTTGGTTTTGGCATATCTTTAGATGATTTTGGTACTGGCTATTCATCTCTACGTTACCTAAATACTCTCCCCATAACCGAAATTAAGATAGATCGTGAGTTTGTGATGAAAATGCAAACGGACAAACACAACGAAACAGTCATCCAAACAATTGTGTTAATTGGTTTATCAATGGATCTAAATATTGTTGCCGAAGGTGTAGAAACTCAATCGCAACAAAAACAATTGCAAGAATTAGGTTGCCATGAACTACAAGGCTACCTATTCGACCCTGCTCTTCCTCTCTCCAAGTTGATCGAAAAATATTCTAGAACTGATGATAACTTAGGACCACAAGGTTAAAAAAAAGCCACTCAATTTCTTGAAGTGGCTTTTAATGCTGTTAACGAGTTAGCGCTTTATTCAGCAGTTTTTTCTTTAGCAACAGTTACTGCAATCGCTAGCTCGTCTAATGCCGCTGGGTTTGCAACACTCGGAGCATCTGTCAACAGACACGCTGCTGCCGTCGTTTTAGGGAATGCAATAACGTCACGGATGTTTTCCGTACCGCATAGCAGCATAACCAGACGGTCAAGACCGAATGCCAAACCAGCATGCGGTGGTGTACCGAATTTTAGAGCGTCAAGTAGGAAACCAAACTTAGTTTTTTGCTCTTCCGCTTCAATACCAAGAATATCGAAAACAGCTGCTTGCATTTCAGCGTTGTGAATACGAACAGAACCTCCGCCCACTTCGTAGCCATTGATAACCATATCGTAAGCATTAGAGTTTGCAGCAGCAGGATTCGCTTTCAACTCTTCTGGTGACACACCCAGAGGAGAAGTAAACGGGTGGTGCATAGCATGCAAGTTACCTTCGTCGTCTTCCTCAAACATAGGGAAATCAACAACCCATAAAGGTGCCCAAGCAGACTCATTCGTTAGCTCTAGGTCTTTACCCACTTTAAGTCTTAACGCGCCCATTGCTTCGGCAACAACGTTTGCTTTATCAGCGCCAAATAAAATGATATCGCCAGTTTCAGCTTGCGTACGATCTAAAATACCGTTGATCACATCTTCGTTTAGGAACTTAGCCACTGGAGATTGAACACCTTCAGCACCAGCTGCTCGATCGTTCACCTTCATCCAAGCTAAACCTTTTGCACCGTAGATGCCAACGTAATCTGCATAGCCATCAATTTGCTTGCGCGTTAGTTTCGCGCCACCTGGGACTCGGATAACTGCTACGCGACCTTTCTCATCGTTAGCTGGTCCAGAGAACACTTTAAACTCAACATCTTTTAAAATGTCAGCCACATCAACTAATTCTAGCGGGTTACGCAAATCTGGTTTATCTGAACCAAAACGACGAATCGCCTCACTAAACGGCATCACTGGGAATTCACCAAGGTTCACGTCAAGTAGCTCTTGCCACATATCACGAACCATTTTTTCAGTTGTTGCACGTACTTCGTCAGCAGACATAAACGAAGTTTCGATATCGATTTGAGTGAATTCTGGCTGTCTGTCAGCACGCAAATCTTCGTCACGGAAACACTTAACGATTTGGTAGTAACGATCGAATCCAGACATCATCAGCAGCTGTTTGAATAGCTGTGGCGATTGTGGAAGCGCGTAGAAGCTACCTTTGTGAACACGGCTAGGAACTAGATAGTCACGTGCACCTTCTGGTGTCGCTTTAGTTAGAACTGGCGTTTCAATATCTAGGAAGCCATTGTCATCTAGGAAACGACGCACGAAGCTTGAAGCTTTAGCTCGAAGTTTAATACGATCGCTCATTTCAGGGCGACGTAAGTCTAAGTAACGATATTTTAAACGCTGCTCTTCAGTGTTAGTTTGGTTGAAATCAAGTGGCAGAACATCCGCTCGGTTGATGATTTCAAGAGACTTAGCAAGAAGCTCCACTTCACCTGTCGCCATGTCTTTATTTACTTGGCTTTCTGGACGAGCACGAACTTCACCCGTGAGCTTAATGCAAAACTCGTTACGAAGTTGGTTAGCTACTTCATACGCGTCTGCCATATCTGGATCAACAACAACCTGAACGATACCCTCACGATCTCGCATATCTATAAAAATTAGACCGCCTAAGTCACGGCGACGGTTAACCCAGCCGCAAAGTTCTACTTCTTGTCCTGCAAGGGACTTGTTCAGGTGACCGCAATAATGGGTGCGCATAATGAAATTCCCAACCTCTTATTAAATTAATCTGTTTGTATTTGCAGCAATTCTGAGGGCTACAAATCAAACCTACATTTATACGCTGAATACGAGATAAAATCGACTCTCAACGAACATGTTTTTAGGGTTAATTTTTCCAATGAAACAATTCGGAAAAAATTTGCGCCGATTATATACCCAATTCACTACAAGATGCGAGTTTCCGCTATGTTGGAGCTATCCCAAGTTTTAAAACTCAAGTAGACTCTGGTTTAGTATCACTCGTTACGACTAGAACAATATGCCACCTCTCCCACTTCGCCTCGGTCTCACTATGTGGTCGCACTCTCAATGGCAACAATCCTTTTATGGAAAAGGCACATCAAACGCTGAGCGATTAGAAAAATATGCTCAAGTATTTCACTGCGTTGAAGGAAACACGACGTTCTATGCCACTCCGTCTCTCTCAACCGTCAATAATTGGCGCTCTGCCACTCACGAAGACTTTCGTTTTACTTTTAAATTGCCTAAAGCGATCACCCATCAGCAGATGCTTAATCACTCTCAAGCAGAGCTAAAAAACTTCCTCACCGTTATGGAACCTCTGCACGACCGGATTGGTCAGTGGACGATTCAATTACCTGCAGCGTTTACATTTGAGCATTTAGATAGGTTGAAGCGTTTCTGCACTTACTTTCCCGAAAGTAGCGGTTTAGGGGTCGAAGTGCGTAATCTAGTTTTCTTCAACAAGGGCGAGGAAGAAAAGCAGCTCAACCAGTGGCTACTAGAAAAAGGAATTAATCGAATCATTATGGACAGCCGCCCCGTATTTGCAGCGGACCCTTCTAGTGCAGCAGTTATCGATGCCCAGCAGAAAAAACCCAAAGTCCCTGTTCATGCTATCGCTACTTCACTAAACCCAATGGTGCGATTTATTGGACACCCAGACATAGACCAGAATAGTCAGTTCTTTCAACCTTGGCTGAAAAAGCTTCCAGAATGGATAGAGCAAGGCAAACAACCGTATCTAATGATTCATACTCCAGACAATATTCAAGCACCGGAGCTCGCACAAAACCTATATTCCAAATTGCAAGAAACAACGTCTTTACCAGAGCTGAGGACTTTCCCAGCAAACGATGGTGATTCCCAAATCAGTATGTTTTAGCCGCAAATATTCATAAATGGATCTATAGCTTTTGTCACCACTTACAGATCAGTCACATTATCAAAGATAAATTGGCTTTTACGCTTACTCTTATACCAGTTTTTATTCTGTTTCCCTTTGCTTTTAGCCCAATTTAATATATCAGGATACCCATTAGCGAGATCGACACGTTCCTTAGGGTGATGCCAAGTACTCGGCATATTCATTGCCCAAGGTAGATTGTCTTTGGTTTGATAAAAACGGTCTTGAGTGGCATCAGAGTCATCTTGGATCGAGCCAAATAGCCGTCGAGATGCATGACGGGTTGGAGGGAATCCCGGAAAATGCACTTCTATCAGTTCTCCATTATCTAATTGACGAGCAATAAAAGTATTGTAAGGAGGTGCCCCTAAAATGACAGGATCAATTGGGTAATTAAACGTAATAGTGACCACAAACTGATGTCCATTAATTTTTTGTGAACCTGTTAGTGTATTGGAAAGCTTAAAACCCGGAGGCGGTGGAAGTGCACTTTTTAAATCACCAATTAAGATAAACTGGCTTTTATTGCCATCAGCCACAGGAGCGAGATCGGATGTCACCCCGCGAGATTTCGTAGATGCACTAGCGATATTGCTGATAGGGGTGTTAATAACCAAGCGAAGAGAGTTATCATACATCGCCCCCCTTGCCACAGGCAAAACTTTAAAAGTTATACGCTTTACCAACCCATTCTGCCTATACTCTTCAACATTGTAATTAACCACTGCGTCATTAAAGTCGTAGTCTCCAGTAATGGGCCATTCATCTTCAAATGCCATAGTGCCATCTTCGCTTGCAGCTGGGGCGTAAGTCGTACTTGTAGTGTTGCTTTCCGGTTTACTTCCACTATCCAACGGATCAGTCTCATAATAGTTTACTTCATTTCCATCACTGAACCCATCTAGGTCTGAATCAGCATTATCTACTTGAGTTTGGTATAAATTGAGCTCTTGATTATCAGTCAGGCCATCACCGTCGGAGTCTGCTAACGAAGGGTTTGTCCCTGTTACTGTAATTTCCTCCTGATCCGATAGGCCGTCAAAATCTGAATCCACAAGCGAAGGTTCAGTATTGAGGGATAAAACTTCAACGGAGTCACTATAACCATCACCGTCTGAATCACTAGAGATTGGATCAGAGTTGTAAGTAATAACTTCACTCAAATCAGACAAACCATCAGAATCTGAATCACTCGACAGTGGATCAGATTGATAAATCATAGTTTCTTCTCGATCATTGAGACCATCGTTATCAGAATCAGGATTATTGGGGTCGGTATTGAGGATCATAATTTCATCGATATTCGACAGGCCATCGCCGTCACTATCTGCTTCTTCAGCTGGATTGCTCCCGACATTTTCGTGAAGTTGAGTTTCGATTGCCACTAGTGCAATATCAGCGGCTGTCGGAGAATTGTCTTTATTAATTTCATAGATATAGGCTGAACCAGTATTGCTAAGCCCCGTGTTTTTATTGTAAGCACCGATGATAATATGACTATCGGAAAGTGCGACTGCCGAGCCCAAGTAATCGTTATTATTTGCATTGCTCAGCGAAATTTTGCTGGCCTGGCTCCATGAGCCCCCCGTGAGTTTAAAAACGTAAGCTGAACCACGGCGCAGATCATCACCACTCGCCCCTATGACGAGGTGATCATCATAAATCCCAACTGACTGACCAAAGTTATCGTTGCGATTTATGTCGCTTGACGTCAGTTTCGTTTGCGGCACCCACTGCCCAAAACTGCGCTTATACACATAAACTGCGCCACATTTCTTGCTATTTCTCTGGTCAGGATGATTTTCTTGAGGAGCACCAATTAGTAGATAATCCTTTGAAAGCGCGACAGAGTACCCAAAATAGCTACTCTTGGTGACAGCTCCGCCCGACAAGCGCGCTTGTTTAGCCCACGCACCATCAGTTTGTTTATAGACTGTAACAGAGCCCTCCTTACTTCTGCCATACTCATAGTCACCAATCGCAAGGTAGTCATCCGTTAAATCTATAGTTGAACCAAAATGGCGACTGCGTATATTTGAACTCGGAGTGATAGATGAACTCAACTGCCACCCCATGATCTCTTTAGAGTAGATATGCACTCGGCCATCATCACTTGCCCCTAAACTTGGGGAACCTATCGCAGCATAGCCGTCAACAATACCCACCGAGGAACCAAAGCGATCGTTTGACGAGCTGATAGGATTAATCAATTCAATTTCTTGCTGCCACGCTCCATCTGTGTATTTAAAGATGTAGACGGCTCCAGTATTACTCGATGCTTGACGAACAGCACCGACGATGGCGTATTCCCCTGCAATATCAACTGAGAGACCAAATTGCTTAATATTACTTGCTGAACTAATAGGAGTTAAACATTGCTCTAACCCCCAACTTCCGCCTGAAAGCGAATAAATACAGGCCTCACCTGCTTCACTCGGATTTCCGGGTACGCCGACGATGGTTTTGTTATTAGATATCGATACACTTTTGCCAAATTCACTGAAATTATCATTGCTAAGAGCACTTAAATCTATTTGTAGTGAAGGCGCTGCGTAAGTAGCAAACGTAACGCCTAGAAGTAGAGTAAAAGTTAGGATTAAACGGATAAACCACATCGGATTCTCCTTAGTCACTAAACGTATAAACGGCTACATTCGCGCTATCAATTGCCACGCTATAAGGGACTGAAGTGTTATTGTTAAGTACGACTAGAACCGAGTTGAAGTATGTCGGCACAGACAGTGAGGTGTTGTAGTGTGAAGAATTCGAAATTTCCACTTGTTCCAGCAACGAGGCTGGTTCATCGCCATCTTGAATATAGATAGACAGTTGGGTAAAACTTTGAAGGCTAGTAAAGTCAAACTGAAAGTTAACTTGTCGTTGTGTACTAAAATTGAAGTCTTCAGAAGGAGAGTGAGATGCCAATGCTAGACTAGCCATAGCTTCTATCTCTGATTGTGTTCGTTCGCTATTCCCTGTTGGGCTTGCAGCTGAAGTTCCTTCGCTTCCACCGCCCCCACCGCAAGCAGTTACGCATAACAATAACACGCTAGTCGAAAGGATTTTTCTCTCAATAAAGTTAACCATACGTATCCTCGCTTGGGTTCGACAGAGAGTAAAAGTGAAGAACATACCGATAGGAGCAAACGCTGTGCCAACGAGAAAATCGGCCACAAGTGGCTGTATTTAAATAGATTGTTGATTTATTCGATTTGTTTTTCTATTGATCAGAAAGAAAAGTCGTAATATGAATGTCATTCTGAGAATGAAGGTTATCTGCTTGATCAAGCACTCCAAATATCAAAAGCTAGAAAACAAATAGAGGTGGTATTTGAGACAACCAACTTAGGCAGTCCAGCATTCTACTTCGTTCACCAACTTTATATCCGAGGTAACTAGCTTGGATATACCCGTAAAACACTCAATAGATGACAAATCGCCCTAATTCTCTTAAAATACGCGCCCCTTTAGTCTGTGAACGAACAGACACTGTGTAGCATTATCATAGAGAACCAAAATGAGCTTAAAAGACACTATTTTCTCTGCACCAATCGATAAGATGGGTGATTTCACGTTTGATGAAAAAGTGGCCGAAGTTTTCCCAGACATGATTCAACGATCTGTACCGGGCTATAGCAATATCATTTCTGCTATTGGTATGCTTGCAGAACGTTACGTAAAGCCAAATACGTTGGTATACGATCTCGGTTGTTCACTTGGTGCTGCCACTCTTTCAATGCGTCGTCATATTCAGAGTGAAGGCTGCCAAATCATTGCCGTGGATAATTCACATGCGATGGTTGAACGTTGTAAGCTTCATGTCAATGCGTACCGTTCTGATACGCCTGTAGAAGTGGTTGAAGCGGATATTCGTGACGTTGACATCACTAATGCATCAATGGTGGTACTGAACTTTACTCTACAATTCCTAGCTCCAGAAGATAGATTGTCACTACTTAAAAAAATCTATGCTGGACTTCGTCCCGGTGGCATCCTCATTCTCTCTGAGAAATACACTTTTGAAGATGACACATCAAACGAGCTACTTATCGACCTACACCATACATTCAAACGTGCCAATGGCTACAGCGAATTAGAAGTAAGCCAAAAACGTAGCGCTATTGAAAATGTCATGCGTCCAGATTCAATACCAACCCACAAAGAAAGGCTACAAAGTATTGGCTTTTCAAGTTGTGAAGTGTGGTTCCAATGCTTTAACTTTGGCTCCATGTTTGCTGTTAAATAAGCGCCCGTTCTCTGTATTTACATTCACTATATCGAAGTATCACCATGTTTGATTTCGCCAATTTTTACCAACTTATCGCTCAGGATACACGCCTACAACCTTGGCTAAACGTTCTGCCTCAACAATTAACCGATTGGTCAAACGCAGAGCATGGCGACTTCGACCGTTGGCTTAGAGCGCTAAATAAAATCTCCGCTGACAAACCTGATGTTGTCGACATCAAAGATTCGGTTTCTATCAGTAATCATGAGCCAATGCATCAAGGTGAGCTGAAAAAGCTAGAAAACCTGTTAAAGACTTTCCACCCATGGCGCAAAGGCCCATACAATGTCCACGGCATTCACATTGATACCGAATGGCGCAGTGATTGGAAGTGGGATAGATTGCTTCCGCATATTTCTCCTCTTAAAGATCGCTCTGTTCTAGATGTGGGCTGTGGTAATGGTTATCACATGTGGAGAATGTTGGGTGAACAAGCTCGTCTATGTGTCGGTATCGATCCATCTCACCTATTTCTCATTCAGTTCGAAGCAATTCGAAAACTCATGGGCAATAACCAACAAGCTCACCTTCTCCCTTTAGGCATTGAGCAACTTCCTAAACTGGAAGCGTTTGATACAGTATTTAGTATGGGCGTACTTTATCATCGTCGTTCGCCACTCGATCACTTGCTTCAACTGAAAGATCAGCTGGTCTCTGGCGGTGAGTTAGTATTGGAAACCCTCGTTATCGACGGCGATGAGAACGCTGTACTTGTGCCAACTGACCGTTACGCTCAGATGCGCAACGTCTACTTTTTCCCTTCAGCGAAAGCGCTTAAGGTTTGGCTAGAGAAATGTGGCTTTGAAAATGTACGCATAGTCGATGAGAGCGTAACATCCACTGGTGAGCAACGAACAACTGAGTGGATGACTCACAATTCGCTGCCAGACTATTTGGACAAAAATGATCCAAGCAAGACAACCGAAGGTCATCCTGCACCGCGCCGTGCGATTCTGATTGCGGATAAGCCATAAGCAACCTTGTGTTAGCGTTTGGTAATATTTGCTATAGCACTGTCACACACTACTTTGAGGAGGCTTCACGCCTCCTTTTTTCTACGCTACACTCAGCCAACACTTCGTTTTATATCCAAGCATAAGGTTTTAAATGTACAAGAGATTAGCCCCAGTATTGGTATTCAGTTTGTTGTCTGGGTGCAGCTTGGTAAATGGCGATCAGTACCATCAAGAAAATCTACAAGCAATCAAAGCGTCAGAGAAAAACGTTAATGTCAAAATTAGCGAGCTCAACCTACAGCTGAGAAAGCAATCACAGCAAATTTCCAGCCTTCGTTCAGAAGTCAGCTCATTAAATTCAGATATCGAAAAGTATCATAAGGACAATCAAGCTAAATCTGCCGAAGCCTCTAGTGCTGCAGCAGCAAAGCAACCTTCTCCGACAGCGAGTCAGGTTCAACAAACCCCATCAAATAAGATTGTACTCGGTGAACTAGAGAAAGTTCATATAGACTCATTGAATAAAAGCTTTACTGCGCGCATCGATACTGGAGCTTCAATATCGTCTTTAAATGCCGTTGATATCCAAGAATTTGAGCGAAACGGTCAACAGTGGGTTAAGTTCCACCTATTTGATGGAAAGCAAGCCATTGATGAAAAGAACTGGGTTGAAGCACCAATACTAAAGCATGTAAAAGTGAGACAAGCTACTGTTAGTAAAGCAAAGCGTAGAGCTGTCATCGAGTTATGGATTAAAGTTGGAAAAATTCATGAGAAAGTCCAGTTTAACCTTGCGGATCGAACCCAAATGAAATACCCAATTTTATTAGGTCGAGAATTTATTAGAGATATTGCAACCGTCGACGTCAGCAAACAATTTTTGCAATCGGAAAATAAGTAAATAATAAAAAGTAAGGACACTTATGACATCCAGAATTCCCTTTTATCTATCAGTGCTGATGCTGATCGCCGCTGGCATCCTACTAAGCGTCTTTCGACATCAACACTACGGAGTTCCGTATTTGCCGGGAGATACCCGTCAAGTTTGGGATGTTGAAGCTCGCATTGAGTTCACAGCTCTCGATAAGCCAGTAAAGATTTCTCTTGCCATTCCTGACACACAACATGGTTTTACTCGCACTAGTCGCTCGTCATCCTCTCCCGGCTATGGTGTATCTTACATTAAATCCGAGTCAGGCGACCGTGCTGAGTGGACAGTAAGAGATGCAAAGGGCCCACAAACCATCTATTACAAAACACAGTTTTTAGTGGATCCACAGTCACGTTTCACTGCAGAAGCACCTACCGGGAAAATTAAAAAGCCAACGTTTGACGGACCAACAGAGGCCGCTGCAACCGCATTGATTGCTAGAGCTAATCGGTTATCTGCTGATGACACTACCTTCACCCGCGAGTTGATCAAGTTCATCAACGATAACGAGAGTCAAAACGCGGCGCTGCTTCTCAATAGTATGAGTAAAGTCGAAGCCATCCATCAACTGCTGTCTTACGCTAATGTGCCGAATAAAATGGTTGGCGTGATTCAACTTGAAGACGGTCGAAGACGTCAGCAATTACAACAGATGAACGAAGTCTGGAATGGTAGTGAATGGATATTGTTTAACCCAGATACGGTCAATCAAGATATCCAACCTAACCTACTTGTATGGGACGAATCTAATGTCTCATTATTGGATGTGATTGGTGGACAAAATAGCCAAGTCCATTTCTCGATGATCGAGCAAAAAATATCCCCTCAAACTGCAACACAAGACAAAGTTGAAGCTGATGGCTTGCTTAATTTGTCTATCCATAGCTTGCCTCTTGAAGAACAAGCTATGTTTAAAACCATCATGCTTATTCCTATTGGAGCACTGATAGTCGTATTTTTACGCGTCATTATCGGACTGAAAACATCAGGTACATTTATGCCTGTCTTGATTGCGGTAGCCTTTGTCCAAACACAGCTTCTTACTGGCATACTCGGCTTCCTGCTTATCGTCGGCACAGGGCTTATTATTCGAAGTTATCTGTCAAAACTCAATTTGCTCTTGGTTGCACGAATATCGGCCGTCATTATCGCTGTCATCATGATTATTGCCCTGTTTACTGTTCTGGCATTTAAGCTAGGGTTAACCGAAGGACTCACAATTACTTTCTTCCCTATGATAATTTTGTCTTGGACGGTAGAGAGGATGTCGATTCTTTGGGAAGAAGAAGGGGCGAAAGAGGTACTGATTCAAGGTGGCGGCTCACTATTTACCGCAGTCATTGTCTACCTAGGCATGACCAATCCATATATACAGCACCTAACCTTTAACTTTATTGGTGTCCAACTGATTGTGCTAGCGTGTATCTTGATGCTAGGCACTTATACTGGCTACCGCCTAACTGAGCTTCGCCGCTTCAAGCCTTTGACGGAGGATTGATCGATGTTTTCACGATTTACATCTCCGACTAAGCTCCGCCATAAAGGCATATTGGGCATGAACCAAAGGAACAACCACTATATCGGTCAATACAACGACCGCTCTAAGTATCCGATGGTTGATGACAAATTAAAGACCAAGCTGCTGGCTGAACAAGCTGGATGTACCGTTCCAAAACTCATTGGTGTAATCAGCCGCCAAGCTGAAGTGAAAGGCATTCATAAAATGGTGCAGAATTGGCCGGGATTTGTGATTAAGCCTGCCCATGGTAGTGGCGGAAAAGGTATTCTCGTCATTTTATCCCACAAAGATGGCTTGTATACCAAGCCTTCTGGTGAGGTGATAGGCAAAGAAGATGTAGAGCGACACCTGTCTAATTCCTTGGCCGGACTGTTTTCTTTAGGTGGAAAGAATGATGTTGCTGTGGTCGAAAACCTGATCAAATTTGATGACTGTTTTGAAGGGTTCAGCTATGAAGGCGTACCTGATATTCGTATTATCGTATTCAAAGGCTACCCAGTAATGGCTATGATGCGCTGCTCTACTTCGGCCTCTGATGGTAAAGCGAACTTGCACCAAGGTGCAGTAGGTGTCGGCTTGGATATCGCGACAGGTAAAGCCATTCGAGCCGTTCAATATGATAAACCTATCGAGCAGCACCCTGACACTGGCAAAGATTTGCTGACGTTAAACGTACCTCATTGGGAAAAGTTGCTAACTTTAGCCGCTGGCGCTTGGGAAATGACAGGTTTAGGTTATATGGGGACTGACATGGTCTTGGACCGAGAAGAGGGTCCTATGGTGTTGGAACTCAATGCTCGTCCCGGACTTGCGATACAGATAGCAAATGGAGCTGGTTTGCTTCCCCGGCTCCATCATATTGAATCTATGGGCGTATCACTCGAATACCCTAAGCCTGCAGAAAGAGTCAAATATGCGGCACAACAGTTTGGTGTAGCCTGCGACTAGCTTTGCTACATGTTTGCAATAGATTCACATAAAAAGTAGCTTACATACAAAGAGCCCCGAGTTTATCCAAACTCGGGGCTCTTCTACATATAGTTATACTTCTTCAGCTAACGCTTCTTCTGGGTCACTTTGCGTGGTTTGCCCGAACCCTCTAAGGCCAACAACATGTACGTGCTCGTGGTCTTTAAATACCTTACGCACAAGTTTATAGGTTGTACCTTTTTCTGGGCTGATATTCTCAGGTGCCGCGATTAGAAGTTGCATGTCTAAACGGTCGCACAGTTCAAATAACGTCGAGATAGACTTCGCATCCAATCGTGCAGCTTCATCTAAGAACAGCAGGCGACATGGAACGATATCTTTGCTACGTAAGCGTCGTGCTTCCTCTTCCCAGCTTTGTACTACCATCAGCAGGATTGACTGACCGGTACCGATCGCTTCACCTGTTGAAAGAGCACCAGATTCTGCTTGTAGCCAACCATCAGAGCCTCGGTTCACCTCAACGCTCAATTCCAAGTAGTTTCGGTAATCAAGCAGTTCTTCACCGAAGATCTGTGGAGAACGCTGCCCCAAATCAATGTGTGGATTCACTCTTTGGAACAACTTCGCCATTGCTTCGGAGAAGGTAAAGCGAGCGCTTTCAAAAAGATCTTTATGCTGTGACTGATGTTCAGACAAACCTCGCAACAGAATTGAGTGGCTGTCACGAGTTTTAACATTAAGACGTACACCCTTTACCTGACCAAACGCAATATTCGACAAACCTTGGTTGAGCAGTCGAATACGGTTTTGCTCGCGCTGAATGGTCTTGGTAATAATGGTGGCTACAGACGCAGAGCTGATTGCTAAGCGATTTTCGCGTTGAGTCAGCTCTTCAGTTAGTCTCGCAAGCTCCACTTCCATCTCTTCAATTGCTTCAACTGGATCAGCAGTTTGAATGATATCATGGCGAATACGCTCGCGAAGGTGTTGATAAACTGCAATATAGAAAAGAACTTTGCGCTCTGGCCTCGCATTGTCTTCAGACAATCTCAGCGCATCTCGCAAGTTTTCGTTGTCCGCAACAGCAAGGCGCAACGCACCCAGTGATTTATCCGACATTGAACGTAGCTCTTCAGCAGACAAGTAAATCAATTCGCGCCTGTTCAGCTTGCTTTCAACATCGTTTTGTCTCGCCAATTTAAGGACTGAGCACCAGCCAGCTTTGGCCGCCACTACGAATGTTCGAAGTTCGATATACTCTTTTTTCGCCGCTTTTGCTCGTTTAAGCAAGCCTTTCATTTCCAGTTCAGTGGACGTCGTCGTGCGTTCGAATTCACTTTTACGACTTCGCGCGCTCTGTAATTGTTCTTGAAGCTGATTACGACGATGCTGAGCTTGAACTAAAGCACCCTCATCTGCGACAACACCAAGCTCACTCATTTCAGCTCGAAACTCTTGCACTGTTTCTTGTTTCGCTTGAAAGGAGCTTTTCAGTGATGCTAGCAGCTGGTTGTATTGACCGACTTGGCTTCGAGCTTGCTTAACTTCATCGCGAGATCGTGTTTTTGCACGTTCAGCCTCGACAAGCTTACGTTTAAGGTTATCGCTAAGCTCACTACTTTTGCTTAGCATTTCAACCGAGTCAGAATAGCTAAAGTGCTGCTTTCTCTCAGATAAATCAGAGAGTGCAAATATTTTTTTCTTAACAGCTTTTAAATTCGTATCAGCGGTTTGATACTCAGTTTCCAACGCCTCAAACTGCTCTGGATCCGCCCCAAGCGCATTAACTAACCCCGACAGCTCTTGCAAAGTTTTACCGTGTTGACTAACAAAAGCTTTTTGCTCCAACAAGCTTTGCAATTTGCTGTTTAACTCATCATGACGTTCTTGAAGAGTATCGTCGGCTAACAATGTTAAGTTTGGCGCCAACTTCGCAATCAACGATAGTGCAGACTTACTTTCATTCAATCTACTTCTATGTTGCTGCTCTTTAGCCTCTAGATCCGATAAAACTCGAGTGATCTGGTTTTTCTTTTCACGAACTGCTTGCAGAGCTTTCTCAGGGTCATCTTGGAAAACAACTTGCAAGTGCTTCGCAACAAATTCATTGAAACTTTGGAACAAACGCTGAAGCTTCTGGCTATCGAAAGCAGCTTTCGCATGTTGTTCTACGATCTCTTCTCTAGACTCACGTAGGCTTTCTAAACGCTGTTCACGAGCAGCACGACCAAATAAAGGAATTTTTGGTAAACGAGAATAACGGACTTGTCTATCATTAAGCTGTACACACACTGCACCATCTAACTCATCGACCATCATAGTGCTGTCGTCAAAGGCGTCTACATCGCCTTCAATAATGTACAAGTCATCTGGGCAATCATCTAAGCCCGCCAGTTTTTCTTGAATGTCTTCTAAATCAGACACCACGATAGCGTGACGCGCAGGACCATAAATAGCACTAAAGTATGGAGCATCTTCTAGGGTGATATCGTCGTAAATCTCCGATAGTAAAACTCCACCCAGAATATCCGCTAACCCTTTTAGTCGTGGATCGTTCGAGCCTCCAGGCGAAGCAAGCTGCTCAATTTCTTTTTCAATTTCAGCACGCTGCACGCCAAGTTTATCTTTTTCGACAGTAAGCGCTCGCTCTTGTTCAAGAACCGACTGCATTTGCACCATGACTGCTTGGCTGTCGTACAAATCAGCGGACGTTTGCTCTTGAAGTTTTACCAACGCATCATTCGCAACAATCCACGCTGGCGCACTCGCTTCAAGCTGCTTGATTTCGGTGTCACAGTCGTTATCTAAGCGTCGCTGCTCGATACGTTTATCTCGCAGCTCTTCTATTGTTAGTCCCAACTCATCAATAACAGCAGAGTGACGTTCTTGCTCCTGTTCAAGAGCCAGCTCGTCTGCAATTAGCACGTTACACTTTTGCTGAAACTCTTTGACTAATGTTTCAGCTTGAGCTTTTTGTGCAAGTGAGCGCTCCATTTCTCGACATTGAGTTCGCCATTGCTGTTCATTTTGCACAACCAAGTTCGCTTCACGAAGCTTTTCAATAGAGTCTTTGGCAAATTGCGAGGCATCTTTTCGAGCAACAGAGCTGTCCACTTTTTTCACCAAGCGATAAGCTTGATCGAATTGCTTGGCTGTCGCCGAAGAGATATCCAATTTATGCTTTAGAGCAAGCAGCTGGTTGGTTTGCTCTGACTCTTGTTGCTTCAAGTCAGACAACAGTGTCGAAGCTTGTTCAATACAAATATCTTCATCACCTAAAAGCTGTTGAGCCTTTTCAAGTGCTTGAACTGCTTGCTGATATTGCAAAGCACGCGTTTGTTGAACATCCAGCGCTTGCTGATAATCTGCCAGCTGCGTTTTTAAGCTATCGACTTCTTCTTCCGCAAATGTTGATTGCTCTTCTGCCATGAGCAATCTTTCTTGCCCTTCTTCGACAATCATCACTTGCTCTTCAAGACGCTCACTTAGCTCTTCTAAGTCTTCTTGATAACGCTCAATTTTTTCTTGCTGACGAATAGCAGTTTGTACTAATTGCAGGTGGTCACTAGACGCTTGCAGATCTTGCTCGAGAGACGACTCTTGCTCAGCAAGCATGTCCAAGTCTTGCCTGATCTTATTGAGTAAATTCGTTTGCTCAACAAGTGTTAAATTCGATTTTTGCAACTCACTACGCAGCGACAATGTCTGCTCTAACTTCTTACGGCGTTCATTGGCGTGACGCATGTAATCCGCTGCCACATAGTTTGTAGACTCAGTGATCAAGTGTTTGAACAGATCTCGATCAGCCTGTGTGGTTTGAATTGCTGCCAATGTCATGCGGTTTTCACGCAATGCAGATTCCATATCTTGGAAGGCTTTTTTCACCCCACCATTTTGCGGCAGTAGATAGTCTCGCAGCGAGCGAGTAATTGCACTGGAGATACCGCCATAAAGTGAAGCTTCAATTAGGCGATAAAACTTAGAACGGTCACTGCTGTTACGCAGTTTCTTTGGAACGACACCAAGTTCGAACATCTGAGCGTGATAATCAACGATGGAGTTAAAGGTTTTAAAATATACGCCCTCTATCGCTCCAACTTTATCTTTGACCTCGTTAATTTGCCTTACTCGCGCATGGCTATCCGATACGTTTTCAATCAGTATATCGGTCGGTTTGATATCACTTGGCAACCCTTGAATGATAAAGGGTTTGATATCAACTTTCTTATCACGACCAGCAACTTGCTGTAATTTTACCGCAAAGATAACGCGTTGTTTTTTCGAGTTCACCACATCTAAAGCAGCGTAACAAGCACCAGGTTGCAGCTTACCAAATAAGCCTTTGTCCCTTGATGCTTGCGAGCTTCCAGCTTCAGTGGTATTACGGAAATGAAGTAAGCTTTGGTCAGGAATTAATGCAGTAATGAACGCAGCCATCGTGGTAGATTTACCTGCACCGTTACCACCTGACAAAGTTGTTACTAAGTTATCGATATCAAATGTGCGTGCAAAAAAGCCGTTCCAGTTGACCATCGTAAGAGATTGATATTTACCTCTCTCAATCATACTTCACCTTCTAACTCAGAATTATTTCCAATATCCGCAAGTTCTTCATCATCTAGCAGACTTGCTTGATCTGGTTTAGTGTCATGCACAACCGCTTCACCATCGCGAATGAGTCGCAGCTGCGCTTCACGGGCATCATCACCAGTTCTTACATCAGCTCCAAAACGGAAAACAGCTTCACTGATACGAAACTTGCCTGTCTCACCGATGTTTATCGTCATACCTAAACGTCTTAAGCGCCTTAAAGACGTACGCACTTTTTCAAATAACTTTTCACGGTCAAGATCAGAGCCAGTTGCACGGTTAGTGACTAGACGCATCAACTTTTTCTCATCCGAAAGCTGAAGTAGTTCGTCATACAATTCCTGGTTAGTAAAAATACCTTCGTGTGCCAGCCTCTCTGGGCTTAAATACAAAAAGCACAGTACTTTACCCACGAGCATGTCTAGCTCTGACAAAACGCTTCTTCCAATCAGCGCAGTTGAGCGTGGACGCAGGTAAAAGAACCCTTCTGGCGCTTTCACCAGTTCCGTGTTGTAGCGTTTGTAAAACATTGCCAATTCAGACTCAAAATCCGTTAGCAATGTGTGATTATCGAGATCTTCACTCGAAATATGTTTTCCTGCACGCAGCATGCTATCTAATGCAGGAAACAGGGGATTGGATATCGCCTTAACCAAATTGTCAGGCATGTATTCATTATTAGTATCGGTCAATGACATTTGCTTGTACCTTTGCGCCATAATCGTTAATTGCCTGCCAATCAGGTTGAATCGCTTGATAATCAGACTCGGAATATCCCAAGCGAACTGCTTGGTCGATAACGATGCGGGCTAAATCAAAATGGTGTGCTTGTGGGTGAGACGATAAGTAATCTCGCAGTACCGATCCAAGATCGATTGGAGCTGAACGTTCTTTGTGGCTTTGTAACATTTCTCCTATGCGCTCAGACAACTCGTCGTTCACTTGCTGAAATTCTTCGTATTCGACATCAAGCGGTACTTGGCCTGTCACTTCATCGTTGCGCAGAACTAGCGCCTCATCTCGCATATCAGTGAGTCTTTCTGCATCGGCATAAGTCAAATACCACGGTGAATCAAAGTAGTCTTGTACCGATTGGCGCAATCGAGAACTAAATGCTCTGTTTTTATCCATATCGATTGCGGTACGAATAAACTTATGAACGTGCCTATCGTAACCAATCCATAAATCTATCGCCTGCTGTCCCCAACTGGTAATTCTGTCTAATTTCATTTGTAGCGAATACAAAGTCTCGGCAATGAACTCCAGTTCAGTATTGCCGTAGATAATTTCTTGAATATCAAGAAGCTGAGTTTGCAGGTTGTCTCCTGCAGCTTGCAAGGTATCCTGCAGCTCTTTCAGCGTAGTTGAAGTCTCTGTCAGCAGCGCTTCACAGTTATTGATCGCTTCGCGCCAATCCTTGTTTAATAGCTCGGCTATTTGCTCTTTAACAAGCTGCTGCTGCTCATCCATGACACGCTGGTTGAGATCGATTTGGTCAAAAATCTCGCTTACCGAATATTTGAGCACACCATATACATTTTTCTTCCAGTGGCCCGTAGTGCCACCTTTCTGCGCAGCTTCAATCGCTTTTGCCATTTCGTCGGCAACGATAGCAAGCTGTATAGAAAGCTTTAGCTTAGAAAACTCTCGATGGCGCACATAGTA
Organism: Vibrio marisflavi CECT 7928; assembly: GCF_921294215.1. Lineage (GTDB taxonomy): Bacteria > Pseudomonadota > Gammaproteobacteria > Enterobacterales > Vibrionaceae > Vibrio > Vibrio marisflavi. The sequence continues at coordinate 1,650,693 of NZ_CAKLDM010000002.1, forward strand.
ATCGGTGATACCGATAGCAAGTGGAGACAAACGATAGATGCTAGCACCATCGGTTACTTCACTAGTAAATCGACTTAGAAGTCTTTGAGAAACCATTTCATTAATGGCATTGTTGGCACGAAATACAGTCGCTTCCCCAGTTTGTTCAAACATCTTGGTTACGAAAATAAATGCATCGTGCAACTCCCCCTCTCCCATTTCTTCATCAAATCTTTCGTTGCTCAGCACAGCTAAAGCAATAAGAAATGCGAGTCTTTCTGTTGAGAGGTGCAGGGAAAAATCATGTTGCTGTATCCAACCAACCAGTTCTTCAATCGGTTGCTGGGCAACGTGCTGAGTCTCGTCGCTCATCCTTATTCCTATTTTTCTTTTTTCCTAGCCCATACATGTATGTATCGGCCCAAGGATAAGTAGGGCTCTTTTCTACACAATTGTTGTTCAAGCGCTAAAACGTCTTCGAATTGATAATCACCCATGTATTCCATATTCCCTATGTAATCACTAAAGCAGCGTATCCCTGATTTACCACAAATTTCGAATCCTTCGTCAGTGATCCATTGATATACATCTTCTGGCATGAGCCCTTTTTGTGGTTGCAGCTTAAACCTCTTTCTGTGAGGCATTCCTTCAAGTATGTGAGGAATGTTTCCACAGGTGACATTTTTATATATTAATCCATGATGGTTGTAGAACATAACAGAAGCTACACCGCCGGGCCTGACTTGTTGTAAAACTGTGCTCAGAGCGGACTTTGGATCGGCAAGCCATTCCATGACAGCATGAAACATCAGTAAATCGACAGGTTGATTGAGGTGCTCTGCAATGGATTGAACCGGAGCATGAACAAAGCGGTAGGAGTTTATCAGCCCACGCTTTTCAATCTCTTGCTGTGCCAACTGCAACATCTCGGATGATAGATCGCATAGTGTAATATCGTGTCCGAGTTTGGCAAGCTTTTGCGACATCTGAGCCAACCCACCTCCTGCATCCAAAACATGCAATGAGTTATTTGAAGCTTCCAATACATCCAAAATATTGAGAAGATCTTGCCAAACAATGTGTTGGCGAATCTCTCCTTTATCTGATCCGTATATGTTTTTTGCAAATTTGTGGGCAATATCGTCGAAATTGCGGTCTTGAGTCACGGTCGGTAAGTTATCATAGCTAATCGTGCTGCTATTCTGTCATATGAACGGTAGGAATAAAGAAGGTTTATTTCTTTTTTGTAATCAACTGATGATTTTTCGGACTATTTAAGAATGTTTGTGCTGAAAAAAGTAATTTCTTCATTGCTAATGCCTCTACCTGCCATGTTAATTCTTGGCTTTTTAGGCCTTATGCTTATTATGTTTACCACCCGACGTAAAACGGGTTGCTTAGTCGTTTTGTTTTCTTTAACTGGTATCTTTTTAATTTCTTTCCAACCTGTATCAACTCGTCTTCTAATGCCATTAGAAAGACAGCACAGTGCCTTCTTCCCCGTCGATAAACATATAGACTACGTGATGGTACTCGGCAGTGGTCATGTGGTTGACGATCAAATACCGCCTACTTCAGAGTTGAGTAGAACTGGATTAATGCGTTTAGTCGAAGGCATTCGAATCATGCGCATGTATCCGGGCTCCAAGCTAATTTTGTCTGGCTATGCCGCAGGCTCGGAAGTCAGTAATGCTCGCATGATGGCTAAGGTCGCTCTGTCACTTGGAGTACCGAAATCTCAAATTGTTCTACTATTAGAATCTGCGCAAGACACTTGGCAAGAAGCAAGACAAGCGGTGGATTTTGTTAAACAAAAAAACCTCGTTCTGGTTACTTCTGCAAGTCATATGACTAGAGCGTTAAACGAATTCCATGCAGCAGGTCTTAACCCTATTCCTGCACCAACGAACTTCCTCGCTCAAAAGAACATCTCGCAACCTTGGGATAAGTACACACCTAAAGCCAAATATTTAGAGCAAACTGAAATTTATTGGCATGAAAGACTCGGTTTAATCTGGCAAAGCATACGAGACTGGGTTCTCAGAGATTTTACCGAATCAAAAACCAGCGAAACTCACTAACTCTCACCAAATAAGTTAGAGGCCTACCTAGGCCTTTAACTAGCAACTCTTCTGTGCCTATTGTTTCTATCAATGCCTAGTTTTGGCAATTCTCAAGCAGATTTCCATTTATTGATTACACTAAAAGCATGAATGGAATATTTGCAGAAGCATGATCGACTTAAAAGCATTTAACGATAAACGAGCAGAAATTTACTGGTGGATTGCTAGCATATTCATCAAAGAACTGTCTGAAGCCGAACTAGAACAATATCGGAGCTCGGAAATAAAGACATTCATTGAAAGTTTGGGAGATGTACCGGTACTTACTGAGCCAAGTGATGACCTTTTAAAATGCATCAATAAAATCTGTCATATGGATGATCCCCAACTCCAACTCTCCTCAGATTTCAGCGATCTCTTTTTAAGTTCAGATAAGCGTTCAATTTCCGCTTGCGCCTCTAGCTATCAAAATATGGCCAATCCGGCCCATAAAGTCTCTGCACAAGAAATCATTAACATTATGCAATCACACAATATAACGCTTGATCAAATTCATAACGAGCCAGCTGACCACATATCAAATATCCTCGATTTTCTGGGAAACCTCATTATTCGTTCCAACGAGCTAGAGCAACGCCCACACCTAGAAAGCGCTCTAAAAGAACAAGAAACATTTATTCGAAGCTACCTACTTTCATGGATGTATGACTTTAAAGAGCAGATTAACGCCAAAGACCAGTTTGGATTTTACGCAGCTTTTACTCGCCTGTTAGTTTCTTTTTTAGAACTCGACTGCGAATATCTTGCGTCACCCGACACAGCTAACAGAAACTCATGACAAAACAGGTGCATTGTGTTATTAAGGGGAGTTTTTCTTGCGGGATTGTACTAGAACCACTACAAAATAAGCGCGCAATCGATTAGCAACGAAAACACAATACAGAATTTACAAGGCTTTGCTTAGTTCTCAACAAAAGTAAGAGGATTGAATAGCCTTTGGGCGAGTTGACCTTTTTACACATCAAAGCCGTATAGTCGAATAATTCAAGCTTAAAAGTCAACCTGCCTTTGTTAACACAATTTGATGAAGATTTTCTGCCTATCCAGTGGGACTGGATTAGGTAGTTACTAACAGGACAGCACGTTATGGCCACCATTAAAGATGTTGCACGCCTTGCCGGTGTATCAACTACAACCGTTTCACACGTTATCAATAAAACTCGCTTTGTAGCTGAAGCAACGCAAGAAAAAGTCATGGAGGCAGTTAAAGAGCTTAATTACGCTCCTAGTGCTGTCGCGCGTAGCTTAAAATGCAATACGACACGAACAATCGGCATGTTAGTTACCCAGTCTACCAACTTGTTTTTCTCTGAAGTCATTGACGGTGTAGAAAGCTACTGCTACCGCCAAGGGTACACGTTGATTCTATGTAACACTGGCGGCATCTATGAAAAGCAAAAAGACTATATTCGCATGCTGGCTGAAAAACGAGTCGATGGCATGCTGGTCATGTGTTCTGATTTGACCGAAGAACTTTTAGCTATGCTTGATAGTCACCCTGACATTCCAAAAGTTATCATGGACTGGGGCCCAGAGAGCTCTCAAGCAGATAAAATCATCGACAATTCAGAAGAAGGTGGTTACCTTGCAACACGCTACCTACTTGATAGAGGTCACACTGACATTGCATGCTTAAGTGGTCAACTAGAAAAAGCTGCATGCCAAGAGCGTATCCGGGGCTATACCAGAGCACTCGGTGAAGAAAATATCGCAGTCAATGAAGATTGGATTTTAGAAGGTAACTTCGAGTGTGATACCGCTGTACTCGCTGCTGACAAAATCGCAGTGATGGACAAAAGACCAACGGCTGTATTTTGCTTCAACGACACGATGGCTCTTGGCTTAATGAGCCGACTTCAGCAGAAAGGCATTCGTATTCCTGAAGATATGTCCGTGATTGGATACGATAACATAGAGCTTGCTGAATATTTCTCACCACCTCTGACGACCATTCACCAACCAAAACGTCGTGTGGGTAAAAATGCATTCGAAATATTGCTTGAGCGTATCAAAGACAAAAAACATGAAAAGCGTATCTTTGAAATGCAACCTGAAGTGGTTGAGCGAGATACTGTTAAAGATATCAGTAATTAATCTAATATATACGTAGAATGTATCGTATTTTAGCGCTGAATTAATTTTTGGCGCTCATTTTGTACTACAATCTATTCGCATTTATTTACAATCATCCTCTGAAGCAAGATCACGTTTCATATCAAGAAAAGTGAGCCTTTCCGCAAAACCTGTCTTATTATTAAATAACTTAATAATGATACGTACATGGCAAACCACTTGAGAGAGTGGGACGCAAAGCTTCCGGCCTAAGTCTATTTTAAAGAATAGGTAGCGGGGTTACCGATGATCGTTATGCAATTAAAACTAGAGTTTTTTATTCAACCTTTCTGCATAGTAGTTCATTCACGTCCCTACCCTCCTTAACTTGCATTCGTGTGCATATCTCTAAGCTGGGATGATTAGTTATGGACAAACCAATTTTAAAAGATTCAATGAAGCTCTTTGAGCCGTTAGGACGAATCAAATCTCGCTCAATGTTTGGTGGTTATGGCATTTTTGTTGATGACACAATGTTTGCACTTATCGCCAATGATAAACTGCATATTCGTGCTGATGACAAGGCATTGAGAAATTTCAAAGATCGTGGATATGAGCCTTACGTGTATACAAAAAAAGGCTTGCCTGTAGTAACCAAATATTTTGCATTGCCTGATGACTGGGAGAAGGACTCTCAACAGACTTTCGAGTGTGCAAAACAAGCTTGGTTTTCAGCTAAAAAAGAGAAAGTTTCTCAATCTGTGGGAAGAACGGCTAGATTAAAGGATTTACCCAATCTACGCCTAGCTACAGAGCGCATGCTAAAAAAAGCAGGTATCGAGTCTGTAGAAGCACTTGAACAGAGAGGCTCTGTTGAAGCATTTAAAGCCATCAAGCAATCACATTCAAGCGATGTTAGCTTAGATTTACTTTGGGCCCTAGAAGGTGCGATCCAAGGTAAACATTGGTCGGTCATACCTCAGGCAAGAAAAGAAGAGCTTCAAAGCCACTTAATCTAAATACCCACCTTTGGAAAAAGCCGACACTATGTCGGCTTTTTTCTGTAGTCTTGAAATTTATTTCTGAAAGCCCCTGTCTACTACACCAGTAACCTAACACTATCCCTAAAAGGCGATTCTTTGAGCTGTTGGAGAGGCAAATGAATAAGAAACTCATCATTGGAACCATCCTAGTCCTACTAATTATTTTCCTTGGTATTAATTTTGGTCAATACTTAACCATTGAAAACGCAAAAGCTCAGCAAGAGATTCTCAATCAATATATCTCTGACAATTTTGTTTCCGCCGTTGTGATTTACTTTTTTGCCTATGTTGCTATTACTGCTTTCTCTATCCCTGGAGCTGCAGTAGTTACACTTTTAGCCGCGGCACTATTTGGTTTTTGGAACAGCTTAGTATTGGTTTCTTTTGCCAGCACGATAGGTGCGACTCTCGCATTTCTAAGTAGTCGATATCTCCTTCGTGACTGGGTACAAAGTAAGTTTGGCGATAAGTTGTCGGCAATAAATAAAGGCGTTGAACGAGATGGTCCTTTTTATCTGTTTTCACTAAGGCTGATCCCCGTATTTCCTTTCTTTCTCATTAACCTACTAATGGGGCTCACACCAATTAGCACCTTAAGGTTTTATCTTGTCAGTCAATTAGGAATGCTGCCCGGCACCGCAGTCTATCTCAATGCTGGCACTCAACTATCTCAAATAAACAGCCTTTCTGGCATTGTATCGCCCGTCGTGCTTGGCTCTTTTGCATTACTTGGTTTATTTCCATTCATCGCTAAATGGGTTATGTCGAAGGTTAGAATCAAACCAAATACGCAAAATGGTAGTGTTTAGTGAAGATTTTCATCGCTAGAAACCCAACTGAAGCTCACATAGTTTGTGAGCTTTTAAGATCTGAGCATGTCGCTTGCGAAGTAAGAGGAGAAGGCTTGTTTGGTTTGCAGGGCGAACTGCCTTTTGGTGATGATACAGATGCATACATCTGGCTACTCAACACATATCATGAGAAAAAAGCCGTGACGATTGTGCAAGAGTATCAGTCTAGGCTTAATCGAAATGAGAACAACGCCGATTGGTACTGCTCTGGCTGTGGAGAGCAAAACGAAGGACAGTTTGCTATCTGTTGGAGCTGTGGCGCTGCAGTTACTAGTAGTGAGTAAAAATAAAAAAAGGCGCCTAAAAAAGGCGCCTACAAAATTTATTTTCTTTATGCGCTGTAGTACAAGTCTAAGTACTCTTGCGCAGCATTCTTCCAACAGAAATCTTGTTTCATTGCATATGACTGCAACCTTTCCATTTCCTTTGGGTTCTGCGTATATAAGAGCAAAGAGTTCAACAGCGTTAGCAATAGATCCACCGGCGTTGGCTCGTAGAAAACAAAACCTGTCGCAGCGTTACGATCTTGATAGTAATCGATAACACTGTCTTTTAACCCACCTACACCACGAACAATCGGTAATGTACCGTAAGCCATACTGTAGATCTGGTTTAACCCGCAAGGCTCAAACTCAGAAGGCATTAAAAAGAAATCAGAACCTGCTTCAACTAGATGAGCAAGGCGATTGTTGTATGCTTCAATAAACGCAAACTTTTCACCATGTATTGCAGAAAGCTCTTTAAGCTGGCTTGCCAAAATTGGATCGCCAGTTCCCACGATAACCAACTGCACATCATGGGATAAAAACTTATCCAATATTGGCAGCAAGTAGTGGATACCCTTCTGGTTGGTAAGACGACAAACCATGCCATACATAGCGACATCGCGTTTCTTGAGACCAACTTCACCTTGCAGCGTCGATTTCGCCAGTTTTTTACCTTTCTTCATGCTCTTTATGTCAGAAGAATAAGCTTGCGGCAAAAACTCATCTGTCTCTGGGTTCCAAGAAGAGTAGTCACAGCCATTCAATATACCAACAAGGTCTCTCTCACGAGTCTTAAATTCCTTGTGCATCCCATGTCCGCCAAGCTCTGTTTTAAGCTCTTCTGCGTAACTTGGGCTCACTGCATTTATCTTGTCTGCAGACATCACACCAGCTTTTAACATGGTGACGTGCGTGGAGCTGATGGCTGCTTCTGGAACAAACCTAGAATGAAACTCGAGCAGACAATGTAGCTCTTCGTAACTAAACACACCTTTAAAGACTGCGTTATGCACGGTAAGAACACTCTTCATGCTTGAGTAAAAAGTATCTTCTTTATAACGATTTTTTAGTAGGTAAGGAACTAAGCCTGTATGCCAATCATTAGCATGGATAACGTCAGGCTTATAAGAAAGCTTGCGTAACATGTCCAAGCAAGCAGCACTAAAAAACGCAAACCGCTCACCATTGTCTGCATAGGCCTGATTGTTTTCCGCGTACATCTCTTCACGATCGAAATACTTTGGACAATCAATTGCGTAAACAGGCACATCTGCAATGCTTAGCTCACGAACTTTATATTCTGTATGAGGCCACATATCTATACGAGTTTCCAAAAGAACCTTCGATTCTTGAATATTGGATACTTTTCGATATGCAGGAATACATAAACGTACATCTTGATCGAGGTTTAGTAGAGCTTCGGGCAAGGCTTTAGCCACATCGGCTAAGCCTCCACTTTTAATTAACCCTTCTGCCTCTGACGCTACAAATAGAATAGACAAACTCTTAGTAGCCAACTCTTGCTCCTTTTGGAATCACTACAATGCCATCATCTGACACATGATATAGCTTTTTGTCTTCTTGTAAATTCACGCCAAGCTGTGTTCCTGGGGCAATGTCTGCATCCTTATCGATAATGACTCGACGTAATATGCACCCTTCACCAACCTTAACACCACCAAGCAAAATACTTTCAGAGATATCACATGATGAAGCAATGTTACTACGGAAACCAAGTACCGATTTTTCAATACGAGCGCCGCGTACATAACTACCATTACACACTAGGCTATCAATGATCTGAACTCGTCCGTTGGAACAGTCACTGAATGTTGCTGGTGGAAGTGGTGGATGGTAAGTGTGAAGTGGCCATTTGCGGTTATATAGAGAGAAAGGAGCGTCTTTTTCAAGTAAATCCATGTGAGCTTGCCAGTACGCATCAATAGTACCAACATCGCGCCAATACACTTCTTCTTTCTCACCAGTGATTTTGTTGGTGCTAAAGTCATAAACAAATACATCTCCGCGAGGGAACATATTTGGAATAATGTCTTTACCAAAATCATGGCTTGAGTCTTCTTTGTCAGCGTCCTCGATCAACTCCGAGAATAACGTTTGGGCTTCAAAAACATAGTTACCCATTGAAACTAGCGCGTGCTCAGGGTCGCCTGGAATTGACTTAGGCTGTGCAGGCTTCTCTTCAAAGCCGATCATTCGACCTTCAGTATCAACTTCGATAACTCCAAACTCTGTTGCTTCCGCTACAGGAACTCTAAGCGCAGAAACAGTAAGAGATGCCTCTTTCTCTTTGTGGAAATCTAGGAACTGTTTGATATCCATTTTGTAGATATGGTCTGAACCAAAAATACAAACATGCTCTGGCTCTGATAACTGCATGAAGCGAAGGTTTTGGTAGATTGCGTCTGCTGTGCCTTCATACCAACGTTTACCTGTTCTCATTTGAGCTGGAATTGGATCGATGAATTGGTCCGTAATTCCGTTTATGTTCCACCCTTGCTTCAAATGATAGAAAAGTGATTGTGATTTGAATTGTGTAAGTACGTAAATTCTCATTAGATCAGCATTAACAAAGTTATTCAATGCAAAATCTATAAGACGATAACTCCCGCCAAACGGTACAGAAGGTTTACTGCGAGACTCTGTTAAAGGTCTTAAACGTGAACCCTCACCCCCGGCAAGAATCATTCCTAGTACACCAGCCATTTTTTATCTCCATGTTCTTTTTTATACCTACAAACGATTCTCCAAATCGAATCGTTTATCCTTTTCAACTCACTGAACTTTATATTTACCAACTGTCGACATTGTTTTAAATCAACTAAGACGAGCCTAATTGACAAAGTCTATTTTAAAGTTCGGTTTTTATTTATTTTATTAGGCATGCTTTATTATTTTTGAGAATACATCGGTCTAAACTGATGATATCGTCACTGTTTTTGCCGAATCCTGCACAATATGCATGATTCATCACATGCCATCAATACAATAACGCGATATTGCATACATGTCTCGCGAAAAATGGAACTAAATTTGACTAATGCCAAACTTTTCACTATCCGAGAATTGTCAATAGATAAATAGGCTAGAATTCCATAGAAAATATAGATGGATGATTTGAAATCTATGTTTTGTTGCGGTTGTTTTTAACGTATTTGTACTAAATCTTATTTATTTAACTTTCTTAATACTGGTGTAACAAAAGCAAATATATAGAAATATACTTGTTCAAAATATGGGGCTAAATAAATAAAGCCACCGACATAATGCGGTGGCTTTATTTATCAAAGGCAGTTTATTACTTTTTCGGTTTTTTCCGTTTGTCAGTAATTTCCCACTTTCCGTCTATAAAGAGACCTGTCCAGCCTGAAGGCTTCCCATCAATCTCAGAGCGGATATAATTCTCTTTAGATTTTCGGCTAAAGCGTACGACCGTTGGACGGCCATCTGGGTCTTCTTGTGGCGCGTCAGCAAGGTGAGTAAACTTCGCAGGCAAACGCTCTTTAAAGCGTGCTAGTTCAGACACCAATGGCGCTCTTGTTTCACGCGATTTCGGGAAATTACTCGCTGACATAAATAAGCCAGAAGCACCATCACGCAATACAAAGTAAGCATCAGAATTCTCACATGGTATTTCAGGGAAATGTACCGGATCTTCCTTCGGAGGCGCAACTTCACCATTCTTTAGAATCTTGCGAGTATTCTTACAATCTTCACTGGTACAGTCCATGTATTTACCAAATCGACCGTTCTTAAGCACCATATCCGAGCCGCACTTGTCGCACTCAACAACAGGGCCATCATAGCCTTTAACTTTGTACTCGCCGTGCTCAACGATATAACCTTCACAGTTCGGATTGTTACCACAAACATGAAGCTTACGCTTATCGTCAATCAAGTAAGCATCCATTGCTGTTTCACAAATCGGACAACGTTTTTTCGCTCGAAGTGCTGCAGTTTCAACATCTTCTTCAAGAACGTTTACAATACCCTCTTCGTCACCTAGGTTGATGGTTGTTTTACAACGCTCTTTTGGTGGTAATGCGTAGCCTGAGCAACCCAAGAATACACCTGTAGATGCCGTTCTAATCCCCATCTGACGCGAACAAGTCGGACACTCGATATCTGTCATAACGATATGATTAGGTCTCATACCGCCTTCTTCTTCATCTTGCTCAGCTTTTTCAAGATCACCGCTGAAGTCAGAGAAGAAACTGTCGAGAACAACTTTCCAACCTCGTTCACCTTCAGCGATCTGGTCAAGCTTTTGCTCCATTCGCGCAGTGAAGTCGTAGTTCATTAGATCGTTAAAGCTATCATCAAGCCTGTCAGTAACAATCTCACCCATTTTCTCTGCATAGAATCGGCGTTGTTCAACGCGCACATAACCACGATCTTGAATAGTAGAGATGATTGACGCGTAAGTTGAAGGGCGACCAATGCCTTTCTTCTCAAGCTCTTTAACTAATGCAGCTTCTGTATAGCGAGCTGGTGGCTTGGTGAAGTGCTGTTTTGGATCCAGTGCAACCAAATCTAATTTATCGCCGATTTGTACTGCTGGTAGAATCTGATCTTCGTTCTTACCAAGTGGGCGTTGAACTCTCGTCCAGCCATCAAACTTCAGAATACGACCTTTTGCTTTTAGTGTGTATTCTGCCGCTTTGACACTCACCGTTGTAGAGTCATATTTAGCAGGTGTCATTTGACAAGCCACAAACTGGTTCCAAATTAAGGAATACAGCTTATGAGCATCTGGGTCCATGCCTTGTAGATCTTCAGCTTTCACTTCAACGCTAGATGGACGAATAGCTTCGTGAGCTTCTTGCGCACCCTCTTTACTGCCATAAACGTTAGCTTTCGCAGGAAGATAAGCATCGCCAAACTCAGCAGTAATATAGTCGCGAACAGCATCAACTGCTTCTGAACTCAAGTTTGTTGAGTCAGTACGCATATAAGTAATATAACCTGCCTCATACAAACGCTGCGCTAGCATCATAGTCTTCTTCACACCATAACCAAGGCGTGTACTTGCGGCTTGTTGCAAGGTTGAAGTGATATAAGGTGCTGAAGGTTTGCTAGACGTAGGTCTGTCTTCACGTTTACACACTTCATAAGAAGCCTGCTTAAGAACAGAAAGTGAGCGATCAACATCTTCCTTGTTGGAAGGCTTATATGCCGCACCGTCTTTCTGAGCGACTTGTAAACGAAAATCGGTTTTATCCGTCGTCTTGGTATCAGCATGAATATCCCAAAACTCTTCAGGGATAAATGCATTGATTTCACGTTCACGCTCGACAAGCAGTTTTACCGCGACTGACTGAACACGTCCCGCAGACAAGCCACGCGCTACTTTTTTCCAAAGTAGTGGTGAAACCATAAAGCCAACCACTCGATCCATAAAACGGCGGGCTTGCTGTGCGTTTACGCCGTCCATATTTAACTCACCCGGAGTTTCAAAGGCTTGTTGGATCGCGTTTTTTGTAATTTCGTTAAACACTACGCGCTTATAACGGTCTTCATCGCCGCCAATAATTTCACGTAGGTGCCATGCAATTGCTTCTCCCTCGCGGTCCAAATCGGTTGCGAGGTAAACGCTATCAGCGTCCTTGGCTAGCTTCTGCAGCTCAGCAACTACTTTTTCTTTACCGGGCAGAATCTGATAATTCGCGTCCCAGCCGTGGAAAGGGTCGATACCCATTTTCTTAATCAGTGATTTGCGATCTTTTTCTTTTTTAAGGCGAGCTTTTTCTTCTGGGCTCAAGCCTTTTGTAGAGACTGCTGCTGCTTTTTTACCAGTACTTTGGCCAGCAGTCGGAAGATCACGCACGTGTCCAACGCTCGACTTAACGATAAAGTCTTTACCAAGATATTTATTTATCGTTTTAGCCTTTGCAGGAGACTCCACGATAACGAGTGATTTACCCATAATTGATTTAAACGCCTTTCATCACTGTGCGGCGCTTCCCGCACAACGTACCAATACTGTTACTTCTTTTTTAATATCGAGCCTGAGTTCTAGAAGATCAATCTCTTTTTGAAAATTTAGTTGCAATTGCATGACAATCAACCAAAAACTAAATTCTCATTTTTACCCTACCACTCAAGCAATTCTTGCAAGGGGAGTGAACGGCAAATACTAGACTTCAGGCCTCTAATTTGACTACTATAAACGACAAAATCATGTTCTGTATCACATTATTTTTGCTGTGAACATTTCAGTTCTATCTCAATAGACTTCCAAGCTTTGTCGCTTTAGTAAGGTATATTAATGAAAAATAAGCAAGTTATTTCTTCTTTTGATCTGCTATTAATTGCAAACCAATTAATCCAAGACCATCAAGACTATATCAAGGGCATGCGCGCTGAATCAGTAGAAGAAAAAGACGAAGTCCTGATATTTAAAGGAGAATACTTTTTAGATGAAAGTGGTCTTCCAACAGAAAAAACGACAGCAGCGTTCAATATGTTCAAATACTTAGCTCACCAACTTTCTAAAGAGTTCTCCTTAGAAAAATAACTCTAACATCAAATCGCCATAGCCTACTGCCTTGCAAAGCTTGCAGGCTATGGTTCGTGAGCAACCTTATACACCGTTACCCAGACAATCTCAAGGTATCGACTGGCTTGATTAAGTAAGCAAAGCTTGCAATGTTGCTTTTCTACTATCGATAGCGTCCCTTTTTCGCACCTTGAGCTTTACCTGCTAATGCAACCAACGTTTTGTTTGTATTCGCGTGACAAATTGCAACACCAAGAGCATCTGCTGCATCCGATTGAGGTTTACTAGAAAGCCCTAACATGTGCTGAACCATATGCTGGACTTGCGCTTTGTCGGCAGCACCAGTGCCAACAACTGCTTGTTTTATCAGTCGAGCAGCATACTCGAATACCGGTAAATCCGCATTTGCTGCAGCGACAATAGCGCTGCCTCTTGCTTGGCCAAGTTTGAGAGCTGAGTCGGCATTTTTTGACATGAAGACCTGCTCAATAGCAAATACGTCTGGCTGGAACTGAGTGATAATCTCCGTTACTCCGGCGTAAACCTGCTTCAGCTTACTCGCCAAATCTCCATCCGCCATTCGAATACATCCGCTCCCCATATATTGTAAATGACGCCCTTGCTGACGAATCACTCCATACCCGGTTATTCTTGATCCTGGGTCAATTCCTAGAATAATGGACATTGTTAAGTATTAATTCCTGTTATTCGTTGATTACAGAGAGTCAGCGACTTCTTGGGATATATCTCCGTTATGGTACACCTCTTGTACATCATCGAGCTCTTCCAACGCATCGATTAAACGAAGTAATTTTGGTGCTGTATCAGAATCTAGCTCTGCTTTAGTAGACGGGATTTGTGTCACTTCCGCGTTGGCGGCTTCAAACCCAGCTGCATCTAGTGCATCTTTTACTGAACCAAAGTCATTGGTGCTGGTATAAACGTCAATTGAACCATCTTCCGCTGTTTCAATATCATCTGCGCCTGATTCCAAAGCTACTTCCATCACTTCATCTTCATCAAGACCCGGAGCATAAGAAATGACACCTTTCTTACTGAATAAGTAGCTCACGCTGCCATCGGTGCCTAAGTTGCCACCTGATTTAGAGAATGCATGTCGAACTCCTGAGACAGTTCGATTCCTGTTATCAGTCAAGCACTCGACCATTACAGCTGTTCCTGCAGGGCCATAACCTTCATAGACAACCGTTTCCATGTTGTCATCGCCATCGCCGCCAGCACCTCGGCTTACAGCTCTGTTCACGGTATCGCGGGTCATATTGTTTGATAGAGCTTTGTCTATTGCAGCCCTTAAGCGAGGGTTATTGTCAGGCTCACCACCGCCCTCTTTCGCTGCTACAACAATCTCTCTGATAAGCTTAGTGAAAATTTTTCCGCGCTTTGCGTCTTGAGCTGCTTTGCGATGACGAATATTCGCCCACTTACTATGACCTGCCATGTGAATCCTTTTTATTATTTTTCGTTCAAACTAAAAAGCCGTAAGGAGCATTATACGCACCTTACGGCTTCAATTCAGTTATTGCTGAGATTTAATAGCTGGTTTATTTGTGCCTTTCTTTGAGCTTATTGATCACGTCACTAAGTGACAGACCTTGATCTTGTAACAGAACAATTAGGTGATATATAAGATCGGCTGACTCGCAAACCAGCTCTGGTTTATCTCCAGATGTTGCTGCTAAAGCAACCTCGAGCCCCTCTTCACCAACCTTTTGGGAAATACGTTTCGTCCCTCTAGCGTACAAGCTAGCAGTATAAGAGGAATCTGGATCAGCGTTTTTACGCTCTGCTAACAACTTTTCTAACTGACTGAGCCATACCATTTGCGATTCTTCTTGGGAATCACCATCCCAACAGGTTGTTGTTCCCCTGTGACATGTCGGCCCAACAGGCAAAACTTTTACCAATAGTGTGTCATTGTCGCAATCCAAAGAAACATTCTTTAGGTTCAACACATTTCCTGATGTCTCTCCTTTAGTCCACAAGCGCTGCTTGCTCCTTGAAAAGAAAGTAACTTTTTTAGTCTCCAGAGTTTTCGTTAACGCTTCAGGATTCATGTAACCCATCATAAGAACCTGACTGGATTCAAAGTCTTGTACGATAGCAGGAACCAGCCCATCGACTTTTTCCCAATCAATTTTTTCGCTCAATTGTTCGCAATTTTGCTGGGAAAAGCTCATAGTCTCACCTCGATACCTTGCTGGCTCAAATACTGTTTTAGGTCACCAATATTGATAACTTGTTTGTGAAATACTGATGCGGCTAATGCGCCATCAACATTCGCTTTTTGATAGGCTTCTGAAAAGTGCTCCATTGCACCAGCACCACCTGAAGCAATTAAGGGCACCTGGCACACTTCTCTTACCATATTGAGCTGTTCAATATCATAGCCACTGCGCACACCATCTTGGTTCATCATATTCAGTACAATTTCACCGGCTCCACGCTTTTGCACTTCTTCTACCCAGCTTTTCGTTTCCCATTGAGTCGCTTTTGTGCGCTCTTCATTACCAGTGAACTGATAAACCTGATACTTACCGGTTTCCTTGTCATAGTATGAATCGATACCTACAACTATGCATTGAACCCCAAATTTATCTGCTAATTCAGTAATTAACTCGGGATTCGTTAAAGCCGGCGAGTTGATAGACACTTTGTCAGCGCCAAACTGAAGAATGCGAGCTGCGTCTTCTGCTGATTTTATTCCACCGGCAACACAAAATGGTATGTCAATGACTTCAGCAACCCGTGCAACCCAGCTCTTGTCGACTACACGCCCATCACTTGAAGCGGTAATGTCATAAAAGACCAACTCGTCTGCACCTTCTTCAGCGTATCGCTGCGCCAAAGGCACGATATCACCAATGATTTCGTGATTGCGGAATTGCACCCCTTTTACCACTTGCCCATCTCGAACATCGAGGCATGGGATTATTCGCTTAGCCAACATTCGAATGCCTCCTCAGCCGTGAACTTTCCATCAAGCAGCGCTCGACCAACAATAACGCCTGCTACCCCTGATCCTTTTAGCGCTTCGATATCCGCTAGAGATCCGATCCCACCAGAAGACTGAAATTGCACTTGAGGATATTGCTTGCAAAGATCTTGGTACAGCTCTACGTTCGAGCCAGCCAATGTGCCATCTCGTGATATGTCTGTGCACAAGACGTGTTTTAGGCCTACAGTTAAGTAGTCTTCGATAAGCTCTTCAATGCTGACACCTGAGTTCTCTTGCCATCCAGACGTCGCGACACTGCGAACACCATTTTCATCAATGTTGATATCAAGAGCCAATACAATAGCCTCGGCACCAAACTTACTCATCCACTCTTTCACAAGTGGTCTATTTTTCACTGCTGTAGAGCCAACAACAACACGCTGAGCACCTGCATTGAGCAAGTCAGAGACGTCTTTCTCTGTTCTAACTCCACCACCAATTTGGATATTGGCTGGCGTACTAGCAAGTAGCGTAGCGATTAAATCGAGCTGCCTAGCTTGTGTATCTTTAGCTCCGGTTAGGTCAACTAGGTGCAACCAATTCGCACCTGCATCATGGTACAACTTAAACTGCTCTGCTGGGTCGACCTTGTACTCGGTCACTTTGCCATAGTCTCCCTGAAATAGACGAACGACTTGGCCTTCAATTAAATCTAATGCTGGAATGATCAAAATGTTCGCCCTTTATAATTCTAAGAAGTTCTGGATAAGCTTAGAGCCAGCTTTGCTCGATCGCTCTGGGTGAAATTGCACGCCATAGAAATTGCCTTTTTGCAGTGCTGCAGTAAATGGCTGACCGTATTCGCACTGTGCGATAGTGTCTTCACCTACTGGCATCGCGTAGCTGTGTACAAAATAGAAGTAATTTCCCTTCTCAATTCCGTTAAATAGTGGATTGCCTTCTATAGCTTCGACTGTATTCCATCCCATATGCGGAAGAGGTAAGTCACCCGTTTCTAGCAAGCGAATCTCTCCTTGGCTGATCCCTAAACAGTCGACTGTATCATTCGCCCCAGAGCCTTTTTCCTCTGAAAGTTTGCCCAGTAGCTGCATGCCTAGACAGATTCCAAGTAGCGGCTTTTCAACCTTTTTGATAAGTTCTATCAAATCGCGCTGTTCGAGGTTACTCATCGCTTCTTTCGCCGTACCTACCCCTGGCAAAAACAGTTTGTCAGCGGATAGTACAACTTCTGGATCTTTTGATATTGAAACCTGATAACCCAAGCGCTCAATAGCAAACTTGACTGAGGATATATTGGCGCACCCAGTATCAATAATGACGACTTTCTGTTCCAGTGCCATTACAGTACTCCTTTGCTACTTGGCAGATCATTACCTTCCACTTTTATCGCCTGCCTTAACGTACGACCAAACGCCTTAAATAGACTTTCAATGATGTGATGATCGTTGTCGCCGCTAGAAGATAAGTGCAACGTGCAAGCCAGAGTGTCAGTAAGAGAGCGGAAGAAATGTACCACCATTTCAGTGGATAAATCGCCGACACTTTCACGACTAAATTCAGCGTCAAATTTTAGATAAGGTCGGCCCGATAAATCCAAAGCACATTGCGCTAAGCATTCATCCATAGGCAAACTAAATCCAAAACGGCCAATACCACGCTTATCTCCCAAAGCCTCTTTAATCGCTTGCCCTAAAGCTAGCGCAGTATCTTCTATTGTGTGGTGATCGTCGATGTGCAAGTCGCCTTCAACTGCAACCTGCATGTTAAAGCCACCGTGAGTTGCAATTTGATCAAGCATATGATCAAAGAAACCCATTCCGGTTGAAATTTGGTTCTCACCTGTTGAATCTAGATTTACGCAAATATTGATATCGGTTTCTTTGGTTTTACGAGAAACCTTCGCAATACGCTCTTTTACCGTTAAGTCTTTAAGAATTTTCTGCCAACCCATAGTCTCTGGGTTGTACTGAATACCTCTAATTGCCATATTTTCGGCGAGCTGCATATCGGTGGCACGATCGCCAATCACGGCAGAATGTTTAAAATCAATCAGACCTTGCTGTAGGTAATCTTTCACTAGCCCCAACTTAGGTTTTCTGCATGAGCAGTTATCTTCATCAAAATGCGGGCAAATCAGTACATCGTCAAATTTAACTCCCTGCGACTCAAACACCTCCATCATCATTTGGTGCGGAGCGTCGAAGTCTTCTTGAGGGTAGCTATCGGTTCCAAGACCATCTTGATTGGTAACCATTACAAGCTTATATCCAGCCTCCTGCAAAGCGAGAAGAGATGGAATGACAAATGGCTCAAACTTCAGTTTGTCTAACCTATCCACCTGAAAATCTATCGGTGGCTCCACGATTAATGTTCCATCACGGTCAATAAATAGTATCTTTTGTTGCTTGCTCACAGTCAGTACCTCGAATCCTGTATTTCACTCGCCAGTATCTATATTCCTAGGCTAGTGTTATTTTTATGAATAGTAATTTCTTATATATCCGAGTACTTTTTCACACTCGTCACGGCTACCTACACTAATTCGAACACAATTCTCGAGTGGAGAGTTCCTTAATATGATCCCAGTATCCCAAGTAGACTTAAACAAAGCATCACCATCGGGGAACTGTATAAGGAGGAAGTTACCCCAACCATCAAATACTGTTATTCCCTCAAGCATATCTAACCCAGCTTTTAAGTAGGCACGATTTGCATTCAGCTCAAGTACTTGGCTTTGCATCTTAGCTAACCCTGCTTCTCCAAGCGCCGACACAGCAATATCACTTACAGGGATTGGCACTGGGTAAGGTGCAATTACTTTCAATAGAACGTTAATCACTTCTTGGTTGGCAAGAGTATAGCCGCAGCGCAACCCAGCTAAAGCAAAGGCTTTTGACATGGTTCTAAGGATCGCTAGATTTGAATATTGAGCTAACAACTCGACCGACGACATATCCATACAAAAATCGATATAAGCTTCGTCAATGACGACTATTGCTCTATCTTTAGTCATTTCCAATAAAGCAACCAGATCTTCTTTGTTAACTAGGCTGCCTGTCGGGTTATTTGGATTACACACAAAAACCAGCTTCACGGTTTCTAGGCTAGCTTCAATCGAAGCTAAATCTAACTGCCAATCAGGTTTAAGCGCGACCGTTTTTTGCTCTACTCCGATGGTCTCTGCACTAATTGCGTACATGCCATACGTCGGAGGACAATATAAAATTGAATCTTGACCCGGCTCGCAATACGCGCGAATTAAAAGCTCTATTCCCTCATCAGCGCCACGAGTGGTTAAAACCTGTTCTGGCTTAACTTGAGCATAACTTGCATATGCATCTATCAATTGCTTTGGCTGACACTCTGCATAGCGATTTAAACGGCGACAATCGAGCACATATTCGTTATCAAATGGGGACTCGTTTGCATTCAACCAGATATCACCAGTACCACCGATACGGCGCGCTGACTGGTAAGGTGTAAGCTGCTGAATTTTCTTTCTCGCTAACTTTTCCATTCTTAGTTGCCCTTATTAAGTTGCTCGACCCGAATAGTGACAGCTCGCTTATGTGCATCAAGGCCTTCTGCCTCAGCGATTTTTTCCACAGCAGGAGCTAAATCGAGTAAACCTTGTGGAGAGAGTTCCTGTACCGTCATTCGTTTAGAAAAATCTGCCAAACCGAGGCTTGAGTACGTACGAGTGTATCCATAGGTTGGCAATACGTGGTTAGTACCAGAAGCGTAATCTCCCACAGACTCTGGAGACCAATCACCCAAGAAAATCGACCCTGCATTGTCCAACAAAGGTAACAATTCTCTAGGATTTTTCGTTTGTACGATCAGATGTTCAGGGCCGTAATAATTTGAAATTGATACCGCTTGTGTAATAGAGTCAGCGATAACAATGAGGCTAGAAGAAAGTGCTTGTTGAGCAATGCTTGCGCGAGGTAGTTGTGCTAGCTGAGATTTGACCGCTTCTGCCACATTGTCCGCAACAACTGGCGAAGGGGTAACTAGGACAACTTGTGAATCCGGACCGTGTTCAGCTTGGCTCAGCAAATCCGCGGCGACAAACTCTGGATTTGCTGTTTCGTCGGCAATAACGAGCACCTCAGATGGACCTGCTGGCATGTCGATAGCGGCACCATTAAAGTCATTGCTCACTTGTCGCTTCGCTTCAGTGACGTAGGCATTACCTGGGCCGAAAATTTTGTCTACTTTGGTAACAGTTTCGGTTCCATAAGCCATAGCAGCTACCGCTTGGGCTCCACCAATATTGTATATTTCATCGATATCACACAGTTTCGCCACATAAAGAATTTCGTCTGCAATTGGTGGTGGTGAACACAGTACAACTTTTCTGCAACCAGCAATTTTAGCTGGCACACCTAGCATTAAAACTGTTGAAGGTAGTGGAGCACTGCCACCCGGGATATACAGCCCCACTTTATTAATAGCTCGTGTGATTTGTTCACACACTACACCGGGTTGCGTTTCGACCTTAATCGGTTGAAATTTTTGAGCTTGGTGAAACTTAGATATGTTGTTGTATGCAACCTCAAGCGCTGATTTCATCTCTTCTGTCAGCCTGTTTGAGGCGAGTTCAATCTCTTCAGAAGAGACTCGAAGTGATTCGAGATCTACACCGTCGAATTGACTCGTTAGCGATTTTAACGCTGAATCACCCTCTTTTTTTACTCGCTTGATAACCTCAGACACTGAACTAGAGATATCTTCACCAGCAGAAATTGCTGGCCGTTGCAGAATTGCCTCTTGCTGAGATTCACTGAGTGATTGCCATCCTACTGTACGCATTTGACACTACCCCATCATCTTTTCAATTGGTAGAACCAGAATAGAGCTAGCACCTAACTCTTTTAGCTGCTCCATCGTTTCCCAAAACAGATTTTCGGTACTTACAAGATGAACTGCGACTTTGGACTTGTCGGACGCTAGTGGCAACACTGTCGGGTCTTCCGCTCCCGGTAGAAGGGATTTCACTTGTTCAAGCTTATCTAATGGCGCGTGCAACATGATGTACTTAGATTCTTTCGCTTGCTGAACACCTTGCATACGCGTCAAAAGCTTTTCAATTAACGCTTTCTTGTCATCATCAAATTCACCCATACGTTGAATCAAAGTAGCTTTTGATTCAAAAATAACTTCAGCTTCTTTTAAGCCATTTGCTTCTAATGTCGCACCTGTAGAGACTAAATCAGCTATCGCATCGGCTAAACCTGCTCGTGGAGCCACTTCCACCGATCCTGTTAGCATACATGTACTATATTCAATGCCTTGCTTTTCCATGTATGCTTTGACAAGTTGCGGATAAGTCGTTGCGATTCTCTTACCTGCTAAATCTTGTGGACCTGAATAAGTTTCATCTTTATTGACAGCAATCGACAGTCGGCAATCTCCATAGTCTAGGCGACGAAGTGCAACAAATTCGCATGCATCCCCAGCAGCTTTGCGCTCAAGCCTTACCTCTTCCAACTCGTTTTCACCGATAAAACCTAAATCAACAACGCCATCCATAATCAACCCTGGAATATCGTCATCACGAACCAACAACAAATCAATTGGCATATTCAATGAGTGGACAACTAAGCGCTCACCCATCACATTAAATTTAACTCCACATTTCTTGAGCAACTCTTGGCTGTCTTTACTCAAACGTCCCTTTTTTTGGATTGCTATTCTTAGGCGTTGTGCTTGCATGGTGTCGTTCCTAGTTAACCGTTTAAAATTCATTCTGCTTTAACAAAGCTTGTATAAACAAAAAAACCCTCGGGGTTTGCTTCCCGAGGGTTTGAATCTAATTCGTTGCATTCACCTCCGGGAGTTCAATCTCCCGGGTACGCGCTCACCTCCCCGAAAGACTATTTTGGGTGATGACGGTGATGATTGTTCATTTCAAAATTGCGCATACTTCTCTATCTGTATTAGCTCAGTGGTACACCTAGACACTAACTAAGCCAGATCTAATTTGCAACCCTTTATTTGAATATTTAACCTATGTTCGAAAGCTATAGTGGTAGAACTCAACTCGTTGCTGTCACTACACGACTTCGAGACAAAATTGAAAATAGGACACAGATAGCGACAAATACCGCACTTGTTACTACTAGAGATAACCACAAAGAGCCACTCACACCTAGTACAATAAAACCGATACTAGAGATGAAGGCCACAGCAAGCGCGTAAGGCAACTGAGTAGCGACATGAACGATGTGATTACACCTAGCCCCGGTTGAAGACAAGATGGTGGTATCTGAAATTGGGGAACAGTGATCGCCAAACACCGAACCAGCCAAAACAGCGCTAAGCATAGGTAGAATCAAGCTAATATCGATTGATGCAGCCATGTCACCGGCAATCGGTAACATGATGCCAAATGTACCCCACGATGTACCTGTAGAAAATGCCATTAGACCTGAAAGTAAGAATAAGATGACAGGCAACCATTGCGGGCTCACATTACCTTGAGCCAAAGTCGATAAATAGGTGCCAGTTTGCATGTCACTAATAACTTTACCAATTGTCCAAGCAAATAGCAGAATGACAATCGCACCTTTCATCGACTTGGCACCTAACCATACAGCCCGAAGAACCGTACTTAATGGTAGCCCTTGCTTCAGAGTGATTGCTAGAGCAAATAAAACACCAACTCCACTACCAAAAATAAGCGACATACCAACGTTAGTATTTTCTAAAGCTGCGAATACAGAAAATGCAGTTCCTTGCTCAGCTAGGGCCTGAGAACCGGTGTACAACATCGCAGAAAAAGTGGCTGCTATTAGAAGCAATATTGGAGAAACTAAATAAGATATTTTGCCATTTTCGCTTTCTTCGATATCAAGGTCATTTTCTTGAACCAGATGCTCATTTGCATCATCGCTATCTTGCGCTTGAGAAGCTAGGATTTCATGCTTGCGCATTTGGCCAATGTCCAACGAAAACCATGCTACAGCAAATACCATTAACAAGGCGAACACTGCATAAAAGTTCATTGGAATAATTCTTAAATAAGCGCCGAGGGCTGAGTACTCGACCACCCCGTGAGAGATAAGAATACCGCTAACAATGGTCATAATATACGCACCCCAGCTAGATACTGGAGAAACTACACAAATAGGAGCGGCAGTAGAATCTAAAATATAAGCAAGTTTTGCACGCGAAACATAAAACCTATCCGTAACAGGGCGTGATATAGAGCCAACGGCTAAGCTATTAAAGTAATCATCAATAAATATGAACACACCTAAAGCAGCTGCCAATATTTTTGAGCCTCTTTTACTTTTCACTTTCTGCTGAGCCCAATTGGCGAATGCTCTCGTCCCGCCAGATAAAGCCAATAGAGCAGTCATCATACCGAGCAAGACGATAAAACCAACAATACTCATATTCCAACTGTTGATAGATCCGTCTTCGACAAAAACACTCGACACTGTTGAAGCTAAGTAATAAGTCGATTCAGAAACGGAATAATGGGTCAACAAAAATGCACCCAATAATATACCAATACCTAGAGAAGCCACGACATGACGAGAGATGATCGCCAAACTCAAGGCAATGAGTGCGGGTAGCAAAGATATAGGGGAAGAGCTAAAGTCAATTAAATTCATGATCTGCAAAACCAATTAATAAACGGTTAGAGACCTACTGCAAATTTTATAGGTGGTTTGCCCTATTTATTTTTATTAAATTAAAAAAGGGTATTCATCACCCAATTTTACAGTAGCGGTCCTTCGCGTAAAATAGTATAGACTACTGGTATGCTGTATCTATTCGATTACAGCGCCAGAAACTTAGTAGATAAAACCAAATCTACTACAAAGAAAAGCGCAGCAGTAGTGTTTTTTAATGATAAGCAAATAAATGCCTGCCTCCTTTCATCCACAGTGATACGGACAACCTCTCGTACGCCAATTCAATAAAATTGCAAAAGTTTTACTTGTCCATAATCAAAGGGTTGTTAATGATACTTTAGTTAGTATCCTGTGCAATAACAGAAAAGTGCAAATTTGTTACAAATGTTAAGTAGACTACTTTTTTACATATGATTCCCACTTGTGAAGGAATATACCTTATGTATCAAGGTATCAATATAACACGCACCAATATTCATAATAGCATTTCTCAACCATGCAAAACTTCAGCACCTAACATAAATAGAACTCAGTTCCAAAACAAAAAAACGTGGCGAACATCAACATTTTACCAAAGCCACTTATTTGTATGCCATTCTGGTTACTCTCATTTGTAAATTAAGTTGCGTTAGCTATTAAAAATCGATTAGGTTTGTTGTCTTGTTACCACCAATCTTCAATTGCGATGAAAAAATGATATTTTGCGATAAAATTAATCACTATTTGCAACTATATTATTGTTTTCATCTTAAATGCAGTTTAATATTATTAGGTCGTTTGTATTAATTTATAGGAATAGTAATGTCGGAAATAACTAAAACTTTATTAAATATTCGCAGCCTACGTGCTTTCTCTCGCGAATTAACTCTTGAGCAACTTGAAGAAGCGTTAGAGAAGTTGACTATTGTTGTAACAGAAAGACAAGATGCAGAAGCTCAAGAACGCGAAGCCCTAGCACAACAAGAAGCTAAACTGTCTGCTATCGCTGACCAAATTGCGAAAGACGGCATTGATGTAGAAGCTCTAATTTCTGCTCTATCTGGTGAAGGCAAAGCTAAAGGTAAAGCTAAGCGTGCTCCTCGCCCACCTAAATACAAGTACATTGACCCTGTATCTGGTGAAGAGAAAACTTGGACTGGCCAAGGCCGCACTCCTTCAGCTATTCAAGTTGAACTTGATGCAGGTAAAACACTAGAAGATTTCGCTATCTAAAATAGCTTTCTAGTACTGAATTGATAAAAAAGCCGCTAATAAGCGGCTTTTTTGTATCGGTTAATTACTCTATCTTTCCCAATAAGCTTCTTCTAAGCTGTCTTCTCTTTCTGGTAACCCACGAGAAAGGCGAGGAGAATGCTGAGCCAAAACTTCGTAACTAGCTCTATTGGCATATTTGCACACCTGCGAAAAAGAGGAATATGTTAGGAAAGAGTAATTGTGCTTACTGGAATTAGGGACATTATTCTTATGGTATTTATTTGCAGCCATATCATGCAACAATGCAGAAAGCGCCGCATCCCCTGCTCCATTAGTATTCTTTATTTTTTCTGGCCCACCCATATATGGTGAAATATGAGAATAGACTCGAATAGGGTTATCACACAGTTCTTTGTTTGCTGGACGACTAAACTCGTAGCGATTGAATTCAGCAATTTTGCCCGGTAGCAATGGTAAAGAAGTTTGACGTTTCGCTGACTCTTCCGTGTAACCAGCCATAAATAACCCTAATGGGCCAGCGGTACATAATACAAGGTCTACCCACTCTAGCGCACTATTAGCAGCTAATAACGGATCGCTTTCCCCAGTTAATGCTTCAGCCTCTTCTTCATTCATGGCAACAACAGTTACATTATCTTGCAAAAACTTTTGCCAGTATTCTCTATCATCCTGAATAACGAATTTAGTACCAAGAGTTAATACAACTGGCACTTCATATTTCTTTGCATATTCTATTGCTTTCATTGTTGCTTGTGGCATTGGGTCGCCATCTTTACAACGAACTAAATAAGCCGTTAATACCAAAGCAGAAGCATTTTTGAATATACATTCTTGTATACTATCAGGCTTCAATTGGTTCATTTGACCTTCACTAATCGCAAAAGTTCTCTCACCATCTTCGGTAATAAGTGTAAAGCATCGACCAATAGGACCATCTACTGCTTGTAGATAATTTAAATCCATACGGCTAGAGGTATTGCACAAATAACGATAGCCATAACTACCGATCTTAATATCTTGGCTCATTACTCCTAATAGCGTTGAGCGGTCGTCAGCAAGTACGGAGTAATTATGTAAAGTATTACCAATTGTGCCCCCTGCAAACTCATTGGTAATCAATTTATTGTTGACTAACTCTTGATAAAGTTCTTCTGCTGATTCATCGTCAATGACAAGAGAGTGTCCTTTACTTAGTTTATATTTCTCAATCAATTCAGTCGTCACCTTAGCCTCGATATCTACCAAAGTCTGATCAATACCGATGATGTGCGTATGAGACATGTTTTTATTCTGCTGAGATTGACTAACCAACAGGTCACGCTCATCTACAGGGAAATAGTGTTTGGATTTTCGTTGTCCAGGAAATTTCATATTACTGATTCTAAATTGACGATAGACAGAAGAAGGCGAATTCTACATAGACTGACAGCCATCAGCAATATTTAGTCAAATAGCAAACGTTTGCTCTGCAAAAATATACCTAATATAAAGCAATCGTGATTTAGCTCTCAGCTCTGTCCCCAAGCATAGCTTTCTGTTAGAATCTGCGTCCAGTTTATGTATGTGGTGTATTTTGATGTCGGACAATAGTCAAAAAAAGGTCATCGTCGGAATGTCTGGTGGTGTTGATTCCTCTGTTTCTGCTTATCTATTGCAACAGCAAGGGTATCAAGTTGAAGGCCTTTTCATGAAAAATTGGGAAGAAGATGACGGTGAAGAATATTGCACTGCCGCAGAAGATCTCGCGGACGCTCAAGCAGTATGTGACAAACTAGGCATTGAACTTCACACCATCAACTTTGCTGCAGAATATTGGGATAATGTTTTTGAATATTTCTTATCCGAATATAAGGCAGGTCGTACTCCAAACCCTGACATCTTATGCAACAAAGAAATCAAATTTAAAGCCTTCCTAGAATTTGCAGACGAAGTGCTAGACGCTGATTATATTGCTATGGGTCATTATGTTCGTCGTACATTCGACGAAGATAACTCGCAAGTAAAAATGCTAAGAGGCCTCGATAGCAATAAAGACCAAAGCTACTTCCTTTACACATTAAGTCACGACCAAGTGGCTCGAAGCTTGTTCCCCGTTGGAGAGCTTGAGAAACCTGAAGTTCGCAGGATTGCTGAAGAACAAGGTCTAATCACCGCGAAGAAGAAAGATTCAACTGGAATCTGTTTTATCGGCGAGCGCAAATTTAGAGACTTTTTATCTCGTTATTTACCAGCACAACCGGGTAAAATTGAAACGCCGGAAGGCAAAGTCATTGGTGATCATCAGGGTTTAATGTATCACACACTTGGTCAACGCAAAGGGCTTCTTATTGGCGGCCAAAAAGGTGGCGGCGGAAATGAAGATCCTTGGTATGTTGCAGATAAAGATCTCAAACGTAACGTGCTTATCGCAGTTCAAGGCGCAGATCATCCATTGTTAAAGTCTAACGGACTCATTGCTTCACAGTTGCATTGGGTATCTAGAAAGCCTCTAGCAGAGCCAGTGAAATGCACAGTGAAAACTCGTTACAGACAACAAGATATACCATGTACCATTTCACCAATTGACGACAAAACTATTAAAGTTGAGTTTGATGAGCCGCAAGTGGCTGTCACTCCAGGACAATCTGCAGTCTTTTATGATGGAGAAGTTTGTCTTGGCGGCGGAATCATTGAACAACGGATATAAACGATTCAATTGAGGAGTATTAATACGTGGCTAGCACAATTTATGACCGTACAATCGCATTTGCCGGCCTATGCCAAGCAGTCGCTTTGGTTAGAGAGGTCGCTAAAAATGGTCACTGTGATTCGCACGCGTTTGAAACTTCACTAAAAGCCATCTTGAATACTAGCCCAAGTAGTACAGTGGATGTATTTGGCAGAGAGTCTGACTTAAAAGTGGGGCTTGAATGCCTCATTGAAGGGATAGACAATACTCCTGCTGGCAGTGAAGTAACCCGCTATATCATTGGTATTCTTGCTCTTGAGCGTAAACTGAATGCTCGTCGCGACTCAATGTCTCAATTGGGCGACCGCATTCAGATGCTTGAGAGACAAAGTAGCCATTATGATTTACTCGATGACCAAATGATCAGCAACCTCGCTAGCGTTTATTTAGATGTCATCAGTCCTATTGGCCCGCGCATTCAAATCACGGGCACACCAGAAGTATTACAACAAACTGGTAATCAACATAAAGTTCGCGCTTTGTTGCTTTCAGGCATACGTAGTGCGGTCTTATGGAGACAAGTTGGCGGAAAACGTCGCCATCTTGTTTTCAACCGTAAAAAATTAGTCGAGCAAGCAAGAATATTGCTGGCTCGAATGTAGTCATCCCAAAAGTGTAATTAATATTCAGGAGAAAAACATGGAACTGTCAGCCTTGACTGCTGTTTCACCGGTAGACGGCCGCTACGGAAGTAAAACGATTGCGTTGCGCGAAATCTTTAGTGAGTTTGGTCTCCTAAAATACCGTACCATCGTTGAAATTCGTTGGTTACAGAAGCTTTCACAAACTGACGGCATCAAAGAAGTACCTGCATTCAGTGCAGAAGCGAATCAATATCTAAATGATATCGCTAGCAACTTCAGTGAAAGTGATGCAGCGCGAATCAAAGAGATCGAGCGCACTACTAACCATGATGTAAAAGCGGTTGAGTACTTTCTAAAAGAAAAGGTTTCAGCTGTTCCTGAGCTTGACGCTGTAAATGAATTTATTCACTTCGCTTGTACTTCTGAAGACATCAACAACACATCACATGCTCTTATGCTAAAAGAAGCGCGTGAAACTGTTATTCTTCCAGAAATTCGTAACATCATTGATGCTATTAGCAAGCTAGCCGAAGAGTACCGCGATATTCCTCTACTCTCTCGCACACACGGTCAGCCCGCTTCTCCTACCACAATGGGTAAAGAGATGGCAAACGTTGCGTACCGTATGGAACGTCAATACAAGCAAATTGAAAACGTTGAAATCCTAGCAAAAATCAACGGTGCTGTTGGAAACTACAACGCTCACCTTTCTGCTTACCCTGAACTAGATTGGCACACATTTAGTGAAGAGTTCGTTACTCAATCTCTTGGAGTGACATGGAACCCTTACACCACTCAAATTGAGCCACACGATTATATCGCTGAGCTATTCGATGCGATTGCTCGCTTCAACACAATTTTGATCGACTTTGACCGTGACGTTTGGGGCTATATCGCTCTTGGTCACTTTAAGCAAAAAACTATTGCTGGTGAAATCGGTTCTTCAACTATGCCACACAAAGTTAACCCAATTGACTTTGAGAACTCGGAAGGCAACCTAGGTCTAGCAAACGCTGTATTTGGCCACCTAGCACAAAAACTTCCTATCTCTCGCTGGCAACGTGATCTAACGGATTCAACTGTTTTACGTAACCTAGGTGTTGGTGTGGGGTATGCTATCATCGCATACACTTCTACTTTGAAAGGCATCAGCAAACTAGAAGTTAACCGTGACGCTCTATTAGCTGAACTAGACCAAAACTGGGAAGTACTTGCAGAGCCAGTTCAAACAGTAATGCGCCGCTATGGCATCGAAAAGCCATATGAGAAACTAAAAGAGTTGACTCGTGGTAAGCGTGTAGATGGTGAAGCAATGCGTAACTTCATTGATGGTTTAGAACTACCTGAAAATGAAAAAGCTCGTTTAAAAGAGATGACTCCAGCTAACTATATTGGTCAAGCAATCGAGCTAACTGACAAGCTGTAATTCAACTCGAAATACATTCAAAGCCTCGACATAGTCGGGGCTTTTTATTGCTTACAACTAAGCCCCTACTTTTGGAAAAACAACGTTATCCTCGCGACTTCAATACCAAACTTTCTCACTGAAGTAATGTTAAACACATGTCTTTCATCTTGGCGATATAACCAATCATCAAAACTGACCTCATAGCTGCTATCACCCACTTTAAGATTGAAATCATATTGCCAGTGCAGTGCATTGCCCTTTACAACCCCTTTCGCTACACCAATGATGTCATCGGCTTTTCCTTGGTAAGTTCCATCTGTCATCTTGGTAATCACCCAAGTACGCTGCGTCTTTTCTCCATCATCAAAGACAAAATCTTCTTTGAGCGTTAAAGTATTTTCTTTTACCGTACCAACAAGTTTCACCTCAAAACGGCGAGTTTGCTTGTTTGAGTAATCTTGCACCATTCCCCACGCATGAGACTGACCAGAAAAATACTCGAATAAATTGAAGGTGGGTTGAGTCTTTTCATAGTCACTGATATCAGTAGAACAAGCAGCAAGAAATATTACCAAAGCTAAATAACACCACTTCAATCTTTTCATTTGTTTTCACCGACGAGTTTAGCTCTTAGCCGTGGGTACTCTCCTTTAGGTGACAACCAAATAGAAAGAAAAGCATCGTTAAGTTGAGATGAAGCCACTTGTCCTATGAACTGTTCTTGTTCGCCCAAAGGCAAATAGTAGAATCGACCTGTATTTCCATCGGTTACATATGTTAAACGTTCTTTGTCAGAAATATTTGGAAAGATTTCCTGTAGTGACCTTAACCATGGTGTAATCTCAGCGGGTGTATAGCCGAGCTTGAGCCACTGTTTTTTAGTCGCTGAAAGTAAATCTTCTTTTGTTATGTTTCTTTCATAGTCAATTTGCAACGCGAGTGGATGAGGCGCAATATCATCTTGCTGGACATATTGTCCATCTGGAGAGAGCAATCGCGCTTGGTATATGTCAAAGAAAAGCCACGAAAAGTCAGCTTTACCAACAATTGGCCAGCTCTGCCATTCCTTATCTGCAGGCTGACCACTTTGCGTTGCCTGTGCGGATCCCGAATATGGTAGAACGAGTATCAAAGCCAGCATTATTTTTGCAGAGTTACTTTCTACAATAATACTCTTCTCAGAACTAAACAGCCTTAAGACAAATACTGTTATCAAGCACCATTCAATAAACAATACGCTCAGCGTTAGCCATTGACTATTGATCTCAGCCGCACCCAATTTAGCACCAGCAAGATAACTCAACGCTCCAGCTAGGCCAGCCAGTGGCGCAACAATAGTATATGAGTATTTAATGATCACCGGAAACAGGGCGTAAGCATACCAAGCAAAGCCTAACCACAAACCGACTAACCATATAGGTAGATGCCAAGTAGAAAATTCCAACAAACCGAAATGGACATTGAGAGTATCTAAAAACAATCCAGTTAATACGACTGCAAATAGTTTAAATACCGGTAGTGAACTCCAGCTAATTGCGTACGTCATAGCTACTAATGCCAGAAGTACCCACTGCCATTGATAAGTGCCCAATACAGCGATAAACCACATCACTTGAAACCATGTCGAAATAACAATTAGCTTAACCATAATCAAAACCTCTCGAAGGTAAGATGCACTGTACTTATGCTCTTAGCTTTGAAGCCACCCTCACAGTAACAAAGATAGTAGCGCCACATTCTGATGAACCTTTCATCAAAACCTTGTTGGCGCACAGACGATATTTGCACCTCAAACCGCTCTCGCCACTCACACAATGTCTGCGCGTAATCTAAACCGATATCGTGTAAGTCTCTAAGTACTAGGCCAGTATGTTGAGTAGTGGTCGCGAGCAAATTCGTTACCGAGGGTAATAGCCCACCCGGGAAAATATACTTTTGAATAAAGTCGACACTGTTTGAGTAATTGCGATATCGCTGGTCGGCAATAGTAATGGCTTGTATCGCCAATAAGCCGTTAGGCTTTAACATTGAATAGCACTTCGACAAGTAGGAAGCTAAGTACTGCTTGCCAACCGCCTCTACCATTTCAATTGATACAATTTTGTCGTACTGGCCTTCTAACAAACGGTAGTCTTGATCAAGCAGTTCAATTTTATCAGTCAGGCCCTCTTCTAAGATACGCTGCGCCGTATAGTCATGTTGCTCTTGGGAAATTGTTGTGGTGGTTACCTGACAACCATAATGTTTAGCCATGTATATCGCCATCGCCCCCCAACCCGTACCAATCTCAAGTACATGATCATTTTCCGTCAAGCTCATCTGCTGACACAAACGATCCATTTTATTGATCTGAGCTTGCTCTAAATCGCAGCCTTGTGAGTAAATAGCCGACGAGTAGAGCATATTTTTATCTAGAAAAAGCTTATAAAAATCGTTCCCCAGATCGTAGTGAGCGTGAATGTTCTCTTTCGAGTTTTTAAAAGTATTGCGTTTAAGCCAATGCGCCACTTTTTCAATCCATTTTGTTACAACACCTATATTCCCATCCCAGCGATCAAGTGCATCTTGGTTTAACGCAATGACCTCAACCAAATCGGTGAGGTCTGGGCTATTCCACAGCCCTTCCATATAAGCTTCACCAGCCCCAATGCTCCCTCTTTTTAAAATGCTGGTATAAAAGTTGGGGTCAGAGATGATTAACGTAGCGTCTGGGTAGCGCTCTGACGACTGACCAAACGAAACATAACTTGGTGAATCAGGCGCTAAATCGTGAAAGGATTCCGTAACTGTTAAAGAACCTTTTTCAATGCCCTGCATCAGTTTAAACATTATTGTTCGCGCACCGAGCTGAACTTTGGTCAGCTGACAAGGGGCTAATATCGTATCAGTGTTGATCATTTCCCTACTCCTTGAGAAGGCTCTTTCTCTTGAACCGGTGTATCCGAATACTTAGGGTGACTATAAAAAGGCGCACCCTTAAACCATAATTTCGCAGCTTGCCAATAAATACTCGTTACCACTTTTACTGTCATAATCGGTGTTTTAAGCAATTGAATTAGCAAGCGACGTGAAGAAAAATCGAATGCCTTCATCGACAACAAAGCATCAAACTCTTTTCGCTCTCTTGAACAGCTCAAGTGAATAAAGAGCTTGTCATCCAGTGGCTTTAATACCCAATCATAAGTTTGATCAATTGGGTTGAATGGAGAAACATGGAAAGCCTTTTTGTGATGCCATGTTACTTTTCTTTGCCCTTTTTCTACCGGAATAGCGTAGTAGTGGCGTTCGTTCCACGGAGTATTACTCACCTCTGCAATCACATAGCGCCACTCATTCTCTTCATCGTAAATGTAATAGAAGTTAACTGGGCTGAAATATAGACCTAAGTACCTCAGATGAATGACAGCGACAGTGCGCCCGCTAAGTTTTTCTCCTGTCAGCTCAAATAATTTGTCAAACAAAGCCTGCTTTAAATTTCCTCTTCCGCAATAGTCATTTCTGCGAAATCTAGCCCAATGCCACCATTTGTCACCAAAACCCCAAATACGTTTTTTCAACGTATCCAATTCATCAAGATCGATACCAAGCATGAACATCTTATAAGACAAGGAGTGTTTTACCGGACTAAAACGCCTGTGATTCACGTGACCAATCAAAATCTTGCTTCTCATGAAAAACCTCACACCGCTTTTCGCTTGTCTTGGCATTGAAAGTTAATACCTCGGACAACATCCAACGCACTTTTTACGCCATCTTCATGGAAGCCGTTGTACCAATATGCGCCGCAAAACCAAGTTCGATTCTCTCCATTTATTTCATCCTTTCTTGCTCTAGCTTGAATAGACTGAGTAGTAAACACGGGATGATGATAGACGAATGACCTTATGACCTTGATCGGGTTGATACGCTCAGTACTGTTTAAAGAAACACAGAAGGTATGGTTGGATTGAATACCTTGCAAAATGTTCATATTGTACGTAACAGACGGTAGTAGTTGACCACTTTCTGTTTTCTCATCAATAAGGTAATTCCAAGAGGCCCAAGCCGACTTCGCATTTGGTAGCAATGTAGTATCGGTGTGCAGTACTACGTCGTTAGCCCTATAAGCCATACTTTGTAATACTTCACGTTCTGGTTCAGTCCTATCATTCAGTAGTGCTAACGCTTGGTCACTGTGACAAGCAAATATTACATAGTCATAACGCTCTGCGCCTTTCGAGCTTTCAATTGTCACGCCAGCTGCATCGCGCTTTACCGAATAGACTGGGCAGTTAAGTCGTATTTCATCTTTGAAGTCGCGAGTTAGCGGCTCGATATACGAACGTGAACCACCAGGGATAACATACCATTGGGGACGGTTAACAATATCTAATAGGCCGTGGTTGAGGAAAAAACGAAAGAAAAATGTAACTGGCAAGCTTCGAATATCCGCCATACTTGAAGACCAAATAGCTGCCCCCATCGGTAAAATATAGTTTTCACAGAAATACTCGCTAAAAGCATGTGCTTGTAGAAAGTCACCTAAAGTATAAGTTTCGTCACCTGAATTCTGAGCATGGTGAACTTTAGCGAGCTTATTGAAACGCAAAATTTCAGCAATAAATCGATAAAATTTAGGGCTAAATAGATTGCGTTTTTGCGCAAATAAAGTGGCCAAAGTATGGCCGTTATACTCTAAGCCTATCCTTTGATTATTTACGCTAAAACTCATTTCTGTCGGGTTGCCTTGCACTCCAATTTCTTCGAGCATAGTGATGAAGTTTGGATACGTTCTATCGTTAAAAACGATAAACCCTGTATCGACCGCATAGATATGGTCATCAAGTTGCACATCTACCGTTGCGGTATGACCTCCAATATAATCATTAGCTTCAAATAACGTCACGTTGTGTTCTCTTGCTAAATGATATCCGCACGTTAAACCTGAAATACCTGTACCTATGATTGCTATATTCATGATAATCCCTTTAATTCGTCAGTTTCGATGCAATGGCAAGCTGCCATCGATACGGCATCAATCCAATCAAGCGCAAAATTGACGTAAACCAGAAAGGAAAATAGATAAAGCTCTTACCTTTTTGGATAGATTTTCTGATTGTTTCAGAGGCTTCTTCTACTGAAATCATCATCGGCATTGGAAAGGTATTTTTGTCTGTAAGCGGGGTTTTTACAAAACCCGGGTACACAACGGATACTTGAATGCCTTTTTCTTTTAAGTCCAGTTTCAATGCTCGAGCAAAATAGCTCACCGCAGCTTTCGACGCTCCATAGGCCTCAGCTCTCGGCAATGCCACTTCACTTGCTATCGAACCAACAATCACCACTTTATGACTTCGCTGTAAATGATGTTGAATCGACTCAATGCTGTTAGCGAGTCCAATAACATTGGTACTCATCACTCTAGCAATCAATGCCGCATCAACTACGCCATCATCTACGTACTCACAGTCACCCGCATTCAAAATCCACAGCTGTGGTATGACAGGTAAATCGCGTAATACATCTTTAGCTTGATTGAGATCCGTAATATCGAATTGCACAGTGTGGATGCTAGAGGAGTAGCTGGACAGAGCACCTAGCCGACTCGGGTTTCGACCGCACGCTATCACTTTCCAGCCAGCGTTCGAATAATCTTTCGCTAGTTGCAAGCCGATTCCAGAAGTCGCTCCAGTAATAAAGACCGTCTTCATGAGCCTAGCTTCCTTTTGATTGACTTGATAATTGCCCCCAACACAGGAATGTGTTCGTACAACATCTCTCCTAAATCAAAGTAATCACGGTGATAAATGACTTTGTCTTGATTGAGCTTTAAGTGACTGATACCACGAACTTGTACGACTTCTCCGCGGTTTAATTTTGGGTGACGAAGTGACATCAGCCAGACTAGAAATCCGGAATCTCCGGTTTGGTGAGTCTCCTCAATAGAAAAGTCACATTGGATAACATTGGCATAAAGATTTTCAAAATACTGCTCTAAGTTGCTCCACCCTTCGATCCTATGTGCCGCATCTTCAAACACCACATCCTGATGGTAAACTTCCTTTAGGCTGTTCAAATTAGCCTTATTCAACTGCTGAAATACTTCACCAACACTCTCAACGTTCATCTGATATTTATCCTCTTGGCTAAACCAATCTGGGCAAGCTTTATCAAACTAGATGTTATGTATACGCGAGGTGAAGATAGAAGGATCATCCGAGTTACAGAATTTCTTAAACAAACAGTCACCTACTATTCAAGATAATCGCTCTCAAGACAAAGTTAGCAACGAAGAAAAGTTAGAAGTACGTTATCTTAATTCAATACGTTATGTTTATTTAATAGACTAATTACGGAAAGATTAACAACCCGGCTGGGAATAACTTTAAGGCAGGCATAAAAAAAGCTTGGTAATACACCAAGCTTTTCTCAATAAGGGCTCTTACATATTTCTCAGAGCATTAATACGTTTGTCTAGTGGAGGGTGGCTCATTAGCAACTCAGTTAAGGTCTTCTTACCATTGATGCCAAACGCCATCATCGAACCTTCAAGCTGTGGTTCATAACTCATTTTCAGACGCTCAAGTGCAGCAATCATCTTATGCTTTCCCACTAACTGAGCAGCACCAGCATCAGCGTAAAACTCACGTCGACGGCTGTACCACATGGTAATAAAGCTCGCTAGGAAACCAAATACGATATCCAAGAAGATCGAGACTGCAAAATAAACGAGCGTATTACTTCCTTGACCTTCTTCGTTATCATTTGAAGCAACGATATTGGCGATAAAACGAGATAGGAATATAACAAATGTGTTCACTACACCTTGCAATAGAGTCATGGTTACCATGTCACCATTCGCGATATGGCTCATTTCATGAGCTAGCACCGCTTCGGCTTCATCGCGAGTCATATTGTGTAGCAGCCCTGTTGATACCGCGACTAACGAGTCATTCCTCTTCGCACCAGTAGCAAATGCGTTAATGTCAGGCGCATCATAAATAGCTACTGTTGGTGTGCCTACACCGACTTGTTGCGCTTGGCGACGAACGGTTTCCAAAAGCCAATGCTCCGTTTCATTCCTTGGGTTTTCGATAACGACACCACCCACAGATCGTAACGCCATGCCTTTCGACATCATTAACGAAATGAAAGAACCACCAAAACCAAAGACTGCAGCTAGAACTAACAAGCCAGACAAACTACCTTGCTGAATACCTGTTACTGCATAAACTATATTCAAAACAATACCTAGTACGATCAATACCGCTAGGTTAGTTGCTAAGAATAATAAAATTCGTTTCATTAACTTTCTCCTAATGAGCTGTCCAATGACTTTATTAAATACGTTGCCACTACGCTTATTGTTCTAGTAGAGCTTATAAGTCTTATGATTTCATTAGCCTATACTTTTTGTACATATAGTCCAGTGGCAAAACCTCAAGATTTCACGACAAATTGCAACAATTAGTGACCCAGATGGAAGTCAACGGTTTTATACCATAAGTTTAGACTTTAGTCGTATTGAGATCACATAATAAAACTAGTATCGTACTGGATATAATAACAATACTAGTATAACTAACACACACAAGGATTTAGGCTATGGTGGAAATGAGCAACTATAAAATGGCTATTGATTTACTATGCTGCCACTTAGGTCTTACTGAAGACGAAGCGAAGCAGCAGTTAGGTATTTCAACCGAACAGCAAACGCAAAAAACAATTACTGACAAAGAGAGACAAGCTGCATTTGGCATGTCTGACGAAAAGTAATTGGACGATAATTTCTTAATGCTCCGATAAGGGCTGCGTATGCAGCCCTTATTCTTTATTAAAGCTTTGTGATTTTCGTTAGAGATAACAAAAGCTATTGCCTTGATTATCTCTATGAAGAATTATGAATTTAGGATTGCTTCAGGCTGGATATACTTGGATAAATCTTTACGCTTAACACCAGGAAGGTAAGGGATCTCACCAATCTTAGGCGCGGCAATTTTTTGCTCAAGCATCTTTATAATTTCCGCGTAATGTTCAGTACCGGGATTCACTCGGTTCGCAACCCAACCGACAATTTCCAAACCGTCGGCACGGATCTGCTCAGCCGTTAAGATCGCATGATTTAAGCACCCAAGCTTAATCCCAACCACTAACACAACTGGAAGCTTTTCTTTCTTTACCCAAGATGACAAATAGTCTTCATCAGAAACAGGTACACGCCAACCACCCGCACCTTCAACTAATACAATATCGGAATTGGTTTTGTGCTTAGCTAACTTGTCGCTAAGAACCTGATAGTCAATTTCAACATTGTCTTTCTTAGCAGCAATGTGTGGTGAAGCTGGAAGCTCTAGTGCGTACGGGTTGACGTCATCGTACGCAACTTGCTGAGTCGCCGCTTGCTGAAGATACAAAGCATCTGAACTACGAAAGCCTTCATCCGTATTATCACAACCAGCTGCTACGGGCTTATAGCCAATAGTAAGTAACCCTTTTGTCGCAAAAGCATTTAAAATTGCTTTAGATGCAACAGTTTTTCCAACATCCGTATCTGTTCCTGCAACAAATAGTGCATCAATCATAGATGAATAACCCCCAAACATACCTGATAACTTGCAGGTAAGAGATTTAAATGGTTTTTGAAAACGGTATACGCTTGCTCGACTTGCATAAGCGCTTTGCGACTTGTTAGCCCTTGAGAACGGCCAACAACATGATTGGCACCAATCCCTTTTAAATCGCGCATTAAGTCAAACGCAGATTGGTACCAAACCGTAATTTTTCGACAGTCTAATTCATGGTTGGAACAGCAGGATTGCGCTAACGCAATTTTTACTTGATTGTTACTTATGAAATCATTGACATGTTGATACGAATCAATCTTAGCCCACGCTTTCTTAAGCTCGATAAGAGAACCATCAAGCAAGGTAGAAAAGAATACTTTACCATTTGCCTTGGTGATTCTTTTCATCTCTCTAATTGGTTCTGCTAAATCAGCGCACCATTGTAATGCTAGGCTAGAAAAAACATAATCAACGCTTCCCGTCTCAAGTGGCAGCCTTTCGGCATCAGCAAGCAAATAGGTAACGTCAGCTTCACCACAACGCTTCTTAGCCGCAGCAAGCATTCCAGCAGAAATATCAACGCAAACAACCGTTGCTCCACGAGCTAACAACTTTTGCGCGAAATAACCTGTTCCGCTACCTAAATCGAGCACCACTTTGCCAGATAAATCCTTCGGCAACTTATTGAGTAGTTGCTGACCAACATTTCTTTGAAATTCAGCATAATTGTCATAATTCGCGGCAGCTTTACAAAAAGCATTGGCGACCGCTTCTTTATCAACTGCTTCACAGCCAATATAAGCTTGCACCGAGTTCGAAGAGCCGTGAATCATTGTTGTACCTTTTCCATTGCATAGAGAATCGAATTACACAAACTATTCACTTGTGCAACCGTATGATTTGCGGTGAGAGTAATACGTATCCTCGCTTGCCCTTTTGGCACAGTCGGTTGGCGAATCGCCGTCGCCCAAAAACCTTTCTGCCTCAATAGCTCAGCGCAAATTAATGCGGATTCCGTTTTACCGATGATTAAAGGCTTAATTGGCGTTTGAGTATCGATGTAACCGTCTATTCCTTGAAGCTTTTCGCTATAAGCAGATTGTAGTTCATCCAGTTTTTCTCTACGCCAATGCTGAGTTTTTATCATCGTTAACGAATGATGAAGAGCATGAGCTTGAGCAGGTGGAATCGCTGTAGAATAAACATGGTGCCGAGAAAACTGTGTTAAGTAATCTCCAACTTGCTCGCTACACAAGATTGCAGCCCCAGACAAGCCAAACGCTTTGCCAAACGTCACAACAAGTATTTGTGGTTTAATACCTTGATGGAAAGTGCTTCCTCGCCCATCGACGCCTAGCACGCCAATGCCATGCGCATCGTCGACAGCAAGCCAAGCTTTGTTTTGACAAGCTTGCTCTATTTGCTTCAAAGGTGATTGATCGCCATCCATACTAAACACGCCCTCGGTAACAACTAATGAGCTAGCTGCTTCGTCAAACAATGTATTTAGATGAGCAGTATCGCCATGCCTAAAGCGTTTCATTGTCGCAGGGCACAAGCTCCCCGCCTCCATCAAAGAAGCGTGGTTAAGCTTATCTTGAATTAGCAAGTCACCCTTTTTCATCAAGCTGAACAACAACGCTTGATTAGCCGAAAAGCCTGAGCTAAACAAAATGGCACGATCGTATTCAAGCCAATCACAAAGTGCTTGTTCTAACTTCAAATGAGCGTGGCTAAAACCAGTGACTAACGGCGACGCACCACTGCCACAACCGTATATGTCGAGCCCTTCTTGCCAAGCAAGCGCTAACTCAGGATCAGCTGCTAAACCAAGGTAATCGTTGCTTGAGAAATTGACATAATGCCGATCTTTGGAAATTATCGTAGTCGTATTGCCTTTCTCGAAAGCAAACAAGTGTCTGGTCAGCTCCTCTTGCTGCCTTTTTTCAAGCGCTTGAGAAATCCGAGAATCAAACACTGGCATCGTAGAATAAATCGTCTTCCGCTGGTCGTGCTGCTACTTGCTCCACTACTTGGTTAAGCAGCTCGCTTTCTTGAATTGCATCCGGTTTTTGAGCCACTTGTTCGCTATTAATCCCTAAACGCTTAAACAGCTGCATATCGCTATCTTCATCTGGGTTCGGCGTAGTAAGCAGTTTGCAGCCATAAAAAATCGAGTTTGCACCCGCCATAAAACATAGCGCCTGCATTTGCTCGTTCATACCTTCACGGCCAGCCGATAAACGTACAGCAGATTTTGGCATCATGATGCGTGCAACAGCGATTAGCTTAATAAAGTCGAAATGATCGACATCTTCTGCTTCTTCCAAAGGCGTGCCTTTAACTTTTACTAGCATGTTAATTGGCACACTCTCTGGTTGAGTCGGTAAATTCGCAAGTTCAACAAGCAGACCCGCACGATCATTAGCACTTTCACCCATACCGATAATTCCGCCTGAACAAACTTTCATACCTGCTTTACGAACGTGTGAAAGTGTGTCTAAACGGTCTTGATAGGTACGAGTTGTAATAATGTTGCCGTAATACTCTGGCGAGGTATCCAAGTTGTGGTTGTAGTAATCCAGACCCGCATCAGATAGCTCTTTAGCTTGATCTGCTGAGAGCATACCCAACGTCATGCAAGTCTCTAAGCCAAGATCTTTTACACCTTGGATCATTTGTTTAAGGTGCGGCATATCGCGCTCTTTCGGGTTCTTCCATGCTGCTCCCATGCAAAAACGAGTTGATCCTGCGCTTTTTGCTTTATGAGCTGCATCCAGCACGCGCTCCACTTCCATTAGGCGCTCACGATCAACATCAGTACGATAATGGGCACTTTGTGGACAATACTTACAATCCTCTGGACAAGCACCTGTTTTGATAGAAAGCAGCGTACTGACCTGAACATAGTTATGTTGGTGGTGTTTTCTATGCACTTGCTGCGCTTCGAAAACGAGATCCATAAAGGGTTTATTTAATAGTTCACGTACTTGTTCTACAGTCCAATTTTGACGCACTTCCACAGAGCTACCTTTTTATTAGAGGGATAATTTTGTTGGCTAGTCTACCGACAAGATATAGACTGTCAACATATCATAGAAATCCAAGTTTACAATTGGTCAATAAATAATCTGAGGCATTTATGGATTTAGAGTTTGATCGTCAGCACATATGGCACCCGTACACTTCTACCATCGATCCGCTAACCTGCTATCCGGTTGTTGGGGCACGAGATGTTTATTTTCAGTTGGAAGATGGTAGAGAACTTGTCGATGGTATGTCTTCTTGGTGGGCCGCCATCCATGGATACAATCATCCACACCTCAATGCAGCAGCACATTCTCAGATAGATAAAATGTCTCATGTTATGTTTGGTGGGATTACACACGATCCGGCAATTAACCTGTGCAAGCGCCTGCTCAAGATGGTACCTGACAATTTAGAGCATGTTTTCTTGGCAGACTCTGGATCGGTATCTGTTGAAGTATCGTTAAAAATGGCATTGCAATACTGGCATGCAAAAGGAGAAAAACGGCCTAAGTTTTTAACGGTTCGCGATGGCTATCATGGTGATACTTTCGCCGCTATGTCAGTGACCGACCCTAACCACTCGATGCACTCTCTTTATAAAGGTTTCCTACCAGAGCACATATTCGCTGAGTCACCGAAAACAGGTTTTTGGGACGATTGGCAGCAAAGCGACATTGACGATTTCAAACAAAAGCTGTATCAACATCATACTGAAGTCGCTGCAGTGATACTTGAGCCTATTGTTCAAGGTGCTGGCGGGATGCGGCTATACAACCCAGAGTTTTTACGCCAAGTGAGAAGCTTGTGCGATGAGTTTGGCGTACTGCTGATTTTAGATGAAATCGCTACAGGCTTTGGCAGGACTGGAAAACTGTTTGGTTGTGAACACGCAAACATCAAACCCGATATTATGTGTGTTGGCAAAGCGCTAACTAGTGGATATATGACATTGTCTGCTTCGATCACGACAAAAGAAGTAGCAATGACAGTATGTGGCGGAGAAGCTGGATGCTTTATGCACGGCCCTACGTTTATGGCAAATCCACTTGCCTGTTCGGTGGCAAACGCGAGTTTAGAGTTGATAGAAAAAGGTGAATGGCAGGGACAAACAAAGCAAATTGAACAGCTATTTGCTGAACTGCTACCTAAACTTAACCACTACGATCTAGTCAAAGATACTCGTTGGCTTGGTGCTATTGGTGTGGTTGAGACGACAAGGCCCGTCAATATGGAACCTATCCAGAAGTTGTTTGTGGAGCACGGCGTTTATATCAGGCCATTCGGCAAACTAATTTACATGATGCCGCCATTTATTTGCAAACCAGAGCATATTGAAAAACTAGTAAAGGCCATAGAGGCTGCACTGAATAGTCCAGAATGTTTTCTGGATTAAACTACCTGCGTTTCTACAAGCAATAAAAAGGGAGGCGGTCATCGGCTCCCTTTTTATTGCAGCAAGATTACTATCTATTAAATCTTGTTCTATTGCCCCTAAATAATTGTTGTTGTGGCTAGGCAACAAATGGGGCGGGGAAATATTGGAATGACTATGACTGTGATTTCACCCACTGCTCAAACTGCTCACGCTCTTCTGGGTTTGCACGGCTATACCATAGTTTAAGCTGAAGAATATTTTCAGTTTCGCCAGTGACCGCTTTGCCACCGTTGACTTGCTCGATTTCTTTTTTCAGCGAACGGATTTTTCCAGATTCAAAAACTAAGCCGTGTTCTTTGTTGTAAGCCGTGATAAGTGCTAAAACATCTCGATAAGGGAAAGCACCTGCTGGAGCAGGTAGGACAAACTGTTTGCTATCGATTTCTTTTCCATCAGCAACAAACTTATAAACTGGTTTTTTATCGTCAGAGAGGTTTTCTATTTTATTGTACTGGTTAGAAAGTGTCGTTACTTCGATATTTTGGTAACCATCGCTGTTGATGACCGCTACATAAGGATAGAAGCTTAAGTATTCCTCTTTGCCACCATCTCTTAGCCTGCCACCAAACTCAAGTACCAACTGGTTTTCACCAGGTTGCAACTCCACACTTTTACTCGCAACTTTTTCCCCATTAAGAACCGCAATATCTATTCCAGAACCTGCTTTTAAAGTGGCAGCCGACGCGATACTCGCAAAACTAAAAACAACGAAACCTAAGAAAAACTTCTTAAACAGCATACTATTCTCCTTAATAGCTCAAAAGAAAAAGCCAACGTAACACGTTGGCTTTAGATTTTATACTAAGTTGTTAACAACTTAGAATGTGTAGTATGTACCCCAAACCCAAGAGTCGCCATCTTGATCTGTGCTGCCTGTAAAGCCAGCGTCAGCACTACCTGTTTGGTACTCGATGAACGTCAACAGGTTGTCAGAAATAGTGTACTGAAGACCTACAAGTAGGTTATCTACATCAGCATTATTAACATCAGATTTGGTATTTGTAGAACTATTGTAAGACTTATCGTTAGACATTACACCGTAAGTCACATATGGCTTCCAACTATCTACTGTATAAGAAACAGCTACGCCATAAGCATTACCTTCATAATAAGTACCAGATGTAACAGCATCATCGAAGAAGCCGAAGTTTGAGTTAACGCCTTCGTAAGCAGAATATGTTGCTGCTACAAATAGTCCACCAAACGTAGCCGATGCAGAAATACCACCTTTGTAGTAATCAGGGTTATAAGTAGTACCGCCTGTAGCTTCACCACTTTGATAAGCAACACCTACACTATAATTTGAGATATCATAGTTTAAAGAGGCACCATAAGTGTTTGATAATCCATCTGTTTGCTCAGTTGTCACATCAGCGACAAACGTTAGACCGTCAACAACAGTAGCTTTAAATCCAACACCGTGGCCTTTAGATTCACGGTGGTGACCGCCTGAATCACTTAGGTAGTAACCTTCATTTGTAATATCATCTTTTTCAATAGCATCTAGTGAATCTGCCCAGTCACCATGTTCACCAAGAACAACACCCCACTTATCAGTTTTCACACCAACATATAGGTCATCAAACACTGCCCCATTTGCTTCGTTATCGGCAGGTTTCCAACCATTCCCTTGCTCGATCTCAAAAGAGCCAAATGCTGTAAACATATCATTTAGTTGATGTTCTGCGTCGATTTGAATCTTTGCCCAAACGTCAACATCAGTATCATACTTAGTAGAGGTCGCATCACTATCCCAGTTAGAAATGTACGAGTCAATCTCACCCTTTAGAGACACTTTAGAAGTATCTGATCCATAGATTTGTGCTGCATTTACAGAACCAGCCGTAGCTAGTACCGCTAGAGCGATTAGCGTCTTTTTCATAATAATCCACTGCCTTTTCTTAGTGCGGGAAGTCCTTATCCGGTTCCCTTTATGTTTTTGGTAATCACTCAAACTCTTAAATGGTCGGATGTCACTACC
This sequence comes from Vibrio marisflavi CECT 7928, assembly GCF_921294215.1. Lineage (GTDB taxonomy): Bacteria > Pseudomonadota > Gammaproteobacteria > Enterobacterales > Vibrionaceae > Vibrio > Vibrio marisflavi. The sequence continues at coordinate 1,695,074 of NZ_CAKLDM010000002.1, forward strand.
GTCAAATTCCGTAGCTAAGCTTGCTAGAGAATCCCCAGACTGTCAAATAGCCTAAAAAGTAATTTATAAAAATAAATAAAATAATTACAAATCAAAGACTTAGATGTAAAAACTTGATTTATAAGTATTTACTTAAGTATTAGCACGTAAATCAATATTTTGTAACACACGAAAAACATTCAAAGCTTTATCCCTAAAACTATCAATAAAATACAGAATATTGGTATATTTCACTAATTAAACCATTCACAGCGGAATAATATTCTTCTCGATTTGTTTTTATTTTCAGTTTTTTTACCGGATTTTATTTTGTGAGTCAGATCTATTTTTAGTCTAAAAAAAACCTATTTCGTGAGCTCAATAGCATGTGTGAAATTGTGTTAATATCTCGGGTGAGTCGATCTTTTTCGGTAAAGTTTTGTTCGATTGCAAGTTTTTTAATCGCGGCGCAGGCTAAGAAGCTTAGTCATTCTAAGTGATTAGCCTGCAACAAAGAGTAGAAACCTTGCAATCGAACCCTTCGGGCAGCATTTGTCGCTTCTTTCTTCTGCGTCAGCGCTGATTTGTGTAGATTACTACACAGCACCACCGCTTCCTTGTATAAAGAAGCGACAAACTGCTGCAAAAATCATCGCAAAAGATCAACTCGCCCTAATTTCCAAATAATTCGGTCCCTTTATGCCAGCGAATAATATTCAAACCTCGATAAGAAACAGCTATCAAAACCTGCAAGCTCAACTAGAAAACTTCGTTCCTCGCCGAGCGCAGAATTACTTAGTCGCTGAAATCGCCAAAACCTTATGTGGTGAATACCACAATACGAATCGCCTAATCGTGGCAGAGGCAGGGACGGGAATTGGTAAATCACTCTCATATTTAATGGCCGCTGTTCCCGTTGCAGTTTTGAACAATCGTAAAGTTGTCATTTCAACCGCAACTGTAGCTCTGCAAGAACAGTTATTAGACAAAGACCTTCCTTTATATAGACGCATTACCGATTTGGACTTTCGCTTTCAACTAGTGAAAGGAAGGCAACGATATTGCTGCGCAGAAAAACTAATGGTGGCTAGCGGTACTGACGGTGGACAACTGGCCATATTTGAAAACAAGCCGAAAGAAAAAGATATCGCATTACTGCAAGAGCTATATCAAAAGCTCGCAAGCGGTAAATGGGATGGAGACAGAGACTCATGGCCAGAGCCAATTAAAGATGAGCTTTGGTCAATGATTGTCAGTGATAAGCATAGCTGCAATAACAGCCTACCAGCTCACAGGCAATGTCCATTTCAAAAAGCTCGTGCAGAGCTGGATAAAGCAGATGTGATTGTGGCGAATCACAGTTTAGTCATGGCCGATGCTGATTTGGGTGGTGGCATCATTCTCCCTGAACCAGAAAACACTATTTATGTCTTCGATGAAGCACACCACCTACCAAAAGTCGCACGCGACCACTCTTCTGCCGCAGCCAGTTTAAAGGGCGCAGCTAGTTGGTTAGAAAAGTTAAATCAATCAGTGAAAAAATTCGCGAACTTGGCAGATGAGAAACGTGTCAGCCGTTTTCGCAACGAACTGCAAGATAGCATTCAGCAACTCGTTCCCTCACTCACACAACTTGCTCGACAATTTAATCCTGCGCAGTTTGAAGATAAGTGCTATCGGTTTGAACATGGTGATCTACCTAGCTGGCTGGAAGAGCAATCACAAGAACTCAAACAAATGTGTTCGAAGGGTCATCAAGCAATCAATAAAATTGCCGATCTCATTGCAGAACGTATAAAAGATGGAGAAGTGTCGAACAAGCTTGCTGAACCAGCGCTAGCAGAAATCGGCTTCTATATACAAAGGATGGAAAACCTAACTCAAGTATGGAGCTTGATGGCAGAGCCTAAAAGGGAGAAAGGCGCACCACTTGCTCGCTGGTTGGAGCTACACCCAGATAAAGAAGATGATTTTATCGTCAACGTATCTCCTCTTGAAGCCGGTTGGAAACTCGACCAACAGATCTGGAGCCGCTGCATTGGTGCTGTACTAACTTCCGCGACGATGCGAGCTCTTAACTCTTTTCGTTTCTTCTGCCAGCAAGCTGGTGTCAGCGACAAAGAAGAAGACGGCACACGATTTTTAGCATTAGCATCGCCATTTGATTATGCCAACCAAGCTGAGCTTTTGATTCCCAAAATGAAGCTAGAGCCATCGGCAGACCAATTTACGGATAGCCTATGTGAAATACTTCCCTCACTCATAAAAGAGAACAAGGCCAACTTAGTATTGTTCGCATCTTATTGGCAGATGAACCAAGTTGCTGAATCTTTGAACAAAAAATTTATAAAAAAAGGTTGGGCGCTACAAGTTCAAGGGGACTCTTCACGTACTAAGATACTCAACAAACACAAAACGTTAGTCCAATGTGGAAAAACAAGCATCCTTTTTGGTACCGGTAGTTTTTCCGAAGGTTTGGATTTGCCCGGCGAGTTACTAGAAAATTTAGTTATTACCAAAATTCCTTTTGCAGTTCCAACCTCTCCCGTTGAACAAGCACACTCTGAATATATCGAGCATAAAGGAGGCAATCCGTTTATGCAGATCACAGTACCAGAAGCGAGCAAAAAGTTAATTCAATCTGTAGGGCGACTACTGCGTAAAGAGCAAGATTCTGGTAGAGTCATCATCCTTGATCGACGCATCGTCACCAAACGTTATGGCCAAGCACTGCTCGATTCATTGCCGCCATTTAAAAGAAATATTGAGTATTAGGCCTCAAGGGCTCTAAACTTCAAGTCGTCACTATAACAATAAATAGACTGTACCCTATGGAATATATTGAGCCAACCACGCTGGTCATTTTGGCTTTAGTAGCATTTTTTGCTGGATTTATCGATGCTGTAGCCGGCGGTGGTGGTATGCTAACGGTTCCCGCTTTGCTGTCGTTGGGTTTACCACCACATATTGCTCTCGGCACAAATAAAGTAGCGGCTTCTTTTGCTTCTTCAACCGCGGCTTTTACCTATTATAGAAAACGCTTATTTAAGCCTCAGTTTTGGGCTCGGTGTTTTATTGCGACTTTAGTTGGTGCCATCGCTGGCGTACTGCTTGTCGATAAAATCAGTACTGCTTTTCTCGATAAAGCCTTGCCACTGATTATTTTAGCTGCAGCTATTTACACCATTTGGCACAAAACACCTGATGCGCACAAAAATGCCATTCCCACTTCTGATCCAAAATTTCATAAGAAACAGTCAATCCAAGGTGTTGTGCTTGGGTTTTATGATGGGATGGCTGGGCCGGGTACTGGTGCTTTTTGGACGGTAAGTTCGATGGCACTTTATAGGCTTAATATTTTGCTGGCGTCGGGGCTTGCTAAGGCTATGAATTTTACCAGCAACTTTACCTCTTTGATCGTTTTTGCTTACTTAGGACATGTGCACTGGGTTCTTGGTTTAACAATGGGTGTGTGTTTAATGGCAGGAGCGTTCCTCGGCGCGCACACAGCAATACGTTTTGGTGCCAAATTTATTCGACCTGTATTTGTATGCGTTGTAAGCATATTATCTATTAAGTTGGCCTACCAAGCGTGGTTTTGATGTATGCGACAACTTAGCCAAATTGAGCACACCTTAGAGAGTTTGAATAAACAAGCAACTCAAGTCGATAGAACTAGAGGCGAGCATCATCAAGCATTATTTGATGAACGGCTTTTTCATGGTAAAGCTCGCCTATTAGTTCCATGTGTAGAAGAGGCACAAGCGACGTTATCGAGCTTAACTCGAGAGCAGCAAACCGAAAAGCTCACTAGGCAGCACGCTGAGTTTTTAACCCAACGATTGGTCGCACAAATTGAAGCGATTCAACGAGAGCTTTCTACATTATCGATCAGGAAAAAAGAGCCCAAACACCGCCATTATTTCCGCAAGTCAATTCATCGTCTTTATCAAGATCTTGCTCAGCATCAAGAATGGGAACGTCGCTTGAAAGAGATGGTTAGAGCACAAGAGTTAGCCGTTTCGCAAGCGTCATTTAGTCAGCAGGCACAAGCGCAACAAACATTAATCAAGACAGAACAGCGCCTCAAGCGCTGCCAAGACTCGAAACTAAAGTTAGAGAAACAAATTACTTTCAGGGAGAAAAGCAAATAGTTATGAGTTTAGATAAGCCTAACAAATCAAATCCTTTAGATAATGCGCCCGATGAGATAAAACTTGCTGTCGATCTTATCTATCTACTGGAAAGCAACGAAGTCGAGCCAGAAACTGCGCTCGCAGCAATTGAAATCGTTAAACACGATCTCGAAAATAAAATCAGCGCAAAAAATTGTTAAATTAGGATGCACATGTACCAACTGACCTTTTCCTTACAAGAGTTTGTAAAACAATATTGGCAAAGAGAGCCTGTGGTTATAAAAGCGGGTTTTGCAGATTTTGTTGACCCTATAACACCAGAAGAATTAGCGGGGTTATCACTTGAACAGGAGGTCGACTCACGTTTTATCTCAAATGCTAATGGCAAGTGGGCTGCTGAACATGGGCCATTTGAGGAAAATAAATTCGCTACACTAGCGGAAAGCCATTGGCAAATCGTCATTCAAGCTGCCAACCATTGGCACTCAGGTGCCGCAGAGCTTGTTCCACCTTTTTCTCAAATTCCACAATGGATTTTTGATGACGTGATGATCAGCTATTCGACACCGGGTGGTGGAGTTGGTCCACATATCGATCAATATGATGTTTTTATTATTCAGGGCCTTGGCAAAAGGCATTGGCGCGTTGGTGCAAAAGACAAAGGCCAGTATGAAGAAATAATCCAAGCAAATGCACTAAGACAAATAAAGCAATTTGACTCGGTTATTGATGAGGTTCTTGAGCCGGGAGATATTCTATATATACCACCGGGATTCCCACATGAAGGTTATGCGCTAGAAAATAGTATCAGCTATTCAATTGGTTATCGCACACCAAAAGAACAAGAGTTAGTGAGCCAGTTTGCAGACTACTATTTAGCTGAAAACCTTGGCGAAGAACATGTGACTACTGAAGACATTGAACTACAAACCAATGGCGGTGAGATCAACAAGAGCACCCTTAATCAGCTTCAGTCGATACTAGAGAAAAGCATTGCCCAACCACAATTGATGAAAGACTTTTTGGCGACAATGCTGAGCCAGCCTCGCCACCAACTTGATATCATCGAGCCTGAACCTGCATACACGACAGAACACATTCTTGACGAGCTTGCTTCTGGATCAATGCTAACCAAAGTGTCTGGTTTGAGGGCTTTTTATCACAGTGATGATTCACAATGCGTTTATATCAACGGAGAAAAGTTTGATGCCGCAGAAAATCACCAGTTAGTTGAAAAGCTTTGCAATCAACCAAGCTTTACGGTAACTGACACATCTACAATGAACTGTCATTCAATAGCTCTGCTCACCGAGTTGGTGAACAAAGGCTATTGGTATTTCGAAGGTTAGAGATCGCTAGACTTTAAACTGATTAACGAGTTGCTGTTGTTTACTCGATAGGTTACCGATTTGCTCACCGACAGCTTCTGATTCACCAGCTTGCTCGAGGATCTGAGCACTCAAATCGCGTATGTTGGTGATACTTTGGTTAACTTCACCTGAAACTGCTTGCTGCTCTTCAGCTGCACGAACAATTTGGCTGTTCATGTCGTTGATAGCAGCAATCGATTCAAAAATGTGACTTAATTCTTCTACAGCTTTATTCACTTGATGTGCAGAGTCATTGGCTAACTCATTACCTTGATTGATGGCTTCTACCACGTCTTGCGTACCGCGTTGTACTTTTTCAATCACACTTCGAATTTCACCAACAGAGTCTTGAGTTCTGCTAGCTAGATTCCTTACCTCATCGGCAACAACTGCAAAACCACGCCCTTGCTCACCCGCTCGTGCTGCCTCAATTGCAGCATTCAATGCAAGTAAGTTTGTTTGTTCTGAAATGCCTTCGATTACAGTGAGAATGTCGGTAATATTGGCGTTGTTCTTGGCCAGTTCCTCTACAACAGGAACAGCACTGGTCATTCGCTCAACCAACTTCATCATTTCTTCTTCAGAGCGCTCAATAACTTCTTTACCAGAGTTGGCAGCCTCGTTTGCTTCTCCTGCAGCATTTACCGCAACTTCAGCATTTTGCACTACTAGTCCCGCCGTTTGCGTCATCTCTTCACACGCAGTGGCAACTAAATCCACTTCTTTAAATTGAGATTCACTACTTGATCGCGTGTGTACTGCAGCAGTTTTCGCTTGGTCTGTAGTAGAAGCCACTTGATGAGTAGTATCCACAACCTGACTTATAGTGTTCTGAAGCTTTTCAAGAAAGAGGTTAAAACCACTAGCAAGTTGGCCGATTTCATCTTGAGATTTTACATTCAACCGTTGAGTTAAGTCCCCTTCTCCAGAAGCAATATCATCTAATCGGGCAACGACATCTCGAATGGGCTTCACTAAGCTTCTCGACATAAATGCAATCACGATGAGTCCAATGATCACCGCTATTGCGCCTGTACCTAACTCGACATAAACGCCCTTTTCCACCTGGCTACTAATCATCTGATCTAGGTGGTCTGCATCGGCAAGAACACTCGCTCGTGGCATTTCAAATATAACGCCCCACGTCTGGTTCGCGACTTGGATCGGAGCGAAAACTGTTAACCAATTACCATCAGTACTCCACTTGGTGACGACCTTATTGCCAAATAAGAAGTCAGTCACCGCTTCACTAGAAACATGCTCACTACTGAATGGAGAACCAACCGCTAATTCACTATTGTCTGAAGCTATCAACGAGCCATCCAAACTGATAATAAAAATATCTCCAGAGCCACTAAATAAACTTTGATCCGATTCTTGAGCAATCGCAGCTAGTGGGTTTAAGTTCAAGTCAATCCCAAAGAAACCAATGGTTTCACCATCTTGTTGAATAGGAACTGAGATTGAGGAAGTGAGCTGTTCAACACTGCTTGTTTGGGTTAGTTTAGGACTGGATACGCAAGTACTGCCACTAGACAACGGGCAGAAAAAGCGCTCACTGTTAGTCGAATCTGTCAACGATTTTTCGCTCAGAACATTCTCTTTCGCATCATCTCCATCTTCTAACCAATATGAGGCAAAACGTCCTTTTTCATTTGAGCCGACGTAGTCTGCGTTTTGATAGTTACTATCTTCACTATCAAGCATATCTGGCTTGAACACCAAATAAGCACCTTGGATATTCTTGTATGACACAACGGCACTCTTAACCATATCGTTGAGTGCTGTTCTCAACTCTTCACTTGATCCAAAATTCTCTTCGGTATTGGTTTTATAGAATAAAGCATTGCTCGCGAGCATTTCAGAACGGTAAATAGACTCGTTTAAAAATTCTGCGACTAACGATGCATTAAATAATGCCCGCGTTTCCAGTAGCTGCTGAGACTTATTTATCACTGACTCCGAGCTTTGCTCTTTGATGATCTTTTGATTTCCGAGCGCGTTATAAACAGAGAATCCAACTAAAGAGAGTGAAGTGATTAACAAACAAAATCCCGCAAGAATCGTAATCTTCCACTGAACAGACAGGGTTCGCATACAATGTCCTTATAAAAAGCAAAAACTCATAAGCTTAGGCAATATCCGTTCCAATTAGACCACATTTGCCATTTGAATCAATTATAGGTTTACAAAATTGTTAAATTTATTACTAAAGATAGACAATTTTTGAAGTGTTGGGCATAAAAACTGCCTCTTTATGCCTTCAAACAAGATTCTTAGTCAAATCAGTGTATTCGAAATCAAGATGGGAGCTTGTAAATAGGTTAATTGTAATTTCTTCTAACAAGTACGCGAATTTAAATCGCTACTCTTAAATAGCTCGCCTTCTAAAATAAGCCCCAACATTTCTGCAAGGTGAATAGCATGTTGAACAAAGATATAAAAGCATCTTCATTAGTTGTTATTTCTACATTTTTCTTAGCTACGCAGAATACCGCGGCGAAGAAGTTAACTGGCGAAATGTTAGTCGGCTTTTTATTAACTGTTAGGTTCTTTTCCATCTCTGCGATTTGTTTTGCAACCATGTTCTCTCAACTGCTTATTTTGATTACCCTCTCTAGTATGAGCTTGATAGGCGCTACGTTGATGATAAGCCTTTCACCACTGCTCATTCCATTTGTAGACTGGCTAGCTTATAGAAGAAAAATCAAACTAAAAAATACTATCTCTCTGCTGATCGCATTTTCTGGCGTGTTTTTATTAACAGAGGGAGGAGCAGTTGATCTACACACGGGTATTGCTTATGGTGCAGCTGCGGCAATAACTCTTGCAGTCACCCAAGTCGTTGCACATCGTGTGTCCAAATCTGAATTGAGAGTAACCTCCCAAGTCTGCTGGACTTTCTTAGTATCCGGCCTCTGCAGTTTACCGTTACTCTTTTGGCAACTAAGTCATTCGCCAGCAAGCTTATCAAACGTAACCGCCGTAAGCTGGTTAATTCTAATAGCATTTATTATCTCTTCCGCTCTTAATCGATCTATACGCAATTTGGGTTACAGCCTTGCATCAAGTGCGACAGTTACTGCCCCTTGGCTGTATTCTAACTTGATATTTGCAGCTGTATTTGGCGCTATGTTTTTTCATGAATCCATCACTTACGTAACAGCGATAGGCTTTCGGCAATTATTGTCGGAGGAATTACCAACATCTACCGATAACGTGCAATGAGCCTTTTGTTGCAGATACTAGTTACTCTCAGTAACAAACATAGCAAACTGATATAAATCAATAAAAGCTCACTTATTTATGTTCCTACTCACCCCTCCTCCCAAATTACCCACTTTTTAATTGTGGTTTTATTGATTGGTTCTAAAATCATCTATTAGGATGATATTTAGTCAACACTGTTCAAACTTTCACTGAGAGATTGAGGCCCGATATGGACATGGAACGAGGCAACCACTCAACATGGATGCGACTCTTGTTAGCATCTTTTTTTATCATAGTGACAATACTTTCGTTTAGCGCCAATGCCAAACCAGAAGCACTGGTTCTAAAACCATTTGATCAGCTAAGCCCTGAAAGTAAAGAATGTGCCGCTTGTCACAAAGAAAAGAACCCTTCAATTTATGCTCAATGGGGACGTTCAAAACACTTTGGCGCCAATGTCGGTTGTTATGAGTGTCACCAAGCAGATCCTGTCGACAAAGATGCTATCAAGCACCAAGGGTTTGACATCGCTGTAATAGTTTCACCTAAAGACTGCAGCAATTGCCATTCTAAGCAAGTTGAAGAATTTGAGAAAAGCCACCATGCGAAAGCTGGTCAGATTATTGGCTCACTGGATAATTTCTTAGCTGAGGTTGTGGAAGGGTCCCTATCTTTCAACGGAGAGTCACCAGCTGCCGTTAGTGGTTGTTGGCAGTGTCATGGTTCTGAAGTCAAAGTACTGGAAAACGGCGACTTAGACCCTACCACTTGGCCAAACACTGGCATTGGCCGTATTAACCCAGATGGTTCGCTTGGTGCCTGTACTGCATGTCACCAACGCCATGAATTTGATATGGTACAAGCAAGACGCCCAGAAGCGTGCGGCAAATGTCACCTAGGGCCCGATCACCCTCAAAAAGAAATCTATGAAGAATCCAAGCACGGCATCAACTTTTATGCTCATGTTGATCGCATGAACATGGATTCATCAAAATGGATCGTGGGTGAAGACTACGATGCGGCACCAACTTGCGCAACTTGTCATATGTCCGCTACCAGTGACCTACCGGTCACTCATGACGTAGGCGATAGGATTTCTTGGACACTTCGGCCAGCAATATCTGAAAAAATTGATGCGAAAGCAAAGGCTATGGGCAAAGAAACAAAAAGCTGGCAAGACCGTAGAGCTGATATGCAGAATGTGTGTCAATCTTGCCATACTAAATCAATGGTCAATAGCTTCTACCAACAGTTTGACCACTTAGTTGAACTCTATAACGAGAAATTCGCTCGTCCTGGTAAGCAACTAATGGGCATTCTATATGACGAAAAAATGCTAACCGAAACAGCATTTGACGAAGAAATTGAATGGACTTGGTTCTATCTATGGCATCACGAAGGCCGCCGCGCGCGTCATGGTGCTGCGATGATGGCCCCAGACTATGTTCAATGGCATGGTATGTATGAGGTCGCGGAGCGTTTCTATATCGAAATGGTACCTCAGTATTTGGAAGTGGTAGAAAAAGCTGAGCACAAAGGCAATGTTGATGGCGCCAAACGTGCACGAAAAGTATTGGAAGATATTCTAGCAAGGCCCGAGCATGCTTGGTTCTCTGGTAAAGAGCCAGATTCAGTTAAGAAAGCACGTAAGGATGCACAGAAAGCATTCAAGTCTCGCTATCTAAACGAAAACAAATAACCTGCTCCGTGCTGGGAGGATGACATGGGGAAACCTAAGTCCGATACTCGTCACCAAGGTCGGCTCCACACGTTGTGGAGCTGGCTGAAAAAGCCGTTACTTTTGGGCATACCAATTGGTGTCTTCGTATTGCTGCTTGCTATTGGTAGTTTTCAAGGCGTAATGACACTCACCAATCAAAACGCATTTTGTTTTAGCTGCCACCTTAAAATGGATACCATCGTACAGGAGTACAAAGCATCCGATCACTATATGAGAAACGGCAAAGTTATAGCAACCTGTGCTGACTGTCACGTTCCTCACGACTTTGTCGACAAAATGAAAGTGAAGATCATGGCAACCGCCGATATTTACTACATGCTGGCAGGTACAATTACTAAGGAGAACTTCGAACAACATAGACCTGAACTAGCCCAAAAGGTCTGGGATACGATGGAAAAGGACAATTCAGCCAACTGCCGCTATTGTCATACCGGAAGTAACTTCGACTTAACCAAACAACCTCAGCGGGCTAAGCTAAACCACGAACAGCTTGGAAAAACAGGAAAAACGTGCATTGATTGCCATACTGGAATAGCGCATAAACGGATTGTCATTGAGTAGGTTTCTATCTCAACGAACATCCAACCTCTCCTAACATGTTAACCAAACAACCTGTAGGTGCTAGCTTCGAGTTGTTTGGTTATACTATCTCTCCGTATAGAATATCTGTGTATATATGCCCATTTAGTGCATTGAAAGTTCTCATAGGATAAAAAATGAAAGTAGTCAGTTTCAATATCAACGGCCTTCGCGCTCGTTTACATCAACTACAAGCTCTTATAGACAAACATCAACCTGACGTTATTGGTCTTCAAGAGATCAAAGTTCATGACGAAGCTTTCCCAGTAGAAGATGTTGAAGCGATGGGATACAAAGTCTATTACCACGGACAAAAGGCTCACTATGGCGTCGCGATGCTATGCAAGAAAGAGCCACTCTCAATCCAAAAAGGTTTCCCTACTGACTCTGAAGAACATCAAAAGCGCATGATTATGGCTACGTTTGAAGACGAGAATGGCCAGAAGACAACCGTTTTAAACGGCTATTTCCCCCAAGGCGACAACATTAGCCACGAAACTAAATTTCCATATAAAAGGCAATTTTACAAAGATCTAATGGGTTACTTAAATAACCATCACTCTAGCGACGAACAAGTTATCGTGATGGGCGATATCAACATTAGCCCAATTGACTTAGACATTGGTATTGGAGAACAAAACCGAAAACGCTGGCTAAAAACTGGTAAGTGCTCTTTTCAGCCTGAAGAACGTGAATGGTTAAGCACACTTTTGGACTGGGGCTTCGAAGACACATTTCGCAACCTACACCCAGAGGTAGACAATAAGTATTCGTGGTTTGACTATCGTTCAAGAGGTTTTGATGACAATCGAGGCCTACGGATAGATGTTATTTTAGCCACTCCAAATCTTGCAAAGAAATGTACTGAATCCGACATAGACTATGAATTAAGAGGTATTGAGAAGCCATCTGATCATGCGCCTATCTGGGCAAGTTTCTCGAGCTGATCATATTTGCTTATCACCATACCAAAAGAGCACCATATAGGTGCTCTTTTGGTTTCTTTACCGAGGAAACTAACTTAAAGGTCTCAAATACGCTAAGAAGCGTTTTTCCGCTTGCTTAAAGCACCACAGAATTATAAACGTCAAGCACATATAGAATAGGCCTGCAGTCAAGAACGATTCAAACGGAGCATAATAACGTGAGTTAACCAAACGAGCTGCTCCAGTCAAATCCATGATTGTCACGATACCAGCCACCGCGCTGCCGTGTAGCATAAACACGACTTCGTTACTGTATGCTGGCAAGGCTCTTCTAAGTGCACTTGGTAAGATAATTCGGTAGTAAGTCTTCCAAACACTCATCCCATAAGCTTTTGCTGCTTCAATTTCTCCTTTGGGCAGTCCGTTGATAGCTCCGCGAATGATCTCTGCGGTGTATGCGGAAGTATTTAGCACAAAAGCAACTAATGCACAGAACCAAGCATGCTCCCACAACGTATCTTTTACGGCAAAAAACTGATCCATACCGTAATAAATGAGATAAAGCTGAACTAGTAGTGGTGTACCACGGAAGAAATAGATAAATGCCCAAGAAGGAGCACTGAGAATATAATGTTGGCTATTGCGGGCAACCGCTACCGGTATAGATATGAATAAGCCGATAATAAGTGCCGCTACCACTAGCCATACCGTAGTCCATAGGCCATCAAGGTAAATTGGAAAGCTTTCTACGACTAAACTGAAATCCATGTTCTACCTCGTATGAATACTAAATTTGCGCTCAACGACTTTTAGTAGCCCAGTTGAGATAGCTGTAAAAAGTAGAAAAATCAAAGCGACAGCCATATAGAAGGTAAATGGCATTTTTGTAGAGCCTGCTGCCAAGGTGCTCACTCGAACCATATCGTCCAAACCAATAATGGAAACTAGAGCCGTCGTTTTAAGCAAAACTAGCCAGTTATTACCAAAACCTGGAAGAGCGTGACGTATCATTTGCGGCAGCAGAATTCTTCGGAAAGAAAGAAATGGACTCATTCCATAGGCTTTGCCTGCTTCTAGTTCACCACTGTCAACAGCCATTATCGCGCCTCGGAAAGTTTCCGCCATATATGCGCCAAAAATAAATCCAATAGTTATAACGCCTGCAATAAATGGGCTCACATCAATGTAGTCAGGCACATAAGGAACCCACACATGACTAGGGTCTTGAGAGGCAAACCATTGGTTTAGTGATTCGTTAATATAGTGGAGCCCGTTGTTAACCAAAATCTGCCCACCGAAAAATATCAACATCATCAAAACGAGATCGGGAATACCTCGAATAACTGTGGTGTATAACGTAGCGATGTATCGCGCTATACGATAAGGAGATAACTTAGCTAAAGCACCAAGCATGCCCAGTACCACCGCTAAAAACAGAGACAACAACGCCACTTGAATAGTGAGCAGTGCACCTTCGAGTATAGATAACTCGTAACCTTGCAGATCCATCACGATTTATGTCCACCGCTAGAGATACATGATGATTGCCAGATGGCAAAAAAATTAAGAGAGGCTCTCGCCTCTCTTAATAGACACACATTAATTTCCATAAACATCGTAAGCAAAGAATTTATCTTGAATTTCTTTGTACTTACCTTTGTCACGAAGTGATTGAATAGCCACGTTCAATTTCTCTGTAAGCTCTTTGTCTTGCTTACGAGTCGCGATACCGAAGCCATCACCAAACCATTTAGGATCCGTCAAAGAAGGGCCAACAAACTCATACTCTTCCCCACCAGGTTTCTTTAGCACGCCTTCTTCAAGTGCTGAAGCATCACCCAGCACTGCAACAATACGTCCACTCTTCAAATCAAGGTAAGCGTCATCAAAAGAACCGTAGCGAACAATTTCTACAGAGTCACCATAGTTGTCAGTCAGGTACTTATCATGAGTAGTTGCGCGCTGAACACCGATTTTTACGCCTTTCAGACCTTCTGGTGTAAACGTCAAATTAGTGCCTTTTTTGGCAATGAATTTATTAGGGATTAGCGCATATTTATTTGTAAAGGCAACTTTTTTCTTACGTTCTTCAGTAATCGACATTGCCGCGATAATCGCATCATATTTACGCGCTAGTAGAGAAGGAATAATACCGTCCCAATCCTGTGGAACAATCTTACATTCAACTTGCATTTCTTGGCATAGAGCTAATGCCATATCAACATCAAACCCTTTTAGTGAACCATCTGCTTCCGTCCAGCTAAAAGGAGGATAAGCTCCCTCAATACCAAATCGCACCACTGTCCATTGTTTAGCTTGAGCTAGTCCGGAAATTGTTGTTGCTGTGATAGCGATTGCGAGTAACCACTTCTTCATGTCCACACTCCTGTGATTGGTAATTTGCTTCATCTAATAGGTTAATTATCATTTAAAGCGTAGGTTATATTTCCATAGGGTATTAATAAATCGATGAAATAAATTGTTGCAGCCGTTCAGATTCTGGGTTGGAAAACAGTTTTGCTGGATCGCCCTGCTCCTCCACTAAACCTTGATGAAGGAACATTACGTGGCTAGAAACATCACGAGCAAAAGCCATTTCGTGTGTAACCACTAACATTGTTCTACCTTCTTCAGCGAGATCGCGCATTACCCCTAATACTTCACCGACCAATTCTGGGTCAAGAGCTGAAGTTGGTTCATCAAATAACATTACTTCTGGCTCCACAGCCAAAGCTCTTGCTATCGCTGCGCGCTGTTGCTGCCCTCCAGAGAGGTGCCCTGGGTAGTAATCTTTGCGCTCATAGAGGCCGACTTTTTTAAGTAGCAGTTCTGCATTTTCTAAAGCTTGTTTCTTAGGGATACCTAAAACATGGACAGGCGCTTCAATAACGTTTTCCAAAACCGTCATATGCGACCAAAGGTTGAACCCTTGAAATACCATGGCCAGTCTAGAGCGAATGCGTTGAACCTGTTTTTCATTTGCGGGTTGAGCATCACCTCGTCGGTTATGCTTCATTTTTATCAACTCGCCATTGACCCATATTTCGCCCATGGTCGGTATTTCTAGTAAGTTGATACAACGCAAAAAAGTACTCTTTCCTGAACCGGAAGAGCCAATGATGGATATGACATCGCCCTTATGTGCTTCTAATGAAATTCCTTTTAAAACTTCATTCTGGCCGAATGTTTTGTGAAGATCATTTATCATCAGCGCTGAGGCGTCACTCATCCACTTTCACTCCCTTGTATACTCAATATCCAAATGTTTGTGGCAATGCATTGATAAAAAATATGCATGGCTAGAAATTAGCATCTGATAACAATTGAAGCAACAAACTGTTAACAACAATCAACTCGTAATCTACTAAACAGTCAGCAAATTCGAGTAACCATGCAAACATTGGATAAATTAAAAAGCGTTATTGGCACTAAAAGCTGCATAAATATCAAAATAAAAAAACTCTTTCGCAGCTCAGCACATTCATAAGGCTAGACACTTGAACCACATTAAATTTTGACAATCGTCACATTTAATTTGTATTGAGGGGGTTACACTTCGCAAAATTTTACATTCAACTTTCATAAGCCAGTCAATACTTTTCTCTGATACATTTCTCATGACAATAGTTTGTATGTAGGAACAAACGTAATTTCAATGAGTCCAACGAAGAGGTTTAGTGGCAGTTGCTAATGAGTGGTCTACTAGAATAGAAAAATCCAAAATCAAAAGCTCTTTATCAACAAATTTTAAGTTTTATTGATTTAGTTTAAGGTTTGCAAAAAAAATTTAGTTTAGTTTGAAGCCATATTGATTTAGTTAGGTTTATAGCCGCACCGCTATCATCAACAAGTTTTTGCTTAGATAGCATGTTTCAATACCGTGCGGAGTCAATAGATTAAAAACGAGTGGTCTTTTGGGACGGCTCACTATAGAAACAATAGTTAATGTTTTTACCACTAATAAGGTAGGTATGTCATGGCAGAGCAATTTGCTAAAGCTTGGGAAGGTTTTGCTGAAGGTGATTGGCAAAACGAAGTAAACGTTCGTGATTTCATCCAGAAAAACTATACGCCGTATGAAGGCGACGAATCTTTCCTAGTTTCTGAAGGTACTGAAGCAACTAACACGCTTTGGACTAAAGTAATGGAAGGCATCAAAGAAGAGAACCGTACTAAGGCACCTCTAGACTTTGATACTGATGTAATTTCTACCATCACTTCTCACGATGCTGGCTATATCGAAAAAGATCTAGAAACTATCGTTGGTCTTCAGACAGACGCTCCTTTGAAGCGCGCTATCATCCCTAACGGTGGTATCCGCATGGTTGAAGGTTCATGCAAAGTATATGGCCGTGAACTAGATCCACAAATCTCAAAAATCTACCACGAGTACCGCAAGACTCATAACTCTGGCGTATTCGATATCTACACTCCAGACATCCTAAAATGTCGTAAGTCTGGCGTTCTAACTGGTCTTCCAGATGCTTATGGCCGTGGTCGTATCATCGGTGACTACCGTCGTATCGCACTTTACGGAATTGACTTCCTAATCAAAGACAAGCTAGCACAATTCAACTCTCTACAAGAGAAGTTTGAAAACGGCGAAGACCTGCAAGCTACTATGCAGCTTCGTGAAGAGATTGCTGAGCAACACCGTGCTCTAGGCCAAATCAAAGAAATGGCTGCTAAATACGGTTGTGATATCTCTCTTCCTGCTGAAACTGCACAAGAAGCTATCCAGTGGACTTACTTCGGTTACCTAGCTGCTGTTAAGTCTCAAAACGGCGCTGCAATGTCTCTAGGTCGTACTTCTACTTTCCTAGATATCTTCGTTGAGCGTGATATCGCTGCTGGCCGTATCACTGAAGAACAAGCTCAAGAAATGATTGACCACTTCGTAATGAAGCTACGTATGGTTCGTTTCCTACGTACTCCTGAATACGATGAGCTATTCTCTGGCGACCCAATCTGGGCTACAGAATCTATGGGTGGTATGGGTATTGATGGACGTACGCTTGTTACACGTACAAACTTCCGTTTCCTAAACAGCCTATATACTATGGGTCCTTCTCCAGAGCCAAACATCACTGTACTTTGGTCTGAGCAATTACCTGAAGGCTTCAAGAAGTTCTGTGCAAAAGTATCTATTGATACTTCTTCTATCCAGTACGAAAATGACGACCTAATGCGTCCAGACATGGACTCTGATGACTACGCAATCGCATGTTGTGTATCTCCAATGGTTGTCGGTAAGCAAATGCAGTTCTTCGGCGCTCGTGCTAACCTAGCGAAAACTATGCTTTACGCAATCAACGGTGGTGTTGACGAGAAGCTAAAACTTCAAGTTGGTCCTAAATCTGAAGCAATCACTGATGACGTTCTAAACTACGATGACGTAATGTCTCGTCTAGATACGTTCATGGATTGGTTAGCTAAGCAATACGTGACAGCTCTAAACAGCATTCACTTCATGCACGACAAGTACAGCTACGAAGCATCTCTAATGGCTCTACATGACCGTGACATCAAACGCACAATGGCTTGTGGTATCGCTGGACTATCTGTTGCTGCTGACTCTCTATCTGCAATCAAATACGCTACTGTTAAACCAGTACGTGACGAAGATGGCATCGCGACAGACTTCGAAATTGAAGGTGATTATCCTAAATTCGGTAACAACGATGCGCGCGTTGATGACATTGCTTGTGACCTAGTATCTCGCTTCATGGGCAAAATCCGCGAACTTAAGATGTACCGCGATGCTATCCCTACGCAGTCTATCCTTACTATTACTTCTAACGTTGTATATGGTAAGAAAACTGGTAACACACCTGACGGCCGTCGTGCTGGCTCTCCTTTCGCTCCTGGTGCAAACCCAATGCACGGTCGTGATGAGAAAGGTGCTGTAGCTTCTTTGACTTCTGTAGGTAAACTACCGTTTGCTGACGCTCAAGATGGTATCTCTTATACTTTCTCTATCGTGCCAAATGCACTTGGTAAGGAAGCAGAGAGCCAAAAAGCTAACCTAGCTGGCCTAATGGATGGTTACTTCCACCACGAAGCTGGTGTTGAAGGTGGTCAACACTTGAACGTTAATGTTCTTAACCGTGACACTCTAGAAGACGCAGTTAAGCACCCTGAGAAATACCCTCAGCTAACTATCCGTGTTTCTGGTTACGCTGTTCGCTTTAACTCTCTAACTGCAGAGCAACAAGCTGATGTAATCGCACGTACATTTACTGAGTCTCTATAATCAGCCGACTTATAAAAATGTAACTAAGCCTCGCATCTCGCGAGGCTTTTTTTATTCATCTGAGCTTGCGCACATTTATCATTGATAATTTCAAAAAATTAACACGTTCCTGATAAGGTCTTGAAATAAAGGATTTCTAGACAAGATGTTACGCAATGAAAAAGCTCGCTTGCCTGCTCTCACTAGCACTGCTTACCGCACACAGTTACGCCTCTGATCGCTCTACACTCAGTGTTGGAGTAGACAATGATGGAACATTTGGCACAGACCGTGATTACTCTAGCGGCGTTTTTATTAATTACACCTCACCAGCCACAACGCCTTCGTTAGGTTTTACACCATTAAGTCTGTCACTTTGGGGGATCTCATCGATAGATAAAATCGGAGTAACCTTAGGACAAAAAATATATACACCATCGGATATTGCGTCATCACAGCCACAAGTAAACGATAGACCCTACGCCGGATATTTATATCTAGAAACGAATTACATCAGTGTCAGTCCAGTCGCTGCTCAAAGATTCAACGTAACATTAGGGACAACTGGTGAACGATCTTTGTCAAAGGAATCACAAGAGTTTATTCACTCGCTAATTGGCTCAGATGAGCCGCAGGGCTGGGACTATCAAATAGACAATGAATATACTGCTGGGGTTGGTTATCTTGTTCACCTAAACCTACTCCGAGACAAGTTTTGGAGCAACTCTAGCCTAGAGTTATCGAATATAACTGGGGGTAACGCTGGGAACTTTCGAAGCGACGTCGCGACAGGATTCATGTTGCGTTGGGGATATAATTTAGAAGATAGTTTAGGTGCAGCCGAGATCTCTACCGAGAACCCATTTCGACCAGGAATGCTCGGCCCTTCAGGTACCGGTTGGTTTGCGTATACTGGGGTAAAAACAGCCTACGTGTTTAATGATATTACCATTGAGGGAGATCGTTCTGGTTTGCCTAGCCCAAGTGCGCAATACGATGTTACGCTAGAAAATGTACAAAGCAGCGCGATTGTAGGGTTTGCTATCTACAACGAACGTTTTGGTGTCAATGTAAATTTGAGTGGAACAACACAAGCCTACAAAGAATCAGCGCACTCTATTAGCGGCAATGGCGGTATTTCCCTGTTCGCCTTTTTCTAGCAGCTAGATTTTGAATCGTTGGCAATCGACACTTAAGTCACTAGAGCGTTTGTCTACCAGTTCACCGATGGATCTCAGTTGCTCATTGTTTTGCTCGAGATCTCTCATTGCGACTGAAATTTGTGTCATGTTATCAGCCATGGATTGACTCGTCGTTGCGAGCTCTCTGATAGAGCCAAAAATCACGTCAGTTTGCTGCGCTGCCTCTTGTGCTTTCTCAGTAATTTGAGACAACGCATCCATTGCAGCCATCCCTTTCTCTTGCCCTACTTTCATAGTGCTTTCAGACTGAGATATATATTGAATTACATCAGCACTCTCTTTTCGCATTGTTTCAATTGTGCCAGATATTTCTGTTATTGCATCGACGGTACGTACGGCCAAATTTCGCACTTCATCAGCAACCACAGCAAACCCGCGCCCTTGCTCTCCAGCCCGAGCGGCTTCGATCGCTGCGTTCAACGCTAACAGGTTCGTCTGCTCAGCAATTCCGTTGATAATCTCCATCACTGAGTCCACTTTGGAAGAAGCTTCTTCTAATTGTTTGGTATGACCGGCCGCAGCAGTCAGTATCTCTGCAACCTCTTCGAGAGAACCAATGGCCGAGGTAATGATTTTGCTACCTTCATCAGCAGCATTGGTGGTTGATTTACTGATATCTGCTACAAACTCTAGCGAGTTAGATACTTCTTGAGTGGTAACGCTAACTTCTTCAGTAGCAGAAGCAAGCAGTTGAGTTTGGCCTAATACGTCA
Organism: Vibrio marisflavi CECT 7928; assembly: GCF_921294215.1. Taxonomy (GTDB): domain Bacteria; phylum Pseudomonadota; class Gammaproteobacteria; order Enterobacterales; family Vibrionaceae; genus Vibrio; species Vibrio marisflavi. Next base: position 1,715,161 of record NZ_CAKLDM010000002.1, read on the forward strand.
GATTGGTTTTTCGCAAGGCTATCAAGCCCAACATTTAACTCCGCAGCATTTGATGACAGGTCATCACTACTAAGCTGAACAGCACTCACCAATTCACCAAGATTTTCACAGCTCTGGTTGATGGCATTGGCCAGTTGGTTAAATTCATCTTTCTCGTTGCTGGATTTAGCCATTCTTATAGACAAATCTCCTTTGGAGACTTCCAGTAGCGTTGCATTGGTTGATTTGAGTGCTTTATTTAGCGACAAGCTGAACATCATAAAAATAGTAATAGTGAATACGGCCAATACGGCACACGCGACTAGCACTGACCATAAGGTTTGATCCGCATTTGCGCGCGCTGCATCTAAATAAGTTTTATCAATAGAAGTGAGTTTTTGTGTTGCCAATTTGACGACAGAAGTTACCTTATCTTGGCTAGCAACTAGTTTGCCTTCCATAGAGCCCAGCTGTTGAGAGAGTTCACTAACACGAGTAAAAGTCTGCTTAAATAGTTCTATTTCCTTTTCATACAACTCAAGCATCGCGTAACTATTGGATATGCTCACAAAGCTAAACATCGCTCGATTAAACAGCTTTAAGTTTTGTTCACTGGGTTCAAGAAGGTAGTTTTGTTGCGCCTTAACCATTGCCTGAAAGTCAGAATTTAAAGTGACCATCCCTGTCTCAGCAATTTTCTTCTCAATCGTGTCGGCTAATGATTTTAGTTGACCAAGTTTACCTTCACTAACGGTAAAGCCCAGCTCAGTCCGCAATTCCAACCAAGGCAATAAAGCAAGCTCAAATTGCTTAGTACTTTCAACCAATGCACTCGCCTCTTCGGACAAATTTAATTTCTCCAGAAAAGTAGCGTTTTGCTGCACCTCTTGTGAAACGGCGGCGACTTCTTGTTTTAAGTGTGCGACCTGATCACCCGTGACAGAGCCCAATTCTTTGGCTAATGAAAGCAACCTAACTTCGGTTTGGTACATCGTAATAGAGCCCGTCGTTATTTGGTTACTACTAAAATACTGTCGCTCCATTTCTGATAAACGAGTTGAAGTAAAAACTCCAAGAAGCATAAACCCTATAGTTAACAGCACTAAAAATAGAGTTATTTTCTGCTTTTGTGAGATAGAAATCGCCCTCATAGAACATCCTTATTCATCATCAAGAAAATACGACTTTTCTCAAAAATGGCTTGCGTAAAAACTCAAGTAATAACTTTATTATTAATAACAAGTTTATAACACTTTCTCTGGGATGGAGGATTTTTTGATTTTGCATAGCTTCAGCGCTGATTCACTCTATTTAAACCTTACTTTTTGTAATAAAATATCGTTCAAATTTCCTTTCTGAGAAGCATTCATGTCAACAATCGGTCGTATTCACTCTTTTGAATCTTGCGGGACAGTCGATGGACCAGGTATTCGATTCATAGTTTTTGTCCAAGGTTGCCTCATGCGGTGTATGTATTGCCACAATCGAGACACGTGGGATACTCATGGTGGAAAAGAAGTCACCGTCGAAGAGCTAATTAACGAAGCTAAGTCTTATCGACACTTTATGAACGCATCAGGAGGCGGTATTACCTGTTCGGGTGGTGAAGCCATGCTGCAACCGGAGTTTGTACGCGACTTCTTCCGAGCAGCAAAAGATGAAGGTATCCATACATGTCTCGACACAAACGGCTTCATCCGTAAGTACACAGACGTTGTTGACGAGGTGCTGGAAGTAACTGACTTGGTGATGCTAGATATTAAGCACATGGACGATGAGGTTCATCATGACTTCATTGGTGTATCCAACAAGCGTACACTTGAGTTCGCCCGCTACTTAAACAAAGTGGGACAAAAAACTTGGATTCGTTACGTCGTTGTGCCCGGGTACACTGACGACCCAAGCGCTGCACATAAGCTTGGGGAGTTTATTAAGGACATGGACAATATCGAAAAAATTGAGCTTCTGCCTTATCACAAGCTAGGTGCCCACAAATGGGAAGCGTTAGGCTATGAATATCCACTTGAAGGCGTGCAGCCGCCAAGCAAAGAAGTGATGGACAATATTGTCAGCATAATCAGTGAATATCACGACAACGTAAAATACTGATCTTCCTTCCTCATCATCCCGCGGCAGAAAAGCCGCGGGAATGTATTCCACTCAACAAAACACTAGTGCTCATCAGCCTAAAAGCTTGCACTCAAACACATAACCCGCCCAGATGTTTCAGTTAATTCTATCTAATTTACTGTTACACGTGTCTAGATCATATTTTAAAAGCAAATATTGCTCTTATACTAAATTCAACAAAAGTTAAGATATTGTTAGTGAGGCCGGCATGGAAATGACAAATGCTCAACGTTTAATTTTATCCAACCAATACCTATTAATGGCTAAATTAGACCCTGATAATTCAAGCAAATATCAGCGCCTTCAAACCATTGTAGAACGTGGTTATGAGCTACAGATGAAAGAGCTAAACAAAGAGTTTGGTTGCCTTATAGAAGAAGAATGCCGTGAAATAATAAATATCATGGAAATGTACCACGCAATGCAAGAATCCAGCAGAATGTTGAGTTCTAAAGAAAACTCAGAAGTCGATCAACGTCGCTTACAGTTCCTTGGGTTTGATATTGCAAGTGAGCCGCAATTGGTCAACTACGTGAGATTCTTAGTCGATTCTGAAGGCCTATACCCTCAGTTTGATAAAGGTGAGCACTGCTTCAATAGCCAAGTACCAATGTTGGATAAATACCGCAGAATGCAGACGACTTGGAGCGAATGCCCACGTCAGTATCACTTAAGTGCGACTGAACTTAATCAAATTCTGAACGCATAAAAAATTAGGCGGTGAAGAAACAATAACTTCACCGCCTAATTCAAATCATCTAAACCCTACAGTTTAAAACACGTAAGATACACCTAACGCCGTAGTCGTATTGATACCGCTTTCGATTATTGGGCTCTTCTCTATATCACCCTCTAGGTTGCGATAAGTGACACTGGCAGTAATCCGAACGTGGTCAGTGACATTGAGATAACTCTTTATTGCCACATAGTAAGAACCATCCGGCCCTGCATCAAACTCATTAAGGCCTGACCTCGTAGCTTCAGATGCACTCACGCCATAAAGATAATTGTTCATCTTCGAATCGTCATAGGTATAGCCGATAGTCGGAACAATACCCCAGCGTTCAAACATAAACGGTACCTTCCAAGAAGCATCAGCGTAAGAACCGTTGCTTCGACCCAAAGTATCCGTCATTCCAGCTAATTCAAACAATCCTATCGGCGTGTATAACTGATAACCAATACCACCATAAACGGTCGTTTTTCTTTCATCTAATTCTTGAATTTGTGTATCACTTGAATCCGACGGGTCCAACGACCTTGGATCGTATTTCAATCTAAAAACTATGTTCTGGCCAAAGCCGCCTCTTCTATCTACAGGTAGAAGACGATATCCGGCTCCTAGGCCACGAATGAAAAAGTGTTCTCCTTCATAACCAACCAGCGGAAAGACCCTTTTTATTGAGGGGGTATCTTTATATGTTTCCGGTGAATAGGACGCAATTGCTCCTAACGAAAATTCCGCATTTGCGGCCATTGGTACTGCACCAAGTGCCACCACAGTAGCCGCCAACAATTTTGTTTTCACTTTATGTTCCTTAAGTTCACTTTTTCATCGTCGATGTTGCGAACAAGTATAAACTTCTACATATTTTCAAACAAATGCTATCAATCATTTATTGGATTTTGAGGAATTAATATGTAATAAGTAAACACTGGTACAAAATAATCCAGCTTTCGGTAATGTATCCCAAACATATTCACCAGAAAAATGAACAGTTTCGAATAAGGGATTTTCATCACCGTTTTTGTAATTAAACACATAATTGTTAAGCAAAATGTGTAAAGAAGAGCTAGGATTAAGTATGAAAGGATTTGTACTTTACTGCGGGTTGTATGTCATTTTGACAGGTTCAGAGGGGATTTCGATATGAGTATTTTTGACCATTTCCAAGCACGTTATGAAGCCGCCAAGGATGAAGAGATATCTTTACAAGAGTTTTTACAACTTTGTAAAGATGACAAAAGTGCCTACGCAAATGCGGCAGAGCGCTTGCTCATGGCCATTGGTGAGCCTGAAGTAATCGACACAGCACAAGATCCAACTTTAAGTCGGATATTTTCCAATCGAGTGATCTCAAGATATAAAACATTCGAAGATTTTTACGGGATGGAAGATGCTATTGAACAAATAGTATCTTACCTTAAACATGCTGCGCAGGGCTTGGAAGAACGTAAACAGATTCTATATTTACTTGGCCCCGTTGGTGGTGGTAAATCTTCCCTAGCGGAAAAACTAAAAGCGCTAATGCAACAAGTACCAATTTACGTACTTTCTGCAAACGGTGAGCGTAGCCCTGTAAATGACCATCCATTCTGTTTATTTGATATTAACGAAGATGGTGATTTGTTGAAGAACGAATACGGCATCGAAAAGCGTTACATTCGCTCGATTATGTCTCCGTGGGCGGCGAAACGACTGCATGAATTTGGTGGCGACATTTCTAAATTTAAAGTTGTGAAAGTCAGGCCATCAATTCTTGACCAACTTGCTGTAGCGAAAACTGAACCAGGTGACGAAAATAACCAAGATATTTCATCACTAGTGGGTAAAGTTGATATTCGCAAGCTAGAGCACTTCTCACAAGACGATCCAGATGCATATAGCTACTCAGGCGCTTTATGTAAAGCAAACCAAGGGCTGATGGAATTTGTCGAGATGTTTAAAGCACCGATCAAAGTTCTACACCCATTGCTTACCGCAACTCAAGAAGGAAACTTCAACGGTACCGAAGGGCTATCTGCGCTGCCATTTGACGGCATGATCCTAGCTCACTCCAACGAATCTGAATGGCAAACATTTAGAAATAACAAAAACAACGAAGCATTCCTTGATCGTGTATACATCGTGAAAGTGCCATATTGCTTGCGTGTTTCTGAAGAAGTGAAAATTTACCAAAAACTACTTGATCACTCAGAGCTTTCAAAAGCACCTTGCTCACCAAGTACTTTGGATCTGCTAGCTCAATTTAGCATCCTATCTCGACTTAAAGAGCCAGAAAACTCCTCTCTATTCTCTAAGATGCGAGTGTATGATGGCGAAACCCTTAAAGATACGGATCCAAAAGCGAAAAGCTATCAAGAGTACCGTGACTACGCTGGTGTTGATGAGGGTATGTCTGGTCTTTCTACACGTTTCGCTTTCAAGATCTTATCTCGAGTATTCAACTTTGATCAGTCTGAAGTAGCCGCTAACCCTGTTCACCTATTCTATGTGATTGAGCAACAGGTTGAGAGAGAGCAGTTCCCTCAAGAAATGGCCGAGAAATACCTAGAGTTCTTGAAAGGTTACCTAGTCCCTCGCTATGTAGAATTTATTGGTAAAGAAATTCAAACCGCGTATTTAGAGTCATACTCTGAGTACGGACAAAATATCTTCGACCGTTATGTCACATACGCAGACTTCTGGATTCAAGATCAAGAATACCGTGATCCTGAAACAGGACAGCTGTTCGACCGCGCTTCTCTCAATAGCGAATTGGAGAAAATTGAGAAAACCGCGGGTATCAGTAACCCGAAAGATTTCCGTAACGAGATCGTTAACTTTGTATTGCGTGCTAAAGCTCATAATAATGGCCAGAACCCTATCTGGACCAGCTATGAGAAGCTGCGTACCGTTATCGAGAAGAAAATGTTCTCGAATACGGAAGAGTTGCTACCTGTTATCTCTTTCAACGCGAAAACGTCTTCTGAAGATCAGAAGAAACACGACGACTTTGTCGCGCGTATGATGGAGAAGGGCTATACAGAGAAGCAAGTAAGATTGCTGTCCGAGTGGTATTTACGCGTACGTAAATCCTCTTAACCGCAACTAACAAAAGCCCGAAACAAAGTACTATCTGCTGTAAAAGGCAGATAGTCGGCTTATTGTGAAGTTTACTAGAGGTGGCTCATGGCGCAATTTATAGATAGACGACTGAATGGGAAAAATAAGAGTGCTGTAAACCGTCAGCGCTTTCTACGTCGTCATAAAGAACAAATCAAAGAGTCTGTTGCTGATGCAGTAAACAGACGATCTATCACCAATACCGAATCGGGTGAAGATGTCTCTATCCCACATCGTGATATCAAAGAACCAATTTTCCACCAAGGTAAAGGGGGCGTGAAAGAGCGCGTTCACCCAGGCAACGATCAATTCATTAAAGGTGACAAAATTGACCGCCCTAAAGGTGGTGGTGAAGGTGGTGGCTCTGGTGAAGGTGAAGCAAGTCCTGATGGTGAAGGACAAGATGAATTTGTCTTCCAAATTTCAAAAGATGAGTACCTCGATATTTTATTTGAAGATTTGGAACTCCCGAATCTTGAGAAAACCCAGATAAATAAAATTACCGAGTGGAAAACTCATCGAGCCGGTTACCAGACAGCAGGTATCCCTTCTAATATTGCGGTTGTCCGCTCCCTACAGCAATCCCTAGCTCGTCGTACAGCGATGACTGCAGGGAAAAAACGACTACTAAACGAATTAGAAGACGAGCTTGAGCGTATTAAGAATGTCGAACCGGCCCAAGCACTAGAAGAGAAAAGGCTTAAAAAGGAAATCAAGGAGTTACGTAAAAAAATTGAAAGCGTTCCATTTATAGACACCTTCGATCTTCGTTTTAAGAACTACGAGAGAAAGCCTATCCCTTCAAGCCAAGCCGTCATGTTCTGCTTAATGGACGTATCCGGTTCTATGGATCAGGCAACCAAAGATATCGCAAAACGCTTCTATGTTCTTCTTTATCTATTCTTAACTCGTACATATGAAAATGTTGAAGTTGTATTTATTCGTCACCACACGCAAGCAAAGGAAGTCGACGAACATGAGTTCTTCTATTCACAAGAGACCGGCGGCACCATCGTTTCAAGTGCGCTGAAACTAATGAACGAGATTGTTCAAGAGCGCTACCCTGTTGGTGAATGGAATATCTATGCAGCTCAAGCTTCTGATGGAGATAACTGGGCTGATGATTCACCTCGCTGCAAAGAGCTATTAATCAATAAGTTATTACCAAATTGTCAGTATTACTCTTATATCGAGATAACACGTCGCTCCCACCAAACGCTCTGGCATGAATATGAGAAGCTCGAACAAGCATTCGATAACTTCGCGATGAAAAACATCCGAACTGTCGACGACATATTCCCTGTGTTTAGAGAGTTGTTCCAGAAAGAAACGGCTTAGGAAGGCGCATATGACAACAAAAACAAAACCACGCTCGAAAAAAAAGACCAAGGCGCTACCAGATGGGCCAGATTGGACATTCGACTTACTCGATCGCTACCACAAAGAGATCAAGCGAGTAGCGGATCACTATAGGTTGGATGCGTACCCTAACCAAATAGAGGTGATCACCTCAGAACAAATGATGGACGCATACTCTAGTATCGGTATGCCCATAAACTATAATCACTGGTCCTTTGGTAAAAAATTCATCCAGACAGAACAGGGCTATAAACATGGTCAGATGGGCTTAGCCTATGAAATTGTCATTAACTCAGACCCATGTATAGCTTACCTAATGGAAGAAAATACCGTAACAATGCAAGCTTTGGTTATGGCACACGCTTGTTATGGACACAACTCCTTCTTTAAGGGCAACTACCTTTTCCAAACTTGGACCGATGCCAGCTCAATCATCGACTACCTATTGTTTGCGAAAAACTATATCGCTGAGTGCGAGCAAAAGTATGGTGTATCAGAAGTAGAAGAGCTACTGGACTCTTGTCACGCATTGATGAACTTCGGTGTAGATCGATACAAACGTCCAGAGAAAATCTCTATTGCGGAAGAGAAAGCAAGGCAAGAAGAAAGAGAAGCTTACCTACAATCTCAGGTTAACGAGCTATGGAGAACTGTTCCTCAAGCAAAAACCAAAGAAGAGGACGTAAAGGTACGTTTCCCTTCAGAGCCACAGGAAAACATCCTCTATTTCATCGAGAAACATGCTCCATTGCTAGAACCTTGGCAGCGTGAAATTGTCCGTATTGTTCGTAAGATAAGCCAATACTTCTATCCGCAAAAGCAGACTCAAGTCATGAATGAAGGCTGGGCAACGTTCTGGCACTATACCATCCTTAACCACCTGTACGATGAAGGCCTAGTATCAGAAAAGTTCATTTTGGAGTTTTTGCATAGCCATACAAGTGTTGTCGCACAGCCATCTTACAACAGCCCATATTATAGTGGCATCAACCCTTATGCGCTTGGGTTTGCGATGTTTCGCGACATCAAACGGATTTGTGAAGAGCCAACCGATGAAGATAGAGAGTGGTTCCCTGATCTAGCAGGAACAGACTGGCTTGATGCTGTTCACTTCGCCATGCGCAACTTTAAGGATGAAAGCTTCATCAGCCAGTACTTATCTCCGAAACTAATTCGAGACTTTAAGCTGTTTGCTATTTGTGATGATGACCGGAAAAACTTCATTGAAGTGAGCGAGATTCACGACAATTCTGGCTATAGAAAAATCAGGGAAAAGTTGGCCGCACAGTATAACCTCAGCAATCTAGAGCCTAATATTCAGGTTTATAGTGTTGATGTCCGTGGTGACCGCTCGCTAACACTTCAATATGTTCCTCACGACCGAATACCATTGGATGAAGGCCATGATGAAGTATTGAAGCACTTATATCGCCTATGGGGATTTGAGGTGGTGTTAGAGGAAGTCAAAGAAAGTGGTCGACGGGAAATTCTCGGCACTTGTCCACCTCGCACGACAGATTATGACACCAAGATATAATCTCAGGGTTAGAAGTAAAAAAAAGAGTGCCAAAGCGCACTCCTTTTTACTCACTAATATGCAAACACGTTAGTCCAGTATTCGCTTTCTCACTTCCATTAAATCTTGCTCAGTATCCACGCCGACCCCAAGTGTTTCAGCAGTAATGTCAACATGAATTTTTTCTCCATGCCACAATACTCGCAGTTGCTCCAAGCCTTCAACTTGCTCTAACGTAGAAGTTGGCCAGTTGATATATTCTTTAACGAACCCAGCACGATAGGCATAAATGCCAATATGACGTAATAGCGGCTGCTGAACTTTCGCACTCGTTGTATCGTTCCACTCTCTATACCATGGGATAGATGCTCGGCTAAAATACATCGCATATCCATTTTTATCACATACCACTTTAACAACGTGAGGATTAAAAACATCTTCCTTAGAAGCGATGGGCGCTGCGAGTGTCGACATTGGCGCGTGGGAATTTGCAAGATTGTTAGCAACTTGATTGATCATAGAAACAGGAATCATCGGCTCGTCACCTTGCACATTAACTACAATGCGATCCGAAGGAATGTTCAGCAAATCGATGGCTTCAGCTAACCGCTCGGTCCCGGACTGGTGCCGTGAAGAAGTCATACAAACAGGTGCCGAAAATGATTGAGCGGCTTGTTTGACTCTATTATCGTCAGTTGCAATAACAACGTGTTCTGCACCTGAGCGACACGCTTGTTCATAAACCCATTGGATCATGGGTTTACCGTGAATATCTGCAAGTGGTTTACCCGGGAGTCGGGTTGAGTCATACCTTGCTGGAATAATCACGGTGAAAGACATTATCTTCCTTCTTCCATAGACATGGTTCTTGCTTCGGACTCAAGTAGAACTGGTATTCCCTCTTTAATTGGAAAAGCCAGTCTATCAAGCTTGCAAACAAGTTCTTGGCTGTCTTTGTCAAAAGTTAGCTTACCTTTACAAACTGGGCATGCCACAATCTCAAGCAGACGGTGATCCATAATCTTTCATAACCTCTTTAATTCTATCTAAAATTTTCATCTCATCAGATTCAGCTATATTGGCAGAAACGGGCAAATACCACCAATTGTCCTGCGCATATTGCTCGCATTTGACTGAATCTTTTTCTGTCATTATGACATTGCTACCTTGGCAAGCAAACGACATCAGCTCTGAGCTATCGAAGTCTTTATGATCGGCAAAGCTTTTAGTAAGTCGTAAATCTGCACCTAACAGCTCTAACGTATCGAAAAAACGCGGCGGGTGAGCAATACCAGCAAATGCAACTAAATCACTTAATTGGCTTACAGGAGCTTGATCTAGTGTCTTCAGATTCACAGCTAAACTTGGAGTTAAGCTCATTGATATCTCGCTATTCTGAGCTTTTCCACCATTTGCAATGATAAAATCGACTGAGTCCAAGCGGGAAACCTCTTCTCTAAGCGGCCCTAGAGGCATCAGTCTTTCATTTCCGAATCGCCTCACACCATCAACCACAACCAACTCTATGTCTCTTGCCAAAGCATAGTGCTGTAATCCGTCATCAGTGATGACAATATCTACATTTGAATCAAGCAACGCTTTAACTGCTTGCGAACGATTTGGCGACACCGCTACTGGGACGCCTGTACGCTGGTGAATCAACTTGGGTTCATCACCGCAATGCTGGGTAGGCGTCTCAGAATTGAGTAGTAGTGGGTAGCTCGGTGCCTTGGCACCATAACCTCGAGATACCACGCCAGGTTTATAACCTTGGCGTTGCAAAAGCTCAACCAGCCAAATAACTGTTGGCGTTTTTCCATTACCACCGACGGTAATATTACCAACAACTACAACTGGAACGGGAGCACGATATACTTCTTTCTTTCCGTCTCGATACTGCGCTTTTCTTCTTTTCGACAGGGATTTAAATAGTAAACTGAGTGGCCACAAGAGTGGCCACAAAAAATAACTAAGTGGATGGTTTTTAAACCATATCTTGTCAATCAAGGTATTTATTCACCAAATTGTGTTTTATAAAGTTGAGCGTAAGCACCATCTTTTTCTAACAGATTTGCGTGATCACCGCGCTCGATTATCTCGCCTTCATCAACTACCAATATTTCATCTGCTGATTCAATAGTAGATAGTCTATGGGCAATCACCAACACGGTTTTGTCTTTTTGCAGTTCATCAAGAGCCGACTGAATCGCTTTTTCAGACTCAGTGTCAAGCGCAGACGTCGCTTCATCTAAAATCAAAACCGGAGCATCTCTCAATAGAGCTCGAGCAATCGCAACTCGTTGACGCTGGCCTCCAGAAAGGCTGGTGCCGTTCTCGCCAATAACAGTATCTAAGCCATTCTCCATTGGGCCAATAAATTCCATTGCGTGAGCAAGTTTCGCGGCTTCCTCTATCTGATCTTTCGAGTAATCCTTCTCCGCAGCATATGCGATATTGTTGGCAATGCTATCGTTAAATAGGTGGACGTTTTGAGAAACCAGCGCAAAGTGTTTACGTAGGTTAGTCAGAGTGTAATCACGGATATCATAACCATCCAAGTTTATCGAACCTGAATCAACGTCATAGAAGCGCGTGAACAAATTAGCGATGGTACTTTTCCCTGAACCAGATCGCCCAACAAGAGCAACCGTCTTACCTTTAGGTATAGTAAAGCTCACATCTCGCAAAGCGGGTTTTTCTTTACCTTGATAAGTGAAAGTTACATTTTTAACTTCGATATCACCTTGGATATTTTTCGCTTCATATTTGCCGTTATCAACTTCAGTGTCTAAATCCATCAACGAAAATAACGTGTGACTTGCTGCCATACCACGCTGAAACTCTGCCGTAACACCGGTTAAAGATTTCAGTGGACGCATCAAACCAAACATAGCTGAGAAAATAACTGTGAAAGTACCCGCCGTAAGTTGCTCGCGAATAGAGTCGAAGCTTGCCAAAAACAGCACGGAGACCAAAGCCATTGATGCAATCATCTGTATAACAGGGTTAGCAATGGCCTGAGCCGCAACCAACTTCATCGACTGCTGACGCATTAAGTTACTCACATGGTCAAAGCGCTTGGTTTCCACTTTTTGACCGCCATAACTTAGCACTACTTTATGGCCTTTTAGCATTTGCTCAGCCGAAGAAGTCATTTGCCCCATAGCGGTCTGCATATTACGCGAAATCTTACGAAAACGTTTGGAAACCACACCAATCGCCCATGCCACAATAGGAGCAACAATTAGCAAAACCAAAGAAAGCTGCCAACTATTCCAGAACATCAACACTAGCAAGCCTACGATACTGGCTCCTTCACGGACAATGCTCACCAGCGCACTACTTGTTGCACCAGCAACTTGGTCAGAATCGTAAGTAATGCGTGAAAGCAGAGCTCCTGTCGATTCCTTATCAAAAAAGGAGACTGGCATATGCATAAACTGGTTGAAAATACGGCGGCGAATCTTCATCACTACATGACTGGATACCCAACTAAGACAATAAGTAGATACAAAACCACTAGTGCCTCGAATAAACATCATTGCTAAAATAATTATTGGCAGGATCTTGAGAAAATCTGACTGAGTATTGCCAAACCCTTCATCGAGCAAAGGTTTAAGCAAAGAGACCATGTAAGTATCTGATGTAGCGTTGATTATCAAAGCAACTATTGCAACAGCTAATCCGGTTTTGTAATGGCGAATATAAACCCAAAGCCGCTTAAAGGTCTGCCAAGTTGTTTCATCTGTGTTTTCTGACATATTGGTGTTGGTATTATTTCCAAAAATTCCGGCTATTCTACTCCGTTACGCAGCATCTGCCTATACCATCTACCACTTTGACTATTCCTTAACGTCGATATTTTTTTACTTTTATTGACGAACTCAATAGTAACCTGCCCGCTCTCAGCTGTATCAAGCCAGTTTGCACCAACTTTCTTGTAACGATTTACGACTTCTGGGTTTGGTAATTGCCATTGATTACTTTTTGCTAAAGATGCGACGGCAATTTCTGGCTGTACCGACGATACAAATTTATCAATAGACGAAGAACTACTTCCATGATGAGGTACAACAATAATATCGCTAGCAAGTAGCTCTCCTTTTTGCCGAACTATCAGCCACTCAGCCACACTTTCTATGTCCCCCGCAAGCAGAACGCTGTGCTCAGATTCTAAATCATGGACTCGTATGACGCAGGAATGTGGATTAAATGCTCGTGAAACCATAGTGGGAGGCCACAACACATCAAATGCTAGAGCCTTCCACTTCCAAGACACTCCGCTTTCACATGGCATCTCACCACTTGATGGCGAGCTAGATCTCACCCATTTCGGCAAATATTTATGGTTCAGTATACCTTTACCACCAGCGTGATCTGAATCTTGGTGACTCAGAATCAATCCTTCTATTTTGCTTACGCCACGTCCTGTCAATACTGGACTTATCACCGACTCTACAACGCTTCCACCCAACCAGACACCCCCAGTGTCGTAAACTACAACCCGCCCCTGTTGCTCGATTAAGATCGCCAGCCCATGACCGACATCTAATATATCTATGCGCCAGTCAGGTTGACTTTTAAATAGGTCAGCAATGGCTAAGTTGCTGGCAAGAATAGCGGAAAGTAGGGGCACAAAACTGCGCGACACAACTTGGTATAAGAGTAGCAACATAGTCGCCGAAAGAAGTATTAGCCAAATCGCCTTGGAGATGGGTAACCAGCCATATGTAGCAAACTGAGTTGCAAAAACAACTGGCTTGAACAACCAAGAGCTGAGTTGCCATATTCCAGAGCCCACACCAACCAAAGATAGACAGCTAGCAAGCATAAGAAATGGCACCACAACAAAACTAACCCAAGGGACAAAAACCAAGTTATAGAGAAAGCCACTTAGGCTAATACCTTGAAAGAAAAGAGCGCTAACAGGCCCCATCAGGATAATCAAGGAGAATTGTATTTTTACGGCTCTTAATAGAATTGAATTGTTTTCAGTAGACTCAATTACGTAGAACAACACTGCAACTGCGACAAAAGAAAGCCAAAAACCAGAAGACATAAAAGAGAAAGGATAAACGGTAAGCACAACTGCTAGCGTCGATAGCAAGCGTATCCAAACACTTATTCGAAGTCGAGAGTAAAGCAATACAACGTTAAATAAACACATTGTCAACGCTCGCTGGGTAGACAAACTAAAATCGGCTAACCACGCATAAAAGAGAGCAGCAAGACACCCCAGAAAAATCGGCATCCAAACCAATTGTTTGGAACAGCGTGAACCTACCAATCCTAGGGCGTAACCAACAAAATAGGCAATACCAATATGTAAGCCAGATATTGCTAACAAGTGCCCCAAACCACTTCGCTGTAAGTTGAACCAAATTTCTTTTGGTATTTCATCCCTAACGCCAAATAGTAGTGCTCTAATTAGGCCACGATGCTGCAATGTTGATGTATCACTAGATACTTGATTAAATAGATATGTTTTAAGAGAAGTGCTTTTTTTAGTTACCTCGACATCACCAATAACAGAAGCTCTCGCAAGCCAGCCTTGGCTAAAATAAAAACTTTCTTTGTCAAACCCCGCTTCATTCAACCAACCAGATATTCGTTTCAATTTTATTCTTGCGAATACTTCATCCCCAACGCTCAGTGGAAAGCTGTTAATCAAACGAATTTGTCCTTGCTCAAAGTAATTTAACTTTTGACCATCTATTGCTAGAACTTCTACTGTTCCCTCATATCCGTGATTAATTTTTTTAAAATAGCTGCCTACTTTTGCAGATATGGTAACATGCTCGCCAAATTGGAAGATGGCATGAGATTGCTCATATAACTGGTTCCCTTTGAGTAAGATAACTAATAACGCAATCCCTCCCCCAAAGAACCAATTTAACCTCCTATACTTTATACAAACAACGATAAGGACCGCAGTAGGTAGACTCCATGTCAGACTCGGCAAGACTGGCCAAAATGGAGCGCTTAAAATTGTGAGAATAAATACAAGTAACGTCCGATATTTAAAATAAGAGCCATGTTTTTCTATGCCAAAAAAGTTCATTAAACGTCTTATCCCTGATCATGATGTCATCAAACGTCAGAAGGCACTAAAAGTATTTGGCAACGTTTTATATAACCCAAACTTGTGGTGTTTAAACCGACGCTCTGCAGCGGGTGCTTTCGCTATCGGCCTATTCATGGCGTTTGTGCCTCTACCAAGCCAAATGATTATGTCTGCAGGCTTAGCGATAGCCTGCGGTGTAAACCTCCCTTTATCTGTTGCGTTAGTTTGGGTTAGCAACCCTATTACCATGCCTGTAATGTTTTACTTCGCGTATAAAGTTGGAGCTTATTTACTGCATACCCCTCCCCAACCATTCCACTTTGAACTTTCATGGGATTTCATCATGCAACAAATGCACACAATAGGCCCCCCTTTCGTACTCGGTTGTATTGTCTGCGGCATCATCTCTGGCCTAATCGGTTATTTCGGCATCAAAGGGTTATGGCGATATTCCGTTGTGCGTAGCTGGCAAAAAAGGCAACTGCGTTAACCAGTTCGAAATTAAGGTTAAGCTTTATATTCTGTTCAGAAAACCAGCAAGAACCTAGGTTGAGAAAAGCTACTTATTAGCGTGTAAACAGCTGTGAATACAAGTATGAAAAAAGGGGGCGTTTAGCCCCTTTTTTCATACTATTCTTTCTAATCTTGAACCTAGCTTATTTCGAGCTCAAAACCATCGCTGGATTCAGCTTGCTTGCGCGAGATGCTGGATACCATGTTGCGACGAAGCTAAGGACTATCGCTGTAGCGGACACCACTAGGACATTTGAGAAGTCTACTTGCGAAGGTAAGAAGTTAACAAAGTAGATATCGCCAGATAAGAATCGGTGACCGATTAGATCCTGTAACCCATCTACGAGCGAAGTTAGATTTAGGGCAACCACAACACCGAACACGCTACCAACAACACTGCCTAATACTCCCGAAAAAACGCCTTGCCATACGAATATTCGTCGAATTAGAGAATCCGTAGCCCCCATCGTGCGCAAAATAGCGATCTCTGAAGAACGATCTTTCACTGCCATCATCAGGGTAGAAACAATATTGAAACAAGCAACACCAATCACAAGAACCATTACTAGATACATGATGGTTCTTACCAACTGAATATCGCTGTACAAGAATCCATATTTCTGTTGCCAACTTCTCAAGTAAACGTAAACATTCAAGTGGCCACCCACCTCTCGAACAATTTGCGTTGCATCCAAAACGTTTGATACTTTGACGGCGATTCCAGTAACAGCACTGCCAATATCTGTATATTGCTGAGCATCTTTTAGAGGCAATAAAGCAAGTGTGTGATCAATCTGACCTTCTAAGTTTAATAAGCCAACAACTTTTACACGGACTCGCTTTGGAGCTTGGACACGTGTTGTCTCATTGCTCTTTGGAATCATCAAGGTGACGTATTGACCCACTTTAACTTTTAGCTCTTGGGCAACACCTTTACCCAAAATTATCTGGTGCTTGCCAGCCTTAAAGTTTTTCCAAGCACTCGGCTCAATATATTTCGACATATCAGATACAGCAGACTCTTCAGAGGGCTCAATGCCTCTAACAGCAATAGCTTTCAGCTTTAAGTCTTTTTCCGCTAAAGCAGTGAAACCAACATAGGGAGCTGCAGCTATAATCTTTGGGCTTTCCTTCACCTGTTTCAAAACAGGTTGCCAATTTTGGATAGGGCCTCGAACACCTGCAAACTCACCGTGAGGAATAACAGAAAGTACCCGGTTATTAAGCTCTCGCTGAAATCCGTTCATCGCAGACAAGCCAATGATAATCACTGCGACTCCAACAGCAATTCCAATTGTCGAAGATAGTGAGATAAACGAGACTAGTTTGTTTCGCTGCCGAGCGCGGCTAAATCGGCTTCCGATGAGCAATGATAGAGATGCAATCATCTACGCGCCCCTCTCCCCAACTAGCAAGCCATCTTGCATATGAAGCTGCCTATCCATTTTCCCTGCCAGCTCGCCATCGTGAGTTACAACAAGAAAGGCAGTATTAAATTCACTATTGAGCTCTCGCATCAAGTCATAAATTGATAACGCAGTATTATGATCCAAGTTGCCAGTAGGCTCATCCGCTAATACTAGATCGGGTTTATTCACTAAAGCTCTGGCAATCGCGACGCGCTGTCTTTCTCCTCCAGAAAGCTCCGAAGGTCTGTGTGACAAGCGGTGGCTTAATCCCACTTTATCTAACAACAACCTTGCTTCTCGTTTCGCAACAGACATTTTTGTCCCTCCAATCAAAAGAGGCATCGCAACATTTTCCTCTGCACTAAAATCGGATAACAAATGATGGAACTGGTATACAAAACCTAAGTGCTTATTACGTAGTTTTGCCTGCTTGTCGCTATTTAATTTAGATAAATCATGACCTAAAAACTGCACACTTCCCTCACAAGGATCATCTAGTGCACCCAATATATGCAAAAGTGTACTTTTCCCTGAACCGGACGATCCTATCAAGGATGCGAAGTCGCCTTTTTGTAGATCAAAGCTCACACCTTTGAGCACTTGAGTAGAAACAGAACCTTCTTGATAGGTTTTATAAATTTTTTGACATTGTAGAAGGCTATTCATATCTCAAGGCCTCGGCTGGTTTAACTGAAGATGCTCGATAAGCAGGGAATAATGTGGCTAAGAAACTAAGAACAATAGCCAAAACGATAACTGCAAAAATTTGCAATGGGTTGATAGAAATAGGCAGCTGTCCACCTAGTGCAAACAAAGATACTCCCATGCTTTGCAATACGGTATTAAGATTTAGCGCCAAAGCTATACCTAGTGCCCCCCCCACAAGAGCACCAATAGTACCGCTACTCGCTCCTTGTACCATGAAGATACCTAACACTTGACGATTGGTCATACCTTGAGTTTTCAATATGGCGACTTCTGATTGCTTCTCCATAACAACCATAATCAGTGCTGAGACAATATTAAACGCAGCAACCGCAACAATCAGCCCCAACATTAATCCCATCATACTTTTTTCCATGCCCACAGCTTGGAATAGCTGCCCTCGCTGGGAACGCCAATCACTCCAGCTCCAACCTTCAGGCAACGATTGTTTTGAGAGCTCACTGACAACAAATGGGTCTTTAAAGAACAATCGCCAACCAGATATTGTTCCTTTCTTTAACCTCATTAAGCTGGCTGCATCTTGCATATTGGTGACAATTAGCTGCCCATCCACATCAGAGCCCGTGTTGTAAATTCCTGCAACTGTGAACAGGCGCTGACGTGGAATCATACCAAATGGTGTAAATTGACTTGCACTAGTAACCATTAAGCGAAGCTTGTCTCCAATGGATACATTAAGGTTACGAGCTAGAGTTTGCCCGATGAATACTCGATATGAGCCGGGTGTTAATGTGCTTAACCGCCCTGCCATTATATATTGCTGAATTGGGTCGTTATCCTTCGGTTCCACTCCTATCATCATTCCTACTGTCAGTTCAGAGGCGCTTTGAATAACAGCTTCTCCACGAACTATCGGCTGAGGAGGATGAGCACTCGACAATTCAGACACAAAAGATGGAGGAGATGACTTCATAGGCGTGTCTCCATTAGTCAGAGACACCACAGCTTGTGGGAGAACACCAAGTATTCGATGCTTAAGTTGAGACTCAAAACCGTTCATCACTGATAATACAGTCACTAGGGACATCACTCCAATAGTAATACCAGCGGTAGAAATATAAGACACAAAACGGCTAAACCTATCGCCGGAGCGCCCTCTGAGATAACGCCAACCGATAAATGCCGAAATGGATGGATACATAGAAAAAACCAATATTAAGTAAGTCGGGATACTGTAACGATTAACAACGTTTCGTTGTAGCCTTTATTTGCTATAAACAGGTAAATTTCGCCGCTTTGCAAAAACATAGGCATAAGAACAGTTAATGACAGGCATATTACACTGTAAGTTCAATATATATAGTGCCCATTTTCTCTTGACTCTAACTTTTGTACTGCCTCGACAAAAGTCATAGTAAAAGGTCAACAGACAATTGTTATTTAGTTATAATCACAAAGATAGCAAAAAAGGGAAATTATCATGGCAGGACAAGAGTATTTTAGCGTTCATCATTCGATGGTGGTTAATGTAGAACCATTAACCGATGACTATGTTTTGCCAACCATCAATGAATTTGAGGCCGAAATCCCGCACTCTTTTATCATTGCCAGCGAATTTAGTCAGCTTGACCAGCTCAATGACAAAGCGATGCTTGAGCTAAAACACAGCGATTTACGTTATGTGATGCAGCTACTCGATCACCAGAACTCAAAGCTCAACTTAATCTTAACCTACATGCTATCCGAGCAAGATGACAAACAGCATCGCTTCCACACACTCTCCTTTGGTGCAAGCCAGTTCTCCTATCAGTCAAACTCAGCATTACCCATCGATTCCCACTCGCGAGCAAAACTATTTTTGGAACATCCCGCAGCTGCGATATACTGCTACACCAAAGTGGTTGAATGTGTCGAACATGAAAATGGTTACGCTGTTACTATGGAATACATATTACTGCGCGAACAAGACCAAGACTTGTTGATTAAAGCTGCACTTCACCAGCAACAAAAACTACTGCGCGAGCGCACTCTAAACCGAGAATAACTTAACGCTTTATCATGACTACATCTTCCTTGCTATCTCTAGCGAACCCGAATGGAGCTGGAGACAAAAAACATGTCGGCAATTTACAAGGAGCAAGCCTTGCTCTCGCTATCTCTGAATTGGCAAACTCTCACCAAGGACACACTCTTCTAGCCGTTCCTGATCCACAAACTGCGTTGAAGCTAGTGAGTGAAGTTGAACAGTTCTACGGTGAAGATGTAACACTTTTCCCCGACTGGGAAACGCTACCGTACGATAGCTTCTCTCCTCACCAAGAGATCATCTCGGACAGAATCGCTAGGTTATATCAGCTTCCAACTCTGCGCTCTGGAATTACTGTTGTGCCTGTTAGTACGCTTCTCCAAAGACAAGCGCCGCGTAGCTTTATGCTGCAGCATACATTGATGGTTAACTCTGGTGACCTTCTATCACTCGACAAGCTACGTATCAAATTGGAGAACTCAGGGTATCGCCACGTCGACCAAGTATTTGGGCCAGGTGAATATGCCTGTCGTGGTTCGATTCTCGATCTATTCCCAATGGGCAGCCAACTTCCCTACCGGATCGACTTCTTTGATGATGAAATCGACACTATCAGAACATTTGATCCGGAAAATCAACGTTCAATAGAAGAAATCAAAAGCATTCAATTGCTCCCAGCGCACGAGTTTCCAACAACCAAAAACGCGATTGAAGAGTTTCGCACTCGCTGGCGTCTTCGTTTTGAAGCACGCCGTGAGCCTGAATCAGTATACTCTCAAGTCTCTAAAGGAACTTGGCCAGCTGGTATTGAATACTGGCAACCAATGTTTTTCGAGAGTACTGAAACTCTATTCGATTACATTGACGATAGCTGCCAGCTTATCGTAGTTGGCGATATAGAAGCGCCAATCGACAGCTTTTTAGAAGACGTAGACTTTCGATACGAGCAGCGTAAAGTTGACCCTCTAAGGCCCCTGCTACCTCCAGATGAGCTATGGCTGAAAAAAGATGAGCTTTTCGGGCATTTAAAAGGGTTTGCGCAAATAACACTTAGTCGTGACACTGTGCAAAATAAGGCTGGCCGCACGAATCTAAAAATTCAACCGTTGCCAGAACTGGCCGTTCAGCATCAATTGAATGAACCGCTGAACTTGCTACGTAAATTCTGCGAGTCATTTGACGGCAAGGTGATATTTTCAGTTGAATCTGAAGGCCGAAGAGAAGCCTTAGTTGAACTGCTACAAGGGATTAAATTAAGGCCCGAGCAAACAGAAAACTTCCAAAGCGCTCTAGATAACAGCAACAAGTTCTCGCTAGTTATAGGTGCCAGTGAACACGGTTTTATATTCAGCAAACCTAAAGTCGCATTAATTTGTGAAAGCGATTTGCTCGGTGACAGAGTCGTACAGCATCGCCGGAAAAATAAAAAGGTCGTCAACAGCGATACAGTTATTCGTAACCTAGCTGAACTCAAGCCCGGCCAGCCTGTTGTTCACATTGACCATGGTATTGGGCGATATATAGGCTTAGAAACACTAGAAGCCGGAGGGATGGCCACCGAGTACGTGATGCTCGAGTACCAAAACGAGGCTAAGCTCTACGTACCGGTTTCATCACTCAACCTGATCAGCCGCTACTCAGGCGGTGCAGAAGACAGCGCTCCGATTCACAAACTCGGTAGCGAAAGTTGGGCAAAAGCTAAGAAGAAAGCTGCTGAGAAAGTCAGAGATGTCGCAGCAGAACTGCTCGATGTATACGCTAAACGAGAGCTTAAACCCGGCTATAAATTCGTATTGGATCGAGGTCAATATGCGACTTTCAAATCCGGTTTCCCGTTTGAAGAAACAGATGACCAAGCGAATGCTATCAACTCTGTGTTGTCCGATATGTGTCAGCCGAAGGCAATGGATCGTCTTGTGTGTGGTGATGTTGGCTTCGGTAAAACTGAAGTCGCGATGCGAGCGGCTTTCGTCAGCACCGACAATGGCAAGCAAGTCGCTGTTCTAGTCCCAACCACACTGCTTGCTCAACAGCATTTTGAAAACTTTAGAGATCGCTTTGCCAACTTACCTATTCGAGTCGAAGTGTTGTCTAGATTCAAATCAGCAAAAGAGCAAAAGCAGATTTTAGCTGACGTGTCCGAAGGTAAAGTCGATATTGTAGTTGGCACACATAAACTTCTATCTAGCGATATACAGTTCAAAGATCTTGGCTTACTCATTGTGGATGAAGAGCACCGCTTTGGTGTGAGGCAAAAAGAAAAAGTTAAGGCAATGCGTGCTGACGTAGATATCTTGACCTTAACCGCAACTCCAATTCCAAGAACGCTGAATATGGCGATGAGTGGCATGCGTGACCTGTCGATAATCGCTACTCCTCCAGCACGGCGCCTATCGATCAAAACCTTTGTCCGTCAACATGACGACAACGTGATTCGCGAAGCTGCACTACGTGAAATTATGCGTGGTGGTCAGGTTTATTTCCTGCACAATCAGGTAGAAACAATCGAAAAAGTAGCCCAAGATTTAGAAAAGTTGATTCCTGAAGCCCGAGTCACCGTGGCACATGGTCAAATGCGTGAACGAGAGCTAGAACGCATTATGAACGACTTCTATCATCAGCGCTTTAACCTTTTGGTCTGTACAACGATCATCGAAACAGGTATCGACGTCCCAACCGCCAATACCATTATTATGAATCGCGCAGACAATCTAGGCCTAGCTCAGCTTCACCAATTACGTGGACGCGTGGGTCGTTCTCATCACCAAGCGTATGCCTACCTTTTAACACCGCATCCAAAGGCGATGACCAAAGATGCCATTAAACGCCTTGACGCTATTGCTTCTCTAGAAGACTTAGGAGCAGGCTTTACTTTGGCAACGCACGACTTAGAAATACGTGGCGCTGGTGAACTGCTTGGTGATGAACAGAGTGGTCAAATTCAATCGGTCGGGTTTACGCTGTACATGGAAATGTTGGAACAAGCTGTCGAAGCACTCAAAAATGGTCAAGAGCTGTCGCTAGATGAACTTCTTCGAGAGCAGACTGAGGTTGAAATGCGCATCCCAGCCCTGCTCCCTGATAGCTATATCCCAGACATCAATACTCGGCTATCTATGTATAAACAGATAGCGAGTGTGCACAACTCTGACGAACTATCGGAGATCAAGGTTGAACTTATCGACCGATTTGGCCTGCTGCCCGATGCTGCAAAGAACTTGCTATCAGTATCTGAGGTTAAAATTGCCGCAGGTACGCTAAAAGTGAAGAAAATAGAAGCTCATGACAAAGGTGGCTATATTGAGTTCTATCCAAATGCTGACATAAACCCGGCCTATTTGGTTAAACTCTTGCAATCTCAGCCACAAAAATTCGCTATGGAAGGGCCAACTAAACTTAAGTTTGCTGTACCATTAACCGATAGGCGCAAACGAACTCAGTTCGTGACTGATATGTTAGCTGAGTTTCGAAATAATTTAATCACGACAACGGCATAATACATTGTGTTTGGTTGGCGACTCGATTTCTATCTGACGACGGAGTCATAATGAAAAAACTGCTCCCACTACTAATGCTCATTTTTGTTTCTGCGCCTGTATTCGCAGCGAAGAGACAGTTCGACATAGAAGTGATTATTTTCAAACGCGTAGTGAATCCACAAAGCGTCAATGAATCATGGCCGAATGATCTTCCGCCAATCAATATGAAAGGTGTTGGAAGTTTTTACAACAGTGCTTACTTAGCTAAGAAAGGTGTCACTATGCTGCCTCCTTCAGCTTACAAGCTCGATAAGCAAGTTCAGACGCTAAACAACCACGCAGGTTTTCAAGTATTAATGCATGTTGCGTGGCGACAAGGCGACCAAGGCCGCTATTCTGCACCTGTATTTAGAATCCAAGCTGGAAAAAACTTTGCGTCGCAGTTTGACCCTGATGGTACGGAGAAAAAAGCGGTAGTCGGTCAGCAAGTTATGGATGGTGTAACCGAACATTCCGTGCCAAAACCACTGTATGAACTGGATGGAAAGCTACAGATCTACGTTGAGCATTACCTTTATGCCGACACCACTCTAGACTTACGAGAGCCTAGTACGAAGAAAACTATCATTAGTGATCCGCAAATAGGTTTAAACTCTGATCTAGACCAAGATAACTCTGGAGTACAGGTAGGTCATATGGAGCAGGTAACTCCACCTTTCAAAGTGGAAACCATATTGAAGACATACCAGATGAAACAAAAGCGCCGAATGAGAAGCTCGGAAACTTACTATCTAGATAACCCACTAATGGGAATGATTATCCAGGTTCGTAAGGTGAAATAAGCTCATTATCATGCTTTGTATAGCCCTCGCTTGTCGAGGGCTTTTTGATCACACTCTTTCTGATCAATTCTACCGCCCCACGAATCTAAGAATATACTTTGGCTAACACAAGAATATAGAAGCATCGTTATGGTCGTTGACTTTCAAATTGTCACACCGCGCTTAGTATTGAAGTTGGTGAGTTCAGACGACGCGCAAAAGCTTTCAGATTGCATCAAGCAATCTCCTTCTTTACATCAATGGGTAGATTGGTGCTCTGACAATTTTTCTGTTGATGATGCTGATGAGTTCCTTCTCACTACCCGCTTAAACTGGATTCAAGCAAAATCATTTGGCTTCGGTGTCTTTCGTCGAGAAGACAATGCTTTGATTGGTATGGTATCTGTCAATGAGCTATATCATACGTTCAATATGGTCAGCCTCGGCTACTGGATCGCCGATAGCTATCAAAATCAAGGCTACGGAAAAGAGTCTCTCAATGCCGTCGTAGAGTTTTGCTTTGATAAGCTAAAAATCACCAGAATAGAGATCGTCTGCGATCCAAATAACCTACCAAGCCAAAAACTGGCACAAGCGTGTCACGCGTCATTCGAGGTAATTGCTAAGAACCGCTACCTAAGTCGTGGTGTCCCAAAAGCCGGAATGGTGTTCTCTATTACACCAGAAGATTTGAATTAAAAAATAGCCCCATTGAAGGGGCTATATAGTATCGGATAATCTTTGATTAGTGCAGCTTTAGCTTCGGTCGCAACAAGCGATTTATGCGCCCCATTAGCATGATAAGCAATGTTTTAAACATACCGTGTAGAGCCATCTGGTGCATTCGATACAACGAAATATATACAACACGTGCAATTCGACCTTCAACCATCATCGAGCCTTTGGTTAAGTTACCCATTAAGCTACCAACAGTAGAGAAGCGGCTAAGAGAGATCAAAGAGCCTTTATCTTTATAGATATAAGGTTTTAGCTCACGGCCATTTAGTTTAGCAACAATATTGCTAAACGCGCGGCTAGCCATTTGGTGAGCAGCTTGCGCACGTGGCGGCACAAATGAGCCATCTGGTTGGGTACATTGAGCCAGATCACCGATAACAAAAATATCGTCATCGCGAGTAGTTTGCAGAGTATCCTTAACAACCAATTGGTTGATTCGGTTAGTTTCTAAACTCGCAATCTCTTTCATAAAGTCAGGAGCTTTGATACCAGCGGCCCATACCATGATTTGTGCAGGGATTTTCTCACCGCCTTTCGTGATCAAGCCGTCTTTTTCTGCACAAGTAATCATTGTAGAGGTGCGAACATTAACACCTAGGTTGGTTAGCTCTTTATGTGCAGAGCCAGACAAACGTGGAGGAAGCGCCTGCAAGATTCGCTCGCTAGCTTCAATTAGGTTTATATTCAGTTTGCTAGAATCTAAATCCTTAAAGCCATAGTTGTGCAGTTCTTTAATGGCGTTGTGAAGCTCTGCAGAGAGTTCTACGCCTGTCGCACCACCACCCACAATTGCGATATCTACGATACCTTCACCGTGCTTCGCATGCAGGCGTAAGAATTCGTTATTCATCTCAGTGCGGAATCGACTCGCCTGCTCTGGGCTATCTAGGAAAATACAATTGTCTTTTACGCCCGGTGTATTAAAGTCATTAGATTTTGAGCCAATAGCAAGAACCAGCAGGTCGTACTCTATTTCACGGCTAGGCATCAATAGTTGATCTTGCTCGTCTCTCATCTCACCAAGAGTGATAACTTTACGCTCACGATCGATATCACGTAAGCTGCCAATTCGGAAGTCAAAATGATGGTTCTTAGCGTGTGCACGATAACTTAATGCGTCAACACCTTCATCTAATGAGCCAGTGGCCACTTCATGAAGTAAAGGTTTCCACAAGTGGCTCGCTTTACGATCAACCAGTGTAATATGAGCGCGTTTTTTACGGCCAAGCGTACGGCCAAGTTTTGTGGCAAGCTCTAAACCGCCGGCACCACCGCCAACAACGACAATTCGTGTCACAACAATAATCCTCTAAAAGTGATAAAAATGGCTCAATACGACATAGTGTTCTTTCAAGGTTAAGCGCCTTTAGGCAGCCTCACAACGATCAAGAAACTTCTTTTTGTTCCGCGTATTGATAAATTCTATTTAATTCTGGGTACTAAGTATCCTGTATGCCATCTGAGCTTCACGAATTTATATTGGAAAAAATCGGCCTTTAAGCCAATAAGTTACTATTTTTCGGCAAGTTACGACTTACTCTTACTTTTTTGATATGTATCAACATTTGTATGTTTGCATCATTATATATGCCTTAACCAGTCACGCAACTTTTGATTTGGCTTAATTGGGGGGAAGGTAATCAGAGTAGAAAGGACGCGCGGCCAAGGTTTGTGGCCACGCGAAAATGCTTTACGCATTTCTAAATTCATTAATGCGTTGTAAGTGATGAGATATCTTTTTAAATTTATGAGTTTCCTGCTCATCCCATACTACTTCATAATATGCGTCCAGCTCAGAAGCTGTCTTTTTATTATCCAGTACTTCATCTTCTGAGGACAAAATTACCAAACAATTGTTTTTATTCTTAGATCTAAATTTCTCGACACACTTTGTTGCTATGTCCTCATACTCTTCGGGTCTATCAATTCTACCAACCATATTGTGTTCTGGATGCAAGTTAGGGTTAAAGATTACTTGCTTAATACCACTCAAAAAGCCAATGCGTTCAGACCAATAGCCACCTAAACCTACACCGCATATGATAGTGGATGAATCATCCGAATGCTCTAGAAGCTTGTGCACTTCTTTTAGCAAGTGCTGCATATCATGTTTAGGGTGCAGAGTGCTGTAGTTGATAAACCTGACGTCTTCGTCAATAAATTGAAGCTGAAGAACTTTCTCGTGATTCCCTGGGCTAGTTGAGTCAAACCCATGTAAATATATAATCATAAAACCTCCACGACCTACCTTAAAAGCCTGTTTCAAGCTCTCAGTAAATCTAACATAGAAAGTAAGGCTTTAACGCAGATAAAGCGGATATATCACACAAATTTAGTATTCAGTCGCTTTGGTCGCTTTGGTCGCTTTGGTCGCTTTGGTCGCTTTGGTCGCTTTGGTCGCTTTGGTCGCTTTGGTCGCTTTGGTCGCTTTGGTCGCTTTGGTCGCTTTGGTCGCTTTGGTCGCTTTGGTCGCTTTGGTCGCTTTGGTCGCTTAGAGCTTCCTCCAACTCTTTAGCACTTTGCAAGTAATAATCACCGCCTTTTAGCTGATAGGCCAATAAAAACCACAGCATCGCCATTAGTTTCGCTCTAGGCTGCCACTGAAGCACACCTTCTACCCAGTCATCAACACCTTCAAGGTGACGCATTAAGCAATATCGCTGTACGGATTCTTCTATAGGCTCTTTGCAAGCAATGAGAATCAAGGTTAGGTCAAGTCTCGGATCAGAAAGTGAAGCGTACTCCCAATCAATGATTTTATAGCCACCAGCGGTAGCGACAACATTGTAGGGCCCGAGGTCAAAATGGCACAATGTTTGTGGCACGTCAGGAATCGTAGGGGCTGCACGCCACTGCAGATAAAGTTGGTTCAGTTCTGCTGTCTTCAGGTTAGAGTCGATTTGGATCCAGTAGTGATCAACTCTAGCAGTATAATTAAACGGCGCGATTGCTATTGAGGAGACGTCCATACCATGGACTTTCGCAAACAGTTGAAGCAACGATTCAAAATCGATGGGGTCAGTTTGCTGTTCTTCAATCCATTCAACAAGCAACCCGTTAGAGTTGATAAGGTACGGTTTGGGTGAAAGGTTTTCAGGTTGGATGGCGGACAAAATTCTATGTTCTTGAAATCGTGAGATAGAAAAAGCTTTGAGAACTTGACTATCTGGTCTCCAAACATAGCATTCGCCATTGGTAAGAACAACTTTCCAACAACGGTTAGTTAACCCTCCAGACAAGGTTTGCGCATAGTCTGGAGGGCTTTTAAAGAAGTGATCTAGCGATCCTAGAGAGTTGTCTAGCCGACACGCATCTCGCCACGGCATTCTCGCCATAAATCACTCCTGATGGTCAAGAGACCCTAGAAGCCGATAAGTGCTCTAGATTCTTGTTTACGGATTTGAGTTTCATCTGCCCATTCGATAAGACCTGTTTTCAGATCCATCAAGCGCATAGTCATCTTGTAGTATACATCTTTATCACTACCATTGCTCTGAACGATACTAGACAAGTTTCCGTACAACATGTATTGAGCGCCAACCATGTTACCAAACTTAATAGCTGTATTTTGGTCAACAAGCTCATCGTGGTTTTGGAAGTTCAACTGTTTACGAACGTCATTTACACGGCTCATATCAACAAAGCGGAACTTACCTGAGTTAAGCATCTTAGTACTGATTGAATCTGTAATAGACTCAGTATCAATATGCTGACTAGTTTTGTTCTTGATTCCATCAACAAACACAATCGGACGGTTATTACGCGTAATCGCTGCAATAGAAGGTGACATCAACATACTATCAACCATGTTGTTGGCAATCTTTTGTAGATCTGTTGAGTTAAAATCTACCGACGTTGTATCAACGGCGTTTGGATCTTCGTAAGTGACTTTGTTTGTACAGCCACCGAGAAGAACAGCCAAGCCAATCAATGCAATAGCACTTTTTTTCATATTGGTGTTTCCTCAATTTACTAATTTTGTTTGAGTATATTTATTTAAATCACTTACTAGTAATTTGTTTTTTATAAGCGCATATCCCTAGCACTTAGTCATTGTTCTCACGAATCTGCAAACGGAACTGTGTACCATTTGGATTCAGCGTCACTTCAGACAATGATACTGATGCGTCACCGTAAACAATAGCCTGACGCCAAGGACCTGAACTGGTATTGACTTCCAACCCTTGGTCATTATACCAAGAGAAACGATACAAGATATTCAAATTACCCTTGTATTTACTGGTCAAGCGAACCACGCCACGAGCACGGCCATCAACTTGAGTCGTCGCGATGTCATTTACAACAAGTCTTGAACCAAGTACTTTGTCTCCAAATAGAACCTTGTGAGACTCACCGTCAATTTGTAGCCCTGCAGTATTTTGGGCACACCCTGTTACAAAAAACGCGACAAGTACGAATAAAAGCCACTTTTTCATTCCAATCTTCCTAGTTGTTTGTGCCAGATGACGGCGCTGCCACCTTGGCGTGAAATCCAAACTAATGCTGTATGGCCCGCTTTTACATTGAATTCATAATCGCGCCCTGCAACATTAACGCTTTGCTCTCCAGCTTTGACAAACCGACTAGCAGTATAAACATTACGCGGCAGCGTTTGCCAACTGCGTGTATCCGCTTGCTCAGTAAATGTATTCCATAAGTTTAGAATCAAATTGCTGATTTCCCCTCCTTTAGCAGCAGCTTCGCGTCGAATCTGATCTTTTGCATATATTCGAAGGGCCTGACGAATAATAATAGTAGGCAGTCGCTCTGACAGATCATTTTCAGCCATGGCATTGACGTTCACTAACTTATCTGTGGGCAGTTTTTTGTCGTTTAAACGCAATGGTGAAAATCGTTCAGGTTCAACTTTTGGATAGTACGGGAGTGACAAGGAATAGATAGCACCGCCGCTGCTACTGTACAGTGGCAAAGACAACTTCCACTCTTGCCTAGCTTCAACTTCGCCTTCTTCCTCAATGACAATTACCCGCGCTTGATCTTTCTGCATTGTTTTAGGCTGACCATAGCGCTTCAGCAATAGCTGCAAATCTTGATTCATACCAAGCATATTCGCTACTCGAATCGTGCCATTAATCACTTGTTGATTATCCGGCATCACAGCTAGAGCTCGACGATAATCAACATAAGCGTCATTTAGATCACCAGACGTCTCATACAATAGTGCCGATAAATAGAATAAGTAGGCATTCTGCACTTCTCCCAAAACCTTCCCAGCATTTGGGTAGTTCGCGAGCACGCTGCCTAAGTTTGGTGAAATACCTTCACTTTGCATTTGCTTTTGCGCAGATTTCAGCTCACTCGCTCTGTCTTGTCGAGCTTTCATTTGCACTTGGTTGGCTTGACGCATCTCAACCAATGCACCGGTTAAGTCATTCTTATTGAGGTAATTAAGCCCTAAATAAAGGTGTAAGAAGCCGAGCTCGTAATCTGCAGGTTGGTATTCATTTAAATTGTCGTTAGCGGCTAAAGAACCGATATCTGTTGCTGTATCAGAAATGGAGACGACAGGTTGATTTTGCCACTTCTTCACTGCCTGATCACTTTTCTGGAAACTCGCCATACTATCCGCATACTTTTGATCCAAATAATATACTCGACCTCTTTCCATATTATCGAGGATAGTTCCGGCTATATTGTGCTCCGGAAGAGCCTCTACCGCTTTACTGTAGCGACCCGCTTCCACCGCCTGATAAACACCTTTATTCTGTGCACTATAGTGACTAAATAGATTCCCGCTCGACAAGTTGGCACATGACGTCAGCAAAGAGACTGTAGAAATTGCTATTATGAGCCGAGTATATTTTCGCACCGATGCTTTCCGTTCAAGTAGTGATTAGTCATTTCACCTTCAAGCGCCTATATATGTAAGGCTTGACTTAAAGTTCGCCTGTTCTTGAACTTAAGCTACTTGATAGGTACAAATTTAGATTACTTTGATATATAACAAATGGGCAGTACGCCCATTGAATTTATTACGAATATGTCGAATTGATTGCAATTTTTGCGACGCTGTTAACCGACTAACATAGGCCCTAGCGGACGTCCGCCGACAAGATGCATATGTATGTGATACACCTCTTGACCTCCGTGTTTATTGCAATTTACCAACAAACGATAACCATCTTCTGAGACACCTTCTTGCTCTGCGAGTTTCCTTGCAACAGTAAACATTCTTCCCATGGTCGCTTCATCATCAGCTGTCACGTCATTCACTGTTGGGATCAATTTATTTGGGATTATTAAAATATGTGTCGGCGCTCTTGGGCTAATGTCCCTAAATGCTGTCACTAACTCGTCTTCATAAACGATATCTGCTGGGATTTCTTTGCGAATGATTTTACTAAAGATAGTCTCTTCAGCCATAAAATGCTCCATTACACTATGATTTATCTCGCCCAAGTATGCTTTATACGCCAAGAAAGCTCAATATTATCAACAGGCAATAGTTCTTCCTTAGCGCCAGATTGATGAGTGCGAGTCTTGGCACTTAACTTATATTGATATCGGTTAATATTTCGGGTTTATGTAAAATCCTTGTAAATAAAAGAAAAGAATTGCGAATAACAAAACAGATGACTTGTTTTTGAGGAAATTAACTCAATATCGTAAAAAGGGTGCTGGCCGTCAGATAGTTACGTAAATCCACCGCCTTATAAACTCAAGCAGTAGAAGCCCTTAATGAGGAATGTTATGACTGTTCATGTAGGTATCATTGACTCCGATCCTATTCGCCTAATCACTCCACTTTTAGACAATAGAGTGACTGAGGCAAAAATGATATTTGTTGGCGATATAAGCCAACAGACTATGTTTCAAAGACTGCAACAAGTTCTCAGCCAAAGAAACATTGAATCTGAATTTTATGATATTCCACAAGACGCTAACACATTGCTAATCAAGCAGTCTGCCCAAAAATTAGCAAAAAAACTAACCACAGAAAATGAAAAAGTCGTACTCAATGCAAGCTGTGGTTTAAGGCATCGACTTCTTTGCTTCTATGAGGTTTTCCGTAACTACGAATGGCCTATATTTGTTGTTGAGCCCAACAGCGATCGCTTTTGTTGGCTTTACCCAGAGTCTCGCGCAGATGGTCAAGTGCAAGACAACATTACCATTGCAGACTACCTGACTATTTTTGGTGCACGAGGCGAGTTTAACGAAGAAGAGATATCTCCAAGCCTAAATGAAACCCTGCATCTAATAGGAAAACGCTGGGCTAGCCAAGCACTTGAGTTGGGCCCGGGACTCGCTACTCTAAACTACTTAGCCACAACCTGTAGAAAAGAGCAAAAGCTTGACGTTGAGCTCACCGAAAAGCAGCAAGGCTACCGAGAATTAAGTCAGCTTATCAACGACCTAGTCGATGCTAACATTGCTAACTACGACAAGGGTGTTTTAACTTTTGCCGATGAGAATGCGCGCCGTTTCTCAAATGGAGAATGGTTAGAGAACCTAGTACATACTACGGTTCGACGTATTCAAGACAAGATGCCGACCATACAGGACCATTCACTAGGTGTTCAAGTATATAGAAAGCTTGGTGAACGAGAAGTTAGAAACGAATTGGATGTCGCCTGCGTCGTAAACAATAAACTGCATATTATCGAGTGCAAAACCAAAGGTATGAGAGATGACGGAGACGACACCTTATACAAACTGGAGTCTTTACGAGACCTTCTAGGAGGACTGCAAGCAAGAGCAATGCTCGTGAGTTTCCGCCCATTGAGGTATAACGATATTACACGCGCGGAAGATCTAGGATTAGCACTGATCGGCCCTGAGGAGTTAGGTGATCTTGAGTTGCACCTTACGCAATGGTTCTGGGAAGCCGGTGGCCACGAAGCGTCCTAGAATCAAAAAAGCCTGTCTTCAATGACAGGCTTTTCATTAGAAGACTCTCTTAGGCTCTAGTGTTCATCTTCGGTAAAGTTTGTTGGTAATGTAGTTTTCATTTTGTTCCAGATCTGCGAGCTTTCAAGACCATAATGGCGCACAACTAAAGGTAGTTTATCCCTTTCACCAGAGCGGCAAACATCAAGAAGCTCACGGTAAAAGTTCATTGCTAAAGAACGCGCTGTTTCATTCGAGAAGTAATAGCTTCCAACCCTGTCATATAACTTTTTCAGGCCATTAAAAATTAAGCCATAGATTTGATTTCCTGAGTGGAAAGCCAAACGTTGGAAAAGCATATAGTCGTAAAAGTTAAAGGTTTTCGCGATTAGCGTTGCCTGACGAACTTCCGGGTCTTTTTCACCATCATCGCCAATATACTGAGATATCTTTTCAGCATATGGTGACGCTTCCATAAAAGCATCCCAAGATTCAGCATTCAGTAGTGCTTCACAAGACTCAATCACATTAGATATCGTACGCTCTGAACTCTCTTTGTTCACTTTGAAGGCGTAACGCATAAAGATCGGGCTGATATTCGCGCGAGCTGCTAGCAAGTCTTCCACTATCGCAGTTGCATTATCTGCATCCAGAGTCATGAGCGTGTCTAGGATATGGAGTCCAGACGTTTCCATAAACTCATTAACTTTTGTCGGTTTCCCATGACGAATAGTTAGCCAACCGTCTCTAGCTAATCTTTGCAGGACTTCGCGCAACGTTGTGCGAGTGACACCAATTAGTTCAGAAAGCTCTCGTTCAGCTGGTAAGATTGAACCTGGTGGAAAGCGACCATTCCATATGCTTTCGATAATATACTTTTCTGCAAATCCAGCCGGACTTTTTGCCTTAATGACCATTAATTACTTTTCCAATTTGTTATATTTCCAAGCAACCATCGTGGGCGTGTTGTTGGATGTTTGGGTATAAGAGTCCAATGCAACTCATCATACCACTAGTTTGGCACGATAAAAATAAAATGCATAAAACTTCTCTATCTCACTGTGACGCTACAGCATTCTTGACTCTGGGTTGACACCTATGCGGATTCAGTCAATCAATTTAATTTTTCATAAATAACTGAAAAGCACAGCCTTATACAAAAGGCGCCTGCATATAAATAATTATGACCACTAACTTAGCAAATATGTCCGTCTAAAATACCTAAATACAGTCAGTTATGAGATTAAAAATATGAATACAAGCACCCAATATCATTAACATTTATGCAATTTTAGTAAGATAAAATGCATATAATACGCGCTTACAACACAATCCCTCATAAAAGTTAGTTTATTCCAAGAAAAATTACCAAAACCGCTGCTTTGATCTCGTTTCGAGATAAATCACAGCCTCAACTAAGGCTAAACTGGCGCTAAGTATTGACTCTATAACATTGATCAGTAGAGTTTGCGTCGAGCATGGAGCGCTTGCGATTAATTTTCAGGGAGGGACTGCACAGAATCATCCCTATGATGCTCACTTTTCATAATAAAAACACCTTATCTGTGCAGCGTTAATCTACGTCATTGACTAGCTAGTACCCCTAAATGAATGCAAGCCATATAAATTTGGTTTAAAACAAATAAGAGTATTATTTATGCCGATGTCATTCGGAAACGCTTTTGTCAAAAACTTTCTTGGCAATTCACCAACTTGGTACAAAGCGGCAATTGTTGCTTTTTTAGTCATCAACCCTATCGTATTTCATTTCAACCCATTTGTTGCCGGTTGGCTGCTTGTCGTTGAGTTTATCTTTACTCTCGCTATGGCACTGAAGTGCTACCCTCTGCAACCAGGTGGCTTGTTAGCCATTGAAGCGATTGCTATTGGAATGACTAGCCCAGAACAAGTTAAACATGAATTAGTGAGTAACATCGAAGTTCTATTGCTACTGATCTTTATGGTCGCTGGCATCTACTTTATGAAGCAACTACTTCTTTTCATCTTTACCAAAATATTGCTTGGTATACGCTCAAAAGTTCTCCTTTCACTTTCATTCTGCTTTGTCTCAGCATTTCTATCGGCATTTTTAGATGCTTTAACGGTGATTGCGGTTGTTATCAGCGTCGCGGTCGGCTTCTACGCGATATACCATAAGGTCGCTTCAGGGAAAGGAACCAACTCTTCTCATGACCATACCCAAGACGAACATCTGTGCTCATTGTCACGTGACGACTTGGAGCGCTATCGAGCATTTCTTCGTTCGTTATTAATGCACGCTGGTATTGGTACTGCTCTAGGTGGCGTAATGACCATGGTTGGTGAGCCTCAGAACCTGATCATCGCCGACCAAGCGGGCTGGCAGTTCGGTGACTTCATCATCCGTATGGCTCCAATTACGGTTCCGGTATTCATTTTCGGACTTATCACTTGTGCTCTAGTAGAGAAGTTCAAAGTATTTGGTTACGGCGCTGAACTACCAGACAACGTGCGAAAAATTCTAGTCGATTTCGACAAAGCTGAAAAACAATCCCGAACCAAACAAGATGTAGTCAAGCTGTATGTTCAGGGCATAATCGCAGTTTGGTTAATGATTGGGTTAGCATTCCACTTAGCCGCTGTAGGCCTAATTGGTTTGTCTGTGATTATCCTGGCTACCTCTTTCACAGGTGTAGTTGAAGAGCATCAAATCGGCCGTGCGTTTGAAGAAGCACTGCCATTTACCGCCCTATTAGCCGTATTCTTCTCGATAGTCGCGGTAATCATTGATCAACATCTATTTGGCCCAGTGATCGACGCTGTTCTAAACGTCAAAAATGAAAGTACACAGTTAGCACTGTTTTATGTCGCCAACGGACTACTTTCGATGGTGTCCGACAATGTGTTTGTTGGGACCGTATATATTCTTGAAGTAAAGGATGCTTTAGCCCAAGGGCTTATTTCACGTGAGCAATTTGATTTGTTGGCAGTAGCTATTAACACTGGTACTAATCTACCTTCAGTTGCAACACCAAACGGCCAAGCAGCGTTCTTGTTCTTGCTGACTTCAACACTTGCTCCATTAATCCGACTATCGTATGGCCGAATGGTGTTGATGGCTCTACCCTATACGATTGTCCTTTCACTTGTCGGTTTATTTGGCATCATGTTCTTTATTGAACCAATGACAGCCTATTTCCACCAAATGCACTGGATTACAGACAGTGCAGTTCAAGCTGTCGGGGCCGTAAAAGCTACTAGTCACTAGAAAAACTAGTTGAATATGGAACCAATACAAGATAAAAAGCTCTGATATGTCAGAGCTTTTGTCTATATACCTAAGGGTCACTGTGTGAGTTTACTACTATCAATAAAACAATTTTCAAAACGTCGCTTGTCCTGGTCTCTACTACTACTTTTTACACTATTTTTCGAAGGTAGCGCGCTATTCTTCCAGCATGTCATGCACCTAGACCCATGTGTCATGTGTGTCTATGAGCGTGTATCTATGCTCGGAATCATCATTGGCGCTCTGATTGGTTTAATAAACCCTAAGCATTTCACCTTTTTCTGGATGGGTATGGTTATATGGGCAGCCAGCTCAGCTAAAGGGCTTTCACTCGCGATCGAGCATGTGAGTATTCAATTGCATCCAAGCATATTCAATACATGTAGCCTAGTTCCTGAATTCCCAAGCTGGCTTCAACTTAATCAGTGGTTTCCTTGGATATTCTCTGCAAGTGGAGAGTGCTCAAAAATATCTTGGCAATTCTTAACCCTTTCAATGCCACAATGGTTGATTGTCATCTTTGCCGGCAACCTCATTGCTATTGCAATTATTTTCCTTAGCCAATTTGCTAAGAAATCCGAGTTAAGCCTCCGATAAAAAAATCCCCCGCTATCTTCGCGGGGGATTTCATTGTTACTCTAAGTTCAGTTAGTTCATATCTCTACCCGGTGCAGGAGCGAGTACTTCTCGATTTCCGTTATGGCCCGGTGCACTCACGATACCTTGTGCTTCAAGTTGCTCTACGATTCTCGCTGCTCGGTTGTAACCAATCTTAAAGCGACGCTGCACACCTGAAACAGAACCTCGGCGAGTTTCCACAACATGCTCCACCACCTGATCAAATAGTGGATCCATCTCTTCATCAGTTTCCATTTTTTCGCCTGGAAGCAGTGTTTCTGGAGATTGGTCGCCACTTGTAATTTCTTCGATATACTCAGGCTTGCCACGCGCTTTCCAGTTGTTTACGACCGCATGCACATCGTCATCTGATGCGAACGCCCCATGAACACGAGTTGTATGACTTGAGCCTGGTGGCAAATACAACATATCACCCATGCCAAGCAAAGACTCAGCACCACCCTGATCCAGTATCGTTCTAGAGTCAGTTTTCGTTGATACAGTAAAGGCAACACGAGTTGGTATGTTGGCTTTAATCAAACCAGTAATCACATCAACAGAAGGCCTTTGTGTTGCTAAGATCAGGTGAATACCCGCTGCACGTGCTTTTTGTGCAAGTCGAGCAATGAGCTCTTCCACCTTTTTACCAACGACCATCATCAAGTCAGCAAACTCATCAACAATAACTACTATGTAAGGAAGATTGGTGAGCAAAGGCGCTTCCTGATCCATGCTGTCACCCTCTTTCCATAACGGGTCATGAATCGGGTGTCCTGCCGCAGCAGCCATCTTGAGTTTATCGTTGAAACCTTTAATGTTTCTGACCCCAAGAGCTGACATTAATTTATAGCGACGTTCCATTTCTCCAACACACCAACGCAACGCATTGGACGCATCTTTCATGTCAGTGACAACTTCAGAAAGTAAATGAGGAATGCCTTCGTAAACAGATAGTTCAAGCATTTTCGGGTCAATCATGATGAAACGAACTTCTTCTGGAGTCGCTTTATAAAGCATACTCAAGATCATCACGTTCACTCCAACCGACTTACCTGAACCCGTAGTACCCGCAACCAACACATGAGGCATTTTAGACAGGTCCGCGACTACCGCATCTCCGGCGATATCTTGCCCAAGAACGACCGTTGTTGGAGAGCTCGCATTCTCAAATTGAGGGCTTCCCACTACATCCGAGAAATAAACGGTCTGGCGGCTCATATTTGGTAGCTCTAAGCCAACATAAGGTTTGCCCGGAATAACCTCAACCACTCGTACTGCCATTGCAGAGAGAGAGCGAGCCAAATCCATAGAGAGACTAGAAATACGGCTAACCTTAACGCCAGGAGCCAAATCGAGCTCGAATCGAGTAATTACTGGACCGGGGAATATATCGACGACCTCAGCCTGAATTTTGTAATCAGCCAATTTAGCTTCAACCAAACGAGCGATGTTTTCTAGCGCTTCTCTATCAATAAAGTTTTCTCTCTTTTCAGGATGATAAAGTAGCTCTAACGTTGGCATCGGCTCTTCTGGCACTGGTAAGTCTGTTTCTTTTTGCACCAAGAATGGGTTGTGTTTTTCTTTTGCTGTCACCTTCGCATCAGCAACCATATCTTGAAATGCTTGCACATCTTGATCGATATTTTCAGCAACCTTCTCTTCTACTTCGTCATCAATATCAAAAGAAGAAATGACCGGTTGCTGGTGCGCTTCATCAGATTCGAAGTCATCAAAAACCTGTTCAAACTGCTCAGTATCTATAACCGGATCAACTGGGTCAGTGTCAATATTCCATGGGGTGTCCTGAACAACCACAGACTCCTTTTCAGCAAAAGGCTCAGAAGTAACCTCTTCATGTACTGAAGCTATCGGTTCATTTAAAGAGTTATCAACAACCGAAAGCCCATCCTGACTTGCCGCTGCGCGTTCTAGCTCTTCAATAGTAGCGTTTAAATCTTGCCTTTGAGTCTCTATGTCTGAGTCTGCGAGCGTGAATTCTTCAGAAACTGCATCGGTACCCGTTTTAAGGAAGTTTGGCACTGGCTCTTTGCGCTCTTGCTTCGATTTCTCTGGGACATGTATATTGAACTTACGCTTAATGGACTTAGTTTCCATTAGAGGGTCGCTAATTTGCGCCTCCTCAATAGCTTCATTTTCAACAACTTTTTCCTGAGGTTTTGACGACTCTATCAGTAGATCATCTTTTGCCGCAAAGCTTGTTGGTTGAATAAGCTCATCTTTCTCACCGCGAGCACGATTGAACAATGAGGTTAAAGCACTGATTGCTTTTTCACCCAACCACTCCACAACTCTTAACCATGAAATACCAGTAAGAAGAGTAAAACCCGCTCCCCACAAAAATAGGAAAACGAGCGTTGTCCCCAACACGTTTAGTGTTGGCAGAGCAAGGTTAGTAAGCACATCCCCTATTACACCACCAGAGGAAAAGTACCAAATATCATTCGCGTTAATATCAGCTAAACCACAGCTAGTTGAGATAAGAATCACCAAGCCTAAAACGCGGGTGCCCCAAAGCATAAAATCAATGGGCTCGCCACTGTCTTTCTTCCGATAGTAAACCCACGAAGAAATTACCAATAAGAAAGGCACTAAATAAGCTAGCACTCCAAATGTGAAAAAGAGTGTATCTGCGACATAAGCTCCGACGAAACCACCAGCATTATTGATATGCATGCCCCACGCAGTTTGGGACCATGAAGGATCAGCTGGGCTGAAAGTGATAAGCGCCACAAATAGCAACATGGAGACAAGTACGGCTAGGATTAACCCGCACTCTTTGAGGCGTTGCGAACCGTTTAAACGGAAAGGACGAGGCACTTCACCCGTTTTAACGATAGTTTCGACTTTATTCTTGCTCTCTTTGAACATAAATTACTGAATCATCCGCTGACACTATCCATTTTAGGATAGGCACTGTTAAATACAATTTGAGCGGTGTTGGCCGATTACCTTAAGTTTAGTCATTTATAAACAAATGATTAAAACGAAAAAACAACGAGCCAGCAACCACTCATAAAGATTTAAACATATCGAGGTTCAAAACCCAATTGCCGAAAGTCAGAATATAGAAAGGTATTTCGGCTAACGAGTTTTGATGACTAAATGATTGGTCTGCTTAACTTCTTCCATTACAACGTAGGTTCGGGTGTCATTGACACCAGGTAAACGTAGCAAGGTATCCCCAAGCAATTTTCGATACGCACTCATATCTGACACTCGGGTCTTCAACAAGTAGTCAAAATCACCAGAAACTAAGTGGCACTCTTGGATATCATCTAATTTTTGAACGGCTGTATTAAATTGTTCGAAGACATCCGGTGCACCACGATTTAACGTAATTTCAACAAATACCAATAGAGAAGCATCAAGGTATTGTGGGTTGAGTAGCGCTGTATAACCCAATATGTAACCTTGACGCTCTAGTCGACGTACCCGCTCTAGACACGGGGTTGGAGACAAACCGACTCGCTTCGACAATTCAACGTTAGATATACGACCATCCTTTTGCAATTCATTAAGAATATTGCGATCGATTCGGTCGAGATCTTTAGACGGCTTTTTATAGTTGTCTACCATTTTTTATTCCACCTTATAACTTCCTTGCAAAAATTTATACTACATTTTTTTAATATTCAGTATCAAATATCGCCAATCAACTACTATACTAGATGTAAACTCGATATAAATACAACATTAATAGTTAATATAACCATGAAACATAAAGGAGTCAGGATGATCATTGGCGTACCAAAGGAAATCAAAAACCACGAGTACCGTGTTGGAATGATCCCCGCAAGCGTGAGAGAACTAATCTCTCTTGGCCACCAAGTCTACGTAGAAACCAAAGCCGGTTCGGGCATTGGCTTTTCAGATGATGATTACATATCTGTAGGTGCATCCATTCTTCCTACCGCGTCTGACGTATTCGCCAAAGCGGATATGATTGTAAAAGTTAAAGAACCGCAAGCTGTTGAGCGCGCTATGCTTCGCGAAGGGCAAATTTTATTCACTTATTTGCACCTAGCACCAGATCTTCCACAAACAGAAGACCTAATTAAAAGCAAAGCTGTCTGTATAGCCTATGAGACTGTAACAGATAATATGGGAAGATTGCCACTTTTAGCACCAATGTCTGAGGTTGCTGGCAGAATGTCCATTCAAGCTGGTGCTCAAACGTTAGAGAAGTCTCACGGTGGACGCGGATTGCTACTAGGCGGCGTACCGGGTGTTGAACCTGCGAAAGTTGTCATTGTTGGTGGCGGCGTTGTAGGTGCTAACGCGGCAAGAATGGCTGTCGGCCTTCGTGCAGACGTGACGATTCTAGATCGAAACCTAGATACCCTACGTAAGCTAGACGAAGAATTCCAAGGGCAAGCTAAAGTTGTCTACTCAACTGAAGATGCTATCGAGAAGCACGTTCTAGCAGCAGACCTTGTTGTCGGTGCAGTACTTATCCCAGGTGCTGCAGCACCTAAGCTGATTACTAAAGACCACATCAAGCGAATGAAAACCGGTAGTGCTGTTGTCGATGTTGCAATCGACCAAGGTGGCTGTTTCGAAACATCTCACGCTACAACACACGCAGAACCAACTTACATTGTTGATGATGTCGTTCACTACTGTGTAGCTAACATGCCAGGTGCTGTCGCGCGCACTTCTACTTTTGCATTAAATAACGCGACTCTACCTTACATTATCAAGCTAGCAAACCAAGGCTACCGCGAAGCGCTACTTAGCGACAACGGTTTCCTAGAAGGATTGAACGTAATCCACGGTAAAGTGACTTGTAAAGAAGTAGCAGAGAGCTTCAACCTAGAATACGTAGACGCTGAGAAAGCAATCGCGATGTTCAACTAAGTTTCCGCTCAGTATAAAAAAACCTCACGCCAATGCGTGAGGTTTTTTTGTTTGGAGATATTTGGATTAAAACCAACGTTCTAGAGCAGTCTTATCTAATTGCCTAAATGCACGATTCAAAATACTTGCTAGCTCTTTGTAACGAGGCTTTGACTTAGCAGGCTCTAAAGCAAAACCAGTTTCAGTGATTTTCTGGTGAATTTCGCGATACCAACCAGCTAATGCAGGTGGCAACTGTGTATTAGCTCGATTACCCAACCACCAAACACCCTGTAGAGGCAAGCTAATAGCAAAAAGAGCAATAATGACCGCCTGCGGCATTGCTTGCTCGTTATGGAACACCATCTGAGTCAAAACACTAATCGCTGCAATAGCTGGCATCACTTTAATGCCAAACTTTGTTGCTTTGATTATTCTTTGCTCTGGGAAAAGCAGATTGAGTTCCTTACGCATAGGCCAAGAGTCCATATACTTCTGACCACTTTTTAAGCTGCGTATCAAACCAACTTTATTACTCATAATCCCCCCACCACTCGTCTGGCCGATCTTTAAAAAAAGTTGAACATCTAAACAAATGACGTAATTGATTACCTTTTTTTATAATTCATCAATTTTTTTTAATTTGATCAATTTTTTGTTATATTAACAAATCTATTATTCACCATTAATAACGGTGTCTAGTTCTCATTGTTGCTTATTTTGTCAATATGAGCAACTTTAGGATAGATTTGTTAGGACAACCTTAGGTAAACACACTCAAGGTAACCTTTTTCGATATGGAAATTGAAGTTTTTTTGACCAAGATTAAGTACGTGCTCACAAAGCTGCTTACTATTTCTGAGGTTTATTTTTTTGTCACAATCGATAATCACAGGTAGTCACTCATGTCTAAGCTAGTTTTAGTATTAAACTGCGGTAGTTCATCACTTAAGTTCGCTATTGTCGACCCAAGCACTGGCGACGAATACCTAACAGGTCTTGCTGAATGTTTATACCTTTCTGATGCCCGCATAAAGTGGAAGCTGGATGGTAAACACGAAGCGCAACTAGGTGAAGGTGCAGCTCACGATCAAGCGCTAGCTTTCATAGTAGAGACTATCTTAGCGTCTAAGCCTGAGTTGGCCGAGCAGCTAAAAGCTGTAGGACACCGCGTTGTTCATGGTGGAGAGAAGTTCACTCAGTCTGCACTTATCAATGATGATGTGGTTAAAGGCATTGAAGACTGTGCGACTCTTGCGCCTCTTCATAACCCTGCAGCAATCATTGGTATCAAAGCTGCACAAAAAGCATTCCCGGGTCTACCTATGGTTGCTGTTTTTGATACTGCATTCCACCAAACAATGCCTGAAGAAGCTTACCTATACGCGCTTCCATATAGCCTATATAAAGAACACGGCATCCGTCGCTACGGTATGCACGGCACTTCTCACCTATTTATTACTCGTGAGACAGCAAAACGTCTAAACAAGCCAGTTGAAGAAACCAGCATCATTAACTGCCACTTAGGTAACGGTGCTTCAGTTTGTGCTGTTAAAGATGGTAAGTGTGTAGATACCTCAATGGGTCTTACTCCACTTGAAGGTCTAGTAATGGGTACTCGTTGTGGCGATATCGACCCTGCTATCATTTTCCACCTACATGACAACCTAGGTTACTCAGTTGATCAAATCAACACTATGCTAACTAAAGAGTCTGGTCTACAAGGTCTAACAGAAGTGACTTCTGATTGCCGTTTTGTTGAAGACAACTACGGTGAAAAAGAAGAAGCGACGCGCGCAATGAACGTTTTCTGTCACAGCCTAGCTAAATACATCGCTGGCTACACAGCAACACTTGACGGCAAGCTAGATGCAATCGTATTTACTGGTGGTATTGGTGAAAACTCTGCACCAATTCGCGAAATGGTTCTTAACCGTTTAGGTGTACTTGGTATTGAAGTAGACAGCGAAGCTAACTTAGCAGCGCGCTTTGGTGGCGAAGGTGTCATAACAACTGAAAATAGCCGCGTTCCAGCGATGGTTATCTCAACAAACGAAGAACTCGTTATCGCTGAAGATACGGCTCGTTTGTCAGGACTATAATTTCTTTTCTTGGCCAGCGACTCTTGCTGGCCAGATTTTTTAAAGGGGCTCAACTTCTAATATTGTTACACCCCCCAACAAGAAGTTGAACATTATTTAAGTTTACATAGTAAGGTACTATACAATGTCCCGTACAATCATGCTCATCCCGACTAGCACTAGCGTAGGTTTAACTAGTGTCTGCACGGGTGTACTTCGTGCAATGGAGCGTAAAGGTGTCGACGTTGCTTTTTATAAGCCGATTGCCCAACCAAGATTAGACAATTCAAACCATCCAGATCTAACATCTGCAATTATTCAGGCTACAAGTGATATCAAAATCGGTGAGCCTACATCAATCGCTGAAGCTGAACACCTGATTGGCGCAGATAAAACTGACGTTTTGCTTGAAACAATCGTTGAAAGATACAACGCCGTCAATAAAAACTCTGCAGTAACTTTGATCGAGGGTATCGTTCCAACACGTAAGCACCCTTTTGCAAACCAAATTAACGCAGAAATCGCAGCGACTCTAGGTGCAGAAATCGTACTGGTTGCAACTCCAGGTACAGACAACCCTATGCAGCTTAAAGAGCGCATTGAAGTTGCTTGTTCACACTTTGGTGGTATCAAAAACAAAAATATCTCTGGCGTAATCATCAATAAGCTGAACGCTCCTGTTGATAGCTCAGGTCGTACTCGCCCAGACCTTTCTGAAATTTTTGATGACTCAACAGCTGCAATTCACACCAACCTTGAAGTGATGCAAATCTTCAACTCAAGCCCAATTAAAGTGCTTGGTTGTGTGCCTTGGACGCTTGACCTGATTGCAACTCGTGCAATTGATATCGCGAACCACCTAAAAGCTGAAATCATCAATGAAGGTGATATCAACTCTCGCCGTATCCGTAGCATCACGTTCTGTGCGCGTTCTCTACCGCACATGCTTCAGCACTTCAAACCAGGGTCATTGCTAGTCACATCAGGTGATAGACCAGACGTTATCGTTGCAGCTTCACTTGCAGCAATGAACGGTGTTGAAATTGGTGCAATCCTTCTTACTGGTGGCTATGAGCTTCCAGCTGAAATCCAGCACCTATGTCAACCAGCTATTGATACTGGCTTACCAATCATCCGTGTTGAAGGCAACACGTGGCAAACTTCTCTGAACCTTCAAAGCTTCAGCTTAGAAGTACCACCAGATGATAAAGAGCGTATCGAGCTTATCAACGAACACGTTGCAAGCCACATCGATGTTCCTTGGATCGATTCTCTAAGTGAAGGTTCGCAAGGTACTAAGCGCTTCAGCCCACCAGCATTCCGTTACCAACTTACTGAACTTGCAAGACAAGCACGCAAGCGCGTTGTGCTACCTGAAGGTGATGAGCCACGTACTGTTAAAGCTGCAGCAATCTGTGCTGAACGTGGTATCGCACAATGTGTGCTTTTAGGTAACCCAGAAGAAATCCGCCGTGTAGCTGCTCAACAAGGTGTTGAGTTAGGTGCTGGCGTTGAAATCATCGATTCTGAAAAAGTGCGCAACAACTACGTATCACGCTTAGTTGAGCTTCGTGAGAAGAAAGGCATGACTGAGGTCGTTGCACGCGAGAAGCTAGAAGATTCAGTATTCCTAGGCACTATGATGCTTGAGAACGACGAAGTTGACGGCCTAGTTTCTGGTGCTGTTCATACGACAGCAAACACTATCGTTCCTCCGTTCCAAATCAT
The DNA here is from genome assembly GCF_921294215.1 of Vibrio marisflavi CECT 7928. Lineage (GTDB taxonomy): Bacteria > Pseudomonadota > Gammaproteobacteria > Enterobacterales > Vibrionaceae > Vibrio > Vibrio marisflavi. The sequence continues at coordinate 1,760,090 of NZ_CAKLDM010000002.1, forward strand.
TAAGACAGCGCCAGGCACATCTGTTGTTTCTTCTGTATTCTTCATGCTACTGCCTGACCAAGTACTTGTTTACGGTGATTGCGCGGTTAACCCAGATCCAAACGCAGAACAGCTAGCTGAAATTGCAATCTCTTCAGCAGAATCAGCAGCAGCGTTCGGTATCGAACCACGTGTAGCTATGATCTCATACTCTACTGGTGAATCTGGTTCAGGTGCTGATGTAGATAAAGTACGTGAAGCAACACGCATCGCGAAAGAGAAGCGCCCAGACCTAATCATTGATGGCCCACTTCAATATGATGCGGCTATCATGGAAAGCGTGGCAGCTTCTAAAGCACCTAACTCTCCTGTTGCAGGTAAAGCAACTGTATTTGTATTCCCAGATCTAAATACTGGTAACACAACATACAAAGCGGTACAGCGTTCTGCAGATCTCGTATCAATTGGTCCAATGCTGCAAGGCATGCGCAAGCCAGTGAACGACTTATCACGCGGCGCATTGGTAGACGATATCGTTTACACCATCGCTCTAACTGCTATCCAAGCATCACAAGCAGAAGCTTAATTTAAACTCTCTGTCTTGCTAGAGCCAAAGGCCCTCAAGTTGTCTTGAGGGCCTTGTAAATTTTAGCGAGTAAATTAATCTCAGCTTCAGGTAAGCTAACGTGAAAACTTTTGCACTCGGTTATGTACGCTATCTAAGTCCAGCTCTGGCCCTACTGGCACCACCTGTGTCGGGTTAATTTGAGTATGGCTGAAGTAATAGTGTCGTTTAATATGATAGAAATCGACCGTCTGCTTCACCCCTTCCACTTGATAGAGCTCTTTTAGATAATTCTGAATATTTGGATAATCCAAAATACGCTTCTTATTGCATTTAAAGTGCCCAACGTAAACCGCATCAAAACGTACTAGAGTTGTAAACAAACGCCAATCAGCTTCAGTGATTTGATTGCCAACCAAATACCTGTTGTTGTCTAGATGTGACTCCACTTCATCTAGTGCATTAAACAGAGACTCATAGGCTTCTTCATATGCTGATTGAGTCGTTGCAAATCCACAACGATAAACGCCGTTATTTATATTCGGGTAAATGAAATCATTCCATTTATCAATTTCGCTGTGCAAGACTGCTGGGTAATAGTCGTCGTGATTTCCAGTAAGGTCATTAAATGCTGTGTTAAACATACGAATAATTTCAGATGACTCGTTGCTAACAATGGACTCAGTTTTCTTATCCCACAATACAGGTACCGTTACTCTACCGGTATAGTCCGGTTTAGCTTGCGTGTATATTTGATGCAAACGAGTATGACCAAAGAGCGGCTCTGGCAATCCCATTTGCCAACCTTCATTTAACATATCCGGGCACACAACAGTAATGTCGATATGAGAAGTAAGTTGCTTGAGTTCACGAAAGATCAGCGTTCGATGGGCCCAAGGACAAGCTAGGGAAACATACAAATGATATCGGCCTGATTCTGGCTTGAACTGTGCGTCAGGTCTATTTTCAATCCAGTTGCGAAAGCCCGCATCTTCACGAACAAACTTGCCGTTGTTTTCTTTTGTTTCATACCAAACGTCGTGCCAGACTCCGTCTACAAGCTTACCCATAACATTCACCTATTGTTAATTGACTAACCTAGTCATTCAGTATAGAGACACGTGTTTTACGATGAAGGTGAAGAAGTTGACCTTGATGTTTGAAAATATTGAAGGAGCAGTGAGAAACCCCAAAAGCGCGGCCGGTTCTTGCGGCCGCGCTTAGCGCTACTAAAGACCAATTACATAGCTATATACCAGCTTGCAGGCAAGATACCGCATGAATGGCATCACCTTTCATTTGTGGTTTGGTCTTCGCACACTCTTCATTCGCTTGCGGACAACGAGTTCGAAACACACAACCCGATGGCGGGCTGATGGGTGACGGCAAGTCCCCTTCCAGCATCTCGATATGCTTGTTGCGCTCTAGTTTCGGATCGGGGATCGGCACTGCAGACATCAATGCTCGCGTGTAAGGGTGTTTCGGATCAGCAAATAGTGGCTCCGATTCACCCAGCTCTACAGCATTACCTAAATACATCACCAATACTCGATCTGAGATGTGCTTTACTACCGATAAATCGTGCGCAATGAACACTAAGCTCAAACCCAGTTCTTTTTGCAACTCTTTAAGTAGGTTCACCACCTGAGCTTGAATCGACACATCAAGTGCTGATACCGGCTCATCACAGATGATCATTTTTGGTCTGAGTATCAAGGCTCGCGCAATACCAATACGCTGACATTGCCCACCTGAAAACTCATGCGGATAACGGTTAATCACGTTGGGTAATAAACCCACTTTCGCCATCATCTCTTTGACTCGAGATTTCACTTCCTCTTTGCTGAGCTTTGGATAGAAGGTTTTCAGTGGCTCTGCAATAATATCGCCAACGGTCATCCTTGGGTTTAGAGAAGCCAGTGGATCTTGGAAAATCATCTGGATCTCTTTACGGGTTTCACGGCGCTGCACTTCTTGCATTTTGGTTAGGTCTTGCCCTAACCACACCACTTCACCGTCAGTCGACTCCACTAAACCAATAATGGCTCGTGCAAAGGTCGATTTACCACAGCCCGACTCTCCTACTACGCCTAGTGTCTCACCTTCATAAAGCTGAATATTCACGCCATCGACGGCTTTAAGGTTGGCAGGTTTGGACCACGGCCACGCCGATTTCGAAGCAATACTAAAGTGAACTTTTAAGTCTTTTACATCCAGCAGTAATTGTTTTTCAGCCATCATTTTGTCCAAGCCTCCCAATCAGAAAAACACGCGCGTTGACGACCTTGAGCAAACGGCTTCAATATCGGCGCTTCAGATTTACAGCGATCACCCACACGGTGACAACGCTCTTGGTAAGGACAGCCCGGTGGCAGCCTCAGTAGGTTTGGCGGGTTACCCGGAATGGTTGGCAGAATTTCGCCTTCGGTATCCAAACGAGGGATCGCTTTGAGCAAACCTTCTGCGTATGGGTGGCTTGGGTTGTAGAAGATTTCATCCACGGTACCGTATTCCATGGTACGGCCTGCATACATCACCAACACTTTGTCACACGAACCGGCTACTACACCTAAATCGTGGGTGATCATGATGATGGCGGTATTGAACTCGCTTTTTAACTCATTCAATAATTCCATGATTTGCGCTTGTACGGTCACGTCTAGTGCCGTTGTGGGTTCATCGGCAATCAACAGCTTTGGCCGACAAAGTAGTGCCATGGCAATCATCACACGCTGACGCATACCACCAGAAAACTCATGCGGGTACATCGTAATACGCTTACGCGCTTCTGGTATTTTTACCGCTTCGAGCATACGAACTGATTCTTCAAACGCTTCCGCTTTGCCCATGCCTTTATGCAGCATCAGCACTTCCATTAGCTGATCGCTCACCTTCATGTACGGGTTCAATGAAGTCATCGGATCTTGGAAAATCATCGCAATTTGCTCAGCGCGAACTTTATTCAAAGCTTTCTCTGGCAAATTCAGAATTTCATTGCCCTCGAACTTGGCGCTGCCCGTAATGTTACCGTTTTTGGCTAGCAAGCCCATCAAAGCAAATACAGTTTGCGATTTGCCCGAGCCTGACTCCCCCACAATACCCAAGGTTTCACCTTGATTGAGGGAGAAATTTAAATCGTTGACTGCGGTGACGATACCATCGTGAGTGGTAAACTCGACGCGCAGATCTTTGACATCTAATAAACTCATTTTTCTTTCCTCAATCGGTTATCTGTCTTTTGGATCCAGCGCATCACGCAGACCATCACCAAGGTAGTTAAAGCAGAATAGCGTCACAATCATGAAGGCAGCAGGGAAAGCCAATTGCCAGATAGCAACTTGCATATTATTGGCACCTTCTTGAAGCAGTGCGCCCCAACTGGTCATTGGCTCTTGAACACCTAAGCCAAGGAAAGATAAGAATGATTCAGTCAAAATCATATTTGGGATTAATAACGTCGCATAGATCGCAACCAAACCGAGAACATTCGGCACAATGTGGCGGGTGATGATTCGCCATTTGCTGACACCGCTTATGTGTGCCGCTTCAATAAACTCTTTATTGCGCAAGCTCAGGGTTTGACCGCGTACAATTCGTGCCATATCCAGCCATGAGATAGCTCCTATAGCTACAAAAATAAATATCAAATTCCGACCAAAAAAGGTTACTAATACAATAACCAAAAACATAAATGGTATTGCGTAGAGAATTTCTACAAACCGCATCATTAAACGGTCGGCACGACCACCGATAAAGCCCGATGCTGCACCATAAAGCGTACCAATGATAACGGCTACCAGCGCCCCCAATACCCCAACCATCAGCGAGATTCGACCTCCAACCAAAGTGCGCACGTAAAGGTCACGCCCCAGACTATCCGTGCCAAACAGATGTGCCCACGACGGCGCTGCTTGCATGGCATACCAGTCAGTTTGTGAGTAGCTGTATTGCGAAAACATTGGCAAGAATATTACTGACAATGTAATAAGAAATAGAATGAACAAACTGACCATCGCTGCTTTGTTTCGCATAAAGCGAATACGCGCGTCTTGCCACAGACTACGACCTTCTATTTCAAGGTTTTCGGAAAAGCTATCTATTGCTTCTAAGCTTGCTTGTTTTGATAACATATTCTGAACTCCAACTTAGAAACGTATCTTCGGATCGATGTATGCTAATAACACATCAACAACCGCGTTAAAAATTATGAATAAGAAACCAATGATGATGGTGATCCCCATAACCAGTGAATAGTCACGGTCAAATGCAGCTTGGACAAACAACTTGCCAATACCTGGAATCCCAAAAATGGTTTCAATAACCACTGAACCGGTAATGATGCCGACAAAGGCTGGCCCCATATAAGACACAACAGGCAGCAATGCTGGCCTTAGAGCGTGCTGAATGATAATTTGTCTATAGCTCAAACCCTTCGCGCGAGCAGTTCGAATAAAATTGCTGTTTAGAGTTTCAATCATCGAGCCACGCGTAATGCGTGCAATCGAGGCCACGTACAGCAGAGACATACTGACCACTGGCAATACCATATACTTGGCCGCGCCTCCCATCCAACCTCCAGCGGGTAACCACCCCAGCTGCAAGGCAAACAAGTATATGAGTATCGGAGCTATAACAAATGAAGGCATCACCACCCCTAGCATGGTTGTCGACATCACTGAATAGTCAAACATGGTATTTTGCTTTAAGGCAGAAAGAGTTCCGACCGATACGCCCAGAAGAATAGTGAATATAAAAGCTACTGCTCCTATTTTGGCTGACACTGGTAGCGCCGTATCAATCAACTCATTAACGGTGTAGTCCTTATATTTGAATGAAGGCCCAAAATCACCTTTCACAATGCTCGTTAAATAAGTGATGTACTGATCATATACAGGCTTATTCAAGCCGTATTTGGCATTAATATTAGCCATTACTGCAGGTGGTAAAGGGCGCTCGCTAGAAAAAGGATTACCCGGCGCAAAGCGTATCAGAAAGAAAGAGATGGTAATCAACACCAACATGGTTGGTATCGCTTCAAGTATTCTTGTAATAATGAATTTAAACATAAACTCACTCTGTAATTATGCCTTTAAATTTTGGATGTAACAGGTCTCTACATGCTGCTTTTGCCAACATGCAGAGCCTATTAGTTATGTGCTTACAATGTTACCGACACTTATATCTTTTTGATGTATAAGTTCTTGGTATAGATATTGTCCTGAGCATTATGCATGGGGTAGCCTCCCACTGTTGGAGATACTAGACGCGTATTTACGTACTGATAAATAGGCGCAATAGGCATATTTTTAGCAATAATTTCTTCTGCCTGATCATATAAGTGATTTCGCTCTTTTTCGCTGGTTGCTACCATCGCTTGCTTGATCAGAGAGTCATACTTTTTGTTTTTAAAATGAGCACTATTTTGCACGTTCGTAGACATCAAAGTATTTAGGAAAGTAGACGCTTCGTTATAATCTCCGCACCAACCATCCCTTGCCATTTGGAAGTTCCCTAGATGGCGGGTTTGCAAGAATGTCTTCCACTCCTGGTTTTCGAGAGTCACATTCACACCTAGCTCTTGCTTCCACATTGCCTGCAATGCTGTTGCGATCTTTTTATGTCTGGCATCGGTGTTATAAATCAATGTAAATGACAATGGGTGTGCTTTGTCATAACCCGCTTCCTTAAGCAGCTTTTTAGCTTCTGATACACGTTGAGCTTGAGTCATTTTCTCCCAAGCAGGTGTAATAGGCGTGAAACCAGCGATAATGTCGGGCGTCATGTTATAAGCAGGCTTCTGACCCTGCCCCAATATTGCATTGGCAATGATATCGCGGTTAATGGAATACGACAGAGCTTTTCGCACTCTTACGTCGTTGAATGGTTTCTTTTGTGTGTTGAAGTCGTAGAAGTAAGTACATAGACTTCCTGTCGTTTTGAGATCTTGAGGATACTCTTTCTTCAGCCTTTTGTATTGTTCTGCCGGAGTCTCGTAAGTCATCTGTACTTCGCCTGCCAAAAAGCGGTTCATAGCTGCTACATGGTCATTAGTTGCCAAATAAGTGACTTGATTTACGACGGTATTGGCGTTGTCCCAATAGTTTGGGTTGCGCTTCAATACAATTCGACCATTAGGTACACGCTTTTCCAAAGTATACGCACCATCGCTGACCAAGTGCCCTGGCTGCGTCCACTTGTCTCCCCACTTTTCAATGGCGGGTGGATAAACTGGCATCATGGTCGCACTCGCAAGCATCTTTAAAAAATAAGGAATCGGTGAAGTTAAAGTAATCTGCAATGTATGCGGGTCAATTGCTTTCACACCAAGCGTACTTTTGTCTTTCTTACCATCAATGATCGCTTTCGCGTTCTTCATTGTGGTCATTTGCACATACCATGCATATGGAGAAGCAGTTTCTGGGTTTACTGCTCGCTGAAATGCGTAGACAAAATCACCTGCAGTAACAGGCTCACCATTTGACCACTTAGCATCTCGCAGATGAAAGGTATAGGTTTTATTGTCCTTCGTATCCCAACTGGTGGCTATGCCCGGGATAATATTCCCATTTGCATCCTGTGTGACCAACCCTTCGAACAGATCATTGATAATAAATTGGCCGGGAACTCCCTCTACTTTTTGTGGATCGATAGATGCTGGCTGTCCATCGTTGTACCGCACTAAATTTTGCTCTTTTGCCAGTTTCGTTCCTGCCGGAACATTCGCAGCAAAAGATGACAATGATGTTGCTGATAAAACCAAGCCTGTCCCAATTAAAATCGCTTTTGTTATTGTATTTGTGTACATGCACTCACTCCAAAATATAAGTACTGCTTCCATGCATGCTTCTTTGATGTCTTCGCTAGAACGGCCTAGAAATACAATTACTCGAACATTTTCGAGCAACTCAAAGAATGTCCCTGTCTCTATTTGTTATGTTTACGTAACATTCATTCACAAATTCGATACTAATTGAATCATGAAAAAAATTGCTACATTTATAATCTTTATGTTTCAAAATTGTGCGTAGCAATTAATAAGCCAATTTATAATTTCTTTATAAATCTCTCTCGTAGCATTCATGCAAACCATGGTAAACCAAATAACATATAGGAAAGGTGAATTTATTAAGTGTAGGTTTTACTTTTAAAATATATATTTCAAAGAAAGAAGGAGTGGATATTAATTCACCAAGTAAACTTTAAACTGCTTGTATATTCACTATTTAAGTAAAATTTGCAAAGAAGCTTATTTTAAAGTTTATTGATACCCGCTCAAATAAATAGAATGGCAACTTATAAAAGCTTTAGATGTTAAATTGATAAATACAATACAACACACTGCAAACAACTGATTTTGTATTTCTTACCAAAGTGGTGCACCCTGCATCAAATTAGTGAATTAGTTCTAACTATCAATAGCCAGCATGTTGCAATTTGCATAAAAATGGCCAATTACATCTCGGTTAACCGTAAAATGGGATATGCAAGACGCTAGGCCTTGGCATTTTATCAGACTAGTTGAGAGCAGACACAAAAAAAGCGCGACCCGTTCTAGCGGTCGCGCTTGGGCCTGTCACAGGCTGAATAGGATTAAATATCTACTTGCAGACAAGATACCGCATGAATGGCATCACCTTTCATTTGTGGTTTGGTCTTCGCACACTCTTCATTCGCTTGCGGACAACGAGTTCGAAACACACAACCCGATGGCGGGCTAATAGGCGATGGTAGGTCCCCTTCCAGCATCTCGATATGCTTGTTGCGCTCCAGTTTCGGATCGGGGATCGGCACCGCAGACATCAATGCTCGCGTGTAAGGGTGTTTCGGATCAGCAAATAGTGGCTCCGATTCACCCAGCTCTACAGCATTACCTAAATACATCACCAATACTCGATCTGAGATATGCTTCACTACCGATAAATCGTGCGCAATGAACACTAAGCTCAAACCCAGTTCTTTTTGCAACTCTTTAAGTAGATTCACCACCTGAGCTTGAATCGACACATCAAGTGCTGATACCGGCTCATCACAGATGATCATTTTTGGTCTGAGTATCAAGGCTCGCGCAATACCAATGCGCTGACATTGCCCACCTGAAAACTCATGGGGATAGCGGTTAATCACGTTTGGCAACAACCCCACTTTCGCCATCATCTCTTTCACACGTGATTTCACTTCCTCTTTGCTGAGCTTCGGATAGAAGGTTTTCAAAGGCTCTGCAATGATATCGCCAACGGTCATTCTTGGGTTTAGAGAAGCCAGTGGATCTTGGAAAATCATCTGAATCTCTTTGCGAGTTTCACGGCGCTGCACTTCTTGCATTTTGGTTAGGTCTTGCCCTAACCACACCACTTCACCGTCTGTCGACTCCACTAAACCGATAATGGCTCGTGCAAAGGTCGATTTACCACAGCCCGACTCTCCTACTACGCCTAGTGTCTCACCTTCATAAAGCTGAATATTCACGCCATCGACGGCTTTAAGGTTGGCAGGTTTGGACCACGGCCACGCCGATTTCGAAGCAATACTAAAGTGAACTTTTAAGTCTTTTACATCCAGCAGTAATTGTTTTTCAGCCATCATTTTGTCCAAGCCTCCCAATCAGAAAAACACGCGCGTTGACGACCTTGAGCAAACGGCTTCAATATCGGCGCTTCAGATTTACAGCGATCACCCACACGGTGACAACGCTCTTGGTAAGGACAGCCCGGTGGCAGCCTCAGTAGGTTTGGCGGGTTACCCGGAATGGTTGGCAGAATTTCGCCTTCGGTATCCAAACGAGGGATCGCTTTCAGCAAACCTTCTGCGTATGGGTGGCTTGGGTTGTAGAAGATTTCATCCACGGTACCGTATTCCATGGTACGGCCTGCATACATCACCAACACTTTGTCACATGAACCGGCTACTACGCCTAAGTCGTGGGTGATCATGATGATGGCGGTATTGAACTCGCTTTTTAACTCATTCAATAATTCCATGATTTGCGCTTGTACGGTCACATCCAGTGCCGTTGTGGGTTCATCGGCAATCAACAGTTTTGGACGACACAACAATGCCATCGCTATCATCACACGTTGACGCATACCGCCAGAAAACTCATGCGGGTACATCGTAATTCGCTTACGCGCTTCTGGTATTTTTACCGCTTCCAGCATGCGAACTGATTCTTCAAACGCTTCCGCTTTGCCCATGCCTTTGTGCAGCATCAACACTTCCATTAGCTGATCGCTTACCTTCATATACGGGTTCAATGAAGTCATCGGATCTTGGAAAATCATCGCAATTTGCTCAGCGCGCACTTTATTCAAAGCTTTCTCTGGCAAATTCAGAATTTCATTGCCTTCAAACTTGGCGCTGCCCGTAATGTTACCGTTTTTGGCGAGCAAGCCCATCAAAGCAAATACAGTTTGCGACTTGCCCGAGCCTGACTCCCCCACAATACCCAAGGTTTCACCTTGATTGAGGGAGAAATTTAAATCGTTGACTGCGGTGACGATACCATCGTGAGTGGTAAACTCGACGCGCAGATCTTTGACATCTAATAAACTCATTTTTCTTTCCTCAATCGGTTATCTGTCTTTTGGATCCAGCGCATCACGCAGACCATCACCAACATAGTTAAAGCAGAATAGCGTCACAATCATAAAGGCAGCGGGGAAAGCCAATTGCCAAATGGCGACTTCCATTGTATTTGCCCCTTCTTGAAGCAGTGCGCCCCAACTGGTCATTGGCTCTTGAACACCTAAGCCAAGGAAAGAAAGGAAAGATTCCGTTAATATCATGCTCGGTACAAGCAAAGTAGAATAAACCGCAACAATACCCAACACGTTCGGTACAATATGACGAGTGATGATTCGCCATTTGCTAACACCACATACGTGTGCCGCTTCAATAAACTCTTTACTGCGTAAGCTCAGTGTTTGACCGCGCACAATCCTCGCCATATCCAGCCATGCAATTGCACCGATCGCTACGAAGATCAAAATGATGTTTCGGCCAAAGAAAGTTACCAATACAATCACTAAGAACATAAATGGAATTGCATAAAGGATTTCAAGGATACGCATCATTACACGGTCAGTACGGCCACCAATAAAGCCCGATGCCGCGCCATAAAGAGTACCAATCACTACTGCAACCAGTGCCCCTAACACCCCTACCATCATCGAGATCCGGCCACCGACTAAAGTACGTACATACAGATCGCGACCTAGGCTGTCAGTACCAAAATAATGCTCCATTGATGGCGCTGCATGCATCGCATACCAGTCAGTGTCATCGTAGGTATAAGGGGCTACCATTGGCAGGAAAATGACCGCTAGTGTCATCAGCACCAAGATAAATAAACTGACCATTGCCGCTTTGTTGCGCATAAAACGGATGCGCGCATCTTGCCATAGGCTACGGCCTTCTATTTCTAAGCTCTCTGAGAATCTCTCAATCGCTTCTAAGTTCTCTTTTTTCGTTAACATTATTCCACCTCAACCTAGTAGCGAATCTTCGGATCGATATAAGCCAGCAGAACATCCACGACGGCATTGAACAAAATGAACATGAAGCCAATTAGGATAGTCACGCCCATAACTAATGAGTAGTCACGGTTGAAAGCGGCGTTAACGAACAATTTGCCAATTCCCGGTAAACCGAAAATGGTTTCAATAACCACTGAACCTGTGATGATGCCGACAAAGGCAGGGCCCATATAAGACACAACTGGAAGAAGTGCTGGTTTAAGAGCGTGTTTCATAATGATGTATCGGTAATTCAGCCCTTTTGCTCGCGCAGTACGAATGAAGTTACTGTTTAAAGTTTCAATCATTGAGCCACGAGTGATACGAGCAAATGTTGCTACATACAATAGAGACATACCTAACACAGGTAATGCCATATATTTAAATGAGCCATCCAGCCAGCCACCAGCGGGGAACCAGCCAAGATTGATCGAGAATACATAGATAAGAACTGGCGCCAACACAAAGGATGGCATCACCACCCCGAGCATGGCGGTAGACATAATCGAATAATCGAGCCAGGTATTCTGTTTGAGCGCCGCAATCGTGCCAACAGATACCCCCATAATGACGGTGAAGATAAACGCGGCAAAACCAATTTTCGCTGATACTGGTAGTGCCGTCGAGATGAGTTCGTTCACGGTGTAGTCTTTATATTTAAAAGAAGGACCAAAATCACCTTGAACAATATTAGTTAGATAAGTGGCGTATTGCTGGAGTACAGGTTTATCTAAGCCATACTTTGCATTAATGTTTGCCATTACTTCCGGTGGAAGTGGGCGCTCACTTGAGAATGGGTTACCTGGCGCGAAACGCATTAAAAAGAAAGATATGGTAATCAGTACCAACATGGTTGGTATTGCTTCCAATAATCTTTTTGCTATGAATTTAAACATAAACTCACTCTTTCAGTCTGTGACATAAAAATTATTAGTAAGGCGCTGCATGCGTGACAGCATGCAGGCCTTTATAGATTTATTATTGCTTTAAGAATTGTTGTGTTTAGTTGGCTTTGATGTAGAGATCTTTGGAGAAGATCTTATCTTCAGCATTGTGCATTGGGTAACCACCAACGGTTGGTGACACCAAACGAACTCTAACGTATTGATAGATAGGTGCGATTGGTACATCTCTAGCTAGAAGTGCTTCTGCATCGTTGTACAGTTTGATTCGCTCTGCATCGCTCGTCACCTCCATCGCTTTATCCATATCACCGTCGTACTGCTTGTTATGGTACTTTGAGTCGTTGTTACCATTGTTCGACATCATTAGGTTTAGGAAAGTAGAGGCTTCATTGTAGTCTCCACACCAACCAGCACGAGTCACATCAAAGTTACCTTCGCGGCGAGTATCTAGGAAAGTCTTCCATTCTTGGTTTTCAAGAGTTACGTTCACACCTAACGACTTTTTCCACATAGACTGGATTGCCGTTGCAATCTTCTTGTGGTTTTCTGATGTGTTGTAAAGAAGAGTAATATCTAGTGGATGAGACTTGTCGTAACCTGCTTCTTTTAGCAGCTCTTTTGCTTTGGCAATGCGCTCTTTTTGCGTCAACTTACCATAGGCTGGAGTTTCTGGAGTGAAGCCAGCAACAATTTCTGGAGTAAAGCTGTAAGCAGGAAGCTGGCCTTGGCCTAGAATTGCTTTGGTGATGATATCTCTATCGATTGTGTAAGATAATGCCTTTCGCACTCTTACATCATCGAATGGCTTCTTCGATGTGTTGAAACCGTAGTAGTAAGAACATAGGTTACCTGTAATTTTTAGATCTTCCGGATGTTCTTTCCTCAAACGTCGGAAGTGTTCAATTGGCACTTCGTTAGTCATTTGTAGCTCACCAGCAAGGAAGCGGTTCATTTCAGCTACTTGGTTTTCGATAGGAAGGTAAGTCACTTTATCGATAACAGTGTGCTCATTATCCCAGTACTGAGGGTTACGCTTAAGAACTAAACGCTCGTTCACTACCCACTTTTCAGGGACATAAGCGCCATTTCCAACAAAGTGCTCAGGCTTAGTCCATTCTTCGCCCCATTTTTCAACTGTTGCGCGATGTACTGGTTTCACTGTGGTGTGACCCATCATCTTAACGAAATATGGTAGTGCTGATTCGAGGTCAATTTGTAGCGTATTGGCATCTATCGCTTTTACACCTAGGGTACTTTTGTCTTTCTTACCAGCAATGATGTCTGCGGCGTTGACCATAGTGGTCATTTCTAGATACCAAGAGTATGGAGAAGCTGTGTTTGGATCGACGGCACGTTGGAAGGTATAAACGAAATCGTCGGCGGTGACTGGATCACCATTGGACCATTTTGCGTCTTTACGCAAATGGAAAATGTAAGTTTTGTTGTCCTTGGTTTCCCAACTTTCTGCAACTCCTGGGATAGTGTTACCATCTGCGTCTTGGTTGACTAACCCTTCAAGTAAATCACGAATCACGTTGGATTCTGGCACACCTTCTGTTTTCTGTGGGTCAATGGATGCGACTTCTGCTCCATTGCCTCGGACAAGTTCCTGTACTTTCGCAAGCTCTGTTCCAGCTGGAACGTTAGCGGCAAATGATGCCGTCGAAGCAGCTGCCACTGCGCAGCTAGCTCCAATTAGAAGAGCTTTAGTAATTTTGTTCTTATACATACTTTTTTAAACTCCAGTTTAAGTATTGCATCCATGAATTCTTTGGCTGTTTTCTATTAGCAAGGGTTACTGAAACGGCTCCAGTGATTTAGATTTATTTCGACCTAAAAATAAGCATAAAAATCTAAAAACCCACAAAGATGACGGCAAACGTTACCAATCATCGAACAAATTTGCCATAAAAATGTAGCAAAAAGATGCATAATTCCACGCAATTTGACATAAATTAGTAAAAAACGCCATTCAAAACAAAAAAGTTAGTAACAAATCCTAAAATTATATTTTGAGATGGTTTTTAGTTTTACTTAATCTACAAAGTTATCAAAAAACAGCACTTTAAACCAAAATACAACCTTTTGTTAACATTAAAAACTAATATATTTTCGTGATGTGGTCTCACTCACCTAAAAATTTGTCATTTCTTGCTCTGGATCAAACAGAACAATATCCTGTATATGGGCATTAAATTGCCACATGTCTCAATGCGAGAAATTGCGCGTAGAATAAGCGCAGACACTGCTAGAGTTTTAAACGTCATAACAACCTCATTGGAGTTACAACAAGACCAAGAGATCTCCATGTGGACGTTCTAACTAAATAATGAAGTTAAGAAAGTGGAAGAATTACCTCATCGCCCCTACAAGAACCAAAGGCTGCAACTCATTGGATCTAAAGCAATCGAGCTACAAGTAGGCCCCACTTCCGAACAACGAAAAAAGCCCGTAGCTTTGTTAAGAGCTACGGGCTAAACGTCTAAGAGTTGATATTTTGACTTATCGCTAAGCTTTTGAAGATGGCGTTGGTGATATTAGAAAGTCATCTTCGTCATAGTTTTTCATCGGTTTCTTTAGCTTCTGCATCATTAAGTAGACACAAGGTACAACAAATAGTGGGTCTACAATTCCTATCGCCATACCTGAGATAATAACGATACCAAGTGAGCCCATCGATACAGCTCCCGGCCCTGTCTCTATGATGAGTGGTACAGCCCCTAATATCATGGTCAACGAGGTCATTAAAATCGGTCGCAATCGAGTTTTCGTCGCTGTAAGAATAGCCTCTCTTGCTGGCTTGCCCTCTCGACGTAGTTCATTGGCAAACTCTGTTATCAAAATACCATGCTTACAAATCAAACCTATTAGTGTGACTAGCCCTATCTCCGAGTAAACATTTAGTGAATAGTCACTAAAGTAGAGAACCCAAAGAGCTGCAGACAATGTGATGGGAAGTGACAACATCACAACAAACGCGTCAACGATACTTTCAAATTGTGCGCTCAACACCATGTATATAAATATCAATGCAGCAGCAAACACGAATAACATTTGGTGGTTCGTTTCTAGGTACTGCGCTGCATCATTTACATAGTGATAACTTGTACCTGCAGGCATGATCTCTGGCAGCATTTTATTCACTTCAGCAATTCCCTGCCCCATGCTGACACCATTAGCTAACCGGATAGACAGTGAAGCAGATGTAGCTCGGTCATATTGCTCGATCGAACGCGGAGCCACTTCACTTTTTATACTGATAAGTTGACCAAGTGGAATAAGCTTTCCACTGTCACTCATAATTTTTAGGTGATTGAGTGATGTCGGTGTCTCGGTATAGCTTTTCAACATCTGTACGTAAAGCGAATAGTTAACGCCTTGATAGCTCATATCGTTATCAAAACTTTTACCACTTAAAGAAACTTTCAATACATCTTGAATGTCACTAATTGGCACTTTATATTGCGATGCCGCCACACGGTTAATTTTTATTTGGAATTGGTTCTCATCAAAGGTCAGCGCATTTCTTACATGGGAGAACATTGGCGACTGTTCGAGCTTATTTGCCACTAACGCCATCTCTTTTGACAAAGTTTGATAGCTTGCTGAACTGGTGACATTTATATCTATCCCGCCACTATTTCCTTTGCTACCACTTCCCGTGTCGACTGCTGGGATAACACCTGTGAACACCATGTTCCCGCCTTGGCGAAGTGAAGCGTCGATCATTTCACTGATTTGTTTTGCACTATAGTTTCTTTCACCCCAAGGTTTAAGCGTAATAAAGCCACGGATAAAATCTGTGCTCGCCATGACAGCTACATGTTCAATGCCCGGAATTTTGTTTAGCCTTTCACTCATAGTCTTGATCATCTTCTGCTCAGCAGCATCATCAGTGCCACCTGTTAACGGCTGAAACATGAAAATTTGACCGGAGTCTTCTGCTGGAATCATCTCGGATGGGCTGTGAGTAAGCGGCCAATAGCTAGTCGCGAATATTGCGATGAGCAGAACCAACGTCGTTTTACGATAGTCAATGCTATAACGCAGTATTCGATGATAGAGTTCAGCAAGCGCGTCCAGTTTATTGTTGATCCAAACTTCAAATCGACCCGCAGGCTTGTGATCAAGCATGTTGCTACACATCATCGGTGAAAGAGTCAGAGCGACCATTCCCGAAATGATGACGGTTCCTGCCAACGTGAACGCAAATTGCTTAAACAACTCTCCTGTCACTCCATCGACCAAACCAACAGGTATGTATACTGCTGCTAGGGTTAACGTTGTAGCTATAATGGCAAAACCAATTTGCCGACAAGCTATCACGGTTGCTTTTCGCACCGAAGACTGATGCCTGAGCTGTCGGTGAACATTTTCAGTAACCACAATCGCATCATCGACCACCAAACCAACGGCAAGTAACATCGCAAGCAACGTCAGTGAGTTAATGCTAAACCCTGCCAGTTTCATGATAATAAAAGAACAAGCCAAACATACAGGAATAGTGACGACTGGTATAAGTGCGATACGTAAATTACCTAGAAATAGCCATATGACTCCGGCAACTAATATCACCGCTAAACCAATTGCTAGATACACATCATGCAATGAGCTTTTGATAAAGTCTGATTTATCAAGTAAGACACTTGCTTTCATCCCACTTGGTAGCTGTATGCTGTCTAGTAATGAATGAACCTGCTGAGACAAAACTAACGCATTTGCTGTTGCGGTATATTGCGGGTTCAATACGAACAGCATTGAGCTCTTGTTGGAGAAATCGATAAGAGGCTCAACATCTGGCTGGTTTCCCGGAGTCCCTATGGTAACTTTGGCAATTTCAGATAATCGAACAGGCTGAGCATCGTACTGTGCAACCACAATATCTCGAATGCTATTCAAACTATCGATGGCACCACTAGAAATCAGCTGGTACTGGCTTTTCGAACCTGAAGTTGTACCACTAATTGCAGTGACATCATCCATATCACTGACTTTGTCGATAACCGTGTTTAGATCCAAATCATATCGCTGGATTTTATCTGGGTTTAAAGTGATCAACACAGACTGTGACGAACTCGGGGCAACATCAACTGAACCTGCTGAAGGCAGCTGCTCTAATCTAGGCAACAAGGTATTAATGCCATATTGACGAAATTCATACTGAGGTTGGTTGGGCCCCGGAGTTAGGCCAATCAGCATGGAAGGCATGCCTTCATCTTCAGATTTGCTAACAGTCGGCGATATATTGTCTGGCAATGTACTGGATATATTCGATATATCGTTGTTAATTTCACTGACTAACGTATCAATGCCTGCATCATCGACACCTTCTGCCACGTCAATAGTGATCGTGCCTCTGCCTTGACGTGCTGTGGCAGTCATGTGAGCAATGCCTTCGGTTCCCGCAATTTCATCCTGTATAGGAATCAACACCTCCGTCATCATATTTTGCGCGGCGAGAGCACTGTCTTGAGCAGATATCTCTACTTTTGATTGAGCAAGTTGAGGCGTATAACGCAGCGATAATTTTTGGCTAATTAAAAGGCCAATGAAAACTGGGATTAACCATAACACCGTACACAAGACTGGACGACGTATACATAACTCCGTCAATTTCATCTCGTTACTCCCGATGTTTTATTACTATGGGAAGCAATCTTATCGCCATTGTTCACTACAACTTTCTCATCAGAATGAAGATAATTCTGGCCATTGGTGACTAAGCTTTCACCCGCTTTCAAGCCCGAAAGGATCTGTACATATCCGTTGTAGTAGTTGCCAACTTTAACGTTGCGAAGCTGCGCTTTACCATCTTCAACAATGTATGCCTGAGTACCTTCTAGATTGGTCAGCAAGCTGCCAGTTGGTATCGTTACTTGATTTGTCCGAACTTTGGTTTGCTGAACCACTTTGACATTTTGCCCTGGCTTAAAATTGGAGCCTTCATCGATAGCAGCTTTGAGTGTAATAAGCCCGGTATCAATACTAGGTGCGATATAAGTGACTTTACCGACTACTTTATTTTCAGTGTTGAGCTCGGACTCTATAGTAACCGTTTGACCAACACGGTAATCAGAACGGGCAGAAGCCGGAAGTTGGTACTGCACTAATAAATGGTTTGCATCATATAGCGTTGCAATACTGCTTCCCGAATCGAGAAGATCACCAACATGGTAGTCAGTTGAACTAATGACACCAGAAAAAGGCGCCTTCAAAGTCAACTCTGATAGCAGAGCCGTATCTTGTTCTAGCAACGCCTTAGCCTGTTTGTAACTGCTATAAGCATCATCATAATCACTTTGCGAAATCAGACCTTTCTTACGTAGGTTTGACTGACGTTGCCACTCATTTTTGGCTTGTGTCAGCTGAGCTTGATCTTGGGCAACCTGCGCTTTAGCAGTACGAGTATCTTGAGTCAACAACACTTGGCCTTTCGAAACCGTTTCACCGCCAGAGAATTGTATACCCGTAATTCTATTGGTTTGAAGGCTTTTTAAAGTAACGTAATCTTTGGAAAGAATGGTTCCATATCCATACTCCTGATCAGAAAGAGTACGTGTAGTAATTGGTTGCGTTTCAACTTGCGCAGGACTGAAAGCCCTTTTTTGAGGCGCCTCTCCTAGGTAGAAGTAGCTGGCGCTGACACCTGCCAATACAACAATGATACCAAGGCTGAAGGCTAGCTTTTTGTGTCTCATATTTTAAATCCCAAAAGTACTAATTCTTGAACGGATAACATCAGCTTCAGAGCTACTGAGCAAAGTCCATTACTCCGCGAGTTTACGGCAAAGGATTATCGCACTTTGAAATTAATATTCTTTCTTTTTTACTTTCCTTTACATTTGGTAATTCTAATGTCTCTTGAACTATCACCGCAGAGCAATTTGAATCACAATGATCCTGCAACACCATGAATTACTGACATTGTTTTTGCTTTTCTAATTTATGCTAATGTAATACTGTAACAATTGGTTCCGCCAAATATGTCGAATTACCTCTACTTTATCCCGGAGACAGCCTTTAAATGAGGAAAATCCTTTTTCAACTGACCAGCTCACTTAACGCCAATTTTCCAAAGTTACGCAATTTTAAAAGCAACTATTTCGTTGCCTTCATATTGGTTTTAGCGCCTCTCCGCATTTACGCTCATCCTCATTCATGGGTAGATATGAAGCTTTATGTGCAGGGAACCAAAGATACAATCACAGGCTTCAAGCAAAAATGGACTTTCGATCCTATGACCACGGCCTATATGTTTGATGGGGAAGATATGTCTCCAGCACACCAACAAGCGACCATGCAGAAAGTGGCCGATTCAGTGATGAAAAACTTATTAAATAGCCATTACTACACATACTTCTACGACAAAAACACACCGATAAAGTATTTGGTCGCAACAGATGGAAAATTAACAAAAAAAGGCCCAAAAGCGACATTATCGTTCGAATTGCCACTCGCACACCCGAAGAAAGTCACAGAAAATACGCTTGTATTACATGTGTTTGAACCAACCTACTACATGGATATGACATGGGATAAAGCCAGCGATATAACGTTATCCCCAGCCCTTGCTGAGACTTGCTCTTTTAAACTCATCCCAGCTCATCCGACTCCTGAAGAGGTCAGTTATGCTATGTCATTACCAGCAGACGCAGACCCAGATAACACGTTAGGTCAGCTTTTTACTCAAACTGTTAAGTTCCATTGTGATGTACCAAATAGCTCAAATAATAAAGCTCAGGAGAAAGTCAATGAGCAACCAAAATAGCATGCAATCATCTTCTCGCTCCCGCTACTACCTAAGCGCCGCCATTGCATTATTGATACTCGGAACTATTGGTTACATGCTATTTAAAGCTTGGCCTGTCATTTTGCTTAGTAGCATCAAATGGCAACGTGAAATCAACATGCAGCTAACTGATTTACTGTATCAAGCTAAGGCTCATAGCGTCTCGGCTGGATTATACCTAGCTGGATTCAGCTTCTTGTATGGCGCCCTTCACTCGATAGGGCCAGGCCATGGTAAAATGATTGTAACGACTTACCTCGCAACCCACCCGACCAAAGTAAAAGTAAGCCTAGTTCTCACTATTCTGTCCGCATTTTTACAAGCCATTGTAGCTATTGTTCTGGTAAGTGTATTGCTGATGGCATTCAACTCAACAATGAGGGAAGTGAATAGCGAAGCTAACCGCTTTATTAGTTTAAGCTTTTACGCCATGTCCATATTAGGGGCTATCATTGTCTACCGCAGTTCGAAACAGCTATGGCAGAGATTTAAGCCTCAAACAACAAAGTTAGCTGTAGACAATGGTCCATTTCAGTCATTCAGTAAAATAGAGGCTGGAAACGACAACAAACAGCTAGGGTTACAAGCACCCAACCTTGGTTTGTCCAACAAACACGTTCACCAACATGATGCCAATGGAAAGTGTGGCTGTGGGCATACACACTTTGCTAGTGCAGAGGCAATTAACAAAGCGTCAACCATGCGCGAGTACATTGGTATCATTGTCAGTATTGGTATCCGCCCATGTACAGGTGCAATACTCGCGCTTTTATTTGCTAACGTTGTAAGCGCATACTGGCTGGGTGTCGTCAGTGCGTTTGTGATGTCAATTGGCACAGCACTGACCACGTCTACCATTGCGTTAATGACTATTTCAGGAAAAAAAGTAGTGTCTAAATACCTTGGAGCGAGTACCCATTCAACCTCAACTGGTGCTGTTATTTTGCAGTTTATTGGTGGCTCTCTACTGATCTTATTTGGCGTGTTATTAATGCAAGTACCTGTTTATGGCATGTCACCAATATTGTCTTGACAAAAAGCGAATCAGAAAAGGGGTTAACCACAACCGCGGTTAACCCCATTTGGGAAAGAATAGACAACCCTTTCCCTTCAAGCTCCAAAACGACCAATTTAAATTAGTTTCATTTTTAGAGATTGAAATTCTTTATCTAGGGACGCGAATACCACCTTCGACTCCATTTTTACTAAATAACACCTGCCACAGCTGAATATTCCTTGCCCTAAACGCGCCAGCGCATGAGCTTAGGTAGTAGTCGAACATACGGTAGAATCTAGGCGAGTAATTCTCTTTGATTTCTGGCCAGCTTTCTTTAAATCTTTCTTTCCAAGCCATTAATGTACGGTCGTAGTCTGGACCAAAATTGTGCCAATCTTCCATCACTAAAGACTTCTCACTAACGTGACTGATTTGTTCAATGGAAGGCAATACACCATTGGGGAAGATGTATTTATTGATCCAAGGATCAACATTCATCATGGTTTCGTTGCTACCAATAGAGTGAAGTAGGAATAACCCTTCAGGCTTCAAACAGCGAGACACAACATCAAAGTAAGTTTGGTAGTTTTTCGGCCCAACGTGCTCAAACATTCCCACAGAAACAATTTTGTCGAACTGCTCATTAAGGTCTCGGTAATCGCATAAACGGAGCTCAACAGGCAAGCCTTTGCAGCGCTTCATTCCGTATTGCTGCTGCTCTTTTGAGATAGTGACGCCTGTTACTTTTACTCCGTAATTTTTAGCAGCAAACTCACTAAGCCCACCCCAACCGCAGCCGATATCTAGTAATGTCTCACCCCGTTTTAGCTGGAGCTTTTCACAAATCAGTTTAAGTTTATCTTGTTGTGCCGTCTCTAAATCTTCAGCTGTTTTCCAATAGCCACAAGAGTACTGCATGTAAGGGTCAAGCATTCTCTCATATAGGTCATTGCCTAAGTCGTAGTGCTCTTCGCCAACAATCCAAGCACGTTTTTTTGTTTGCATATTAAATAGGCGAGATTTCAATACAAACATGATATCGCTGAGCCTGTCGGGACGTTGCTGATCGACTTCGTATTTAAGAAGGTAGTAAAACATCTGATCTAGATTCGCACATTTCCACCAGCCATCCATGTAGCTTTCACCTAACCCAATTGAACCTTCTACAAGAACTCTCTTGTAGAAGTCTGGATTAAGAACTTGAATGTCATAGCTTCTTGAGCCATTTAACTGAATCGGGGAGCTCGATAATATATCTGATATAACGCTTTCCCATTTGTTAATTGGTAAGTCGAGCGTACTAGTATTCATATTGGCTTTACCTCAACAATGTTGTCATTGTATTTATTTAACTATTAAACATTAGAAGGCTAGCATTTAAATTATTCCCGTTTATATATTGTATCCATTCAATCTACATCTACTATATTCAAACAACTCTACTTATATTTTTTCGGAATTTCTAAATCATTAGTTGGCATCATCATTCACATATTGATTAGATATAGCTTTGCTAGGTTCGTTCTAAGTGCACCCTATATTTCTAGGTAATTCGCATTGATGTTGAGTTTACTCAATGAGCCGCTGTAAGAAAGTACATATGCGAAAAAGTGTTTTCGAATATCTGCAACAATGGGATCTGAACTTAGTGAACACTACACCTTTCATACTAAAAGAGACAGTGTTCCACAAAGATTGGCTCTTCAACAATGGATGGGATCAGTATAATTCTTGATGCTTACTGGAATAAGTTATTTATATTTAATCACCTGTTAGATACATTAACAAATAATGAGCTTATTTAGGCGAGTATAAATCTTATAAAAAACTCATCAAAGAACCATACTCAAAAAAAACAAAATAACCTATCGGCTATTTTAGTTTTACATTTTCCAAATTAAACTGATACCTTTTAACTTTAGGGTTATAAACCTTAGAGAATTGTTTGAAATCTATTTTTCTCCAATCATTTTTACCAAAGTTTTGCAGATATGGCCCTATATTAGTTTCATCAAGTGCACTCATCTTGGTTCTAATTTGTAGTCCTAGAGTTTCATTAAAGTCTCTGCCGTTGTGGTAATCATGTATGAGGACCAGTGCCCAGCCTCCTTCCATGAAATGTCCACCCACTGTTGTTGTCATTTTTTTATTGGCAACGGCTTGCTTCCCTTCATTTGTCCAATCAATTCCACCGGAAACAACATGATCACTCGAGTGTTGATTGTGCGCCTTAACACCAGCTAGCGCGCCAAATGAAAGAAAGTCACTCGCGGCCCAAGCGACACTAATATTTGGGTAGCGCCTCATTAATGACGCTGTCTTCTGGCTGGCCATATCTGATGTCCAGTCGGTGTATACAACCTGCACTAACTTAGACTGTGGATTTTCTTTGATCGCATCTCTTAAACCATTGACTCTTTGCTCAGCGACAGCAGTTGCTCGCCCTCCCGTTACGGCTACCACTTCAATTGTTTTGCCTGAACCATCATTATTCAATTTTGCTCGTTCAATGAGTTTTTTACCTAGAAGGTATCCCGCGTATTTATCATCTGGGTACATCTTAGCAATCCAGTTTTTATACTTTCCCCTAGGCGCCCCTATTTCTTTATTGTCTTGTTCGGATACATCGGTGTTAATCGTCAGCACTTTGACTCCATTCTCCTCAGCAGACTTTAACATCCATGGTCCTATTCTATTTAGCAGTATCGCTACCAAATAATCTGGCCTATCATCAGACTCCATTTCTTCTTTTGCTATTTCTAGGTATTTGAACCTATCTTGAGATCTCGAATGCAACACTTTCAGATCGATATTCAAATCCTCTGCAGAGGCCTGCATAAAGGCGACAACTTGATCCCAAAACGGATCACCCGGTGGATCTGGGTTAATCATTGTCACTTTTATCGGTTCAGCAGCCCAAAGTGAGCTACTTACTACAAGCAGCAGACAACTCAAGCCGCAAAAAGCCTTTCTTAGCGACTTCAGAACATAAATAGGAAGAGACAAAAGATAGCGAGAGTCCATTCTTGCACCCTTTTCTTTATTGATATGTTTAATTATAGGTAGAGACTAGACTAGTTTTACACAACTTAAGACGAAATTTAGCGAGATTAGGAATCAAGCAATGAATAATGATCAGTGTTTAGCAGCAAACTCCTATCCGCTGGAAAAGAAGCTCATTCCGAGAAAAAACAACTTAGGTTACTGAGCCTAAAAATAGTCGAGCGGTGTTAACTAGCTCTTTGCTCAGATCCGCTTTATCAATAACCACATCGGCACCGAGTGAGTCAGCCACTTTCAACACTGATCCAGAGTCTGCATTTCTAAAACCACCCGACATTGCAATGATCGGCATTGTGTGGCTCTGTCTTAGTTGAGTAATTAACTCAAAGCCATCTATTTCAGGCATCATGACATCGGTAATGACCAAACTGTACGACTCCGTTTCAACTAGCTCTAAAGCCTCTTTTCCGTTGCTGCATAACCCAATATCCAGCTGTTCACCAAACTCCTTGTTTAAGAGCGTATTTACAAACAGTCGAATGTATCGATCATCATCCACAACTAAGGCACGTTGCTTCATCCAATACTCCTAATTTCCCTTTACTAATTTGATCTACCGGAGGCTGCAAAAACCTCTGTTCAATACTGCTATTGATAGTTTCAAGTATAGATAAATTTTTGAATTCCACATATTTAATAGTGGTTTATTGGAAGGAGGAATAGATACATTAAGGTAAAGCTGAATGCCTATACCAGCACTAGTGTGTTTTTTGTACAAAAACGCCGCTAGCGAAGACTAGCTGCGCTAATATAAGCATAATTGATCAGAAGGTTATGCAGCGGCTAGCCAAATGCCTACGCCAATCATTAATGTGCCTGCAATGCGGTTGATAAACCTTACGTTACCACTTTTATGCAAAAACTGGCTCAAATAGCGGCCACCTGTAGCGTAAAGCAATAGGCAGGTGAACTCCAAAAACAAGATGATACTCACTAAACTCATAACCTGCGGCACAACATGTGAACTTGCGCTGATAAAAGGTGGCAATAGAGCAATGAAAAATGCCCAACCTTTCGGGTTAGTCGTCGCCGTCATAAACCCTTGTAAAGCAAGCTCATAACGAGATTTACCCACGCTTGACGTGTTTTCTGATGATACCGCCATTTTCCCTTTAGAACGCCACAACTGGACGCCTAAATAGAGCAGGTATATTCCACCGAGAACTTTCATAACCGTGAATGCCATCGGGTAAAGTAGCATGACTGTCGCTGCCCCTGATACTGCAGCAATAGCGACTAAGCCAACACCAATAAGCTCACCATACATCATCCACATTGCACGTTTTACACCAACAGACATACCTAAAGTCATAGACAAGGTCATACACATGCCCGGAGTAATTGAGACGAAAAAAAATGTAGGTATAAAAACACCAAGTGTCGTTGCGCTAACAAACATAAGCAAGTATCCAGTAAAGTTAAAGCGACTGAAGCTATTACAGACAATTGTGTAACTAGTACTAAAGTCCACAAGAAAGTCTAATAATAAGCAACTTAAGTGGTCATTTTAGCTAGCTCAATAGCCTGTTTAGCCATAGTAGCCGAAATGTAACGAAAACCTCAAGAGTTAGTTAACAAATGTATTTATGGAAGGATTCTGCTTTCTCGTCAGAAGATAACGGATGCCGTCATGATTAAGGGGTAAGGTAAGCAGAAAAAATATGCGGCAAGCGAACTAGGGGGATGTTCACTCACCGCATCTGCAATAACACAACATAAGTTCCTACAGGAGTTAACATAAACTTTATATTCATAACGATGCTTACTCAACCCTATTTGTTTTAGATGATGATTCAATTTGTAAACATGTGTTTCATACGTAACTCAACCACTTACATAACGGAAGCAATATCACGAAATACCTTTTGTTACCTACACCATAGAAGGTCATTCATTTCTCGCTCACGATCAAGTCAACTCCCATTAGAAAGATATATCTGATGGATACCTTGCGCTATATGATTTGTTTTTCACTGCATTAAGTATAAAATGACGAGCTTTCAAAACTGCTAGTTCCTTAAACTTACAACGCTCTTAAAGGTATCCAAATGGACTATTCTAAGAATCTAGGCAAGAAAACCGAATACGTTTCAACTTATGCACCTAGCCTACTTGACCCAATTCCAAGAGCTGGCGGTAGAAGCAACATCAAACAATTTAGCGGTGAAAAGCTGACTGGATACGATCTGTGGACTGGCTACGAATTGTCTTGGCTGAACTCCAAAGGGAAACCAATGGTTGCAGTGGCTGAATTTACTATTCCTGCTACCAGCCCAAACCTTATCGAATCCAAATCATTTAAATTGTATTTGAACTCTTTCAACCAAACAAAGTTTGAAAGTGAATCGAAAGTCGTTGAAACACTGATAGCCGACCTCAGCAATGCAGCTGGAGGCGACGTAAAAGTGAAGCTATATAACGTCAGCGAAGCTTTTACTCTGCAAAACAGTAACACTGGATTCCAATGTATTGATGATTTAGACATCGAGGTAGACTGCTACGAATACAATGAAGACAGCTTGTTAGAAAGTGCTTCAGAGGAAGTAGTAGAAGAAAGCTTGTGTTCTCACCTTCTAAAATCTAACTGCCTTGTTACCAATCAGCCAGACTGGGGCAGTGTTTACATCAAATATACTGGTCAGGCTATTGATAAAGAAGCATTGCTGCGCTACATCATTTCATTCCGTGGCCACAATGAATTCCACGAGCAATGTGTTGAACGTATCTATACCGATATCAAACGTTGCTGCAACCCAGAAAAGCTAACCGTTTTTGCTCGATATACTCGCCGTGGCGGACTTGATATCAACCCATTCCGCAGCGATTTCGAAGAAACTATGTCGGTTGACCGAATTTTAAGACAATAGTTTTTGTCTTTATTGGCATAAAAATGGGGCCCCTTTCGGAGCCCCATTTTTTGTATATTTACTTATTTTTTCGACCACATCTGTCACGACATGAGTGCCAGTTAAGGGATATATACCCTTGGGTTTGCCGCTCCCCATACGGTGTATAGCTCAGGGAAGATAAGTTCAGAGTTTTCTTCCATTTCACTGACAGCAACCTTGGCATTTCCTTGTTGGCCAAACAAAACCACTTCCTCGCCCGCTGTTACACCTTTGATATCCGTAACGTCCACCATAGTCGTATTCATCGAAGTTTTACCCACGACTGGAGCACGTTGTCCATTCACAACGACGAAGGCACGATTACCCATTTTTCTTGGGTAGCCATCAGAATAACCTACCGGCAAATTTGCTAACACGCTGTCTCGCTTAGTTATGTAAGTGCTGTCGTATCCCACAGTGGAGTTTTTTGGAACAGAATGCAAAGAAGCAACACGTGTTTTAAAGCTCACAATTGATGGATACTCTGGGTTCGTTGGCAAATCACCGTAAATAACACCTCCTGGCCTAACCATATCCAACTGTGCTTCTGGTACGTTGACTGCTGTATAGGAATTAGCAACATGTAGTGTGACATCTTCACGTTTCAGGCCAGCATTCTCAATTAACCATGCTGAACTCTTTTGGAAGTGTCCTAGCTTATTACGAACTTCTTTCGCGTCATAATTCGGGAAGTGGGTCATAATCCCGACAATATCAATTCCATCATGAGTCGCGATTTTCAAAGCTTCCTGCTTGCCTGTTTCCGTGGTCATATCAATGCCGTTTCTAGACATACCACCGTCGTTAAGGGCTAAGTGTACTTTTATCGGACGATCTTTCTCTAGCGCCATTATGTGGTTTGCTTGATCGACACTTCCTATCAGCTCTTCAACATCTAAGTCCATGACTTCTTTAATTTCATGAATATCTGCCGAGCGGACTCGAATAAGCTGACCATCAAACCCAGCTTCTCGAACGGCTCTTGCTTCGGCATTGCTCGCGATAGCAATACATGGAACCTTCATCTCTAAGACCGTCGGCATTAACCCTTGAATGCCATTGCCGTAAGCGTCAGCCTTCATCACAAAACATATTTTAGTATTCTGGCTCAAGTGCTTGCGAAACTGGTCCATATTGTCTTTAAATTGTCCCAAGTTAACTTCCAGCCAAGCATTGGATTGTTGTACTTGCTGAATTGGAGGTGGAGATTCATCTAAGGCCAATGGCGCTGCCATTACTGCTTCACTGTTTGTTAGTGCGGCTGCGATGGCCATCGAAAGTAGTGTCGCTCGAATTTCCATATTTTCTCCCTGATTTTCCTTAAATTGATCCCTTAATTTAACTTGAACTTACCCATTGAACTCTGCAAAGACTGCGCAAGATCGCTCAGGACATTACATGCATTCGCCGTTTGTTCCGAGCCAGCGGATACTTCCTGTGAAGACATATGGATATTTTCGATATTAGAGCTCAATTCTTCAGCAACACTATCTTGCTGGTTGCATGCACTAGCTATTTGAGCCCCCATGTCGGCGATGCTTGAAATAAACTCTTCTATTGAACCCATTAGCTCTTGCGATTGATTACCTTGCTCTACACAAGTTTCAATTTGCTGACGAGAACGTTCAGTAGTCTCTTTTGCTTGACTTGCTATTGATTGAAGTTTTTCGATGATGCTTGTGATTTCACTGGTCGAATCTTGGGTACGCCCTGCAAGTGTTCTGACTTCATCCGCAACAACAGCAAAACCTCGCCCTGATTCACCTGCCCTCGCCGCTTCTATCGCAGCGTTAAGCGCCAGTAGGTTCGTCTGATCGGCAATATCACGAATTACATCCACAATCACATTGACCTGATTAGATTGCTGCTCAAGGTCGGAAACATTGTCGCCTGCCTCTCCGATTATCTGCGCAACATTTTGGATTGAATTGACCATGGCTTGTGTATTCGTCGCCCCTTCTTTCACTTTCACGTTAGCGACATTCGCTTTTTCTGCAGACTCTTCCGTTGTATGTGCTACATCTGCAACTGATGTTTTCATCTCAGTCATTGCCGTGGCTACTAGCGTGACCTGCCCTTGCTGATCTTGCATTTCTTTTGCGGAGCGATTCGATGTATCCGTCATTTCTCCAACAGCGTGACTTAGTTCGCGAACAACAGAGATACTTTGATTGATAAGTTCACGCAGGTTATCTTGCATTTCTGTAGAAGCATCAGCCAACTCGCCCAGCTCGTCATTACCTATAGCACTTCTATCTAATGATTTAGATAAATCACCTTTGGCAATGGCATTTGCTTGTTTAACAACTAATACCAGCGGTGAGCAGATGAGGCGCGTTAAGAAAATGGTCATCACTACCATTACAGCGATGATAATAATATTGATAATGATAGCCGTAGTATTTAGCCCATCAACGGTGGACAAAATGGTTTCGCGATTGCTCTCCATCGCCCCTTTCAGTATGCCTACAAGAGTATTTATGTCAGCTTCAATACTTTGGAAGTCTTTCAGCGAATTGGTTAGCAAGCTGTAAGCTGTGGTTTTGTCTCCTGCCAGCATCGCTTGATTGAACTTGGTCATCACATCGAGATATGCCTGCCACTTGGTTTCTAACTTCTTGTAGGTTTGCTCTTCCTCACCCGGCCACACTGTTTTTCCGTACGCTTTTAGGCTCTTATTTATGTCCTCTCGAATAGTTTCATTTCGCGCAACTGTAGTTTTTATCTTCCCTGCATCATTCATGGCGAAAACAGCAAACTGAGTCCTACGCCAGTAGGACATTTGGTCGCGAATATAGTCAACATTTTCAACTGCAGGAAGCGTATCGTCGGTGTAGTTGAGCAACTCAGCTTTAACGTTACCCATACCTTTTACAATTAAGAACCCAAACGTGAGGTTGAAGATGGCTATGACGACAAAGGCAAAAGCTATTTTTTTCCCTATCGATAAGTTCTTAATGTTCATAAAAGCTTCCTTTCAAAGACTTACAGGTAATTTCCATGCGAGAAAAATATGGATGGCCGTGCACATTACTATCTAAATACTCAATAAAAAGTAGGTAATATTTCGTTGAATAGCAAACACACTGCCATTCTTGTACTCGATATGAATAACGCTTTTACTCTAAAGAAACGCATCTAACACTGAGCCAGTGAGCGACTAATCTCACCTATCAGGAAGACTGAGAATGAAATGTTTCGGAGTTATTTGTAGGAGCTTGTGGGGGGGGGGGACCTGTAACCATAAAGAATGCCTCCAGCTAGCAAGGCATAGAGGCATCGGGGAAGTTTCAATTATTGATACGGTTCAGGTTTAAGCTGAACAAACGATTCTGATTTCTTGGACCAAATGCGATGCCCTAACATGATGGCGAAAAAGGCTATCAATGCACCATATTTAGTTAGCACATTAAACGTGGTCAGTTGCATTTCAAACGCCTGCCCTGCAATGATCAACGTGATAAATATCATTGAGATAATTGGCGCGTACGGGAACATTTTGGCTGTGTATTTAAGCTTGCTCGTATCGCCTTTTAGCTCCTTTTTTCTAAAGCAATAGTGGCTCAATGCAATGCTAAACCAAGCAATAAAACCGCATAGGGCTGAAACATTGAGGAGAATGGTAAATAGCTCTCCCGTTCCAGTAAAAGACGACAGAAAAACAGCAGAGCCAACAATAGCCGTTACAACAAGAGCATACACTGGCAAACCAAACGAGGTTGTCTTAGCAAAGAGCTTTGGTGCCTGGCCGTTCTCACCCATGTACCAAAGCGTGCGTGTAGACGAGTACATACTGGCATTTGCCGCTGAAATGACTGCAACCAGAACGATAAGGTTTAGTAAGTTTGTTGCAATTCCGGTATTAAAGTAGTGCTGAAAAACGAGTGTAAATGGACTCGACTCAACGCTACTCCCGTGAGCAAGGCTTGGGTCATTGAACGGAATTAGTAGGCTAATCAGTAATGTAGAGAGAATATAAAAGAGTAGTAATCTCCAGAATACGGTTCGAACCGCTTTCGGAATGTTTTTCTCTGGGTCTTTAGTTTCACCCGCGCTTATTCCAATCAACTCGCATCCTTGGAATGAAAAGCCAGCGATGAGAAATACGTGAACAAAACCTGAGAAGCCATTGTGGAAAGGCCCATCAGCAATCGTAAAGTTTTTGAGCCCTAAATGTGGCTGAGTCAGGACTAAACAAGCTCCTAACACAATAAAAATGATGATCACTGAGACTTTAAGCAGTGACATTATATATTCTGATTCACCAAACACTTTCACGGAAAACAGGTTAACACCAAGGATCAACGCGAAAAACAAGCCAGATACAAGAAGTGCTGGCGCTTCAGGAAACCAAAATTTGACGATGATTGTGGCAGCTGAAATTTCTGCTGCAATGGTAATCGCCCAGTTAAACCAATAGGTATAACCAATTGCGAAACCGAAAGAAGGATTAACGTAGTCAGTGGAATATTGGCAGAAAGAACCCGTTGTCGGACTGTGAGTTGCCATCTCTCCCAAGCTAGTAATGAGAAAAAACACCATGATAGCAATCAGGCTATAAGCTGCAATTGCTCCACCAGGGCCGGCAACGGAGATGGCATAACCACTCGCTAGAAATATGCCCGTACCGATTGAGCCGCCTAGGGCTATCATATTTAAATGCCTAGCTTTTAAGTTTCTTAACAACATGCTTGGTACCGCCGTCTGTTATCAATATCTACTCTTATGCATGTCTGAAAAGTGAGTAGAAAACAAGTAGGGCCACACGCCAACGAGAGAATGACAATGGCCCTTTTGACTATCTCATTAAAATGAATCGCTCATTGAAATGAGTTGCTAAATCAAATGGATGGCTCAATCACCTTCAATATCTTGTGGAGCAATATATCGAGCTAGTGATTGAGCAGCTATAAAGCTTAGTCTGCTAGTACTTTTACTGTGTAGCTTCCATCTTTTTGGCAATATAGGCCGTGGATATCTGTTTCGAAACCTGGGTAGTGAGCACCGATTTCACATAGCATTTGTAGGAAATCTAGCACTGGGCGAGACTCATCTGTCACCATCTCACCAGGAAGAACCAAAGGCACACCTGGAGGATATGGTAAGATCATGTTCGCACTTACACGACCAACTAGGTCACTCAAAGGAATCTCTTCCACACCACCATGCAACTCTTGTTGCCACGCTTTGTGAGGAGTTACTTTCATTTCAGGTAGCACGTCAAACGCTTTGAACATTAGCTCAGGTAAACGGTATTCCTTAACTTTGTTATGAATGCCTTGAGCAAGCTCTTGAATACGCATACCTTCATAGAAGTGAGGGTCTTCTTTGTATAGCTCTGGCAACATTGTGCGAATAGTTAAGTTCAAGTCGTAGCCACGTTTAAACTCAGTTAAACCACGTAGCAATTGCATTGCTTTAGACTTATCGATACCGATAGAGAATAGGAACAACAAGTTGTATGGACCAGTCTTCTCAACAACAATACCACGCTCATCTAGGAACTTAGCGACTAGAGATGCCGGAATACCAGACTCTTCAAGCTCATCGTTGCTGTTCATTCCTGGGGTAAGAAGAGTGATCTTGATTGGGTCCAAGTACATGTGGTCATCATCGATGTTCTTGAATCCGTGCCAAGTATCTTTTGGATCTAGTTTCCAGCACTCTGTTGAATCGATGTTTTCAGGTTGCCATACGTCGAAGAACCAGCTGTCACTTTCTTCTCTTAGCTGCTTGATTTCTTTACGGAAACGAATCGCACGATCGATAGAGTCTTGAACTAATCTACGGCCAGTGTTGCCATGCATCATAGCTGCTGCTGTTTCAGTTGAAGCAACGATACCGTACTGTGGAGAAGTCGATGTGTGCATCATGAATGATTCATTGAATGACTCTTGGTCAAACTCACCTTTAATGTGAATCATTGATGCTTGAGAGAATGCTGCTAGCAATTTGTGCGTAGACTGTGTTTCATAGAACACTTTGCCCGGCATTGCTTCACCACTCATACCACATTTACCTTCGTAAATTGGGTTGAAGTTAGTGTAAGGAACCCACGCACTATCAAAGTGGATGTGTTTACAATCTAGCGACTCTTTAATGTATTGAGTGTTATATAGAAGGCCGTCGTAAGTAGAGTTAGTCACTACTGCGTAGCGTGGCGCTGTTGCACCTTCAGTTTTAGCAACTTTTTCTGCAATCACTTCACGGCTGAATTCACTTTGTGGAATACCACCAAGGATGCCATATGCGTTACGAGTTGGACGGAAGTAAATTGGCGTCACATCGTTCATCATCATTAGGTGAGTCAGAGATTTGTGACAGTTACGGTCAACAAGTACCGTGCTTCCAGCTGGCGCAGAATACATACCAACAATCTTGTTCGAAGTCGACGTACCGTTAGTAACGATATAAGAGCTGTCAGCGTTGAAAGTACGCGCAATGTAATCTTCAGCTTCTTTGTGTGGGCCAGTGTGGTCAAGCAGTGAGCCTAGCTCTGGCATAGAGATAGATACGTCGGCTTTAAATGTGTTCGGACCATAAAAATCGTAGAAGATGCTACCTGCTGGGCTTTTTTGGAAAGCTGTGCCACCCATGTGTCCCGGAGTACAGAATGTGTATTTGCCTTCTTCAACGTACTTGAATAGTGCTTTCGTGAACGGAGGCATGATCGCGTCTTTATATTCTTCAGTCGCTTGGTTGATCTTGATAGCGATATCATCAGCCATGCCAAGAGCGTATTCGAAGAAGAAAACATTCAAGCGTAGGTCAGTCAAAGAAATATCAAGAGTAGACTGCTCATTTGCGAAAGCGTAGATAGGTAGCTTCTCATTAATTGCGTTGATTTCGCTACAAAGCTTAAGAGAGTACTTATCCCAGTCAAACAATGCACCGCAGATGCGAGGGTTCATTTCAATCATCTTGATTAGGTCTTTGTCGTCTACTGGATAAACAACTTCATAACCATTTTTTTCAAGTGCTTGATGTAGTTGACGAACTGGCTCTTCTTTGAAGAACACACCCATATGATTTAGTATTGCGAAAATTTTCATTTGGCCATCTCCGAGGCGAAGCAAGGCGCTCCTTACCGATGTCGGTAACAAGTTGGGTGAGCGCCTAGAGTAATGTTTGGGACGCTAGCGGCTAAATTGACGCCAGCATTTTGAATACGTAACTATTAGTGACTTGCCTGCATAGCATCTTGGTTTTCTGAGTGTTTAACGTACTCAGCAAGACCTGCTTTTTTGCAGTAGAACATCAAGATAACAAGTGAAATAATGAATGTTGCTGCAAGACTGGTGCTTTCCGCTCCGACTAGAGCAACCATGCAGAACACACAAGCAACACCTGAGAACAACATCACGAACGTGTTGCGAGTTGTCATGCCTTCAAAGCGAA
The DNA here is from genome assembly GCF_921294215.1 of Vibrio marisflavi CECT 7928. GTDB lineage: Bacteria > Pseudomonadota > Gammaproteobacteria > Enterobacterales > Vibrionaceae > Vibrio > Vibrio marisflavi. The sequence continues at coordinate 1,794,185 of NZ_CAKLDM010000002.1, forward strand.
TCAAGTTAATGCTTGAGTAGAAGTAAGGAAGCATTGTTAGCAGTACTGCATCAGTCGTTAGCTGGTTAAACAAGCTAGCTGTATCTGCAACTTTTGAGCTGAAGACCATTAGCACAACCATTAGTGCAGTCATCTTAAGAGACGCGAGTACAAGACCTTTCTTAGCAATACCATTTTTGTCTGTTTCAGCGTAGATTTTCGGGAAGTTACCGTCTTGAGCAGTACGTTTACCTGCTTCACCTACCAACATCATCCAAGAACCTAGAGATGTGAAACATGCTAGTGCAGTAAACGCTGACACAAATGGTGCTGTCCAAGAGCCGAATAGCGCTGTTGTAGCAAGTGCGAATGGTGCACCTGATGAAGCAACTTGATGCGCTGGGAACATACCACTGATCATCTGAGTAGAAAGGATGTAAACAACACCAGCTAGTGCAGTACCAAGCATAGTTGCTAGTGGAACTGTACGTTTAGGGTTTTTAACCATACCTGTAGAAACTGCCGCAGATTCTACACCAACGAATGACCACAGACAGATAAGTACAGCCGAGATAATTGCGTGAGTGTTGCTACCTGAAGTAGTGTTCCAGTTGTGCATGTAAATTTCTGGACTGAAGTGAGTCCAACCAAAGAACGCAGTACCTAGAATTGGGATCAAGATTAATACAAGGCCTAAAGTACATAGACGACTAACCCAGCTACCACCTAAAAGGTTTACAAAAGTGAATATCCAAACTGAGGCAATTGTCGCGATGCCCGCTGCCATAGGATGATTCAAGACTGGGAAGAATACAGAAAGGTATGACACACCTGTGATAGCGATTGCTAGGTTACCAATCCAGTTTGCATGATAGTAAAGCACACCTGTTTGGAAACCGAATACTGGAGAGATTTCACCAGCGTAAGCGATAGGACCACCTTCTTGAGGGTTCTTTGTTGCTAGACGCGCATAAACAAACGCCAGACTCAAAGCACCAATTGCGGTGATAATCCAACTAAAGATAGAAATAGAACCTACTTCGGCTAAGCTAGAAGGTAATAGTGCAATACCACTACCCATCATGTTACCAGCAACTACGCCAGTACATGCTATCAAGCCAATTTTTTTTGCATTCGATGACATAACGTCTCCACATAAACTGAACGAGTGAAATCACTCAAAAAATAATTCAGTAGCGAGAAGCCGTCGGAAGCTGTTCCATCACCCCTCGCTATTCTATGCAGCGAAGATTACGCCCAAAATTCGAGAAAAAAATAAACTCTGTATTAACTATAAAATAATAACTAAAACATCACGATCTTGATATTTTTATAATTTAAAAATCCAAATTTTCAACTAGTTAACAGCATATCAAGAAAAATATAAATTCCGTGAATATGAAAAAGTTATCGATACAAAAATATCAAGATGCCTATCAGGGAAAGGCTCGCAGCTTAAATTGATCTAGCTCATTATTGCCACCTAAGAGTCGATATTTCTCGGCAGATCGCAGCAAGAAGACGAAGAAACCTTGATATAAAACTGATGAAAATGGCCTCCAAAAACGCTGTGTTTCCGAGTTTTAATTGCAACGCACCAAAAACACTTGCTTTGTATGTACATCTTTTCTGCATTTTACTGGCAATAGAAGATAAACCGGAGACAGACAACGCTTCAGTGAGCTTTGGGGAAGAGATATTCCAATAGAAACAAAGCAAGAGTAGCAGGGTAAGGAACATAGCCTAACCACTCACTTCACACCTCAGAATAAAGAAAGGCTAAAGGCCACTTCTGTGTGCTAAAAGAGCTTAGTTGTACAACTTTGGCAAAAAGCAAAGCCATTAGCCATGTCGCTAGTGAACTTTGAACTTTGATAGCTCCGAAACAATTCGTTTGAGGTTGAGGTGTTCAAATCGCTGATACTTAGATCACTAAGTTTATGCGGGTATCAAGAGGAAATGGGTAAATAGGAAAGAGATAAAAGTTCAGAGAGATGAAGAACGATTGAAGTGTGTGGTCAAGGCAACACCAATAAAAGTGTTGCCTATGGAGAATCAATTAGAGGTTTTGTAACTGTTAAAGCAAGCTGTTTGCAGCTGGGTGGACCGAACGGTATAGCTCATAGTTTATGGTCTTTATATCACTGCTAAACAGAAGTTTCTGACACAACATATAGGTTTCGATAGACATATCTTTATAGAATGCCTCACTATAAGCCACACTCGCATCCTCTGAATGACCATTGAGCTCAGCAAGCTTGCCTTGCAATACGTAAGACAGTACAGAATGCCTCAAGCTTTGCGCTTTTTTCAAATATACTTTGGCCTGCTTTAACTCATCTATATAGATGTAATGCAATGCTAACGCTTCATAAACTCGCGGCTGCATTTGCATTGCAGCTCCCTCTTGGCTTCTCACCAACTCTGTACTGAGGGAAGTAATTCGCTGTTGGTTAAGCTTGATTTCAGGAGTCAGCGCTTGTTGTACATGATAAGCAATAAGCAACTCAGCTTGAGTCAGCCTATTATTCGGTTCATTCTGAAGAACTAACTCCAGCAGATCGATACCTTTCTGGAAGTCTTCTCCTTCAGAAGTATTCAAATAATGATTCGCTAATATCAAATCCTCTATTGCCTGCGGTTTAGATGGCAGCCCTCGCATCAACATATCAGCTTTTTTCTCTGGCTCTTCCACTTTCAAGACTTTCATGATGTCGATGTCAGCTTGGCGCAAAACCGAGTGCAAATGCTTCTTGCTTAAAGAGTATTGACGCTTAAAGACGATTTTGCCCGAAGAGTTGTTTTTATACTCAACATCTAAGAAGTGGCCATCAATATTCCCATCACCGTCTGAATCACGTTTATGTACACTGACTGTCACTGTGATGCCGGCAATAATATCAGTGTGAGCATTGTCTTTGTCCAACCTCACTCGATATGGCGTCACCTCTGTAATATCCATCATTAGCTTTTGACAAATCCCCCCAGAGAGCTGATGGCTAAGCTCATCACTATCAAACGACTGCTCATAGCGAAATTCGACTAAATGCGCGTCGATTGCCTGAGATATTTCCAACCCTGACTGTCTGTAAGTGAAATAGCCCATTGCAATCACAATGAATGAAATCAATAGCGCATTGACAAAGTGAACCTTCCAAGACTTCGGTCGTTTCGACTTTTCAGCCTTTCGTTTTGCTTTTTGGGCAACGGCTCGGGTTAGAGGTGCAGCAGGAAAGGCCATTGGTTGGCTTTCTTCCTCAGGGAAATCATGATCCGCATCAAGAGGCTTGCCTTGCAATTCAATTTCATCAGAAACCCTTTCGTTATAAGAGTCTCTGCCTACTGATTCAACCTCTTCTTGCGAGAGCGATAAACCTTCTTTTCTTGCAAGGTTTGCTTCTTCTGGCGTCAATCGAGCTACATGAGCGACCAGTTTATACCCTCGCTTGGGCACCGTAACAACATAGTTAATATTTTCTTCGCGACCATCTCGAAGTATTTTTCGCAAAGAAAAAATGGATTGAGTAACAACTTGGTCTGTAACGACTGCACTCGACCAAACATGTTCAATGAGCTTTTGGCGATCGTATACTTCACCAGCATTAATGGTTAGGAAATGAAGAAGGTTTATAAGCCTAGGCTCAACAGAAACTTCCCTATTTTTTCGATACAATTTATTTTCATCAACGCTCAATATCCAGTCGTTAATTTGAAAATACTCTGTCGTCATAAATCAATCTCAAAAATAGCTAACATCTAATAAGCCCAAAGCGCGTGCAATTCGAAGTAGTACATACCTAAATATAGCGCCATACTATGCATCCAGTATCTAAATGCTTTTTACAGTATTGCAAAGTGTGGGCTATTTTGAACTATCTTGAAGCACGTAATTTTGTCTTTTATCAATAAAACTCACTATTTTCTATACCTTTGCCACAAAAAAGATACCGAGAGTTCTATATCTAGTCTGAAATTCTGATTTTCTGCTCAAGTTGCATGAGTAAGATGTGAGACTTTGCCAACCAACGAGTCTGATTTCTAATCGAATTAGTTTCTGATGGCTGTAGATTATAGGCTATTTAGGGTTGCTGACATGTAGGTTTTAAGGGCTTATGAGCAATTAAGCAGAGTCTTAGTAACCAGCGGGACCGCTGGATAATTTGGAGGCAATCACGAGTGAGTATATTTAAGTGCTATAAATATGGCTTAGTTTGCAAACATCAAAAAGGGTGGAAGCCCCAGCCACATCCCGGCACACAAGTCACACGCTGCGGCTGCTTCCTTCCGGACCTGACCGAGTTCACGAGCTATTGTTGCGGGAGGACCAGGGCCTCCATAGATTTGGTTTCAAAAGCGTTGTACGCTCAAGAAGTGGGAAGGATTATCAGGGATACTGCCATCCAATGCAAGGGCTTACAGCGGAATTTATGTAATTTTACAACTAAGTGATTATCAAATGCTCAAATTAGATATTTTCTATCTAACTTGAGCACTTCTTCGTTGGTAGCGGGCTGTTACAACTCTTCATTTTCTTCTTCAGCACGCAAGATATAGTCGGTCATCCAAGCTGTGGCAAGCAAGCAAAACCATACGACAAAAACAGGGCTTGGCACATCAACATCAGGGGCGACCACAAGAGAAGCGAAGGCTATAGTCGGCAAGACCCAACAGAGTAATTCATTCCAGCCAGCAAACTTCGGTTTTATATAGCTTTCCATAGACGCGATGATTGCAATGAAGCCTATCGACACAACCGCCGCAAAACCTAAGCCTGCGACCCAAAGAGGAAGAACAAGTAATAAAGCCCACCACCTTCTCATATTGGTTGGCTTCCAATTATTCGCTGCCCACCAAATAGCAACCACCGATAATGTTTGAATTGCGGTCATCATTGCACTTCCCCCTAACTTACCGGAAGATTGGGTTACCATAAGGCCAATTTGCAATGTGACGACTATTAATGCTGCAGTCCACACAACACCAATACTGCTTCTCTTAGAAAAAATCACCATCAGCAGAGGCATTATGATCCACACACTCACCGAGACCGAGGCGGGTTGATTGGGCAAAGTAAACCCATATGCTATCATTCCTGCAAGTAGAACGGTGCTAGCAATTCTCCGTTCGGATAGAACCCATAGCGCTGGAATTAGCATGGCTAATACTGGGACATCACCTTCTCCAAGCGCTATCGCTCGTGAACAAATAATGACAAGAAAAGCTGTTGCTAAAAACTGAAACATTGATAATACCATTCCCTCTCCTTAGACCTTTCCGTGGTAACTTTTGAATTAGGACTTTTTTAGTATGGACCAATTTTTACAGCAGATCCTGCTAGTAATCTCTCAAATTCCCCAAGGGAAAGTAACCACTTACGGGGAAATTGCACGTATGGCAGGATATCCGGGCTATGCGCGGCACGTTGGAAAGGCGCTAGGAAATTTACCAGAAGGCAGTAAGTTACCTTGGTTTCGAGTCATTAACAGTCAAGGAAAAATCTCATTGACAGGTGAAAATGCTGCTCGGCAAAAAAGCTTACTAGAGCTCGATGGAATAAAGGTTAATGAAAATGGGAAAGTTCAATTAAACCAATACAAATGGCAACCATAGCAATAGTATGTATTAGATAACATCGGAAAACTGCTCACAAATACGATAATTTTTTAGTCAAATATTCTAAGTTTGTCGTATCTTTTAATTAGGCTTAATTAGAAAGAAAAGTAAACGATGACTCAGTTAGCGCATAATTCCGGATCTGATGCTAAACAAAATAGTGTTGACTCAAACACAGAGAAGGAAAAAGCCGAAAACTTGACTGAAAAAGCTTCATCTAGAGAAACTACCCCAATGAAAGGTGAAGACGCGCTTGCACTGGTTTCTCCACTCAGTGACTTTGCATTTTATGTTGCTGCGCCTAAACAAAAACCTATAAAGTGCCGTTCAAAATACGTTGGTATGCACTCAAAGAATTACGTCTTATTCGAAACCCCGGACATCACACAAGAACAATTTCAGCTCTACTTTCAAAAGGGTAATCCGATAAAGTGTTGCGCTCTATCTCAACGGGGTGAAGGTGCAAGAATTTATTTTAGAAGCAAACTAGCATTCATTATGCCGATTGAAGGGTCGGGAAAAAGCATCGTTTTTGTCGCTTTGCCTCGCACTGCAGATGTTGTGTTTGGACTACGCTCTGAAGCTCGCCTTGAAATTGCGATCCCAGGTGTCGCTAACCCAGCTCAAGACAATTACGAGTGTGAGATTAGAGACTTTTCGACAAATGGCTGTCAAGTCGTCATTGATATAGAAAGCAGTAACTACAAATTAGGCGATACCATTGATATCAAACTTAGCAACGAAGATGAAGAAACTGTCTTGCAAGGCACCATAAAAAACAAAAAGCGCAGTAATCAGTATTGGAAGTATGGTGTGCAGTTCAGTGAGGAAAGCTGTGAAACTTCTGCAGAATTGCTGGAGCGGTTGTCATTTGATGAAGGCTTAAGTCGATACCACCTTTAACCATTTTAGACATGAGCTCTCCCTAAATTAACAAAGGAGCCAAGGCTCCTTTGCCTCTATAACAACGACTTAACCGAAGTGGAAGCTGGAGTTGATCGTAACAGAGTGAAGGTCATCTTCTCTCATATCGTAGAGGTTGTAACCTAAGCCTAGAGAAAATCTTTCATTGAAATGGTATTCAGCGCCAAAGCCATACATAGGAGCTGCATGATTCTCTTTATAGCCATTTTCGCCAGTCACACTGTAATCATCGATGCCTACTCGTACATATAAGTTGTAAGGGCCAATATCTACATTCGGACGCACTGCTAAGTATCTCGCTCTAACTTTTATATCTTTGTTGGTATTGTCATAACCTGAGTCATCAAACTTTCCGTTGAACTGATAACCTGCTTCAACACCAATATTAGGCGTAACACTTGTTCCAATGTGAAAGCCATATGTTGCAGAAGAGTCGTTGCCTAAATTAGCCACACCAATTTGAGAACCACCGTAAAACCTTGTATCAGCGCTAGCTGCTGCCGAGACTGAAAGTAGTGTTAATACGATTAGGGCTTTTTTCATTACAAACCTTCTTTGATTAGAAAAATAAGACTATCGATATGTCGATAACGTCAAAGGAGGCATATTGTAAAGACTGGTAAATGTTCACTCTAGGGTTACCAATACCCATTAAATGTCAATAATGTCAACATCTTGTCATCAGAATGTCTTGTAAGTAATGTATACAAGACATGAATTTTAGTGAATAAGGAATAGGATCGAGCTAGTAGAACTCGTAATGTATGCTGAACATAAAATTGTCGACTACAGGAACAAACTCGTTGGTATTATCTGCGTTGACAGACTTGTCTCCGAAGTAGTGCGTTACCGAAGCTTGTAAACTAAGAGCTTCATCTAGGCTGTACCTCACCCCAACGCCAACCAATGGTTTAAAGGCTCCGTCATCTGTCTTCGTGTTGGTACTTGCGTCAGTAACATCAGACATCATATACGCCATACCAGCTTTTCCAAACATACTCCAAAGCTCATCTACTCGGTAATAGACCTTTCCTGCGAGATCAACTGAAGAGCCTCGAACCTTGTACTCATCCGTGTTTGTATACTGAAAGGTCGCATCACCGAAGTTGGTATAACCCACTTCTAAACCACCTTCCATTTCCATCGCTATAGGTTGCGAATAACCCACAGCAATTCGGCTAGAGACGTGTGACTCAGTGGTGTTGTTAAAACCTGTGTGCGGTATCGTTTGTACAGCACTGCCCAGTCCTCCCTCAAAATAGAGAGTTTCGGCGTTGGCTGAGGTCGAAACAAGCCCAAATATAGCTGCGCCCACGCACACCGAGCTTATTACCTTTTTAACGATACCCCATTGTTTCATCATGACACCACTGATAAGAAATTAACCACGCGATTGTAAAGTATACACTCATTTATGCAAATAAACTGAACAACCCAAACTCATCACGGAATCTCGTTAACCACAGACACTGCGGTAGAAATACTTTTCACAAAACCGTTCATCCACTTTCCTAACAAGCATTGCTATGATTGAAACGAGAACAACAGCGAACACTAACCTTCCCCAGAAAATGGCATAAAAGTCAGCGCCAATCATTAAAATCAAAACAGTGTCTTCTATTAAACTGTGCAAAAGATTTAGCAGCATCACCGCAGTAAACACATCTCTTGCCGGTATGTGACCTTTTTTTGCCTCGTTGATCAATAAGCCGCCACCGAAAGATATACCCAGAGTTACTCCGATGATGGTCAGATTCGTCGCCTCACGACTGATACCTAATACTCTAAATAATGGACTCAGCAATATCGCCATAAGCTTTTCGATCCCCAGCAGCTTAAGCACTTTAAGGGCAAATAACAAAACAGAGACCACAGCCATTATCATGAATAGGCTTTCAACCTGCCCTAATAGCCAGTTAGACCAATGAGGGTCAGTGATTGAATCCGGTTGCCACAGTACAATTGCTGGTTGATCTAAATAGTTGCCATACTGATAAATCAAATGAAGTATCCAACCAAATAGTAGGCTGCCTCCCACTCGCAACAAAATAGTGCTCCACCAGCTAACACCTGCTTTCTTGGCAACGGCACCTTCAATTGGTATCGAGTGAGCTAGTAACATCATACTGCCTAAAACGGACGCTTGAGCAATGGTAAGAGGTACACCTAAATTGAGCAGTACAGCAACACCCGCATAGTTATTCGTTAGTAGTGCCGTAGCCCAAACAATGCCCATTTCACTAGGTAAACCAACAAGACTCATTATGGGGTGTAAGGCATGACTCAATACGTCAATACCGCCGATCTCCTCGAACAGCTTCATCAAGAAAATGATAGGAATCATAATTTTGAAAAGGGTCAGTGTTACTTCAAAAATCTCTTTTCCTAGCTCTCTAAAAAATAGGCTCAGTCGTTTCACGTCACTCTCCTAATCCTTGTTTTTGTTCTACCTAAAATTCTACATATCTCGCCACTGTTAAAGTTTCTTTAAACAAAGGTCTAAGTAGTCAATATTTCTTTTTTCTCCTATATTGAGAAATATTCAGTCCTAAAATTATAGATATAAGAAATCATGCAACTCGACCGACTCGACATCGCCATTTTGAAGCACCTACAAAAAAATAATCGCATCGCCAACAACGAACTGGCAGACAAAGTTGGATTGTCAGCACCAGCGTGCTTAAAACGCGTAAAACGCTTGAGAGAGGAGAACATTATTGTCGGCGATGTATCGATTCTGAACCCTGAACTTGCAGGTAACACCATGACATTGATTGTTTCAGTAGAAATGGAAAGAGATCGCGCAGATCTTTACCAACGATTTAGGCAATCGATGGCTGAAGCTTCACAAGTCACCCAATGTTATCAAGTTTCTGGCAACTACGACTTTTTGCTCATTGTTTGTGTAAAAGACATCCAAGGCTATGAACACTTCGTCGAGCGCGTATTGCACACTCAACTCAATATCCGAAAGTTCCACACTTCCGTCTCTCTAAGAACGGTTAAGTTTTCCACGGAGATTGAGTTGAGCGAGAAGTGAGTTATCAATTGTAGGGTATTGTTTGAAGAACATACGCCTACGTTCTTCAAAATCACCTAAACAAAAGCCTAGACTGCGCTCTAAATTACTGAAGACGTCCAATTTTTCAGCATATTCCAGCACAAACCTAAATATTCATGAAAAGCCTTTCTGGTATTAGAGATTGCATCTCCATTGGGAACTGAAAGAAGCTGGGGACTATTTCCTGACATTGGTACTTCAGTTGGTGCGGGAATTGGGTGTAGACCTTCTTTGAGGAAGATACTCATTGCTCTAGGCATGTGATACGCCGAAGTCACCAAAATAAAAGGCTCATTCCCAATTAACCTCTTAATATTCTGCGCTTCTTCGCGTGTATCTCGCGGTTTGCTTTGGATAAGTATATCTTTTTTAGGTATACCTATACTTACCAGCTTGTTCGCGTTCAATATCGCTTCCGGAATATCAAGGCCTGGTGCAGCATAACCCGAAGTTATAATTTTCGTACCATGTAAATGATGAAATAGCCGAATAGCTTCATAGGCTCTTCCATTGAAGTCACCGCCAAGCAGTAAGATATATTTCGCATCAATATGGGCGTAGCTATTCAAAGTCAATGGTGGATAAGCTGTCTCCAATGGTTCTATAAGAGAATTAGATATAGGAGCATACCCAATTAAAAACAACCAGATAAATGAGACTGTCAAAAATACTTTTGCTTTTTTGTAACTCTGCCTATAGAGAAACCAAAGTCCTAAAAATAGTAGAAGTAGCCCAATAGAAAAAGGCATTAAAAATGCCGATATCACTTTTTTTAAAATAAAACCCATGATTCCTCTTCATATATGGTTATTTTGCAAACGGAAGACAAAGCCCCAGTTTACTATTGCCAAAACAAAGCGATACAAGATTTAGAAAAATACTAGACAAAAATCAATCGACTGTTTCATATTGAGGATAGGGGCTCCTTTAGACTACACGCCCCTCGGGTGATTCAAGATATGATCTTCCCAATCAACCACATCAATTTCATAGACAACTTTGTTGCGAACGCTTTCTCCCGCTGCGTGCATGGCAGATTTAGAGCCAGTAAGAAGTGGGTGCCATTCAGGTAAAGGTTTGTTTTCAGAGAGTAATCGATATGCGCATGTATCTGGCAACCAATTGAACTCAGGAATTGTTTCGCGAGTGAGCTTTAGACACTCTTCACCAGATTCAAAACGATTCGGGTAATCCTTACAAGAGCAGGTTTTGCTGTTTAACCAACTGCAAGCTACATTGGTGTAATAAAGCTCGTCAGTATCTTCGTCTACAAGCTTGTGTAAACAGCACTTTCCACAGCCATCACAAAGAGATTCCCACTCTTCATCGTTCATCTGCTCTAGTGATTTTGACTGCCAAAATGGTGTGCTCATATGCCTTGTTTCTTTGAGTAGTGTAATTACGCTTGGCTTTATAACTCTCCACACGTAAAAGTGCAAGCCACACTTTTATAGTTAAGTTTACGTCTTGAGCTATTTTTTGCTAGTATTCGCACCCTTTAGAAATACGAGAAAAGTTATGGATTGTCGCCTAGGTTGCGGAGCTTGCTGTATTGCTCCAAGCATTTCTACCCCGATTCCCGGGATGCCAAATGGCAAACCAGCGGGAGAGCGCTGCGTACAATTGAATGAAGATAATTTGTGTCGTCTGTTTGGAAAGCCGGAACGACCTAAAGTCTGTCTTAGCTTTAAACCGTGTGCAGATGTTTGTGGTAGTACAAATGAAAGTGCGCTGGAAACCCTGCTCGAATTAGAATCGGTGACTAAAGCCAGCGCATAAGCTTCCTTTTGCCACCGTAATGAGCGTTATAGCTTCTGTCGCCCTAATAAAGAGTGAGAAAGTGTTGTGCCATCTACGAGCTCAAGCTCTCCACCAACGGGAACACCATGAGCAATTCGTGATGCGCTCACTTCATGAACTTTGCATAAGTCAGCGATATAGTACGCCGTTGCTTCACCTTCAACGGTAGGGTTTGTGGCAAGAATGACTTCTGAGATATCCCCTTGCCTAAGGCGATAGTCAAGAACATCTAATCCAATATCACTTGGCCCTACCCCATCTAGCGGCGATAAATGTCCCATCAGTACAAAATACCGACCTGAATACTGGCCTGTTGCCTCAACCGCAGCAATATCTGCAGGGCTTTCAACAACGCAAATTTGGCCATTTTCTTGTCTTTTAGGGTTGGTACAAATATGACAAACGTCTTGTTCAGTAAATGTTCGACACTCTGAGCAGTGACCAATTTCGGTCATCGCTTTGTTCAGTGCATCAGCCAACAGAAGGCCGCCTTGTCGATCTCGCTGCAATAAATGAAAGGCCATACGTTGTGCTGACTTGGGACCAACCCCAGGTAAACAACGTAAGGCCTCCATTAACTGCTCCAGCATGTGACTGGTACGCATTCAATAGATACTTTATCTAATGAATTAGAAAGGCATTTTCATACCAGGTGGTAGCTGCATTCCACCTGTTACTGATGCCATTTTCTCTTTCTGTGTCTCTTCTACGCGACGTGCTGCATCATTAAATGCCGCTGCGATAAGGTCTTCAAGCATTTCCTTATCATCTTCCATCAGGCTTTCGTCGATATCAACACGACGAACGCTGTGGCTGCCAGTAATGGTGACTTTTACAAGTCCAGCTCCAGATTCACCTGTTACTTCCATATTCGCGATTTCTTCTTGAAGCTTTTGCATTTGCTCTTGCATTTGCTGGGCTTGCTTCATTAGATTGCCCATGCCACCTTTACCAAACATGTTTATCTCTCTGATTTACTGGTTATGTCCTGTTTATGGGGTAGAACACTTCAATTTTCAACCCCACAAATTATTTAGATAGGTCGAATACTATCTGTATCTATGTCGGCAACAAAGCGAGCCTTTAAGAATTTAACATTCTCATCATTCTCTAGACTCTCAATTGCAGACTTCAATTTGTGCTGATAAATATCTTCTCGCAGTTCAAAAGGCGTGATCCCCTGATTACCAACCTCAATGCTAATCTGCAGTTCTTCTCCTGTTGCTGTGCGAATGGCATCTAGTAGTTCAAGCCTAGCCTTATCAGTATTGAGGTGCGCTTGGTTCTTTCGTAGCGTGAGTTCAATCTGATTATCGACTCTTTGATAGGCAGAGTTTAACGCCAATTGTTGCACCAACTTGGACGTTTGTAGCTTGCAAATTAAAGCTGACCAATCATCTTTTTCGACAGATTCACGTAAAAGCTTTTCCGTCATCTCAGGTGTCTTAACATGTTCCAAGGCTGACTTTATCTGAGTTGGAGTAAGCTCTTTCTTTTCTGCCTTAATCGGTTGCTGAGAAGGCTTCCACTGATATGGCTCATTGGAAGTCTCTCTTTCTATGACCTGCTGCTTAGTTGACACTTGCGACGCTACAGAAGTTCCGTCATGTTTTTGCGCGACTCGCTGTAAAACAGAGTCCGCTGTCGCTAGTGCCGCCTTAGACTTTTTTCCGCTATCACCGTTATTTCGCTCGTTTGAGCTTAACCCTTTACGTTTAGACCTCAGTTGGTGCCTCAGGCCACCTAAACCTGAAGGTTTGGTCTGCTTAGATTCCTCAACACTGCTCTTTTCTGTCGATGTTGTTTGAACAGGTTCTGCTTGTTGATACTGCTCATAACCCGAAGGCGGCTCATAAGAATCTGGAGCATAGTCAGCCTGTGGAATATTGATATCTTGATAACTGCTAATTGGTGGCTGATCTTGAGTATGACCTGAGCTTTGGTCATTGCTACTCTGCGATCGTAGTGTTGAAGCTTCAGCTTGCACCACCTTCTCTTCAACTGCAGGCGAAAGCTGCTGGGGTGCCTGGAGAGGCTCAGAAGACTGCACAGAAACACTCGGAGAGACATTTAAGCTAGGTTGCTGAACCATCTCCGTACTAATAGCACTTGCTGTTAAAATAGTCGCAGGACGAAATGCCATCATCCGAAGAACGATCATTTCAACACCAGCTCTCTCTGTTGGAGAAAGAGCTAAATCATCACGCCCTTTGAGAGCGATTTGATAAAACAGCTGCACATCTTGCGGATTCAATACACGACTTAACAACTCAATTTTCTCAGCATCAGGTTGAGAAGAGTCTAACGTTGAAGGTAGCGCTTGGTACATAGCTACGCGATGTAACTGGGCAGCGAGTTGTTGCAGCAAACCATCCCAGTCAATGCCATTTTCAGCGAACAACTTCAGTTGGTCCATCGCCGCTTGGGGTTGTTTACTGCTGATAGCTTCCAGTAAGTGGATCGCTTGAGCTGTATCTAAAGTGCCAAGCATGTCTGCCACTAAACCCGATTCTACTCGTCCATTGCCTAGTGCAATCGCTTGATCAGTTAGGCTTAGCGCATCACGCATACTTCCATCAGCTGCATGTGATAGCAGACCTAATGCCCTTTGTTCAAAAGACACTGATTCACTATTTAATATGAATTCTAGCTGCTGGTGTATGTTGTCTACACTGATAGGTTTGAGGTGGAATTGTAGGCAGCGCGATAGAATAGTCACTGGTAGTTTTTGTGGATCCGTCGTCGCCAACAAAAACTTAACGTACTCTGGCGGCTCCTCTAACGTTTTCAGCAACGCGTTGAAGCTATGCCTTGAAAGCATGTGCACTTCATCGATTAGATAAACTTTGAACCGTCCACGAGCAGGCTTGTATTGAACATTGTCCAGCAGGTCACGCGTATCTTCTACTTTTGTTCGAGACGCCGCGTCGATTTCTAAAAGATCGACAAATCGACCTTGGTCAATTTCCTTACATGTATCACACTGGCCACAAGGCGTAGAGGTAATGCCTGTCTCACAGTTTAGCCCTTTTGCCAGCAATCGTCCTATGGTGGTTTTCCCCACCCCTCGAGTGCCGCTAAATAGATAGGCGTGATGCAATCGGTTGTGTGCTAGGGCATTTTCTAAAGCCGTAAGCACATGAGATTGACCAACAACTTGCTCAAACGTTGTTGGTCGCCATTTTCGTGCTAATGCAAGATAACTCATGAACGATTCCAATTCGTGGTAATCAATGACCGTCAAACTCACAAATACTAAATACGTTTAGGCCTAACGCTTCTAAACGTTTATCCCCACCAAGCTCAGGTAGATTAATGACAAATGCAGCGTGCTCTGCGGTTCCACCTAGTTGACGAATCAACTTCGCTGTTGCTTCAATTGTTCCACCTGTAGCCAGCAAATCATCCACAACTAGTACTTTGTCGCCTTCGCTTATGGAGTCAACATGAATGTGCAATTCATCAGTACCGTATTCAAGGTCGTAACTTTGTCCGATAGTTTTTCTTGGCAGCTTACCCGGCTTACGCACTGGCACAAATCCAATACCAAGTTCGAGTGCCAAAGGCGCGCCAAACAAAAATCCGCGAGCTTCTGTACCCACCACTTTTGTAAAGCCTAGATCTTTATATTTCTCGACTAGCAGCTGGATAGTCTCGCGGTACGCCTTTGCGTCTTCTAATAAGCTAGTTACGTCCCTAAATAGAATACCTGCTTTTGGGTAGTCCGGGATGCTTTTGATGCTCGATTTGATTAATGAAATTCTGTCAGTTGTCATAATGCAGCGGTATCTTCTCTAAAATGGTAATGCTAGTGATTTTCGCGCTTGTGCGCAACAAACTCAAGCGTTGGTAAACGGATAAACCAGCAAATTAATACTAGATAAGTTAATAACAGTAAGATTTTCAACCAATCCACTGAAACAATCCAAATAGATAATGCAAACGATACGGTAATCAGTATTACTCCACGGCGTTTAACTGATCGGCTTACCGCCCGGCTTTTATGCCAATTATCCAATATTGGGCCAAATACTGAATGGTTGTGTAACCAGCTTCGAAACTTAGCACTACCTCGCATAAAGCACGCACTTGCTAGCAACACAAAAGGAGTCGTGGGTAGCACAGGTAATACAATGCCGATTACAGCAAGTAACAGGCAAATAAACCCCAAAGAGTTAAAAACAACGTTTCTCACCAATTTGCTTTGTCCATAAAAAAGAGCCCATTTAACATTGTTAATTGGGCTCCTTATCCAAGTAAAGTTATTTATGCATTGGACGCTTGGTGAATGTCCATGCTGAAGCTACTTGAACCTAGTCGATTGAGCGACAATTGCCCTGCACTATTGATTGGTAAATCAGTGACGATAAAGTTCTTAATGCAATTTTCCCCAAGCTTTGTCCCCGCAGAAATGTGCTGCGTGATGTACCCATTTGACCACTGAGCATCAAGGCCTGCTGGTAAAAGTGATACCGTACCTTCAGATAAATCTGCAATACCAAACATCGCCTTAACTGGGCTAGCACAATCTGAGCAGCTAATTCCCTTTTCAAGTAGATACGCCATATCTTTTAGATCTGCGTTGAAGCTTTTCAAATTTCTTAGGTAATCGTGGAATAAAGCTCTAACGAGCAACGTTGTCGCAGTCCCATGCCCTTCATGTGCAGCTGAGTCGACCAAATAAAAAGCGAATTGGCCGTTCATCAACCAAGCATAATCAAATACCAACGGCATAATGTCCGTCGATTGAAGCAATCGATAGCTACACTTCCAGGAACCTTGTGAGGTGTCTTTGTCAGGAAGCAAAGCATGCAGTAAATCTCTTGCTGCACTTGGGTTTTGTTGCAAGAAATCTAGATGCCAATGCAGCTCCTGTTCTTCTGGCATATCACCAGCATCGACTCGAAACCACTGGCTGGAAAAGTCTCGCTGATCGGCAATATGGTTAAAGGTATCATCTAGCGTATTTTCAATCGCGCTAGTTAAGTGTTCGTGATTGCCAATTGGCTTTGGCAAAAAGTCTTTGATACCAAATCTTAGTGCTTTAGCAACATCAGACATATCTTCTGTCGCAGACACTACGATCATAGGGAGTGAAGGATATTCCAAGCTAACTTCTTCAGCGAATTCAATGCCATCAAGGACAGGCATTGCAATATCACATAGAATTAGATCAGGTTCCGCGGTGCGGAGTTTTTGAAGTCCGTCCAAGCCATTTTCTGCTTCCATAACTTCGTAACCCTGAGCAGTCAAATATCCTGACGTTACTCGACGGAATATAGGGTCATCATCAACCAACATTATAAGGGTCTGATTTTCAGAAGTTTTAACCGAGTCCACAGTAGCCATATTATGAGTTCCATACATAAGCTTTCGCCTCTAGCATCTCATTTAATGTAATTTATTATGATTTTATTTTTTTAGAGCACTCATTTAAAAGTAGCTGTGAAATTCGATTTATACAAATATTCCACTTTTCTCGGCTCTGACATACTATATGTACGGAAGATATAGAATTATGTCTGCTTAAAGTGACTCAAGCCTTGAGTTCTGATATACATATAAATTATGTCAATTTGCAATGAAATGTGTCTGAAAAAATGAAATTAGATGATCTGAACTTATTTAGACTGGTTGTGGAGAATGGTAGTTATACCGCGACGTCCCGAAAAACAATGATTCCAGTGGCTACTATCACCCGACGAGTTCAGGCTTTAGAAGATTCGTTAAACCTAAGACTACTTAACCGTCATGCTCGCAAATTATCACTGACTGAGGCTGGCGAGCGCTTCTTTCAAGAGTGCTCCCCTCTTCTGCAACGTCTATCAGTAACAGCCGAAGAGTTAACGGACGAATGTCGCGGAGCAGCAGGCAAGATTAAAATATCAGCACCGTCGAACCTAACAAAACGTACCATGATGCCAATGTTCAACGAGTTCATGAGGCATTACCCAGACATTAATATCGAGCTGACAACAAGCAACCATGCGGATCAATTAGACCCGACAGAGTGGGACGTGATTTTCCGTGTTGGTCCTCAACGCGACTCTAGCCTAATCGCCAGAAAGATAAGTGAAGTCAAAGATATACTAGTTGCAAGTCCCGACTATTTCGCTAACAATCCAGTTCCAAAACATGCGGAAGATTTAGCCAATCACTCATTGCTAAAGGGCCATCCGTTAATTAAGTGGCAACTGACTAATTCTTCTGGGGAAACTATCGTCAACAATGACAAAGGGCGTTTTCAAGCTAACACACTAGACGTAGTACGTATCGCCTCTACAGAAGGGCTAGGCATTACCCTGATGCCAGATGTAATGCTGAAAGAGCACATAGAAAGTGGTGCGTTAATTCGCGTTTTAGACGACTGGAGTGCAAACCCTCGTGATATTTATATGCTGTATAACCATAAAGATCACCTACCTGAAAAAGTAAGACTTTTCATAGACTTCGTCATTGCATACAAGATTCATTAATTGACAAAAAAATGACAGAAGGCCCGATGATACACATCGGGCCTTCTTTTTATTAGTTTAAATATATGAGCAAGGTATCACATAAATTCTACAAATTTGCTCAGTTCCCTTTCTGGCACTCTCATTGGCATACAGCCTGGAGTCCCGAGATATAGGAAGCCAACTATTTCATCTTCCCCTTGTAGGCCAAACGCTTTATGCACCTCTGGGTGGAACATCCACTCCCCTGAACGCCAGTAGCCTTGAAAGCCTTGCGCACAGGCTGCCATTTGCATCGCTTGAACAGCGCAACCTGCCGATAAATGCTGCTCTAACGCTGGCACTTTTTTATGCTCTTTTACTTTAGCAATAACGGTAATCACCATTGGTGCTCTAAAAGGCGCATTTTTTAGTTTTTCGACGATAGCCTCTTCACTATTTTCTGACTTGGCCGCATTAACCAAAATGTCAGACAGTTTTTGTAACCCTTCACCTTGCGAAATAACAAACTTCCATGGCGTAAGACCGCCATGATCTGGCGCTCTTAAACCCGCTTTAATGATATTTTCTAGCGCTTGCCCTTCTGGTGCAGGCTCGGTTAATTTGGCAATTGAGCGACGATTTAAAAGCAGTTCTAATGCTTCCATTTTGAATCCTTCTTTATTTTTCTCGACGTTGTAAACGACTATTAGACTTATTAAGGCTTGAGAAAATAGTAACCCTGCAAAACTAAAAAGGCGAACACTAATGTCCGCCTTCCAATAGCAATTTAGAGAAAGTTAGTAAAAGGTTTCGCCCTTGCCTGCTCTAGTCAACAGACCATCACACGGTGCAAAAACATCACCATATTTCTGTGCATGATCATTCATTAACTCAATAAGCGTTTTCAAACCTAGCTGATCCATATACTTGAAAGGGCCTCCTAAGAAAGGTGGGAAACCAATGCCAAAGATAGCACCAATATCTCCATCCCTCGCACTGCTGATGATGCCTTCATCCAAACAACGTACTGCTTCATTGAGCATCGGTAGTAGGCAACGTAGCGCAATTTCCTCCTCGGAAAGCTTAGATTCTGGCTTAATGGAAAGCAGCTTATAGACTGACTTATCTACCTTTTTCTTCTTGCCTTTGTACTGATAAAACCCTTTACCACTTTTACGTCCTTTTCTGCCATCATTCAACAAAGTGTCAAACACTTCTGGCCCTCGAAAACGAACACCAAGCTCATTGACCAAAATCGGAGTAATTTTCGCACCGATATCAATACCAACTTCGTCTAACAGAGTAATAGGCCCGACAGGGAAGCCTTGGTTCAGTAGAGCTGAGTCAAGCCTTTCAATTGGCTCTCCCGCCATTAGAGCGTAAGCAGCCTGATTCATGTAAGGAGCGAGGATCCTATTCACGTAAAAGCCTGCTTTATCTTTTACCACTATTGGCGTTTTTCCTTGCTTACGAGCAAACTCCACCGTTGTTGCTATGGTTTGCGGTGATGTCCCTTCGTGAGGTATCACTTCTACCAATGGCATTTTCTCGACCGGACTAAAGTAATGCAGTCCAACCACATTTTCAGGTCTTTTTGCTCCATCTGCTATTTGCTTGATTGGCAAAGATGATGTGTTGGTAGCGAAAATCGTCTGTTCATTCCCGTGTTCTTCGATATCGCTGATCATTTGTTGTTTGAGCGACAAATCTTCAAAAACTGCTTCTACAACAATGTCATTGTTCTTAAAGCTAGTGAAGTCTGTTCCGCCAGAGAGCATTAGCATATTCTTCTGCAATTGAGCTTTGGACAAAATTCTACGCTTACGCTGCTTTTCAAACAGTTTGTAGTTGTAAGAAAGGGCATTGAGAATGCCATCGTTAGACACATCTTTGATTCTCACAGGCACATTAGCTTTAGCAACACTTACATGGCTAATTCCAGCTCCCATCAGTCCACCACCTAAGACGCCAGCTTTCTGTACCGTTTTAGGTTCAGCATCAGCCCCTGTTTCTTTTTTCATTTCAGTTGTAGCAAAGAATATTGAACGTAATGCCTTTGACTCAGAGGTCATTACCAGTTCGCCAAACCGTTTCGCCTCTAACTGAAAACCTTCTGATATCCCTTGCTCAAACCCAGTTCGTATTACTTC
This sequence comes from Vibrio marisflavi CECT 7928, assembly GCF_921294215.1. Lineage (GTDB taxonomy): Bacteria > Pseudomonadota > Gammaproteobacteria > Enterobacterales > Vibrionaceae > Vibrio > Vibrio marisflavi. Next base: position 1,814,149 of record NZ_CAKLDM010000002.1, read on the forward strand.
GAGAATAGCTGGAACTGCAGGGTAATTACCCCTTGTCTTTTGCTGGCTCTTCTTGGCCGCCTGTTCAAAAACAAGTTTTCGCCCAAGGTTGGTATTGGTTAGAACATTTTCCTTTAGATTGGTTTTCTTTGCTTGCCCACGCTTTCTCTTCGACTTTTCAATAAAACTTTTGGCGGCTTCCAATAAAATCGTGTCAGGCACACAAGCATCAACCATACCTAGCTTTTTGGCTTTTTTAGCTCTAACTTGTTTGCCTGTAAGAATCAGATCTAAAGAAGGAAGCAAACCAATAAGCCTTGGCAAACGCTGAGTCCCACCCGAACCTGGAAGCAGGCCAAGCTGAACCTCAGGTAGACCTAAGCGTGTTTTATCACTATCACTACACACTCGATAGTCACATGCTAAAGCTAGCTCCATTCCTCCACCTAAACAGGGACCATGAATTGCAGCAACAACCGGATAAGGTAAGTCAGATAAGCGTTGAAACAGCTCCTGCCCTTGTTTAGCCAACTCTGTTGCTTCGCTAGCACTCTTGCAACTATCGAGCATGCGGACATCTGCACCGGCCACAAAATTATCTGGTTTGGTAGAATGGACAATCAAGCCTTTCAAAACCGAAGCACTTTCGTCAAGCTGTTCAAATACTTGCTGCATCTCTTGAGCAAACTCAGCTTGTAAAGTGTTCATCTTCTCGCCAGGGACATCAATAGCAAGCCAAGCATAATTGCTTTCGTCGATTGTTAGGTTAAATGCTTTTTCTGTTTTGCTACTCATGAGTCCACCTCCAAAACCATTGCAGCCCCCAAGCCTCCAGCTGCACAAGCTGTATTAAGGGCAAGACCGCCACCTCTACGTTTAAGCTCTCGAAGAGTTTGTGTAATCATGCGAGCCCCTGTCGCGGCGAACGGGTGACCATACGCAATCGAGCCACCCAGCACATTAAACTTATCCATGTCTATCTCACCAATTGCTTTCGAGCGGCCAAGCTTATCATTAGCAAAAGATTGGCTGGCAAACATTTTTACGTTCGCTAAAGTTTGCGCAGCAAAGGCTTCATGCATATCAATTAAATCAAGATCGGATAATGCAATACCTGCTCTATCAAGCGCTATTGGTGTTGCATAGGAAGGCCCCATTAACATGTCTTGTTCTACACCGATTGCTGAGAATGCATAAGAACGTATATAACCTAACGGCTCTAGGCCCAATTCTTTCGCTTTACCCTCTCTCATTACCATAACCGCCGCCGCACCATCTGTTAACGGCGTACTATTTGCGGCCGTCACAGAGCCATATTGACGGTCAAATGCAGGACGCAGTTTTGCATAACCTTCGACTGTCGAGTCATAGCGAATGTTGTTATCCTTATCTAACCACTTCTTATAAGGCTCGGGAAAAGCAGTCATCACTTCATCAGAGATTTTGCCATTGTTCCAAGCCTCTGAAGCAAGTGAATGAGACCTGTGAGCCAGAGCATCTTGTTCAAGACGAGAAATGGCATGAGTTTTTGCCATCTGCTCTGCGGTTTGGCCCATAGACAGGCCTGTAGAGTATTCCGCAACTGCTGGAGGAACAGGGAGTAAATCCTTAAAAGACAGTGTTTTCAGAATACTTAGTTTTTGCGCTATCGTCTTGGATTTACTTAATGCAAGTAGGCCTGCTGCTAATTTTTTTGAAACACCAATTGGCAATACTGAGGAAGAGTCAGCACCGCCCGCAATACCAATATCCGCACTCCCCGCCATGATGCTTTCTGCGACATTCACTACAGACTGAAAGCTAGTCGCACATGCGCGAGTCACACTGTAAGCATCAGTTCCGACATCCATACCCGTGCCCAATACAATTTCTCGAGCAATATTTGGCGCTTCTGGCATTTGAATCACTTGCCCAAACACAACTTGATCGATTAGCTCTGGTTTTATATCGGTTCTGGCAAGTAACTCACTCACCACCATTTTCCCAAGGTCCACTGCAGGAACTTTCTTAAACTCAGTACTTTGGCGTGCAAAAGGCGTTCTTAGCCCTGCGACAATCGCAACTCGCTCACCTGAACGCGTTTTTACTTCCAGCGTGCTCATGAAATCTCCTTTTGTAGAGGTCTGACCTGAAACAGTGTAAATTATTTGTTAAACAATTCAAACATGCGTTTGAGTAAACGTGATATACCTATACCCAAGTGACCGCTAGAAGCATTTCAGTACAAAATGCAACCTGCCTATCTTTTTTACCTCCCCACATTTCTATTTCTGTTCATTCATAAATAAGCTTAATAAATATAAGTGAGCAAATAACGTGCAGTTCAATACCTTGCTAGGATGGAGATAAAAATGAGTGAAGTGGTAATAAGAAAGCTAGAACAATTTGAACATTTTGGTTTTAAATGGATAGCAGCGGGTAGCGGTGGTTTTCATCACTGGGTTACAGATTCAAAAAGCGATGAACAGCCCGAATTTATGACTTGCGGTCTGTGTTGCTTCCACTTGCCAATCGTAGCTGGTATCGAAACTGGAAGGCTGTCTAAAGATGAAGCGGGCGACTTAATTGTCAGTCAAATGAAAAGTGGTATCAGTGGTGGCGAACCTGATGCATGGTTTCAAGGCAAACTAACCAAGAAGGGCATGTTTTCTAGTACCCCAAGTAGAGGGGATATTGTGTTCTTTTCGGCTAAAGAGGCGAAATACTTTGCTCATGTAGCAGTAGCGACTGGTAATGATGACGAAATCATTACTTTTGGCCACGACGCGCCATATCTGCAAGGTGGTAAGCATACTTTATTGGTTGAAAGGAAAACGATTGACGATGTAAAAAGCCTCAACCGCCTTCTGACTGACGTGCACTATTGCTCGCCATCTTGGTAACTTTACATTGAAGCGCTCATTGAAAGTGGGCGTTTTCTTTACCTATGTCATCTCATCCATTACTTTTCTTACGGATAAAAAAAACCACACTAAACAGTGTGGTCGGAAATATAAAGCAATTAACTTACGCCAATTGAAAATAATCAGTTTCCTGATTAGGAGAAAGTAAAGTCAGCCTTCAAAAGGAAGTGTCATCTTGCTCAACGTGCCAGTCACAAGGACTGACCAGATGACAGGACGTACTATAACCCCTCCTTGTATTTACATTTTGAAGTAGATCAATTTTACGTTCGATTAAACTCGTTTTGGCTAGTCATATTTGTTTAGCATCAATTTATCGTTAGTTAAATAACTACGACTGATTGTCCTCGCAGCACAAATGGACACCTCATTCGAACCAACTTTCAGGCTTGAGCTACGATAAATAGGTGGAATTGCGTAGTTTGCAGTCATCGACGAGCAAAGAGGAGGCTCATGTGACATTTGGGAAAATATTTGGAAATAAAAAACCAAATAGTCCGGTCAGCTCAAATATGGACAGACAAAGAAAATACGAAGCGCTTGTTCGCGCTTATCATAGGGATTTATTCCGTTATGCATTTTGGCTATGTAAAGACAAAAGCATTGCCGAAGATTTAGTGCAGGAGACCTGCCTAAGAGCATGGAAATCTCTTGATAGCTTACAGGACGAAAAGGCAGCGAAATCTTGGCTTATCACCATACTTAGGCGAGAAAACGCTCGGCGCTTTGAAAGAAAGCAATTTGACTTAGTAGACATTGACGACCACGGTAACGACGCAAAAGTCAGTGATGACCCACACCATCAATCTGAGTGGGTACAAGCTCAGATAATGAAATTGGATACGGATTATCGAGAACCACTGTTTTTGCAAGTTGTTGGTGGGTTCAGTGGCGAAGAGATCAGTGAGATACTCGAATTAAACAAGAATACAGTAATGACAAGGTTGTTCAGAGCACGTAATCAACTAAAGGAAATGCTGGATTCACGAGACAACAGAGGGCAGCAAAATGGATGATTTAGAATTTCGCCGCCAAATAATGTCAGACCCCAAGTATCGGGACAATGAGATATTAGAGGCGATACAAAGGAGTGACGCAAACAACAAGTTTGTCGATGATATATTAGAGCTAGATGATATTGTCGCTAAAGCAATGAATGTAGATGTGCCCGACGATCTTGCCGACCGCATACTATTCAATCAAAGCTCGTCGGAAAACAGCAACGTAATAAAAGCAAGTTTTACAAAACGCTCAATGGCGATGGCCGCTTCTATAGCGTTTGTAATCGGTATTGTTGTGGGGCAAATTAAATGGGGAAACATCATTGTCTCCCCAGTGCATGCCAGCTTAGAAACAACGGCAATGAAGCATGTTATTGATGAGAAGCCTTTCGTCGAACACCTTGATGAACAAGTTACCTCTAAGCAAATTAACACCAAGTTACGCCCATTTGCATATCAATTTGATCAAGCCTTTCCATATCATGTGTTTTACTTAAATCACTGCGGTTTTGGCCAATCAAATGCACTACATATGGTCTTTCAAGGTGAGAAAGGTAAGGTCACACTGTTTGTCACCAATATACCATCACAGAAATCAATCGATTTTAACAAAGATGGGATGTCGGGTGCTATTGAACCAGTGGGATCCAGCAGCCTAATTTTAGTTGGTGTGCAAGGTGAGAATGTTGATCAAATGGCGAAAAAACTTTCTGCGATGCTTCTTCCCGCCAGCTAGACACTACTTTCTGAAACAAAGCCCGACGCTGTTCGGGCTTTTTTTAAACACCTGTTTAGAGTCAAAACTCTAAAAACACCATTCAATTATTGCTTTTTTGCATTTAAGTTAACAGTTTGTTAAATCAGACCACCGAACCTATAGTGGTCAGAGCTCTAATAAGTATACTTAGGGCAACTCAGAGCACTTGCTCCACAGCACCCGAGAAGAGGTGCAATTAACTGAACAACAAAAGGAAAGCTTCGATGAATAAAATGCGTGTTTACAGAAAGTCGATACTAGCAGTGATGGTCGGCCTTGCTTCTCAGCAAGCTTTCGCTGCTGGATTTCAGCTCAACGCTCAATCAGCTACTGGATTAGGGCGAGCCTTTGCAGGTGATGCTGTAATTGCTGACAACGCTTCAGTTATGGCTCGTAATGCGGCCGCGATGGCATTGTTTGATAAAACTGCATTTTCAATGGGCTTCGAGTCTATTACTTCTAAGATTGAGGTTAAGGATGCAACTTATTCGGTCTTTGGCTCAGACCAAAGTGCTAATTATGGCAACGCCGGTGATACTACTATCGCACCAAATATTCATCTAATTGTACCTATCAACGACAAGTTTGCTTGGGGGGTGGATGTATACTCTAACTTCGGAACTAAAACCGATTTTGGTGACAACTACACTGCCTCAGAGTATGGCGGCTTTACAGAAATTAAAACTTTAAACCTCGGCCTAGCTGGTTCATATAGAATTGATGAGCATTGGAGTGTTGGTGCTGGCTTAGACATAGTCTATGGATATGGAAAGCTAAAGCGCACATCTAGTGATGCTTTACGGACAGCAGTTCCTAGCTACCCAACAACAGTCGCTAACATTGATGCAGATGGATTTGGATTAGGCTTTAACATAGGTACAGTTTACGAATTGGATGACAAAAACAGGTTTGGGTTTTCGTACCACTACCAACCAGATGTAAAAGCTAAGGGTGATGATACCTATGCTGATACTAGTTATCCAGATGACGAAGTAACTCTCAAATTACCTGATATGGCGGAGTTTTCTGGTTATCATCGACTAAATCAAGAATTCGCTGTGCACTATAGTATCCAGTGGATTAATTGGAGTGAGTTCGACACTTTAGACTCTAGCTCTTTGTCAGTGCCTATCAAAACTTACAATTGGAAAGATGGTTGGCACTATGCTGTTGGCGGAACTTACTACCTAAACTCAACTTGGACGCTACGTGCTGGATACATGTATGACACGAGCGCACAAGACAGTCTCACTTCTATTTCGGTACCTGATTCCGATAGACAATGGTTCTCGACTGGCTTCACGTATCATATTGATGAAGAATCAAATGTCGACTTCGGCTTTACATACTTACTAGGCAAGGACGTTAACGTATCAGAAAGCACCACTAGTGGCGGTACTGAGCTCTCATCTTTAACTGCTGTGACACATGCTGATGCTATTCTAATGGGTCTTCAATATAGCCGCACTTTCTAATATAAATTGGTCTCCTCACACTAAAAAGGGCTGATAATTCAGCCCTTTATTTTCTCATCAAATTATTATTGAAATCCGCTATCCATGTACTCATCAATGAGCGCGTCATCATCAGAGGTATCTTTCGTCTGAGGTGGGGTCACCTCTGCTTTAAAGTTTTGATGTTGGATATACATGTCGCGAGTTAGCGCATATGGATCTGGTGAGTTATTGATCATCGGCTCTTGTGAAACCAATGCTGCACGAGACTCCATTCCTTGCAGTGCCCATTTACCAACTGCTGCCCAAATGTTGAGTAGCGAAAGCGGCGCATATAAATCATCTGCGTAGTCAGCAGACTCCCTCACTGTCCATGGGCCATAACCGGGAACCATCACATAAGGACCATTACCCACCCCATAGTGGCCTACCACATCACCAAAGCTTCTGTCCCCGTAATTGGTAATACCGGCTTCACCAGCAATATCAATCAAACCGAGCAAACCTATTGTCGAGTTAATCCAGAATCGATTAAAGTGCGCCAGCGCTTGCTTACCATTACCCATTAGCAAACTGTTGATCATGCTAGAAGGCTCATCAAGGTTGGAAAGGAAGTTCGAGATTCCGGTACGAATTGGAGAAGGAACATGATGTACATAGGCAAGAGAAACTGGCCTAACAATATATGGGTCTAGGTAGTTGTAGTTAATGTCCCACATCTCGCGGTTAAAGCCCTCCAGTGGATCACTTACATGAGATCCAGAGGCTGCTTGTTGATTGGTCGAGTCTTCTGACTTTTCATCTGGCCCACTTGCACAGCCAGAAAGTGTGAATACAAAGAGTAGCATCAGCCACGCTTTGGATCGTCGAGTCTTCATTATTCTTTTTCCATAAAACAAAGACCGGTTAACAAACCGGCCTACAAACTTCAGATATTTCCTGAAAGAACCTATAGATTGCTATACATAGAGCAACTACTTGAACTGTTTATCTATTAGTATATTAATAGGTTGGCCCAATTTTACAACCTCACTCTCTCCGTACCAGTCGCCTTTCTTAGTTGACACATTGCCGTCGCTGTCGATTCTCGCTTTTACAATCAAGTCTTTCAGATCGGATATTTTCCTGCCTTGAATCATGCTATTGCTGTCGTCAAGCACGATTGAAACAGGAAACTTTGTAGCTGGATAACGCGCTGCTGCAACAGGCATTGGTGAGCCATCAGCAGTATGAACCGAAACGATTAGAACAGAGTTAGGGTTGACTGAAACACCCTTTGCAAGGGATACCTTCACTGGCACCGAAACACCATGAACTACTTTGCTACCAGACAGCTGCTTCTGAGCAAGAGCAATGCTTCGCTCTAACATGCTGTAACGAGCATCTTCAGGAGTGACCAATCGTTGCATCTGTTGCCAGTATTCAATGGCTCTCGTATATTGCTGATTTTCAAACGCATCAAACGCTATAAGCGATAACACCTGCAAATTGGCATAGCCTTGACGAACCAAGCCCTCAAGTAAGCCACGAGCTTTCTCGTGATCTTGTTCGTCTTGAGACATCATCAATGCCTGCGCATAGCCAAGCTGTATAGTAGGACTGGCAGAGTTCATTTTGTACGCTCTCTCCATTGCCTCTACTGCAGTATTCGCATCTCGATTGGCGATGCCTATTTTGCCAAGCAGAAGCCAACCCATCGCATCATCTGGCTGATAATACAAGCGAGTGCGCAACGCCAAGCTAAGATCCTTCAACTCTTGTTCTGTCATCGGTTGACTAGATTCAGTCATCAGTTTTTTGGACAGCTCAGGTAAACGGGCAGTGACTTGCTGCCAATCTTGAACCTGCTTTAGCCCGCCAACTGACATATATATTCCGTATGAAGCAACGATAACAAAAAGCATAGATAGCGCTAGGATAGCTTTAGGTGAAAAGCCTGAGCCTTTGGAACCATTTTGACTAGCGGGAATATCATCCAACAAAGACTGTTTGAGGTCGCTGACTAACTCCTGTTGGTCGACAACTAAGCCAGCCTCTGCTTCTTTGCTCAATTCACCAAGCCTGTCTTTATAAAACGCTTTGTTTAATTCATCCCTTAATGCTCTATCACCTTTTGAGTTGCTTTTCATTAATGGGATAGCGACGATAAAGCAACTAAACAGAACAATCGCAACTGTAGCAAACCAAAATATTGCCATTATTCGTCCTCTCCGTGTTGTTTTTTGTTTAGAAGCTCATTGAGTTTCGCTTCTTTATCCTCATCCCATGTTGAATCTGGGGTCACCTTCTTAGCTTTTCGGCTCCTTAGCACTATTACAGTGAAACCAAATACAAGCACAAAGCCTGGGCCAATCCACAAAATAGCTGTTGACCAGTTAAAGGGAGGATTGTAGGTGACAAAATTGCCATATCTAGCAACCATATAGTCTACGATTTGGGCCTTAGACTTTCCTTCTTTCGTCATCACATAGACTTTTTGACGTAAGTCTTGAGCAAGCCCTGCATTAGAATCAGCAATAGTGTTGTTTTGACACTTTGGACAGCGCAACGTATTGCTGAGCTCTTGGAATTGCTTTTCCTGCTGCTGGTTGTCGAAATCATACACTTCAATAGCGGCTTGAGCTACTGAGCAAAAGGCCAATGTAGCGAATAAAATCATCAAGAATTTTTTCATGATTTTGCCTCCGCTTTCATTTGCTCATAAATCGGTTGCAATGTTTTCTTCCAATTAGTCGGGTTTACATCCCCAATATGGCGATAACGAATAATACCATTCGCATCAATGAAGAAAGTTTCAGGTGCCCCATAAACACCCAGGTCTAGCCCAAGCATACCGTTACCATCATACAAGCTGATCAAATACGGGTTTCCAAGCTTATTTAGCCAGTTAACCGCTTTATCTCTTTGGTCTTTGTAATCAAGACCAATTATTTTCACGCCTTGTCCTGCTAGTTCGTTAAGGTATTGATGCTCAGAGTAACAAGTTGGGCACCATGTCGCCCAAACGTTGAGAAGCATAGGCTCGCCTTTGAAAATGCTCTGATCATAAAGTTTTCCTGGCTCGGCCAAGTCTTCTAGGTGAAAGTTGGGCACGGGTTTTCCTACCAGCACTGACTCTAACTTAGTCGGGTCATCTCCATCGGAATTACGTACCAATTGAACGGCAAACACCAAAACCAAAAGTAAAAAAGCAGCTAGAGGAATAAACAGTATTTTCTTGTTCATTTTTATGCCTCCTGCTCTTGAATACGGATTTTTGCTGAGCTCTTTCTGAAGCGATATCGCTTATCACTGATAGCAAGAATGCCACCGATCGCCATAAACAATGCCCCTGCCCAGATCCAGCGTACAAATGGTTTGTAGTAAATGCGAACAGCCCAAGACTTACCATCATCTAAGCGCTCGCCCATCGCAATATATAGATCTCGAGTCAAGCCGCGATCTATAGCAGCCTCAGTCATCATGGACCTTGCGGTTCGATAGAAACGTTTTTCAGCGTATAATGTGTTAATTGGTTTTCCGTTATTAGTCACATCAAATTGTGCAACATAGCCATCATAGTTAGGCCCATCTCTGTTACTCAATCCAGCAAAATAGAAGTCATAGCCTTCAATCTGGAAATGTTCCCCCGGTGCTAGACGAACGTCTCGTTCAATACTGTAGTTCTGCACCATTGCTATGCCGATTACGGTTACTGCCAAACCAATGTGTCCTAACATCATTGACCAATGGCTGCGCTGTAGCTTCGTTATACCTTGCCAGAATGTATGTCGATGCGTCGCTCGCTCATAGAGTTCCAAGCCGTGCATACTAATAATCCACAGTGCCATAATCCAGCCAAGGTAAGCCATAACGCTAAAACTATCTGCTAGTAAGTACACACATACAAAGCCACCAAGCAACGAAACAACAGCAGATACGATTGATGGCTTAACCAGCTTAGATAAATCGTCTCGTTTCCATCTAATTAGTGGCCCAATACCTAGCAATAATGCGAACGGTATCATCAGCCAAGCAAACAACATATTGAAAAATGGCGCACCAATTGACACAGAACCCAATCCAAGTTGTTTGTGCACAAGTGGCAACAAGGTGCCAATCAATACCACTACCAATGCCGCTATCAATATAACGTTGTTTCCGAGCAGTGCATTTTCTCTAGAAATCAAACTAAAGTTGCCTCGTACTCGTACCGCACCACCTTTCAATGCAAACAGCAACAGCGAACCACCAATCACCAGTACGAGGAAGGCTAGAATGAACATTCCTCTCGCCGGATCTGAAGCAAAAGCATGAACAGAAACCAGAATCCCTGAACGGACTAAGAATGTCCCTAGTAGGCTCAATGAGAACGCCGAGATTGCGAGCAATACCGTCCAAGCCTTAAACGTGCCTCGTTTTTCAGTGACAGCAAGAGAGTGCATGAGCGCTGTTCCTGCCAACCAAGGCATAAACGAAGCGTTTTCTACAGGATCCCAGAACCACCAGCCTCCCCAGCCAAGTTCGTAATATGCCCACCATGATCCTAGTGCAATGCCAAGTGTCAAAAATAGCCAAGCAGCTGTTGTCCACGGCCTAGACCAACGTGCCCAAGCTGTATCTAAACGCCCTGTCATGAGTGACGCAATGGCAAACGAAAAAGCGACCGAAAAGCCAACATATCCCATGTAGAGCATAGGCGGATGGATAATTAGCCCTGGGTCTTGTAGGAGTGGATTCAAATCCCGACCATCTACTGGGAAGAAAGGAAGTGTTCTAATGAATGGGTTTGAAGTGATGATGATGAACAACAGGAAGCCGACACTAATTAGGCCCATGATTGCCAGAACCCGTGCCACTGACTCTTGTGGCATTCCTCGGCTAAATACAGCAACAGCAACTGTCCAACCAGCTTGAATCAAAACCCAAAGCAACAATGAACCTTCATGTGCTCCCCAAACTGCTGTTAAGCGGTAGTACCAAGGTAGTTGGCTATTTGAGTTGCTGGCGACGTATTGTAACGTGAAGTCGTTGGTATAAAACGCCCATAATAAAATACAGAATGACAATAAAATCAGAGCAAACATACCAAACGACAATGGCCTAGCGGTAGCCATTAATACGTCATTGTTTTTCGATGCTCCAATCAAAGGCAATACGCTCAATAGTACAGCCATTGACAACGCTACGATCAATGCAAACTGACCTACTTCAGCAATCATTGAGCAGTTCCTTGAGTTTGTTGTTGTGTATATTTCAAAGGTTGATGGTTTTTCTGCATAGCTTCCGCAATTTCAGGTGGCATGTATTCTTCATCGTGTTTTGCCAGTACTTCAAACGCTTCAACTGTGTTAGCATTTTTCAATACACCTTGAGCAACGATACCTTGCCCTTCTCGGAACAGATCAGGAAGAATGCCGTTATAAGTCACCGTTACCGCAGGACCCACATCTTTTAGCTGGAAACTAACCATTAGGGAATTAGGGTCACGCTTTACCGAACCTGCGACAACCATTCCCCCTATTCTAAGACGCTGTCCTACTTCTGGCTTCGTTCCGTCAGGCTTACCTTGAACTAACTCTGTTGGAGTATAAAACAAGTCCATATTTTGGCTAAGAGCATATAAAATCAAGCCAACAGTCGCTCCTACCCCGATCAACAAAGACAAAACGATACCTAAGCGCTTTTTTCTTCGTGGGTTCATAACGTATTCTCCAAATCTTTTGCAGCTTCAATTCTGGCAAGTCGATCCTTCCTACTTTTTACTTGTTTGAGAACTTTGCTCTGCTGACGAATACTAGAAAGTAGTAATAGAAGCAAAGCGCTAAAAGTGATACCAAACGCACTCCACACATAAGCTGCATAGCCACCCATTTGTAGAAAGTCATGTACAGTTTGAAAATGCATTATTCACTCACCTCGCTAAATTTCTCAGAGGCCAGCTTCTCAACCCATGGCCGATGACTTTCTTTGCTAAGTATCTCGCTACGTAAGCGAATCAACGTTACAGAGGCAAAGAAAAATGCAAATCCAAATATATTAAATAGAAGTGGCCAAAGCATATCGCTGGCAATAGAAGGTTTATCGAATTTAGTAATCGTGGCTCCTTGATGCAGAGTGTTCCACCACTCTACGGAATAATGAATTATTGGAATATTCACTACCCCGACAAGAGCCAAAATTCCAGCTGCTTTAGCGCCAGTTTTTTGGTCATCAAATGCGTGATATAAGGCAATAACACCAAGATATAAAAACAATAAGATGAGCTCTGAGGTCAGGCGAGCATCCCATACCCACCATGTACCCCACATGGGTTTGCCCCACACAGAGCCTGTCACCAAAGCGATAAACGTAAATACCGCTCCAATTGGAGCCATGGCCGAGGCCGCTAAGTCTGAGATCCGCAGCTGCCAAACCATACCGATGAAAGCTGCTATCGCCATAGACATATACACTCCCATCGACCAAATAGCCGCTGGAACATGGATATAGATGATTCTAAAACTATCGCCTTGCTGATAGTCAGTCGGAGCAAATGCAAGCCCCCAAACCGTTCCAACTACTAAGCACACAATTGCCAATACCGAGAACCAAGGCAGCATTTTCCCACATAGCTGGAATGCTGATTCTGGTTTTGCATACGGATGAAGCCATTTCCACATTACATATACTCACTATTTTCCTTGGACATCCTGCTTCTTATCTATTGGAGATATATTATTCTTGTTTTCGGAAGTCCATTTACTCTTAATTAATAAAATACGTTATACATTAAAATCGTGTCACAATTCGCCTCAAAGAATTCACACTAGTTCACACTTACTTTCAGTGCTGCTGCTATCGCAAAAGGGGTCAGAGTAATGGAGCCGACCAGCATTGCGCCCAAAACAGCAAGCTGACCACTGTATGGCATTCCCAAGGATCCTGCTTCTATTGCTGAAGTAGCGAATATGAGAACAGGCACGTAAAGAGGCAGCACAAGCAAGCTCAGTAATACTCCACCTTTTTGCAGCCCTACAGTCAAAGCAACACCAATCGCACCAATAAAGCTCAATGTTGGGGTTCCTATCAGGAGAGTTAACACCACAGCAAGCCAGGTATTGAAGTCTAAAGAAAGTAGAATAGACAAAAGCGGGCTGATAATTAAAAGTGGTAACCCGGTTAATATCCAATGAGCCAATACCTTTGCGATAGCAATGATGGGGACAGGAACAGGAGTCAGCATCATTTGCTCTAGTGACCCATCTTGGAAATCATCACGAAACAACCTCTCTAGAGACAGTAGTGATGCCAACAATGCAGCTACCCATACTATACCCGGTGCAATCCTAGCGAGTAAGTTTGGCTCAGGACCTATTCCAAGAGGGAACAAAGTGATAACAATAATAAAAAACCACAGCGGATTTAGAATATCGGCTTGCCTGCGAAAAGCGATTAATAACTCACGCCGAATAACGGTAAGCATTGCTGAAATCATTGCTTAGTCCCCCAGCCTAATTTTTCTTAAGCTGTTATTATCGGTAAACATGTCTTGGTGTGTGGTAAGAAGTACCATTCCGCCTTTCTTAGCATGAGACAAAAACAGTGACTCCAATACTTTAACACCTTGTTTATCGATAGCCGTAAGCGGTTCATCTAATATCCAAAGCTTCTGCGAACTTAACCAAAGCCTTGCTAATGCGACTCTACGCTGCTGACCTGCAGACAATTGAGAAACAAGAACGTCTTCACGTCCCGCTAAGCCCACTTGAGTTAGCGCGCGATAAATATCGTTCTTACTTACGAGTTGAGAAGAATGGATAGATAGGAAAAAACGCAAATTCTCGTATGCGGTTAGGTCTTTTTTAATACCTGTTTGATGACCTAAAAAAATCAGTTCTGAATAGTAACTATCGCGAGCAACTTTGATAGGTTCTTTGTTCCACAGAACTTCACCAGCATCGCAATCACTCAAACCAGCAATAGCTCGCAACAGAGTCGTTTTTCCAGCTCCATTGCGCCCTTCTATTTGAACTATTTCTCCAGTATCAATCGAGAATGAAAGTGAGTCAAAAAGAACCCTTTCATCACGTACTACAGTGAGCTTGTTTACGTCTAACATATTCCATTACGTAGATTGATTGAAGGTGTTAGTTTACCACAGCCCATAAGGGACTACAGGTAGCTACGACCGCTTTCAATCACGAAACAAGGTAAGAACATATTAATATTTGTTATGCATTTGTAAAATCAAATTAGAATAAGATATCTAGGTGATCATTTCTATCGGATAAGGCTCTGTACAAAGTTTAGAGTTACTTTCTACCAGCCGCTCGTTTTCTTATTTTTCCAGCCCGTTCTGGGCTACTTTCCAATGGTGGGATTTTTTCTTTGCCCGCAATTTTTTTTTGCAATGACATCATTAGTTCTGCCTCTGCCTTAGGCAACTCACATTCTTCGATTAGCTCTTCGACATCAGCACCCAACTGAACCATTTTGGTAGCTCTAGAGTAAAGCCGTCCATCATTGTCCTCTTGTTCAAGTTCTACAAGCCGTTCATTGAGGTGCTGGATGATTTCTTGCTGCTCGCTAACACGTTGGCCTAAGCCGACTACCACGGAGCGCACTTCAAGAATTTGCTTGTTTGACTTTTTCAACTCTTTATCGAGCAAACGAACCTGTTGGCGGGTTGCATCTGTAACAGACGTGAGCCGCCCTTTTAGCTTATATATCGCAACTATCAGTAACAATATAACCAAGACTGCTACTCCAGCGATCACTGGAGCACTTGTGATAAGCGAAATATTCATTACAAACTGGCCATTTCATCCCACTCTTCTTCAGTAAGAAGTTTGTTTAGATCGACGAGAATCAGTAGTTTTCCATCGCGATTGCTGACGCCTTGAATGAACTTAGCACTTTCATCGGTACCTACACTCGGCGTGGTATCAATTTCAGAAGAGCGTAGGTATACCACTTCAGCAACACTGTCTACCAAGATACCTATCACTTGACGCTCTGACTCAATAACAATAATCCGAGTATTGTCGGTGATTTCGCCGTCACTAAGACCAAATCGAGACCGTGTATCAATAACTGTTACTACGTTGCCACGCAGGTTAATGATCCCCAAAACGTAATTCGGCGCACCAGGTACAGGCGCAATTTCTGTGTAGCGTAAAACTTCACGGACCTGCATTACATTGATACCGTAAGTTTCTTCTTCTAATTGGAACGTCACCCACTGAAGCACTTCGTCATTGGATTGATCTTTCCTTACTTCTACTTCACTTGTTTGAGACATACCTTTTCCTCTCTTGTCGTTACCGACATTTTTCCTATTTTTCGAGTGCTTTTACATCTAGCCCTGCATTAAGCATAGCTATCAATGCTTCTACATGTATTAAAGCACACATTTTTTCTTTAACCATTCCAGCAAGCCAAGGGCGTTTTCCAGCCTGTTCACGCCAGCGAACTTTCTCTGAGTCGAGTACTTCAGTTCCTTTCAATAAAGTGCTTGCTAATCCCCACATACTGCTGCCAAGCATTACGATATACTGATAATCGTCCTTATAACTCTCATCTTGAAGTTTTTCAGACATTACCCAGCGAGCAGTATCAACGACATCCAACTGACTATCATTGTTGGTTTGTAACCCTAAATACCAGTCTGGGCGGCCAAGTAAATGATTCAGTTCCTCACCGATTTTGTGTATACCACCTAACTCGTCCAGCGGTACGGCAAAAGTCATCGCATTGACTTCAAAATATAGAACTTGGAAGCTTTCATCACGAGCGGTATTATGCCATTCCTTAACTTCACGAGTTTCTGCTTCCAGCTCTGGCTCAAGCGCGACTTCTGTTTCAACTTCGGGCTCAATAGCTGCTACTTGCTCTTCAATGATTTCTATCGTTTCTTCTTCAACGACTTCTATTGGCGGAGCTTCATAGACCTCTTCAATCGCACTATCAAAAGCTTCGGCCTCCAGCTCTTGTTCAATCACTGGCTCGGGTTCGACAACTGTTTCCGTTTTACTTTGAGCTTGCTGCTTACTGATAGCGATCTGATCAGTATTTTGCTCTAAAATCTCTTCGAGATTGAGCTTATCAACAATATTTTCTGTTTCGAGCTGCTCTAACAACCGTTCGACATCTTGAAGGTTCGGCACCTCAGGCTCATCTTGAGGCGCTTCATAATAACTACTTTCAGCTACAGGTTGGCGTTTAGGTTCAAAAGTGGGTTCATGATCCTTATTCGGCTCGTCTTTTTCGATGACTGCCGTCTCCTCATCCAACAACGCTGAGAAGTAATTATCAAGCGCCTGTTCACTTGATAACCAAGAGTCATTGCTCATCAAACGCTGACCTCTCTAAGAAAATAAGTAACTGCTTATACGCGAACACCCCACGGCTCCCAGCTGCAAAGTGAGATACGGGAAGGTGCTTCAAACTAGCATCACGAAATTTAGTGTCTATTGGAACCGCAGATTTCCAAACCTGCTCAGGGTAGTTTTTCTTAAGCTGACTGAGAGTCTGCAAGGAAGCATTGGTGCGCTTATCGTACATGGTTGGAACAATCGTCACTTTGAACGGATCATTTCTAGATTTTTGCATGATGGCAAGAGTACGAATCATTCGCTCTAAACCTTTCATCGCCAAAAATTCTGTTTGCACTGGAATGAGAATACGATCACTAGCTGCAAGAGCATTAACCATCATCACACCTAGAATTGGTGGGCAGTCAATCAATACATAATCATATATTTCACTCAAGCACTCCAATGAGCGCTTTAAGATAAGGCCCATGCCGCTGCGGTTGCCCATCACCCTATCGAGTGTTGCCAAAGACATATGCGCAGGGATAAGGTCTATTCCTTCAACGTTGGAATCACAAATCAACGGGGTGATTAGTTCTGCCGAAAACTCTCTAAGCTGAAATAAATCAAATAGGCTTTTAGAAACACTATCAGGGTCGTACCCAAGATAAGTGGTCAGGGACGCATGTGGATCTGTATCCACTAATAGAACACGCTTTCCCTGCTTACTTAACAAACCAGCCAGAGTGATAGTCGTTGTCGTTTTCCCGACACCACCCTTTTGATTTGCAACACTCCATACAATCATTGCTGTACCCCTATGTTAGGCCGACTTCAACCAACATACGTTCTGCGATGCGATCCAAAGGTAAGTCCTCAGACGAAATACCCGCCTTAGCTACAGCTTGCGGCATTCCGTAAACTACACAACTTTCTTCATCCTGAGCCCAAATTGTAGCTCCAGCAGATTTAAGCATTCGGGCACCTTCTCTACCGTCAGCCCCCATACCTGTCAAAATCATTGACAATACTTTGTCTGAAAAAATTTTGGCCGCGGAGCCAAAAGTCACATCGACACACGGTTTATAGTTCATTTTGTCACCACCATCGATGACTTTGAGTTTAGTAGAACCTGGCCTACCATCAAACATCATTTGCTTGCCACCCGGAGCCAAATAAGCAACGCCGGGCCTTAATATATCTCCATCTTGAGCTTCCTTAACCTCGATCTTACACAAGCTATTTAATCGGCTAGCGAAAGCCGATGTAAACGTCGCTGGCATGTGCTGTATCAGCACAATCGGGTGAGGGTAATTAGCTGGTAGCTTTGTTAAGATTTTTTGCAATGCTACGGGGCCACCTGTCGAGGTGCCTATTGCTGTCAACTTATAGCTTTTACCTGAGGAGCGAAAGCGCCCCCTAGTTTGCTCTTTCGGTTTTGCCGCAACATTGGCTCCACCAGCAGGTCGAGTAGAAGTCGCGGGTTTCTGCACCGCTGTTCGAGGCTGCGATATTGGCCGGCGAAGGCTAGTACGCTTATTCGCAATCTGCAGAACTCGTTGCTGAAGCAATGAGACTGCTTCATCACGGTTTCTTGCAATATCCTCAAATTTTTTCGGTAAGAAATCTAAAGCTCCCGCATCAAGCGCGTCCAAAGTAGCTTTAGCCCCTTCATGCGTAAGAGACGAGAACATTAATATTGGTACAGGAGATTGAGCCATTATTTTCTTCACCGCGGTAATGCCGTCCATTATCGGCATTTCAATATCCATGGTGATGACGTCAGGTTTTATCTCTATCGCCTTTTCAACAGCTTCCTTACCATTTGTTGCTACACCTACCACTTCCATGCGCGATTCAGAGTTAATGATCTCACTCACTCGACGACGAAAAAAACTAGAATCATCAACAACTAATACTCTAATCGCCATATAAGTCCTTCTTAATACGGTCTACGCTACACTCTTGAGGCAGCAGCGTACTGCTTGAGTAAATCTGGTACATCTAAAATCAAAGCTATGTGCCCATCACTCGTGATGGTAGCTCCGGCCATACCAGGCGTACCTTGCAATAAGTTATCTAAAGGTTTAATAACCACTTCTTCCTGACCAATTAACGTATCTACGACAAAGCCCACTCGCTGGCTCCCAAGCTGCACAATCACAACATGCCCGTGGCCTTTTCTGGCTTCAACTAGTCCAGCTTGTGGCGCTAACCAGTTTTGTAGGTAGAAAAGTGGTATCGATTTTTCTCTAACAATGATGGTAAGTTGTCCATCAACCACATTGGTTCTGCTTAGATCTAGGTGGAATATTTCATTCACACTGGCAAGTGGAAGTGCAAACGGATTCCCGGCAACTCCAACCATAAGAGTCGGTAAAATCGCTAATGTCAGAGGAACCTTGATGGTAATTTTGGTTCCTTTACCCATTTCAGAATCAATATCTATTGAACCATTTAGTGTGTTAATCGCAGTTTTCACTACGTCCATTCCCACACCACGCCCAGATATATCCGATATTTGTTCTTTACTTGAAAAGCCCGGCATGAATATCAAATTAAAGCACTCTTTGTCGGTTAACCTAGAGGCCGCATCTTCATCCATTACACCACGTTTCACGGCAATACCGCGCAGCTTGTCTGGATCCATACCTCCGCCGTCATCAACGATAGACAGCTCTATGTGATCCCCCTCTTGTGCAGCGGATAAGATGACCTTACCACCTCGAGGTTTACCTGCTGCTACACGGTCTGCAGGCATTTCAATACCATGGTCGACTGAATTTCTAACCAAGTGAATCAACGGATCGGCAAGAGCCTCAACAAGGTTTTTATCAAGGTCGGTATCCTCACCTCGCATCTCCAAGTTAATCTCTTTGTTCAAACTCCTAGCAAGATCTCGGACAACCCTAGGGAAGCGACCAAATACCTTTTTAATTGGCTGCATGCGAGTTTTCATCACAGCACCTTGCAGGTCAGCGGTAACTACATCTAAGTTCGATACGGCTTTAGACATTTCTTCATCGTTACTATTAAGACCTAGGCTAAGCAATCTGTTCCGAACAAGAACCAACTCTCCAACCATATTCATTATGATATCGAGCGTAGAAGTATCGACACGAACGGTTGCTTCTGCTTGTGGCTTTTTAGCTTGAGCTGCAGGTGGAGCAGCATCTGCTTTCGCAGGCGGTTTCGCACTTTCTTTTGCTGGCGCCTTCGCGGGTGCTTTTGCCGCGACGGGTTTCGCGTCTGCTTTCGGTTTCGCAGCAGGCTTAGATTTTTTAGCCGGTGCTTCAGCTGGTTTACTCGCTGCATCTGCTGCAGCTTGAGCCTGTTCTTCTAGAGAAGGGCCTTTTCCTGAACCATGTAAATCATCAAGTAATTGCTCAAATTCATCATCTGTCATCAAGCCGTCATCGGCTTTAGGTGCTGCTGACTTTTTATCTGCAGCTGCTGGTTTTTCTGCTGCAGGTGCACTCGCCTTTGGTGGTGGAGGTGGAGCTTCAGCACCGTCAGCTGAAGGCCCTTTTCCTGAGCCATGGAGTTCATCAAGAAGCTTCTCAAATTCATCATCTGTGATATCACTATCTGGATCAGGAGCGGCTGCAGGTGATGGAGGTGGCGTAGCAGCAGGAGCACTAGCTGCTTCTTCTTTTCCTGGTGCTGCGCCTTGACCATGTAATTCATCTAGCAATTGTTCAAATTCATCTTGCGTGATCTCATCAATTGAATTCGGATCGACATTTGATTCTGGTGCACTTTGCTGTGGTGGTTCTGGCTCGGGTTGCTCAGCTACGGGTTCAGGCGTTTCTTCTACTTCTTCAGCTTCAGCAACTTCTGTTACTTCAGCCTCTGCCTCGTCTTCTGACTCAGGTTTACATAAACGGTGTAACTCTTCTAACAATGCAGGGTCTGCTGGTGTTAACTCTTCTCGCTCTTGCACTGCTTGGAACTGTTCATTAACAGTATCAAGCGCTTGCAGCATGGTATCCATCAAACCAGCCGTCACCGACCTTTGCCCATTGCGAAGAATATCAAACACGTTCTCAGCACCATGGCAAGTATCAACTAGCTCAGTTAAAGCCAAAAACCCTGCACCACCTTTAACGGTGTGAAATCCACGGAAGATAGCGTTAAGAAGATCTTTGTCTTCTGGGTTATTTTCTAGTTCAACTAATTGCTCGGATAACAGCTCAAGAATTTCACCCGCCTCAACTAAAAAGTCCTGAAGAATGTCTTCGTCTAAATCGTAGCTCATACACTTCCCCTAAAAACCAAGACTCGACAGCAAGTCATCGACTTCGTCTTGTGATGAAACCGCATCGGCTCTTTCGTGAGGATTTAGAATAGGTCCCTCTGCTTCAGTAGAAGCTTTATTCTTCCCTGCCGATTCTTCTAGTTGGCTCGCTCCAAATACTGTGAGTATTTCAACTAATCGTCCTTCCACTTCATTAACCAAAGTAATCACTCGGCTTATTATCTGCCCAGTCAAATCTTGGAAGTCTTGAGCCATCAGAATTTCTGTTAGTTGCCCCCTTAATTCGGAGCTATCACCTTCAACCTGCCCTAATAGGCCATCTATCCGGTGACATAAAGCCTTAAATTCCGCTAATTCGATACGCCCCTTCATTAATTCGTTCCACTGAGGACGTACTTTTAAAAGCCCTTCATGCAAGTTGTCTGCAATGGGCATACAGCGGTCAACAGCATCCATAGTCTTGTTCGCTGCGACCTCAGTTTTATCAATTACATATTGGAGGCGATCTCGAGCATCGGGAATTTCGTCGTTGGCTATTTCGTTCATTCTTTCGTCAAGGCTGAACTGTTTGAGAGATTCGTGTAAATCACGAGTCAACGTCCCTATCTCTTGAAGCATCGGACTGGAAACTTTACTTTCGTAAATCTCCGTGACGAGCGAGTCCGCTTCCTGCTGCTTTTCGCTTTCTAACAGCTCAACTAGCTGTTTTGCCTGTTCTAATGAAATCATCCTTAATTGGCCTTTCCGCGCGTATTAAATTAATTCGGTCAACAAGTCGGACTATAAGCGCTCAAAAATCTTATCTAATTTCTCTTTGAGCGTAGCCGCTGTAAATGGCTTAACAATATAACCATTTACACCTGCTTGAGCGGCCTCGATAATCTGCTCGCGCTTGGCTTCTGCAGTAATCATTAACACAGGTAAGTGTTTCAGCTCGTCATCTGCTCGAATATTTTTAAGCAAATCGATTCCCTGCATACCTGGCATATTCCAGTCTGTGACAACAAAATCGAATTCACCCTTTTTAAGCATTGGCAATGCCGTCAACCCATCGTCAGCTTCTGAGGTGTTATTAAACCCCAAATCACGAAGTAGGTTTTTCACAATACGGCGCATTGTTGAAAAGTCATCAACAATAAGGATCTTCATGTTTTTATTCAAAATTGCCTCCACTGAGTTTGATATCAGTGTTTTTAGTCATGTTCAGTCCAAGCACTTAACTTCGTGCGTAGACGCTGCATTGATTGGCTTAGTATCTGGCTAACACGAGACTCGCTAACTCCGATTACCTCGCCAATTTCCTTTAAGTTTAACTCTTCATCGTAATAAAGTGAAAGAACCAAAGCTTCACGCTCAGGTAGTGTTTTTATCGCCTCTATCAAAGAGGTACGAAAAGATTCGTCTGCAACCCCTTTAAAAGGAGAACTATCCTCTTCGTCATCTGCTGGCGAAATGGCATCATCAGAAACGCCGAGATCTTCGATGCCAACAAGCCTAGAGCAATTGATATCTGTTAGAGCACTATGATACTGCTCTAAAGACATCTCCAAGTGTGCAGCAACCTCAGCATCAGTTGGGTCTCTATTCAGCTCTCCTTCAAGTATAGAGATTGCTTGACTTATTTCCCGATTGTTTTTGTGAACTGATCGAGGAACCCAGTCACCACGTCGGATATCATCAAGCATAGCACCTCTTATTCGAATACCTGCATAGGTATCAAAACTGGCACCTTTTGTGCTGTCATAGTTCTTTTGCGCTTCAAGCAGGCCAATCATGCCTGCTTGAATGAGATCGTCAACTTGTACACTTGGTGGTAACCGTCCAAGTAAGTGGTGCGCTATCCGCCGAACCAATACCGAGTATTTCTCTAGAAATGCTCGTTGGTTTCCTTGTTTTGCATATTGGTCATAAGTCAGCGCTTTATTCACCAAAAGGTTCCTCTAAGGTCTCAGTCCTATTAAGTAAGCGTTCTACAAAGAACTCGAGATGTCCACTCGGTGTTTTCGGAATAGGCCACGTTAAAGCCTTATTAGCCAACGATCCGATCGCTAGGGAAGCGGGAGAACGAGGGAAAGCATCTACGACATTTTTTTGTTTTTTAACAGCTTGTCGAACTTTATCATCCAACGGAATACATGCTACGAGTTCTAAGCTTACATTCAAGAATCGCTCTGTGACTAAAGTCAACTTTGCAAACAATTCCCTACCTTCACGATAGCTCCTGACCATATTTGCTACAATTTTAAATCTCTGAACTTGATGGTCTTTACTCAATAATTTGATCAAAGCATATGCATCTGTGATCGAGGTCGGTTCATCACAAACCACGACAACCACATCTTGAGCTGCTCTTGAAAAGCTCACAACCATGTCTGAAATTCCGGCCGCAGTATCAATGAGTAAAACATCCATTTCGTCTTCAAGGCTACCAAATGCGCGGATCAGGCCGGCGTGTTGTGCATGACTGAGCTCCGTCATTGATTGAGTACCAGATGTCGCCGGGATAATTTTTATACCAAACGGACCCTCAACAATTGCATCGCTGAGTTCACATTCACCCTCGAGCACGTGCCCTAAATTCTTTTTGGGTCTAATTCCTAGCATGACATCGATATTGGCAAGCCCCAAGTCAGCGTCGAGCACCATGACTTTCTTGCCTTGTTTAGCCATGCAAATGGCCAAACCCAAAGTTACATTTGATTTTCCAACACCACCTTTGCCCCCAGTAACAGAGATTACCTTGGTAAGAGATGGTTGAGTTAAACGGCGTAAACCGCTTGCTTGGTCATGTATCATATTGTTTGTCATAATTTTTGCCGGTTAGAACCCTTCCACTTCACTGTTCCAATAATGAGGTTCGTTTTCTGTCGACTTTTCTAGCAATTCATTTGCTTTAGCCACCATATATTTGGGCTGAGCAATCACAATATCTTCAGGCACCCGTTGCCCATTCGCAATGTACGCTACTGGTAATGCATTTTGCACTACAACGCTTAGAAACTCCCCTAAGCTTAGAGATTCATCTAACTTGGTCATAATGCACCCTGACAAAGGAATTCTTCTAAAGTGCTCGATTGTTTCTTGCAGCACTTTTCTTTGTGCGGTTGCTGGCAATACTAAGTAACTATGTATCACTTCTCCGCTCTCTTGCATCAAAGTATCAAGCTGCTCAGACAAGCGCACATCTCTTTGCCCCATCCCTGCTGTATCAACCAAAACTAGGCGGCGATTTCGCAACTGATAAATTACATCGGCTAACTCTTTGGAATCTTTAGCGACTTTTACAGGGCACCCCATAATTCTGCCATAGATGGATAGCTGCTCATGAGCGCCAATACGATAGGTATCCGTTGTCACCAATGCCACATTATCTGCGCCATACTCCATGGCTGCACGAGCTGCTAATTTAGCAATGGTAGTCGTTTTTCCGACACCTGTAGGCCCTAACAGCGCTACAACTCCACCATGTTTTAAGATGTCTTTCTTAGCAATAGGGATTTGGTCAGAGACTAAACCTAGTAGCGCTTTCCATGCTTTAGGGGGAGGTGTATCTTCAGGAATATAGCAAGCCAACTGATCGGATAAATCAAGAGATAGGCCCATCCGTTCTAGACGTTTGATCAACATAGCACGAAGAGGTTCTCGCCGTTCGACTTCTTGCCACATTAGTCCCGATACTTGATGCTCAAGTAGGCGACGAATTGAAGTCATCTCCTCACGCATCTCTTCTAATTCATCATTGCTGACTTCGGGTTCTTGTTTCTGAGAGCGATCGTATCGAGTTGGATCTAGCTTGGGTGTGTAAGGTCGATCAGCGCTACTTCTGTCTTCTGCAATGAGTCGAGCAAGCGGGGAATCTTCATTTATCTTCATACCACTTGGATCAGAAGCTCTGGCATTAGCTTGCCTTTCCATTAAAGCAGACAACGAATCCTGCTCATCCATACTTCTTTCATTATCCGAAGCTTGGCCATTTTGAGAGTACTGGTTGAGCATGGAAGCAAAGCGCTTGGTCATAGAGGGAGAAGATTTAGACTTTCCTTGCAAGCTTACACGGTCACCTTCAAGCTGACGTGCTGACGATTTAGAAGCATTTGAGTATTGACTATGAGTCGCTGGCGCTTGTTTGGGTCGATTAGCAGTATTGGATGGTTGCTTTTTGCCAGAGGCTGCTGCTTTGCTAGCGACTTGCTCACCATCTATTGCCGCGACGACTTCAACACCACCCGCAACTTTTTTATTTGACATAATCACCGCGTCAGCCCCTAACTCCTCTTTAACTTGGAGTAGAACTGTTCGCGTGTCCTTGGCAAAAAAGCGTTTGATTTTCAAAATAAATATCCATTTCTACATTGCTCGATAGGAGAGTCTAGCTAATTACAAACTAGTTACCCACCGCCTGCACTATCCGTATCTGCTTCTCATCAGGTATTTCTTGGTAGGATAGTACTCGCAGAGAAGGAATCGTATTCTTCACGAACTTAGCTAGTGTCGAACGTAGTACACCTGATGTTAGCAATACCGCTGGTTCACCTTTCAGTTCTTGCTCTTGAGTCGCTTGACTCAAAGAGGCTTGCAACCTTTCAGCAAGTCCGGGTTCAATTCCAGCCGATTCTCCTCCTGCCGCTTGCATAGTCTGATGCAATATTTGTTCCAGCTCAGGAATAAGTGTAATCACTGGCAACTCTGGCTCTATACCATTGATTTCTTGAACAATTAATCGCTTCAAAGAGATTCGAGCTGCCGCTGTTAATATGTCGGGTTCTTGACTTTTGCTCGCATACTCCGACAAAGTTTGAATTATGGTACGAATATCACGAATTGGAATGGCTTCGTTGAGCAAGTTCTGCAGCACTTTAACCACAACACCCAATGACAGCTGGTCTGGAACAAAGTTTTCAATCAGTTTAGGTGCGCTTCGGCCGAGCATTTCCAACAGGTTCTGAACTTCTTCATGACCAAGAAGCTGTGATGCATTGTTGGTCAACAGCTGGCTTAAGTGTGTTGCTAACACCGTTGATGAATCAACGACGGTGTAGCCTAACGCTTGGGCGTGTTCTCGTTGCTCTTCTCTAATCCAAACAGCCTCCAACCCAAATGCTGGGTCAACTGTCTGCTCGCCCTCAATCATCCCGTAGACCTGCCCCGGGTTTATCGCTAGCTCTTGATCTGGGCGTATTTCTGCCTCACCAACCGCTACACCCATTAAAGTAATCCGATAACTATTAGGGGTCAGCTCCAAGTTATCGCGAATATGCACTGCCGGTATGAGGAAGCCAAAGTCTTGTGAAAGCTTTTTCCTCACCCCTTTGACGCGCTCAAGCAGCTCTCCGCCTTGGTCCCTATCTACAAGCGGTATTAAGCGATAGCCAACTTCCAAGCCAATAATGTCTACGGGTTGCACGTCATCCCAAGAAAGCTCTTTCTGTGGCGCCGCCTCAGCTTCTGCAGCAACAGGAGTACTTGGCTCCTCTTCTGCTTTTTTCTGTTTTCGAATCAACCAATAAGATATGCCACCAGCAATCAACGCTAGTAATAAAAAGGCGAAGTGTGGCATACCAGGAACTAAACCAAGTACACCTAATATACAAGCGGTTATGATAAGTGCTTTTGGGTTGTCAAACATTTGGAAGACAACCTGTTGTCCCATATCTTCATCTGTGTTTTGACGTGTCACCATTATGGCAGCACCAATCGATAGAAGTAGTGATGGGATCTGCGCAACCAAGCCGTCACCAATAGTAAGTAACGTGTAGATACGTACGGCTTCACCAAAACTTAAATCGTATTGCAGCATACCAATAGAAAGGCCGCCAATGATGTTAATAAACAGGATCAATATCCCTGCAATCGCATCTCCTTTGACAAATTTCGAAGCACCATCCATTGAACCATAGAAGTCAGCTTCTTTGGTTACTTCAAAGCGCCTAGTTCTCGCTTGCTCTTGATCGATAAGTCCAGCGTTAAGGTCTGCGTCAATTGCCATTTGTTTGCCGGGTAAGGCATCCAAAGTAAACCTAGCGCTAACTTCTGAGATACGCCCCGCACCTTTGGTTACAACCATGAAGTTAATGATCATTAAGATAAGGAATACGACTAAACCAACTGCATAGTTACCGCCGATAACGACACTACCAAACGACTCAATAACTTTACCCGCCGCGCCCGGCCCTTCGTGACCATATAATAAAACCACACGGGTTGATGCTACGTTCAAAGCAAGACGCAATAGTGTGGAGATAAGCAATACTGTTGGGAAAGCTGCAAAATCTAGTGGGCGTCTCGTATAGACCGTGACTAAAAGAATGACCATTGCCAAAGCAATGTTGAATGAGAAAAATAAGTCGAGAAGAATTGCTGGGATTGGTAAAACCACCATTGCCAACGTTGCTAGAACCATGATCGGAGCACCGATCGCAGGCATTGCTCGTTGAGGAATTGGTGGCAGCTTGTCTGCAAATGGCAAGGAGAATTTCATAAGCGAGTTTGTATTAAATTATCCAAACTTTTAATAAGTTAGCTTACGAATGCAATTATCAGTCCACTAAACACGTCAAATAAATGGCTATGCGTAAACAAACCACAGATACGTGTTTAGTTTATTTTTGCACAGCCAAAATCTTAGTTGCTTTTAATTTCCCAAAGTTATCGATGGATATGCCAAAGTAACTCACCCTTCCGTGTTTCAGGGTTAAATTCTATACAAGCTAGGCCAGACGTAGTAAACATTGGAGGAGCAATTGTAGGAACAAACTCTGATGTTAAAAAGCCTACCAACGGAAGGTGTGAAACCAACAACACAGTATCGAACTTGTTCACCTCACACAGTGCCGAAACATATTCAAAAACATCGCTCGATTCACCGTAAGGAGTAATATCTTCACAGGTGCTTTGTTTGGCGCACTGCAAGAGTGGCGAGATGGCTTGCCATGTTTGTTGTGCTCTTAAGTATGGGCTAACAAGTGCGAGATCAATATCGTTGAACCCTTTTTTAACCCCAGCTTCCGCAACCGAAATTGAATCACTCCTACCTCTTTCAGTCAACGCACGCTCTGCGTCTGTAGGAGCTAGGTTCTCGGCTTCACCATGACGCATGATATAAATTTTCATTTTGCAATCCTAAATACTTACGCTCGATTCACCTGCAATTGAACCTTTCGTATAGGTTTGAATCCTCATATAGCACAATTATATCAATTGATCTTGCTAATAGGGCGGAGTTTAATAACAATCTAATAAGGTCAGAGAACCACAAAAGCTCAACAGGCTCTAACACTAATTTTAATAATGTAAGTAAAATCCAACTTATCTACCAATTCTACACCGATTATTTGCAGTGGAATACTTCACCGTCATACTTATAAAAGAATTTCTTCGGAGATAAATTGTGCGCATAAGCCCCAATGACAATAATAACTATCGATACATAACTTTAGACAATGATCTAAGGGTGCTACTCGTCTCCGACAATACTGCGCAAAAATCTTCTGCAGCATTAACTGTCAACGTCGGCCACTTTGATGATCCTAAAGACCGCGAAGGCCTAGCACACTTCGTAGAGCATATGTTATTTCTTGGTACGGATAAATACCCCGAATCAGGTGAATTCCAGTCTTACATCAGTC
This sequence comes from Vibrio marisflavi CECT 7928, assembly GCF_921294215.1. Classification (GTDB taxonomy): domain Bacteria; phylum Pseudomonadota; class Gammaproteobacteria; order Enterobacterales; family Vibrionaceae; genus Vibrio; species Vibrio marisflavi. Next base: position 1,842,400 of record NZ_CAKLDM010000002.1, read on the forward strand.
AGCAAGGTGGAACAAACAATGCGTGGACAGGTACAGAGCACTCTAGCTTTTTCTTTGATGTATCGACCAACGCTTTCGAAAAGAGCCTCGATAGATTCAGCCGTTTCTTCATTGCTCCGCTATTTAATCCAGATTCGCTAGAGAAAGAGCGTAAAGCGATTGAATCGGAATACAAACTAAAAGTAAATGAAGATTCACGTCGCCTTTACCAAGTGCAAAAAGAGACAATTAATCAGGCACACCCTTACGCAAAATTTTCAGTCGGTAACATGGAAACTCTAAACGACAGAAATAATCTCTCTATTCGTGAAGAAATTACCGATTTTTACGCAAAGCACTATTCCGCAGATCTGATGACCTTATCCATGGTCGGCAATCATTCTCTCGACGAAATGCAGGTTTGGGCAGAAGCGAAATTTAGCGCCATTCGCAATCTAAACCTAAGCGAAAAAGTAGTCGATATCCCGTACGTAACCCCTGAAAATACAGGTATTTTAGTCTACGTTGAGCCAATTAAAGAAATTCGTAAGCTTATTCTAACTTTTCCGTTAGACAACCAACCAGATAGCTATCGTACTAAGCCGCTGTCTTATTTCGCCCATTTGGTTGGCTATGAGGGGACAGGGAGTTTAATGGCGGCTTTAAAAGAACGTGGCTGGGTAATGTCACTGTCTGCTGGCGGAGGCGTTAGTGGTAGCAACTACCGTGAGTTTACGGTTAGCTGCACTCTAGAGCCTAGAGGCCTTAATCATATCAATGATATTGCTCAAGCAGTATTCGACTATATCCAGATGATTCTGAATGATGGGATGGATTCGTGGCGCTATGAAGAGAAAAAGGCCGTTTTGGAATCTGCTTTTCGCTACCAAGAAGCTTTTCGCCCTATTGAGCTAGCTAGCCATCTCTCCGTTAACATGCAGCACTACGATGAAGAAAACCTGCTTTACGGTGACTATATGATGGAGGAATATCAACCTCACCATTTGGCGGAGTTAGCAAAATTCTTCAATCCGGATAATCTACGCATTACTGTAGTCGCCAAAGGCAAGCACTACGATCAGGAAGCGAAATGGTACTTTACGCCCTACTCAGTGGAGAAGCTATCTGAAGAGACCAAGAATTTTTTCATTCAGCCCAGTTACTTAAACTTTTCCTTGCCAGACAAAAACCCTTTTATCTCATACAACTTTGAGCCAAAAGATCTTGTTAGCAGCAAACCTTGTCCAGAAATTATCGAAGATCAAGCAGGCTTTCGCCTATGGCATTTGCAAGATGACAAATTTAGAGTGCCAAAAGGAGTGATTTACGTCGCTATTGACAGCCCTGTCGCAGTTGCGAACCCTAGAAATATAGTAAAAACACGCTTGTGCGTAGAGATGTTCTTGGACTCATTGAGTGATGACACTTATCAAGCTGAAATTGCTGGAATGGGATACAACTTATATGCACACCAAGGTGGCGTCACTTTAACGATATCTGGTTTTGCTCAAAAACAGCCAGAGTTAATGAAACTTATCATCGCTCGCTTTGGAAAGCGTGATTTCAAAGAGAATCGATTTAACCTCATTAAGGAGCAATTGTTAAGAAGGTGGCGCAACGCTGAAAAAGACAGACCCGTTTCTCAACTATTCAACGCCATGACAGGGCTATTGCAACCCAATAACCCACCATATAAAACTTTGATTGAGCAGCTGGAAACCATTGACGTATCTGAGTTGCCAGCATTTGTTGATTACATATTAGCCGAGCTGCAAGTAGAAATGTTCGTTTTCGGTGACTGGACTTCCGACGAAGCCATTCACCTCGGCAATGAGCTCAAAAATGCGCTCAGAGTACCCAATCAAAAATATGAAGAAGCGTTTCGACCTTTGGTTATGCTAGGTAAGAACGGAACTTTTCAACATGAAGTACAGTGCAATCAAAATGATTCTTCGGTCGTCATCTACTATCAATCTGAAAACATCGATGCACACAGCGTTGCTTTATATTCCCTAGCCAATCATCTCATGTCGGCAATTTTCTTTCATGAGATAAGAACTAAGCAGCAACTTGGCTATATGGTTGGCACCGGAAATATGCCACTTAACCGCCATCCTGGGCTGGTTCTGTATGTTCAATCTCCAAATGCTGCTCCGGTCGATCTTATTCGCTCTATTGATGAGTTTTTGAACGCGTTCTATATGGTGCTACTTGAACTCAATGAATACGAGTGGCATAGCAGTAAACGGGGACTATGGAATCAAATTTCAATTCCAGATAAAACGTTAAGAAGCCGAGCACAAAGGCTTTGGGTTGCGATAGGCAATAAAGATATGGCCTTCAATCATCGTGACAAGGTACTGGAAGAATTGAAAGGCCTCAGCAGAAGTGACATGATCCGATTTGTCGTCAATGAGCTAAAGCCAAGAACCGCGAACAGGCTTGTTCTTCACACCCAAGGCAAAGCTCATGCTGACGCTGAAAAACTCGATATCGGTAAAGAAATAGATTCGATAAAAGAGTTCCAATTAAGGTCAAAAGATTACGATTTAGGCTAAAGATTCCGATTCAATGATCTTTTTCAAAGGGTGAGGGTGTAGCTTGATACAAATATTATCCCACTTAAACGCGACAGTTGGGTTGTTTAGCCGCTCGCCTTCCCCTTTTGGACTGGACAGTTTTGTCTTAACACCCAGCTGCTCTAGCTCAGTAAAGTGGCTGGCAAACATTGGAAACTGAGACATTAGGTCTAACAAGTAGTCTTCCGCAGAATTGGCTCTAGAAGGCACTACAAACTCCACATGCTCCCACCCTTCAACTGGATGTTTTTTATTTATCGCGGGAAATGGAAGCTCCAAGCAATCAATACTCCAATTCTCATACGACAGTGGCGTATCAAACTCCAGAACATATATCGGCCTACCATTAATTTGTGCTTGAGACAAAAGTGTTGTCTCCTTTAACCACTCATCTCTAGCCAGTTGCGCCAGTTTTTCGTCGTTAACTCTAAAGGCAATATGATCGGCCTGAAGCTGCTGTAAATCGATTTTTAACAGGTCAGCAAGCTGAACAATTTTTTCCATAAATTCAACGAAGTTTGATTTTAATTGCTCAGGCATAAGTTGAGCATCAGTAAGTAACGCAGGCATATTTGGCTATTCAATGTATTGATTTTCGCGCAATAGTAGCAGATAGCAAAAAATAAGTAGAAAAAATCCCTTTCAATTCCCTATAAGCTAATCAATAAAGTTGATACTATTGCCCGCAGATTATGAAAAGTCAGGGTCGAGCTTCCATATGCATCCCCTACTTCAAGCATTCTAAAGATTTCGGAGAAACATGAGTGAATATCCAAGCATTAATTAACGACAAAGTATCGCAAGCTCTAGAAGCTGCTGGAGCACCTGCTGGAACACCAGCAGCTGTTCGACAATCCGCAAAACCTCAGTTTGGTGACTACCAAGCAAATGGTGTAATGGGCGCTGCGAAGAAGCTAGGTACTAACCCTCGAGAATTTGCTCAGAAAGTTATTGATGCTTTGGACCTTGAGGGCATTGCTAGTAAAACAGAAGTAGCTGGCCCGGGGTTCATTAACATTTTCCTTGATTCTAAGTTTGTTGCAGAGCAAGCGGAAAAAGCCTTGGCCGATCCTCGCTTGAGTGTTGCAAGCGAAGCACCTCAAACTATTGTTGCAGATTATTCAGCTCCAAACGTTGCAAAAGAAATGCACGTTGGTCACTTGCGTTCAACCATTATCGGCGACGCAGTCGTTAGAACATTGGAGTTTTTAGGCCACAATGTCGTTCGAGCTAACCACATTGGCGACTGGGGAACTCAGTTTGGTATGCTGATCGCGAACCTTGAGCGTAAAGAACAATCTGACAGCGAAACTTCAATGGAGCTTTCCGACTTAGAAGCTTTCTATAGAGAATCTAAAGTTCTTTATGATGAAGATGAAGAGTTCGCAGAAAAAGCTCGTGGCTATGTTGTGAAACTGCAAAGCGGCGATGAGTTCTGCGCTGAAATGTGGAAGAAACTGGTCGAGATTACTATGGTTCAAAACCAGCGTAACTATGACCGTTTGAATGTATCTCTGTCCAACGACAATATCATGGGCGAGAGCATGTACAACGACATGTTACCTGGCATCGTAGCAGACCTAAAAGAGAAAGGTTTGGCGCAAGAAGATGACGGTGCCACCGTTGTATTCTTAGATGAGTACAAGAATAAAGATGGTGAGCCAATGGGCGTTATCATCCAAAAACGTGACGGCGGCTTCCTATACACCACAACTGACATTGCTTGCGCAAAATACCGTTGTGAACAACTAGGCGCTGACCGCGTACTTTACTTCATCGACTCTCGCCAGCATCAACACTTAATGCAAGCATGGACTATCGTTCGTAAGGCGGGATATGTTCCAGAAGAAGTATCTTTAGAGCACCACGCATTCGGCATGATGCTAGGCAAAGATGGTCGTCCATTTAAGACCCGCGCAGGCGGTACTGTTCGTTTAGCCGATTTGTTAGACGAAGCAGATGAACGCGCTAGTAAACTAATTGAATCTAAAAACCCAGACCTAAGCGCTAGTGAGAAATCACAAATTGCAAAAGCAGTAGCGACAGCTGCGGTTAAATATGCTGACCTTTCAAAACACCGTACAACTGATTACGTGTTTGATTGGGACAACATGTTGGCATTCGAAGGTAACACGGCACCATACATGCAATACGCTTATACTCGCGTTGCTTCCATCTTTGCTAAAGCTGGTGTTTCAATGGATGACGTTACTGGTGAAATGATCATCAGTGAAGAAAAAGAAAAAGCACTAGTTGCAAAACTTCTGCAGTTTGAAGAAGCCGTACAATCTGTTGCTCGCGAAGGTCAACCACACCTATTGTGTACTTACCTATTCGAACTTGCTGGCCAATTCTCTAGCTTCTACGAAGCTTGTCCAATTCTTGTCGCAGACAGTGAAGAGATTAAAAATAGCCGTCTGAAAATGGCAGCTCTAACTGCGAAGACAATTAAGCTTGGCCTATCTCTACTAGGTATTGAAACTCTAGAGCGTATGTAATCGCCCCCTAATTGCTAAAAGGCCCGAATCTATTGATTCGGGCCTTTTTTCGTTTTAAATACTTGGTACTTGCTGGGTAATACAGTGAATATTTCCACCTCCAAGTAATATTTCTCGAGCGTTGATTCCCGTCACTCTATAGCCAGGATAAAGATCATTTAATATCGCTTCCATTTCTGAATCGTATTTTGTATCAAGAAGCGGATAAATGATTTGGTCATTACTGACTAGATAATTGGCGTAAGAACCTGCTAACCTTTCGCCTGCTACCCTCTCCATTCCATCTGATATATCCACTCCCGTAGCTTCTTCGTCAGTGATGTATAAAGGCCCAGGCATTGGGATTTTGTGCACTTTAATTCGACGCCCTTTTGCATCAGTTTGCGTCTCCAGTGCGTCCAATGCACTCCTTGAAATTTGATACTGCGGATCGCTTGGATCTTCACACCAAGTGAGTACTACCTCACCGGGCTGAACCACATGAATGAGATTATCAACATGACCATTAGTTTCATCGTTATACAGCCCTGACGGTATCCAAACAACTTTGTCTACCGACAAGTATTCACATAGTACTTGTTCAATTTGTTCTCGGTCCATATCTGGGTTTCGGCTGGGGTGCAACAAACACTCTTCCGTTGTATACAACGTACCTTCACCATCGACGTGGATAGAGCCACCTTCAAGCACAATTGGGGCTCGATAGCTGCTATCTTGATTTATTTCACATACTTTTTTAGCAACCGCATCATCTTTATCCCAAGGGAAATACAAGCCATCCAACAAGCCACCCCACGCATTAAACTGCCAATCGACTCCTCGTCTTTCACCATCGCCATTCACCACATAGGATGGTCCTACGTCACGCATCCAAGAATCATCACTGCTCATTTCCACTAAGCGAATATGCTCTGGCAACATGGAGCGGGCATTTTCAAACTGTCCAACACTAACGACCATTGTTACTGGCGTGGTTTGCGATATCGCATTCGCAACCTCAACAAAGGTCGACTGAGCCGGCTTTGCGCCATAACGCCAGTTGTCACAACGCTCAGGCCATATCATCCAAACAGCAGATTGCGGTTCATGTTCACCAGGCATTCTAAATCCGTCTTGACGAGGTGTAGATTCGATTTGCTTGCTCATAACTCAGCTTCCTTATTCAAATTTTCAAAACGTTGTAGGGATAACTCTTCACCTCCAGCCTTACGAGCTATAGCTTGCTTGAGTAAAAACTCCCCAATAAGTACCGTTAAAATCACTCCAATTAACACCGGTCCGCTGTACACCCAACTCACTTTCCATTGCAATAGGTCTGGGAAGATAAATAGAACGACAGCTTGAACGATGACAAAGAAACAGATAATGCTTAGTAGCCACTGCACGCCCATTCCACCGCGAACTCTGAAAGGTCTAGGTGTACCTGGGTCGGTCACTCGCAGTTTTAGATACGATGGAAACATAAACAAATATGGCAATAGGAAAATACAGCTAGAGAAAGCAAACACCGACCAGAACAGTTCATCACTCGTTTGAGCAAATACTGCGTAAGCGAGAATAACAATTGTAGAGAGGATTCCCGTGATATTGTTAGCGCCGACAGGGGTATCATATTTGTCAGATAGCTTCCCTACTGCTTTTGGTAATTCACCTTCACTCGCGGCCTCAGCTGCCGCTCGGCTAGCACCCATGGTCCATGTCACCATATTGCCAATGAAAGTAAGCAAAGCCATGGTCCCAACCGCGTAAATCATGAAAGAACCAAATAAAGAATCACCAAACAACTTGCGTAGCGTGTCGATAATGCCCGCGACCAAACCAATATCGTTGACAGGAAGCGCCATTAAAATGCCCAATGTCCCAAAGATATATAGGAAAGCGGTAATCCCCATTGCTAGAAAAACAGACTTGGGAATATCTCGAACGTCCTTCATCTCTTTGGTCATAGTCGCGACGAGTTCAAATCCCATTAAGTTAAATACCAAAGCTGGAAGAAACGCCACACCGGTATCTAAACTAGGTTTCATCGCCGCAAAGGAGAATTCGTTGGCAACACCATGCTTTGCTGCGTAAACGAATCCACCCACACCAAGAACCGCAATGACAGATACTTTAAGAATTGCGCCAATATTAGTGACCCACACTCCAACATCCACCGATACATTACATATCCAGATAGTGAGCCAAGTAAGCACGATACAAATTGCGATCTGCCAAAACAAAGAAAGCTCCGGAAAAAACAACTCAGAAAACATACCAGCAAACATGATGTACACGGCGGGCATCCATAAACCAACGTTTATCCAATAAAACCAAGTAGTTCGCACTGCCCATCGATATCCAAACGCTTTTTTAACCCAATCATATATCCCACCGTCTCCTGGATACGTCGTACCTAATTCGGAAGTAATTAGAGCGTAAGGGATGACAAACACAACGAGAGTCACGACCCACCACCCAATTGCACTCACTCCGATTGAAGCTGAAGCCGTCAAGGTATCGACAACAATGACAGCACATAAACTAAACAGCGCTAGGCTGCCAACTCCCATTTTTCCACCAGAAGGTTGAGTTTCCATAATATTTCTCCGTAGTAAGCTTGCTAACAACCTAGTTAATTTCGTCAGCTAATTTTCATCAATATTAATTTCAGGACGAGTCAAATCTTGTTATTAGAATCACTTATCGACTATCTGAGATATTTTGAAAATTAATTCGTGACTACCTGCATAAATAACTAAGGGTAAAGTAGTGAGATCACGAAAATTGATTCCGATCAATCTTATCAAGCAAATATCGGCGGTATTTTATTCACTACCCAGCCCTATTGTTAAATTTGGTGAAAGCAATGAATACTAAGAAACCTATCCTTGTTGTAGCTGTTGGTGGAAACGCACTGCTGAAACGTGGAGAATTAATGAGCTATGAAAATCAAGCTAGAAATATTGATATCGCAGCAAGCGCATTAGCTAAATTGAGTAATAACTTTAGAGTCGTCATTGTTCACGGAAATGGTCCACAAGTTGGATTGTTAGCGCTACAAAATTTAGCTTATACCGATGCACCACCTTATCCAATGGATGTGCTAGGAGCGGAAACTCAAGGAATGATCGGCTATATGATTGCTCAGGGATTACGAAAATATATGCCTAATAGCAACATAACTAGTGTGCTAACACAAATCGCAGTTGATCAGGCCGACCCCGCTTTTGCAAACCCTAATAAATTCATCGGCCCGGTGTACGACGAGAGCACTGCCAAAGAGAAATCCGAAAAACATGCATGGAGCATCAAGCCAGATGGCGACTATTGGCGAAGAGTTGTTCCCTCTCCACAACCTTTGAAAATTCTCGAAATAGATACTATCCGCACATTGCTAGATGCTGATCATACTGTTATCTGCTGTGGCGGTGGTGGCTGTCCGGTATTGGAAGACTCTGAAGGTTGTAGAGGCGTCGAAGCGGTTATCGACAAAGACTTATCTGCAGCAACACTGGCGAAACAGCTGAACGCTGAGCACTTCTTAATTTTAACCGACGGTGATTATGTCTGTGTAGATTGGGGAAAGCCGAGTGAGAAACCGCTCCTCGACATTACTGTTGATGAAATATCTCAATATACATTCGCAGCTGGATCTATGGCTCCAAAAGTGGATGCATGCTGTGAGTTTGCTAAGCAAACCTCGGGAATCGGGCACATTGGATCGTTACACAAGGCGGCGCAAATAATGGAAAACAATTCCGGAACCCATATTCACATATAATGTCAGGTTTATTATGAAAAAAGAGTCGACAGAACATCGCCTTGAGCGCATTCGCAATGCCGCTATACGGCTAGCCTCTGAACGAAATATCAACACTATTTCTATCTATGATGTTGCCAAGGAAGCCGCTATTGCAGCCTCTACCGTCTATCATCACTACCCCAATATTGAGGCTTTGGTTTGCGAGTTGATGAATGACGTCTTTGATGATTTTTCCGAAGTGCTCAACTCAGCAATTGTTGAGGAGAATATTCATCATTGGTCAGATATAAACCGAATGATCGAGCAAGGTTTTGTCGACTATTACCGCCGTACTCCACTCGCTCAGCACACTTTGCTAGGCCAGCATACTTATGCATCGGTGCGGCACGCTGATGCGCAAAACGATCAGCTCTTGGGCTATAAAGTAGAACAGATTTATCGACAGTTTTTTTCCCTCCCGGAGCTGCCTAAAGACGTCAATATTTTTGCTGTCGCACTCCAAGTGGCAGATAAAGTCTATTCGATGAACTATCAAGAAAAAGGGGAAATTGCGTCTGAGATGGCTAGAGAAGCCATAGTAATAACCGAGGCATATATCGGTTCATATTTGCCAAGGCATATACCTCGATTGGAAAGTTAATATATTCGCTAGAATTAAATGCCCCTAATTTGGGGCTTTTTTTGGTCCATTAATATTTTATCAACCATTAAAATTAAATATCGAAAAACTGTCGATTACCAACCTTTAATTTATGATGACATTCATATAAACAAAGTCAAATATAGCGCTAAAACCGATTAGTGATTCTAATTTAGTTATCACCTACCAGATTGCAGGATACTAAGCACAAGCCAAGAACATCAAAGAATAAACCTCTTGTAATTAAGGATAGGAATATGAAACGTCAATCTTCTACCGCAACTGAACTAAATAAACCTCATCTACGCCATTTTTTGAAAACTCAAGATTTCAGCAAAAAAGAGCTCAGTGATATCCTTAAACTAATGTCGATGCTAAAACAAGCAAGACGAGATAACGCTGTACCTCCTCTCTTTAAAGGCAAATCAGTGGCAATGATTTTTGAACAACCATCGACTCGTACTCGCGTATCATTCGAGACAGCTGCAACCATTCTTGGCGGTCACGCACTATTTCTTTCTCCAAAAGACATTCATTTAGGCGCTAAAGAATCGTTAGAAGATACCGCTCGAGTTTTGTCTCGTATGGTAGACGTTGTGATGGCAAGAGTCGATGAGCATGACACGGTTGCTGGTCTCGCAGAATATGCAAGCGTTCCTGTTATCAACGGACTTTGCGACTGGCTACACCCAACTCAAATCATGGCGGACTTGTTCACTATGCAAGAACACCTCCCAGAGGGTAAGTCACTAAGTGATCTAACTGTCGCCTTCGTTGGTGATGCCACCAATGTTGCCTCATCACTCATGTTTGCTTGTACTAAATTTGGTATGACCTTTAAGCATATCTGCCCTGAGCGTTTCAAAGCACCACAAAAATGGGTCGATATTGCACTAGAAAATTGTGAATACTCTGGCGGCAACTTAGTTATTACCGACGACACAAGCGCTGTTGCAGGATGCGATATTGTTGTTGCAGACAGTTTCTACTGGTTTGGTCAAGAAGAAGAAAAAGACATCCGCCTATCTACCTTCATTCCAGAATATGTGGTGACTGAAGAGCTAATGGCCAAGGCAGGGCCAAACACGATGTTCATGCATTGCTTACCAGCCAACGACCAGCGCGAGTGTACCCGTGAGGTGATGGAGTCTGACAACTCACTCATTTTTGATGAAGCAGAAAACCGTCTAACTGCTCAAATGGCACTTCTGGTTTACTTTACTCATAAAGATATGCACATCCCATCTCAACAAATCATAAAAGAGCATGAATGCAAAATCGGTCAGTTCTTAGAGAGTTTGTAATTTAATATAAAATGGGAGAGGTATGCCTTTCCCATTTTTCTTTACACGATTAATAGGGATTCGGATACGCTAGACATGCACCCAATGGTTGTCCCAAACTATGTTCGAAGCAAATGCGCGCCTGCTATCAACTACATTTTCAACAACCACTTTACCGCCACCAGAACTGATGCTGAACTGATTACCAATCACCGCAGCACCGCAAGCATCAGGCAACATCGCCAGCTCAACCAACTCATGAGTTTTTACCGACCAAATGCCATAGCAATTTCCTCTAGGAGATGTCGCCAGAACGTATTGCTCATCTGCAACAATGCTACCTATATAATTGTCAAAGCGGCTCCATTCTTCTTCTGTTGCTTTAAATTCAAATACGCTTTCGCCAAAACTATGACCAGCGAGCAGAGGTAAACTGCTTTCTTGTTCCTTGCCTACATACTGCTGAGCGAATATAACTATTTCTTGAGAAGAGCTAAGGTGACGAATACTAAGTTGTTGGTTTGACAGTTGTACTGACTCGATAAGCTGCCCTGTCTGGCTTAGATATGATAGGTTGGGCTGCATGGTATCGATGTTAACAGGCTTGCGGCCAACCGTTTTGATACCACCAACCGCAACCACTAAGCTTCCGTCAGACAACACCTTTAGCTCATGTGGGCCAACACCAAAACCTGAATATTCATCAACTTTTTTATAATCGCTAGATACATCATATACACCAACGACGCCCTGACTGCTGTCACTCACTCCCTCACTGACATACAACCATTTTCCATCGGCTGAAAACGCTCCGTGACCATAAAAATATCGATTGGCAGAACTTGGTTGGTATTGGAGAATTTGACCATTGATATAATCGATAACCAAAAAGTAATTTCCTGGCCTGCGTGAAAACACTACCGCTTGCTGCTTTTGTCGACTCACCGCAATACCGTGTCCTCTGCTAGGCAGTGGGAGTTGATATATCGGAGAGCCAAACTGGTCAGCCACGACAACAGAGTACGTCTGCTGCGCTGTTTTCGCACCACCAATCAGAGCCGGTTGCTTTGCAGCTTTTTTTGCTCCTTGAGTACTTTGGCATCCCCATAATGCGGGAGCTGTGCTAATCAAAGCAGCTTTGAGTAGCACTCGACGAGAAATATCAATCGCCATCGGTCGCATTGAACCCTATAGTAATTCCCAATTTGACTGCGGCTTCATCTTGAATGAGATAACGTAGCTGCTCTAATTTATTAAACTGATTAAGAACGGACTGATACCCTTGCCGCGTTTGCAATAGCTGAAACAAACTCGGATTTTCAGGCCACAGCTCGATAATCGAAAAGAACTGTTCTGAAATACTATCAGCTAGTTGATCAGCGTCATGCTGTCGCAGGCGTTGCTCTAGTCCTGCTTTATAGAGTTTCTCCATCGCTTCGATGTTAGCTTTGATATTAATCATCGAAGTTTGCGAACGCCAAGATTCGGCAAAATAAGGCTTTGGATGGCCAATCTTAGCAATAGGAAGAGACAGCTTCTTAATCGTGTAATCAAGTTGATGGGAGAGCAAAGAAACATAAACCGTCAACCAAGCTTTATCACTGAGAACTTGCCAAGGGTTGCTTCCCCACGCCTGCTTAACTAGTTGAGTTTTAGTAACCAAATTTTGGCTAACCGCATAGCCTAATTCACAAGCTAGCTCGTCACTAGCTATTGAAGATGCACGATCGTATAGCAGCCACTCAAGTGATCCTAACCCTTGCACTGCAACACTTTGGGTAGCAATTTCTGATTGGGTCCAATCCTTATCTTGCTTGATAAGCTCACGAACCTTCCGCCCAGTGGTATTTTTTTTGTCAGGCCAAAACTGTATCTTCCAGCTTTGCTCAAGCGCTTGTTCTGGCCCTCTTTGCTGGCCCTGTAAAGCCATCCAACTTTGCATCGTCTTTTGCCAATATAATCGTGTAGCGTCCAAGTGATTGCGCGAGCTAGTATCACGGCAAAGCGTCGCAAAACTGTCTTTTAACTTCACTGAATTATCGTAGAGTTTCGTAGAAAATTGAGACTCTACAAGATACACCGCATGACTAGAGTTGTTGGCTTCAGTGAATGTCTTCCCAGATCCAACTTGGTTGGTTTGACAGCCAGACAAAATAAGCAAACTGCCAAAGCACAGCACTTTTTTTATTCTCTGCATGATTTAGCCTCTTTACAACGAATTCAAAAAGGCAATGAGAGCATCTCGTTGCTGCCGATCCAATTGAAGCACATTCTGTTTAGCCGTTTCCGCTTCACCGCCGTGCCACAATATGGCTTCCATTAGATTTCGAGCTCTGCCGTCATGTAGAAAATAGGTGTGTCCATTTACTTCCTGCGTATAGCCTATTCCCCACAACGGCGGGGTTCTCCACTCTTGGCCGTTTGCAAGAAACTCAGGCCTATTGTCAGCGAGCCCTTCCCCCATATCATGCAAAAGTAAGTCGGTATATGGATGAATGGTTTGATTGGTTAAGGCGGGTAAACCTTCTCGATACCCTGTCTCTACACTGCTCTTGTGGCAAGATTCACAGCCGATTTCTGAAAATATTTCCTGACCTTTAACCACTTGGCTATCTTTAACATTTCGACGTACAGGAACCGCTAAATGCTGAGAATAAAACTCAACAAATTTTAATATTTTATCGCTAACTTCTGGCTTACCACCATTGGGTAGATCTTTGCAGATGCTCTGGCTGTCACTACAGTTCTCTTCGATAAATAGATGACTAGTAAGTCCTATATCTCCATTAAAAGCAGCAGCATTTTGCTGCATTAGAGTCGGTTGCCCCGCTTTCCAACCGAAGCGACCAATAGAAAACTGCCCTTTCTGAACATCCCAGACATGATTGACTTTGCCACTAACACCATCTTCTTCTTGGCTTTGTTCTTCGGCCCAATTTCTGATGGTTTCTTCTGGGATACTTTCTAGTAACCCTAGGCCAATCATCATTGGCGCAACTCGAGCAGAAAACTGCACATCAGGGTGCATTGGCCCATATTGCAGTTCAACAATTTCAACAGCTGGTTTTCTTAGCACGACTTTAGTCCCATCAGCAAAGGCAACGGGATAATCAGCGTAGGTAATCTTAATTTTCCCTTCGGATTTTTGATTTGCTAGAGAAAAATCTTGTAGCTGGTCACCATAAACCGGCTCGGGAAGCACTCCGTTTTGCAGGTAAGATCTTTTTTGCTGAGCTGTTTTTGCTGGGATACTCAACCTAACTAACATTGAAACTGCATGGAGATCACCCGGCTCAGGCGGATGACCTCGGCCATCTTTGATGTGGCAGTTTTGGCAACCATTAGTATTGAACAGTGGACCCAAACCATCTCGCGCGTCAGTTGAAGCTGGAGCTTGAACCCACGGGTTACGAAAAAAACTATTGCCGACACTAAAATCTAATCTTTTAGAAAGGGGTAAATTTGCCGCAGGAAGAGAGTAAGCATTAGCCCCATCTTTCTTTACCGTAGTATCTCCACCTGATTTTGGACCATAAGCAAATGAATAAGTTGAAAGGAAAGCAGCGAATATAACTAAGAGAGATAACTTCAAATTGGATATACCTTATTGGACCGACTATCAGAAAGAGTAAAGGGCTCAGACGAGCCCTTATAAAGCGTAGACCGAATTTTAAAATTCATGGTCAGCAGTATCTGGATTTAGGTTATTGATTCCAATTATGCTCGCAGCACGCTCAATAGAAGCTGTCTGTTTGACGAGTGCGACAATCGCATTGTTGACAATTTTGTGGCCATTTTTGTTGTTTGCGGCGATGAGCTGGTCAAAATGTTGATCATTGTTTTCTGCTTCATCAACGATCTTCTTCACTTCGTTCAATGCATTATCAAAGTCTTTCTTAATGATTTTCTCTGCTTGGGCATTTTTCTGGTTTACCAGGTCTGCAATGCTGGCTCCGTTTACGATCGAGCCATCTACGCGTTTATAAGTTCCGGTATAAACGTTATATATGCCCTTCTCATTGTAGTAGTGAGAATAATGCGTATTATCTGAAAAACAGTCGTGCTCATCTTCTGTGGAGTTTGCCTCAAGTGCGACTTTCATTCGTTCACCTGCTAACTCACCTAGAGAAAGTGACCCCATTCCGAACAAAATTTTGCGTAATCCTTCTTCAGATGACTCACTGACTAAAGTTTCTCGATAGTTCCCCTTAGAGCTAACAGTCCATTGATTTTCCATCCAAGTTAAGTCTTTCACTAACAATTGTGCTGCAGCTTTTAAATACTGACCGCGGCGGTCACAATGTCCGTTAGTGCAGCCCTTACCGACTACAAAATCAGTATAAGGTCGTTGTCCTGCTCCACTTTTCGTACCATTCAAGTCCTGCCCCCAAAGCAAAAACTCAATAGCATGGTAACCAGACGCAACGTTTGCTTCAGATCCACCTATCTCGTTGAGCTTTACAATTAGCTCAGCATTGATGTCTCTTGCATCTACGGAATTGGCTCCCACTTTGATGTTTTTATTTGCGACCACATTCGCAGTGGCACCTTCATTCCCAAGCTCATATTGATAGTCGGCAGCAACGTAATCAATCAGGCCTTCATCAAGCGGCCAAGCATTCAACTGACCTTCCCAGTCATCAACGACAGGGTTACCGAATCTAAATACTTCTGATTGCTGGTAAGGAACACGCGCCAATCTCCAAGTATTACGTACTTTTTCAAGACCCTTTTGGGAAGGTGACGCCAAAAAGGTATCGATTGATGTTTCTAACTGTTTTGCAGTAATTAACGCGTCTGCATAGACAGCATGAGCTAAATCAGCATAGTGCTCAACAACCTGCTCTTTTGTTACGGTATCAGCTGCCTGAGCGACTCCCGAAAAAGTTAAATAAACTGTAGCAACAGCACCGAAAAAGTGAACTTTAAAACTCATAGGATGTTTCCTTACAATCAATACCCACAAAAATGAGAATAGATATTATTATCAATACTATTTGCAACTGTAATTAATTTGAGTAATTTTGCAATAGTTTTGTATTCACTATGTGAATGGAATGAACTTATACAGAGTAAGGTAAAAGGGTCTGAAGTAGTATTTGGAGAAGAGTAGTTGATAAGTTTTGAAGAAAAGCATTGGTGTAAATCGTGGTTACACCAATGCTTTAAGTAAGAGATGAAGTTAAGTATTTAGCTTACTAAACAGACGGTCAATTCAGCTTCATACCAACGATATAAAGTATCGCTTTGCCCTTCACTGCATCCTTTGCAAGTTTTCTGACTACATGAACCAATAGGAGTATCAGATTTGACTACTTTTCCCCGAGTTTCTAGTTCACATAGCAGAGCTTCCAGCATTTGGTCACTGCCATCAAACTGACACTGTAAGTCAGACAATGTCGCTTGATGGTGCTTACGAATATAATTACGTAGCCCTAGCAAAGAATTCATCACTTCCTCCTAGCCGCAGCAGCTCTTATTCGTAGCAGAAACTTCTGGGAGCTCCCAATCCACGCCTGTTTTGCTGTATTTTCTTAACCCATACAAGAAAGCAAAGATCACAGCGAGCATCCCTAAGATCCAACTTATGCTGGATTGTGGATGTTCCAGAATAGTAGCGGCTTGATAAAAGATAACCGCGACCGCATAAGCAACAAGTAGGCCCCAAGCTGTAGAAAGGTTTGCCCAGTTACGACCGACTTCACGAGCAATTGCTCCGACAGTTGCAACGCAAGGTACATAAAGCAATACGAAGATTAGGTAAGCATAAGCCGCGAAAGCTGTGCCAAATAGTAAGCGCATATGGCCCATCGAAGATGTTCCCATTGACGCATCAGCCTGCCCAGCTTCTATTGGGTTTAACCATGTATCAATTGAGACACTATCTTTCAAACCACTCCAAGTGTCGTCCAACGCCTGCTTTAGCTCAGCACCCAAGTCAAAATTCTTGTAATCGAACGGTTGACTGTCCGCTGCTTGAGCGGTGTAAAGTGAATTCAAAGTACCGATAACCACTTCTTTTGCAAGGAAACCAGTAAATAGACCTACCGTTGCAGGCCAGTTGTCTTTCTGAACACCCATTGGTTCAAATATTGGCGTGACTGTTTTACCAATTTCTGCCAATGCAGATTGCTGCTGTTCACCCGGGTTAATCACTTTTCCTGAGAAGGTAATACTATTTAGTCCAAGGACAATAGCACACACAGGAATAATGATTTTGCCCGCTTTGAATAGGAATCTCTTGAGTCGGCTCCAAGTCAATATCAACGCAGTAAATGGGTTTGGCAAGTGATAGACAGGCATTTCCATAACAAACGGATGCGGTTCACCAGTCAACAGAGTTTTCTTAAGCAGAAGCCCTGTCAAAACAGCAACCACAATACCGAGCAAATACAGAGAGAAAACCACGAAACTGCCGACACCATGGAAGAACGCTGCTGCAAATACGCCAAAGATAGCTAAGCGTGCACCACAAGTCATAAACGGTGCCATCATGCTTGTCATGATTCGGTCGCGTGGCGTGTCCAGCGTCCGAGTTGCCATCACTGTTGGAATATTACAGCCAAAGCCAACAATTAGCGGTACAAAAGATTTGCCCGGTAAACCTATCGCTTGCATAAAGCGGTCAATAACAAAAGCAGCTCGCGCCATGTAGCCGGAGTCTTCCAGTAGCGATAAGTATAAGAACATTAACCCAATTTGAGGTACAAATGGCAAGATAGTATTGATACCACCGCCAATACCTTGAGCAAGGATTGCAGTTAAAGCAGCTGGCAAACCAATAAAATGCCCTAACCATGTTGTTCCATCAATAAAGATTGCCGCTGAACCTTCATCAAATATAGGCTGCAAGCCACCACCAATGTTGATGGAAACGACAAACATGAAGTACATGACAAGCAAGAATATTGGCAGCCCTAAGTATTTATTCAGCACAATACTATCAACCACTTGAGTCAGCTTATCTCTTGTCGCTACTCTATTTTCAACAACACCTTGATAAATTTTGCTGATAGCTTGATATCGAGAATCTGCAACCTCGAGGTCAGCATCTTCAAGGGACCGAACATACTGGGTCGTTAGGTCTCCCAACTGACCACTTGTATCTGCCTCTGAAATCATATCTCGACTTAGAAGATCATTTTCTAAAAGGCGTAAGCTCAGCCAGTCTGTACGTTGCAAACCTGGAGCATGTTCCTTAACCTGACTATTAAGATACTCGCGCGCTGCTAGTATATTTTGCGGATAGTCGACAGAAAATGAATTAATGGAAGCGTTGTTGCATTGTTTAAGAATGGCTTGTTTAAGCTCACTTATACCTTGTTTACGAGTTGTCACCATTGGAATAACAGGGCAGCCTAGGGTTTTCGACAACTCTTCTGCATCAATATGGATGTTCTTTTTCTTAGCCGTGTCAATCATATTAAGAGCAACAACGACCGGGACCTTCATCTCGAGAAGTTGCAGAGTTAGGTATAAGTTTCTTTCAAGGTTAGCAGCATCGACAATGTTCACGATTACATCTGCATCTTCACTCAGAATATACTGACATGCGATGCGCTCATCTAAGCCACCTTTTGCTGAGACTGAAGCTAGACTATATGTCCCTGGTAAATCAACCGCAGTTACCTGCTGGCCTTCTATCTGGAAATCGCCTTCCTTGCGATCGACTGTAACGCCAGACCAATTTCCTGTGCGCTGCTTTGCACCTGTGAGTAAATTGAACAAGGTCGTTTTTCCGCTGTTAGGATTTCCGAGCAGCGCAATCTTTCGAGGTGTAGACATGATCATAATTTCCTAGGAGAAATGTTTAGCAGTGATAATTCTTTTTTTCTTAAGCTAAGTAAAAAGCCTTTGACCTCGATTTCTATTGGGTCACCCAATGGTGCTTTGCGAATGACCTGGAAGGTAGAACCAGGAATCATACCCATAGCCATAAGGCGATGGCGGAAATCAAGGCTCATTTCTTTTGTGTATTTATCAACAGTGTAATGTTGACCAGGCTGTACCGTAGACATATCAACCTCTAAAAATCAGACAGCTTCATCTTTGCTGTCTATAGAATGAATAACAAAATTGCATTGGTGACTCTTCAATCCAAAACTGAGGCCTGACTTGTTTAGAACCCTAGGTGAATACAACAAACACACCACAGGAAGAAACACACAACACGGGAATCAAATAACACTTAATAAGAACAGTTCTCATTCTACTTATCATTAACTTTCTGTCACGAAAAAAGTCCACTTTTGACTTTACCCTGACAATCCATTCACTCACCATAAATCAAGCTAATAGATATTCATCACAATATATTTGTTATTCGAATGAAATATTTCACTTTCTCTAGTGGGAGAGCATTCTTACCAAGCTTCCCTGTATGTTTATGCTAATGAGAAACGTTATTATTTGTATCAAGATATTACAATAGCATTGGTGGTTTCATATTGTTCAGTATCAATAAATCGCTAATCCAGTGAAGTCGAGAGCATAGGAAAAAACGAAAAAAGCTCCCGAGATGGGAGCTTCAAATAAAACACTGTGTCAGATCGGTTATATTCTAAACCGTGACGTTGAGGGGAATGGAAAGGCCTTCAACTAACTTGTAGCGAACTCTAGTTACTTTCTGGTGCTGATTTGTATCAATGCAGCGGGTTACTTTTCCCTTCTCTACCCAGACGTTCATCATGGCGTCAACTCCGTCTTCACTCATACGAAAGTGCTTGGCTAGCTCAGCTCTTGTCGCTGCACCACTAGTTTCGACATACAACTTTAGCTCACTCAATATCATGCGAGACTTTCCTTAAAGGCTTTTTGCTGGTTGGCTTTACGTTTGAGACACTGATACACCAACACTCCTACCAATACTATTCCAGCAATCCAAGACAAACTTTGTACTGGAGTCACCATGATTTGAGTCGACTGATAGAACAGTGCCGCACTCATATAGGCAAGGCCCATGGTCCATACAGCAATGAATCGCGCATACTTTTTACCAAACTCTCTGACATAAGCACCCATTGCAGCAACGCACGGCGTATACAGCAAAATAAAGATAAGGTAAGAAAACGCAGCACTACTAGTAACAAAGTGCGACTGTAGATTACCAAAGATAGAAGTGTTTACTTCCTGATCTTGTGCAACTTCATTGGTGTCTTTCAGATCCCCTACTTCAATTCCTAGTGGATCTGAGTAGTTCAGAGCAGCCAAGTTATCAGGGATCGATTGCAGCGCTTCTTTTAAACTGCCTAATAAATCGTACTCTTCATCATCCGCTTTATCGGTGGTATAAAGATTGTTCAAAGTGCCGACCACCGCTTCTTTCGCGAAGATACCGGTAATGATACCAACCGTCGCTTGCCAATTATCTTTGTTGATCCCAATAGGTTCAAATACTGGAGTAGCAACTTGCGATATTTTAGACAACACCGAATTGTTGCTATCTTCATTGCCAAAACTGCCATCGGTACCTAATGAATTAAGAAAGCTAAGAATCATAACAACAACTACGATTGTCTTACCCGCGCCCAACACAAAACGCTTCAGCTTCTGCCATGTTTTGATAAGCACATTTTGCAATGTTGGAATTTCATAATCTGGCATTTCCATTACAAGTGAATCACTCGAACCCGGGTAAATCGTCTTCTTAAGGATTAATCCAGTGAAAACCGCCGCTACAATACCCAGTAAGTACAATGCAAATACAACATTTTGGCCTGAGCTTGGAAAAAAGGCTGCTGCAAACAAAGCGTATACTGGCAGTCTTGCACCACAAGACATAAACGGAGCCATAGAAGCAGCGAGTTTACGTTCACGCTCTTGATCTAACGTTCTTGTCGCCATAATCGCAGGAACATTACAGCCAAAGCCAAGTACTAATGGAACAAACGCTTTACCCGGCAAGCCGATTTTTTGCATCACTTTATCGAGCACGAATGCAGCGCGAGACATATAGCCTGAGCTTTCCAAACAAGCTAGGAATAAGTACAAACAAGCGATTACCGGTATAAAGGTCGCGACAGTTTGAATACCACCACCTAAACCGTCAGCTACTATAGTCACTAGCCAGACTGGTAAAACGCCATCGAGCAAATGGTGTCCGCCATCAACCAATAAAGCACCAACACTGATATCAAAAAAGTCGATAAATGCGCTGCCTATATTGATAGAGAACATAAACATCAGGTACATAACAAAGAAGAAAAATGGTATACCGACCCACTTATTCAAAATGATCTTATCCGCTTTTTGAGTAAAGCTGCGGCTTAGTTTTCCTTCTGTTCTGCGCACTTTCTGGCATAGCTGATGAAGGTAAGTATATTTAGTGTCTGTCACCTGCAGGTCGATATCTAGCTCAATTGAAGAGCGAACTCGATGGATGTCGTTGCGCTTTTCTTCCGTGAGAGTGTTTACAACTAGGCTATCGTTTTCCAATGCACGTACTGCTAAAGCACGTGGGTGCACGTAAGACTGTGAGGAAAATAAAGGGGCGAGCTCTTCAATACCAGACTCAAGTACTTCTCCGTAATCTACACTGAAGCTTTCTAATGCGATTCCTTGAACCAAATCTTTATGTAAATGCTCTTTGAGCTTGCTAACTTGCTGCCTATTATTTGCAGACAAAGAGTAAACCGGGCAGCCTAATTGTTTGCTCAGCTTCTTCACATCGATAGTTTGTCGCTCTCTCTTAAGCGCATCCATTTTGTTGAGAATCACCACCATCGGGCGGCCAAGTTCTCTTAGCTGCAGCGTCATATATAAGCTGCGCTCTAAGCTTGTTGCATCAACGACATTAATGATGAGATCGGCTTCGTGGCTAAGTACAGCTCTAGAAGCAATTGACTCATCCATGCTATTCGCATCATTGCCGCTGTCTAGTGCGTAAATGCCTGGCAAATCGGTGAGGTGAAAATCGTCACCTGCATGTTGGTAGCGACCTGTTTTCTTTTCAACTGTCACGCCAGCCCAGTTACCAACTTGCTGCTTGGCCCCTGTTAGGCCATTAAAAAGCGTTGTCTTACCACTGTTTGGGTTTCCAACCGTTAAAATGTTATATCTCATTGTGGTTCCCCGACTAAAATTGATTCCGCGATAGAGTTACGTACGGCGATAGATACGCCACGTACTTCGACCTGTAGTGGGTCACCCATAGGAGCTCTTCTTATCAGTGTGACTTCCGTGTTTGGAAGAATGCCCATGATCATCAACTTCTTGCGAACATCATTCGTTAACTGATCGAATCCCTGAATAGTGGCGCACTGCCCTTGCTGTAATTGTGATAGCTTCATAAGAGGTAAATATAATTGTTAATGAGAAACGTTATTATTTCGATTGGCAGATAGTATACTCTCTTTACATGTCTTGTATTGCGCAATATCAAAGAAATTTATCGGAATCGTTTAAAACTGATAGGTTTTGGAAATGAAAAATTGGATTTGCGGGTAAGCAATGTGCTATCTATACAAAAAAAGCTCCCAAAAGGGAGCTTCCGAAATAGATAAGACAAAGGTTCTTTGGCTAAGAGCCTTCGTTATGTAACTCGAGGTTAGCAAGCTCTTGTTTGATCTCTCGTTGCACCTTAGCATCATCACTGCGAAGAGACTGTAGAAAATCTAAGTATTTCTGGTCTATATCACCCGTGACATACTCACCGTTAAATACAGATGTTTCAAACTTAGTGATTTCTGAATTACCCGAACCAACCGCGGTTACTAGGTCTTCTAAAGATTGGAAGATAAGTTCATCGGCACCAATCTGCTTACAAATCTCATCGTTATCACGACCGTGAGCGATAAGCTCATTTGCACTTGGCATATCAATGCCGTACACGTTAGGGAAACGAATTTCAGGTGCTGCTGAAACCATAAACACCTTCTTCGCACCAGAATCTCTCGCCATCTCGATGATTTGCTCAGAAGTCGTCCCACGTACAATCGAGTCGTCTACCAGCAGAACATTTTTGCCTTTAAATTCTGAACGGATTGCATTCAGCTTACGTCTTACGGACTTCTTACGTTGCTGTTGCCCAGGCATAATAAAGGTGCGACCAACATAGCGGTTTTTAACAAAACCTTGGCGATACGGCTTATCAATTAACTGTGCTATTTGCAAAGCGATATCACAAGACGTCTCAGGAATTGGAATCACGACATCGATATCTAGGTGACTAAAATCATCTCGAATGCGCTGGCCTAACTTCTTACCCATTTCAACACGAGCGCTATAAACAGAAATCTTATCGATAAATGAATCTGGGCGAGCAAAGTAAACAAACTCAAAAATACATGGATTTAGCGTTGGGTTATCAGCACATTGCTTAGTAAATAACTCGCCTTCGAAAGTCGCATAGATAGCCTCACCAGGAGCAACATCGCGAACAAAATCAAAACCTACCGCATCCAATGCAACAGATTCTGACGCAACCATATACTCTGTACGTCCTTCAACCTCACGCTTGCCCAAGCATAAAGGGCGAATACCATTTGGATCACGGAAAGCAATCAAGCCGTGGCCGATTATCATCGCAGCAACAGCGTATGCACCTTTTATCGCTCGATGAACGTTAGTAACCGCTCTAAATACATCTTCAGAGGTGACATTTCCTTTAACCGTGTCGATCTCATGAGCCAACACATTAAGTAGAACTTCAGAATCTGACGTTGTGTTTAAATGGCGGCGATCTTTATCAAACAACTTTTCACGAACTTCATGCGCGTTAGTGAGGTTACCGTTGTGAGCAAGTGTGATTCCAAATGGAGAATTGACATAAAATGGTTGAGCTTCTGAAGCACTTGAGCTTCCAGCTGTTGGGTAGCGAACGTGTCCAATCCCAACTGAACCTTGAAGGCGCTGCATGTGTTTTGCTTCAAACACATCTTTAACTAAGCCATTTGCTTTGCGCAAACGAAAACGATTGCTTTCTATGGTACAAATACCAGCGGCATCTTGGCCACGATGCTGTAATACCGTCAATGCATCATAAATTGACTGGTTTACAGGCGATGTACCCACGATTCCAACAATACCACACATGTCTTAACCCTCGATATCCGACAATGGCTGGCGCTATACTGCGCCAGATAAGAAACTTGATGATGCTTGTAAGTGCTCAAAAAACGGTGCGATGATATGGCTAAACTGTGGGACCAGTACTGAAGCCTTCCACCAAGCCATATTTGAAGCATTGGTAAAAGCATCCATAAAGAATAGGATTGCTGACACAACTAAGACTCCCCTAGCTGCACCAAATACCATACCCAATACTCTATCTGTTCCCGACAAACCTGTTTTTTGAACCAACTGGCTGATCACATAATTTACTATGGCACCGACAATCAGTGTCGCAATAAAAAGTGCAGCTATCGCAGCGCCATTTCGAAAAGCTTGATCTTGGAAGTTGGTAAAGTACACCGCTAATTTCGCGTAATACTCACTGGCGATAAAAAAGGCGCCAATCCAAATCACTAATGACAAAGCTTCTTTAGCGAAACCACGTATTAAACTGATCACAGCCGACAAGCCGATCACACTTAAAATGACAATATCTAACCAATTCATGAGTTCTTCATCTTAAGTTGGCGCGCATTTTAACAGAAAAACGCGCGACGCAAACGTTTTCTTATGGGTTTAATGGATTAAATTTAAGCAATCGACCTTTTGAGCCTGTTATCTTTTCTAGCTCAACGATTTCTCGTTGTAGTTTTTGCTTAGAAATATTTGGGCCAATAATCACCCTAGTAAATCCATTTTCCTTTTTACTATGGGCTTGATACCCTCTTTTTTGTAGGTCTTTAACCACATTTTTGGCATTGTCAGCATTTTTCAGCGCCATCAGCTGAATAATCCAAGCATTGTCCTTAAATTTGGCCTGTTGTGTGGTTTGTTTGACCTCAACGTTAACCGAACCCGATTGATTGGCAGCGGCGGTTGTATTACCTGAATCGACCGTCACTTCGACGGGCTGCTTAGGTAAGCTTTTCGTGTCTTGGACTGGATTCACAATCTTATAGTTTTCACTATCACTGCTAGTTGATGGCTTGATTGGAATACTCGCGATATCATCTTGATAATGCGTTTTCTTTCCGTCCAAAAAATCAGGCAAGACGATAACACCAATTGCCACCAGTATTATCGTGCCTACTAGCCGATTTTGAAACTTGCTAGCCATCTATTTTCCCTTTGATTCCCAATGCTCTAAAACCATTCCGACAGTGAAAAATGAACCAACAACAATAATGACTTCATCCGACGTTACCTGTGTCAACGCTGATTCAAATGCAGCTACTGGATCGTCATATTGCTGAACGTTCCCTGATAAATGTTGACACAGGTCCTGCGCAGTTGCAGCGCGAGGGCCTTGCAGTGAAGCGGGGTACCATTTATCTACAACATGAGAAAGCTCAGACAGTGTTGCTGAGATATCTTTGTCTTCAAGCATAGCAACAACGGCATGGATGGTTTTATCTGGGTAACGCTTTTGGAGTTCCTCACCTAGATACTTCGCAGAGTGAGGGTTATGCGCCACATCTAACAATATCGTCGGAGCATCGTTAATAAGCTGCATTCTGCCAGGTAGCGTTGCTTTAGATAACCCGTCGACCACATCGACATCACTAATTTCTAACTCTGAAGCACCTAACGCCATTAAAGCAGTAGCTGCATTCTGCAATGGTAGGTTTGGAATTGGTAAATCTTCAACTACGAACGAACCACTATTCCAGCGCCACTTGCCATCACCGACAAGCTTGTAATCAAATTGGATTCCAACTTGGTAGAATTCAGCACCAATATCATCAGCATGAGCAGGCACTGTGCTTGGTGGTTTTGGCTGACCACAGATAGCTGGCTTACCCGAGCGGAATATACCTGCTTTCTCAAAGCCGATAACGTTAATATCATCACCAAGCCAATCCACATGATCAATAGCTAAACTGGTAATAACGGATACGTCATGGTCAACAACATTGGTTGCATCAAGCCTTCCGCCAAGGCCAACTTCAAGTAAAACAACATCGACATCGTAATCTTTGAAAAGGTAGAGTGCGGCTAAGGTGCCGTACTCGAAATAGCTAAGACTAACTTGCTCTCTCTGCTTTTCGATGAAATCAAATGCTCTAGAATGTTCTTCATCGGGTAACTCTTTACCATTGATTCGAACACGCTCATTGTAGCGAATAAGATGTGGAGAACTATAGACACCAACACGGTAGCCCGCTTCTAACAGAATCGCTTCCATTATTGCGCACGTAGAACCTTTGCCATTTGTTCCAGCAACGGTAATCACTTTTTTCCCTGGATGGGTCAGGTTGGCATGTCTTGCTACAGTCTCTGCACGCTCTAATCCAAGATCGATAGCACTGGAGTGAATATTTGATAGGTATTCAAGCCACACCGACAGGGGCGATGTGGCATTAGGAGTAGAAGAGTCAGTCATCTAACTTTAACCGAAAATTTAGTAGGTTATACGTTAGTGTCTACTTTACCCTTTTTCGCTAGGTTCTGGTACAGAATAAGAAGGTTCATTTGGTGCATCGTTCATAGAAACAACCAAAGGTGACTTTTTATTCGTCATTTTAGCTAGCAGGCTACCAATTCTTTGACGCATCTCACGACGGTCAACAATCATGTCGATAGCACCGTGTTCAAGTAAGAACTCGCTACGTTGGAAGCCTTCTGGTAAATCTTCACGAACTGTTTGCTCGATAACACGACGACCAGCAAAACCAATTAGAGCGTTCGGCTCACCAATATTGATGTCACCTAGCATAGCCAAGCTTGCAGATACACCACCCATGGTAGGGTCAGTCATAACAGAAACAAACGGTAGGCCTTTAGAAGACAAACGTTCCAAAGCTGCACTCGTTTTTGCCATCTGCATTAGAGACATAAGCGCTTCTTGCATACGAGCACCGCCACTAGCAGAAAAACAAACTAATCCGCAGTTTTTCTCGATAGCAGCTTCAACAGCGCGAACAAAGCGAGCACCGACTACTGAACCCATCGAACCGCCCATGAATGAAAACTCAAATGCGCAAGCAACAACAGGCATACCCAAAAGCTCGCCTTTCATTACTACTAGGGCATCTTTCTCACCACTGTTCTTTTGAGCAGTTGCAATGCGCTCTTTATATCGCTTAGAGTCTTTAAACTTCAGCTTATCTACTGGCTCAAGTTCGTTTGCGATTTCAGTACGTTCACCTTCATCTAAAAATGTTTCCAAGCGACGACGTGCTTTCATTCGCATGTGATGGTCACATTTTGGACATACTTCTAGGTTACGCTCTAATTCAGCGTGGTACAGAACCTGTTCACATGAAGTACATTTGGTCCAAATTCCTTCAGGAATAGACGCTTTACGTGAACTAACTAGGTTACTTTTCTCTAAAATTTTCTCAAGCCAACTCATGGAAGACCTTTTCTTTCTAATCTCTCGCTAACAGGCGAGAGAAACTAATTCGACATTAATGCGCAGAGGATTAAAGCATATATAAGGCAACCTGTAGACAAAAAACTGGTTGTACCTATATTTATTACTTATTGTCTCGCACCAAACATACTCACATGGAGCAATTCATTTTGGGTTAGATAAGCTTAACCTTGGTTTAATAAAACAGAAATAGTTTTGTGTTTAGAGTATTGTAACTTTTTAATAGTCGAATATTCATCCACAAAAAAGCTCTGTTTATTAATAACGGCCTTCGATCAGTCATCTAACAAAAATAATGGACCTAAAGGAGCACTCGGCAGGCCAAACTCATCTGGATAATCTACATCCACTAGATATAGCCCCCCAGCTTTCGCAGTCGCACCAGCCAGTTTTCGATCCTTTTGCTGCAGCAGCCAATGAATCCACTCTGGAGGTTGCTCTCCTTTACCCACTACTATCAAGCTTCCCGCGATGTTTCGAACCATATGATGAACAAACGCGTTTGCTTTAATATCAATCACAATGTACTGACCATGTCGAGTCACATTAAGGTGCATAATATTGCGCCAAGGACTACGAGACTGACAATGCACTGCTCTAAAAGAAGTAAAATCGTTCTCACCCAACAGGTATTGACCAGCTAAGTGCATTTTTTCCGCATCTAAATCACCATGATAGTGACTTACACCACTGCCCAGAATAGCAGGGCGGAGATTACTATTAAAAATAATGTAGCGATAACGTCGTGCGGTTGCCGAAAAACGAGCATGAAACTCATCTGAAACTTCTGTGCTCCATCGCACCGCTATGTCTTTTGGCAAATTCGCATTTGCACCCATTGTCCAAGCAATAGGTTTGCGTACTGCACTAGAGTCGAAGTGGACAACCTGCCCTGTACCATGCACGCCAGCATCTGTTCGGCCTGCACATTGAACCTCTATCTCATGATTTGCAACAACACTAAGCGCTTTTTCTAGTTCTTGTTGCACACTGCAGACTTCTTTTTGCCTCTGCCACCCAAAGTAACGAGTACCGTCGTACTCAATACCCAAAGCTATTCTCATTTCGAGCACTCATAAAAAACAGGGCGAGAAGTATATACCTAAAACCACATACGATGCCAATTTTGCTTAATTTAATTGCAATCTGGCACATAATGTAATGCCCAAGCAACCAAAAGTTACTTGGGCATAAATTGTAAATTAGCTTAGCGATACAATTAGTTATCGTCGAGTGAATCGATCAAGTTTTTTGCTTCTTGGCGAATTTCATCACTGCCATCAACAATCGCCTCTTCCAATAAGCTCCGCGCACCTTTAGGATCATTCATCTCAATGTAAATCTTCGCTAAGTCTAATTTCCCAGCTGCTTCAGAGTTCGCGTCTACGTCAGTGTCGTCCACCTCACCGATTACGTCAGGAAATTCGTTTAGGCCAACATGTAAACCCAACTCTTCCTCATCTGGCTCTGTCACCTCGTCTTCATCCATTTCAGCCATTAACTCATCAATTGTTTTATAACCTTCAGTGCTCGGCTCCAGTTCATCGAGGTCGTGTTGATTTTCCCAGTTTTCATCAAGTGCTTTGGCTTGCTCTGGCTGGTTCTGATCGTCCCAAACATTTTGCTCATCATCTGGAATCTCATCAGAAATCGTTGCTTGTTGCTCTTCAGAAAGGCTAAATCCGTTCCAGTCTTCCCCTCCAACTTCTAGCATTGAGTCTAAATCCAAACCAGCGCTATAAGTCGAATCTTCATCAAGGGGAGCATCTATTGAAAACTCGTTGGCTTGATCTGGTAGTGGCTCAGAAAGCAGCTCATGAAGCGTTTGTTCATCTAGCTCATTCGCCGATGCTATATCAAGCTTACCTTCATTTCTCGCCTCAATATCTTGAGAACTAACTTCATCAGTAGAAAGAGCATTTCGAATTGTATCTTCAAGAGCACTATCAGAAGCAGTATCTATTCCTTGCTCAACCTCTTCAGAGAGATCCCCTTCCGATTCAGACAGCAAAGAGGAAACATCTGATGCAAAGGCTTCTTCTGGGGAAAGTTTAGGCTCTGGAGGTTCAATTTCTTCCATTCCAGGGAGATCGATTGCCTCTAAGTTAAAGTCCGCTTCGAGATCTCCAACTTCTTGATCATCATCTTGCGCTTCTGCGTCAGCAAGCGCATCTTCCTCGCCATATTCAGGCAGTTCAGCTTCCGCTAGTTCAAGAGGCGCTGTTTCGGGCTGAGGCTCTTCTTCTTGTAACAACGATCGGTCTTCGACCGAACTTTCGGTATCCAACAATTCAGACTCATCAGCAGCATCAGAAAAGGCATCGGCAATAGCATCTTCTTCGTTATATTCCGGTAAGTCAGTTTCATCTAGCTCAGCTAGCTCATGCTCAGAATCTTCAACGTCTATACCTTGAATGTCAGCAGCGTCATCACTTTCAATATCAAGCAATGTATCTTCTTCAGACAATGAAGATTCAAATTCAGCAATTAAGTCATCATCTGTCAGGTCTTCAACTAAAGGTTCTTCAAATGAGCTGGCAGGCTCAAGTTCTTCAGCGTCATCTAACTCTGGTAGCTCAAAATCCGCTTCATCAACTTCGATATCACCCACTTCAGGTTGCTGCAGGTCTTCAACATCAATGTCGCCAATATCTAGGCCATCATCGTCTTCAAGCTCTAGTGACTCCTCTTCTACGTCTACTGGAACATCTAGTCCAGCTTGCGTTTCACCCTCAGTAAACTCTTCTGCCAGAGGTTCTTCAAATGGGGCGGCTGGTTCAAGTTCTTCAGTATCATCTAACTCTGGTAACTCAAAATCCGCTTCATCAACTTCGATATCACCCACTTCAGGTTGCTGCAGGTCTTCAACATCGATGTCGCCAAGATCTAGGCCGTCATCGTCTATAAGCTCTAGTGATTCCTCTTCTATGTCTACTGGTACATCTGGTTCAGTTTGCGGTTCACCCTCAGTAAACTCTTCCGCCAGGGGTTCTTCAAATGAGGCGGCTGGCTCAAGCTCTTCTGCGTCATCTAACTCTGGTAGCTCAAAGTCCACTTCATCAACTTCGATATCACCCACTTCAGGTTGCTGCAGATCTTCAACATCAATATCGCCCACATCTAAGCCGTCATCTACCTCAAGCTCGAGCGCCTCCTCATCTACATCAGCTAGAGCTTCAGATTCAGCTAACGTTTCATCCTCGGCAACCTCTTCCGATAAAGGCTCTTCAAGTGACGCTACAGGTTCGAGCTCTACCTCGTCGTTTAATTCTGGTAATTCGAAGTCCACTTCATCGACGTCGATATCACCTACTTCAGGTTGCTGCTGGTCTTCAACATCAATGTCGCCAATATCTAGGTCATCACCTGTTTCTAGCTCTAGTGCTTCCTCTTCAGCATCGACTGGAACATCAAGTTCAGCTAATGTTTCACCTTCCGCAAGCTCTTCCGTCAGAGGCTCTTCAAATGAGGCGGCTGGCTCAAGTTCTTCTACGTCATCTAGCTCTGGTAGCTCAAAATCCGCGTCATCGACGTCGATATCACTAACCTCAGGTTGCTGCAGGTCTTCAACATCAATGTCGCCAATATCTAGGTCATCACCTGTTTCTAGCTCTAGTGGCTCCTCTTCAGCCTCGACTGGAGTATCAAGTTCAGCTAATGTTTCACCTTCCGCAAACTCTTCCGTCAGAGGCTCTTCAAATGAGGCGGCTGACTCAAGTTCTTCTGCATCATCTAGCTCTGGTAGCTCAAAGTCCGCTTCATCGACGTCGATATCACCTACTTCAGGTTGCTGCAGGTCTTCAACATCAATGTCGCCAATATCTAGGTCATCACCTGTTTCTAGCTCTAGTGCTTCCTCTTCAGCATCGACTGGAACATCAAGTTCAGCTAATGTTTCACCTTCCGTAAACTCTTCAGCTAAAGGCTCTTCAAATGAAGCAGCCGGCTCAAGCTCTACAGAGTCCTCTAATTCCTGTTCGCCTGCCTCTAACTCTGACAACAGGCTTTCATCTAGCTGTTCATCAGCCGGAATATCTATACCTGCTAGAAGTTGTCCTTCGTTCAGCTCTTCAGTGTCTTCTTCGCTTTCTAGACCAGCTAGAGCTGACTCTTGTTCAGTCTCTTCATCGTCTTCAGCAGACTCCGTCTCAGATGTAGATACCTGCTCCTCTGATATAGGCGCTAAGTCAGGCGCCTCTATTGGATCATCTATCTCCCAATCAGAATCCTGAGGCACACCGAACTCATTTGGCTCTGGCTCTGGCTCTGGCTCTGGCTCTGGCTCTGGCTCTGGCTCTGGCTCTGGCTCTGGCTCTGGCTCTGGCTCTGGCTCTGGCTCTGGCTCTGGCTCTGGCTCTGGCTCTGGCTCTTCAGTGTTTATGTCTGACAACAAATCCTCAACTGTTTGTAGTGCACTTTCTTGCTCACTGTCCAACAAAGGATCCGCTTCTGGCGCTACACTATTCATGTCCTCGATAAAGTCATCGCTCACGAATGCCTGATGCTCTATTTCGGGTTGGGCCTGCTCGTTGTCAACTGTGGGCTGCTCAGCCAATGCACCAATATCACTTTCTGCTTCGACATCACTAATATCTGAAGCAAGTTCTGCTTGCTGCTCGATCTCTACTAGTTCGTCGAATAAGTCTGTGCCATTGGGATCGATATCCAAAGAAGACTCTATTTTCTCTTCAACCGAGATATCGTTGCCAACTTGCTCACTCGTATCGTCATCCACTAGCTCATCAAGTAAATCAATGCTGTCAATATCAACATCCGGCCCATCTTGATCAATTGAATCTTCAATTAAATCATCAAGAAGTTCCGCACTGTCCTCACTTACACTTACTTTATTCTCTTCATCTGACTCTTCAAAAAGCTCATCAAATGCATCAATACTTTCATCAAGAGTTTCCAATGAATCAGTGTCTACTGAATCATCAATTAGGTCGTCGAGTAAGTCAGTACTGTCTTCGTTAATGTCACTATCACTGAGAGTTTCGGATTCATCCAAAAGCTCGTCAAATACATCAATGCTACCCTCGAGCGGTTCTGGCGAGCTCGCTTCTATTGCTGGCTCTTCGATGAGGTCATCTAGTAAATCAGCGCTGTCATCTAAGAGGTCAATATCGCTCTCTGGCTGAGAGTCAGATAAAAGCTCATCTAGCGTATCCGTACTTTCGTCCAGTAACTCTTGTGTTTCTATATCGACCTGTGCCTCTTCAGCAATATCATCGAGTAAATCGACACTATTTTCCTCAAGCGGGGATTCATCTTCTGAGGCAATGAGCTCATCAAATTGTTCTGTATCATCTAAATCCAGCGTCTCTGGCGGTACTTGATCGTTAACTAAGCCTTCCACTTCAGCCAACAGCTCATCCAATAGCTCTGTGCTATCATCACCGACTTCGACATCGCTTGAGTCAACTATCTCATCTAGCAAAGCTGTTTCATCTTCAGATTCAGCCTCCAATGTGTCTAAGTCAGCTTGTGCTTCCACATTGGCAAATAGTTCATCAAGCTCACTATCTGAAGCCAGCTCTGGCTCAGGAGAACTTCCTGTTGTGTCCTCTTGTAGACTTAGCTCATCTGCAGTATCGCTTAAATCGAACTCTTCCCCACCTTCATCTAATAGAGAGCCTAAGTCCAATCCATCAGCTTGCTCTGAGTCATCTAACAAATCATCCAGCATCGACTGGTCAAGAGCGCCACCTGCTAGGTCATCCTCTCCACCTCCAGAGAGTAGTGAGTCCATATCGCCATCTAAGCTGAGAGGTTCATCACTATCACCACTTACCACCTCATCAAGCGCTTTCTCCATATCATCGAGACCAAGAGCTTCATCCTCTGCGTCAACACTAATGCCATTGGCACTATCCAAGTCCGTTAGTCCAGTATCAAGATCTCCGTCATCTCCAATACTTGCGAACGGATCTTCGCCATCATCACCCTCTAGGTTAAAGTCGAGATCTTTGTCGTCTAGATCTGCGAAAACATCGTTTTCTTCTTGCTCTTCCTCAAGGTCAAAGTCATCACCAAATAGCGAATCAGCATCTTCATCTGAATCACCAAATAGATCATCATCTAATTGGATGTCATCATCGTCCAGTTGCGCATCTGGAGCAATGCTAACCATTTGCTCTGGTTGAACTTCTGGTTGTGCAACTGGGGCTTGCTGCTCTGCTGGTCTCCTATTCATCACCAGTAAGATAATGACAAAGATTAGTAGCCCAGGAATGATAGCTAGCGCGGCAACAAACCAAATATTGGACAATAAGTTATCAGCAAGAGTTGGAGCTAGTTTCTGTTCTTTTTCAACCCGCGCACGTTCCTGCTCAAGCAATCGCTCAACTTCGGAGCGAATTCTGCCTTCATCTGACAATTCGCTTTTCAACGTCTCGACTTCAGATTCAACATCACTCAACTTGAGGTGCAGCTTGTGGTTTCTCTCTTCTAGAACAGATAACTCACCTTCTGACATCTCTAGTTGCTGTTCTAACTGAGTCACCTGAGGAGGCTTAACCACTACTGGCTTAGTCGATTTGGTTTGGTTTGGTTTCGGTTGCGCTGTAGCTTTAGTTTCATTTACGACAGTCGCTGGAGCTGTTTTAGCGGGCTCTTTAGGAGTTTGATTACTTTGAGTTCTTGTTGGTGCTTGACTAACCGGTTCAGCCGTTTGCGTGGGTGATGTAGAAACCCTTACCTGATGCGCACGCATAATATTCACCGCCTCTTGGGTAGACACAGATCTTACCTGCGCAAGAGACGGAACACGAAGCGTACTGCCGGGGATCAATTCATGAATGTTTTGCTCTGCAAAAGCCTGAGGGTTTAAACGGTATATTGCCAATAACGTTTGCTGAACAGTTACACTATTCGCTGGTCTTAAACGTGAAGCAATACTCCATAGCGTTTCATTTGCTCCAGTGGGGCCATAAAATTGAGATGGGCCAGTTTGATTATTTCGGGTGATTGGTTCGTAATACTGAGGAGACGACTGAATTTCACCATTTGGTCCAGTGACGCGAATGCCTTCTGCATGAACCAGATTAACTGGGGTTATGGCGATAACAGTAAGTAATAACAGTAGACGCTTAAAAAGTCGACGCATATAAGGCTCAGCTATGTGCTCTATACAATTAATAATAATATGAACTGTTAAATATATCGGATAAAACTGTTAAAACTATAGGATGGTTGGCAATTTTTATTGGACAAAGACAATAACCTCGGCAATCTCACACATTTTCATCACCCAATCGCCTCTAATTACAAAAAAGCCCCACTATGACAGCGAGGCTCTACATTTTAACTTAGCTAACTGTAAGATTTAAAAGTAATCGCGAATCAAAACTTCCGCAATTTGTACCGCATTCGTCGCGGCGCCTTTTCTCACATTATCAGCAACTACCCAAAGGTTTACGCCACTGTGATGACTAATGTCGTTACGGATACGCCCAACTAATACATGATCTTTGCCGCCCGCATCACGCACTTGCGTTGGAAAGTCTTCGCCATGGAACACTTCAATGCCTTCTGCGCTTTCTAGCAACTGAGTAACTTCTTCTGCATCAATTGGTGCACGGGTTTCAATATGCACAGCTTCCGCGTGGCCGTAGAAAACAGGCACTCGAACACATGTTGGGTTCACCATAATGGAAGAGTCATTGAAGATTTTCTGTGTTTCCCAAACCATCTTCATCTCTTCTTTGGTATAACCGTTATCCATAAACTTATCGATTTGTGGAATACAGTTAAACGCAATCTGTTGAGAAAATGCTTCAGGCTCTGCCGGCTTACCATTTAGTAGCTTAGCTGTCTGACCTGCCAACTCATCAATGCCCGCTTTGCCAGCACCTGCAACAGATTGGTAAGTGGATACGTTAATACGGTCGATACCAACTGCATCGTGGATTGGTTTTAATGCCACCAGCATCTGAATTGTTGAGCAGTTTGGGTTAGCGATAATATTCCGATTGCGAAACTCTGCAACAGCTTCCGGGTTAACTTCTGGCACAACTAGTGGAACGTCATATTCATAGCGAAAGTGCGAGGTATTATCGATAACAACTACGCCTTCATCGGCAGCAATCGGAGCCCACTTTTCTGATAAAGAACCACCGGCGGAAAACAGTGCAATATGTGCTTGTGACCAGTCGAATTCTTCAACATTTTGTACCGCTACTGTCTTCCCATTAAAACGGTATGTTTTGCCTTCACTGCGCTCACTGGCAAGCAAGTAAAGCTCGCCAACTGGAAAGTCTCTTTCTTGAAGAACTTCAATTAGAGTTTCTCCAACTGCGCCTGTTGCGCCTAAAATTGCAATATTGAACTGTTGGCTCATTGTGTTACCTCTATTTGAAATCCTAATTTGTGTAAAGGTTGTAGGTTACATTCTTCACGTCCTACAAGGGTCACGGCTCCAAACTCGCGGCGATCCCAATAATTTTTTCTCATGCTATCAAACGCGCCCGGTTTATGGATTTCACGTCTAAATAGCGCATCATCTTTACGAACATCGTAGATAAGTTGAGTGAGATTGTGCAAAACATTCTCATCCCAAGCTCTATCTAACCTAACTTCGGGCACTGGTGCTGTTGGAAGCAGGTCATTCGCAGAAGCTGTTAAGTCTTTATCTAAAAACTGGCAGAATCGATTGAATATTATCGTTGTTCCACGCGCTTTTCCTTCTAACCCATAACCGGCCACATGTGGGGTTACAAACGCTAGTAAGGGCAGCAACTCCATATCAACTTCCGGCTCATATTCGAATACGTCAAGTGCCGCTGTAAAGCCGTCATTTTTCAGCAACCGAGATTTAAGCGCTTGGTTGTCTACTACTGGCCCACGAGCAGCATTGATAAGAATTTGGTCATCACGAAAAGCTAAAAGCCTATTTTCATCAATCAAGTGGTGAGTCGGATGCTCTCCATCTTTAGTGATCGGCACATGCAAAGTAACGATGTCTGACTGAGCTAAAAGCTCATTAATTTCTGTGAACTCTCGGCTGTCACCAGCTTGCTGTTTCGGTGGGTCATTCAATAAGACTTTTAATCCCAAGCCCGATAAACAGTCGTATAAATAACTACCTACTTGCCCAGCACCAATGATGCCGATTGTTTTATCGAAAATAGAAAAGCCTTTCTGCTGAGCCAAAACCATCATTACGCTCAACGCATACTCGGCAACACCGACTTTGTTGCACCCCGGCGCCGCAGTAAAATGGATCCCCTTTTCGCGAAGAAGAGCTTGATCTACGTGATCCATTCCTGCTGTTGCAGTCCCAACAAATTTAAGCTTGTTGGCTTTCTCAAGTAACTCTTGATTAACTTTGGTGACAGAACGAATCATTAAGGCATCAATATCTACCAGATCATCGCTGGTTAGCGAACGCCCTGGCTTCAAAATAACTTCACCTAGCTGACTAAACAAAGAATCAGCGTAAGGCATATTTTCATCGACAAGAATTTTCATTTGGTTACTCGAAGAGTTGCAATTACTGGGATTGTGCTAAAAAGCATTGTGACTGTCGAGCAAAAGCTATCACTATATCCAAACAAACACAAAAAATGCCCACTTTCGAAAGAAAGCAGGCATTCTAGTAAAAAATTGCTTTAATCGTCTAGACGATTAGCCTTGGTACTTCTTCAGTACTAGCGTCGCGTTTGTACCACCGAAACCAAAGCTGTTAGACATAACTGTTGTGAGTTCTTGCTCACGCGCTTCAGTAACGATATCTAAACCTTCAGCAGCTTCATCTAAGTTTTCGATGTTGATGCTTGGAGCGATAAAGTTGTTATCTAACATTAAAGTAGAGTAAATCGCTTCATGAACACCAGCAGCACCTAGAGCGTGACCGGTCATTGCTTTCGTTGCTGAGATTGCTGGGCTATTTCCGCCAAAGACTTCTTGAATCGCGCCTAATTCTTTTACATCTCCAACAGGAGTCGATGTACCGTGAGTATTCACGTAGTCTACGCTATCAACATTTTGCATTGCCATCTTCATACAACGTACTGCGCCTTCACCAGATGGAGCAACCATGTCGTAACCATCAGACGTTGCGCCGTAACCTACGATCTCGCCATAGATTTTCGCGCCACGAGCAAGTGCATGCTCCAACTCTTCAACAACGACCATACCGCCACCACCAGAGATAACGAAACCATCACGATCTGCATCGTAAGTACGTGATGCTTGATCAGGGTTATCGTTGTACTTAGTAGAAAGTGCACCCATTGCATCGAACATCATAGTCAGAGACCAATCAAGCTCTTCACCGCCACCAGCGAATACTACGTCCTGTTTACCAAGCTGGATCAGTTCCATTGCGTGACCAATACAGTGTGCAGATGTTGCACATGCTGAACTCATTGAGTAGTTCACACCACGGATTTTAAATGGAGTCGCTAGACAAGCAGATACTGTTGACGCCATTGTACGAGGAACCATATAAGGGCCAACGCGCTTTACGCCTTTCTCACGTAGAATATCTACTGCATTGACTTGGTTTAGCGACGATGCGCCACCTGAACCTGCAACGATACCTGTGCGATCATTAGAAACTTGCTCTTCTGTTAAGCCAGAATCTGCGATTGCTTGCTCCATTGACAAATATGCAAACGCCGCCGCATCACCCATAAAACGCATTTTTTTGCGATCGATATGGTCAGCAGGGTTCATTTTTAGGTCGCCCCAAACTTGAGAGCGCAAGCCATTTTCCTTGAACTGCTCAGAAGCGTTAATACCTGATTTACCTGCTTTTAGAGACGCTAAAACCTCTTCGACGTTGTTACCGATACTCGAAACAATACCCATACCGGTGATTACGACACGTTTCATGTGACAATCCTATAATTCTAAATTCTGCTAAATGATAACGAAGAAGGCTAACAGAAGTGGTCAGCTTTCCCAAGCAATCATATACTGATGTACCCCAAAAATCTGCATTTTCAAGCCTTTTAGGTATACAATCCCACCTTATATCGCCTATACCGACAAAACACAATTTATTATGACTTCAATTAATAATGCCAAACTAGATTGGAACGATTCTGGGACTCCTGTCTCAGATGAGTTCGATGATGTTTATTTTTCTAACGTAAACGGTTTGGAAGAAACTCGCTATGTTTTTCTCAAGCAAAACAGGCTTCCAGAGCGCTGGGGGGAATTTAAGCATCGTCGTTTTGTCATCGCAGAAACAGGGTTTGGCACTGGACTAAACTTCCTCGCCACTTGGAAGGAGTTTGATGAATATAGGAAGAACAACCCTTCAAGTAACACCAAAGAACTGCATTTTATTAGCTTTGAAAAGTATCCTCTACACGCTCAAGATTTATCTAAAGCTCATGCTATGTGGCCAGAGTTAAAAGCTTACGCTGAGCAATTGCAAAAGTTCTACCCCATTACTATTCCAGAATGTCACAGAATCATTTTGGATGATGGTGCTGTCACCCTCGACCTTTGGTTTGGTGATATAAAAGATTCTATGCCAATGGTACCGACATTAGAGAATGGTATCGTCGACGCTTGGTTTTTGGATGGATTTGCTCCGAGTAAAAACCCTGAGATGTGGAATCAAGCTTTGTTCAATAATATGGCGAAGCTTGCTAAAGATGATTGCACATGTGCCACTTTTACTGCTGCAGGTTTTGTGCGACGAGGACTTATCGACGCTGGCTTTGACATGAAGAAAGTCAAAGGTTTTGGCACGAAGCGCGAAATGATAGCAGGTGTCATTCAGAATAAGCCCAAAACTCGAACCATTAGCCCACACTACCACCGCCAAACTGTCAGCAATGCTAAAGATGTTGCCATTATTGGTGGCGGCATCGCGAGCGCTACACTCGCGAAATCGTTATCAAGGAGAGGTATTAAAGTCACTCTGTACTGTGCAGATAGTCAGCCAGCTCAAGGGGCTTCTGGCAACAAGCAGGGGGCTATTTACCCACTCATCAACGAATCACATACTGGCGTATCTCGAGTATTCGCTCCCGGGATGTTGTTCGCTAGGCAATTCATTGAGCAATGCAGCGAAGCAGTACCCTTTGATCACAATTGGTGCGGCGTAACACAGCTTTTATGGGATAAGAAGTCTTCTGCTAAGTTAAATAAGATCGCGCAAGTTAAGTTACCCAAAGAGCTACTGGTAAAACTGACTCCAGCCGAGACAAACCAAACGGTAGGTTTGCCCGTTGATATGGAAAGCTTGCACTACCCACTAGGTGGCTGGCTTTGCCCAGCTGAGTTGACCAGCAATTTACTACAGTCTCTCGCTGAGTCAGGTTCACTCAATGTTTGTTGGAATACTTCGATTGACCAACTTAATTGGAACCCTGATGAGAAACTTTGGAGCCTTAAATCTGGCGACAATGAAACTAAACATCAAGCCGTTGTTATTGCTAATGGACACAATTTCGATATTTACCAGCAGACAAAATATTTACCACTTGGCAAAGTAAAAGGCCAAGTTAGCCACATTCCGACTACCGAAAACTTATCCAAACTAAAGACCGTGCTTTGCTATGACGGCTACATGACTCCGCATAACCCGAAAACTAGCCAGCATTGCATTGGGGCTAGTTATGATAGAACTCATATAGATCAGCACTTTGACTTACAAGCTCAATTAGACAACGCAGAAAAACTAGCAAACTGTATTCAAGATCAAGACTGGCCAAAAGAAGTTGACGTATCAGAGAATGCCTCTAGACAAGGAATTCGGTGCGTTAGTCGCGATCATCTGCCTTTTGTCGGCAATGTAGGAGACTTTAACCAGATCATCGATAATTTTGATCGCGGAGACAGCTCTCAGGAACTACCGCAATATAGTAATTTATATTGCTTACTTGGTCTTGGTTCAAGAGGGTTAAGCTCTTCTCCATTGATGGCGGAAGTCTTGGCCTCACAAATATGCGGCGACCCACTCCCCCTTCCAGCAGATGTTCTTGAAAGCATTCACCCCAGCAAAATGTGGGTAAGGAAGTTGTTGAAAGGAAAAGCTATTCAAAGATAAAACTCACGCCAGCGAATCAGCTGGCGTAAAAATCAAAGTCACTACTAAGCAATTAGATTTGTCGCTTGCTTTAATTCATCTCGTATTTGTTGGTTGGTGATTTCACCCGATTCAGAATTAAAGTTGTCGTAAAAGCTAGGCACTGAAACTGACGCCTTCAAGTCAGCACCAAAGTGCGGTGCTGATGCAGTCGCAGCAGACAGCACCGATTGCGCACCGCCAGGGCCTGGTGATGTGGCCAAATAGATAGCAGGCTTGTCGTTAAATACCTTTCTTTCGATTCGGCTTGCCCAATCAAACAAGTTTTTGTAAGCGGCAGGATAATGTCCATTGTGTTCGGCATAAGAGATCACAAAGGCATCAGCAGTCGCGAGATCATCCAAGAATTCTTTCGCTCCCGCAGCATGGCCTATCTCTTTTTCCAGATCTTCACTAAACATAGGAACATCATATTTATTTAAATCTAGAACAATTACTTCAGCTCCTTCGATTAAGTTAGCTGTGTAATTCGCGAGCGCTTTGTTGATAGATGTTGAGCTGGTACTTGCTCCGAATGCGATGATTTTCATGGTGTTACTCCTGCACGCTGATATTTGATTATTAGAATAGCAAAGCCATCACTCGCAACAACGGCAGAGATTTCACCAACATGTTCGATAAATTCGAACAATGATTTTTCGTCGTTCTAAACTTGGCTAGCGAGCTCTTGCCATAAGTCACCAACGATCTGTTGATCTGCTGGAGACAACTCGCTGCGAGCACCATCTAGACTAGCAACAATACGTGCCTTGAGCTCGGCTAAATCTGCAATACCTTCTTCTTCACATGCAGCAGCAGACAAAGAAATATGCCCACGAAGATAACCGCCAGCAAACAGTTCATCATCTGAAGCTGTCTCAATTCGTGCATCAATTAAATCCAATAACTTCTCTTCAATTTCAAATATCATATTTCTTTTAATCTCAATAAGGTGTATTACTTCACTAGAAAATCTTGTGGGCTTAACTCTGGCGTAGAGTAAAATATGCGTAGTGCGTCAGACAACATTTTAACTCGTGTAGGCAACCCAACCTGCAATATGCTCAACACTTCTTGGTGTACTTTATTCATAAAAGACAGGCGGTCAGGCTCAAACTCACCATGCAAGTTATCGCAGCTCACATTGAAGTTAAAGCCAGCACTTTTAGATAAAATCCACTCATAAGCCTGAGGACGAACTTCAACTTGCTCAAATTGCTTTTGCGTCGCTTCG
The DNA here is from genome assembly GCF_921294215.1 of Vibrio marisflavi CECT 7928. Classification (GTDB taxonomy): domain Bacteria; phylum Pseudomonadota; class Gammaproteobacteria; order Enterobacterales; family Vibrionaceae; genus Vibrio; species Vibrio marisflavi. Next base: position 1,883,814 of record NZ_CAKLDM010000002.1, read on the forward strand.
TCACGGCCATCGGGTTCATACCAGTACCCAAAATCTTCTAACAATCTCCTTTTGGGGCCAGCAACACACCAATGTGCGATTTCATGTAATGCAGAAGCATAGAAACCACGAGCAAAAATGATCCGGTGAAAAGAGTTGCTTTCGTCAGCTGGCAAGTAAATGGGCTCATCACCACCAAGGACGAGTTTGGTGTTGTAGCTGTGATAAAAGGTATCGTTAAAAAGAGTAATTAGGTCTTGATACTGATGATTCATGATGAATATACGTTACAAATTTCGCTGGTATTCTCTCTTTTTTCTTTGGCTAGGTAAACAGACAACCCGATACTCGCTGAAGATTAGCAATTCTTATGCGAAAATGGCTTTTATCCCTATAAAATCTCATTCGTCAAAAGTTATCTTTAGGCATACACTCTCGCTTCATTTTTATCGACTGAATTAACTAGGGTCCACCACCCTTTCGAGGTGCAGTATGCTGCTTAGTGTTTTATATATTATTGGCATCACGGCTGAAGCAATGACTGGCGCACTAAATGCCGGACAAAAGAAAATGGATTGGTTTGGTGTCATGCTTGTTGCGAGTGTGACTGCCATTGGCGGAGGCACTGCGCGTGACATTCTATTGGGTCACTTTCCAGTGTCATGGGTTGCTCACCCACAATATTTGGCCATTACCTGTATTGCTGGCATCACTACAACAGTTCTCGCTAAATGGGTGATCCGCTTAAAGGGGCTCTTTCTTAGACTTGATGCGCTGGGACTCGTCGTATTCAGTATCATTGGTACTAACGTTGCCATGACGACAGGTCATCCTGCACTCATATGCCTAGTTTCTGCTGTTGTTACTGGAGTATTTGGTGGATTGCTTCGCGACCTAATTTGTAGGCGCACACCGCTCATTTTGCACAAAGAGCTATATGCCTCTGTCGCTTTCTTGTCATCGGGGCTTTACATGGGACTACTGCATATTGGTGTTTCTGATATATATGCCACTATTGCAACGCTTGTTATTGGATACAGCGTACGTATGTCTGCTCTAAAGTTTCATTGGCGCCTACCCACCTTCCAGCTGGAAGTTGAAGAGTCTCTTCACTAAGCGACGACGCAAATATCCATGCCCATGTAAAAAGCCCTCGATAAATTCGAGGGCTTTCTCTTTGTAGATGTGATTTTAAATCTTTGGCGTTTCCGTCGTAACACCGTGATTTTGACCGCGATGGCGTAGAAGATGATCAAGCAAAACAATGGCTAGCATTGCCTCTGCAATTGGCACAGCTCGAATCCCAACACATGGATCGTGACGACCTTTTGTAATCACTTGTGTTGGTTCACCAGACTTGTCAATTGTCTCACCCGGTACGGTAATACTCGACGTTGGCTTCAAAGCAATGTTGGCAACGATATCTTGCCCAGTTGAAATGCCGCCTAAGATGCCACCAGCATGGTTACTCGCGAAACCAGCAGGAGTTAATGGATCACGATGCTCACTTCCCTTTTGAGAAACGACATCAAAGCCATCACCAATCTCAACGCCTTTCACTGCGTTAATACTCATGAGGGCATGCGCAATATCTGCATCTAAACGATCAAAGATCGGTTCACCTAAACCGACCGGTATGTTAGTCGCGACTACCTGAAGTTTGGCTCCGATTGAGTCACCTTGCTTTTTCAAATCACGAATAAGTTGATCAAAGTCTGCAACTTTATCGACGTCTGGACAGAAAAAAGCATTATTCTCAATTTCTTGCCAATCGACTTTATCGATGGACACGTCACCCATCTGAGATAGGTAGGCACGAATTTCGACATCAAATTCTTGCTTTAGGTATTTCTTCGCTATTGCACCTGCAGCTACTCGCATTGCTGTTTCACGTGCCGAAGAGCGGCCACCACCACGGTAATCCCGTACGCCATATTTTTGATGGTAAGTGTAATCAGCGTGACCAGGACGAAACTTGTCTTTAATTTCCGAGTAATCTTTTGAGCGCTGATCAGTATTTTCAATCAATAGCCCAATCGAAGTGCCTGTTGTCGTGCCTTCAAATACACCTGAAAGGATTTTTACCTCATCAGGTTCACGACGCTGGGTAGTATATTTAGAAGTGCCCGGGCGACGACGGTCTAAATCCTTTTGCAGGTCGGCTTCGGTTATCTCCAGTCCAGGAGGACAGCCATCTACAATACATCCGAGTGCGATACCGTGGCTTTCTCCAAACGTTGTCACTCGAAAATGTTGTCCGATACTATTTCCTGCCATTGTGTCCTCTATTACATATTTCTCTGAATGCCTGGCTAAGCTTCCATTTATACCTTGTTTGGATAACTTAGCCTCAGAGTGTCTGTTTTCTATTCTTCGTGCCAACATAGTGGCTTTATTAACATTTGTTGTAAAGAGTTAAACTTAACTAAGCCAATTCTACTCAGCTACAAACGAAAAAACGCCAAGTCATAAGACTCAGCGTTTTAAGGTAACTCAACAATTTAGCCGTTAATCTTTGTAAAGGGAGAACTCAGCAGCATGTTCGACAAGTTGGTCACGAGTCAGCAAGAACACGCCATGACCGCCATTCTCAAACTCTAACCAAGTAAATGGTATCTCAGGGTATTGTTCCATCATATGAACCATGGAATTGCCAACCTCACAAATCAAAATACCTTTTTCTGTTAGGTAATCGGGTGCATTGGCAAGTATTCTGCGTACCAATTTCAACCCATCGGTACCAGCCGCAAGACCAAGCTCCGGTTCATGGGTAAATTCTTCTGGCAAACTATTCATATCTTCTTCATCCACATAAGGAGGGTTCGATACGATTAGGTTGTATTTCTCTTTCGGTAAGTCACGGAATAGATCTGAGCGAATTGGGAAAACTTGCTGCTCCATACCATGATCTTGAATATTCTGCTCAGCCACTTGAAGTGCATCTGCTGAGATATCAATTGCGTCGACCTCAGCTTCAGGAAACGCGTGAGCACATGCAATCGCGATACAGCCGCTTCCGGTACACATGTCCATAACACGCACTGACTCTTCGATTAACCAAGGTTGAAATTGCGCTTCAATTAGCTCACCAATCGGTGAACGTGGCACCAATACTCGCTCATCGACAAAGAATTCTAAACCACAGAACCAAGCTTTGTTGGTAAGGTAAGCCGTTGGAGTACGTTCATTGATACGCTCAATTACACGCTCGACAATACGCAGCCTCTCACTGCTAGTCAGACGAGAGTTCATTACATGAGCTGGGATATCGATAGGAAGATACAGTGTTGGCAAGATCAACTGGACGGCTTCATCCCAAGCATTATCAGTACCATGACCATAAAATAAATTCGCCGCATTAAAACGACTTACTGTCCAACGAACCATATCTTGAAGAGTATGCAGCTCCGATACAGCCTCTTCTATAAAAATCTTATCCAAATTTGCCTCCCAAAAGCGCTACAATACTGATAATTCGATCTCTTAATTTTATCCTTATGAGCCAAAACGACAACGAACACGACGACGATTTCAACTTATTTAGAGACGCAGTAAAGGGCGTAAAAAAGTTGCGTCAGGATACCATAATCCAGCAGCCAACGAAAAACGTTAAACAAAAACAGCAAATAAAAACCGCAAGAGAAGCCAGTGACAGCGAGTTTTATTTCTCAGATGAGTTTGTACCGCTGCTAAATGAGGAAGGCCCGACGCGATACGCCAGAGATGATGTGTCACAATATGAGGTGAAACGCTTGCGCAGAGGTGTGTATGTTCCAGATGTGTTTCTTGATATGCACGGTATGAACCAACAAGAAGCAAAAAAAGAACTTGGCGCTATGATAGCTTACTGCATCAAAAACGACGTTCATTGCGCTTGCGTTCAACACGGCATTGGCAAGCACATACTTAAGCAAAAAGCACCTCTGTGGTTGGCTCAACATCCAGATGTTATGGCTTTTCACCAAGCACCACTCGAGTTTGGCGGTGACGGCGCATTGCTAGTATTACTATCGATTCCTGAAAAATAGAAAGCAAGCTTGTTATAATTCTAGACAATCAGCTGAGATCCTTTAACTAAGTTGATTGTCACTATCTATTAAAACAAAAAACTCCAACCGATTGATTACCTTTCATTAAATTAACAGACAAATACCAACTAAACCTTAATAAGTTTTTAGTATGCTTTCACCTAATTATCCAAAACAAAAACAAAAGTGGTGAATGCATGAATCTAAATCATAAAATATATTTATTACCCTTAGCTCTACTGCTAGGAGCTTGCAGTAGTCCTACTCCGACAACCCCATTCAAAATTACAACATCTGTTCCGGTGACCAACACAAAGCTATCTTCTGGCTCAGGGGCTGTGATAGATAAACATCAGCTAGTTGTCGTTGGTGATGATGAACCTTGGCTATTTGATGTTGATGTGCACAGCTATAGCATCAAAAACAAGGAGCTAATAAAAAGCTACCCGCTAAATACGTCAGGCCGCATAGACAAGAGTGTTAAGCCTGATTTTGAAGCAATGAGCACAGTAACTTACTTAGGAAGTAAGCATTACCTAATTCTTGGCTCAGGTAGCAAATCAACAAGGAGATCTGCGTTTCTCATTGATATAGTTGGTAAAAACAAGAAAACGCTAGACTTAAAACCACTATACAAACAACTCTATGCCGTCTCTGGCTTTAAGAGTAAGCAACACATAAATATTGAAGGTGTTGCCACAACGGAAAACAAGATATTCATCTTCAATCGTGGTAACTCAGGTACAAACATCATATTCGAGATGGACTTGAATCAATTTTTTGCGTTTATTGACAAGCAATCGAGTTCATTGTCTTCACTGAAAACATTCTTTGTGACGCTACCAAAAATTGATGGTGTTGAGTCAACCCTATCTGGTGTGGATTACTGGCCACAAGCGAACAGCCTAATTATCTCTGCCTCAGTGGAAGGAAAAAGTGATGCGATTAATGATGGTAAAGTGTTAGGCTCATTTGTAGGAGTATTACCAATATCCGCATTAGAATCGAACAATAGCTCATCAAATACGCTATCACTAAGCCCTTATATGCAGCTACTTAAGAAACAAAATAAAGTGGTAATAACCAAGATTGAAGCTGTCGCAATAGATAGTTCAACTAACCATTCAGCATCAGGATACTTTGTTAGTGATAACGACAATGGAACCAGTCAGTTTATTCATTTCAATATAGAACAGTAATGAGATAACCACGTTGCCGAGCCTATATAATACGTAGGCTCGGCCATTTCTTTACAGTTTACCAACCATTGTAAAAACTGCGGCCAACGTATCGTGGCCAAACGCAGCACTACGATCTGGTGACCATCCATACAGCTCATCGGCATGGCTGATATGGTCTTTAAACGGCATCTCGACAGTGTAAGACAAGCATTTAAACTGTTCGCCAACCCAGTTAGAGCCAACTGTTGGATTTGCTTTGCCTGGCTCATCTTTGTCGTAACCTACTTCATCCTGAAATTCAGGTGTAATCGTAAGTAGAGCTTGTTTAAAGTCATTCTCTAATTGAGCAATTCGCTCATCATAAGAAGGGTTGCCTTCGCACCCTGCGACAAAATTGTAAGGAATCGCCTCATCGCCATGAATATCTAAGAACATATCAACGCCTGTCTCAAGCATACGTTCTCTCACCAAGTACACTTCAGGGCTGCGATCCATCGATGGCGATTGCCATTCACGATTTAAGTTCACGCCAATGCCATTCGTGCGCAAGTGTCCACGGATGCTGCCATCTGGGTTCATGTTTGGTACAACTCGGATCACTACGTTATCTAGTAACGCTCGGCCAACGGTATCTGTTTCATCCAGTAAGCGTTGCAAAAAGCCTTCGATAAACCATTCAGCCATAGTTTCACCAGGATGTTGGCGTCCAATCACCCAAATGTTTTTCTTTTCAGAGCTTGGTTCACCAATCGTCAGTAGGCTCATATCATTGTTATCCAAAGTATGTCCTAACGTTTCCAATTTACATGCTGGATGCATTTGCGCACTGTGCAAAAGGTCTTGATGACGGTCGTAAGAATAAGGAGCAAAGTAAGCAAAGTACATAGAACCTTGCTCGGGGATGATATCGAATGTCAGAGCATTGCCATCAAATTTAGCAGGAACTCTGAACCATTCTTCACGGTCATAAGAAGCAACCACATCATAGTCACTCCACCCTTCTGGGTATGCCGAAGTAACGAGTTCACCAATAGTAAAATGATGTGATAGCTGAGCTTCACTTTCTAAACGAAAATGAAACCATTGCGAGATATCCGTCTGGTTGTCTGCTGGAATAGTCAGTTGAATATCTTGAGGAGAATCAGCGGATACGACGTGAATATTGCCACTTTCAAAATTGCTAAATATTTTCATTTTACTGTGATCCCATTGTTGAGTTGGAAGTAAGACTAACACACCTAAACGACAAGAATCACTTACGCAAAAACTTTACATTTTCTTTATACATTCCGCGTGAACTTTATGCCTACTTTATATTCTCCTTGTTAACCTACCAGCCGATTATCATGTTACGAGGTTTGTGCCACAAACTTATTAAAAGGCACAGATATGACACAAAATGCAAAACAAAAAGCAATCTTTACTGGTGTTAACCTACCTATGTATTGGGGTTGTATATGGCGATATTGGCACAAGTCCACTGTACGCTTTTAAAGCAATGTTTGACGGCGAACACTCGCTTGCAATAACGAATAGCAACATACACGGCACCTTGTCTCTTGTCTTCTGGACTTTCATCATCACGGTATCAGTAAAGTACCTATCAATCGTAACCCGTGCTTCTAGCGATGGCGAAGGTGGTATATTAACATTGGCCTCGCTCGCCCACCGAGTTGCTCCTAGTTTTCTGAAAAAATGCGTACTTTTCTTAGGCATGCTCTCTGCTGGCTTCTTCTTTGGCGAAGCGATTATTACCCCTGCAATGTCTGTTCTCTCTGCGGTGGAAGGCATCGATGTGGTTAACCCAAGCCTACACGCGTTTGTCATCCCTGTATCTATTACGATAATTTGCGGATTATTTGCTATCCAAAAATGGGGCTCTGGAAAAATTGGCCAGTTCTTTGCGCCTGTTATGCTGACATGGTTTCTATGCATTGGGCTTACTGGCTTGACTTCAATTTGCCATAACCCATTTGTTTTAAAAGCTATTAACCCCTACTACGCGATGGAGTTTGTTCGCTTTCACGGCCTAGAAACATTGTTTACGCTTGGCGTCGTTGTGCTTGCGGTTACTGGTGTCGAGGCTCTTTATGCCGATATGGGGCACTTTGGTATTAAGTCTATTCGTCTTGCATGGTTTTTACTTGTTCTACCTTGCCTAGTGTTGAATTACTTTGGCCAAGGAGCTCTGGTTTTACAGCACCCAGACGCAATCAGTAACTCCTTCTTCTTGCTTGTTCCAACTAATCTTCAGTTACCACTAGTGGTGCTCGCCACTTTCGCAACCGTGATTGCCTCTCAAGCAGTAATATCGGGTATTTTTTCTCTCACGCGGCAAGCCATTAACTTAGGCTTTCTGCCGCCAGTACGCATTTTTCATACCTCAACTAAAGAGCAAGGACAAATCTACGTCCCAATTGCCAACTTTCTCTTGTTTATTTTAGTTGTTGCCGTGGTCATTTCTTTTGGTAGTTCAGCCCGACTAGCGGCTGCTTATGGTATTGCCGTAACCTCTGTGATTCTTATCTCTTCACTATTACTTATCGTGGTGGCTCTTTATCATTGGCGATGGTCTACCATTAACGTCGCGTTATACGCAGCAGTCATGGTCACTTATGACACGTTAATGTTTACTTCAACATCTCTCAAGTTTACCGATGGTGGGTGGCTGCCGCTAACCATTGGCACTCTGGTGTTCCTTCTCATGGTCAACTGGTATCAAGAGAAACAGCGTTTAGCCATGCTAACCAAACACCCACTGTCTGTAGAGGCAATGGTCAAAGGCCTAGAACAGAAGAATTGGACACGAGCTTCAGGTACAGCGGTTTACCTTGCTCGCAATGAGCAACAAGCGCCTTCATCACTTATCAATAACTTGAAATACAATGAGACTCTGCATGAGCGAAATATCTTACTAACATTCAAATACTCCGAACATCCTCATATACACCCTCTAAAACGTGTAGAGCTCAAACAACTTTCCGATACGTTTTGGCAGATGATTGCTCATGTGGGATATCAAGAATCCTTAGATATCGAGCAAATCTATCACGCTTGTTGTACCAAAGAGTTGTGCCTATGCCCTGCTGAAACCGTATTTTTTATGTCGGCAGAACGCATAAAAGTAAAACCTAAGAACCTTTGGCATGACATTAAAGCCAGAATATTTATCTTGTTAAGCCGAAATGCTTTACGTACATCAGAACGACTATCAGTCCCTGAAGACAAATTAATTGAAATTGGCGTGCATCTAGAAATTTAGAACTAGCTTCTTTACACTCGGCAGATTAATAGGCTTTATCAAACAATCATGAACTTTTTGCGCTTTGGATGGACTGAGACAAGCAAAATATTGTCTCTTTCCATTCTTTACATAACGGTTATATACATTGGGGTAGGCTTTAATGCCGTCATTGTAGAGACTGATACAGCTTTATTAGTGCTACTGCTAAATATCGTCAGTGGCTTTTGGCTCAAAGAAAAAAACGCATATACGTTAACGGCTTTAAGCACTATTGCTTTCTATTTCTTTGTTTTGCCAGAACATAACTCCTTTGAGTTCAAAGACTATCAGCACCTAATCACTTTTATTGTCATGGCCTTCAATGGCTTTGCTGCTGTGAAAATCACCCAGTCTCAGCAAAGAGAATTAAAAAAGAACCAAATACTCAAAGGCGAACTAAAAAACCACTATAACCTCGCCTCAATTCTGGCATCAAAAAACGAGAGTCTTGAAATCGCTCAAGCTGCCATACAGCACCTTGCTAATCAATACCAAATTAAAGCACAGGTATGGTTGACTCAACCTAAGCTGTACTGCTTGTCTTATCACCCTGAAATCTGGCTTGAAGACTACCAAGCTCCTATCGAAAACTTTGTCAGTGACAAAAGACTGTCACCACATAAGGTAAGCCCAACAGTGGAGCTATACCCGTTAGCTAGACACACGGATTTGCTCGGTGTTCTTGTCATTGAATCGGATAACTTAGAAGCTTTTAACCCAATACTTAATTCCTTGATTAGCTTGTCTCTAGCTCGCTCTGAAGCAAACCGCGCACTCACACAAGCAATAGAATCGACGCAACAAGAAAAAATGCGAAACACATTGCTAGCCGCAGTATCTCACGATCTTAAAACACCACTCGGTTCTATTATTGGCTCAGCAACAACACTCAACGATCAGAAAATTACTCTGCCTAAACAAACCCAGCAAGAATTACTGACATCAATTGCCGAAGAAGGGTATAACCTGAATCGCAGCCTAACCAAACTGCTGGATATTAGTCGGTTAAGCTTAAAGACGTTAATCCCCAAAAAGGAATGGGTAGAACCAGAGGAAATGATCGGCAGTGCTATAAAACGGATCGAACGCTTGTTAGTTGATCACCCAATCCAACTGTCAGGTGAGCCAATGCTATTATTGCTAGATTATTCCCTAATGGAACAAGTGGTCACTAACTTAATAGAAAATGCCGCAAAATACAGCCAAAAGAACAGCCCTATTGATGTGCATACATCCTATAAAAACAATACATTTATTTTAGAAGTATGCGATAGAGGCTGTGGAGTTGCGGAGGAGGAAACAAAGCTTATTTTTGAGCGTTTTTACCGTTCCGAGCACCACAATATTAAAGGGACTGGACTCGGCTTAGCAATTTGTAAACTAATAGTAAACGCTCATAAGGGAACTATTTTTGTTACCTCAAGAAAAGATGGCGGCTCTGTGTTCACCGTTAAGATACCTTGTGAATTACATGACCTGAAAGATATTTATGAATAGTGATATCAAAATACTAATTATTGAAGACGAACCGCCAATTCGACGGTTCTTAGAAGTTTTAGCCTCTGGTCATGGTTATCAAGCCAAAAGCGTCGCCAACGCTAGTGAAGGGTTGAAAGCAATAACTCGATGGAGCCCTAACCTAATCTTGCTCGATTTGGGTCTTCCAGACAAAGACGGGCTAGTGTTCACACGCGAACTACGCACATGGACAGAAACACCAATAATAGTTATTTCAGCTCGAGACAAAGAGGAAGATAAGGTGCAAGCACTAGATGCTGGAGCTAATGACTATTTGACTAAACCTTTTGGCAGTGAAGAGCTATTAGCCCGTATTCGAGTTGCTTTAAGAACCACAAACGTATCGCAAAATAGTGAGTCGAGTTGCTACCAATTTGGCGATGTTGTTGTCGATCTCGCCATGCAGACAGTCACAAGAAAGCAAGAAGCCATTAAGCTCACACCTAAGGAATTTAAGATATTGGCTCTAATGTCAAAAAACCTTGGCAAAGTGCTCACTCATAAACAGATACTCAAAGAGGTATGGGGTGGAAATTATACCGAGCATGCCCACTATGTCCGGATCCATATCGCGCAACTCAGACACAAGATCGAGTACAACCCAGCGCAGCCTGAGCACCTAATCACTGAAAATGGGGTTGGCTATCGTTTAGTAAACTAGCAAGAAACCCTAGATTAATAGCGATAGTCAGGCGGAATAGGAAGGTTATCTTGCTTAAGAATCGGACGTTTACCTCCACTTCTGCGGTACTGCTTAAGCTGGAATACATAAGCCAAAATCTGCGCAACTGCGGTAAATAGCCCGTCCGGAATTTCCTGCTCTAACTCGGTCGTGTGGTATAACGCCCGCGCAAGGGCTGGCGCAGGAATAACGTAGATATCGTGCTCTCTCGCGACTTCCCGAATTTTGAGTGCCATGTGATCGGTACCTTTCGCCACGACCACTGGTGCCTTGTCCGTCGCTTGTTTATACCTCAGCGCAACAGAAAAGTGCTCCGGGTTGGTTACGATAACGTCAGCTTGAGGTACTTCAGCCATCATACGACGCTGAGCCGCCTCTCTTTGCAACATCCGAATTCGCCCCTTGACCTCTGGCTTACCTTCAGTGTCTTTATATTCGTCCTTCACCTCTTGTTTAGTCATTTTCAATTGGTTAGCGTGTTGCCAAATTTGAAATGGAATATCTATCGCAACGACAATCAAGAGCGAACAGCTGATCAATAAAATGAAGTTAAGCAGGATATCGAGTGCATGGAAAATATTCTGAGGAAACACATCAAAGCTAAGCTGGAATAAATCGTCAGTGGCAGAGTTAATGAGATAAAATGCCATGCCAGCAACCAGCGTCACTTTCAAAATGGATTTAATCAATTCCACCCAACTTTGCAGGCCAAACATTCGCTTAAGTCCACTTAGCGGGTTCATCTTCGACCATTTTGGCCTTGCTGCTTCTGCTGAAAAGCTGATGCCTCCTACTGCAGCATTGCCTATTGATGCGGCAATAAACAACATCACCAATATCAAAAGCAGCGGAAACAACAAGTGGCTTAAAGATCCCGCGACAATGTCAAAAAGTTTGCTCGGGTCAAATATCTCTTCTCGGCTCAAACTAAATAGCCTACCCATCACGCTATAGAGAGATTTTGCTAGCATGGTACCAAACCACATCAGAGCTACAGCGCCAGCCACCAACACTGACACCGATGCAAGTTCTTTTGAGCGAGCCACCTGCCCCTTTTCTCTCGCTTGTTGTAAGCGTCGGGGGGTGGCCGCTTCGGTACGTTCTTGACCGTCTGACTCTGCCAAATTTAGCTCCTAATGATCAGCTGCAAAAAGCTATCCACTAACAGTTTACGCGAATAAAGTTACATACTTGCTCTTGCCCTTGTCCCCAGAATATTTCGTACTGACTGTATAGGCCAGCGACGATATACCAACAAAGCAAGATCCCGACCAAAAGTGCAAAAGCAAAACCTAAAGAAAAGATATTTAGCTGTGGCGCTGCTCTAGTCATCACACCAAATGACAAGTTAATCGTTAGCAAAGCAATAATGCCAGATAGGGACATACTTAGCGCCACCTTGAACATGGTGCCTAGCCACAGAGCTAGCTCTCGAAAGTCTACTGCGTTTAAACCGCCCTCACCTATTGGCAATGTTTTAAAGCTCATCACAACAAGTTGCAGCATTTTTAAGTGGCCATCCGTTGCTAGAAAGAACATTGTCGCTAGAAACATAAACAGCTGACCTAAAAGCGGGGTATTTTGTCCATTTGCCGGATCAACCATGGATGCAAAGCCTAAACTCGACTGCATACCTAAGATTTGGCCAAGTATTACAAAGGTTTGAATAATGAATTGAGTAACCGTCCCCATTGCAACACCAATGATAATTTGCTCAAGCAATACCAAAAAGCCCGGAAATGAGAGTAGCTCTAAGTCTTTTGGAACAGCAGGTATTGCTGGCATCACCGCAAATGTGACAGCTAGCCCCAAATATAAGCGGACACGAGTTGACACAAATCGAGCCCCGGTCACAGACATAACCATCAACATTGCCGCAATTCTGGTGTATGGCCAAAAGTAGTTGGCTATCCAATCTAAAATTAGCGTGGTTGGATATTCCATAAAATGCCTCTAATACAACACCTGCGGCAAGCGTTCGACAAGGGAAAAGAAAAACTCCATGAGCATTCGGGTCATCCAGTGCCCAAATAACATCAGCGCCAATAAAGTGACGACAAGACGAGGCAAGAAACTCAAGGTTTGTTCGTTAATGGAAGTCGCAGCTTGAAATACCGCGACAATCAACCCAACTAACAAACTTGGAATAATAATGGCACATACCATTATCAACACCATCCACAATGCTTCTCGGAACAACTCAACAAACATTTCAGGTGTCATATTGCCTCCTCGTTACAACGCAAAGCTGCCTGCTAATGTGGAAAGAATCAGGTTCCAGCCATCCACCAGCACAAACAACATCAACTTAAAAGGCAATGAAACAATCATTGGTGACAACATCATCATACCCATTGCCATCAAAACTGATGCAACAACTAGGTCGATGATAAGAAAAGGCAAAAACAACATAAATCCTATCTGGAATGCAGTTTTTAACTCTGAAGTAATAAACGCAGGAATAAGTACTGCCATTGACACATCTTCGGGGTTTTGCGCATCCGAGCCAGACATATGGACAAAAGTTTCTAGATCCTTAACTCTGGTTTGTTTAAGCATAAATGCTTTTAACGGTTGTTGAGCCGCATCGAATGCTACTTTTGCCGAGATTTTTTCATTGATGTACGGTTGGATTGCCCGTTCATTTATTTGACTAAGCACGGGTGACATAATGAAAAATGTCAGGAATAACGCTATGCCTACAATCACTTGATTTGATGGCGTTTGTTGCAAGCCCATCGCTTGACGCAATATCGACATCACTATCACGATGCGAGTAAACGACGTCATTAAAATAACCAGCGCGGGCAAAAAGCCCAGCATGGTCATCAAAGCTAAGATTTGCAGGTTTATCGAATACTCTTCAGTGCCATCAGCCTTGGTTGTTAAGGTTAGTGCAGGAATCCCAGCACCGAATGACTGACTTGAAGCCGTGCTTTTTGAAGCACCTGTATCATTTTGCATCGCAGTAACAGTTGATGTCTGGTTAGCGATGTCATCCGCGGCTACACTGACAAAAGAAAAAAAGCTCAGCGTCAAAAACAAGGCGAAACTTACTACATAGCTAGGTTTGATCATTCTTTTTAAATAGCTGGGAAAACTGAGTAGAAAACGAACTACTCTCCAACTCCTCCTGAGTAAGTGGCTTGTCCAATTTTGATAAAAGCTGAATAGATTGAGATGTCACGCCGACTAAAAACTGCTCCTCTCCAGCTTGCACAATCATGATACGCTCTTTCGGCCCCACAGGTAGTTGACGAACGACACATAATCCCTTTTGGTTGACTAAAGTCGGTACTTTCATACGCTTAAGTAACCAAGTTAAGCCAAGAATGACGACAATAACGAACAAAAGCGACCCCAATGTGGTCGCTAAATCCAACTGATGTCCTGGTGTTACATCAGCATGAGCAAGAGGAGATAGTAGTAATAACATCCCCAAATAATACGATTTCATTGCTCACCTAAGTTTCTTAATACGTTCTGTTTGGCTGATTACATCGGTCAAACGGATACCGAATTTATCGTTGACGACAACCACTTCTCCGTGCGCAATCAATGTCCCATTGACCAATACATCCAAAGACTCACCAGCGACACGTTCAAGTTCGACAACAGAACCTTGGTTTAATTGAAGTAGATTTCGAATACTAATTTGAGAACGCCCAACTTCCATAGAAATAGTGACTGGAATATCGAGAATCGTATCCAGCTTCTGTCTTTCATCTTCTGAAATCGGTGAAGCCGTGTCTTTTAACTCATCAAGCGGTGCTGCAAGCACCTCATCAACGTCTACATCAGGTGCATCAGGATCTTCCCCTAAAGCTGCCGCCCATTCGTCCGCCAGCTTTTGATCATCATTTTCGTCAGTTGGTTCCATTCGTTACACCTTCTTATTCTTCGTCATCACCTTGGTCTTCCTCGAATTCATTCATTATGTCTTTTCCGAGGAAGGCGATGTCGGTTTTCACTACATCAGGACGTTTAATTTTCTCTGAAACCTGAACAGCTAAGTTCTCTCCAGCACGCCCCATTTTAACTCTAAATGTCGGTAATTCTTCGACAAACATAACTGCATTTTCTGGCATAGCGACCGGAATAATATCTCCCGATTGCAGCTCCATTAAATCTCTCAATGACATATCGTGCTCAAGTAAGTTGACCCTAAAGTCCACTGGCACATCCATGATCTCTTCACGAAGCGCAGAGCTCCAACGAACATCCGTCTCCATTTTGTCCGACTGCACACCCGCATCCAGAAGCTCACGAATGGGCTCTACCATTGAGTACGGCATTACCACGTGAAAATCACCACCACCACCATCAACTTCGATATGGAATGAGCTCACAACAATCACTTCGGTTGGACTCACAATGTTTGCCATACTTGGGTTTACTTCTGAATCAAGATATTCAAACTCAACACCCATTACTGGTGACCAAGCTTCTTTATAATCCTCAAATACGATCTTCAACAGAAGCTGTACAATCCTTCGTTCAGTTGGAGTAAATTCACGTCCCTCGATCCGAGCATGGAAACGTCCATCACCGCCAAAAAAGTTCTCCACCAATATAAATACAAGCCTCGCTTCCATGGTAATCAAGGCGGTACCTTTTAGCGGTCTAAACCTCACCATGTTAAGACTGGTCGGGACATACAGCGTATTTTGGTACTCACCAAACTTCATCATCTGCACGCCATTGATGGATACTTCTGCCTGCTTACGCAGCATGTTAAATAGGCTAATTCTTAGGTGGCGAGCAAAACGTTCATTGATAAGCTCCAAAGTCGGCATGCGACCACGGACGATTCTGTCTTGTGAGGAAAAATCAAAATTGACGGCAGATTCGTCCTGCGTTTCAATTTCCTCTTCGCCTTCTTCGACATCGTCAACACCATGAAGCAACGCATCAATTTCGTCTTGGCTTAATAAATCAGTCACACATCACCTATTGAATGACAAAGTCGGTAAATAGAACTCGCTCAATAACCGGTTTACCGACCGCCCGGTTCAAGCTTGCTTTAATGTCTTCTGTGGCTTTATCACGTAAATCAACGCGGCCATTCGCTGTTCTTAATTGCTCGACTGTTGCAGAAGCAAATGTTCCAAGTAAAGAGCTCTCAATCAAAGGAGAGTGATAGCGTGCCAAATCTTCGTTATCTATCCCACGAACCATCAATTGAACTTTGATTTGAACTAATCTGTCACGCTTGTCACCGGTTACATTAAACAGGAAAGGTTGTGGAATATTCACGTAGGCAACAGGGTTGACCACCGCAGCTGCTTGCTCCTGTTCACTTTGCTCTGTATCTGCTTCTTCTTCAGAGCCCATCATCAAAAACGCCCCGACACCACCGGCAATCAGAACTACAACAATTGCAATAACAATAATTAACTTACTTTTTCCACCGCCCCCTTCGGGAGCTTCCTTTTCTTCGTCCGCCATAACCATCTCTATCTTTTGGTTTTTTCATAGTTTAAGCGTAATAACTGATTCCATCACGTTTTGAAGTTACATTCACATCAAGATTGACGCCTGCTTCAAGATTTTCTCCTTCACCCAACGAATTATCACCGTTTCCGCCTTGAGAAAACCCGTCTTCACTGGACGTATAGCGTTGTTGCTGACCACTACTTTGCTGTTGGACAGATGTGTCACCTAGCTGAACACCTTGCTGGGACAGCATTTCTCGTAACCTTGGTAAAGATTGCTCGATGGCATCGCGAGCTTGATGGTTAGCAACTGTAAAGTGCACACCCGCTCCTTCACCATTCATATGCAGACGTATTTGCATACGGCCTAATTCTGGCGGGTCGAGCCTGATATCGATATTCTTTAAGTTCTTCGACATCATCATGTTCACTTTTTCAGCCATTTGATCGCTAACATTGTCTCTTGTTAGTTGCAAAGGTGAACTTACCGTCTGAGCTGCCTCGGCACGAAGTGAGTTCGTGGTTGTAACTCCACTCTGTCCGCTTGCACTAGCAATCTGATTTGCTAGCCCAGATGCCTCTTTGCCATCTCGTATTGCCTGACCATCAAAAGAACCATCGACGGCTTTTGCTGCCAATGCAGACCTAAGTGCTGCATGATTGCCCATCTGCTGATGCGCCGTATTTACCATCACAGGGGCTGCTGCCAACGATGCTAGATGCTGCATTTGAGTTGGGTTGAGTTCTTGAGTTGGCATTTGAGGCTGAACCATTGCTCTGTCAGCGACATTTTGAGCCAATTGCTGTTGGCTAAGCGCTTGCTGGACTGACTGAGCAAGACTTGCCTGCTGTGTTTTCGCGTGATGGTGCATGCTGCTCGCCAGTTGCTCTGGTGTTAATTCCACTTTGACAGGCCCTGCAGCTGGAGACATCACGTGTAAATTATCAGCCTGAAGAACTTGCTTAGGTAAATGCTGGGGTACTTCACTGTCAGCTGGCAGCAATTGAGGTGCCACGTTTTGTATCTGATTATTCATTCGTGGTTTATCTATGTGCTGAGCATTTTTCACTAACTGACGCGGATCTAAGGTTGCCGCTTCATCAATATCGGTATCCTCTATTTGAGCGGCTTGCATAACAGGTATTGTTGGTAATTCCACGTTCTCGGGGTTTTGCTGGCTGTTATCAATTTGGTTATTGCTAGCCGATTGATGCTCAGATTTGGGTTGGTGCGCGACCATACCGACATCTTTTGCCAAACGAGCCAAGTCCTCTTCTGATATCAGTTCTTCTTTGGCTGCTTTACTAAACGTTTTCTGAGTTTCTGGTTCAAGACTAGGCTGAGGTGAACGCCATACAATTTTATCAGCTTCCGTTTCTACTTTGACCTCTTCTGGAACTTGCCCCTGAACATTTGCCGACTGTTGACCTGTTACAAATTGAGCGGGTGCACTTACTGGTCGCTCTTCGCTCAACTCACTGTCGCTGACAACGGACTGTTTAACGCTTTGCTGAGTTTCGTCATCAGTTTTATGAGTCCTAGGAAGGTCAACTTTTGTCTGCTGCATTGAGGGAGCACTTGGCTGGTCTACAACATCTTCGGTAGGCAATTTGTTGCCATGCTTAGATTTTAGGGATTCTGTTGCGTCATTTAGCTTAGCTAGTATTTTGTCACCGTCACTCATCACTTTTGACGAATCAAATTCCTTAGCATTAGCCTCAATAGGCAACTCTGCTTTGGAATTATTTTGTTTTGTATCGCCAACTGTCAGGTTGGTTTGCTCTGGCGGCGGCTTAGTTTCACCATTGCTCTCTCCACCGTCATCAGATCCAACATCGGACAACATTTCACTATTGAGAAGGGTATCTACCAGACTTTCATCACTAGAATCAGATAGTTGGGCAGCAGGATCTACTTCACTATCTGCAGAGGTTTTACTGGGCTTGTTTTCACCCAGAATAAATGAAGCCAATTTTGAGAAAAAGCCTTCTTCACTTTCACCTACTTCACTGGATTCAACCGATACGTCACCAACCTCACCTAGAACCTTAGTGGCTTTAGGGCTATCCGTCGCATTTGTTAAGTTAACGTTCATACTTTTACACTCATTCAGATAGTGAAATTCGTCGTTTCCTCAAGCATCCGCTCTGGAACAAAACGACCGTTAACTTTCTCGATGCAAAAAATGAACCACATACTCTAATATATTACTGAAGTCGTTGACGGCTAAACATAATGGTAGAAAACTCATCCATTTGCTTTTGATCTAGGCGCTCGGCTTGCTGCACCTTTTCCTTTTGCCGCTTTTCAATCAACCATTGATAGGAACGGCGCTCTTTTCTCATCTCGAGCCAGTGAGACTCACAGTTTTGCACTTGAGTTTTAAAATGTTCTTCCGCTTCTTTTTGCTTTTTTAATGTTTCATCTAACTGAGTCAAAAAACGATTTAGGTGAGAATACTGGCTTGCTGTCAAACCATTCATGCCCCTTTGAACTAGCTGAGCACAATAATCCAACCGGTACTGTTCGATTTGTGAAAGCTGAACATAGTAGTCTTCTAGTTCACTTCTCGCTTTACTCAACGCAAGCACAGCGTCTTTTTCTCTACTTTGGGCTTGGTCCATTAAAAATTCAAGCGTGTTTTCCATAACTTATTTACCCTTCTCCCTGAGGCTGCAAAATACTTTTCAGCATATTTACACACATATCGTAAGGGACACTTTCCTGCATATTCTGTTGCAAGAACTGATCAATTTTTGGTTTAAGGGTAAACGCACTATCTATAGCAGGGTCAGTTCCCGGCTTATAAGCGCCGATAGAAACCAAATCTTGATTTTTGCGACATATAGACAGCACCTGACGCACTGCTTTTGACATCAGCATATGCTCTTCAGAAACAATCTGAGGCATAACACGACTGACAGATTTCTCGACATCGATAGCGGGATAGTGGCCTGCATCTGCCAATTCTCGAGACAAGACAACGTGCCCGTCTAATATCGCTCTTGCCGCATCAGCAATAGGATCTTGCAGATCATCCCCTTCAGTCAAAACTGTAAAAAATGCAGTAATAGAGCCTTTTCCTTCACTGCCATTACCAGCGCGTTCTACCAATGCTGGCAATTTTGCAAATACTGATGGCGGATAACCTTTCGTAGCAGGAGGCTCACCTACTGACAAAGCAATTTCACGTTGAGCCTGAGCAAAACGAGTTAGCGAATCCATAAGCAAGAGTACATCAAGGCCTTGGTCTCTAAAATATTCAGCGATAGCCAAAGCAGTTTGGCAGCCTTTTAAACGCATTAGGGGTGATGAGTCAGCTGGCGCTGCGACAACAACTGAACGCTGCCTGCCATCCACACCGAGAATTTCTTCAATGAACTCTTTTACTTCTCGGCCACGCTCACCAATCAGACCAACGACAACCACTTGAGCTGTGGTACCACGCGTCATCATTCCTAGTGTGACCGACTTACCCACACCTGATCCTGCGAATAGGCCAATACGTTGCCCTTTGCCAACACTTAACAAACCATTCATTGCTTTTAAGCCAACATCAAGTGGCTCTGAGATAGGCTTGCGCATTAAAGGGTTTATCGGTTCGGCATTGAACGTCGCACTGTGCTCGGTATAGATAGGACCAAGGTCGTCCAGAGGGTTGCCCACACCATCGATGACTCGGCCAAGCAATTCCATACCAACAGGTAAACCCGCTTCTCCAGTCAGTGGTGTAACTTTAGCTCCCGGTAAGACCCCTGTGATTTGCTCGCTTGGCATTAAAAACAGATTCCCACCTGAAAAACCAACAACTTCGGCTTCCATCTCACCAGATATTGTTTCGACCAAACACAAACTACCAATAGGTGCTCGACATCCTGTAGCTTCTAAAGTTAAGCCAACGACCCGAACTAGCTTTCCTGATGCAACAGGGCGAGTTTTTAAACCTTGGACTTTGTACTGGCCGAGTCTATCTGATAAAGCTAGCATCACTCATCACCTTGATGTCGATTCGAGCCGCAGAAGTTCGCTAACACGGTGCGCACTCTTTCTTCCATCCGATAACTGACACTAGATTCACCAGCTTCGATTTGGACATCGCCAACATTCAACGCTGGATCAGACAACAAGACCCAATTTCTGAACTCCAACTGATCTTGAGAAAACGCATTCTCAACAATTTCCATATCTTGTGGATGCAATTTGATAGTAATTTGATGACCTGTAATTGGGAGAGATTCCACAGACTGTTTTACAGTATCTAAGATAATTTGGGGGTTGGTCTGAACTTCTACATGAATCACTTCACGAACTAGCGTAAGCACCATGTCAACCAGCTGCTTTTCAACCTGAGCATTCATAAGCTCCAAAGGCTGTGCGAACTGATTGGCTATAGATACAAAATTTTGTACTTGCTGCTGGATAAGCTCTTGTGAAGCTTCCATTCCTTGTGTATGACCAGATTCATACCCTTCTTTATGACCTTCTTCTAAGCCTTTTTCTTTGCCTTTGTCATAGCCTTGCTTGAATCCTGCCTCTTGTCCCTGATGCAAACCTTCTTGAAACGCACTTTGCTTAATCGCTTCGATTTCTTCTTCCGTGAGTTCTTTGGGTTCTTCCTGCACTTCAGGCTCAAAATCTGGCATCCAGCCAGGGTCATAATTCATTGCGGTATCTTTGGCTATTTTCGCCTCTTCTATACCGTAATCAGGAAGTCCCCACAATGTCGCTTGCTTGACTGATTCATCTTCGTCTAATCGCAAGTATCCGCGTTTTCTTTTTTCCGACATTCCATTTCTCACTTGTGTCTAAACCTGCAAGCTATAACTCAGCTTACAAGAATTCGTCCGCTCCGCCAGTCAGCATAATCTCACCTGCATCAGCCATACGACGAGCAATCGCCAGCACTTCTTTTTGCGCAGCTTCTACATCAGAAACCTTAACTGGTGGCATTGCTTCAAGATCATCACGCATAAGCTCTGCCGCACGTTTGGACATGTTCTTAAATATTTTCTCACGAAGGTCTTCATCGGCACCTTTAAGTGCACGCTGCAATACATCTTGTGGTACATCGCGCAATAGTTTTTGAATGCCTTGATCGTCGACTTCGATAAGGTTTTCGAACACGAACATTAGGTCTTCTATCGACGTAGCTAAATCTTCATCTTGATCACGGATTTGGTCCATCAGCACGCCTTCCATGCTGTTGTCCATATAGTTCATGATTTCAGCAGCAGCTTTCAAACCACCAATTTTCGCAGCCTGTGACCCTGCTTGACCGGCGAATTGTTTCTCCATGATTTCATTCAATTCTGCCAATGCAGAAGGTTGAACCTCTTCAAGGTTGGCAATACGCATCATGAGATCGAGCCTGTCACGCTCAGCAAACTGTGTCAGAATTTCCGCAGATTGGTCGGCTTCTAAATATGAAAGAACAATAGTTTGAATTTGCGGGTGCTCGTTGATAATAATGTTGGCAACCTGCCTTGGATCCATCCATTTCAGCGAATCCAAACCTTTCGAGCCCGTGCCTAAAAGGATCTGATCGACTAAGTTATTTGCCTTATCTTCACCCAGTGCAGCAACAAGGGTATTACGCATGAAGTCTTCACTTCCCATACCGATGTTGGTGTATTTCTGAATATCTTCCAGAAACGCTCTATGAACTGCACTAACTTTGTCTTGGCTTAAATCGGCTGCGCGAGCCATCGCACTACCTACCCTTTGAACCTGCTTGGGCTCAAGGTGGCGCACGATACCCGCAGCATCCTCTTCATTCAGGCTGAGCAATAATATGGCTGCTCGCTCCTCACCGGGAATGTCGGAAATATCGACATCATTCGGATCTGAAACTTCACCTCCCTCATCTTGAGGGACAATTTCATCAGGCATCTTCCATCCAATTCTTCACAACTTGTGCCGACAGCTCTGGTTCATTTGCAACTAATGCTCGAACCGCTTTCAACACATCTTCATCTTTATTTAAGTTTGGCAGATCTATGCCAGAACCGAACTCAAATAATTCACTGGTATCTATATCACCACCAATTAGGCTAGTTTCACCATCGGCACCAATCGGCAGACCATCCGGTCCATACATAGAGTCTTGCTCTTCTTGAACCGCAGGGTTGAGTAGTTTCTTAAGCGCAGGGCGCACCAACACAAGTATCACTACGATAATGACCAGCGCGCTTGCACCCCAGCGAACCCAATCATTAAATGATGGATTTTCCCAAATAGGCACGTCAGCAAACGACTCCACTTCCGGCTTCGCAAACTGCATGCTGAGAACATTCAAGAGGTCGCCGCGTTGGGCATTAAAACCGACAGCGCCAATCAAAACTTGGCGAATGGCGTTCAACTGACTTTCAGGAATCGGCGTATAAGTGGTTTCACCCGTATCTGGGTTAACTACAGCTTTGTCTTTTATCGCAACGGCAACCGTTTGACGAGTTAGCACACCACTCTGCTTACGTTCATGACTAATTGTCGTATCTAGCTCAAAGTTACGAGTTGCTTCTTTGTGTGAAGAGCCTTGCCCGAACATCGAGCCATCTTTCATTTGAGCCACATCTTGAGGGATAGAAGCATCAGCAGGAGGTTGATTACTGAGAGCTCCCGGCACTCCTGCGACTACATTACCATTGTTGTAGTCTTCTAAAGTGTATTCACTTCTGGTCGCTGGCTTGTTGGGGTCAAAACGTTTTTGCGTTTGTTCAACAGTTGAAAAATCGAGTTGTACGTCAACCTGTGCGGTGTAATTACCTAGGCCTAAGATAGGGATGAGAACCGAGTCGATTTTCTCTAACAACATCTGTTCTTGCTTGCGTTCGATCTCTTGCTCTTTTCTACGCGCCGTTGAGGCAGCATCTTGAGAACCAGAGCTTAAAAGTCGACCGTACTGGTCTGTCACTGTTACTCGAGTTGGCTTCATGCCTGGCACTGCGCTGGCCACCATATCAACTACTGAGTCGATTTCTTCTTGGCTCAAGCTAGCGCCTGTTCTTAATGTTAAAAATACTGATGCAGAAGCTTCTTGGTTATGTCGAACAAAAACACTTTGCTTTGGTAGAGCCAAAAGAACTCGAGCCTTATTAACTTGACTCATTTGCTCAATGGCTTTGGAGAGTTGGCGCTCACGGCTGAGTTTTAAACGTTCAAGCTCAAGACGCTGAGAAACACCAAAGCCCATGTCCTGCATGAGTATCTCATCACCAGCTTGAGAACCTTGGTTCAATCCTGCTCTGACCATATCCAATTTCATACTTCCGTACTCGGAAGATGGAACAAGAATAGTGTTACCTTCTAGGTTATAGTCGACTTTCTGCGCGTCTAGATAGTCTAAGACCTTAATAAGCTCGTCTGTTTCATAGGTACCTAATGGGCGCATGTCAGGCTCTCTAACCCAAAAGAACAACATGACAATAAGAGCGACACAAATAGAAATAGATAGAACAAGGACAACTTGGCGCAATAAGTCTAAGTCGCCAACAGCCATGTCAAACTTGGAGGAGCTCTTCTCACCAGCATCTGGGTTTTGAGTATCCATTCCCGCACCACTGTCGGCGACCATGGTGCTATCGCCACCCAGATCAGATAAAGCGAGATCCGTTGATTGGTTATCTTCAGCCACAATTTGTCCCTAAATTTACACTGGCATATTCATCAATTCTTTGTACGCTTCAACAAGCTTGTTACGTACTTGAATCGTCGCCTCAAATGCAACACTTGATTTATTTCGAGCTATCATCACGTCCGATAGGGAAACATTCTCGTCTCCTCTATCGAAGCGAGTTTGAAGGTCACCTGAGGTTTTTTGAAGACCATTTACATTTTGAATGGCTTTTGCAAGCATATCGCCAAACTCAGAGCTGACACTGTGTCCTGTAGCAGCGGGCTTAGTGTTGGCTGCTTCCAACATCATAGCCTGCATATCTCCTTGGATTCCGCCGATATTCATATTCGCTCCTGCTGTCAACTCTTTGGCATTTATGTCCGTATTTACTAATTAAAGCAAATAATATGCCACACAGAGACTATCCCTAATTCTTCTATAACCCGCTGTTTTAACCTGGAATATCAATGCCTGCATCGCGCATTCTGGCTAGTTTATAACGCAGGGTTCTTGGACTAATTCCTAACCGCTCCGCCATATCTTTACGGCGTCCGCCACACTCTGCTAACGTCTCGAGAATAATTGAGAACTCTTGGTCTCTAAGCTCTCCACCCAGGCAATAGGAGTTGCTTTCTGGGCTTGATGTGGGTGCAGGTGTTGCTACTGTTGCGATATTCGGCACAATGGCGTCTCCAGTTTCCACTACTTGCTGTAAGCTACTAGCATCCAGCCAGTCAATACCCTCTAGCAAAATGTGCTCACCTTTGATTTGATTCTTTTCACTTAGTATTAATGCTCGTTGCACAACGTTATCAAGCTCACGAACATTACCCGGCCATTGATAGCTCTTGAGCTTTGCAATCGCTTCTTTACTAACTTCAGGAACTGGCATACCCAACTTCTTACAATTGCGTTCAATAAGATGAATAGCGAGCGGTTCAATATCTCCCTTACGATCGCAAAGAGCTGGCCACGCTAGCGGGAAAACATTGAGACGATAATACAAGTCTTCACGGAAGTTGCCTTCTTGCACATATTGTTTCAAATCTCGGTTACTAGTGGCTAATACCCGCACATCTAATTTGATACTCTTGCGACTACCTAACCTTTCCACCTCTCGCTCTTGAAGCACTCGCAACAGTTTAGCTTGGAGGTTCAAGTCCATTTCGCTAATTTCGTCTAGCAAGATTGTTCCGCCTTGAGCTTGCTCAAATTTACCCGGACAAGCTTGTACCGCGCCTGTAAAAGCACCTTTTTCATAGCCGAATAAAGTTGCTTCCAACATATTGTCAGGAATCGCAGCACAGTTAATCGCGACAAATGGCCCATCTTTTCGATTAGATGCATTGTGTATATAACGTGACATAACCTCTTTACCTGAACCACTTGGGCCTAACACCATCACGCTAGCATCCGTTTTAGCGACTTTCTCAGCAAGAGCTAACAGCTTAATGCTTTTATCATCTGCAACAACGGCATCACCATTCTCTTCAGATTTCACGGGAGCATATCGACTGACCATATTCAGTAGCACTTCTGGTGCAAAAGGTTTCGCCATATAGTCGATAGCACCTTCCTTCATCGCGGAAACTGCATCTTCAATATTGGCATACGCCGTCATGAGCAATACTGGCAAGTTTGGCCAATGCTGTTTGATATTTCTAAGCAGCGCTAAGCCTCCCATTCCGGCCATTTGCACATCAGAAACAACAATATCAACGGGGTTTGCTTTAAGCTTTACAATCGCATCTTCGGCACAGTCCGCTTCAAGCCACTCATAACCTGCCAAAGCGAGCGTATCTACTAGTGCTTCGCGTAAACCTTCATCGTCTTCAACGATTAATACTTTGCTTTGGGCCATTATTCTTCTCCAGTATCAGGATTATTGTTGTTTAGAGTTTCTCGATGCAAAGGAATACACATCGTAAAGCACGCTCCATCTCCGGGCTCCGAGACAAGCTCTAGGCGTCCATCGTGAGCTCGACAAACCATTTGAACTACCGCAAGACCAAGGCCTGTTCCTTGCGAACGAGTAGTAAAAAATGGCTCTAATATTTTGCTTTGTAGCTCTTTCGCTACACCGGGACCATTGTCTTGGACTGAAATTCTTAATTCGTTGTTAACCGGGCGGAAAAATACATCTATTTGAGATTGCTTACCTGCTATTTGAATTGCATTAAGCACTAAGTTACTTAAGGCCGAAGCGATCGCATTGGGGTTTC
This sequence comes from Vibrio marisflavi CECT 7928, assembly GCF_921294215.1. Taxonomy (GTDB): domain Bacteria; phylum Pseudomonadota; class Gammaproteobacteria; order Enterobacterales; family Vibrionaceae; genus Vibrio; species Vibrio marisflavi. Next base: position 1,909,755 of record NZ_CAKLDM010000002.1, read on the forward strand.
CGAGTACAGGCGTTTCTTCATGCTCTACTTCTTGAGCGAAATCGATGGCGTTGCTTTTTAATGCTGTTTCAATCATTGGAGCAAATTCGTTTACAAGCTCTTTGATTGTGAAAGGCTGGACGACTTTGTTGTCGCCACCTTTGGCAAACAGCAACATGTCGTTCACCTGTTTTTCTAAGTCTTTTAGCCTATCGACTAGCTTGCCTTGGAACCTTTCTTTGGTGGCATTTGGAAGATTCGCGGCTGTTAGGTTTGAAGCATACAGCAATGCACTAGAAAGAGGAGTTCGAACCTGATGAGCCAAAGATGCCACCATACGCCCTAATGACGATAACCTTTGCAGGTCACTCACTCGGGATTGTAGTAAGCGTGTTTCGGTAAGATCGGTAATAAGAATTAGCTGGCCTGTAACTGAAGCTGATATAGCGAGACGAACCTTTCGACCATTACGAAGGGATATTTCGTGGCCATCGTCCTCTCTAGGAGCAAACACGTGTTGAATAACTGTCAGCCATTTTTCACCGAGTAGTGAGACCTCTAGTATGCGCTCTGCTTCAGGGTTTACTTCACGCACAATACCTTGTGTATCCAGAAGGATAACTCCTGCTGGCATTACATCTAGTACTTGCTTATATCGCTCAACTTGATCTTGGAGAGAACCTAGGTGAGACTGACTTTCCGCTGTCTGTGCTAATTCCATGTCATCATTCTGTCAATGAATAGATAACAGCCTAAGCTGCAAAAAGCAGGCCACATATAAATACTTATATTTCAACAGCTTATCATTTAGACAAAATTTTGACCATAGATTTTGACGCTTTTACTCAATGGGTGTTCTTGATAATTTCAAGAAAAAAGGAGCAATGGTAGCTTCACAGAACCTACCGACATTCATTTATTCAATACCTCTTTCCGTCTACTATTTTCCGCGAGAAACGGTTAATAGCGACTCGTTTTAAGTTTTAACTTTAGCGACAGGAGTGAGCAATGAAAAATATGATTCAGGGTATGCAGATGCTGTTTGTCGCATTTGGCGCATTGGTATTGGTGCCTTTACTTACAGGTCTAGATCCAAGCGTTGCACTATTTGGTGCAGGTATTGGTACTCTACTTTTTCAACTTGTTACTCGCCGCTCTGTACCTATCTTTCTCGCTTCTTCATTCGCCTTTATTGCACCTATTATGTATGGCATACAAACTTGGGGAATACCCGCTACGCTCGGTGGCCTAATGGCAGCAGGCGCTGTGTATGTAATATTGGGTGTGATAATCAAGATTCGAGGCAATGAATTTATCCATAACCTTTTACCGCCCGTGGTAGTGGGACCCGTCATTATCGTAATCGGCCTTGGTCTTGCACCTGTCGCAGTTAATATGGCTCTAGGAAAAACTGGAGACGGAGGTACTCAGTTAATCGACTCGAATTTAGCTATGTTGATTTCCTGCCTTTCACTACTAACAACCGTCGTTTTAAGCGTGTTTTCTAAAGGTTTCTTTAAACTCGTGCCGATATTAGGTGGTATTCTGGTTGGCTATATCACGAGTTTACTGGTCGGCGTGGTCGATTTCTCCCCTCTAAGCACAGCCGCTTGGTTTGCGCTACCTAACTTTACTTTCCCTGAGTTCAACATCAACGCAATTCTCTTTATGATTCCAGTCGCTATTGCACCCGCAGTTGAACACGTTGGAGACATCTTGGCGATATCCAACGTAACTGGAAAAGACTACTTAAAGAAACCTGGACTACATAGAACCATTTCTGGCGATGGCATCGCAACAATGGCAGCTACTATGGTCGGCGCACCACCCAATACTACCTATAGTGAAGTCACCGGAGCTGTGATGCTCACCAAAGCGTTTAATCCCGTGGTGATGACTTGGGCCGCTGTCACGGCAATTGTTCTTGCGCTAGTCGGAAAGCTCGGAGCACTGTTACAAACAATTCCGGTTCCAGTTATGGGTGGGATCATGATCCTGTTGTTTGGTTCGATTGCTACAGTAGGCCTAAATACGCTAATCAGAAGCCAAGTCGATTTACACAAATCTAGGAACCTTGTAATTGTGGCTGTCACTTTGGTATTTGGTATTGGTGGAATGGCATTTGGAATCGGAGATTTCAGCTTACAAGGAGTAAGTTTAGCAGGGATTGTGGCTATACTTTTAAATCAAATTTTGCCGAAAGATATTGGTGAAAATCATATTGTAGACAATGCTCAAATTGAGGATGAGCCGAAAGAGTAAAGCCATCAACTTTCAATAGTGCGTACTTGTATCAAGTGAGCTATTTGTCTATGCATAAAAAAGCCGGAAGTTGAGCCCTCTTAAAGCACACAACTTCCGGCTTTGTTGTCTTAAATATTTTTATAACTTAAAGAAAGCCAATTGAGCTTTTTGTTTTTCTGCCAGCTCTGAAAGCTGAGCACTTGCAGTAGCACTTTGACTTATACCTGCAACATTTTCATTCACCAAACTCGAAATATTGGAAACGTTGCGGTTAATATCTTGAGTCACTTGCGATTGCTCTTCAGCGGCTGTCGCTACCTGTGCATTTGAGTCTGTAATGTTGGTTACTGCTTCACTAATACTCGTCAAAACACTGCTCATCTGGCTGGATAGTTCTTGGTTGTGAGTCAATAAATCTAAGCTTTCATGCATTCCATCATTTGCTCGTCCGGCCTGAGTTTGCAAAGCATCGATAACTTGCTGGATCTCAACCGTGGATTCTTGCGCTTTCGCAGCCAGCGTGCGAACTTCTGTAGCAACCACCGCAAAACCGCGTCCATATTCGCCTGCTCGCGCGGCTTCAATCGCTGCATTTAAGGCCAACAAGTTAGTCTGGTCAGAAACGCCATCGATAACTTCGACAGCTTTATTGATTTCTTCAGACTGCTCTTTTAACTGACCAATTACTTGAGCTGCGCTATCGATAGCCACAGACATTTTCGCGCTGGCTTCGTTATTTTCTTCGAAGATTGCACGACCAGAGTTTGTCAAAGCGTCAGTATCTCGAGCAATCGAGTCCGCTTGGAGTGCATTGTCACTGACATTATTAGCGGTGCACGCTAACTCGTTAACAGCCGAAGCAACTTGCTCAATTTCTATCAGCTCTTTTTGTGCATTCTTTTCTGATTGCTTCATAACCGACACAAGTTGAATGGATGCTGAAGCAACCTCTTCACTAATAGCAATCAATTGCTCAACTGTTGTGTGAAGCCTATCAGAAGTGGTGTTGACATCGTTTGCTAGCATGCCTATTTCATTGTCGCTTTCGACTTCTGCCCTAACTGATAAGTTACCTTTAGCTAACTCGCGCATCATTTCTTGCAACTTCTTAATTGGCGTAACGATATAACCAGAAATCAGCCAAGCAATCAGTAATGAAACAGTTAAAACAGCAACAATAACCATCATCGCTTTATTACGAACGTTTTGCCCCTCTTGAGCCGTTTGAGCGACAGCAACATCCGCAAATTCATTCACTTTATCAGATAGCTGCTGAAGGCTGTTTACCATCGCATTGCCAGCATCACGGTAATTGGATACGAATTGTTGATATTCTTGCTCAGAAAGGCTGCCATTATCATGGCGAGTAAAAACGTCAGCGGCTTGCTGTGAATATTCGCGGTAGCTATCTACTGCGGTCTGGACTTTGCGAACAGGTTTAGCAAATGTTTTTCTGCTGGCCATGTCACTTAGCACATCATTAACCTTCTCCATTGTGGTACCTAGCTTGCTTAAAAAAGCTTGGCGGCGAGAAGAGTCGTAAATGGCGTAAACGGCGTTAATGCGTAGCGGATATATTTGATCACCAATTTCCGCCAATGAATCTTTGTAGTACATCAGAGATTGAATATTCACTTCAACCTTACTTTGCTGATGTTCGAGTTCGCTGTCGGTAACCCAAAGGGCAATAATCAACGCGATGGTAGTAATTGCAACAGGAACAAGTATCTGTTTGCGAATAGACAAATTTTTAAGAGATATGTGCATGTTATTGCCTCAATCCAACGTACCTCAGGCATCCATGCTGACGACATAGTGTTCAAAAGTCGGCCATACTAGAGTAATTTATTATTCATGTCTAGAATGCAACTGACATTAAATTGACATTACTTATATGGATTTATTCTGTGGATTTCTTGGCAATATCATCGATTTGATACAGTTTTTCTTATCTTTCTAGCTACATAGAGAACAAAACTTAGCTCGCGTTAGAATGGCTAAATTGTCTGCTGATAGTTCAATTTCCAACCCTCTCTTACCTGCACTAACGTGTATTGTACTGTACTCGGTTGCTGATTCATGGATGAAAGTAGGTAGCAACTTTTTTTGTCCGAGTGGGCTAATGCCGCCAACAACATATCCGGTAACTTTCTGTGCTATGTCTGGGTTGGCCATGTCCGCTTTTTTCTTGCCCGCAGCTTTGGCTGCCAGCTTTAAATTGAGTTTGCTATTTACCGGAATAATCGCAACCGCGAGTTCTTTTTCCTTGCCATCGGTACAAAAAAGTAATGTTTTAAAAACCGTGTCTGTATTTAAGCCAAGTAGCTCAGCAGCTTCAAGCCCATAGCTTTCAGCCCGAGGATCATGGTCGTACTGGTGAATCTTATGCGGTATTTTTTTCTTCTTTGCTAAATTAATTGCTGGCGTCACTTTGTTCTCCTAGTATGCGAACATTTGACTATAAACTACTGGGCTATAACATCATTCGTCGGCTTAGCCCATACTATAACGCGCCTAAAGACAACTTATTATCTTTAGGCGCGTATTTAACATTTTCTTAGAATATAAATTACTTAGGCAAAAGATTATTTATAAACTATTTGGCCTGATGGCTCGAAGTCATTCACTTTAATTGGGCTATGTGCTTGTAGGTACTCTTTTAGAACTTCTGCATCAACAAACCCTGTATTGACATAACCCGGGTGTCCGGTCAACTTCGGATAACCATCACCACCGGCAGCATTGTAGCTTGGCACGGTGAATCGATATGTTTTAGATTCATCCAGCGGCTTACCGTTAATTAGCACATCAGAAACTTTGCCGTCAGAAACCACCATCGACACCCCTGAGAACTGAGCATATGAACCTGAATCAGTTGGCTTGGTTCCGACCACATTCAGATAATCCAATACCTCTTTACCAGTCATATCAACATAAGTAATGATGTTGCCAAATGGCTGAACCTTCAACACATCTTTATAGGTGATATCACCCGCTTCAATTGAGTCTCGTACGCCACCCGAATTCATGACTCCAAAGTCAGCTTTACCCCTTTCACGCTGAGCTTCTGCAATTAAGCGTCCAAGGTTTGTTTGCTTAAATCGAACGACATTACGGTCACCTTCAAGCTTGCCATCAGAATCGGCAATCTTAACACTGAGTTGCTCTTGGCCTTTTTCTTGATATGGCGTTAGAAACTCAACCATTTCGCTGTTGTGTGGGATTTCCTCTTCGATTAACACTCGCTGACTTTTTCCATCAACTTTAATTTTTTTCTTTAAGTTGACCGGAATAAGATCGTAGCTAACCATTTGTAGCTCGCCATTTTTAAAGGTGTAATCAGCACGACCTACATATTTACCCCATTCATGAGCTTGTAAAATGTAGGTGCCATTTTGTTGGTCAGGTTTACAGTCATCACCTGGCTTAAACGAAGTATCAACGTGGTTTTCTGACTCCATACAAACTGGTTCTTGCGAGTGGCCACCAATAATCATATCTAGTGAACCTTCATCAAGATATCTAGCCAACGCAACATCACCCGGAGCATTAATTCCATGCTTACCATCTTCGTAGTGCCCCATGTGAGTCACAGCGAAAATCAAATCGGGGTTCTCTTGCTGCTTGATTTCCTCAATCAAAACTTTCGCTTCTTGTTTAGGATCTCGGAACTCAATGTTACCCAGATATTCAGGGTTACCTATTTTCGCCGTATCTTCAGTTGTTAAGCCGATAACTGCAATCTTGACACCCTGCTTATTGAAGATCTTGTATGGTTGAAACAGGCGCTTACCCGTCGTTTTGTCGTAAATGTTGGCGGAAAGCAGAGGAAACTGTGCCCAGTCTTTCTGCTTCATCAGTACTTCAAGCGGGTTATCAAACTCATGGTTACCTAGCGCCATTGCGTCGTAACCAATTTTATTCATGCCTTTAAAATCAGGTTCAGCATCTTGCAGGTCAGATTCTGGCACACCGGTATTAATATCTCCGCCAGAAAACAAAAGGACGGTTCCGCCATTTTTTTCAACTTCTTGGCGAATATTATCAACCAGCGTTTTACGTGCTGCCATACCATATTCACCATGTTTGTTGTGCCAAAACCTACCATGATGATCGTTGGTATGAAGGACTGTGATGTTGTAGGTTTTGTCTTTCTGCCATTCATGGCTCGGCTCTGGAGAGCAGCCTACAATTGAAGTGAGCACAGCCGCACCCACGGCTAATTTTAACCAGTTACCCTGTTTCATAGTTGTTTCCTTAACAATAAACCTGTCCCTTGCTTGACCCAGATCGATACAACAGAACGATATAAGAAGCTTGAGCTATCAGCATTCAAGATGGATCTAGTCTAAATTATTCGAGTAAACCAACTACGCATTATTAATATTTTTGCTAATTTGATCACGTCATCAATACATAAAAGGTGAAATCTATCTCGATCACCTCTCAGCGTTACCTTTTATTCGGACATAAAAAAAGAGCCAGCACATGATGTACTGACTCTCATTTATATTGAAAACTAACTTCGCTAAATCAGTTATCGGATATCGATAGGCTCAAAGCCCTTGATAAGATCATCTAACGCCTTCATTTGAGCTAAGAATGGTTCTAGCTTATCTAGTGGCAGCGCAGATGGTCCATCACATTTCGCGTTATCTGGGTTAGGGTGAGCTTCGATAAACAAGCCAGCAATACCTGTCGCTAAACCAGCTTTAGCAAGCTCAACCGTTTGCTCTCTTCGACCACCCGATGCCGCACCTGAAGGGTCACGCATTTGTAAAGAGTGCGTCACGTCGAAGATGATTGGGCTACCATTAGATGCTTTCTTCATAACACCGAAACCAAGCATATCAACTACAAGGTTGTCGTATCCATGGCAAGAGCCACGCTCACAAAGAATAATATTCTCGTTGCCGCATTCAGCAAACTTCTCAACAATGTTGCCAACCTGACCAGGGCTCATAAATTGTGGTTTTTTCACGTTGATCACAGCACCAGTACGCGCCATCGCTTGAACGAGATCTGTTTGGCGAGCCAAAAATGCTGGTAATTGAATCACATCTGCTACGTCTGCAACGGGCTGAGCTTGCTCTTCAGTGTGAACATCAGTGATGATTTTTACACCAAATGTATCTTTTAGCTCTTGGAAGATTTTCATCCCTTCTTCTAAGCCTGGTCCACGGTAAGAGTGAACTGAACTGCGGTTTGCTTTGTCGAACGAAGCTTTAAACACGTAAGGTATGTTCAACTTCTCAGTCACTTTAACGTAGTGCTCGCAAATCTGCATAGCTAGATCGCGTGACTCTAATACATTCATACCAGCAAATAGAGTAAAAGGCTTATCGTTGGCAACAGGGATATCGCCAATGTTCACAACTTTTTGTTGCATCATAAAATCTCTTATTTTGAATTAATGGACAGTAACAGGAGTTTCACTCATTGCATTCACCTGGCTCTTTAGAAGCTCAGCTGCGGGATCATCCGGGCACTGGTCAATAAAATATTGGTAGTCAGTTAATGCTACTTGATGGCAATCTAACTGTTGATAGATAAAGCCTCTATCACGTATTTCATACGGGTCATCAGGGACAAAAGTCAAAGCAAGATCAGTACACCTTAGAGCAAGAGTGTAGCGCTCTTCACGTAGCAAAGCCGTTTTTAACAATGCAAGCCAACGACCTATAATCGTTGGGTTGTCTGCCACTTCAAGATCTTCTTCTTTCAAAGATTCAAGAGGACCTCGGTGACCAATAATCCATGCTTTTAAAGTGTGCTTGTCAACGACTTCCCCATCAAATGGATTGATGTATTGTGGTTCTTCGCCAGGCCAAGAAAGCTTGAGCAGTAACTGAGTTGGAAACGCTATCGTTTCTAGTGGGAAGCCCAATCGGGAACCTATGAACAGCAAAATTGAACCAAGACTGACAGGAATACCTTTACGGTTTTCAAGAACTTTGTCTAAAAATGCGTTATTCGAATCGTAGTAAGCTTCTTGATCGCCGCTAAAGTCCCACTCACCATAAAACAGGTTCAAGAAGGCGTTAAATTTTTGCTTCTGATCAGTTTCAGCAACTAAAGCTAGCTCTGCTTCATCACACAAGCGTTTAAGTTCCTTTCTTACCCACTTTGAATTGGTCTCAGGATTGACCGCTTTATTCAAAGCTAGTGCACCATGTGCAAGATCCATTGCATCAAAGTCTTCATCAATTAAATTCAGCATTTACTGCGACCTTTAAACAATGTCATTAAAAAAATACAGGAGCTTTGGTGACGGCTATTTTACCAGCCATCGCTAACCATCCTAGAGCACCAAAAAAGGCAAAAGAACGAATCAATTTATTCTTGCCCAACTTTATCGCAAAAAAGCCAAGTGCAATATACGCTAGAACACACATTAACTTTTCTGTGAGCCAAGGGGCTGCAGGCGTAAAAGGAATAAAACCTGTAATGAATATCAGCGAAATACCAGATAGAAGCAATAAGGTATCATTCACATGAGGAAATACCTTAAAAAACTTGCGCTCACCCAAAGTAGAGTTTGCCATGATAAAAGCGTAGCGAAGCGTCAACATTAATACACTTATCGCAACGGTTAATACATGAAAATGCTTTATACCTTCGTACATAAATCCTTTCCTAGCACATTAATTTAAATGCTGGTGCCCAGTTATTTCTCGAGCTGACCAAAAGAAACTCGATCATTGCCAGCGTAATCTTTCTCGGTAGTAATATTTTGGTAGCCTAACTCAGAGAGAATCTCTCTTACTGGCTGACCTTGATCATAACCATGTTCAAAGGCGACCCAGCCTTTTGGCAGCAAATACAGTTTTGCTTCGCTTGCAATATGTCGAATGTCTGCCAACCCATTCTCATCCGCAACAAGTGCTGTCACTGGTTCGAATCGGACATCACCTTGCAATAAATGAGGATCGGCCTCGTCTATATAAGGTGGGTTGGATACTATTAGCTGAAATTTTTCATCGATGAATTGTTTCATCGGTTCAAACCAGCTACCACATAAAAACTTGGCGTTTGAAATAGCGAGCTTTTTGGCATTTTTGCTGGCCAACTCTACCGCTTCAGGCTGAAGGTCAACCCCCCAGACATTCACATTTGATCTTTCAGATGCAATGGCAAGGGCTATTGCGCCTGTTCCCGTACCTAAATCCAGTACGTTCCCACTGTTTGTGCCAAGCAGCTCTAAAGAAACCTCTACCAGTCTCTCTGTATCTGGACGAGGAATCAATGTTGATTTGGAAACATTCAGTGGTAATGACCAAAACTCTCGCTCACCAACGATATAGGCAATGGGCTGCCCTTCTGATCGTTGAGAGATAAGAGAGTCGAAACTCGCCAACTGCTCTTCGGTCAAAGCCCGATCAGGCCAAGTTAATAGATACGATCTTGGCTTATCGAGAACATGACAAAGTAGCACCGCCGCATCAAGCGAGGGTGAATCACTTTGTGCTGCCGATAAACGTACGACAGCATTTTTAAGTGCTTCATCAATAGTCACTTGCGTCATGTAATTAGTTACTTTCCGAAAGTGCCGCTAGCTGATCGGCTTGATATTCTTGAACCACAGGATCGATTAGGCTTTGCAAGTCCCCTTCCATTACCTCGGCAAGACGATATAAAGTCAAGTTAATACGATGATCCGACACACGCCCTTGTGGGTAGTTGTACGTGCGAATGCGATCGCTTCGATCACCTGAACCAAGCAGGTTACGGCGAGTATCGGAAACTTCTGCTGCACGTTTTGCTTCTTCCGCTTGTATGATTCGCGCTGCAAGTACTGACATCGCTTTCGCTTTGTTCTTGTGTTGTGAACGCTCATCTTGACACTCTACAACAGTACCTGTTGGCAAGTGCGTAATACGAATAGCAGAGTCTGTCGTGTTAACGTGCTGACCACCCGCACCTGATGCGCGGAAAGTATCTATTTTTAAATCGCTGGCTTTGATTTCTGGAATTTCGGCTTCCGGGATTTCAGGCATGATTGCGACGGTACACGCAGAAGTATGTACTCGGCCTTGAGATTCTGTTGCAGGAACACGTTGAACGCGATGACCACCGGATTCAAACTTAAGTACACCATATACGCCATCGCCAGAAACTTTAGCAATCATCTCTTTGTAGCCGCCATGTTCAGCTTCGTTCGCTGACATAACTTCGATGCGCCAACCTTTCTTTTCAGCAAATCGGCTATACATACGGAACAGGTCACCAGCAAAAATTCCAGCTTCATCACCACCAGCCCCAGCACGAATCTCTAGGAAACAGTTACGCTCATCATTCGGATCTTTTGGTAGCAATAGAATTTGCAATTCATCGTTCAGACGAATAATGGATTCTTTCGCATCTTTAATTTCCTCAAGCGCCATTTCACGCATTTCAGCATCATCTTCTTGTGCCATCTCTTCGGCGGCAGTCAAATCTTCTTGAGCTTGCTGGTAAGCTTGAAAACACTTAGTGACTTCCTCTAACTGCGAGTACTCTTTTGATAGAGAACGAAACTTATCTTGATCCCCAATAATATCTGGATCTCCAAGGAGGTGTTGAACCTCTTCATATCGTTCAACTAGGGTTTCAAGCTTTACTAATATTGACGCTTTCATATTACTTCTTAACTTAGAAAAATTGGGATAAATTTGGGGCATGCCCTAGCTAAGGTCATCAAGACCAAGGCTTTGCCGAATAACAACTAACTTGCTTGGCTCACCTTGCTCAGCAGCATTTTGCAACGCGCGAGTCGGGGCATGAATCAGTTTGTTGGTCAGTTTGTTGCTCAATTCTAATAACACTTTCTCTGGGTCGCCACCTAAAGCTAGTGCTTGTAAACTTTTATTTAATAACTCTTCACGGACGTCATTCGATGCTTTTCGGTATTCGCGTATACTATCCACGGCATGAAGTGAGCGTAGCCAACTCATAAATGCTGCGCTTTCTTCTGTAACAATCGCCTCAGCTTGTATAGCTTCTACTTTTCTCTGAGCCATATTACTATCCACGATGGACTGCAAATCATCGACACTATACAAATACGCATCATTGAGTTCAGAAACTTGAGATTCTATGTCTCTTGGTACCGCGATATCAACCAACAACATAGGTTGATGTTTACGGGCTTTTAAAGCAGTTTCAACCATTCCTTTGCCGATGATAGGCAACGGGCTTGCTGTTGAACTAATAACAATATCAGCTGCTTTTAAGTGCTCTGGAATCTCGTTTAGCGCAATCACCTTACCGCCAAACTCATTCGCTAAGTTTTGCGCTCTTTCACGGGTTCGGTTAGCCACGATTATCTTGCAGTTACCGTGACCTGAAAGGTGCTTTGCAACAAGCTCTATCGTTTCTCCAGCACCAACCAGCATAACGGTCAAGTTATCCAGAGACTCAAATATATGCTTAGCTAACGTACAAGCGGCATAGGCCACAGAGACAGCGCTGCCACCAATATCTGTTTCTGTTCTTACTCGTTTAGCTACCGAAAAGGCTTTCTGGAATAACTTCTCAACAGAAGCTTCAATGGCTTTGTGATTGCGAGATTCAGAATAAGCCTGTTTCACTTGACCTAAAATCTGCGGTTCACCTAACACCAAAGAGTCTAACCCGCAGGACACTCTCATTAAATGACGAATCGCTGCTTGGTCTTCATGAATATAGAGACTGGGTTTGATATCTTCAGGGTTTACTTGGTGAAAATCGATAAGCCAATCGATAAGCTTGTGCTTGCTGTTCGTATTAACATCACAATATATCTCCGTTCGATTGCAAGTTGATAAAATAACACTACCATTTACATTCGAATTTGCTGCCAGTTGTTTAAGTGCCGCAGACATTTTGTCTGGACCAAACGCAACCTTTTCACGTAACTCTACAGAAGCCGTATTGTGATTGATTCCAATGGCGAGCAAGGACATGTATATTGAGTTCTCTGATCTTGGTTTATTTAAATAAGTTGGGAATTTTACTTTATGCCCCATCCTATTAAAAGGGCAACATCAATTTGTTTTCACCAGTTCGTGATATCAATGATATAGTGGCACTAATTTCCCAAACTCGACAGTATGAATTTTGAGCTCATATGAAACTGCTACAAAAATTTAGCTTCTTAATCATTGTATTATCGGTGATCTCAGGTTGTAGCTCACTTCCTAAAAGTTCGACCAATGTCAAATGGCAGCAGCAGCAAGATCGAATCTCTTCAATCAAAAGCTACCGAGCAACCGGCAAACTGAATTATATCTCTCCAGAACAACGACAATCTCTCTATTTCCAATGGAAGCATTCAGAAGACAAAAGCCAGCTAAGACTGACAACATTTTTGGGACAAAGTGTACTGAACTTGGTCATTACACCGACAGTATCTACAGTCACGACATATAACGATAAGGTCTACAGCGATCCGAACCCTAGCGAACTTGTATATCGACTTACTGGCCTAGTTCTTCCTGTTGAGCAATTGCAAGATTGGCTACTAGGCAAACCAACGGGTGCTGACAGCTTCCAGCTCAATCCAACTAACACTGTTGCGACTATAAATAAAACAGTGGAAGGTAAAGATTGGAAACTAGCCTATCAAACCTATACAGATGAGAAACTCGCAGGCAATACTGTTCCCCTACCGAGCAAATTGAGCCTTAAACAAGGGAACACATCTCTGAACATAACCGTATCAAAATGGACGCTGAATCAATGATTGGTGCACAAACATCCTGGCCGTCACCAGCGAAGCTGAACTTATTTTTGTACATCACAGGAAAAAGAGAGTCAGGCTACCACGATTTACAAACACTTTTTCAATTCGTGGACTTCGGTGACAACTTAACAATCACAGCAACAGATTCTAATGAAATTGTCTTAACTCCCGAGATTCCGGGCGTTGAAAAAGAGGACAACCTGATTTACAAGGCGGCTAAAGCGTTACAAAAAGCCGCTCGCTGCTGTCATGGCGCTCAAATTCATTTAGAAAAAGTTCTACCAATGGGTGGGGGTATTGGCGGAGGTTCATCCAACGCAGCGACAACACTGGTTGCTCTGAACTACCTTTGGCAAACAGGATTCAGTGACGAAGAGCTTGCTCAAATTGGCCTAGAGTTGGGCGCTGATGTTCCAGTATTCGTGCGTGGCTTCTCTGCTTTTGCTGAAGGCGTAGGCGAAAAACTGACTCAAGTTTCACCGCAAGAGAAATGGTATCTGGTGGTACGCCCTAACGTTAGCATTGCAACAGCTGACATATTCAAACACCCCGATTTAACGCGAAATACACCTAAACGTGCATTAGAATCTATATTATCTCAACCTTACGTAAACGATTGCGAAAAAATTGTGCGTTTGCTGTATCCAGAGGTTGATAAGCAACTTTCATGGCTGCTACAATATGCGCCGTCAAGATTGACTGGTACAGGATCTTGCGTGTTTGCTGAATTTGATAGTAAATTCGATGCAGATGCTGTACTTGATAAACTTTCTGACAATGTCTCTGCGTTTGTCGCTCAAGGGCGAAATCTATCGCCGTTGAAAAAGAGACTCGCTGACTACCAGTCAGCAAAAACACCATTCTGTTAAAAACTGGACGCAACCCTGAGGTTTCTACCGTGCCTGATATGAAGCTATTTGCTGGTAACGCAACACCTGAACTAGCCCAACGTATTGCTGACCGTCTATACATCTCTCTTGGCGATGCTACTGTTGACCGTTTCTCTGATGGAGAAGTCGCAGTACAAATCAACGAAAATGTTCGTGGAAGTGATGTATTCATTATTCAATCAACTTGTGCTCCAACTAACGACAACCTAATGGAGTTAGTTGTAATGATTGATGCAATGCGCCGCGCTTCAGCTGGCCGTATTACAGCCGTCATTCCATATTTTGGCTACGCTCGCCAAGATCGACGTGTGCGTTCAGCACGTGTGCCAATCACTGCAAAAGTTGTTGCAGACTTCCTTTCAAATGTTGGCGTTGACCGCGTCCTAACGATCGACCTACACGCTGAACAAATCCAAGGTTTCTTCGATGTTCCTGTAGACAACATCTTCGGTACTCCAGTTCTACTGGAAGATATGCAAAACCGTGGCCTAGAGAATCCAGTGGTTGTTTCTCCTGACCTTGGTGGAGTTGTTCGTGCTCGAGCAACAGCGAAAGCCCTAGGCGATATCGATATCGCTATCGTCGACAAACGTCGTCCACGTGCAAACGTATCTGAAGTAATGAACCTGATCGGCGATGTTGAAGGTCGAGACTGCGTGATTGTTGACGATATGATCGACACAGGTGGCACTCTATGTAAAGCAGCTGAGGCGCTGAAAGAGCGTGGAGCTAAGCGAGTATTCGCTTATGCAACTCACGCGGTATTCTCTGGTAACGCAGCTTCAAACATTAAAAACTCTGTACTAGACCAAGTAATTATCACTGACTCTATCTCAGTAGCACCTGAGATGGAAAAGACAGGCAAGGTTACAACGCTAAGCCTTTCTCGTATGCTTGCTGAAGCTATTCGTCGTATCAGCAATGAAGAGTCTATTTCTGCGATGTTTAAATAAAACATCAACGACAATCAATCTCGCTAAAAGCACTTCGAAAGAAGTGCTTTTTTGTTGCCTGTCGCATAGCCGCCAATTTGTATGCTATCATGTCGCGCTTTTTGAGTTTCTAGAGAGAACATTACTTTGAGTCAGCAGATCAAACTTCTCGTCGGGCTAGCCAATCCTGGACCAGAATACAAGCACACTAGGCACAACGCCGGAGCTTGGGTTGTTGAGGAGTTAGCTAGAAACCACAATATTACCCTGAAGCAAGAAGCCAAATTCTTTGGCTTAACAGGGCGAATCATGCTAAATGGTCAAGATCTTCGCTTACTGATCCCAACCACTTTCATGAACTTATCAGGTAAGGCTATTGCAGCACTTGCTAAGTTTTACCAAATCAACCCAGAGGAAATCATGGTGGCTCACGACGAGCTCGATTTACCCCCGGGTGTTGCTAAGTTCAAAAAAGGCGGTGGTCATGGCGGCCACAATGGCCTCAAAGACACCATCAGCAAACTTGGCAACAACAAAGATTTTTATCGCCTGAGGATTGGCATAGGTCATCCTGGACACAAAGACAGAGTGTCAGGCTACGTGCTGGGCAAAGCTCCAGCAAAAGAACAAGAGTGCTTAAATGCAGTTGTGGACGAATCCGTTCGCAGCCTAGACATCTTAATAAAAGATGGCTTAACTAAAGCACAAAACCGATTACACACGTTCAAAGCTGAATAAGGTTATTATCATGGGTTTTAAATGTGGCATTGTTGGCCTACCAAACGTAGGTAAATCAACGTTGTTTAACGCATTAACGAAGGCAGGTATCGAAGCTGCCAACTTCCCTTTTTGTACTATCGAGCCAAACACAGGTATTGTTCCTGTGCCAGATTTACGACTAGATGCACTAGCAAAAATTGTAAATCCGCAAAAGATTCTACCGACCACTATGGAGTTTGTAGACATCGCGGGCTTGGTTGCGGGTGCTTCTAAAGGGGAAGGCCTAGGAAATAAATTCCTAGCTAACATCCGTGAAACCGATGCAATTGGCCACGTTGTACGCTGCTTTGAAAATGAAAACATCGTCCACGTCGCAGGTAAAGTTTCTCCAATTGAAGATATCGAAGTTATAAACCTTGAGCTAGCAATGGCTGATCTGGACTCTTGTGAAAGAGCCATCCAGCGCAACGCTAAAAAAGCAAAAGGCGGCGACAAAGACGCTAAATTTGAGCTAACTGTGCTCGAAAAGTTACTTCCAATATTAACAGAAGGCGGCATGGCACGTACTGTTGAGCTTGCCAAAGAAGAGCTGGCAGCGATTGGTTACCTAAACTTCCTTACGTTAAAGCCAACCATGTACATTGCCAACGTTAATGAAGATGGCTTTGAGGACAACCCATATTTAGACGCAGTACGTGAGTTCGCAGAAAAAGAGAACAACGTAGTAGTAGCCGTGTGCGCCGCTATTGAATCTGAGCTATCTGAGCTAGATGATGAAGACAGAGAGGAGTTCCTTGCAGATATGGGTATCGAGGAGCCTGGGCTCAATCGCGTTATCCGTTCTGGTTACGAACTACTTACTCTACAAACCTACTTCACGGCAGGCGTAAAAGAAGTAAGAGCGTGGACGATTCCTATTGGTGCGACTGCACCTCAAGCTGCTGGTAAGATTCATACCGACTTCGAAAAAGGCTTCATTCGCGCAGAAGTTGTTGGTTATGACGATTTTATCGAGTACAACGGTGAAAGCGGTGCAAAAGAAGCAGGTAAATGGCGCCTAGAAGGCAAAGAATACATTGTCAAAGACGGCGACGTTGTTCACTTCCGCTTCAACGTATAACGAAATAAAAGATACTGATGAAAAAGCCAGCTAACTAGCTGGCTTTATTGTTTTTCAGTACGAACAAAAATTCACCACTCACAAAATCAGCAGCAAATTAAGCTGACAATTTGTTATCAGTTTTTGATCATAAACACCGCTCTTTGTTTAAAAAGAAACCGAACAGTAGATATATCCAAATTTATTGCAAAAAAAAGTTGACGGGTATCGCTCAACTCCGCATAATGCGGCCCGTTCCCAACGAGATGGCAAACATTTCGAAGGTAAACAAAATGGCTACGTAGCTCAGCTGGTTAGAGCACATCACTCATAATGATGGGGTCACAGGTTCGAATCCCGTCGTAGCCACCATTTCTACTGTTGGTTTCATACAGTTAGAAGATATGCGGAAGTGGCGGAATTGGTAGACGCACCAGATTTAGGTTCTGGCGCCGCAAGGTGTGAGAGTTCAAGTCTCTCCTTCCGCACCATAATCTTCTCTATGAAGCAGTAGGAATAGACAAGCTCAATGAGCTGTCGACTGTTGGGCTATCGCCAAGCGGTAAGGCAGCGGCTTTTGATGCCGCCATTCCCTGGTTCGAATCCAGGTAGCCCAGCCACTCTTTTATAAGAGTGAAAATAACAACGTTAAAGCTGAAAAAGTGTTGGCGTTGAAAGTGAGATTATATTATATTGTCTCGCTCCAAAAAGATGGCTACGTAGCTCAGCTGGTTAGAGCACATCACTCATAATGATGGGGTCACAGGTTCGAATCCCGTCGTAGCCACCATTAATTTAGGTCAACGAGTTTTTACCAATTAACTGGTTGATTGACATTTCGATACGCGGAAGTGGCGGAATTGGTAGACGCACCAGATTTAGGTTCTGGCGCCGCAAGGTGTGAGAGTTCAAGTCTCTCCTTCCGCACCATATCGAACTAAAATGTCAAAAAAATCTGCGGAAGTGGCGGAATTGGTAGACGCACCAGATTTAGGTTCTGGCGCCGCAAGGTGTGAGAGTTCAAGTCTCTCCTTCCGCACCATATTCTTGATTAGTGAATCAACTTCATTGGTCAAATAGACAAGCTCTTTGAGCTGTCGACTGTTGGGCTATCGCCAAGCGGTAAGGCAGCGGCTTTTGATGCCGCCATTCCCTGGTTCGAATCCAGGTAGCCCAGCCACTCTTTCTTTAAGAGAACACAACGTCCTACTGATTCTCCAATTATCAGTAACGACTATAAAAATATGCGGAAGTGGCGGAATTGGTAGACGCACCAGATTTAGGTTCTGGCGCCGCAAGGTGTGAGAGTTCAAGTCTCTCCTTCCGCACCATATTCTTGATTAGTGAATCAACTTCATTGGTCAAATAGACAAGCTCTTTGAGCTGTCGACTGTTGGGCTATCGCCAAGCGGTAAGGCAGCGGCTTTTGATGCCGCCATTCCCTGGTTCGAATCCAGGTAGCCCAGCCACTCTTTCTTTAAGAGAACACAACGTTCTACTGATTCTCCAATTATCAGTAACGACTATAAAAATACGCGGAAGTGGCGGAATTGGTAGACGCACCAGATTTAGGTTCTGGCGCCGCAAGGTGTGAGAGTTCAAGTCTCTCCTTCCGCACCATATTCTTGATTAGTGAATCAATTTCATTGGTCAAATAGACAAGCTCTTTGAGCTGTCGACTGTTGGGCTATCGCCAAGCGGTAAGGCAGCGGCTTTTGATGCCGCCATTCCCTGGTTCGAATCCAGGTAGCCCAGCCACTCTTTCTTTAAGAGAACACAACGTCCTACTGATTCTCCAATTATCAGTAACGACTATAAAAATACGCGGAAGTGGCGGAATTGGTAGACGCACCAGATTTAGGTTCTGGCGCCGCAAGGTGTGAGAGTTCAAGTCTCTCCTTCCGCACCATATTCTTGATTAGTGAATCAACTTCATTGGTCAAATAGACAAGCTCTTTGAGCTGTCGACTGTTGGGCTATCGCCAAGCGGTAAGGCAGCGGCTTTTGATGCCGCCATTCCCTGGTTCGAATCCAGGTAGCCCAGCCACTCTACTCTCTCCTATAGAGTATCAAATACAGAAAATGGCTACGTAGCTCAGCTGGTTAGAGCACATCACTCATAATGATGGGGTCACAGGTTCGAATCCCGTCGTAGCCACCATTTCTCTACTTCTCAGTTATCTAACTACTTTCTATATCCAGAATCCATTTCTAACTTCAAACGTTCCCTCCCGATATAGGGACAAGAAACGAATCGTGCTTCTTTTCTGACATCTATAGAAACAGAAAACCCAGCCGAAGCTGGGTTTTACCGATTAGCGCCGTTTTACCCCAAGAGCCCTAAAGCTGTTGTGGGCGCTTGCTTTGCCTGCGCAAGTACCGCACTCGATGCTTGAGACAGTATTTGCGATTTGGTAAGAGCTGTTGTCTCTTTCGCAAAGTCTGTATCTCTGATCCGGCTTCTAGAAGCATTAACATTTTCGTTAATATTTTCTAGGTTACTGATCGCATGAGTAAATCGGTTTTGGAATGCACCCAATTCGGCACGCTTGCTATCTACATAGTTAAGTGCTGAGTCAATGATACCAACTGCTTCTTGTGCTCCACCAATTGACGTGATATCTATTTTGTCTACATCAACTGCTTCCGCTTGTTGCATTGACAGTTCGCCCGCAAGAGCGCCTGAAAATGCTACTTCACTTGAAACTTTGTTGTTGCCTGAGTAGACCTGAAGCTGACCATCTTCGTTAACAGATGCACTGACCATATCAGTTTGACCATTGATATAAGTCGCTAGCTCCTCAATATCATCACCTGATTTCGCATTCACAGTCACACTTTGCTGTACACCGTCTTTGTCGGTGAACGACATGGTTAAGTCTGTTGCACCTTCAGGCACACCCCAGTCTGGACCTTTTGCATTTGTTGCTGTATAGCTAAAGCCCCCCATCATAGAGTTGTCAGAGCGCATGTTCGCCATGTCTAGAATAACCGCCTCACCGCTATTCGCACCGATTTGGAAAGACTGAGTACCATAAGTACCATTAAGTAGTCTCGTACCACCAAATGAAGTGGTTTCTGCTATACGGTTAAGCTCTTTATTGAGGGCTGTCACCTCTTGTTGCAATGCAACACGTTCGGACTTAGAGTTAGAACCATTGGAAGATTGTAGTGACAGATCCCGCATACGTTGCAAGATACTGGTACTTTCTGCCATCGCACCTTCAGCTGTTTGGGAAATTGAAATCCCGTCATTAGCGTTTCGTACGGCTACGTCTAGGCCTCGACTTTGAGATGTCAAACGGTTCGAGATTTGCAAACCTGCGGCATCATCTTTCGCGCTATTAATCCTAAAACCGGACGATAAGCGCTCCATTGCTGTCTGCTGCGCTGACTGAGCGTGATTTAAGTAACGTTCAGCGGTCATTGCAGAGACATTTGTATTTACATTCACTGCCATAGTGATTTTCTCCTATTGATTCTCCGATAAATCGAAAGTACCACACGGTTTCCGACGTCTCGGAAAACCAATTAGTTCTCTCAAAGTTACCTTTAATAACGACGAAAATCGGAAATCCTTTAAGGAAAAAACTTCCCTTAAATAGAAATGTTCTAAAAAACACGAGTAATATGACATCTCTAGCAAATCGCAAAAAAAACACTAAAGATTATCTATTATTGGTCGGGGCTGATTTTGCTAAAATCAAATGACGCCACAACGCAAACCTCACTCAACACCATGATTTAAATGTGTTTTTATAGATCATCAAAAAAAGCCTAAGTAGAGTAACTACTTAGGCCTTTTATTGTTTACATATAAATAGGTATTTTATACCAACAATAAATATGGAGATTAATTAAATACAATCAGCCATATAAATTATCAAAGTATTCCCTCAAACCGTCATTGTAATGAATATTTAAATATGCAGTTAGTTCATTCTTACTTTGTAAGCCAAATTTATTTCTAATTGAGCTTAATGCTTTATCGACACTTCTAGGGGAGCGGTTGGAGGTTTGAGAAATAGTCGGTACATCCATACCCAAACCAATCAGTTTTAAGTAGGTAGTCTGTATTGCAGTCAAGTGAAACTGCTTTGCTAAGCTTTCAAACGGTGAAAATTTCACAGGGGGATCTTCAGGACTCTCCCATTCATCTAAAACCAAAGAAAGCTTTAAGTCGAATGGCTTAAACACTCGGTAGAAGTGAAGACATATCTGATGAAATGAGTGATAGATTCTATCGAGGTGCAAATCCTTATCAGAAGAAATTGTAAAGCTAAAGACGTCTTTAGAAACACCCAAGTCATACTCAAGCACTATACACAAATACCGCTCGTTGCCAGTCAGTTTTGGTAAAAGAGAATAAACAACGTCTTTATAGTTCTTATCTTCTTCTATTTTGTCGTAAATAGGCCGGATAGACTCTCTATTTAACGAAAGGTCACTGCTTATCTTGATTCTCTGCATGATATTTTTCACCAGAGAAGGGTTGATCGATACAGCAGTAATATTGGAGTGGTCAGATAGTCGATAAAAGCTAAAGCCTTGGATTTGGCACCAAGGCAAAAGGGTTGCGAACAGCTGCTTAAATGCTGGCTCTATGTAAGAGACTAAAGCCTGATGCCTTTCTACATCGTTTGGTGAAGCATTTGAAACAAAATTTGCTTCATTAATTAGTTTTACTCGATACATAAACACCCTGAAATCGCTAAATTTCGTAATTAGCTGTAGTCTGCCTATAGAATAAATTACATCAAATCCGCATTCTAATCTATCTGTTGGCCAAAAGAATATATATACAAGACAAATTGATTCTCGACATAGAGTCACCAAATTAATTATTGTCATACAATCCAGCAGGTTAGATACGAAATTACCTTATAGAATACTGATATTTTACTCATGACGTTACAGTAGTCACTAATAGTTCAAAAAAATTATTCCTCGGTAGGTTAATTGGGTAGTGGACACCCATAGGGCTTCAAAATTTTGCCATAATTTTGCGATAAGGAAAGAAAAAGCCCCTTTCCTTTGAGAGAACCGGGGCTATTTGGGTGGTCAGAGCCAATGTGGAGATCAAGAGAAATGACACATATCTAGCTGACCTAGTACACGATTAACGACAATTACAAAACGATACAACAGTGAGAGAGTTTTATAATCATTGATAACCCTGCCTTGCCAAAGGTAACTCTACAATATCTCACGTCTGAAATATTGGCTGTAGAGGGTCCCTAAAACTACTGCAACAACGATAATGCAGAGTTTGGCAACTGTTTTGCTTGGGCCAGTATCGAAGTACCAGCTTGCTGCAATATTTGTGACTTGGTAAGTTGCGTTGTTTCTTTCGCAAAGTCCGTGTCTTTTATTCGACTATTCGACGCTTCTACGTTTTCTTGAATGTTAGCTAAGTTATTAATACTGTGGCTTAGCCTGTTTTGTTTCGCACCGAGCTCAGCTCGTTGCGAATCAATATATCTGAGTGCTCCATCGATAACAGCAACACCGTTTTGCGAACCTCCAACCGTCGTGATATCAATATCTCTCACCGTGGTTAGCTGCCCTGGTCCACCTTCTAAACCAAGCTCAGTTGCTAGCCCGCCAGAAATATTCAAGTTACCGCGGATATTTGGCTCAGCAAAAAACAGCTGCAGCTTACCTTCACCATCAACCGACGCCTTGAACAAGTGACTCTGACCGTTAATGTAAGTGGCTAGTTCTTCTATATCATCACCCGGTTTAGCCGCGATATCGATGACCTGCTGCTCGCCATCAGGCGTTGTGAATTCAAATTTTAAGTCCCTGGCGTTAGCTGGCACTCCCCAACTTTCACCCTTTCCATTGTTTGCTACAAAAGATTGACCACCCATTTGAGGCTCATCAGCACGAATACTCGTTAAACTAATGATCATTGCTTCACCAGAGCTCGCACCTATTTGGAAAGCAGACTCTCCAAACGAACCATTAAGTAGCTTACGCCCACCAAAAGAAGTGGTCTCTGCAATACGGTTTAACTCTGTCTGCAACGCACGAGACTCTTGGTCTAACGCAATCCGCTCTGACGCTGAGTTGGTGCCATTTGCTGATTGCAAAGCTAAGTCTCGCATACGAACAAGTACATTGGTTGCTTCATTCATTGCCCCTTCGGCAGTCTGCGCAATAGAGATACCGTCATTCGCGTTACGCATTGCTACATCTAAACCTCTTGACTGAGCAGTCAAACGGTTCGAAATCTGCAAACCGGCTGCATCATCTTTAGCGCTATTGATCCGGTTACCCGAAGACAATCGTTCCATCGATGTATTAAGCTCGCCAGTGGCTTTATTTAAGTAACGCTGAGCAGTTAGTGCTGAGACGTTAGTATTTACTGTAATGGTCATAAGTTTGCACTCCTAGTGAGTTCGCAACTCCTTGCGAAGCGGCCAGCTTAATCTCAGTTGGAGGTACTGACCGTATGGGCAATGTTATTTTCTATAGCGAAATGAATTGCCGTTTTTATTCACTCTAATCTAGTTAATCCAATTAGCGTGCCAACTTTTAAACTTACATCCAAAATAATTTTAAACTATTTAATTTCAACCATTTAAATAATAAAAAGGAAGAAATAAATTGTTAGTTATTGCTCACTACCTACCGTTTGCCGTTTGATTGCCGCATTAGGTAATTACTGCGGCAATAACAGGTTAGGGTTAGTAATCCCAGTATTCTCTTCGCACATATGGCATAGCACATAAGGCGACAAAGATAGCCAATATCCACTCAACGAATTGAAAGGATATTGGCTGAATTAGATATAGTTAAATAATGTTAAGTCTTTGGTTTTGCCGAAAGCCAATTGGGAAGCTTTTAGCGCTCGCTCGTTCTCGTTAAACTCGATAACCGCTTGAGCGTAATCCAAATCCTCAAATGTACTTTTGGATTTTTTCAAAGAAAGCTGGAAGTCTTCATGCTGCTGTTCTTGAAAGTCGATGGTGCTAAGTCTTGCACCAACGTCGGAACGAGCTTTATTCAAATGAATAAATGCTGCATGAAATTCTTGAACCAATTGTTGAAGTTTGGCGGTATTTGAGGCATCGGAAACAGAACCTGTCGAATACTCTAGCGCATCTTTAAAAGTGTCAAATACGCTAAATGTTTTCCTTGGCTCAAGTGAAAGTGAGTCTCCTGCCGTCACTTGGCCTTTAAGCTGGATAGTCAGTTCGTTATATTTGATGCCCACAGAGGAATCATATTCTCCCGATTGGACAGTACTACCATCTTGCTCAAGCTGGTAACCAAACTGGCCATTTGGCAGTTCGTTGAAAGTAACGGTATAGATAGACTTATCATCAGGATCAAGATTTCTCGCTCTTTCAAATAACAGCTCTGAACCTTCCTGCAATTGGTACTGAGGTTCATAGTCACCGAATGGATTATCGATCTCCATGAACACCTTACTACCCGGATCATTGATCGGTACCTCTAAGCTGTTCGCCACCTTCATTTTGCGCTGATAGTCGTCACCGTTGTATGTCACACGACCTTCATTGTCTCTAAAAAATGGCTGGGTCTTGGGCTTAGTACCAGAAAATATGTAGTTACCTGATGCGTCTTGTACGTTGGATAGAACCAAAAAGTTATCTGCTAATTCAGTCAACTCACGTTTCATAGCTTCTCTATCTTCTGCAGATAGTGAACCATTGATCATTTCCATCAGTGTACGGCGGGCTTCGTCCGTAAAATTCTCTGCATTGTCGATAATAACTTCATGGTTCTCTAAACGGTTTCGAACCAATGTTATAGCACTCAAGTACTGTCGAATTTGTTCTGACTGCTGCCCGAGCTCTTGAATATAGTGGGCGGCTAACGGGTCATCACTTGGCGATAGCAATTTTTTACCGGAGGCAAGTTGAGCTTGGTTGTGGTGAATTTTTGCCTCTTGCCGCCTGATATCATTTTGTATCGACTGATAGTTATGGAAGCTAGAAATTCGATTAAGCATACTCTACCTCCCCTATCTCAGCTGCAAAATGGTGTTAAAGGTATCATTCGCGGCCTGCATTATGCGCGAAGAAGCCATGTAAGTTTGCTGAAACTTCATCATATTTGCCGCCTCTTCATCCAAGTTAACCCCAGATATAGAAGCAATTCGCTCTTGTGCTGATTCTTTCTCCAAGCGAGAAATATCTGTTAAGCGAGAAGCCGTTGCAGTCCTTAAACCAATCTCAGAGCTTAGGTTGTGGTAAACGTCAAGAACAGTAGACTCACCGTTGTTCAGCGTTTTTTCTGTTTGCAAGTTCTGCATCTTCAGCAAGTTGCCGTTATCACCTTCTGATGGTACTAAGTTTGCGGTAAATTTATCATTCGGCAGAGCGCCTGCTGTAAGCTCAAAGGTCGTTCCCTGCACTGTTACAGGGCCAGAAGGTGGATAATCCTGTGGCTGGGTAAGAGGTTTGCCCTTTGTATCTGTCACCACAAATTGATCGCCAAGAGGTGAAACCAATACTTCAAACTCTCTAAGCTGTCCTGCTTTTAAAATGTTGAATTTCGCACTACCTTGTGCAAACGTTGTAGATGCCTCGTAACTTTGAGCGGCAATAGCCGTTGCATCATTGGTTTCCATCTTCATTTGCTCAGCCGCGCGGCGAGTTGGCCGAATGAGTACCCTTTCACCTTTCGCTAAGTCGTTGCGAATCTCAACCTTCATACCGTCAATCAAAATAGCTCCACCAACCACAGGGACCGTTAGCATCTCTCCAGAAGGCTTGGTAATGGTGTAGTCGCTACCATCATATTTTAGTGAGTATTCACCCGCTCTAATCTGGCTTGGATCTTCAATAAACGCAGCTAGATCAGCCGTTGAATCACCATAAGTTACGATACGAGATTTAGCGATAGTTTCAGTGTTCACGTCAGTGAAAATATTACGGCCAATATTCCCACGCAGATCTAGCCCTTGTGATTGCAATTTATTTACTTGGTAAGAGAATATCGCAGCCATCCGGCCTAACTGATCCATAATCAGCGGAATATCGTGGTCACGCATATCCATCATTGAGCCAATTTTGCCATCAATATCGGTACTTCCGATCGCTTTCACGCCTTTACCCTCGATCATGGCTAAGCGTTTTTTATGTACATCGGGGTAACCATCAATCAGCTTAAGCGTGCTGGACTCTGTCCCTGAAACGAGTGTGTGTCCGTTGCCGATTAGAATATTGAAGCCGTCAGCTCCTTTACGCGGAGTGACTGTCACTTTTGTATATTCCGACAATTCTGCAATAAGCCTTTCATGCTCATCCATCAAGTCATTATGGGGACCAGGTGTTCTCATCATCAAGCGCTGGAGATCTCTTAGCTCAAGGCCCAATTGGTTTACACGCTCTATGCCCATTTCAAGCTTACTATTAGACACTTCAGATTGACGACGCACCGTATCATAGAACTCATTCATGCTCTTGCTGATAAGCTCTGCTTTTTCCAGTACTATTTTTCGGGCGCCAACATCATTCGGGCTATCGGCAAGTGTTTTAACTGCATCAAACCACTCGTTAAAATGCTCAGGTATTTTTTTAGAGGCAACCGAAGACAGCATATCCACTAACATTTGTAGATTTTCTTCAACGTCTTTCTTGTTGGCAAAGTTGGTAGTCGATAGATTCAACTCATTAACGGCAAATTGGTCCCACGAGCGGCGAACTTTTTCCACATGCACACCCATGCCATAGGTCTCGCCTCCGTATCGTCTTGGCATGTTGGTAGCCTGAACGACGGACTGACGGCTATAACCTTCTGTATTCACATTAGAAATATTGTGACCAGTGGTATTTAGCTGTTTCTGAGCAGTGAGGACGCCTTGCAGTCCCACATTCAGAATATCCGATGACATATTGCCCCCAAAGTGTTGCAAAAATCAGTAGTTACTGAATCTATTAGTAACTAGAGCAAAATACGTGCCATCGAGTATATTTAGAGTTTTATAGGGAGGACTAATACTTTGGAAACAATTGGATAGGAGTGAATGATCACCACATTCATAGAAGAAGCTTAGTGATAGAAAACCAATGAACTTAACTCGGTTGAGGCTAGTTCATTTTATCAATACGTTGTTTAATTCTCAGGATTTTCTCGGAATATTGTGGGTCTGTAGCATAACCTGCTTGGTGAATACCACGAATAAACCCTTCAGAATTTGATTGACTAGCAAGCGTATTAGCGTAACGCGGATTGCTATTAAGAAACTGAACGTAATCGTTGAAACTGTCTTGATAGCTGTCGTACGAGCGGAACGCGGCTTGCTCTACGACAGGCATGCCATCTTGGTATTCCAGCGTTTGAGTAGATACTTTGTTACCTTGCCAGCTTCTATCCGCTTTTATATTAAATAAGTTGTTACTACTACCTAGACTATTTTTCACCACTTTTTGCCCCCAACCGGTTTCGAGCGCAGCTTGAGCTAGTAGCAAAGAGGAGTCCACACCAAGAGCTTTTGCTGCTTGGTCGGCATACGGGCGCATTGATGAAATAAATGACTCTGGGGAAGAAAATGACACAGGAGAAGTAGTTTTCGTCACAGAAGCTACTTGTGGCTGCACGTTTGCATCCACTTTCTGGTTATATCGATGCACTTTTTTCATCACATCATCAAAATTGGAGGAACGAGCTTGCGCGTCAGGGTTGTCAATTTGCCCTTTACTTAACTGAGCAACAATCATGTCTGCTAAGCCAAGAGAGCCAGAAGAACTTAAGTCACTCGCCATCTGCTCATCAAGCATATTGCGATAAAACTGACCATTTTGGCTGTTGGTCATATCTGACTCGAAAGCCGAATTCGCGTTACGCATGGATTTGAATAGCATAGAAGTAAAAATGGCTTCAAACTGCTTAGCTGCAGCGGTTAGCGCCGCTTTTTCGCTATCCTTGTCACCACTGACACCTTGCTGACGCAGCTTGTCTAAACTCGCCAAGTCGTGAATAAAACCAATATCGTTGCCATTGTCTATCATTGTCATACCCCTTAGATGATAATCAATTGGCCTTCAATCGCGCCAGCTTGCTTTAATGCTTGAAGAATAGCCATCAAATCTGAAGGCGCAGCACCGACTTCGTTTACCGCTCTAACCAGCTCATCCAATGTTGGGCCCGGTGCAAATTTGAACATTTTGCCCTTTTTTTCTTTTACCTGAATATCAGAATCAGGTGTCACGACGGTTTGGCCTGTTGAATAAGGGTTTGGCTGACTGACGTTCCAGTTTTCTTTGATTGCGACAGTCATGCCACCATGGGTAACAGCAGCAGGCTTTAATCTCACATGGCTACCAACGACAATGGTACCTGTGCGAGAATTAACAATAATTTTTGCAGCACCATCAGCAGTTTTAAACTCTAAGTTTTCAACTGCTGATAAAAATGCGACACGCTGACTTATATCTCTTGGAGCTCGGACTTTTATAGATGTTGAATCAACCGCAGATGCCATGTTAGGTCCGAGAAAGTTGTTCACGGTATCGGCTAGTCGCTGAGCGGTCGTAAAATCTGGGTCAACTAAGTTAAACGTGATGTAATCACCACGACCGAAAGGAGTCGGCACTTCTTTTTCAACTGTAGCTCCACGAGAAATCAATCCAACAGCTGGGTTATTACCCACCAGCTTTGAACCATCCGCCCCAGAAGCACTGAAGCCACTTACAACTAGGTTTCCTTGAGCAACAGCATAAACATTACCGTCGACACCTTTTAAGAAGGTTTGCACTAAGGTACCACCACGCAGGCTTTTTGCCGCACCGATAGAAGATACGGTCACGTCTACCGTCTGACCTTGTTTAGCAAAAGGAGGTAAGTCAGCAGTGACAATAACGGCAGCAACGTTTTTGGTTTTTGGTTTAGTGCCCGGTGGCAACTGAATGCCGAATCTCTCGAGCATGGCATTAAAGCTTTGGTCGGTAAAAGGGGTTGACTCTCCTGTTCCAGGTAAGCCTGTCACCAAACCATAGCCAATCAACTGGTTGCTACGAACTCCAGATATTTCCGCTATATCTTTGATACGGGCTGCACTTGCGGTTGCGGCAATAGCGGCTGACAAAAAGGTAAGAAATCCCAATATTAAAAGTTGCGTTCTTATCATCGTATATCCCTTACCTTGTGTAATCTATTCCATCAATGTCATCAAACCGACACTATAGAGCGACATTAAAGAATCGTGCCAAGAATCCAGGTTCCTGCATATCTTGGTTGGTTCCTGTACCAGAATATTGGATTCGAGCATTAGAAATTCGGTTGGACGCGATAGTATTATCGAAAGTAATATCGTCAGGTCGAATGGTTCCACTTAAGCGAATGTACTCATCTCCAGCGTTTAGAGTCAGCCATTTCTCACCACGAATAACCAAATTGCCGTTCGCCAGTACTTCAATCACTTCAACCGTAATCGAACCGCTAATACTGTTGCTCTGATTGGCTGCCGCGCTGCCACTGAATTTATTGTCGCTCTTTAAGCTATATGAAAAGTTATAGTCTTTAATCTTGAGCTCTTGGCCACCTACGCTAAGTGGATCCATTGAATCATCGTTACTTTTGGACAAGTCAGCATCTGCACTTTTGGCTGCTTTGGTATTTTCATCCAAAGTTACTGTGATAATGTCACCGACTGCTCTTGGCTTTGAGTCATCATATAAGCTATTCACACCGACAGAGCTAAATAAAGAGCCAGTTTCAGCGATATAGTGTGATGGCTTGTGTTTAGGGTGAATAGGAGCCCAAGCTGGGTCGCCAGCAATAGGGTCGGTTCGACCGCGAAGAGTATCAACAATCCCAGACTGGCTCTCTTCTTCGGCCTTGTCTCCCTCTACTGCATCAACAGTTGTCGTTCCTGCTATCTGCTCCGGGGTTTCAATCGGCCCGTCAATCAGCGTGCAACCAGAAAGAAGTGCGATAGAAATTAAAGCTAATAGGCGAATCATGATGCTACCTCACTTATCCACTACAGTTGCTGATTAACAAAGCTAAGCATCTTGTCTACAGCAGAAATGACTTTGGAGTTCATCTCATAGACTCTCTGAGCTTCAATCATGTTGACTAACTCTTCAGTCACATTTACGTTGGAGGTTTCCAACATGGACTGGCGAATATCACCAAACCCATCAAGACCAGCCACTCCTTCCTGAGGGTCTCCACTCGCACCTGTCGGCAAATATAAGTTTTGCCCGATAGGTTCAAGGCCGCCTGGGTTGATGAAATCTGTGGTAGTGATTTGCCCTAGCACTTGATTGTCTTGTTGTCCTCGGATGCGAGCTGATACTTCACCATCAGTACCGACAGTTATTGAAATCGCATTGTCAGGTACGACTATCTCAGGCTGTAAAGGGTAGCCGCTACCAGAGGTAACAATCATGCCTTCACCATTCAGTGTAAACTGACCATTTCTGGTGTAACCGATGTTGCCGTCTGGCATCAGTATCTGGAAAAAACCGTCACCTTCAATCATCATATCAAGTGAGTTTGAGGTAGTTTGCGCGTTACCATTTGTATGTACTTTTTGTGTCGCGACTACCTTTGAACCTGCACCTAGCATTAAACCACTTGGTAACTCAGTATTTTGCGAAGACTGGGCACCCGGCTGATTAATATTTTGATAGAACAAATCTTCAAAGACAGCACGTCCCTTTTTGAAGCCAATAGTCGATGCGTTGGCCAAGTTATTGGAAATAGTTGAAATGTTTGTTTGCTGAGCGTCTAGGCCAGTCTTACTTACCCACAATGCTGGTTGCATAATATTCTCCTTAAAGCGCTAACTAGCCCATCCGCAATAACGTATCGGATGCCTTGTCCATATCTTCTGCAGTGCTCATCATTTTTACTTGCATTTCAAACTGCCTTTGCAAGTCAATCAAGTTAGTCATTTCACCGACGGCGTTGACGTTACTGCCTTCAAGAGCACCAGTAAGTAATTTGATTTGGGCGTCTGCCTCATAAACCGCGTTGGGATCTTTCGAGCGAAATAAACCCACACTGTCCTTATATAATGTTTTATTGTCGATTTTTGTTAGTTTGATTCGGTCAACAGTTTCAATCGCATCTGCGGGAGCACCTTGCGGCACCACTGAGATAGTACCGTCATTGCCAATTTCTACTTTGCTAATAGGGATTGGTAAAGTGATCGGTGCACCTGTTTCCCCTAAGACTGCATGGCCTCGGCTATTTACCAAGAGACCATTAGGGTTGATTTTGAGGTTGCCGTCACGAGTCAAGCCTTCCTTTCCCGCTGCATCAAGCACAGAAATCCAACCGTCACCTTGCACAGTTACATCGAGATCTCTACCTGTGGTAATGACACTGCCCTGTTCAAAGTTGTTCCCTGGCCTTTCGGTCATGCTAAATACACGAGTTGGCAAACCTTCACCATATGCTTGCATGGAACGAGCTTGCTCTAAATCAGCACGAAAACCTGTAGTGCTTACATTTGCGAGGTTATTGGCTCTAAGCTGCATAGCCTGCATATTCTGCTTTGCGCCACTCATTGCCAAGTACAGTGAACGATCCATAAAACGGCTCTCCCTAATCTCAATACACTAGGTAAAGCAATTCATGTGCCAAGTTGATTTATCATTATTTTACAAATAGATAGAATGCAGTAGAGAGTTTTATGCTCAATATAAAGCGGAGGTAAATAAAAGCGGCAGATAAACTCAGCAATATTTTGCCTGGGGGTGAGCTTGTCTGCCGCCTTGTAGACGAACCGAATTAACGGATTTGTAGGATGTTTTGTTGTAGTTGGTTGTGTACTTCAAGCGAACGTGAGTTTGCTTGGAAGTTACGCTGCGCGGTAATTAAGTCCACCAGCTCTTGGGTCATATCGATGTTGGACTGCTCTAACGTACCACTACTGACACCACCAAATGACCCTTTATTCGACTCACCCCAAATTTTATGACCAGAGAACTGAGTCGCATCCCATTGAGTACCACTTTTCTTGTCAAGACCTTGGTCATTGGCAACCCTCACCAATGCCAAGCGGCCTAGGATGATATTCTGACCATTCGAATAGGTACCAAGAACACTACCGTTTTCATCAAAGTCAACTTTGGTTAAGAAACCGGTTGTCGCGCCATCTTGGTCGAACTTAGTCAATTCAAATGGGGCGGCAAATTGTGTCGCAGAATCTAAACCGAAAGATATTTTTTGAAGCCCGTCGGCACCGTTTAGGTTAATTGGATTCGCACCTTCACCTAATGGTTCTGTCACAACGTTATTACCACTGTTGATGCTCGCCAAAGTGCCGTCATTATTAAACTTCAGCGTATTACCGACTTGGCCCAGTGCATTTGTTGCGTCACCACCAACAATATTGACTGGCTTCTCACCTTCACTGTCTGTCACTGTGTAGTACGCTTGCCAAGTATTTGCTTGGTTTTGGTCTTTTAGATAATACGCCGTCAGTTTATACGATGAGCCCATTGAGT
Source organism: Vibrio marisflavi CECT 7928 (assembly GCF_921294215.1). GTDB lineage: Bacteria > Pseudomonadota > Gammaproteobacteria > Enterobacterales > Vibrionaceae > Vibrio > Vibrio marisflavi. The sequence continues at coordinate 1,941,761 of NZ_CAKLDM010000002.1, forward strand.
CATAAATCGTGGATGACGTCGAACGGTTATAAGTTTCAGGATCGGTATAGTCAAACAGCGCTGGGTTTTTTAGTTCACCGTTGGCTGGAAGGTTGAATCCAGCCTCAATGTTTGACGTCTCTTTCGGTTTACCAAATTCAGCAGGAATATTCAGTGGCGAAGGTTCGTAAGAAAGCACATCACCCGTATCCTTATTTACTTGGTAACCAAGAACAAACTCATCGTTCGATGTAACCATGTAGTTATCTTTATTTAGGTGGAAAGCACCGTTACGGGTTAACTCATTTTGCTGCGGAACGAGGCGATCTTTTGCCACAGCGAAGTAGCCCGTACCTGAAATACGCAAATCCATTGGGTTGTTGGTATAGACACTGGAACCTTCATGGAATTGCTGAGCAACCTTGTTCGCTTGAACACCTTGTCCTGGAGTTGTTTTGGCTTGGGTAAACAACGAATTAGAATACACATCACCAAACTCTGCACGTGACTCTTTAAAGCCGTAGGTGTTCGCATTCGCGATGTTGTTACTGGTCGTGTTCAAGTCCAGCTGTGCTGCGGATATCCCGCTTAACGCTACGTATGACATATTAGAATCTCCTCTCTAGCTAGCGCGATTACGCTTTGCCAACTTCTAGTACTTCAGCAAGTCGAACTGGTGAATCAAAACCAGCCAGATTGAGCAGTACATTTCCATCACCTTTACCAAGAAGTACACTGTTGACGTTAGCATACGTCGAGACAGGGAACTCTTGGTTTTCTCCATCGGCCATACCTGAGGCTCTCACCTTGTATTTGCCGGCTGGCAATGGATTACCGTTATCATCGTTACCGTCCCACTCGATTCGGCTGTCACCTGGTGGTTTAGAGCCAACATCGAATGTTCTAACTAATTGTCCTGCTTCATTTTCCACTCTAACCATTAAGTTATTTATTGACTGTGGAAGCTTCACCATTGCAGCCATACCATCGTTAGCCTGTTTTACCCCAGCCGCTCCGGGCACTAAAACATCACGGCCAACTAACGTCGACGCTTGCAACGCTTGGTTTGAAGTCATTGAAGCATTCAAATTTTCAAACTGAGTGTTCATCTTACCGATGCCGTCCACCGTTGCGAATGACGCCATCTGTGCGATCATTTGATCGTTACTTACTGGCTTAAACGGATCTTGTTGCGACAACTGCTTAGTAAGCAGGGACAAAAAATCTTCCTGTTTCAGGTCTTGTTTACCTGTTGTCTCATCTGGCTTGTTCTTGTCCTGAAGAGACTTCAGTTGGTCGATATAGGACAAGCCGCTTTGACCTAGGTTATCAATACCAGCCATATGCTAACTCCCTTATTGTCCCATCTGTAACGTACGCAACAGCATTTGTTTGCTGGCGTCCGCTACCTGAACGTTAGTTTGGTATGCGCGAGAGGCAGAAATCATATTCGCCATTTCTTCCATTACGTTGACGTTAGACTTATAAATATAGCCTTCTTCGTTCGCAAGTGGATGATCTGGGTTGTATTCTGCGCTAAGAGGCTTATTGCTTTCTACAATGCCTAGCACTCTTACCGGAACATTATCGTCCTTGTTGTATCTCGCTTTGTTGAGCTCTGCCCCAAATACTGCATGGCGAGCTTTATATGTCTCTTTCGCCGAGCTCGAAACACTGTCGGCATTGGCTAAGTTACTAGAAGTAGTGTTTAAACGAACAGACTCAGCGCTCATTGCAGAACCAGTTACATTGAATACGTTAAATAAGCTCATCTAACTACTCCCCTTTAATCGCTTTAGTTAAGTTTTTAAACTTACTACCTAAAAATTCAATCGAAGCTTGATGACGAAGTTGATTTTGCATAAATAGATTACGCTCTAAATCCACGTCTACTGTATTACCGTCTCCGGTATCAGGTTGAGTCGGGATACGGTAAAGCTTTTCACCAGTGACGGTAAAAGAGGCAGGAATGTGCCGACCATCCGTTCGACTTAACGAGATAGAGGCATCAGATGTTGCCGCTTGCAAAGCTCTTTTAAAGTCCATACCTCTCGCTTTAAAACCTGGCGTATTCGCTTGGGCTATGTTTGTGGATATCACTTCAGCGTTGCGCTCGCGTACTCCCACCGTGTATTGGTGAATACCTAATGCGTTATCAAAAGAAATAGCCATAAACTGCCTCAACTTAAATTCTTTGCCTACTGGTAATATCAAAAGCAATATGCGTACCAACTTTAAACTTCATCGAATATTTGCTTTCACAATTGGGATAAAGCAATTAGTGGGCCCAAATTCATACTCCAATTCAAAAGCGGATATTAAAAAGCCCAACATCAATGTTGGGCTTCTAGGTTCGATGAAAAAATCTTTAGTCTTATGTTTTATAACAACTTATAAATAATACCTGGATTACAACGAATCATTTCGAAACGGTCGGTTAGTCCAGTAAGTGACTCCGATGCTCCCAATAACAGGTAACCACCAGGGTTTAGGCTGTTTGCCATTTGGTTCAGTACTTGAGATTTCATTTCTGGTGAGAAGTAGATCAATACATTACGGCAAAAGATAATGTCGAACTTGCCGAGCAAGCCATAGCTTTCCATTAAGTTTTGTGGTCTGAAGTTCACTAAACGCTTAACGTTATCTTTAATCTTCATCCGACCGTCGCCAGCATCTTCAAAAAATGTCCTACGTCTTTCTGGAGACAGGCCTCGACCTAGTGCCAAGTTGTCATAGATGCCTGCACGACACATATCAAGCATGCTTGCAGAAATATCGGTGGCTGTAATTGAGACGCTAGATAGCATTCCGGGACGCTTTTGTTGTGTTTCCAATATAGTCATACCAATAGAATAAGGTTCTTGCCCGGAGGAACTAGCGGCAGACCAAATTTTTATTGGGCGTTTATTTGCCGCAACTTCTGGTAAAAGTTTGTTGGCCAAAACATCAAATGGGTAAGTATCTCGAAACCAAAGAGTTTCGTTCGTTGTCATGGCGTCCACAGCAGCAACACGCAGCTCTCGATTTCTGCCTGTTACCACATCACGCAGCAGATCGGATAGTGAGCCCAAATTAAACTTGCTCACAAGTGGGCTAAGACGGCTCCGAACTAAATACTGCTTGCTGTCCCCTAGTACAATGCCACATTGGGACTCTAAAAAACGACTAAAATCGCGATACTCCTGATCGCTTATAGTTATCGCTGTCATTAAGGTCTCTTTATTCGCTCACTGCGGCTTTAACCGCATTCCCTAATTCATCTGGATTAAATTTCGCTATAAATGAGTTCGCACCAACTCTTTCAACCATTGCTTGGTTAAATACACCACTTAATGAAGAATGAAGAATAACGTACAAATCTTTCAAGTCTGGATGGCGGCGAATTTCTGCAGTTAAGGTATAGCCATCCATTTCTGGCATTTCAATATCAGAAATGACCAATGATATTTGCTCATATATGCTGCCATCAGCCAACATCTCTATTAGCTTATCGTAGGCTTCCTTACCATCCTTGACGGCTACACATTCAAATCCAATTGATGTAATTGCTCTCTCTACCTGACGACGTGCTACCGTCGAATCATCGGCTATAAGTATTCGACGGACAATTTCTTTTTCCGTCTCCACTTGAGCGATTTCTTCACCAATGGAGCTATCCATTGTTTCATCCAAAGGTGCAATTTCAGCAAGTATTTTCTCAACATCGAGAATTTCAACCAGCTCATTATCAATATTTGTGACCGCAGTTAAATAATTCGCTTTGCCAGCACCTTCTGGAGGCGGCAATATTGCCTCCCAATGCATGTTGATGATTCTTTCCACAGAAGTAACAAGGAAAGCCTGAACTGTGCGGTTAAATTCAGCAATAACTACAAAGCACTTTTCAACATCTGTGGTTTGCCTACCTCCTATAGCCATACTCAAATCAATCACAGACACCGTCTGACCACGAATGTGGGCGACGCCTCGTACTAATCGATGTAGATTTGGCATTGAAGTAAGCTTAGGGCATTGAAGCACTTCCTTGACCTTAAATACGTTGATACCATAACGCTGAGTACCCATTAGCCGGAACGTCAATAGCTCCAATCTATTTTGACCAACGAGTTGCGTACGCTGATTCACCGAATCAAGAATACCCGACATAAGCTCATCTCCATCTGAAAACTTGTATAATAAAAGTGATAGTCTAAATTTTGGCGAAGTGGAAACCAGAGAAATAGAATGTTCAACTTAACTATACGTTCATATCCTTTGTCCATATCTAAGTGTAGAGCTTTATTGAAAGTTTTTTACTTATCTATGGTCTTTTTCTTTGTTTTATTTAGTGCGAGCAGTTATTCCGCGACAAAACAGCAAATAATTGAGATACAGAAAGCAGCTCAAAAACATGTATTGAACACTGTAAGGCCCGAGTCTGGCACTAAGTTGGAGGTTCATGCTGCCGATATTGACAATAGAGTTAGAGCTTCAAATTGCCCTGAACCACTAGAAACATCTTCGACATCATCAAACCCAGCAGCCAGTAATATCACTGTTTTGGTCAAGTGCCCTAGCGATAATTGGCGAGTCTATGTTCCTGTTAGGCTCACACTCACAGGGCCGCAAGTTATTGCAAAACACAGCCTCAACCGAGGTCAAGTTATTGCAAAAAGTGATGTTTACATTGGAATGGTAGATCTACTAAGACAACGTAGACAAGGTTTTTCTTCCGTGAATGGAATTATTGGCGCAAAATTAAAAAGAAACTTACGCGCTGGAGAAGCCGTTGAAAGTAGTGACATTTGTGTTGTTTGCCGGAACGAAAGTGTCGTGATAAAGGCAATTCACAATGGAATGGCGATAACTACCAAGGGCACTGCTTTAACGGATGGGTCACAAGGTGAACAGATAAAAGTGAAAAATAACAAATCCAACCGTATAATTGTAGGGAGAGTGACTGGAATCGCTGAAGTAACCGTACAGTTTTAGTCTTGAAATGACGTACCTAATTCATATAGATGAATTGTCAAGAAAAAAGTACTAAAGTTATTCCTTTCAAGGTCGATATTGACTGTACAGGTTCTGATTTTAGCAAAAGGCTTATTTATGGCAGGTATAGATAACATACGTTCTGGCCAATCGATGACATCAACTACGAGGAATACATCTCGTTCGGATGCAAGCTCATCGAAAAATACAGATGAAGCAAGAAAGAGTGCTTCAAATACGCGCGATGATGCCGTTTCTTTAAGCCGACAAGGCAAAGAAATCGGTGAGATGCACAATCAAATGGCAGCAAAGCCAGCCTTTGATAGTGCTAAGGTTGCCGCTATTAAAGAAGCGATTGCGAATGGCTCGTACACTGTGGACCCTGAAAAGCTTGCTGATAACCTCATTAAGTTCGAAAAAGAACTTCGTGGACACTCTGACGGCAACGGATAAATAAGTCATGGCAGCACTGGATAGTTTATTGGATTTTCAACTTAAAAATGCAACGGACCTGTCACTCTTGTTAGAGAAGGAAAAAGTAGCCATTGCGACCAGAGTTGCCAAAGACATAGAAAACCTCGCTCAAGAAAAACTAGAGCTTATTTCTCAGCTACATAAAACCGATCAACGCATCGGCACCCACCCAGATATTTCAGAGCAAAAAGACAACACAGAAGTTTCTAATAAGATTGATCAAATCCGATCTATTGTACACGAATGTCAACTAGCTAACTTAGTCAATGGCGAAGCATTAAAACGGGCTCAACTTAGCTTTAACAAACTCAATAACTTAATGCAGCAAAGCCAAGGTAAAATTGGTATGACCTATGATTCGGGCGGTCAAACTCAAGCCATTTCGACTTTAGGTACCAATATTAAAGCTTAGTTTTATATACAGTAGAATATACAGAAAAACGGCAACCCATATAGTTGCCGTTTTTCATTTCTGCCCAATTAAATTTGGGCAGAAGGAGAGATGAAGACGAATATATCCACTAGAAGATCGTTTGCTGGCGATTTTCTGGCACTTGGGTTACTTCGCCAAAGTCGCGTAGCTTGTTCATTTTCAGAATATCGAGCCTTAATTCTGTTACGTAGCTATCACCTACTTTGTAGGCCCGAACCACTTCAGCACCACGAATAACACCATCTACTGCGCCGGATGTAAGTTCAGAACCTAAACGCTGATCTTTTAAATCCGCCCGCCCGCTCACTCGCATACCGTAGACTTGCTCAGCAAGCTCGCGATAAGCATCAATCTTAGAAGCTCTCATTGCTCTAACTTGACGCTCTTCAACATTACGCCCTTTTTGCTCACTAATGCTGGCGTATCCAACTGCGGTGAGCCAGTTATCCTTGCGAATAGCTGTCAATGGCTGGCAGCCAACTAATGTGAAAATCACGACTGCTAAAATCCAATTTCTCATAACAATCCCTCCTATGGACGCAAGATAACCGTGTAAGGCTCTTTAATGGATGGATCGGAACGAATGATGACACCATCTTCTGTTCGCATGCTATTTAGGGTATCCAAATCTCGACCAATTCTATCCGCTGGCAAGAACCCTTGCGCCGTTGCTACTACAATACGAGATTGCATACCAACCACACGAGCATTTATCAAAACGCCACCTTCTTGACGCAACATGGTTCCCGTAAGCACATATTGGATTTCTTGCTCTTGAGCCAAGTCTTTCCAATCTCGACTAAACGCAAAATCACCTTGATTGGTCACTTGGATTGAGCCAGTAGTCTTAAAGTCCACAACCTTAAACCCTCTGCGCTGGAACTGGTGGATAAACCCATCAGACATGGAATTACCGAGCCAGTTTGTAGCATCCAGATTTTGCAGGTCAACGAACGATGTCACCGCAATGGGTGTTCGCGCTGACACACTGGTGTTAGACACCATCAGATCTTCCGTCATACTTTCGACGAAAAAGTCTAAAGTGTGGCGAGGGCTTTCCATCAACATAAATTGCGACCCGCTATACGGCTCCTTACCATTGTATATCGGGGAATAAGCACAAGCAGTCAAAAAGACCACTGGTATGTACATTAGCCATCTTTTCATTCTCTTCATCTCCAGATTTTCTTAGACACTATGTTCAAGCTTTTCTCTAGCTGGAACATTAATTGCTTTCACATTTACTGTTACGTTTATAAAAGCTGTGTCTAGAGCTACTGAAATAACTGAAGCAAAAACTATACCCAACTGGATATAATGCGATGAAAAAGTTTCTATTTATCTTAATTTCAATTTGTTACTCACTTGTACACACTACATTTGTGCAAGCAAATTGGTATGAGGTAACCGGCACGTCTACTGTCGTTTCGTCTAACGAGATGGCAAAACTTCATGCCCTAGAAGATGCGATTTACCGAGCCGTTAGTTTTTCTGGCGCAGACATTGGCAGCATCAGCAATATAAGGCCACTCCTACATGCTGATAAAAAAGAGTACCAGTTTGCCAATAGTGAGATCCGCTATATCCTTGTTGACCGCTATATCTCTACTAACAATATGATGTATGCCTCCATCCGGATAGATATCTACCCATCGGCAACAGGTTGCCACGTGGAACAATACAAAAAGACTGCATTACTCAGCAACATAGATGTCGCTTCCCCCCAACAAGCAGTAATGGGTCAGATTTATTCCGTAGGGGATGACTTCACCAAGATCGTTAACAGCCAAATTAACGACCAATCTGTTAGCTTTGTATCTGTCGGTACTACAGACTTTGCTATTGCCAAAAACGATCCAACTCGCATACAGATGATTTCTCAAGATACCGGAGCTCAATACTTAATTAGTGGTGAGATAACGGACTTAACCGCAACGGTAGACAAAAAACTTATTCGAGATGATGTCATAAACCGTCAGTTTGCCGTCGATATTCAAGTTTATGACGGTAAAACTGGTCACGAAGTGTTTAGCAGAAAGTACCGTGAAGTTGCAATGTGGCCTTTTGCAAAAACCAGTCAAGTTGATACAAAAAGTGCGCGATTCTGGGCTTCAACATATGGCGAAATGCTCATACGCGTGAGCCGTAATATCATGTTAGATTTGGAAGCCGAATTAGCCTGCAAAATCACACTACCAGAAGTGGTTGCTAAGTTTGGCGATAAAATTACTATCGACTTAGGACGAATTCACGGCGTACAAACAGGTGACAAACTGCATTTGTGGCATACCAGCTCCTTTATCGATCAAAATGGCCTACCGAGAACAAAAGTATCGCAAACTGACATCACTTTAACGGTATCAAGAGTGTATGACAAAGGCGCAGAAGTAACCGTTGATCAACAAGATATGGCAACAAGCGTACAAATTGGCGATGTAATGAACAAACAGTTATAAAAGCACTAAATGAAGGTTAACATCTTAAAAGAATTAAGTATCATATGACCTATGCTCCCGTGGCACAGCTGGATAGCGCAGCCCCCTCCTAAGGGGCAGGTCATAGGTTCGAATCCTATCGGGAGCGCCATATTTAAAGGGCTAAGCGGTTAGTAACCACTTAGCTTTTTCTCTTTTTAGATTTCTGTGTAGCAAATATGTAGCAGATTTTTTGTCGAATAAAAAACGATAGTGTTACTCAGTGCACAAGAATCTTATCCGCGTTTAGTCATATTTAGTTCTAAAAAAAGCAGTTTTTGCTCTCCCAATATTCGAGGAATAGAAGGAGAGCTAAGAATTAGTTAGAATCATCCGGTAAACAAAGGAGTCTGTATATTTTCAGGAATAGAGGCACCTGCTTGTCGAAGTAGTAGCTTTAAAGTCTCAGTTAAGCAATCAGTGTCTTGTGATACGTCCAACTGAAGCCCTAATGCTTGTAGTGATGGAGACACAGGTAAGTCGCCTTCAATACTGTATTCCAAAGAATGGAAGCTTTTTAGGGATTCGTCTGCATCACCAATAGGATGTAAAATGGTCATAGAACATACCAAGCTATTATTGTTTGCCCTATTGTGTATTCCATGTACATATTTCATTGTGCATTCAGGCAAATATCTCGAAAACGCTAGGTTGGGGTAAGTATACTTAGCATCAAGGACTATTAGCTGAGACGACTCACTTTCCTTCCGAACCTCAACAACTACATCAGGACACCTATGTGAATATTTACCGTAACTCGATCTGCCTACAACTTTTCCTTGTTTTAGTACTTTACCTTCAGAGTTAATATATGAGCTCTCATTGGAGCGAGAATGTTTAGGCATCCAGTATGTAGGCTCTCTTACCAAGATTACTTCATTCCCATCAATATCGTGCATAAAAGTACTAATAGACTGCGAATTCCTTAGAGGGTTGAGAATGTTATTAAGAGATTCACCTACTCGATAATAAGAGTAAGATTCGAACAACGTAGGTATACTCTTTATAGCTAAAAGGTTTTGATACACCGACCAATCTGGGCAGCTTCTTTCAAACCAATTTATATACTCTATGAAGACACCTCTATAACTCTGTTGAGCTTCAGCTTTCTGCGTCAATATAGGTCTTTCAAGTACATAACTTGTGACCGGAATTGACCTATCTATACTATGTTTTAAAAACTTCAGTCTATCGATTACTCTAAGACAACGTTCTATTTGGTTACCGAGAAGCTGTTTCTTGAAACGACTAACTTGAGTAAAGAACGAAGAATAGCCATCCGGCATCTGATCATGAAAAGTCGGTTCTAAAGAGTTAGTTTTATTGTAATTTGATAGCTGTTTGTCTGCTTCATTTAAAAGAGTTACAACAAAACCATGTACAACTTGGTTTTCATAGAGGTTTGAATTTTCTTTTAGCACAGGCACTTGCACCGAATGTGCTTTATACATTCTACTATCAAGCTCAAAATGCGCACGATCTATATCGTCAACCTCTTCGACAACTGATAAGTTATCTAGTAACCACCCTAATGCTCCATCATCTAAATCTTCCTCTCCAGACGCTTGGAGAACTTTGTGCTCTGGTAGCAACTTAGTAATCGGCTTCGCAAACAAGTGCTCGAAAAGAAACGATAGTTTGTCAATAGTTTGCTCTAACCTTTCTAAGCTTCCATTCGGAGATGTAGACCCTTCTTTAAACCCAGCCCCATGTTTTGTTGTTTGGAACAACGAGTGAAGTTGGTCGTCGCCCAAGGTTGCCAAGTAGGAAAGCATGTCTTCAACATTCTGCGCGTTTAGTTTAGACGCAAAAACCTCTAGTGGAGCAAAATTCTTGGTTATTCTATTTCCGTTACAATCTTCAAGTTCAACAGACAACTCTGCTAGGCCAAAATAGTTAATAAATAGGCATTCTAGTGAACGATTCTTGAGGCGCTGTGGTTTCCAGACAAATGTTACACTATCTTCACTATATTCGACGTAAGTTGCAGGAATTCGATGATCGTAGAGATTTAGACTTGCGCTTTCGAAATCAGAGGGAGCCCTTAAAAATAGTTCTATTACTTCATTCTCTTTCACCCATGAAGCTAGCTCCACTTGCGAACTTACCTCACATAGACGAATAACCTCGCCATATCTACTGCCTGATTTTATGTGGAGCTCTAAATACATATTAGACTGCTCCTAGAAGTATGAGTATGAGCCTGTAAATTCATTGCCACTAGCCAGTATTCTTTCAATGTGAGCTGCCGAGCGAGGGTAAGTTTTATTTACTATACTCAGCAATTTCTCTAAGCGTTTTCTGAATGCAGCCCCATAGCCTTCAATGTGAGGTAGAATATGTTGCTGAATAGCAAAGTCCATCGCAGCCTCTGAGCCAATCATTTGTCCTGCGACATCACAATAATTTGTAATTGCGTTAACTTTTCGCCTACTAATCGGAATTGATTTTCCGAGTACAGAGTCACGAATACTCAATGTATCAATAATCTTAGCTAAAATTGATTCATCAGCTTTTGACAATTCTGCATACTCTGGCACAAAAAGCTCCCTCAGTTTAGATGAACTTATTGAACCATCAAGCTCTAGGCTAGTTGTTTCCACAATCTTGTCTGAGGGGACATCCAAAGTAATGACGGGCACTCGATCGATTAATCGAGGAGATAATTTTTCTGTCGTTGCATCATTATTTATCGTAGCAATAAACCTTGTATTATCTCCAACTTTTAGGAATCTATGACTCTCATGTGGAATACCAGTATCAATTGGACGGTTTAGGTTTTCTAAGTCACATAAAGCTAGAAAATCAGACCAATAATGCTCCATACTGGACAAGTTAGCTTCGTCTAGGAGGATTAGCTTTAAAGCATCATTTTCTTTAGATTCTTTCCTAGAAAGAAAGCTGTATAGTCCCGTTCTTGACTCCTGATATACATCTTTGAGAGAGTTGTAAAAGCCGAGCGTATCTCTACTTGAAACCCAGCCACGGCCAACAGGAACATACAAGAAGTTTTGGTCTCCTTTACTACTTCCTAAATGCAACGCTTTTGCTAAGCGTGTTGCTGTGGAAGTTTTACCTGTTCCTGGAGGGCCAGATAGTATAGTAAGAAAAGATTGATTCACTGAAACGATTAGGTTCGTCATTTCTTCTTTATTGAACATTCTCCCATTGTCTTGAGCAAAATGAGCCCCTATGGCATCTACTACCTTTTCAGCAGTTTCTGGCTCAGATTGACTAAAGATAACCGGACTATACTGTTGTGCAGGTTTAGAGACTGAAGCCGATTTACCGTTTAGGACGCGATTAATTGCTTCCATCTCTCCAATTTTCTTTGCCAGCTCTTCTGTATCATTACTCTTTAGAGTCGCCTCAAAACCTTTAACCGTCGACTCAAGCCTTTTGGAGTGTTGCTCGTAGTAGTTACACGTATTTTTTAACTCCTCAATCTCATTCACAAGTGCTAAATGAGCTACTTTATCATTAACTTTTTTCTCTAAAGACGTTTGCTCTTTTTCGAGAGCAACAATATTTTCACTCAGCTCTTGCTGTTTTAGCTTCAGTGTTTGCCTTACTTCATCTTCAGTTTCTGCTGCAATTCTAGCGATTTCATCTTGTGCTTCCTGCCTCTTTTTCGCAACGCTATTTGTGATTTGAGCAACCTCGTGCTCCTTTGCAGCAACCTGAGCTTGCTGTTCTTGCAACTTTTGCTGAATTTTCTTTTCTTCAGCTTTCGCATCTGCTTTTACCTTATCAATAAAATCGCTCAGTAGAGTTGATTTGTTGGCTTTTACATAATTATTTAAGAATACTTGGCCGGAATTACTATCTAGATAATTCTTAACAAGTTCAAAGCCAATATCCGCTTCAGTCAGATATCGATCTAGTAAACCTTTGAGGCGCTCAAGGCGTTCGTCGTACTTTCCGAATTTATTAGCTTTTTCACTACTTGTAATAATTTGCTGTAGCCGCTCTGCCTCTTTTTTTCCTAGTCCTTTAGTCTGCTTACCGAAGCCCAACTGGTTGACAACTTTAATTAATTGATCATCCGAAACATAATCAATACTGCTTTTGTCGTTGCGGTGTGAAGAAAGTTGCTTGAATGAGGAGACAAATAGCATCGACTCATCCTCGACTTTAGTTTCGACTAAACAATCGGTAACCCCACTCAAAGCAAACCGACCAATGTAACCTTTACCAAAAGATAAGCTTGGATGAACATACGGCTCAACAATATATCTGTCATCTTCAGTTTGGCTACTAGTCAAAGGACCAAATAAGTGACCATCATCGAGAATAAAAAACGGGCGAGCTGGCGGCGTAATACCCACAGGAAGAATTCCATTCTCTTTGCTGGGTAAGGGAACAGAAACAATTGGCAATAAAGTACTGGGAGGTAAATCGGAAAATGCAGATTCGTCGCGCGCCCAATAGCGAGGAGAGCCGCTTTGCTGTGTTTTTTCCTCATCAAGGTTGTGAGTCTTTAAGATGAAAAGCTCATTTGTCTCATAGTTAGTATCTATATATGGATATCCCTTTGAGACTAAAACATCTTGAGGGTAGTCATGTCTAATTACTGGAGCAAACTCCTCAGTGTCTGAAATACTCAATATTGGTGTCACAAAACCTTGATTTTCATTTAGTTGTGTGGATTTTATAACGACTAACCTATTAAGAGCCTTTTTATCCTGCATTTGTCTACCTAACCAATCGATTTTCTGCCTGAAATAATTTTGAATATTATACACTTCTATAATTACTTAACGCCTAATCATTATATGGTTATGCGATTGTTTTAGTTTGTTCTTTGACGCATATCATACACTCTAAGAGTTAATTGATATGAGCGGTGCTTTTGACATTCAGACACGCGGCAACGTACTTGCTTAAAGCAGCAATGTTATATAGTTTCGGTTCAAGCAGAGACGTATGACAAGCTACTGAGATTATCTTTAATAGTTAAATAGGCATAATTCAATACAGTTCTCAGGAAAACCATTTTAGCCTACCCCATCAAGTTTAAAAATTATTAGTCCAAGCATGCTCCTTCCCCAAGCTTTCGATCTATATGAAATACACTTATTCACAGAACTCCAAGTTAAAAGATGGCGCGAGCTTTGATTCAAAGCGCCACTGCATAAAACGAGTCACAATCGCTTTACCCATTGCAGTAACACCTTTGAGCACTTTCGTTAGCTCAGTTTCACAGTAGAGCGTTGTTTTCACCTCACCTGTGCTTTGGTCTACTGACAGCTCATAGTAAGGATGGATGGCTTGCTCTTTTCGGCCACAAAACACGCCACCCATTTTCTCAATGAAGTTTTTCCAATCGCCTTTATCTGCTGCTTTGAAGATATCTTTCAGCTTTTCAGGTAACTGCATAGCATTTTTGAGTCTACGTAACTCACGCCACACAGTGACCGAGCAGCCACCTAATTGTTGAAACTGGCGAATACCCCAGCAAGCCGCCCATGCATCCACTCTGCAAGCAGCATCTTTTGGGTCTTCACCGTATACACCTGAATCTAGGTCACTACCATCAATGTTCTTAGACACGTACTTGGCGATGTAGCCTGTTGCACTGCCTTTATTCGGGTCGATTTTAACTTCTTTGAAACGGTGCTCACCTGCCCCTTTCTCTTCACTGTCCTCACGCATTGCATACTCTCGCATCACCTCGACCATATCTTGGTAAAGGTGCGCTTCCACAAACAGCAATAAATGCCAGTGAGGGGTGCCATCGTGTTGTGGTTCAGATACTCGAAAACCGTAAAAAGGAATATTGAGCCTGCTAAGTTTAGAGCGAATCAGTACCCAAATTTCGTTAAGGTAGTGTTGACCATCTAATGGAGTAAACCCTTGCCAGTTTGGGTTCTCATCACCAGTTGTCGCGTAGGCTCTGTGATATTTAGATGGACAAGTGATAGTAAGAAAAGCGGATTGGTGACCATGACTTTTCGCCAACTCTTCAAAGCCTCTCGCTCGCATCATCAACTCGCCCTTGCGTATCTTTGGATCAGCAACACCTTTTTGCGAAAGCTCTAGCAGTGAAAAGCTTTCTCCATTTTCATTGGTAGCAATAGTGTTGGCTAGAAACTCTTGCTGATACTGCTTTTGAGCGATACGGGCTTTGAGAGTATTGTTCGAGCAGTAAAGGCTGCGCTTTTTGTTCACATAGTTGAGATGGTGAAACACTACCTCTAGGTTCTTACGAAGTACTCTTCTAAGCCTTCTTAACCACCAGTTCTTATCGCTGTAACGACTGATTTCACCTTGTAGGCTATAACCTTCAAGTGGTTCGATACCCTTTTGGCCTACCATAGGCCGAATACTCTCTAGAACTAATTCGTCATTAAGATATTGGCGTCTTAACGCCAATACTGCACTGGCATAACGCTTGGCTTCTTCTCGCAAGTCATCTTCGGTTAGATTAAGCCTCAGCTCTTTGAGTGGAATATCGAGCTTATCAGTGATGTCTTTAACCGTAACGCGGAGGAAAGTATTGCGGTCAAATTTAGTTGGGCGAGCAAAATACTGTTTGAGTAGTTGGCGCTGAATAGGAATCGGAAAGCAAACAAGCCTTTGCTGAACAAAGGCCTTATCATCCCAATCAACATTAGAGAGGTCTATTACTTCTGACATATCGCTATCCTCCCCTTATCTGTAATCTCGAACTTGTCCCACCGGATACCAAAGGCAAAGTATGGTTCGTAGCGAATGAGTCCTTGCTGCAGTAATCGGTGAACCGCTCTCGTATGAAGGCGAATAGGCATCTTACGGCGCTCTCGTATAACGCCATTACTAGGGCCATAGTCAGAGCATCGGTTAAACGCGTTGCCCTCTTTCATCCATTCAAGCAGCTTGATTTGTTGCTCAGTCAAATTAACCTTCATACGCGCCTCCTTGAGAAAGGTGATCACGTTTTTGTTGGTCATCCAACCATTGGTCTAAATCTTCTTTTAGGTAACGCACTGCCCGACCGATTTTGATAAAAGGAGGCGCAATAGCGCGGTTTCGACGTTGGCCTTCCATTCTGCTTTGACGCAGGAATGAACGGCTCATACCGATATAAAGGGAAGTTTCTTGCTCTGTGTAAGCTCGTTTTTCAACATGGGCTTGTACCATTTTGATATCTCCTTGTGTTGTTGGAGATTCAAACTTAACTGACCCAACCGTCATATGACGCTCACGATGACGGTTTCAATGACGATTATTTTTGCAGGTCGATAAACTCCCTGACTCTAGGTAGAGTATTTGAGCGAAATGAGCTGTATTTCATGCTATTCATCGTATCGCCACGACCAAACCAGTTAACGACATCATTGGTCATCTCATCAATAACAGCTTCGATATCGTATTTTCGGCGACCATCCTGAATGACATCATTTTTTATAAGCTCCCAAATATCTCCTGCCTCGATATCAGGATATTCTTGCAAGACGCGATGGATAATTTGAGCGAACGGATGAGTCAGTGTTTGTGGTTTCTTGATTGTTGCTTCCAGCTGAGACACAGCGGAACCCATTAGTGCTTCAATTTCTTCTAAATCCAGTCGAAGATTGTCTGGGCTTATGGTGATAGGTTTGGTTTGTAGGCACGGTGTATCATCTGCTTTTAAACTTGCATCCATCTGTTGGCCATATCCTCTAACCAAATTATTAGCCATGTTAAAACCCAAATTTTGCACTGCGTGAAGCAGCTTCTGTTCATGAACTAACCGAACATAAGCGAGAAAGTTTACAGCTGGGCATTTATAGAAGTTGCTCCTATATTCAACCAAACTGCTTCTAATTTCCCCGAATTTGGTTCCAACACTACCCCAACGCTTCACCTTTTCCGGTTGCTTAACAATAACTGACGAGACTTCATGAGATTGCAACTTGAGTGCAAATTGGACAGATTCTTTACCATATAAACCGACGATGCCATCATAATCAAACACGCCACAAACCGCGTAGTTCTCTTTCGGGTGCTGTGCACCTAACCGTTTCAAGTTTACACGCGCACTGAACGACAGCTCGCCATTTTCAACCAACTCAAGCACGTCTCCCTTAGTTAACGGCGTCTTTTGTTCTATCTCTTCAATGCGTATAAACCGACGTTTTACGACCATAATCCTCTCCATAGGTGAGTTATTGTTATCACCCCATTTAACGCGATCATTCGTCGGTTTCCAACCTTGAGATGACTGGTTGGAGAGACTTTATACGCTACTGATAAGAAGGAAATTATAACCGTAAGAAACCGTTAGATAACCGGATTTAACCGAATGTCTAACCGGAATCGATACCGTTAGAAAGTTATTTGGTTCGGTAACATGAGTATTTAGCCTACGGTAAACTTTCCCCTCATTATACTGGTTACCTATGGTTACCGAGCTAGACCAAAGCGGTTAGGTTTTCGGTTAATTTGCAGGTTTCATTCGGTAACTCATGACAATTTTGTTGACTTTCAACGCTACTTTTCTGAATGCTTCACTTCTTAAAATTGTCTAGTGCAATATAAGAACTTTAGAAATTGCCAAACCAGCTCATAAAGCGATTTAGAAACACTTCCTCCACTAATCTTTAATCAGCATATATTCGAACTTTTTCAAAATCAGCTCCTTACGTGATTCAATAAATAGTTCGTAATTTTCAAGCTTCCACAGCTCCTTATCTCTAGGAATAAGATGCATATCTAAATAGGCTTCATTTTTACCTTCAAACCAATCCTCAGGCAGGATGTCAGTTTTAGCACCATTTTCTACAGCAGTGAGCAGCATACAATTGCCAATTTGGTCCCTCAATGGAGCTTTATAACGCATTATATTCATAGCGCCAGTATCTGGGTTAGGATCCTTGATAGTCTTCAATATCGACTGAGGAAATATATGGTCAACTTGGGGCAAGTTATTGTGGAACGATGGCGTATAATCGAACTGCTCATACCACATATTAAATATTAGATGAATATCTTTAGACCCGTACTTTCGGCTCAAAATAGTATCAACTGTCACATCTAAATTACGCCCATCAGCCCTAATAACACCAAAAAGTTCCGTTACATCAAACTCTCCTTTATCATCAATGTGCTTAGTGCATTTATCAATGAGGTTGTCAGGTGTTCCACTGAATGAACCAGTCAAGAGTGTACGTAGCACATAGCGATTTAAGTCAGTAACTGCGCTCCATTTGGTAGGGTACTTATACCTAAAATAAATAATAGGAATCAATGTTAAGTAGGAGGGCAATGCTCTATCAGTACGGATAAAAGTCTTTCCGTACAAGAAATCCTTTACATCTTTTATCGCATCTGAAAGTTTTTCCCAATTGTTTATAATAGAGTCTTTGGTGGAGCCATCCCTAAACTTAGCAACATCGTAACGAGCGCCCTTACCCAAAAGGGTCAAACATGTTTTGAGGATGAAGTCTCTTGTAAAATCATACCCTTCACGATTCAAGTCATCTAACAGCTCCTCCATTTTTTCTTCAGCATCTTCCCAAGAAGATGTAAGAAGTGAAAACAACAAGTCAGATTTCCCTAGTTTGGTTCCACCATCATTTGCCCGAATAAAAATTTCTACCACATCATTTTCTGTATAGGACTCAGGACTATCAATACTATCCAACTCTTGATAAACCAATACTTCCTCTTCACGGAACACATGAAACATTTGGCTCAAGTTATCTTCAATACGGTCACGCTGCTCTTCTGTTAGCTCCCAACCCGATTCGCTTACTATCTTACGACAAAGTTTACTTTGCCTATCTCCAAAAAAAACAAGATCCTTGAACTTCACAAAAGGAAACTTAGCGCTCTCTGAATTAAGAAACTTAAACTTGAATCGAATATCTTCTGGCGCTACTAAATCACCGCTTAAGATATCAAGATAAAGCTCTTTTCCTTCATAACTACCACGTAAACCGATAAACAGGCTTTGTAATCGCTGCTGACCATCAAGTACAAGTAACTTGGCTTTACTATTTTCCGGCACATAATAATTAGTCAAACGAGTGCTTGAGCGATAGTTGTCTATAAACTTTCTATGTTTTATTGCTGATTTCGTTCTCCATGCTAGTAAGGTACTAATTGGATATTTGCGCATCAGAGAGTCAAAAAGCCTTTCTATTTGCTCCTCTTTCCACACAAATGGGCGCTGAATATTAGGCAACCAAAAACCGCCGTTGGCTTCTTCATTGTTAAGGTGTGTAACTATCTTTCTTATTGTTTCTTTTTGATTTTTCATAGTTTCTCTCATCACAACTTTGCAGAAGATCACACTAGCATTTTTTACCACCGCAATCAGTCGAACAATGCACAGTATCGCGACAAGGTTAATTCTAGCTAATGTGACTATTTGAGAGCTATCCCGCATATATAATATGGTATGGCAAATTCTGTCTTTTCCGACTCTTCTGCATTATCGATATAGACACTCATCAACACAACAACGCTTTAATTATCAAAAAGTTAAATTAAAATTACTAGGCAAGGCCTTAGAAAGGTTAATTCTACCCAATCATACTAACCGCAGCGGCCTTATGCTCTGGGGCTAAATGCGCATACCTTAGCGTCATTTTCAGGTCAGAGTGCCCCAGCAGCTCGCGAACAGTATTTAAGTCCACGCCTGCCATAACAAGCTTGCTTGCAAAGTGATGCCTCAAATCGTGAAAGCGGAAGTTTTCAATGCCCGACTCCTTCATTAATCGTAACCAAGGTTTTTTGACATCGGTTAAAGGTATGTTTTGAGAAATAAACACGTGCTCAGCTTCAGGGTTTTGGCTGCGCCATGTGGTTAAAACATCAAGTATTGTGTCATTGAGTGGAATGGTTCGTCTTTTCTTTGATTTTGCATTTTCTGCTCTAACCGTCAGGTAGCGTTGTTCGAACCACACATCATTCCATGTTAGAGATAGCAACTCGCCTTTACGGACTCCGGTATGCATTGCGGTTAGAATTAGCGGTTCAATGTAGTCAACAAAGCGCAAGCCATCAAAACTAGGATACTGTCTTCGTGCTGAACGGTGTTTGTTACCAGAGATTCGGTTGTCTCGAATGCGTTGGTCTCGGTCTTTAATAGCCTGAAAAAGAGCTGCTTCTTCTTGGTTAGAAAGGTAGCGAGTGCGAGTATTATCCTCTCTCGTAACTTTGATTTTATCTAAGTTATGGGAGTCGATAACATCCCATTCAACAGCTCGGTTTAGCGCAGCTTTTAAACGACCAAGAGAATAATTGATTGTTGATGTCGCTCTGCCTAACTTACGCCTTTCCGCTACCCACTTTTGAATTTCCCAAGCGTTAATATCCGCAATATTTTTATCGAGTAAAAAAGCGAAGCTACTGATTATGTTTCTATATGCTTTATAGGCAGTTTTTGGGTTCAAACCATTTAAGTATGGTAAGTAATCCTTTTCTAAGAACGTACGTAGTTTGAGGTTCTCCCTCATTGTATGGCGCTTCGATTCTTTCTTTAACAACTGTACATCTTTGCCACTCGCCACCAATCCAGCAGCTTCTTTTGCTAGATCTCTGGCTTGAACAGGTGTGAGTGATTTAGCCGAACCAAGTAGGTAGTTGCACTGGATACCTTTGAGGCGATAATAGAGATAGTATTTAATGAGGCCGTTTTTTGAAATCCGAGCATGAAAACCGGATACTTCGGTATCGTTCATGCGCCCGTCTTCCACTCTAAAATTCTTAATAGAGTTTATTGTGATTTTCTGTTTAATCGCCATTCATACCCACCCGAGACTGCCAATTTCTGTGTAGCAAATATGTAGCAGATTGAATGTTAAAACACGAAAATCGGCGAACCGGAATGAACAAACAAAATGAACATATCTTATTGAATTAAATAACATAATAGCACATTTTTGTGCATGGGTGTTTATGGCTAAATAACGCTTTTTCATGCTCCTAAGGGGCAGGTCATAGGTTCGAATCCTATCGGGAGCGCCATATTTATCAAGGTCTTAGCTAGTTTTTAGCTAAGACCTTTTTAGTTAATGTCCACATTTTGACCACAACTTTCAATTCTATGTAGCAGGCCTTACCTTCAGTCACCAATCGAAATTTGCTAGGATTGCATTCTGCCTTAAGAGCTTAAAAGAGAAGTATTATTCATTATGATCCAATCACCCTCTGACAACGACTGGCCATTTGAGCAACCTAAGAACTGTTCAGTTTTCACTACACGACCAATAATGGATGGAGAGCACCCAATACAGATTGTGTACCATGATGTAGATGACGGTGGCTGGCAATTCTTAAGCAATACCGAACTAAACATGGAAGATGCTATTTTGGTTGGTCTTGGAAAGGTTGCCGAGCTTGACCCCTCTGTTCTGGAAATTGCTCACATCAACGAAGGCTTTCATGCATATCGTGATAGTTCAGAGGACAATTGGATCATTGAGAAAACACCTGAAGCTTGACAACTAGAGAGTCACCTGATGCCTAGATATATATGTTTTTACGATAGAGCTAGTGATGAGCTTATAGGGGAAGTTTTACTTCCTCAATTGACTTTGTCTCGACTCCAAGACAATCTTTGTATCGATAAGGACAATCCTATGTATGACTGCTTTCAAGTTAAGCCGGTACATGTTGATTTTTTCAAAAGCATAACTGATATTCATTTCGAGTTTGAGAAGTATGATTATTTTTTAGAGTACTCAGCTAATACTCATCTCTCTAAATAAACAAGGCGTGGTATCGGTTTGTAGCAAATAAGGAAATCAATACCTGCTGCCTCCCCCACACAATAGACACGAATGACCTTTTCATTTCCCCAAGCTTGAAACGCAATATTTGAAATACCTTCTTTCTGGATATTGAATAGTACTATATCGTCTTGTACCAATTTAACTTCAACCCAATTTTTCCCACTTGGGGAATGAGAAAAAATCAATTTGTCACCATTTTCATATGGCAAAACAAACGAGAAGATACCTTCATCACGGTCATATTCTTCAGAATAGCCAAAACCTCTTTCAAAGAAATCTAATTCTTCAGGAAATTCATATAACAAACTCAAACCTCTAGTTATTAGCAAGTAGTAACTTCACTCATCCACCAATTCAATTCGTCATCCAATTCTGAGACACTTTGAACTACTGTTGATTTTTGAATCACCCTCTTTTCCGTATCTATATCTAAAGCTTCCAACTCAAGCTCACCGCTTTCCCATAAAGTAGCTCGAGAAATAACTTTGTCAGTATCCAAATCAATAAATCTAGCCTTTTTCTCGTGGCCTAAAGTACCAGTAACACTAGCTTCATAGCCTTCTATAGATAATATTGCACTTTTAGAGCTTTTCCATTTCCCTAAATACTCTAGATATTCGTTCATTGATTGTACGGTTTGGGACGGTAAATGAATGTAGCATAGCTATATGCCAACTAAATGAAAGTGAAAATTTGGTTTAATCTCTAAACTCATCTCTAACCATCTCCCAAACTCCAATTAGGATTGGGAGAGTAGTACCGATGATACCGCCATATTCAATGCCCTTTGCAGTCACATTCGCTGTCAACAAGTCAGGATGTCCAACAGCCAAAGCCACGCCAGCACTGATAAGCGCCAAACCCTTTTTAGTCGAAGGCTGGTCGAGGTCGATACCCATTTTCTCTTTGATAAACTTCTTCATAACACTTTCCATTGTTTCAGGTACTTGATCGCAAACACTGCACTAAGTAACTAACACATTCCGGTAAGAAAAGCATTTGGCTTACAGCAATCTAAACCTATCCTTGCTGGTGGAAGCTGGTTAACACTATAAGATAGCTCTCTTGGGTTATTGGTTTATAGCGGTTAAAGGGGCGTACCATACATTTTGTCCATTACGAAAACGTATTATGCCCTAATATTGATGAGTACAATGGGAAACAATGCATTCAACTCTTTCGTTATCCATAAATTGAATATTCTAAAAAATGACAACCATGCCCCTTCTTCAAACTAAAACATATTATCTAGATAATATTGCTTCCCACGTAGCTAATTTTCACAAAGCCTAGGATATAAATTAGAACTACCTAGGCCTAAAATTGTATCCATTGTGCCTCTGATCTGGGCACTGAGTAGGGTAAACAAAAGGACGATACGTTACACCATAGTTTTGAGCCATATCCATAACAAAATGGAACCTGTGAACGCGAGTCTCCTTATGAGAATATTCTAAATTCCAGAAGGCAAATAAAGCCCAAGCTACAGCAGAAATCTCCTCAACAGTAGCCCCAAAATGCTCACACATTTGAAACATTCTACCAGAGGTATATGATGGCCCCATATGTGCGGGCATATCTGCCAACCTAGCTGACTCAATAAAAGGCGACGTTTCTTTTAAAGTTAGATATTTTCTCAAACCACTGTTGTTGACTCCCCATCTAAAATCATTAGTCCCCTGCATGGTAAGCTTTCTTCTAGTATACTTACCTTGATTGTTTTTCTCTAAAATTGTACATTTGTTCTTACTATATGGAACTCGGCTACTTTCTGGATTCATCTTCCTGAATACTTTCTCTATATCGTGAATAGCCGCTACTTTATAAAATATAGACGTAGTTGAATTTGGGTTAGTTATTACAGATTTAATCCCCTTTCTTCTGTAGTAATGATAATATGTACCTTTGTAAGTTTTAGTTCTGGAGTAAATAGTATCCACTATACCTTTTAGTTTCGGCAGTTGATCTAAGTCAGCTTTGTGCAAGTAGTCTAACACGTCACCTAGCTTAACTAACAAGCTATCTAATTGGTTCCTAATATATAACGAGTTTTTTACTTGTATCGCTAGTATTTTTTCTCGAGCCATATTAAAATCTGATCGAACCTCACCAGCTAATGCTTTAGCTAGATCAATGTTATTATCATAAACTCTTGATTCTGCATTTTGTCCGCGTACATACCTTGTAACCCTACTAGTCGAAGATTTCATCCAACTTGATAGTACTGACAATATTTTCGTTCTATTTGCCTTGATATAATCCCGTAGCTCTGCATGACTAAAACTTGAGTCTAATTCCTTTATAATACGAGTTAGTACCGTTGCTGGGCTGCCCTCAAATGGGTGTAAATCCCATTCATTGTTTGAAAGATTACGGGTCCTAAAAAAGAGCTGAGGGAGAACAACAGACCAGTTAACATTATCTTTATGAAATTTCACACTACCTTTAACTTGGGCTACATTATTCAATACTACTTCATAAAACTCATCAGACTCATCCTCTAGTTCACTATTTACAACTAATTGAAGCTCTTTTTCTGGGACATCCAGAAGGTCACCTCTCAACTGCTGTATCACATGAGCAACTTCGTGAAGTATTAACTTGCTACCTGAAAGCTTATCGGACTCATATTCATCAGGTAAAATATAGATATCCGTACCGTGTGTAAACGCCTTAGCATTTAGCTCATATGGTAGCTCGCTTATCCTAATGCGAATAAAAGAAAGGTCTGTTGCGAACATTTTTTCTAATCTACTTAAGGTCTCAGAATCGAGAGGCTCGCCCGTATTAACATTACCATACTCAAGTTGGCTAGCAATGTTTTCACTATTTATCTTGATATTATTAATCATTTGTTGAATTTGATTGTTCATTAATAACACCAACAATACGCTAACCTCTTACTCATGCTAGTTATAAATAGAATACAGTTAAGGAATAAAAGCCATATACTACATAATACTGATAAGTGAGCACTTTATTAAAGTTGTTAGTCATATAAATAAATCAAACTAATAATATAACAAGTTCAGTCCATCCAGAGCTCGGGTTTAAAAGCTTTGAGGATAAATTATTGCATACCAGGATATTTATGTACTCGTATATAGGAATAAAAACCAAAGCTCATTAGCACTCTGGAGCCGCATAAGCATATTTCAAAGTCACCTTGAGAGCGGAAAGCTACTGTAGCATGCGGAGATTGTTTATAGTCCATTTCCGACAGATCAAGATTATTTGCATAGTAATTTCTCTAGTCATAAAAGTGAAAAGCCTACATTAATTCTATTCTTTCCTTCACTCTTAGCTTCGTATAAAAGAGCATCGGCTTTTGAAAGAGTTTGATCTAGTGACCACTCGTCTTTATCAACCCTAACAAGCCCACCGCTAACAGTAATTGAAAAATCTCCACTTGCTTCCAGAAAGACTTTATTCATTATTGATGTTCTGACTTTGTTAGAAGCCTGAGTTGCTTCATGTCGATCTTTTGCCAAAAATATCCAACAAAACTCCTCTCCACCGAGTCGAAAAACTCTCCCTTCACTGTGGCTGAAATGTTTTTGACTAATGGAGTACTTAATAACATCATCACCTACATCATGCCCGAACATGTCATTGATGTTTTTAAAGTCATCTATATCAAAATAAAGCAAATACACGCCATGTTGTATAGGCAAAGACTTCCAGACATTCTTTAGCGCCAACCTATTTCCAATAGAAGTAAGAGGATCTGTTTCAGCCAGTGCAAAGGTCTTTTCTTGAACTTTGATTCTTAGAGATTCATATTTAAATGATATCGCCCAAACTAGAATATATGGCATTGAAAAGTTTAATAATTTCAGGTATGAAAAGTTATCTATAAAATGAAAACTAAAGAATATGAACACCAAGGTCAAAAGTGAGCCTGTGATTACTGAAGCTACAAACCGATTGAATAGAACATGGTAAAGAGGCGGTAAGGTAAATATCCACAAGGCAATCCAAGATCCTTGATGAGAAGAGAAAACAGCATATAGAACGACTAAGCTATACAAAGTAGCCAAAGCTAGAATTTCGTATCCAACCACTTCCTGCTTTCTAACCCGAAGGTAAACAATTAACCCTGTAATTGATATTAGTATCTCTGCAAACGCGAGAGGATAATCTTTAAGATATACATTCACAAAAAACAATGCTGCGCTTATGAAAGCTAAAATAGGGCAAATGAATTCTAGTAATTGATTTTTAAGTTGAAAGGGAGCATTACTTTTTTCAAAAAAATGGCTCATATACAAGCCTCCTTATTTATTTCCATAGCCCTATTGATAAGCCTATTATCAACCTATCATTTAACTTCTTATCTTGTACTTGCCTCCACTCACATTTCTATTTTTTTAAGAGTACTTACTCGAATTACTAGTTAGGTATTTTATGCCAATACATAGACCGCACTGCATAGTACTACAGCTATGGGCATGCCTATTGATAAGGCTTAATACAATCAATAAAGTACTATCTAAAACTGAAGAAACTACCATCATGCTTCATGGGAATTGATGATCGTTCACCTCGAAGGAGCAGGTTTTAGGATCGTCCCGATGGAGTGGGCCTCTCAATTTGAGTACAACATGACAATGAAATATCTATGCGATATTTATCATTTTTTGATGTAATTGATTGCAAAGTCAGTATTCATTAGTTTGTTCAGACTATAAGTTGTACTTCTCATTCGTTGCCTGTATGATCTTTGGCGAACTTTTAACCACTGGTTTGATATGTTGCCGCAAGAAAAAAACAATTTCCACCTATTCCAATCCTTAAGCACTCATCAACTAGACATCCGCTAGCTCAAATTACCCACATACTTTTAATACAGCTCGTGTCACAAAGACCAAATATCTGTACTAACCTCTATTCTCAATTACACTAAATTTTCATAGTAAGAGTTATATATGAATTCCCAACAAACTGAAGCCGAGTCTTCAGAAGAGCCATACCTTAAAAAGGTTGATAACACATCCAATGGACAGGCAAGTAACGCAAACCACGATAGCGATGCCATCCCAGCAATAGAAATTCGAGGACTATACAAAGTATTCGGAAATCATGTGAAACGTGCCCTTGCACTGAGTGAGCAGGGAAAGTCTAAGCAAGACATTTTGCAGGAAACTGGGGCAGTTCTTGGCATTGAAAACGCCAACTTTAAAATCAACAAACGCGAAATTTTCGTTGTAATGGGGCTTTCTGGTAGCGGTAAATCGACCTTAATTCGATGCCTAAACCGATTAATAGATCCTAGCCGAGGCGAAGTACTAGTTGATGGTCAAAATATTTTGACGATGAACAACAAACAACTCAATCAAGTTCGTCGTTCAAAAGTGTCAATGGTTTTCCAAAACTTTGGGCTGTTTCCGCACCGCAACGTGTTGAGCAATGTGGAATACGGTTTAGAAGTCTCTGGTGTCGACAAAGAAACCAGAAAAGAAAAAGCCAAAAAATCTCTCGATCTTGTTGGCCTAAAAGATTATGAAGCAAGCTTCCCAAGTGAGCTTAGTGGTGGTATGCAGCAGAGAGTTGGTCTAGCTCGAGCATTAGCAAACGATCCTGAGATTCTACTCATGGATGAAGCATTCAGTGCTCTTGACCCATTAATACGTACTGAAATGCAAGATGAGTTGCTCGAATTGCAAGCCAAGATGCACAAGACCATCGTATTCATCACTCACGATCTGGATGAAGCACTCAAACTTGGTGATCGAATCGCAATCATGAAAAATGGCCAAGTCATTCAAATCGGAACACCTGAAGAAATCCTCACTCACCCAGCAGACGATTACGTTGCGAGTTTTGTAAAACAAGTTGATCGCTCAAAAGTCATCACAGCAGGCTCAATATTGACGAAAGCACCGAGCATTACGCTTCCCCAGAGTGGCAGTAAAGTAGCGGTACGAATCATGGAAACTCACAAAACAACTCACCTAATAGCCGTCGACAGTAACCGACACATTCAGGGCTTACTAACACTAGAAGATTGTTTAGCGCTAGAGAATTCGAGCATTTCGTCAGTTGAATCTAAGTTAAAAATGGATTTCATGATTGTTTCTAAAGATACCCCTATTTCGGAGCTTCTAGGGGCTGTTCTTGAGTCAGAATACCCGTTAGCCGTAACGGATGAAGAAGGGGCTTTCATGGGCCAAATCGACAAAGCATCTGTATTAGCCGAAGTAGTAGAGAATGAAAGCAACGATGGCCTTACGACTCTTGCTCAATACCGAAAAGCGCTGGCAAAGAATGAAACTCACAAGGCTTAATTATGATGAGAATTAATATTGGTGACGGCTTTGCGGCCATGATTAACTGGATGACCACTCACATGGGGGGCTTTTTTGATGCAATAAGCACTGTCATCTTGGCATTGGTTGACGGATTAACGTTTATCTTAGAGCTACCAAATGCTTTCGTAATGGTTGCTATATTAACCATAATAGCTTGGTTTACCTCTGGTAAGAAAATGGCCGTGTTTACTGTATTAGGCATGCTGCTAATTGTGAATCTAGGCCTCTGGACTCAAACGATGGAAACTCTGTCGTTGATTATTGCTGCGGTTATTTTCTCTTTGGCGCTAGGGTTACCTCTTGGGATATGGTCTGCTAAAAGCGACACCGTTGAACGTGTAATGCGCCCTCTTATGGACTTTATGCAAACTCTGCCAGCATTTGTTTACCTCATTCCAGCAGTAATGCTATTTAGTTTAGGCCCTGTGCCAGGTGTTTTAGCTACCCTCATATTCTCACTGCCACCAGTGGTGCGATTAACTAACTTGGGCATTCGCCAAGTGCCGAAAGAAATCAAAGAAGCAGCGATAGCTTTTGGCTCATCTCCTTCACAGATTTTATTTAAAGCCGAACTTCCACAAGCAATCCCTACGATTATGGCTGGAGTCAACCAAACCATTATGTTAGCGCTTTCGATGGTGGTTATCGCGGGCATGATTGGTGCTGGCGGCTTAGGAAATGAAGTGTTGAAAGGCATTACCCAACTACGACTCAATGTAGGCTTCGAGGGTGGTGTTGCTATCGTAATACTTGCTGTTTATTTAGATCGAGTCACTCAAGCTTTAGGTGGCAAACGTAAAAATTCCAAAGGATAAAATACTAATGAAAATGACAAAGAAACTAAGAACGTGTCTTGTCAGTGGCTTAATGCTGTTTACGGCATTAGGGTTAACGGCATGTGATAAAACAGAAAAGCCAACTGAGAATAAAACGGCTAACTTGGTATATGTAAACTGGGCTGAAGGTGTAGCTTACACACACTTAGCTAATGTCGTTCTAACTGACAAAATGGGGTATGACGTCACCTTAACAGCTGCTGATGTAGGACCTGCTTATATATCTGTCGCGCAAGGTAAATATGATGCAATGATGGAAAGCTGGCCAGTATTACAAAAGTCGTACATCGACCGTTTTGGCGACAAGCTTGTTAACCTTGGAAGCATTTACAAAGGCACACAAGTAGGCCTAGTTGTGCCAGACTACGTGACAATCGATACTATCGCACAACTTAAAGACAACGCTGCTAAGTTCGACAATAAGATTGTTGGTATTGACGCAGGTGCTGGCTTAATGAGCTCCGTCGAAAATAAAGTAATGCCAGAATACGGTCTTACGAACATGAAACTTATCGCATCAAGTGGCCCAGCTATGACAGCTGCGTTGGGTAAGGCGATTGCTAAGAAAGAATGGATCGTCGTGACAGGTTGGACTCCTCACTGGATGTTCAGCCGCTGGCACCTTAAGTTCCTTAAACAAGACCCATCGAAACAGGTCTGGAGCAAAGGTGTTATCAATATCCTTGGACGCAAAGGGTTAGGCAAAGACAAACCAGAACTGAAAGCTTTCTTGAGCAACATGCACCTCACTGATAAGCAGCTTTCTGGCCTTATGCTTGATATCAAAGATAAGAAAGAGAATGAAACTCTCGATCAAGTCGCTCGTCAATGGGTTAAAAATCATGAGCAATTAGTTGATAGCTGGATCCCTGCAACTAAATAACACATTCAAAAAAGCCCTCAGTTAAACTGTGGGCTTCTTTTTAGTATCGCCAGACATACCATATAGGCATCAAGCTACGCGCTGCAAATTATAGCTAGCCAAGTGCTGGCTAGTATCATGCGTCCTAGAATGTAACTCATTACTACTTGTGGAGATATCATTGGTTTCTTCTACAAGGCTATCTATTTGTTGATCAATTAAAGATAGGTTACGTAAAAGAGAATCCATTGCATCACTTTGTGAAACTGACGAGTCCACTATACCGTGGTTCACTTCGTCTGCCTTGGAGATATCTTCAAGGGCAGTTTCAATATCACTAACTGACTCTTCGATAGACTCCACACAATGTTGACTTGCATTAAGTCCTTCGTCTGTAAAGCTGATCAATTCATCTGATACACGAGTCAGATCAGACAATATGCTTTCAACCTGATCAGTTGAAGTAGACGTTTTCTCAGCTAATCCACGAACTTCATCAGCAACAACCGCAAACCCGCGGCCATTTTCTCCTGCCCTAGCGGCTTCAATTGCGGCATTCAATGCCAGTAAATTAGTTTGCTCAGCGATGTTGCGAATAATCCCCAATATTTCACTTACTTTATGGACTTGGCCACTTAACTCAGTCGCTGATTCTGAAGTTGACTGGCTCTTCTCTGACAGCAGCTGAATATCTCTCATAGCCTTCGCTAGACGCTTCTGACCTTTATTAGCACTTTCCACAGCCTGCCCCAGCGTACTCGAAGATTTGTTGGCATTCTCCTTTACCGACTCTACTGAATTCTTGGTTTGCTCGCCAATGACGACCGTCTCTTTTATATCACTCCGTTGCGAGCTTACTTTAGATGTTAAAGACTCAATGTGATTCTCTAAATTATCGGCAATACCTGTCACCGCCATCGCACCTTGATGGATAGGATTCAGCGTTTGTTCTATTTTGTCGATAAACAAATTGATATGCCCCGCTAAAATACCTAATTCGTCATTGCGTTTTAAACGGATGCGTTTTTTTAGGTCGCACTCCCCCGAACCTAACTCCTCACACAGCGTAGATAAATGTTGTAGCGGCTTTAGAAGAACTTGACGCAAAATGGTCAGCAACACCGCAATCGAAAGCGCGATACAAACGATGCCAAGTATAAAAGATTGCTTCCCTAGAGAAGAGCTCAAAATATGTAAATCTTTAAAATGCCAGTAGGAAACAGCATAGCCGGTAAGCGTTTTCTTCTTTCCTGAATAAATAGGAACCGCATAAACAAATGTAGTGCGGTCATCAAATAATACCTGAGAATCCGACCATTTAAACTCGGTCAAATGAGCCTTATTACTCGCCTTATCTGTAGAAAACAGCAAGGACTTATCCGGTAAATAGATATCAAACTGCGTTAAATTACCTTCACTTGCTTTTGAAGCAGCATTCACTCTCTCTGAAATACTATTTTGTTTTTTAAACCTCACCGCACTGCCAAGCTGTTCGCTCACAGATTGTGTGGCTTGCTCAAATGACTTTTTACTCAGTTGATGAATCGCATCAGTACTACTAGACCAAATACTGTAAGATATTGCTGTAACAGCAACTAACATCAGTATTGATGAACTAGCAATCACAAGTTTGTTTATCGATAAGCGCATACAAGTCCTACCCTGTCACAAAGTCTGCATATTAATTGTGGTTATATTGAGACCTAGCTAACACATCTAACTTAAGTTATTAGTAAAAAAATCATAACCTTTCAATAGAAGGGAAAAGTGTTTAACGAAGTGTATTAGTTCTGAGATTGGCGAGTATTTGCACTAATTTTAAATTAACTACATAAAGTTTTTAGGGGGAAAGATGAACAAGCTGCTACTTCTCGTGCACATTGTTGTATTTACAGGTTACCAGCCTCTGCTCGAGCAAGTATCAAACATGCGACAACATCGAAACAAACTGAATATAGTTTTCTCATTCGATCGTAAACGGAGTATAAGAAAATATCTGAATCCGTGTTATCACAAATAGAACCCCTGTTAATACACTGAGTTTATTAACATTTTACTAAAAGACCATCTCTCATTGCTCTTTCCCAGTTTAAGTTAAATAAAATCAAAGTCTAAACGAGATGGAATATGAATTCTCACTAAAAGCATTTCCAACAAATCTACTAACTTATCGATAACCTTAGAATTCATTTTTGTCGATTGTTGTACGGTTAAAAATATTACACACTCGCGCACCGAGGTTCTGCGTCAAGATAAAATATCGAAACAACCCTACACGAAGTAACAAAAATGCGCTCCCTCATAAAATAAAACAACCTGGTTATTTATGCTTCTAAAGGCTTTATTTTTAGTAAGTTAGAGAGTGTATTACACACTCTTAATTGAACTCTGACTATATCTCACTTTAGCTGTCTCCCGTCGCTTGCTTTATCGGAGGTGGACAAATCTTTGTCTCTTCGGGTCATAAAGAAACCAGCCAAGCTTTGCCTTGTAATAACACTCAACGTCAGGAGTAAGTTAATGAATTCAAATGCTTCACACCCTCCCTCATTTGGCAAAATCTTCTCAGCTTCACTATTAGTATTCGGAAATGTATTAGGAGTAGGCGTACTCGCACTCCCTATCACAGCAGGCTTAGGCGGCTTTATTCCTGCACTTGTCGGCATCGTGGGGATCTGGTTTGTAATGCTCTTCGCCGCTTGGATTATTGCCTCTCGAATTAATCCAGAAAAGAAAAACTTCGACCTTCCTTCTTTCTACGGCCAAGAGCTAGGCAATTCAGGAAAATGGATTGCCATTATATGCAACTTGATCATCCTTTATGGTGTGTTAGTTGCTTATTTAAGCGGAATCTCTTCCATGATAACTTCGCTATTTCCTGCTCTAGCAAGTCATGAAACGCTTATTACACTTATCTATTTCTGTTTTACGACCGCACTGATTATATTCGGCTTAAAAGCGCTCAGAAGCGGTATGGTATTTTTGGTAGCAGCTACATGGATATGCTTTATCCTGATGATGGTCACTGGCTTTAGTCACTTCGATGTGCAAAACCTGACCTTTTCTAGCTGGAAATATGTTCCGATTGTTTTGCCAATCGCAGTTTCTGCATTCCACTTTCACAATATTATCCCAACCGTTTCTAAATCTTTAAACCACAACCAATCGGCTACTCGCAAGTCTATTTTATTGGGAGTATTCATGGGCTTAGTTCTTAATATGGCTTGGGTATTAGTGGTATTAGGTACACTACCTGAGAATGGCGCAGGCGCTCACTCTATTGTTTATGCTAACTGGCATGGTTTAACCGCTAACGTTCCGATGTCGGAAATTCTTAACAGTAAAGTTTTCCTATATTCAGGTTTGTGCTTTGGTCTATTGGCTGTGACGTCTTCATTTATGACAAATGGTGCAGGCTTGTTTGGTTTTATTCAGGACTTAACAACTAACTATTTGAATACAGAAAATAAACTGCTTGTTGGTGCACTAGCATTTTTGCCACCGCTTGCTGTGACATTGATTTACCCACGGCTGTTTTTGGCGGCATTATCGATTGTCGGCGGCGTAGGCGAAGACATATTGTTCGCTGTTCTACCAGCGATTGTTCTGATTAAACTGACACGCAGTACAAAACGTCACTACCAAGCAGTTGGTTACGCTATGCTGCTTGCTGGGTTATTTATCTGCCCGTTTGTTATCGGACAAAAAGTAGGCCTTATTCACCTACTTCCACCAGCTATCATCAGCTAACACTATTTACCCAAATAGCTCTATTCCCAGAGCTATTTGGGTATTGACTGCATTTCTTTATTTCTCCGGCTTTACCGTCAGATCAATCTCTTTTAAAAAGTGATATTGTTTTTCATTGAGTGGTGCGATAGCAGCAATAGGAAAGCTATTATAAACCGCCATTTTTACTCGGTTATCAAACTCAGTATTGCCACTGCTTCTGACAATTTTTACCGAGGTTAATTGGGTTTCTTTATTCAATTGCAATCGCACTTCAGTACTTAGCTTTCCCACTGCACTATTGGGCACATATAGGTTTTTCTCAATACTCTGGCGAATAATGTTGGCTGCACTTTGTACTTGCTGCGGCACACCATTATTGCCCTCGATTTTCTGCTCGGCACCATTCTGCACCGAAGTTGCAACCTCTGACTTTTGGGCTGACTTAGGAGCTGGATTGTGGGCGCAACCACCGAGGCTTAACACTGTCACAGCTAACAGGATTGGAAGGGAACTACGTTTGATCTGAGCTCGTGATGGGGCTTGTTGAGTCGTAGGAAAAAAGCGGCGGAAACTAATGCGAGATTGAATGCCCATATACAGATCGTAATCGGTGGTAATAGATTGCCCCAGACTACCTATAAAAATAGGCTAGTCAAGCTAGCCTATTTAAACCTCGAAGCACTACTATACGGTTCCCCTACGCAGCAGAAAGCACAGACTCATAACCTTTTGCCGGAAGCTTAGGAACGAGCGTCGCAAGGCAAAGAGAGACAACAGCCATGCCCGCACCGATGTAAAAGACCCAAGAAGGGTTCACCATCCAAACCATACCTAAAAGCACAGGCAATACGACTGCAGCAATATGGTTAATGGTGAAAGAAACACCAGCCGTCGAAGCAATATCTTTAGGATCAGCAATCTTTTGGAAATAAGTTTTGGTTGCAATCGCCATTGCAAAAAATAAATTGTCTGTCACGTACAATCCTGACGCTACCCAATGATTGTTGATGGCCGCATAAGAAACGAATACGCAAATTAAACCAAGGTACTCAATCAATAAAATATTACGCTCACCAATGTTGGCAACCAGTTTACCTATTTTGGGTGCCAGCCACATAGTCGCAAGTTGGTTAACAATAAAAAGCAGAGCCATATTTTCCACGGTGAAACCATATTTATCGACCATCAGAAAGCCCGCGAAAACGACAAATATCTGACGACGAGCACCTGCCATAAACACCAGTGCGTAGTACAACCAGTATCGCTTTCTCAACACCAAGTGTTTATGCTGCTGCGACTTCTTAGGTAAAACTGGAAAACGAATATACATATACAATGCTATCGCGCAGCCAATAATACCCGCAATAAGATACACATACTCAAAAGGTACCTTAAATAGATCCATTGCGACCCAAATACAGGCAAAGGTTATCAAAGCGACTAATGCCCCTTTACTGATTAAAGTACCCATATATTTCGGCGCTTCGTCTTTGCCCAACCACTGAATTTGCAATGACGTGTTCATTGTCTCGTAATAGTGAAACCCTACCGACATGACGATCGTCGTAGCGTACAACCCATAAGTTGATGGGAAGAAACCTGTGAGCGCAACACCAACGGAAAGTACAGCTAAAGCCAACACGGCAAGATATTGTTCTTTAATTAGCAGCAACAAAAATACGGCTCCAAAGGCAAGAAAGCCCGGAACTTCTCTGAGTGATTGCAACCAACCTATTTGAGTACCCGCGAAATGCGCTTCATCGACACTGAAGTTATTGAGCAGCAATCGCCACACAGAAAAAGTAATCGCGGCACAAATTGCGCTCAACAATAAAAACTGTCGAGACTGTTTAGCATTATCTGACATCAAATCTCCAATAACTATAATTGAAATGACAAGGACACATTCTATAGATAAAATCGATGTCTAGATTTATCAATACTGACACATTATTTATCAAATGCGCCAATTTGTAGAAAAAGAACAGCTGTTCAGACCGATAGAAGCCATTACTGACGAAAGGCAGGCAAACTCTGTCGGCGTGGCTCACTCTCACGAATGGTGTCAGCTGCAATACGCCACACACGGCGTCATCAATGTAAAAGCAGGCAACTACAGTTTTATTATCCCTCCACAAAGGGCTGTTTGGATACCCACTGGTGTCGTGCATCAAGTCAATAACACCGCGCCGGCCAGCTACCGCAGCTTTCATATTGAAAGTAAGTTAGGAGATAAAATTGGCAGTGACGTTAAGGTAATTCAGGTCTCACCTTTTTTGAGAGAGTTGATTCATCGCGGTTGTGATGCTTGGCAAGGCAAGTACCATATGAGTGACATTAACTCTGCCCTCATGACGCTACTCATCGAAGAAATACATCAAGCGCCAATTAGCCCTCTTCACCTATCTTGGCCAACAGATCCTCGTCTGAAACGAGTTTGCGAACTGCTGCATGACAACCCTGGAGACAACCGAAACCTCTCTGAACTCGC
This sequence comes from Vibrio marisflavi CECT 7928, assembly GCF_921294215.1. Lineage (GTDB taxonomy): Bacteria > Pseudomonadota > Gammaproteobacteria > Enterobacterales > Vibrionaceae > Vibrio > Vibrio marisflavi. The sequence goes on from NZ_CAKLDM010000002.1 coordinate 1,977,028, forward strand.
ACAGTATTCCGGAGCCTCAGTAAGAACGCTTAACCGACTGTTCGCTAAAGAGTGCCAGCTGAATTTTACTGAGTGGCGCCAAAAGTTGAGAATATTGACAGCCCTTGAGCTTTTGCAAAATAACCGCTCGATAACCGACATAGCATTAGAATTAGGTTATGAATCTAGTTCAGCATTTATCACTGTTTTTAAGAAGCACCTGAACTCTTCACCAAAAGCTTATATACGCAATCTCACTACAGTTTAATTTTCGCCATTTGCAGACAATTTTAATAAAATTTGGCGAAATATTATCGTGCCACTACCCATTTTTTCTCCAGAGCATGGAATTCATGGCAATAATTTAATCTAATTAACCCAGTGGCAATATTGATTAAATTATCAACCGTGAAAATGAACAAAAGTAACCTAAGTACAAATACTGGACATCGATTTATTTCCAAAGCAAAAACAGCGTATAAAATACATATACATTGTCCCGATGATACTGTTTTGCATAGGTCTGTTGGTTATATTCGTATTGGAGAGAAGAAAGGACTTCAAAAAGCAATTAAGCTTCGTAATGAACTAGGCCTTTCTATGTGGGGTAAGTTTTGGCGTCGACTATTAAAAGACCCATACTTAATGACAAGATTACCTCACTCTCTTGAGCCAAAAGTCATTTACAAGCCAAGACCAACGAAAGAAGACCCCGAGTTTAAAGATGAGTGCTACATTGCCGCTTGGCGCAACTACGACCCGACAGGAAAGCTCATTTATAAAAGTGTTGTTTGCTCTGTAAATAAACATGGAAAACTTGGCGCATATACAAAAACCAAGAAAGCTTTACTTGAAGCCAATAAAGACAACTTGGAAATCCTTGAATATATGGGCCGACTTGCCAGTGTCGACTTAAAATAAGTAGATGTCGCTATTACATCTATATATACACTTAACATAAAAAATGCGGCTATAAAGCCGCATTTTTTCACTCTAAACTCAATTAAGCATTCGCTTCTCTTTGGCGAATGAACTCAAGAGCCATTTCAATGCGAGAAGCTACTCGCTCTTTTCCGATTAGCTGCATCACAGCATCTACCGATGGTGATTGACCTGCACCAGTCACAGCAACACGTAGCGGCATACCAATTTTACCCATGCCGATTTCCAACTCTTCACAAACTTCTTTAATAACATTGTGAAGGCTTTCAGTCGTCCATTCGGTTAGTTGGTTGACTTTTTCTAGTGCCAACTCAAGTGGTGCCTTTGCAACTCCGCGTAAATGCTTTTTAGCCGCTGTCGCATCAAACTCAGAGAAGTCTTCATAAAAATAACGAGACTGCTCAGCTAGCTCAACAAGCGTATTGCAGCGCTCACCAACAAGCTTAATCACTTCAGTAATCGCAGGGCCATTTTCTAGAGAAATATTCTGGTTATCTAGGTGCCATTGAAGGTGTTCAGCAACATACTCAGGATCGGAAGTCTTGATGTAATGGTTGTTCAGCCAAAGCAGCTTATCAGTGTTGAATGCTGAAGCTGACTTGCTGATCGCATTAAGGCTAAATAGTTCAATCATCTCTTCTTTAGAGAAAATTTCTTGATCGCCATGAGACCAACCTAAACGAACCAAATAGTTGTTTAGTGCATTTGGCAGATAACCTTCGTCACGATATTGCATGACTGATACCGCACCGTGACGCTTTGAAAGTTTCGCACCGTCATCACCTAGGATCATTGCACAGTGTGCAAATGTTGGCACTGGAGCGCCTAATGCTTCATAGATGTTGATCTGACGAGGTGTATTGTTGATATGGTCCTCACCACGCACAACATGAGTAATCCCCATATCCCAGTCATCAACAACAACACAGAAGTTATAAGTTGGAGAGCCATCAGTACGACGAATAATCAAATCATCTAGCTGATCGTTACCAATTTCAATTCGACCACGGATTTGGTCTTCAAATACAACGCTACCCTCTTTCGGGTTGCAGAAACGAATCACGCAAGGTTCGCCGTCTGTTGCTGCATCATTCGCTGCTTTAATTTTTGGGTGATTTGCATCGTAGCGAGGCATTTCTTTGTTCGCTTCTTGCTCTGCACGAACTTCATCTAAAAGCTCTTTAGATGCGTAGCACTTATATGCTTTGTCTTCAGCTAACAGTTTATCAACCATTTCGTTGTAACGATCAAAGCGCTTGGTTTGGTAATATGGACCTTCATTCCATTCCAACCCCATCCAAGTCATACCTTCCAAGATAGCGTCAACTGCTTCTTGAGTTGAACGCTCTAAGTCGGTGTCCTCTATACGAAGAACAAACTCTCCTCCTTGGTTCTTTGCATATAGCCAAGAATAAAGTGCCGTACGAGCACCACCTACGTGAAGATAGCCTGTTGGGCTAGGCGCAAAACGCGTTTTAACCGTCATTTGTTGAATACCTATACTTATAAACTGTTGCTGAGTGCTTCAGTAAGAAGTTAAATTTGCGCGCTATTCTATCACTCCCGTGTCAGTGACTACAATTGCTCCGCTATTATTTATTCAGCGCATTTCGGTATACACTGAATAGATGACAATACTTAATAGGATTTAGGTAAGCGCTTTGGTTCGATTCTTTGCATTACTACTGGTATTTTTCAGCACTCTATCTTTCGCAGAACCACTCTATTGGGGAGCACAGAAAGGCAAAACACAGTTTATGATTGTGGGTTCGATTCACGTTGGTGAGCAAAACATGTACCCATTGCCAAAAGCGGTCACTCAGTTCTTAAAAAGCAGTGATGGATTAATTGTTGAGGCAGATATTCGAAAGTTTAGCCCTTCAGACTTGCCTGCACCGACAGTTAAAACAGAACAAGTGCTTGATGCTAAAAGTAACAAGGAACTCAAAAGCATTAGCCAAAAGTTAGGGTTAGATGTAAGTATTTTGCAAAAATCCCCACCTTGGGCAACTGCACTAACATTGCAAATTGGTCAGTTCAAAGAGCTAGGATTATCTCCAGCATTAGGCGTCGACCACAGAGTAATGGCTTTAGCTGAGATGAATAGCGTCCCAATTATCGGGTTAGAAACTGTGGGGTTTCAGTTTAGTCTACTCACTGATTTACCCGACGGAGGTAAGTCACTGCTTAAAAACACCCTAGATGAGTTCGATAAAAGCTTTGGGTACAGTAAGTGCCTAGTGAAAGCTTGGAAAGCTGGCGATAAAACGACTCTTGATCGATTTGCAGAACAAACATCGTTTTCCCGCGACTTTGATAATAAGTTCATTTTTAGCCGCAATCGAGACTGGGCCAAAAAGCTCAGCTCCAAGAATTTTTTGCCCGTCAACGACGGCAAATACTTAATCGTGGTTGGCGCTCTGCATTTAGTCGGTAAAGACAACCTACTCACCTTGCTAAAAAGACGTGGGTTTACTGTCAAACAACTCTCATCTAGCGAACAAGCCCACTGCAAGATCTAGAAGTTCACATTGCTATCAATCAAAACGCAAAAAGGCCCCAATATTTCTACTGAGGCCTTGAATATGGTCGGTGAAAAGGGCTAGATCGGACTGGCGTTTCAGCCCCCGACTCTCTGGTTCTAAGCTATTATCGATAGAACGTAAAAAGCCCCGACAAATGTCGAGGCTTTAAAATGTGGTCGGTGAAGAGGGATTCGAACCCCCGACCCTCTGGTCCCAAACCAGATGCGCTACCAAACTGCGCTATTCACCGAATGTGCTGAATCTCTAAATCAGCTGCGCGTATATTACGGATTACACGACCAAAAGCAAGTCATTTTGACCTCTAAAACCGCCTAAGTTATGCAAGCGGTCAATATTAGAGCAAAAGTTACCAAATGTGACCAAGCACCCAGTTAATTCAACAAGCTGATAACCTAACAACATACAATTGATCTAGATCAGCATACAGTAAGTGAGCAAGTTTTAATCTAAATCCTGTCTTCGACACTTTATAGGGGGCTGTATGGACTTCTGGCTTAATCTTCTTTTTGGTAATGCAATTGGGCTTGCGTCCATGATAGTGATCCTTGGTGCACTAAGCCTTATGCTTTTTTATGGCGTATTTTTCATCTATAAAGTTAAGAATGACAAATCTCCTCACTAGATCGCTTAGCTTCTATTTATTTGACTTGGGTAAATAGAACGTGCTTTGCACCGAAGTAGGTACTTTATCTACTTCGGTTTTTTATTATCTGAAAACTTCAACTCGCTAGCCCTATTCACTTGTTGTTAGATATACTCTGCCTATGTCGTACCAAGATAGTGAGTAAAGCAATGTCTGAAGATTCTGACTTGTTTAAAGAGATGATGGCTGATGTTAAGCCTCTACAAAATGATACTGCTGAATTAAAAAGACAATTTCAATCAACCGAATCTCACGCAGCAAAGCGGCAAGCCGCAATGTCATTGGATAGCGATGACCCAGAGTACTTATCAATTGATCATGCACCAATGATAAAGCCAGATGACGTAGTCGAGTTTAAGCGCGATGGTGTTCAAGAAGGTGTGTATAGAAAATTACGCTTAGGCAAATACCCGATCCAAGCTAAGCTTGATCTCCACAGAAAAACTCTAAAAGAAGCTCGAGATGAAGTAGTGAAGTTCCTCAAGCAATGTATTCGTCTTGATATTCGTACAGCCATCATTATCCATGGCCGCGGAGAGAAATCTAACCCGCCCGCGTTAATGAAGAGCTATACATCAAGCTGGCTACAACAAATAAAGGATGTGCAGTGCTGTCACAGTGCCCTAAGACATCATGGTGGCAGTGGGGCGCTATATGTGCTGCTGAGAAAAAGTAACGAGAAAAAGCTGGAAAATAGAGAGCGCCATCAGAAAAGAATGAGTTAAATCAGAAACAGCCGGACTACAAGATTTCATAGATGCTCACTCAATTGCCTTGAGGTTGATTGGCTATCCGTATATTATTCGCCCACTTCCATTCCGTTGTGAAACGTTAAGAGAACATCATGACCCAAACCAACAGCAAAAGACTCAATAAATTTATTAGTGAAACCGGATTTTGTTCACGTCGAGAAGCAGATAAGCTAATTGAACAAGGCCGAGTCACTATCAATCAGCAAGTCCCAGAAAAAGGCACGCAAGTCTGCCCGGGCGATGAAGTCTGTATCGATGGCAAGCCTGTTCGCGCGAAAGAAAAGCCCATATATATTGCTCTCAATAAACCAACCGGTATTACCTGCACTACTGAAAGAGATATACCGGGTAATATTGTCGACTTCATTGGTCACAAAAAACGTATTTTCCCCATCGGTAGACTAGATAAGCCTTCTGACGGATTAATCTTTTTGACCAATGATGGTGATATCGTCAATAAGATATTGAGAGCAGGCAATAACCACGAAAAAGAGTATGTTGTTCGTGTTGATAAACCCATTACTAGCGCATTCCTAAAACAGATGGGCTCGGGTGTGAATATTCTCGACACTGTCACGCTACCTTGTGAGATTTCCAAAGAAACTAAGTTTTCTTTTCGTATCGTATTAACGCAGGGACTTAACCGACAAATTCGTCGTATGTGTGAAGCTTTGGGTTATCAAGTGCTCAAGCTGAGACGAGTAAGAATTATGAACATCACAATAGATGGCATTCCCAATGGCAAATGGCGTTACCTAACCAACGATGAGGTTGCTGAAATTTTAGTAATGTGCGAAGGTTCAGTGGGCACAGAAGAAGCGTCTAGAGCTGATAAAAAAGGCAAATACATCAAAAAGGCGACAGACGCTAAGCTATTTGATAGCCGCGAAGAAAACCATGCCTCAAAAGCAAGACGAAATCAAAAGCAGAAGACTTACCAAGGGCTCGACGCAGATAAGTTTAGGAAGAATCCAAACTCTGCAAAAGCTAACAATAAGAAACCAACAAAGGGAACCGCTAGAACATTAAAGCGCGAAGAAGACAGTTCTTCTACTTCAGCAAATCAAAAGCGAGTAAAAGGGACACTTAAACTCGGCAAGTAATTGTGTAAAGAGGCGGATAACCGCCTCTTTTTTGTCTATTTAGTACCGAAAATCTTATCACCAGCATCGCCTAGACCCGGAACGATGTAACCATTTTCATCTAGTTTTTCATCAATCGCAGCCGTATAAAGTTCAACATCAGGATGAGCTTTTTCTAATGCTTCAACACCTTCAGGAGCTGCAACTAATACCAACACTTTGAAGTTCGTACACCCTTTTTCTTTCAGTAGATCGATAGTCGCAATCATTGAACCACCGGTCGCCAGCATAGGATCAACAATAAGAGCAATACGCTCATCAATGTTAGAAGCCAGTTTATTAAAGTAAGGCACAGGTTCTAGTGTTTCTTCATCACGATACACACCAACAACACTAATTCTCGCACTTGGAATATGCTCAAGAACGCCATCCATCATACCTAAGCCAGCACGAAGAATTGGCACTACCGTTACTTTCTTGCCTTTAATTTGATCAACTTCTACTGGGCCATTCCATCCTTCAATTGTCACTTTCTCAGTCTCGAAATTCGCTGTTGCTTCATAAGTCAACAAGCTACCGACTTCCGCGGCCAATTCACGAAAACGCTTTGTGCTAATGTCACCTTCTCTCATTAGTCCAACTTTGTGTTTAACAAGAGGATGCTTAACTTCAACAACTTTCATTTCAATCTCCAGATGATATGGGGAATTATTAAAAACTTAGCAGATTATATACGTATCTATGCGGAAGATACATTATTCAACATCAATTCGACTCGCCGAATTTTAGGAATGGAAGGTTGGTTTGTTAGGGTTTGCAAGGGGTAAACATAAGCAAACAAAAAAACATGCGCAAACGTTTGCTCTTTTAGATTAAGCACTGGTAGAATAGCGCCGTTTTCACATCTAATATTAAGACCGAGGATTTCCCCGTGAGCGGTAACAACTCTTCTTTAAGCTATAAAGACGCTGGTGTAGATATCGATGCAGGTAATGCGCTTGTTGATCGAATCAAAAGTTCTGTTAAACGTACACGTCGCCCTGAAGTAATGGGTGGTATTGGCGGCTTTGGTGCACTTTGCGAACTGCCAACTAAGTACAAGCAACCTGTTCTAGTTTCTGGCACAGATGGAGTTGGAACAAAACTGCGCCTTGCTCTAGATATGGGCAAACACGATACAATCGGTATCGACTTGGTCGCAATGTGTGTGAATGACCTGATTGTACAGGGCGCTGAGCCGCTATTCTTCCTAGACTACTACGCGACTGGCAAACTGGATGTTGATACTGCGGCTGACGTAGTCACTGGTATTGCTGATGGTTGTGTTCAAGCTGGATGTTCACTAATCGGTGGTGAAACTGCTGAAATGCCAGGAATGTACGAAGGCGAAGACTACGATGTTGCTGGGTTCTGCGTCGGTGTTGTTGAAAAAGAAAACATTATCGATGGCACTAAAGTAGCAGCTGGCGATGCACTTATTGCTGTTGGTTCAAGTGGCCCACACTCAAACGGCTACTCTCTAATTCGCAAGATCTTAGAAGTCTCTGGCGCAAGCAAAGAAGAGATTCTTGAAGGTAAAAGCATTGGCGAGCACCTACTAGAGCCAACCAAAATTTACATTAAGTCTGCGCTCGATCTTATTGAGAAGCACGATATCCACGCGATTTCTCATATTACTGGTGGCGGTTTCTGGGAAAATATCCCGCGCGTACTTCCAGAAGGAACGAAAGCAGTCATCGATGGCAACAGCTGGCAGTGGCCAACAATCTTCAACTGGCTACAAGAGAAAGGCAACGTTGATACCCATGAAATGTATCGCACCTTTAACTGTGGCGTTGGCCTTGTCATAGCTCTCCCACAAGCACAGGCAGATTCAGCCGTTGAATTACTAAAAGAGCATGGTGAAAACGCTTGGGTTATCGGTAGTATTGCTCAAGCAGACGCTGCTGAAGAACAAGTTGAGATCTGCTAAGCATGAAGAATATTGTTGTTTTAATCTCTGGCAACGGAACTAACCTGCAAGCGATCATTGATGCATGTGAGAGCAACATAACCGCAGGCAAAGTAACTGCGGTATTTTCAAACAAAGCTGATGCTTATGGTCTTGAACGAGCTAAGCTTGCGGGTGCTTCAGGAGTTTTCATCGATCCTAAGCAATTTGAAACTCGTGAAGCGTTTGATCAAGAGTTGATGGAGAAAATTGACAACTATCAGCCTGATTTAATTGTTCTTGCGGGCTATATGCGTATTTTAAGCAACGGATTTGTTCGCCACTACCTAGGTAAAATGGTTAACATTCATCCATCTTTGCTGCCTAAGTACCCTGGCCTAAATACTTATCAGCGTGCTATCCATGCGGGTGATGAAGAACACGGAACCAGTGTCCACTTTGTAACGGAGCAGTTAGATGGCGGACCTGTTATCTTGCAAGCTAAGGTGCCGATTTTTGACGAAGATAATGTCGAAGAACTAACTAAGCGAGTGCAAAGCCAAGAGTACAGAATCTACCCGTTAGTGGTTGATTGGTTTGTTAATGATCGCCTTGAGATGAAAGATGGTAAAGCTTTCTTAGACGGCAATCAGCTTGGCATTCACGGTTACGCGGAAGAGTAACTGTAACCAGCAATTGTGAAAAAGGGATGCATCGTGCATCCCTTTTTAGTTTACTTACAAACGTCGCTTCTTTTTCTCTTTCGGCTTTGCGTAAGCAACATCTTTGAGTTGCTCAGCATTACCGTCAATCAATTCACCGAACTGAAATAGGGAAAACTCTCCTGGCTTCATTCTATGCCAAGTTTCGTCATTGGTAAGCGGCTGTGTTGCGATAACCGTTACAATATCATTTGGCGTCGTTTCCTCTTGGAAATTGACTGTCATTTCTTCATCAATGAGGCTAGCTTTTCCAAACGGCGCACGACGAGTGATCCAATAAAGATGATTGGTGCAATACGACATAACATACTCGCCATCTGACAAGAGCATATTGAACACGCCCCTTTCACGCAGCTTATCGCAGCACTTGGTTACAAACCTAAATACTTCCAGCATATCTGTCGGTGGCTGAGGATATTCTTTTTCAAGCTCTCCCATCAACCAACAAAATGAAAACTCGCTATCCGTTTCTCCGACTGCGCGATGACGCCCAGTTGGCCAATCTTCATAGTCTGCCAACTGGCCATTATGTGCGAAAGTCCAATACCTTCCCCAAAGTTCACGAGTAAATGGGTGAGTATTAACAAGACTCACTTCTCCACGATTTGCCTGACGAATATGGCTTATCACAGCTCGGCTTTTTATTGGATAGCTTTGAACTAAATCTGCAATTTTTGAATCACAACTTGGGTTTGGATCTTTAAATGTTCTAAACCCTTTACCTTCATAGAAGGCAATGCCCCAACCATCACTATGGGGGCCAGTATTTCCCCCTCGTTGAATAAGCCCTGCAAAGCTAAAACAAATATCGGTGGGAACATTAGCGCTCATTCCGAGCAATTCGCACATAGACTACATTCTCCCTAAAGTGTTATTCCATTTCTTTTTCAATCAGCTGGATAATGATGTGAATAATTTTAATGTGGATTTCTTGAATTCTATCCGCGTATCCAAAGTGGGGAACTCGGATTTCAATATCCGCAACTCCTGCCATTTTTCCGCCATCTTTACCTGTCAAAGCGATGGTTTTCATTCCTTTCGCTTTAGCCGCTTCAATAGCATTCAAGATATTGCCTGAGTTACCCGATGTAGATAGTCCGAACAATACATCACCTGACGCGCCAACCGCTTCTACGTAACGAGAAAATACAAAGTCATAACCAAAGTCGTTACTCACACATGATAGGTGGCTTGGGTCCGAAATCGCGATACCAGGGTAGCCCGGACGGTTTTCTCTGTAACGACCAGTCAGCTCTTCAGCAAAGTGCATTGCGTCACAGTGAGATCCACCGTTACCACACGAAAGTACTTTCCCACCTTGCTTAAATGAGTCAGCAATCAATTTTGCCGCTTTTTGAATTTGCTCGATGTTTTTTTCGTCACTAATAAATTTGTTTAATACGTCTGCCGCTTCCGTGAGTTCATTTTTTATTAGATCTAGGTACATAGGGTTTCTCTTAATTGATCGATTAATGGGTACTGAGCCGATTCTGATTGAAAAGAGCTATGTGGCTACAACAAAGCCCGAAGCTCTAAAACCTGAGTTTACATCAAGCCTTGCTCGCTTCGATAGCAGAAAAGTAACAATTTATACATCTTGGGGTAAGAAACATACTCACATTGCTGAAAGGGTGCTTTCGTCATAACTCGTCTAGCTCAAAAACAAGCATTTTCTGCTCAATTAAAATTTTTCCTTTACAAGTTGATAACAAAAACACACAATAACTGGTACGACCACATACCAGTTAACAAATCCTATACGAGGAAATAAAGTATGGCGCCCCTACTCGCTGTTATATCTTTTTTTGTTGTATTACTTGCTTGTCTTTACCACCGACGCTCTATTGTAACCACCCTATCCTTGCTCACCGCTACAATGATCGCTTTATCATTTGCTGGGTTAATAAATATTGCTGCGTGGGCAGTATTCGTTGTTTTATCCGCAGTCATTTCGATACCTTCTGTACGTCAAAGACTCATCTCTCGCCAAGCGTTTAACCTGTTTAAGAAAGTCTTACCTGAGATGTCTCAAACAGAAACCGAAGCCCTGGAAGCGGGCACAGTATGGTGGGAAGCAGAGCTGTTTGCAGGAAAGCCAAATTGGAAAAAACTCGATGCAATCAGTGCACCAAAGCTGAGCCCTGAAGAACAAGCTTTTCTTGATGGTCCGGTGAATACAGTATGTGCAATGGTGAATGACTATCAGGTCACTCACGAACTTGCCGATTTGCCACCAGACGTATGGCAATACCTAAAAGATAACAAGTTCTTCGCCATGATTATCAAGAAAAAATATGGTGGACTAGAGTTTTCTGCCTACGCTCAATCGTTGGTTCTGCAAAAGCTCACTGGCGTATCTAGCGTTTTATCTTCTACCGTAGGCGTTCCCAACTCATTAGGACCAGGCGAGCTTCTTCAGCATTATGGAACTAAAGAGCAGAAAGACCATTACTTACCTCGACTAGCCGAAGGTAAAGAAATCCCTTGTTTTGCTCTTACTAGCCCCGAAGCTGGTTCTGATGCGGGCTCTATTCCTGACTTTGGCGTAGTCTGCTATGGAGAATGGAAAGGCGAAACTGTTTTAGGCATGAGCCTAACATGGAACAAACGTTATATTACTCTTGCTCCAGTCGCCACTGTGTTAGGTCTCGCCTTCAAGCTAAAAGATCCTGACAATCTACTCGGCGATAAAAAGGATATCGGTATTACCTGTGCACTCATTCCAACCGACTTATCGGGCGTTGAAATTGGTCGTCGCCACTTCCCACTAAATATACCTTTTCAAAACGGGCCAACTCGAGGAGAGAATGTTTTTGTTCCGCTCGATTTCATTATTGGTGGCTCAAAAATGGCAGGGCAAGGCTGGCGCATGCTGGTTGAATGCCTGTCGGTTGGACGCGGAATCACCCTACCTTCAAATTCCACGGGTGGACTAAAAACGGCCGCGCTAGCTACCGGAGCATACGCTCGTATTCGTCGCCAATTCAAACAACCTATTGGCCATATGGAAGGTATAGAAGAACCGTTAGCACGTATTGGTGGTAATGCCTATGTTATGGATGCAGCCAGTACCTTGACAGTTGCCGGTATTGATTTAGGTGAAAAGCCTTCCGTGATTTCAGCGATTGTAAAATACCACTGCACCCACAGAGGGCAGCAAGGAATCATTGATGCAATGGACATCGTTGGTGGCAAAGGTATTTGCTTAGGCCCATCCAACTTCCTAGCTCGTGGTTATCAAGGAGCCCCAATAGCCATTACAGTAGAAGGCGCGAATATTCTTACTCGTTCAATGATCATTTATGGGCAAGGAGCAATTCGTTGCCATCCATACGTTCTAACCGAGATGCAATCTGTGCACTCTAATACCTCAAACGCCTTACAAACTTTTGATAGCGCGCTCACCAAGCACGTTGGTTTTACATTGAGTAACCTTGCAAGAAGTTTTTGGTTAGGGTTAACAGATGGCGTTGGCTCAAGCTCTCCAAGCAAAGATCAAACCAAACGCTACTACCAACAGGTCAATCGTTATAGTGCAGTATTAGCACTTCTTTCTGATGTATGTATGGCGACATTAGGTGGTTCATTAAAGAGAAAAGAGCGTTTGTCTGCTCGACTTGGTGATGTATTGAGCCAACTCTATTTAAGTACCTCAACACTCAAGCGCTTCGACTTGGAGGGTAGACAGAAAGAAGATCTGCCGCTTGTTCATTGGGGACTGCAAGATAGCTTATATCAAACTGAGCATGCAATAGCAGAACTGCTTGAGAACTTACCAAACAAATGGCTTGGTAAGCTGCTTAAATTCATCGTTATGCCTTATGGAAAGGTACGCAGAAAACCAAGTGATAAGTTAGATAACCAAGTAGCACAAATACTGCAAACGCCTTCGGCTACACGTTCAAGGTTAGGCCGCTACCAATTTGTGCAAGAGTGCGAAAATAGCCCTGTTGGTAAGATTGAAAAAGCATTAGAAGTCATACTAAGTGCAGAGCCTGTGTTCAATAAGATCTGTAAAGCGACAAATAGCAAAAGACCATTTGTAAGGCTAGATGAAGTTGCTGCAATTGGACTAGAGAAAAATATTATTAATAATCAAGAGGCTGAGCTGTTAATTGAAGCAGAACAAAGGCGCCTCGAAACAATCAATGTTGATGACTTCGAGCCACATGAGCTGTCTAGCTTAACTACAATACCCATCGATACGCGAAACAATCATGTAGCATAGAGAAACAAACATAGGCCACTTAACAAAAACCCCGTAACTTTAAGCTGCGGGGTTTTATTTTATATGCTTGGTCGAAAGTTATCACTCATCGGGAATGTCGAGCTTCATCTCTGGAATTTGCCTACTGGCCTTGAACTTGCGCCACACAAACCAAATAACGAAGCCTAGGAAAATAGCGACCACATTACCGATAGCGATAAAAATCATACTACGAGTACGAGCTTCTTCTCTCATCTTCAACATGCGCAGCTCTTCTAAGATTTTCTGTTGCTGCAATTCCCTTTCCTGCTGAATTCGGCGGGTTTCATCGATATCGACATCTTCCAATACACTGTAAGTGCGGTTATTCAAGGTAAACATCAGTGGGCGATCGGTTCCCGCTTCAGTGGCATAAACTCGACCAAACCAAGTGAAGTTTCCTAGCTGACCAGTATTAGGCAAATCGATTTCCAATTTTAAGCTATCTTTGTCAGCGTAGTCCTCAAGCTTAACTTCTGTCTCTTCAGGGTCTAATCGGGTTATGTGAGCAGCCAGAGAGCCGGGCTTAATAGCTCCTTCTTCACCCGAAATAATCACTTTGTGGCTTACCCCTTCTTCCCGGGCTTGAATAAAAGTCACATGGTAAGGCTCTGGATAAACTAAGACTTGCTGCTCTTGAGCACGCAAAAACACACCATTACCAGAAGTAATTCTCACAACATATTTACCCGGGCGAGACTTAATCGGCAAAGTAACAGTAAACACGCCATCACCCGGATATTCATCTAGCCCTTTACCATCATCGAAAAATTCCCCTATCACTTCAGGTATTGGTCGGGCTTCTTCATCTAATTCTGCTTCATTCGAAACATACTTAGTAAATGTGACCTTTAACTCAAGCCTGTCTAAAAAGTCCCTTAACACTAAAGGCTTGTTATCTGAGGTTAGTTGCGCTGTAAATTTGATATGTTCGCCATGATATAAACGTGCGGGCATTTTATCGGTCGATAGTTCTAAATGTGAAAACATCTTGATGTTGTTCTTTGGCGTGACTTTTCCTATCGCTTGCCAAGGGCCGGGCATTGGTTTGTCGATCATGATGATATCCATTGAGGGTTCTTGATACCACTGAACCTTCTTTGGCTTTTTCCATGCGTAATATTTTGTCCCGTCAGGGCGAACCAAGACAACTGGCTTAGAGGGCTTTTCTCTATAAATAACAAAGGTGACTTGTTCAACGGTGGGATCGATGCGGAATCGGTTGTCTAGCAACGACATGGTGGTCTCAGTTGCTGCAATAGCGCTATTACAAAGCAATACGCCAAGCAAAACCCATATCGTCCTTAACATATATTCTCCCGCAATCCGTTGAAGTTGAGTTAAGCTTTATCGCCAGAGACAACTTCCATTCTTTTCAATAAGATCCAATCTTTTCTGGTGTGCATCTAGTTCATCGGCGGAAGCCCGCAAAACCTTTAGCGCTTTTCTGCCACTAGCCGCACGTTTTATCAATTCACCACCAGCCATATTGTCTCCTTGGGCACCAGCATTAAACTGCAAAGATGTTTGGCCACCTGTCATCAACAAATAAACGTCAGCCAAAATCTCCGCATCGAGCAATGCTCCGTGGAGGGTTCGGTGCGAGTTGTCGATGCCATAACGCTCACATAACACGTCCAAGTTGTTGCGCTTCCCGGGGAAGATCTTTTTCGCCATGGCTAGCGTATCAGTGACTTTGCAGTATTGCTCTGTCGTACCGATAGACTTATCTAGTTTTCCAAATTCATAGTCCATAAAGCCCACATCGAAGGGCGCGTTATGGGCAACAAGCTCAGCACCATCAATAAACTCTAAAAACTCTTGATGCACTTTGCCATAGTCTGGCTTATCACGCAGAAACTCATCGGTAATACCGTGTACCTTGATCGCATCTGGCTGAATTTCTCTGTCTGGCTTGATGTAAACGTGGAAGTGTCGACCTGTTAACTTACGGTTGACGATCTCGACAGCTCCGATTTCAATAATTCGATGGCCTAGATAATGTGGACCACTATCAGTATTCATACCTGTGGTCTCAGTATCGAGTACAACGATGCGATTCTGGTCAGAATTGTGGCTAGTATTCATAATAATAATTGTGTCAGACTATGTAATTAACGTACTTCATTCAATAGTATCAAATCATGACGAAACAAGTAGAAATTTTCACCGACGGTTCCTGCTTAGGTAATCCAGGTCCTGGCGGCTACGGCATCTTAATGCGTTACAAAGACATTGAAAAGCCACTGTCAAAAGGATTTAAACTGACAACGAATAATCGAATGGAGATGATGGCTGCAGTGGTCGCATTAAAGACATTAAAAGAACCATGCGATGTGATACTCACGACCGACAGCCAGTACGTGCGCCAAGGAATTACTCAGTGGATTCACAATTGGAAAAAACGTAACTGGAAAACTGCGGACAAGAAACCTGTCAAAAACGCCGATTTATGGAAAGCGCTCGACGCAGAATCTCAACGTCATCAAATTGATTGGCGGTGGGTAAAAGGACACGCTGGCCATAGAGAAAACGAAATTTGTGATGAGTTAGCTAGGACTGCGGCTGAAGCCCCAACCGAAGAAGACAGTGGATATATTACAGAACAGGGTTAACTTTTATTTTTTGTATGGCTGTTGTAGTTAACACTCACGGGAGATAGCTTACGCTTCAGTTGCCAATGCGGGCGTATAGGCTTTAGCGGATAAGTACGTTTGCGAGCCACAATAAAGTACAAGCTACCAAATATTTGAATCCAGTTACTAAAGCTATTTTCCAGTGCCGTCCACATTGGTGGATAAGTTTGAAACGGAAATACAGCATAAGAGTCTTGGTGGATAACTTGGTAATTCAACAAGCCTAACCAGTCTTTAATTCGGTTAGGCGTAAACATCCGACCACTCCAAGGTAAATTATTTTTCCGCCAAGGCATTAGGCTGGATAACCCTGTAATACTGATCGGGTTAAACCCAGTCACAATAAGGTACCCGTCATCAATCATAACCCTGTCAACTTCGCGCAGCATTCTGTGCGGGTCGTTACAATAATCTAACTGATGAGCCATGATCACCGCATCAAAACTTTTTTCCAAAAATGGTAAGTCATAGCCATCAGCAACAATATTATGCAACTCGTTCTGGATATCTAAGTTCACTTGGTGTTGAATACTACAATCAACACTGGTGAGCTCACAGCTTAAGCCTCCTAGCTTTAGCATGTGGTAACCAAATAATTTTGGGCTCCACTCATCGAGGCGAAGCTGAATAGACTCACTTACCCATTGGCCGTTTTTCAATTGGGCCCACGAGTGAGGTTTTTCTAGCTCTTTTTCGCTGCGTGCTGGCTTCATTAATACTCTATTTTCTCTTGGATGTTGGAGACTCAAGAATGTTACATATCAAAAGCATACCTGCATTTAATGATAATTACATCTGGCTGATAAAAAATAGTGATAATCGCTGTGCAGTGGTCGATCCCGGAGATGCTGAGCCCGTACTCGATTACCTCAATCAGCATGACTTAAAGTTAGAAGCAATTTTAATAACTCACCATCATCACGATCATATAGGCGGCATTGCTGAGTTGGTACGCCAACACCCTGAGGTCAATGTTGTTGGCCCAGCCTCTGAGCCCGTCCCTACTCTCACTCATGAAGTCAAAGCGGGTGATCAGATAGAGCTATTTGGTGAAGTCTTTTTGGTATTAGGCTTACCTGGGCATACTAATGGCCATATTGGCTATGTGGGAGACGCGAAGTTGTTCTGCGGTGATGTGCTTTTCTCCGCTGGATGTGGTCGTGTCTTTGAAGGCACTATGGAAGAAATGTATAGCTCACTAAATAAAATATGCGCGCTACCAGAGGAAACCGAAGTCTATTGTGCTCATGAATACACAGCAGCCAATATCGCTTTTGCTCTTGCGGTTGAGCCAGACAATGACCTTCTTCGACAATATCGAGATAAGGTCAATCGTCTAAGAGGACAAAACGTTCCAACCATTCCGACAAGCATACGCCAAGAGAAGTGGGTCAACCCATTTCTCCGTACAGATCAAGCAAGTGTGATTAAATCAGTCTCCAATCGAACCGGAAAAACTGATCCTTTGTCAATATTTACAGCATTACGCGAGTGGAAAAACGAATTTTGACAATTTGAGGGTTGTCACCAATATGTTATGACAAGTATTATCAGCAGCCGTGTCAAAAAAGGGCTGTGTAATGCGAGTAAAATACAGCTGGGTTTTAGCTATGCTTCTATCGGGCTGTCAGCTAACCCAGTCAACTGATCAAAATCTACCTGAGCAAACCAATAATCCACCCCAGTCTGTGAAAAAAGCGCACCCCGAAAGTGAAATCGCGCAAACTCCTTCTCAGTCTAGCTCCGTAGAAAACTCGCATAAAGTACAACACAAAGTTGCGAAGGTAACACCACAAACACAAAAAGATGTGTGGCATAGGATCGGTATGCAATTGCACATGCCGATCCCAAACAATCAGCTCGTCAACTATTATAGAACTTGGTACATCACACACCCTAGCCACCTCAAGGTAGTTTCTGAACGAGCGGCTCCATTTTTGTACCTAATTACGAAAAAGATAGAGAAGCGCGGACTACCGTTGGAACTCGCCCTACTTCCAGTAGTTGAAAGTGCTTTTGATCCATTTGCGTATTCACATGGTAGCGCTGCAGGTCTTTGGCAAATTGTCCCCGGAACTGGCAGAAGCCTAGGCCTTAAACGTAACTATTGGTACGACGGCCGTCGTGATGTGGACGCGGCAACTGATGCTGCTCTGGACTACCTCACTCAGCTAAACAAACGCTTCGATGGCAATTGGTACAATACTATCGCTGCATATAATAGTGGCGGCGGGCGCGTTTCTTCTGCGATTCGTAAAAATAAACGATTAGGCAAACCGACTGATTTCTTCTCACTGGATTTACCAAATGAAACCAGTGCTTACGTACCTAAACTACTTGCACTTGCTGACATCGTCGCGCATCAGAAAAAATATGGCGTACATATTCCACCAATTGCCAACAAACCCGTTGTCGAGCTAGTTAACCCGAAGGAGCAGCTTGATCTCGCCATTGCTGCAAAGTATGCCAATATTTCAGTTAAAGAGCTTCAAGAGCTGAATCCAGCATACAACCAGTGGGCTACTGCTCCTGAAGGGCCGTATCAGCTTCTGCTGCCAATCAAATCTATCGCGAGATTTGAAAAAGAAGTAAAAGACAACCCAGGCAGAGGAATGAAGCTAATTCGCTACAAAGTGAAATCTGGCGATGCATTAATTTCCTTGGCGAAGAAGTACAATACAACGCCAAAAGTCATTCGAGTCGCTAACAATTTAACAGGTAACACAATTCGAGTGGGTCAATATTTGTTGATACCGACTTCAACGAAGAATGACCAAGTCTATGCGCTTAGCGCCTCCAATCGTTTAGCCAAGATTCAATCTGAGTCTCAAGGCAAATATAAGCTGACTCACACTGTTAAATCTGGCGACAGCTTGTGGAGTATCGCAAGAGAGAACAAGGTGTCATATCGTTCTCTCGCGAAGTGGAACGGCATGGGCCCTAGAGACACATTACGTGTTGGTCAAAAGCTTGTAATTTGGAAAAAAGCGACCGATGGCGCAATCATCCGAACTGTATTCTATAAAGTAAGATCCGGTGACACGATTGATGCTATTGCATACAAATTCAAAGTCAGTAGAAATGACATAGTGAAATGGAATGGCCTTGCTAACCAAAAGTACATTCAGCCAGGCCAGAAGCTAAAACTGTATGTGGACGTGACGAAAGTAAGCGTTTAATTATCTAAGCTTTAAACTATCATATTGTGCTCGCAAATTGCGGGCACAATTTTTTGGGGAACACCAGCTCAATCAATCAAGCTAAAACTAGCAATGAGTGGATTATGGTCAGAGGCAGTGGTCACTGGGGAGTGCGCCTTATCAAGTATCAATCCTCTATAGAACAGGTGATCTAAAGGTAAGCCGTTTATAAACTGTCTACGGTTATCTGGGCTAAATTTTGCTTCTTCTACACCAATCTCATGCAAATTTCTCTTCAATACTTTTAATCGCCCAGCACTCCAGCTATTAAAATCCCCACCGATTAACACTGGACCAGAGTGTTCATGTAAACGACTCACCAGCGTTTTAATTTGTTGCTGGTACTCTTTGGTTCCGTAGGTAAAGTTAATCGCGTGCAGATTTACAACTGCTAATGTCTGCCCATTGGACAGTTTGTACAAACTAAATAGGCCAGATTTGGGTAACCGGATCCAAGGCTCTTTTTCAGTGTACGCACATGCAAACATTGGTGAGGAAGAAGAAAGGCTAAGTACACCAGCAGGGACCTTAAAGGCCTTAAAAGCATCAACCTGAATTGCAAATTTATCTTCGCTTTCTATCCAGTTTTCCAGCGCTGGAGTTAAGCTAGATTCTTGCAACAATACCAATTGCGCATCGGAACTGTAGCGCTGTAACGCACTGCGCCAGTTATCTCGGTTTTGCTTATATATGTTCCAGACTAAAACGTTGATTTTACCATTGCTATCAATCGGTCTCGATGACTTATTCTCGTAGCAAAAAATATGCTTTTCTACTTTAGCACCGTCGATTATAGACAAGGTTGGCGCACCGGGGAGATCAAATACCAGTGAGTAACCAGTCACTACAGAAGCAGACACTGCAGTGATCACTCCCAAAATCTTAGTCTTTTTCTTCATATGTTAATCTGAAGCTTAAGGGGCCAAAATACTCGCCCCTATTTTCTATATACTTAAATGGCTTCTTCGTCTTCTTCACCGGTACGGATTCGAACAACGCGCTCTATATCAGTGATAAAGATTTTGCCATCGCCAATTTTTCCTGTTTGCGCTGTTTCAATAATAGTATCTACACACTGATCAAGAACATCACTAGCAACAACAATCTCCAGTTTAACCTTAGGCAAAAAATCCACCATGTATTCTGCGCCTCGGTAAAGCTCAGTATGACCTTTTTGTCGACCGAAACCCTTCACTTCAGATACCGTCATACCTGTAATACCCACTTCTGCTAGTGCTTCTCTAACATCATCTAGCTTAAAAGGTTTAATTATCGCTTCGACTTTCTTCATTTTTATTCCTTATATATTAGCGAGTTAAATTCTGTATATTGGCTTCGCACTAATGCAAAAACCTTCAACACTTTCTTCTGAAGTTTGAGTCAGCTACTTTAGACCTGCATAATACGCCGCTAGGTTTTTGATGTCCTGCTCAGACAATAAGCTGGCTTGCGCTTGCATCACATTAGATAAGCCACCGCTTCTTTGGTTGTTTTTATAGGCGTTCATAGAACTTATCAAATACTGCTCATTCTGCCCCTTTAAGTTCGGATAGCCCGGAATGACAGCAATGCCATCCGTACCATGACATGCGCCACATACTACCGCTTTTTTCTTTCCTTCCGCAGCATCACCCTTTGCCACTACCCCAACACTAAAAGTCAGCATGCCCAGTATCATCGCGTAAGTACAAATTCTCATAACCTTTCCCTGCTAGCTAATCGCAAATTTCAGTTTCACACAGATTGAACGTCGTTGTCCCATATGAGCTCACACTCTTGGCCATAAAAAGCTCTATCCACGAACAGCCCTGCAACCGCAACAACTTGGCCGTCGCACATTAATATTGGTGTTCTTCGCCTCAGCCAGCTCGGTACTTTGTACTCTTGGAATAGCTTTTTGAGCTTGCGGCTGTGGTTTCGTTCCAAAGGATGAGCGGAAAGCCCTTCTGGATTAAAAGTCACTAAGAGTGAGCCTTTCTTCTCTTCTGGTATAGCTATATTCCCACTAGTGAAGCTTTGCTTTAGTGTTAGCGAGCCCAAAGAATCAGGGAGATCAACGGTCGTATTGAGTTCTATTGGAGTTTGCCAATCAGATATATCTTCTGCGCTCTTAAGGATATATAGCTTGTTGTTAAAACGACGAAACTGCGCATCAGAAGTATTCAATTGTGGGTTTGCATCTGCAGCTGCCATCGCAACTTCCAACCACAACTTACTGAGCTGAACTTGACTGGGCATCAAAAAGCCACAGCGCCTCGTCCACATTCTTAACAGTTGGTTTCTTGCTCTTTCACTGTACTCATCTAAGCCTTCAATCTCGATACTGTTGTCAGAGTCTACCAACAAGTTCAATGGCTGTGTTAGCAGTTCATCGAGCAAAGCTTCTTGCTCTGCGCAATGTTGGGCACTACGACGAATCGCTTGTGGAAATGATGGCCAACGCTCACCGAGTAATGGCGTTACTCGGTGGCGGATAAAGTTCCTGTCAAAACGTGTATCCAGGTTACTTTCGTCGTCAACCCAGTGAAGCTTACGTTCAGCTGCATATTCTTCGACCTGTTTTCTAGAAATATCCAGCATAGGACGTACGATAATACCTTGGCCAAAAGGTTTCACTTCAGGCATCGCAGCAAGACCTTTAGGGCCACTTCCCCTTTTCAAGGCTAGAAGGAAAGTTTCGACTTGGTCATCCGCATGCTGCCCCGTCAGCAAAACATCGCCAGCATCGATATATTTCTGTAGTGCATGATAACGGCCATCGCGTGCCAGCTTTTCCAAACTATCACCACTCGAAATATCGAGTGTAAGGTTTTCTATATAGAGCGGCACTTGGTACTCATCACACCAAATTTGACATTTATCAGCCCAAGCAGCAGCATTCTTACTTAGTCCATGGTTAACATGAACCGCGATACAGTTAACTCTTTGCTTGTCTCGAAACTCGGCCAGTAGATCTAACATGACTCGGGAATCAATTCCGCCACTCAATGCCAATACAAGTTTTGGTTTACTGCCTACCAGCTTTACTAATTTGCCAGCAAATGCTGGATATAAATCACTCATCACTTTCCACAACGCCTATGGCCTGCTGACAATATTATGGTAGTTCTAGAAAAAGAAAAAGGGCCGAACTAAGTCGACCCTTTTACACATGAAACTGTTTAGCAGTAACCGTAGCTCATTAGGCGCTGATAGCGACGTTCTTGAAGTGCATCACGAGTTAGAGTGTCTAACTCTTTCAGCTGAGCAAGAAGCGTCTTCTTCATGTTTTCTGCCATAAGCTTGTAGTCACGGTGAGCACCACCTAATGGCTCTTCGATGATTTCATCGATAAGCTCTAACTCTTTTAGGCGAGTTGCTACAAGGCCCATCGCTTCTGCTGCTTGTGGCGCTTTTTCAGCATCACGCCATAAGATAGAAGCACAACCTTCTGGAGAAATTACCGAGTAAGTTGAATATTGCAGCATGTTAACGTAATCACCAACGCCAATCGCTAGTGCACCGCCAGAACCACCTTCACCGACAACGTTACAAATTACTGGAACCTTCAAACCGGACATTACTTTTAGGTTAGTCGCAATTGCTTCAGACTGACCACGTTCTTCTGCGCCAACACCTGGGTACGCGCCAGCGGTATCGATGAACGTAATGATTGGCATGTTAAAACGCTCAGCCATTTGCATTAAACGTAGCGCTTTACGGTAACCTTCAGGCTTTGGCATACCAAAATTACGTTTTACTTTTTCTTTGGTTTCACGGCCTTTTTGATGACCAATGACCATTACTGGGCGCCCTTCCAAGCGTGCAATACCACCTACGATTGCTTTATCGTCAGCAAAATGACGGTCGCCAGCAAGCTCATCAAATTCAGTAAATACGTTTTCAATGTAATCTAGGGTATATGGGCGTTGTGGGTGACGAGCTAATTGAGCTGTTTCCCACGCTCCTAAATCACTAAAAATTTTCTTTTTTAGCTCTAAGCTTTTCTTTTCAAGCTGCTCGATTTCCTTGTCTAGATCAATTGCAGCTTCTCCACCATGGCGAGATACGCCTCGAAGAGCTTCAATTTTTGCTTCAAGTTCTGCAATTGGCTTTTCAAATTCTAGAAAGTTTAGGCTCATTTATCGATCCTTTTCTGCTCGACTGCTTTGTCGAGAATCAGTTAAATTCGAGTTCTACTTGGTTTTTACCTAGTAGTTGTTTTAATTCATCCAGCAACGCGTCACTTGGCGTTACTCTCCATTCCGTTCCTAACGTTAACTTCGCTCTTGCATCGGAACGTTGGTAATAGACATTAACAGGCACTGAACCCGCTCTGTGGGGTTCCAGTATTTGACCAAAACGTTCAAAGAAGTGGCTGTCAATCTGGGAGTGATTGATCGATATCGACAATCCTCGGATGTATTTTTCACGTGCGTTTCCGAGATCCATAACCTCGCGCGCGGACATTTTAAGGCCACCATTGAAATCATCAAAGCTGACCTGTCCTGAAACGACTAGGATTCTATCCTTTTCTAACAGCTCTGCATACCTTTCTAACGCATCTGAGAACAACATTACTTCCATTCGGCCCGATCTATCGTCCAAAGTCATTAAGCCAATACGCGTTCCACGCTTGGTGGTCATGACTCTAGCCGCTATAACGAGGCCAGCAACTGTAACGCTTTGGTCTCTTCTCGTAGGTGTTGCATCTTTTAATCGACAGCTAGTGTAGTGACTCAGTTCCTTGATATATTCATTTATCGGATGCCCGGTTAAATAGAGGCCAAGTGTATCCCTCTCACCCTCTAACCATACTCTTTCTGGCCAAGGCTCAACTTGGGCATATTTATTTTCTACTTCTTCTGGCGCTTCAGTGAGAACACCGAACATATCAGCTTGCCCAAAAGCCTCTGCTTGGTGATGCTGACTGGCTGCTTTTACCGCATCGTCAAGTGACGCCATCATCGCCGCGCGGTGAGGTCCAAGCCTATCTAGCGCTCCGGCATGTATCAGTTTTTCAATCACACGTTTATTGACTTTTTTCAGATCAATTCGAGCGCAAAAGTCAAACAAGTCTTTGAAATGACCGTCTTTGTTTCTAGCCTCTAAAATGGCATCAATTGGCCCTTCACCAACACCTTTCACAGCTCCAATACCGTACACAATAGCGCCTGTTTCATCGACGTTAAACCGGTATAGACCTTTATTAATATCTGGTGGCAAAACCTTAAGCTTCATACGGAAACATTCATCGACCAAGCCAACAACTTTTTCAGTGTTATCCATATCAGCCGTCATTACCGCTGCCATAAACTCTGCTGGATAGTGAGTTTTGAGCCATAAGGTTTGATAAGAAACCAATGCATAGGCGGCCGAGTGCGATTTGTTAAATCCGTAACCGGCGAACTTTTCTACCAAGTCAAAGATTTTCATGGCAAGCTCGCCATCTACACCATTTTGAATGGCACCTTCTTCAAAAATGGCACGCTGTTTCGCCATTTCCTCTGGTTTTTTCTTACCCATTGCTCGGCGAAGCATATCTGCACCACCTAGCGTATAACCCGCCAAGATCTGTGCAATCTGCATCACCTGCTCTTGATACAGAATAATGCCGTAAGTTGGGTCTAGTGTATCTTTCAGCGATTCATGCTGCCAAGTTTCGTCGGGATAGGAAACAGGCTCTCGGCCATGCTTACGGTCGATGAAGTTATCTACCATGCCCGACTGGAGCGGTCCAGGGCGGAATAACGCCACCAAGGCGATAATATCTTCAAAACAGTCAGGTTGAAGGCGTTTTACAAGCTCTTTCATTCCTCGGGATTCGAGCTGGAACACCGCGGTTGTCTCTGAGTTTTGCAGTAATTTAAATGATTTCGCATCATCAAGAGGAATAGACTCGATGCGAAGAGCTTCTTTCCCTTCTTTTGCCAATCTCGGGTTGATTAAGCCTAGCGCCCAATCAATGATAGTCAGCGTCCTAAGACCAAGGAAATCAAACTTAACCAGACCAGCGGTTTCTACATCGTTTTTGTCAAACTGTGTGACCGGGAAATGTCCTTCAGCATCAGCGTAGATTGGCGCAAAGTCAGTAATAGTGGTTGGAGAGATTACGACCCCACCAGCATGCTTACCTGCATTTCGAGTACACCCTTCCAGAATCCGACACATATCGATGAGCTCTTTTACTTCCTCATCATTGTCGTATAGCTCTGGTAAAGCAGGCTCTGCTTTAAACGCTTTTTCCAACGTCATACCCGGATCAGGCGGGACAAGTTTTGAAATACGATCAACAAAGCCAAAAGGATGTCCGAGAACTCGGCCTACATCTCGAATAACCGCCTTTGCAGCCATGGTACCGAAAGTAATGATCTGAGAAACTGCATCACGGCCATACATTTCTGCAACGTGATCGATTACTAAATCACGCTTATCCATACAGAAGTCGATATCAAAATCGGGCATGGATACACGTTCTGGATTCAAAAATCGCTCGAATAGCAAATCGTATTCTAGTGGGTCGAGATCTGTAATTTGCAGTGCGTAAGCGACCAGCGAGCCAGCACCTGATCCCCTACCAGGTCCAACCGGTATGTCGTTGTCCTTTGACCACTGGATAAATTCCATAACGATAAGGAAATAACCGGGGAAACCCATTTGGTTGATAACGTCTAGTTCGATTTGCAATCGGTCATCATATTCTGGGCGGCGAGTAGATCGTTCTTCCGGTTCAGGGAAAAGGAACTCGAGCCTTTCTTCTAAGCCTTCTTGTGATTTTTTCACCAGAAAGTCTTCTATTTTCATTCCTTCAGTTGGAAAGTTCGGAAGGAAGTATTCACCAAGTCGTACTGTGACATTGCATCGCTTAGCGATTTCGACACTATTTTCTAGCGCTTCTGGAATATCAGAAAATAGCTCGCACATCTCCTGCTCACTGCGCAGGTATTGTTGATCAGAATAATTTTTAGGACGTCTAGGATCATCAAGCGTATAACCATCATGAATAGCGACCCGAATTTCATGTGCATCGAATAATTCTTTGCTTGGTAGCACCACATCGTTTGTTGCAACAACAGGTAGCTCAAGTTGTTCTGCAAGCTCTAAAGCAAAATGCAAATAGCTTTCTTCGTCAGGTCTACCTGTCCTTGTGAGCTCCAAATAAAAACGGTCTGGAAAATAGGTCGTGTAAAAGTCACTACATTGTTTTACTAACGGCTGGTTACCTTTTAGCAAAGCTTTGCCAATATCACCATTTTTTCCGCCAGACAGAATAATCAAGCCTTGATTAAGTTCAGCTAGCCAATTTTTATCAATAACGGGCTTGTGCTGAACATGACCACGTAAATAGGCTTTAGAAATCAGTAAAGTTAGGTTTTTATAACCTTCATTGTCGGCTGCCAGTACCGTAATTTGAGTGAGCTCTTCGCCAAACTCTTCTGATTGCATCGCAAAGTCAGCACCAATGATAGGCTTGATACCATTGTTATGTGCAGCGCCATAAAATTTCACTAGACCACATAGGTTTGTGAAATCTGTCAACGCCATTGCTGGCATGCCCATTTCGGCTACTTTCTTTACCAACGGTGGAACTTTAGAAAGGCCATCAACCATTGAAAAATCGCTATGAACTTTTAAATGAATGAATTTTGGTTCTGACATAATTTAATTCCTGAGGGCTTAATCCAATGGCCGAAACTTTTAATTTTGTAGCAAGACACGTTGCACTGGCTTAAAGCTTTTGCGGTGCTGATCAATAACGCCGTGCTTTTCAATCGCCTCCAAGTGCGCTTTCGTTGGATATCCTTTGTGGTTAGCAAAACCAAACTCCGGATATTGCTTGTCCAACTCTAACATTTCTTGATCACGCACTACCTTTGCAAGAATAGAAGCGGCGCTAATCTCAGCAACTCTTAAATCACCTTTCACGACAGCTTGAGCCTCCATGGAAAGGTTGGGAACCTTATTCCCATCTATAAGGCAAAAATCAGGTTGAACAGATAGCCCGTCAACTGCTCTTTGCATCGCAACCATAGTCGCTTGCAGGATATTCAATTCATCGATTTCACGTGCAGAACACCTTCCAATAGACCAAGCCAGTGCTTTTTCTTTTATCTCAGGAAACAGTGCTAAACGTTTTTTCTCAGAAAGTTTTTTGGAATCTGTCAGTCCCTCAATTGGGTTGTCAGGATCAAGAATTACTGCTGCGGTGACCACATCACCTACCAGTGGACCGCGACCAACTTCATCTACGCCTGCAATACGTTCCATTCCCGCAGGGTACTCAAATGGTGGGAGTTCTTGAGTTGCTGTTTTCTTTGGCATATTTATTTATCGACTGATTAGGTTCAATACTGCGTTTGCAGCTTGCTGATCCGCACCTTTGCGTATCCAATGGTGCATTTCGGTGAATTTATCTATTACGGCTTGATTGTCAGAATCTAGAAGTCGCAGTACCTCTCCACTTAAGTTTTCTGGCGTGCACTCTTCTAGCAAATACTCTTTTACCAACTCTTGGTCGGACAGTATATTCGGCAATGATACATACTTGGTTTTCACCAATCTCTTGGCGAGAAATGCCGTGATTGAATTGACTCTATAGCCCACAACCATCGGCCTCTTCAATAGCATACACTCTAGCGCCACTGTTCCAGAGGCAAGCATGACGACATCAGCGGCAGCAATTACGTTGTGCGCAGTATCATCCACAAGTTGAAAATCTAATTCTGGTGCAAGCTCACGCCATACAGTTTCAAATTGCTCTCTTCGTTTCGAGTTCACCAATGCAACAACAAAACCAACATCAGGGCTGTGAGTATGAATCGTTTTACAGGCTTCTATAAAGGGCTCACAAAGCATCTTGAGTTCGCTTCCCCGACTTCCGGGCAACACCGCCAACCAAGTTTTGTCTTGCTCTAAGCCCAACAGCTCACGAGCTTGCTGTTTATCTGTGTGCAAAGGGATCTTATCGGCGAGCGTATGACCTATGAACTCACATGGCACATTAAACTTGTCGTAAAACGCTTTTTCAAATGGTAGGAAAGCTAACACCAAATTGGTTGCCGCTTCTATGGAAAAGATTCTCTTTTGGCGCCAAGCCCAAACTGAAGGGCTAACATAGTGGACAGTTTTTATACCTGAGTCTTTTAAGCTACGCTCTAAGCGCAAGTTAAAGTCAGGGGCATCGATACCAACAAAAACATCCGGTGGATTGTCAGTGAAATACTCTACTAGCTGTTTTTTAACCTTAAGTAACCTTGGCAGACGGCCAAGAACCTCGACCAACCCCATCACTGCAAGCTCTTCCATATTAAATAGAGACTTACAGCCCAGCGCCATCATTTTAGGACCACCAATGCCGACAAACTCTGCATCTGGGTGTTGTTGGCGAATAGCTTGGATTAACCCTTCACCTAGCGTGTCTCCAGACAACTCACCGACGACGATACCTATTGTTATTGGTTTATTCATGGGTTCCAATAGACTCCATTTAGTCAGTCCCAAGAAAACAAAAAAGACCGCAACCTAAGTAGCGATCTTCTTGCTTAGATTCATCACAGATTAGCGGATGATACCACGTTCACTGTTTTCAACAATATCGATAATACGTTGAATTGATGGCCACTCCTGCGCCATTTCTTTCAGTATTGGCATAGAGGTTTCCAGAGTGTTACCAGAGCGGTAAAGCTCTTTGTAAGCCTTTTGCAGAGCCCGTAACTCTGGCTTTTCAAAACCATTACGCTTAAGGCCAACTAGGTTCAAGCCAAATGGTGAGGCATGGTTACCTTGTGCCAGCACATAAGCTGGTACATCTTGTACTACCGCGGAACAACCACCAATGTATGAATACGCTCCAACATGACAAAACGGGTGAATCGCAGACAACGCCATGACTCCAGCATAATCATCAACCGTTACGTGTCCACCTAAAATGGAGTTGTTTCCAATGTGGGTATGATTGCCAATAATAACATCATGAGCAATATGGGCATTTACACACAACAAGTTGTCATTACCAATCACCGTTTGGTGTTTGTCTTGGATGGTGCCACGATGTATTTGAGCACTCTCACGGATAACATTGCGATCACCGATGATGACTTTAGTATTCTCGCCACCATACTTTTTGTCTTGGTTCTCCTCACCAATTACCGCTTGTGGGAAAATACGGTTGTCTTTACCGATTGTAGTGTAACCTTTAATCACCACATGCGACATGACCTCCGTACCCTCACCGATCTCTACATGCTCGGTAATATAAGTAAAAGGCCCAACAACAACATTCGACCCAATTTTTGCACCATCTTCTACAACAGCACTTGGGTGAATTTTTGCACTCTCATGAATCATATTAGAACTCTCTACGAGCGCATTTCAGCTCTGCAGAACACACAACTTCGCCGTCTACTTTTGCTGTTCCATTAAACGCTGCAATACCTCTACGCTCTTTTACGAATTCAACTTCAATCACAAGTTGATCGCCAGGCGTGACTGGTTTACGGAATTTTGCGCCATCAACACTTGCAAAATAGTAAAGCTCATTTTCAGCTGGAGCGCCAAAAGATTTAAATGCTAGCAACCCGGTAGCTTGCGCCATCGCTTCAAGAATCAATACGCCTGGAAAGACCGGTAACTGTGGAAAGTGACCTGTAAACTGAGGTTCATTAAATGAAACATTTTTAATAGCAGTAAGATACTTTTCCTCTTGGAAATCAATGACACGATCTATCATTAAAAAAGGATACCTGTGAGGAAGTAGTTCTTGTATCTCCGTGATATTCATCGTTTTATTTTCAGTAGTCAAAGTCATATTCCTATGCAAATATTTCGTTTATTTTTTAATAGCGCGCATTATATACCCAAACACGCAATAGATGCGAGTTTCAGTAAGTCGAGTAAGGGCCATATGCGAGATAAGTATAGCTATAAAAGAAAAAGGCCCGCGTCTCGCGAGCCTTTGGCATTGTGCTCAATTAAGAGTCAGAATCACCTTCTAACATCTTTTCAACCGCTTTTAAGCGCTTATTCATTTCATCAATTCGATGAACTCGCGCAGCGGTTTTTCGCCACTCTTTATTGGACTGTAAAGGTATACCCGAGGAGTACATACCTTTTTCCGGAATGCTACGCATTACCATACCCATACCAGTAATTGTAACGCCGTCAGCAATGTCAATATGGCCATTGATAACTGTAGCCCCACCGATAATACAGTATTTACCGATAGTCGTACTACCCGCAACTATTGTACCTCCAGCCATTGCTGTACCATAACCAATACAAACGTTATGAGCGATTTGCAGTTGATTGTCGAGAATAACGTTATCTTCGATAATCGTATCTTCAAGCGCGCCTCTATCAATAGTGGTACAAGAACCTATCTCAACGCGACTGCCGATTACGACCGAGCCAAGCTGAGGAATTTTAATCCACTCACCTTTCTCATTGGCGTAACCGAAACCATCAGAACCGATAACAGCGTTAGCTTGAATAAGACAATCTTTACCGATTTTGACATTGTGATAGATGGTCACATTCGCCCAAAGCTTAGTATTCGCTTCAATCTGCGCATTTTTACCGATGAAGCAACCAGCACCAATCACGACGTTATCACCGAGGTTAACGCCAGACTCCACAACGGCATTAGCACCAATAGAAACGTTTTCTCCTAGTGAAACTGATTTGTCTATCACAGCCGATGACGCAATTTCTGTAGCAGGAGAAGGTGTTGTATCCAGCGCTTGTGTAACTTTAGCAAAAGCTACGTATGGGTCATCTACAACCAATACGTTAGTACTACAAAGCTCTCGATGCGCTTCTTTAACCATCACTACGCTGGCTTTACACTCTGGCAAATGCTTCGCGTATTTTGGGGAAGAAAGGAAAGTCACATGACCTTCAGCTGATTTGTCCATTGGTGCAACCATAGTCACGGTGACGTTTTCGTCACCGTACAGTTTACCACCAGTAATTTCGACTAATTGATTGAGTGTCAGTTGTTGCATACTACTATTACTTCAGAGCCTTAATAACTTGTTGAGTAATATCATATGTAGGGCTAGCGTAGCGTAGCGCTTGAATATCAACAACCATATCGTAACCGTCTTTCTTAGCGACTTTTTCTACAGCTGCCTGAATGGTTGTTAATAGTTTCTGTCTCTCTTGAGCCTCTTTACGCTGAGACTCTTGCTCTAGAGCTTGACCTTTGATTTTGTAGGTAGACTCTAATTGGCTGATTTCAATACGCAGTTTTTCAACATCCGATTGACTCATGATAGAACCATCACGCTGTAGCTTCTGAATTTTCTCTTGAGCTTGAGCTTTAATACTTTGCAATTCAGCTGCTTTATCTTTGAACTCTTGCTGCATTTGCTTAGCCACTACCTCACGCTGAGGCAACGCTTGAAATACCTGTGCCGTATTCACATAGGCAATTTTCTGAGCGGCTTGGGCAGCATTAGCAAAAAATGAAGAAGTCAGTAATAGCAGGCTAATGCCAGCAGCTTTAAGTAGTTTTTTCAAAATTATTTCCTTTGGTTAGAAGGTTCTACCGATTGTAAAGGTGAAGAATTCCTCGTCATCACCTTCATATTTTTTCAAAGGCTTAGCTACAGCAAATACAAGAGGTCCCATAGGAGACATCCATTGCAGAGCTACGCCTGTCGAGGCCCGATAATTCCAAGGGCTAGAGTAGTCGTAGTAATATTGGTTTCCATACACTACCTGCGATGGATCGTAACTAAACTCTGTATCCCAGACACTCGCCATATCAACAAAAACACTGGTACGTATCTGGCTTTGAGCTTCGTCTGACGCAAATGGTGTTGGTACGATTAGCTCCATACTAGCAAGCCACGTTGCATTACCACCTACAGAATCACTTGTTGCGTAGTATTCACCATTATTAGAGGTTGAATAATCCGCATACACTGCTTTCGGACCAGCAGTATTTGAACTAAATCCACGCAGAGTAGAAAAACCACCGGCATAGAAGTTTTCATAGAATGGATACAAGTTTTCGTTTCCATTCGTCTCACCATACCCGTTTCCGTACCCTAAACGTCCACGCATTAACAGAGTAAAGTCATGTTTTCTCGTTAACGGAATGTACTGGCGCACATCATACTGCATTTTAAAGTATTGAGCACCCGATCCTGGAACCGTTATTTTATATGATGCGCTTTGATAATTACCTGCAGTTGGGAAATAAGACTTATCTAAAGCATTTCTTGTCCAAGTGAAGTTAACATCGTAATCATTAGTGATTAAGTTGCTATTACCATACTGGTCGATACTCTTAGCAAACTGCTCCGCTTGAACATAGGTTGGCACATTACCGATGTCATTGTGCGTATAGCCAACACCAAGGCCAAGCCTATTCAATTCATCAACTGGAAAGCCCCATGTAAGACTAGAGCCATAACTGTTGTTGGTATAGTCAACGATACCTGCATTCGAGGCTTCAAACTCATTATAGAAAACTTTTCCGCCTAAACTAACACCATCAAGGTTCCAATAAGGGTCGGTATAACTCAATGTAACGTTTTTCGAATAATCATTGGTCATCGCATTGATGCCCACTCGATTACCTGTACCCAAGAAGTTATCTTGTTGGACGCCGGCTTGGAAGCTCACGCCAGATTCAGTACCATAACCAACACCAAAGTTGACACTCCCTGAATTCGCTTCTTGAACATCGTAAACAACATCAACTTGATCAGGGCTACCTGGTACACGATCCGTTTTAACATCAACCTTTTTGAAGAAGCCTGTTCTATTTAGCCTAGTTTTGCCCGTTTCAACGTCTTTAGAGTTCAACCAGCTACTTTCCATTTGACGCATTTCACGTCGTAACACTTCATCTTTTGTTGCTGTATTACCTTGGAAACGAATATCCCGAACATACATACGCTTACCAGGATCAACGCTGACAACTAGTGTCACTTGATGATTTTCTTCATCGAACTGGGGTATGGTTTGAACTTTCGGGTAAGCATATCCTGATTGGCCGAGCTCTTTCTTTATCGTGTTCTCATAGCGAGTGACTTCAGAGCCGTTATACGTATCTCCCGATTTAAATGGAATGGCTGCTTCAAATTTGCTTTTATCTCCAGCAAGGTTTCCTCTTAGTTCAACCTTCTTAACCGTCCAAGGCTTACCCTCGTGAAGCACTAAGGTAATGTAGACACCCTGCTTATCTGGAGAAATAGAGACCTCTGTAGATACTATTTGAAACTTTAAGTAGCCTCGATCTAAGTAGAAAGACTTGAGAGATTCTAAGTCGCTAGCCAGCTCTTGTTTCTGATACTTATCGCTAGATAGGAAGTTCCACCAAGACACATCAGCTTTCAAGTTAAAGTGCTCAAGCAATGTCTTATTAGAGAAAACTTTGTTGCCAATTAAGTTAATTTGCTCGATTTGCGCAGAAGGGCCTTCAGTAAAAACAAACTTAAGATCGGCACGGTTACGAGGTAATGGCGTCACTACCGCTTTTACGGTTGCATTATATTTACCAACACTATAGTAAAAATCTTCCAAACCTTTTTCGATGTTTGATAGTGTTGTGCGATCTAAAGCGTCACCAACGCTAATACCTGAAGCGCTCAAGTTTTTCTTGAGCTGTTCATCTTTTATGGTTTTGTTACCAGAAAAAGAAATACTTGCTATGGTTGGTCTTTCTTGAACCTTGATAACAAGTACATTGTTGTCACGATAAACTTGTACGTTTTCGTAGTTACCTGAGGCATACATTGAGCGGATAATGTCTGCAATATCTCGACTATCAACTTTATCTCCAACGCGCACAGGTATTTCTAGAAGCGCTGCACCAAGGGTGACACGTTGCAAGCCTTCTATTTTGATATCTTTAACTACGAAGTTTTCTATATTAATAGGAGCATGAGAGCTCGTTACACTATCGGCGGCATTTGCACATACACTCGTTGCTAACAACGTTGCAAACAATATCTTTTTCATTGCCATCTTGGTTCTAGTTATTCCTTGATACAACTGCTCTATAGGCGAGTAAAATCGTTAAAAATTGCTAATGCCATTAAAGAAAAAATAATCGCACCGCCCACTCTGTATCCCATGTCTTGAATTTTCTCTGGTACAGGTCGACGTATAACAGCTTCAATTGCAAAAAACAGTAAATGCCCTCCATCCAGCATTGGTAGAGGAACTAGGTTTATGATACCCAAGTTGACGCTAATGAGTGCCAGAAACCCTAAAAAGTAAACCAGTCCATGTTCCGCGGTGGTACCCGCTCCTTGTGCTATTGATATTGGACCACTTAAGTTTTTCAATCCAATATCGCCAACAATCAACTTCTTAAGCACACTCGCAGTAAGTCCAATAACTTGGCCTGTTTTCTCGACGGCTTTGCCAATTGAGTCAACAACCCCGAATTTCAAATCAATTTTATAGTCATCGGGCCACGGCTCTGCGGAAGGGACGATACCCGCAAAACCAATAATTTTGCCATCAGATAGCTCCTTTTGACGCGGAGTCATGCTGATATTAATCATCTGACCTTGCCTATCAACTGTGAATTTAACCAGTTGATTGGGGCTTTCTTGAATCGTTTTTACCACTTGCTGCCAAGCCCTTATCGACTCACCATTCAAGTCAACTAATACATCGCCTGCTTTCAGCCCTGACTTTTCACCCGCACCGCCTTTGACTACGCTCGAGACTATTGGCAGTACCTTAGGTGTATAGGGAGTGATACCCAAAGCTTGCATCGCAGATTCTTTATCTGGGTCGAAACGCCAACTGCTCAAGTCCAAGGTTTTCGTTTCTTGTACTCCAATATCGTTCTTTGGCGAGACTGTCATCGTTAGGCTTTTATCGCCAATGTGGGAAACCAGCTGCATGTTAACTGATTCCCAATCAGCGGTTTGGACGCCAGATATTTGTTTTAGTTCCATGCCTGGCTGTAAACCGGCTTGAGCAGCGATAGATGATGGGGCAATTTGGCCGACTACAGGCTTAACGGTTGGAACACCTATTACAAAGATGAGCCAGTAAAGGACAATGGCCAACAAGAAGTTAAAGACAGGGCCTGCGGCGACAATCAAAGCACGTTGCCACAACGTTTTATGATCGAATGCGAAAGGTTTTTGCTGCTCAGTGATTTCATCTATGCGGCTATCAAGCATCTTAACATAGCCGCCAAGAGGAATGGCGCAGATCGTATACTCTGTACCATCCTTACCCATTCTTCGCCATAGAGCCTTACCAAATCCTATGGAAAATTTTTCGACCTTTACACCACATCGCCGTGCAACCCAGAAGTGTCCATACTCATGGACGGCGACTAGTATGCCAAGGGCAACAATAAAAGACGCAAAATCCCACAAAAATCCGGTCATTCCATTCACTCACGTAATTGTTCAATTGCATAGTTACGAGCCATTCTATCCAGCTCTAGTACGCTTTCCAAGTCAAGCACATCGTTACTTGAGACAGAAGCATTTATTTTCGACAATACTTTCTCGTTAACAGCACTTATCTCATTGAACTGGAGCTGATTAGCTAAAAAAGCACCTACAGCCACTTCATTTGCTGCATTTAAAGCAGTTGTTGCATGCTGACCTTGATAGCAGGCTTCAATCGCAAGTTTCAAACAGGGGTATCGAGCATAGTCTGGTTTCAGAAAAGTAAGCTCTCCTACTTCTGCAAAATTCAGTGGTTTAACACCTGATTGAATTCTTTGAGGGTATGATAGGCCATAAGCGATAGGCGTCGCCATATCAGGCTGCCCCATTTGAGCCAACACAGAACCGTCCTTGTATTGAACCATGGAATGAATCACCGACTGTGGGTGCACTAACACCTTTAGCTGATCTTTTTGCGTATTGAACAGCCATTTCGCTTCAATATACTCAAGACCTTTGTTCATCATGGTGGCAGAGTCAACAGAGATTTTGGGGCCCATCGACCAGTTGGGGTGAGCAATTGCTTGCTCTGGTGTTACATCCACGAGAGTATCAACATCGCGATACCTAAAAGGCCCACCGGAGCCAGTTAGTAGAATCTCTTGAATGCCATGCTTTGCTAGATTACATCGACCTAAGTTTGTCTGTACTTGCTCTGGCATGCACTGAAAAATAGCGTTATGTTCACTATCTATTGGTAGGAGTTCAGCATTATATTTATCGACTGCGTCGATAAATATTTGTCCGGTCATGACTAATGCTTCTTTATTCGCTAGCAGCACCTTCTTACCTGCTTTCACTGCAGACAAGGTTGGCAACAAGCCAGCAGCGCCTACAATAGCTGCCATAACCATATCTACTTCAGCTAACGCTGAGACCTGACAAGCGCTATCAGTTCCGCTCATGATTTCGATGTCGAGGCTTACATTGTCTAAATGTGCTTTAAGCTCTCTCTCAGCCTCAACAGTCGACATAACCGCATACTTTGGCTTGTATTTCAAACAAAGCTCAGCCATTTTTTGAGCGTTACTACCAGCGACTAAAGCCACAATGGAGTACTTGTCTGGATTTTGGTCGACTACCTTGAGAGTACTTGTTCCAATAGAACCAGTGGCACCTAAAACTGTTAACTTATGCATAGCGTAGAGTTACCAAATAACCATATGAAGAGAGTCCAAGATCCGACTACTGAAGTAAGTAAAGAAGGGCAAAAATAGGAAATGCGGCCGTTAGACTATCAATTCGGTCTAAAACACCACCATGCCCTGGAATGATGTTACTGCTGTCTTTCACACCAGAAACACGCTTAAACATGCTTTCTACCAAATCCCCTAACACAGCGAACACAACAGTTAGCAGGGTTATGAGAATCATCGCAACCGGGCTCTTAAACTCAACGTGAAACCATTTTGCAGATAGCCATGCGACAACAATTGCTGTCACGATACCGCCGATAAGCCCTTCAATGGTCTTATTTGGGCTAACATGTGGTGCCATCTTATGTTTGCCTAAACTCTTACCTGTGAAATAAGCACCAGTATCTGCAGCCCATACAATTAGGCATACGAAAAGAACAATCTTTGCACCATGGAAAGGATTATCTAACCAACCTTCTGCTCGTAAAAGCAGCACACTCCAAAAGAAAGGTAGCAAAGTCAATATGCCAAAAAGATGCCGAGCGCAATTACTACTTTCCCAAACTGATCGCGACTTGGGGTATGTGACTGCAAGTAAGCTAGAACAAACCCACCAAATGGCTCCGGCTATTAGAATGGCATAGTACTCAGGTAAGTGCTGATTTAAGCTGGCGTGATCGAATGGTACAAAATACAGGCTTACTGCGCCAACTATCAATGCTGGCACAAGTGCTATCATGCGAGAACGGTTATTTACAAACTGTGTCCACTCCCAAAAACCGATACCGACAACCCCTGCCATCGCAACGACAAACCATGGCAACGGTAGGTCAAAAATACCCCAAATAACAAGTGGGGCTAAAATAAGCGCTGTGATTATTCTTTGCTTCAAATTGAGTAAACCTTGTATTTAATTCTCGATAAGTGCTTTGATTTGCTCACCAGTACAACCAAACCTTCTCTCACGGTTGATAAACCATGTCACAGCTTCAATTAAACTTTCTTCTTTAAAGTCAGGCCAATAAACTGGTGTAAAGTATATTTCAGCGTACGCTATTTGCCAGAGCAGGAAGTTACTAATTCGACATTCGCCACTCGTTCTTATCAATAAGTCGACATCTGGTAAATCAGACATCATCATGTGCTCTGCCAAAATGTTTTCTGTAATATCAGAAGAGCATAGTTCTCCTTGCTCTACTTTTTTCGCAACTTGCTGCGCTGCTTGGGCTATATCCCACTTACCGCCATAATTGGCAGCGATATTCACTACCATACCGGTATTCGTTGAGGTAGTTTGCTCTGCTTTGGCTATCTTTTTCTGTAAGCGGTTGCTGAAGCGCGAAGTGTCACCAATAACCTGTAACTTGAGGTTGTTCTTATGCAGCTTGGTCACTTCTGTAGATAGAGCTGTCACAAACAACTCCATTAACATTCCCACCTCTTCTTCAGGGCGACGCCAGTTTTCGCTGCTAAAAGCAAACAAAGTAATCGCTTGAACACCGAGCTTTGCAGCCGTGGAGATCGTTTCTCTTACTGAAGCAACACCATTCTTATGGCCAAATACTCTTGGTTTGCCCTGAGCTTTTGCCCAACGACCATTACCATCCATAATGATTGCAATATGTTTAGGGACTGCGTCTAAAGAAAGTTGTGAGTTTTGCATATATTGATAAAGCGCTTATAAAACGAGCATATGGATTGTGTAAAGAAACGCTGCGCTATCTGTCAGCGCAGCGTTATTTGATAGGCGAGTTTAGCTAATAAATTAAACTTCCATCAACTCTTTTTCTTTTGCAGCAAGAACTTCATCGACTTTCTTAACCGCTGAGTCTGTGATTTTTTGGATTTCGTCTTGCGCTTTATGATCTTCGTCTTCTGAGATTTCTTTGTCTTTTAGAAGCGCTTTAAGCTCGTTGTTCGCATCGCGACGAATGTTACGGATCGCTACGCGGCCACCTTCAGCTTCACCACGAACGATTTTAACTAGGTCTTTACGACGTTCTTCAGTTAGCGGTGGTAATGGAACGCGAATAACTGTACCCGCAGACATTGGGTTTAGGCCAAGATCTGACTGCATGATCGCCTTTTCAACTTTAGGAGCTAGCTCTTTGTCGAATACAGTGATCGCTAGCGTGCGTGCATCTTCTGCAATCACGTTTGCTACTTGATTAAGAGGCGTTGCGGCACCGTAGTACTCAACAGAGATACCAGAAAGAAGGCTTGGGTGAGCACGACCAGTACGAACTTTTGAGAGGTTATTCTTTAGTGCTTCAACACTTTTTTCCATGCGCTCTTGCGCTTCTAGTTTGATTTCGTCAATCACAATTTCACCTTATTAATTTGTGCTCTATACAAAGAAGTTTTATTGGGCATTTAAAGTTGGAAGATTCGACTTCACTTGAGTCGAATCATACCAAAAGGCTCTTACTCGTCAAAATCACTGATCAGAGTGCCTTCAGCTTCACCCATCACTACACGGCGTAGTGAGCCAGGCTTGTTCATATTAAACACTCGAATAGGCATCTTGTGATCTCTAGCTAACGTAAATGCCGCGAGATCCATAACCTTAAGCTCTTTCTCTAAAACACTTTGATATGAAAGCGTATCATACAACTCAGCGTCTGGGTTGGCTACAGGATCCGCTGTAAATACACCATCTACTTTAGTCGCTTTCAATACAACATCGGCTTCAATCTCAATACCGCGCAAACAAGCAGCAGAATCAGTAGTAAAGAATGGGTTACCTGTTCCAGCTGAGAAGATAACTACACGGCCTTGGCGCAACTGGCTAATCGCATCGGCCCAGTTGTAATCGTCACAAACACCATTTAGAGGAATTGCAGACATCACGCGTGCGTTAACGTAGGCACGGTGTAACGCATCGCGCATCGCTAAGCCATTCATTACAGTTGCAAGCATCCCCATATGGTCACCCACTACGCGGTTCATGCCAGCTTCCGCAAGGCCAGCTCCACGGAATAAATTACCTCCGCCAATCACAACCCCAACTTGAACTCCCAATTCGACCAATTCTTTAATCTCTTGGGCCATACGATCAAGAATCGCAGGATCAATACCAAAACCTTCTTCACCTTGCAGTGCTTCACCACTTAGTTTTAATAGGATACGTTGATATTCTGGTTTAGGGTTCGTTGTCATGGACTTTTCCTTCCAAAAAATAAGAGTCGTTGTATAAGTTGCTAGATACAGCAGTCATGATTTAACACTTGAACAGTATTTAACCAGTTAAATATTAAATCGTCACTGAACACCTAGAAGCCACTCACAAAAAGACCGTAGCCTTGGCCACGGTCTAATTTATGAACACTGAACGCTAGGATTAACCTTTCTGCGCCTGTGCTACTTCTTCAGCAAAGCTCATTTCTTCGCCTTTGTCGATGCCTTCACCAACTTCTAGACGAACGAAAGTAGATACTGATGCGCCACGCTCTTTAAGGATTTCGCCTACAGATTTCTTAGGCTCCATTACGAACGCTTGACCAGTTAGAGAGATTTCGCCAGTAAACTTCTTCATACGGCCGACAACCATCTTCTCAGCGATTTCAGCAGGCTTACCTTCGTTCATTGCGATTTCAACTTGAACCGCTTTCTCTTTCTCTACAACTTCAGCTGGTACGTCTTCAGGGTTAACGTACTCAGGGCGAGAAGCAGCAACGTGCATAGCAACGTGCTTAAGAGTTTCAGCGTCACCTTCACCAGCAACAACAACACCGATTTTCTCACCGTGACGGTAAGTTGCTAGAGCAGCACCTTCGATGTATTGAACGCGACGGATGTTTACGTTTTCGCCGATTTTAGCAACTAGAGCGATACGCTCTTCTTCGAACTTAGCTACTAGCTCTTCTGCAGAAGCTTTAGAAGCTAGTGCTTCAGCTGCTACTTTCTCTGCGAATGCAGTGAAGTTTGCATCTTTAGCTACGAAGTCAGTTTGGCAGTTAACTTCTAGAAGAACTGCAACACCATCAGCGTCTTTGATGATGATAGTACCTTCAGCAGCTACGTTACCTGCTTTCTTAGCAGCTTTCGCAGCGCCAGATTTACGCATGTTCTCGATTGCTAGTTCGATGTCGCCGTTCGTTTCGTTCAGCGCTTTCTTACAGTCCATCATGCCTGCGCCAGTACGGTCGCGCAGTTCTTTTACTAGAGCAGCAGTTACAGCCATTCTCTATTCCTCAGTTAATTCTGGATAGGGTAAAAATCAGGGGCCTAACATTTGGCCCCTGATGCTAACTATAACTCAGACAATGCTTCCATTTTATGTCACATTGCCTAAGTTAGCAGAGCCGCAATTATTCAGCTTCTTCTACGAAACCGTCTTTTTCAGCAACTTCAGCTACGTCTTTGTTACGACCTTCAGATACAGCTTGAGCAGCAGCGTTTAGGTAAAGCTGTACTGCACGGATTGCATCATCGTTACCTGGGATGATGTAATCAACGCCATCTGGGTTAGAGTTAGTATCAACTACAGCGTAAACTGGGATGCCTAGGTTGTTAGCTTCTTTAACAGCGATGTGCTCGTGGTCAGCATCGATAACGAATAGAGCGTCTGGTAGGCCGCCCATGTCTTTGATACCACCAAGAGACTTCTCTAGCTTCTCCATTTCACGGGTACGCATTAGAGCTTCTTTCTTAGTTAGTTTGTCGAAAGTGCCGTCTTGAGCTTGAGACTCTAGATCTTTTAGACGCTTGATAGACTGACGAACAGTTTTGTAGTTCGTTAGCATACCACCCAACCAACGGTTGTTTACGTAGAATTGGTTGCTAGCAGTTGCAGCTTCTTTAACAGCTTCAGATGCAGCGCGTTTAGTACCAACGAAAAGAACTTTACCTTTTTTCTCGCCAACTTTAGCTAGCTCGTTTAGAGCGTCG
The DNA here is from genome assembly GCF_921294215.1 of Vibrio marisflavi CECT 7928. Classification (GTDB taxonomy): domain Bacteria; phylum Pseudomonadota; class Gammaproteobacteria; order Enterobacterales; family Vibrionaceae; genus Vibrio; species Vibrio marisflavi. Next base: position 2,018,147 of record NZ_CAKLDM010000002.1, read on the forward strand.
TTGAACATAGGTACAGTTTTTTCTAGGTTGATGATATGTACACGGTTACGAGCACCAAAGATGAATGGCTTCATTTTTGGGTTCCAGTAACGAGTCTGGTGACCGAAGTGAACACCAGCTTTAAGCATATCGCGCATTGATACAGTTGCCATTTTAAAATCCTCTATGGGGTTAGGCCTCCACATCCCCCATGTATCCGACTTGATAGCTTTTGCTTCAAGCACCCCGGAACATGTGTCGGAATGTGTGTGATTTAAAGATAAAATTTATTTGGATGTAATCTGCCTCGCTTGAAACAAGAGAAAACAGACCATCTATCCGGCGCGCTTTATACCATATTTTGGGTGTCAATGGCTAGAAAAATTCACCAAAAACGGCTGTAAAGATATAAACCCAATCAAACAGCAAGGTTTTATAGCCATACACTTTATTACCCCTTCCTGCTAGAATAATTCCCATTAACATGTAAATCCTAAAAGAAAGTCGATGCCAATTAATATTAAAACTGCTGAAGAAATCGAGAAAATGCGCATTGCTGGTAAGCTGGCCGCAGAAGTGCTTGAGATGATTGAACCACACGTAAAAGCGGGTGTAACTACTGAAGAACTCGATCAGATCTGTCATAAGCATATTACGGAAGTACAAGGGTGTATCCCAGCTCCCCTGAACTACCACGGATTTCCAAAATCAATTTGTACATCAATCAATCATGTTGTTTGTCACGGCATCCCTGCAACAGAAGATAGTGAGATTGGTGGGGTAGAAAGACCAGCAGTATTAAAAGATGGTGACATCGTAAATATCGATATCACCGTGATTAAAGATGGCTACCATGGTGACACTTCTAAGATGTTCCTTGTTGGCGACGTTTCACCTGCAAACAAGCGCCTATGTATGGTGGCCCAAGAAAGCTTGTATTTGGCAATAAAAAAAGTGAAGCCAGGGATCAAGCTCGGTGAGATCGGTACTTCTATCGAGAAATACATCAAAACCAACAACAAAAATAACCCTAGAGCAAAATTCTCGATTGTAAAAGACTACTGTGGTCACGGAATTGGCGCCGAGTTCCATGAAGAGCCACAAGTTGTCCATTACAAAAACAATGACTCGACGGTACTTCGCGAAGGCATGACATTTACCATCGAACCAATGATCAACTCAGGTAAATTTGGTTGTCGTTTAGACGAAGAAGACGGTTGGACAGTGTACACTGGTGACGGAAAGAACTCTGCCCAATGGGAACACACTCTACTTGTGACTGCAACAGGTTGTGAGATATTAACTTTACGCGAAGAAGAAGAAATCGCTAGGGTTCTGCACAACTAACTCGCCTAACTTGTACCGAATCCAAGTTGAATAGAAGATACCCCAAACTCTGGGGTATTTTTTTTCTCTGTAGTTATCTGATAGATTGGCTTTATCGCTCATTAAGCACATGGATAGCCATTTATGCCCACGCCCTCATCTCAAGACTCGCCAGCAACGTGCTTAACCGTCTCTGAAACCAAGCAGAAACTCGATCAATTTAGCGAACACCAAAAACAACAATTTCTCGAACACCAGCCGATTAATGATCTCGTCGTCGGTCGCTCCAACTATATCGATGGTATTTTGGTTCAGTTGTGGCAATCATTAGGCTTAGCCGACATATCAGGTTTATCCCTTGTAGCCGTTGGTGGCTATGGCCGCGCAGAACTGCATCCACTGTCGGACATCGATATTCTAATTGTCACAACTAGTAAGCTCTCAACTTCAACAGAGGCGAAAGTTAGCGAATTTATTACCTTTCTATGGGATTTACGCTTAGAAGTTGGCCACGCGGTTAGAACAGTCGAGCAATGCGCAGAAATTGGCCGAGAAGACTTAACGGTCGCAACCAATTTACAAGAAGCTCGCTATCTAACCGGGGAAGACTCACTGTATCTGAAACTAAAAGAGCAAGTGCTATCGAAATCATTTTGGCCAAGTGAAGATTTCTACCAAGCGAAAGTTAAAGAGCAAAAAGAGCGTCATGCAAGGTATCACGATACCACTTACAATTTGGAACCCGATATCAAATCCACTCCCGGCGGGCTTAGAGATATTCATACGTTGAGCTGGGTAGCTCGTAGACATTTTGGAGCAACCTCATTACTTGAAATGAGTAAGTTTGGCTTCCTAACCGATGCTGAATATAGAGAATTAGTCGAGTGCCAAAATTTCCTATGGCGTGTGAGGTTTGCACTTCACATTGAACTAAAAAGGTACGATAACCGCCTAACCTTTGCTCACCAAGCCCAAGTCGCTGAACACCTCGGTTTCAATGGAGAAGGTAACCGTGGCGTCGAGATGATGATGAAGGAGTTTTATCGGACTCTGCGTCGGGTGGCAGAGCTCAATAAAATGCTACTTAAAATCTTTGACCAAGTTATCCTAAATAACGGCATCGAAGCAGAGCCAGAAATGCTCAGTGACGACTTTCTGCGTCAAGGTAAGTTAATCGAGGCTCGCAAGCCTGCCTTATTTCAATCTCGGCCAGAATCGATTTTGGATATGTTTATCCATATTGCTAACGACTCCACTATCGAAAGTGTAGGTCCAGCAACCCTACGACAACTGCGCACAGCAAGGCGCAGACTCAATAAGTTTCTCCATACTATTCCAGCGGCCAGAGAAAAATTTATGGAGTTGGTTCGACACCCGAACTCCTTAAATCGTGCGTTCGTTCTGATGCATAAATTGGGCGTGCTCGCGACTTATTTTCCTCAATGGAGCCAAATCGTAGGTCAAATGCAATTTGACCTATTCCATGTCTACACTGTAGACGAACACAGTATTCGCCTACTAAGACACATCAATAAATTTAACGACCCTGCTAATCATGATAGGCACCCTATTTGCTGCGAAATATATCCACGTATTCAGAAAAAAGAGCTATTGATACTGGCGGCTATTTTTCATGATATCGGCAAAGGTCGTGGTGGTGATCACTCAGAAATCGGAGCGGTAGAAGCCTATGAATTCTGTATTGAACATGGCCTCTCGAAACCTGAAGCGAAACTCGTTTATTGGTTAGTCAAAAACCATTTGCTGATGTCCGTCACCGCTCAGCGAAGAGATATTTACGACCCAGAAGTCATCACTGAATTTGCCAAGAAGGTTCGTGATGAAGAGTATCTCGAATTTTTGGTCTGCCTAACCGTTTCTGACATATGTGCCACCAACCCAGAGCTATGGAATAGCTGGAAAAGAACACTGCTAGCAGAGCTGTTCTACTCAACTCAAAGAGCATTGCGACGAGGACTAGAAAATCCGGTGGATGTGCGCGATCGCATTCGTCACAATCAACAACTGGCTTCAGCATTGCTAAGGAAAGAAGGGTTTACCGCTAGAGAGATAGAGGTACTATGGCAACGCTTTAAGGCTGATTATTTCCTTCGTCATACTCATAAGCAAATTGCTTGGCATTGCACTCATATCTTGCAGCATGAAGATCAAGAGCAGCCGCTGGTTATCATGAGTAAGAAAGCCACACGAGGTGGAACAGAAGTGTTCGTTTACTGCAAAGACCAAGAAGCGCTATTTGCCAATGTTGTCGCTGAGCTCGATCGCCGAAACTTCAGCGTGCATGACGCTCAAGTCCTGACGAGTAAAGATGGTTTTGTTCTCGATACTTTCATGGTGCTCGATCAGACAGGCAGCGCTATCGAACTCAATCGCCACAACACCATTATTAAACAGCTTACTCAAGCGCTACAGAAGGGCTGGCAAGCCAAGCTTAAGTTGCGTCGAACACCAAGAAACCTCCAACACTTTAAAGTCTCTACCAAAGTTGACTTCTTACCAACTAGAGGAAAAAAACGCACGCTTATGGAGCTAGTCGCACTCGATACGCCGGGGCTACTTGCAACTGTTGGTGCAACATTTGCTGAGTTAGGTATTAACTTGCATGGTGCAAAAATCACGACGATAGGTGAACGTGCGGAGGATTTGTTCATCATCACCAACGAAAGTAATGGTCAGCTAGATGACGATGACAAGTCTCGTTTACGTGAGACTTTAAGCGAAAATATCGCTAAATTGGCCCCTTAAAAAAATGCCCTAGCCAAAGGTAACTATAGCTAGGGCTTCTTCTCTCTATTCCAAAACTCGGCATTTATAAAACGTGAAGTTAGGTGTTGATGAAAGAAGTTTATAGCTTTCTGGTGAACTATCTTTCATTGATTCAGCTGGGCAGCCTTCGTTAAACTCAACAACAGCAAAACCTGCCTGAGTTATGTATTGGAAAATTTGCGTGAAAGAGCGACGATAGAAACGCACTTCCACGGGTTTTCCAATGATATCCCACTCTTGGGTCAGCATCTCTTGCTGAAAATAATTTCCTGAAGGGGAAAATTGAAAGTCAATCATTGGGTGGTGAGTAGAGAACAAAAACAAGCCGCCTTTCTTAAGGACTCTTTTTATGTCATTAAATAGCGTAGTTAGGTCTTCTAAGTAATGAACGGCCAGCGGGCTAACAACTAAGTCATATTGATCGGTTTGCTCTTCTGGTAACCCTAAGTTCAAATCTTGTCTATAAGCTTTTACTTTCTCACCCAATTTTCCTCTAACAATATCAACCATATCCTGTGACACATCAATCGAGGTAACTTTTGCCCCACGTTCAGTCATATATTGCGCATACACGCCCGGGCCACAGCCCAAGTCGAGAACGTGTTTCCCTTGTAGGTCAGGAAACATTGCTTGGTGAGATGGACGCTCTAATTGTGCGTTGTATACGTTGTCTAGGACAACCCTTCCATAGTCTTTGGCATATATTGAATACAACAAACTTTCCATATCTGCCTCTCTAGTCAATTCGATAAAATAAATAACAGCGTACTTGGTAAGCACCTAGATTAAGCTAATTCTTTTTGACGACACGTAACTATTGGCAGTTACTTGAAACAGTGCCAGAAAAACAACTAAAACTTACCACCCATTCGCAAGCTTTATTGTGCTTGATCATACTAACTCGCTTGTGAAATAGACGTGAAGCTGGCAACTTTAACCACAAAAGCCTAATATCGATTGATAGGATGAATTTGTAATTACGAAAAAGCAGAGGTCAATTATGTTTCCAAACCTCACAGGTCTTGGTATTCAAGAACCAAAACAAATTGAGCGTTACTCACTTCGTCAAGAAGCCCACAAAGATATACTTAAAATCTATTTTCGCAAACAAAAGGGCGAGCTTTTCGCTAAAAGCGTCAAATTTAAATACCCAAGACAGGTCAAAAATGTTTTGGTCGATAGCGGCAGCCACCAATACAAAGAAGTTACCGAGATCAATCGCAACTTAACCTTAGTTATTGATGAACTCAACATTATTACTAAGCCAGAAAAAATGGCCGAGGTTGACGTAAAAAGTAAAATACTGAAAGACTTGCGTCACTTGGAAAAAGTCGTTGCTTGTAAAATTGCCGAGATTGAAGCCGACCTAGAAAAGCTTTAAAACGCTCCTGCCTAAGCACATACAAAAAAGTCCACGCTCGTGGACCTTTTTGTAAGACAGAATGAGAACCTAGTGCATCCAGCCTAGATAATTACCCAGTAGACCAAGTACAATTAGTGACATAACACCTGCAAGAATGTCATCCACCATGATACCAAATCCGCCTCCAACACGCTTATCAAGCCAACTTATCGGCCAAGGTTTTACCATGTCAAAAAAGCGGAACACGATAAAACCACTTAATATCCAACGCCAATCAAGAGTGTTAAGGTGAAAAAATGGCACAACTAGCATTGTTATCCAGTATCCAGCAAATTCATCCCAAACAATTGAGCCATGATCGTGTACGCCCATATCGTCTGAAGTAACTTGGCAGATTTTCACACCAATTACACAAGCGAGAATAACCACTAGGTAATAAACTGGAGCTGGAAGTTGGACTAACAATAAATAAAATGGAATAGAAGCTACCGTCCCCATGGTTCCCGGAACCACTGGAGATAAGCCACTTCCAAATCCTGTGGCCAATAAATGCCAAGGGTTTTTCAAAGCAATGCGAGATTTAGGATCGGTCATACTACTTGCTCCTCAAAGTGATCAAACCCTTCCAGCTGCCAATCAACCGGCTTACCATTAGATTGCAGTTCAAGAGTATTTCCCGAACGAATTTGCCCGATACGAGTATAGGTTGCACCGCAATGGGCAAGCGCACTGTCTAGAGCACCACGATTTTCTTCAGAAACAGTAAAACAAAGTTCGTACTCTTCACCGCTAGATAGAGCATACTGCTTTGATAATTGCCTATCTGCTAGAAACTCTCGAAGCTCTGGAGAGGTTGGTAATAAGTCAACATCAACACGCGCACCAACATTTGAACGCTTAAGGATATGCTTCAAATCAGAAATCAAACCATCTGATATATCCACGGCTGCACTTGCTATTGGCAGTAGAGCTTGTCCAGCTAAAATTCTTGGCGTCGCTAAGTAGTGACGCTCTTCCAGCTCTTTAGAGTAAGGTCTGCTGCGAGTCGCGCTGTCAAGAACAACATCCAAACCTGCTTTGCTGTCTCCAAGGTTTCCTGTGACGTATATCCAGTCACCAACTTTTGCTCCACTGCGAGCCAAAGCTCTATGCTCAGGAACAAACCCCTGCACCGTTAACGTGATACTTAGAGGACCTTTAGTGGTATCACCACCGATTAGCTGCACACCATAATAGTCAGCAAGATCGTAAAAAGCATCACAAAACTCGGCTAACCAATGCTCATCAATTTTAGGTAGCGTTAGCGCTAGAGATACCCATGATGGCGTAGCCCCCATAGCAGCAAGGTCACTAAGGTTAGAAGCCAATGCTTTATGAGCAATCCATGCCGGCTTCGCATCAGCGATAAAGTGGGTTCCAGCAACAAGTGTATCAGTGCTAATGGCAATCGCTGTGTTCTCTGGCGCTTTAACCAATGCACAGTCATCACCAATAGAGAGCAATACATCTCTACGCTGAGTCTGCCTATCGATAAAATATTTATCTATTACGTTAAACTCATTCATTATACAGTCGGTAAATCTTTTAGCCGTTAGAAGAGTAAAAAGGCCAGCGAGTGCTGGCCTTTTATTTAGAAATTATTTTTTGCGAACATGAGGCGCGGCTTTGTCCAGCACCCCATTAACAAACTTGTGACTATCTTCGGCAGCGAAAACTTTAGCAAGCTCTATCGCTTCGTTAATCACAACTTTGTAAGGGACATCTTCACAGCGAGTCATTTCGTACATTGCCATACGAAGTAGCGCAAGCTCCATCATGTCCAAGTCTTGCATTGGACGAGATAGATAAGGTCTCAGCTTGCAATCAAGATCTGTGTGATTAAGCACAACACCAGTTAATAGCTCGCGGAAATAGTTAACATCGGTTTCCGGCGCTGTTAGAGCAGGCTCGGCAGCATGATGCTCTTCTTCATCATACTTGCCTCCCGATAAAAATTGCTCTTCAACTGTAGCAACATTTTCTTTAGTGATTTGCCAAGAATAAATAGCTTGCAAAGCAAATTGACGTGCATTTCGTCGTGCGGCTGGTTTCACACTCGCCCCCATTAGGAATCAATTTCAGACAGAACGTTAATCATCTCAAGTGCGCTAAGTGCTGCCTCTGCACCTTTGTTTCCAGCCTTGGTTCCTGCGCGTTCAATAGCTTGATCAATCGTTTCAACAGTTAGGACGCCAAATGCCACTGGAATGCTGTATTCCATCGACACTTGAGCTAAACCTTTATTACACTCGTTACATACATAGTCAAAGTGTGGTGTACCACCACGAATGACCGTACCCAAAGAAACAATCGCGTCATATTTGCCTGTTTTGGCAACACGTTGAGCAACTAGAGGTAATTCTACTGCACCAGGACAACGAACTACGACGATGTTGTCGTCTTTAACTTGTCCATGACGCTTTAAAGTATCGATTGCACCAGATAGAAGACTTTCATTAATAAAGCTATTAAAGCGAGAAATAACAATAGCGATTTTCGCGTTTGGTGCTGGGAAGCCACCCTCGATAACTTTCATATGTTTTCCTTTAACCATATTTAACCAGTGAGAACCGCGGGATTCTAGCACAGAACTGTGAGCAATATCTAATAGGAATTTAACAACAATAGTAAAAGCAGCGATTCAATATGAACCCTGCTTTTTATTATGTGAATTTCGACTTACTAAGTGCCTGTGTGAATCGCGAGTTTGAGGTTTCGCTATCAAGCAAACCCGTTGTCTTTGAGGAAGTCTAGGGTCAATCTAGACTCAGGCTCTTGGTTTTCTTGGTTACCATTCAGAAGCCTTTCCATATAACGAGCCAGTAAGTCTACTTCGATGTTAACTCGTCTACCAAGTTGGAAATCACTGATAGTGGTTTCGCTAGAAGTATGCGGAACAATCGTCAGTTTAAAAGAAGACTTAGACAGTGCATTTATCGTCAAGCTAATACCATCAACGGTGATAGAGCCCTTCTCTGCCACATATTTAGTGAGCGCTTGAGGAATTTCGACCCAATACTCAAAAGCCCTGCCCCTTTGCTGGCAATCAATGATTTTACCGACACAGTCCACATGACCAGAAACAATATGCCCACCGAAGCGAGTCGTCGGTAGCATCGCTTTTTCAAGATTAACCTTGTCCCCGACCTGATAGTCAGCAAAGCCCGACTTGTTAAGTGTTTCTAGTGACAGATCAGCTTTGTAGCTCGTTGTCGTCATTTCGACAACGGTTAAGCAAACACCATTGGTTGCTATACTGTCACCTAACTTTACATCGGACATATCAAGAGAACCAACGTTTACGCTGATCCTCATATCTTCACCTTTTCTTTCTAAAGCAGTGAGTGTTCCTACTGCTTCAACAATTCCTGTAAACATATTTAAACTTCTATCGTTAATCTCTAATTCAAAGTTGCAACCAAGCGTAAATCTGGACCTACATGGCGAACATCCTGAATATTAATATTGATTACATCCTGCATTGACTCAATCCCTAATGCGCCGAACAAGCCCTTACCATCACTGCCCATAATTTTAGGAGCAAGATAAAGCACTAACTCATCAACTAGCCCTGCTTGAATCAGAGATTTGCCCAAAGTCGCTCCCGCTTCAACCCAGATATGATTGATATGATGGCTTTTAGCTAAGCGGCGAAATAACTCGGCCAAATCAAATTGACCACTTTCATCGATAGGGGAGTCTAAGTTGCCCTCTTCACTATTGACGACAACGATTTCACCATCTGCTTGAAACAGCTTAAGAGAAGAAGACAGATTATTGTTTTTATCCAATATGATTCGGACAGGTTGGCGAAGCTCACTTTCAGGGTATTTCTGCTGAGTACATTCAGGCAATTCACTCCAACGCACATTGAGTGAAGCATCGTCATCAATTACGGTTTTACTTGTTGATAACACGGCACACGCTTTAGATCGAAAGTGTTGAACATCACTACGAGCTAAAGAGGAAGTGATCCATTGGCTCTCACCATTCGATAGCGCGGTTTGTCCATCGATGCTCGCAGCCATTTTTAACTGGACAAAAGGCAGCCCAGTTTTCATTAATTTGATAAAGCCACGATTTAACGCGTGAGCTTCTTCTTCCATTAAACCGACAAGCACTTCAATACCAGCTTGCCTAAGCATCTGGATACCCTGACCTGCAACCTTCGGGTTTGGATCTTCCATTGCGCAGACGACTTTGCTCACACCAGCTTTAATCAGCGCCTCAGAACAAGGTGGCGTTCGCCCATAGTGCGAGCAAGGTTCTAAAGTAACATACACCGTTGCCCCTTTAGCTTTATCACCTGCGGCTTTCAAAGCATGCACTTCAGCATGCGCCTCACCAGCTTTGTAGTGAAAGCCTTCACCAACAATATCTTCACCGTGAGCAATCACGCATCCGACGTTAGGGTTCGGTGCTGTAGTGAACATACCGTTTTTCGCCATTTCTATGGCGCGTAACATTAATTGATAATCGATTGATTGATATACAGACATTCAGACCAAACTAATCTTCTAATTTTGCAATTTCTTCGCCGAACTCGCGAATATCTTCGAAGCTTCGATAGACAGAAGCAAAGCGGATATAAGCCACTTTATCAAGCTCTTTGAGCTGCTCCATGACCAAATTACCTATCATAGCACTATCGACTTCGCGTTCACCCGTTGCCCTCAACTGAGACTTAATCATGCTAATAGCCAGTTCAATTGAGTCAGCACTTACTGGCCTTTTTTCTAACGCACGATGAAATCCACCAATCATCTTGTCTTCATCAAATGGCTCACGATTACCATTCGACTTAATCACCTTCGGCATGACCAATTCAGCACTTTCAAAAGTTGTAAATCGCTCATGGCAAGCTAAGCACTCACGCCGCCTTCTAACTTGGTGGCCGTCAGCCACTAGCCGAGAATCAATAACCTTAGTGTCATTTTCAGAACAAAATGGACAATGCATATTACCTCCATAAATTCGCTTATCTGGCAACGAGCCTACCGATAAGCGAAAGGGAATCTAAGCGCGTGATAAATAATCCGCTTTACCCACCCACTTATAACTTGTGAGTTCCTCTAGCCCCATTGGACCACGTGCGTGTAATTTCTGCGTAGAGACTGCAACTTCTGCTCCCAAACCGAACTGTGCTCCATCTGTAAAACGAGTAGATGCATTGACATACACCGCGGCAGTGTCTACCGAGTTAATAAACTGCTCAGCATGGCTTAGGCTATTGGTCATAATGGCATCTGAGTGACTGGCATTGTGCTCTCGCATATGCTCAATTGCCTCATCAATATCTTCAACAACCTTCACTCCAAGAGTAAGACTCAGCCACTCGGTATCAAAATCACCATCTTGAGCATCGACTAAATTAGCACTGTTTGATAGATGAGATTTCGCCTTTGGCTCGGCCACAAGTTTCACTTTATCAGATAATTGCGCGACCAATTTTGGCAAAAACTCTGCTGCGACTTTCTTGTGCACAAGTAAGGTATCGACAGTATTACAGGTAGATGGCCGCTGAGTTTTCGCATTCTCTACGATATCTACAGATTTGGATAAATCTGCGCTCTCATCTACAAATATATGGCTGATACCAAATCCACCGATAATAACGGGAATTGTGCTGTTCTCTTTACACATTTTGTGCAGGCCAGCCCCGCCTCTTGGGATAATCATATCGACATACTGATCCAGTTTTAGCAGCTGGGAAACCAGCTCTCTATCAGGCTTTTCGATATATTGTACGGACTCAGAAGGTAAACCTGCTTCTTGCAGAGCAGTCTGAATAACTTTAACCAGTTCTATATTCGTAAAGAACGTCTCTTTACCGCCACGCAAAATACTAGCATTTCCCGTTTTAAGACAAAGCGCCGCAATATCTATCGTGACATTTGGCCGAGCTTCATAGATAACGCCCACAACACCTAACGGAACTCTACGACGAGCTAGAGACATTCCATTGGGCAATACTTTGCTGTCAATTTCGCTACCAACAGGGTCGTTTAAGCCAATAACATTGCGAACATCGTCCGCGATAGCTTTGATTCTTTGCTCATTGAGAAGCAAACGATCAAGCATTGCCTCTCCCAACCCTGCTTCTCGACCTGAGCTGATATCTTTTTCATTTGCCGCTAAAATGGCTGCTGAGCTCTGCTCAAGCTGATCCGCAATGGTTTGTAGTGCTAAATTTTTTTGTGCGGTAGAAGCAGTCGCTAAGCTATACGAAGCACGCTTAGCCGCCTCTCCCATTTTGATTAGATCCAAAATCCTGTCCCTTTATCTTTCATACTGGGTTTGTAGCCTAGTCTTGTATCACTACGAGATCATCTCGGTGAATGACTTCTGAGCCATAGTCGTAGCCAAGTATGTTAGCAATATCTTTACTATGCTTGCCTACAATTTTCGCTAAATCCACACTGGAGTAACTAGATAGCCCTTTTGCTATCAAGTCCCCTTGCTTATTTGTCACTCGAGCGACATCTCCTCGAGCAAACTGGCCGCTGACTTTAACAACACCTTTAGCAAGCAAGCTACTGCCTTTGTTAATGACAGCCATTGCTGCTCCATCATCAATAATAATGTCGCCTACAGCTGCAGGGCCCGCTAGTATCCACTTTTTGCGGTTTTCTAATGCTTCTTCTAGTGGCAGGAATCGTGTGCCATGCGGGTTGTCACTCATACAGTCGACAATCACATTCTCTGCACTGCCAGCTGCGATAATGACTTCAATCCCAGCTCGGCGAGCAATATCAGCAGCTTGAAGCTTTGTCGCCATGCCACCAGTACCAAGAGTCGTGCCACTGCCACCTGCTATTTTTCTTAGAGTTGAATCAATAGCTCGAACTTCTTTTATCAACTGAGCATCTGGGTCCTTGCGCGGATCAGCGGTGAACAACCCTTTTTGGTCGGTCAAAAGTAACAACTTATCAGCACTACACAAAATGCCAACCAAAGCACACAAGTTATCATTGTCGCCAACCTTAATTTCACTGGTTGCAACAGCGTCATTTTCATTAACAACAGGGATAATATCGTTGTCGACTAAGGCATGAATGGTGTCTCTTGCATTTAAAAAACGCTCCCTGTCATCCAGATCGGCGCGAGTTAGCAACATTTGACCAATTTTAATGCCGTAGATAGAAAACAAAGACTCCCAAACTTGAATAAGTTGACTTTGACCGACAGCGGCGAGTAATTGCTTACTAGCCATCGCATTGGGCAACGCAGGGTAGCCTAAATGCTCACGCCCCGCTGCCATTGCGCCTGAAGAAACAATGACAACAGAGTGGCCCAATTTTTTAAGCTCGGCACATTGTCGGACTAAATCGACCATATGCGCTTTATCGAGTGCCAAAGTTCCACCAGTCAAAACACTGGTACCTAGCTTCACCACAATGGTCTTGCGAAGAGAGCTATCATTTCTCTGCTGTTTTTCTGTCATATCCATGTCTAATGTAGAAAACATAACTGAAAAGATGTTTTAGCAATCAATAGACAATTAAACAAGAAAAAAAGGCGCTAAAATGGCCCCTTTAAGTAGATATAATGAGAATAAAGCAAGAAGAGCTTGAAAAAGCTCTTCTTGAATAGGGGTAAGACTCAATGTGTAAAGCTAAACAAACTCAACCGACTCTTTATGCATGTTTACTTTGAGGCTGAATTTGCTTTTCAAAGTTTCAACTAGCTTTTTGTGAAAATCTTCTTGGGTTCGATTTACCTCGGAAACCGCTTTTTTAGGTATATTTTGCGCTTCCCAATCACCAGCTAAGTTATACCGACCAATATAGTATTTTGCAGCAAAGCCACCTTCAGCTTGCTCAAGTTCCAGCCACCATCCCCAAAACTCTCTTTCCTCGGGAGATTTCTTATCATTGACACAAGAAGATAAGCAATCAAATAGATAGTACCCTTCGCTCGATTGCGGCTCTCTTAAATATGGCCCCATAGCCTTTAGCGCAGATAGCAAGCGATAGTGAGTCGGGTGTTTGATGACATCAGACATATTGTTTCTCCATTTCAACATTAAGCATGATGATTACGTGACTAGTAAATCCTTATTAACATGCTTAACTATAAAATTGAAAATGTCACCTAAATAGCTCTTTTTCCAACCACTTTATCGCTAAATCGAGGGATTGCTCATATCCTTGTGAAATTATCTTACTGTTTATTTTCTTCGCTTCACCACCGTGACTAAACATAGCAACCAGCTGGTTGTCGGAATACGGAGACATAAAGTCATTGTCTAAACTCAGTGCCATAATTGGAACCTGAGTTTTACGACTAGACAAAAAGCCTTGAATTTTCAAAGACCAAGCTGCGAGCCTTTTAGACAAGCTATTTAAGTCAACAACAGATTTTCCGAGTCTAGATGCCAATACATCGATGTACATCTTTGGCATTCCAGCCATTTTACTTGGAGAAGAAAGAATATCGTGAATAGGTGCTCCCAATGCAACGCACGCTTTTATCTTAGTCTGCTCCAGGAACGAAAGCCTAATCATTGCATTACCACCAAAGCGGAAGCCAAATAAGCCCACTTTATGGTGATCTACCCAAGGAAGGTTTGGCAATTCATTCAATACCGCTTGGTGCAGGCAAGACGTATCTTCAGTTAGCGTCCAGTGGCGGCTATGGCCAAGTGAAGGCATATCAACAGTCAGCATCGCGATATTCCTTGGTGCCAAATAATCTCTGAATAGACGCCACATATCGGTTTGTAAAGTATCTAAGCCAGCACTAACAATTACCACTGGTTGAGGCTTTTCTGTACTAGAAAGGTGCAAATTCGCCACGATTTTCTTGTTCTTGTATGGCACTTCAATAGGTTTAACCACATACTTGGTTTTCTTTGCTGCCTCAGCGTAAGCGTTGTTAGCTAACGTTTGAGCTTGGCGCGCTAGACTGTCATTCTTTAAATGTGGATAGCCTGCGATACTAAAACATAGTGACGCATTAAAAAGTGAATCAGCTGCGGACTCTCCCTCTAGCTCACGTGAACCTCTTTGGTATGTCATCCCCAGCTTTGTCCATTCATAAGCCCAGTTGCCACTGCGGTAACCCATTACAGTATCTAATTGTTCATCACTGGTACGCGAACCATCAGACGAAGCAATTTTGGCTAGCACTTCTTCTTGATCAATAGGGTCAACGCCCTGCCAAACCCATTGTAGCCTTCTAACTATTCGATACCATGCAGCATCATCTTCGACCTTTTTCTTCTCCAAGATTTCTTGACTACTTGGTAAGTATTCTGTGAGTGCTGATGTTTCTTTCGCTTGTTTATGCTTAGCGAACAGGACTTCTGATAAGTTTTTGCTAGATGGTTCTGACATTGCTAAATCTGATACCTTACTTTGGAGGTGCTGGCTACATATCATATACCCAACTGAGGTCGATATGCTTGAGCTGAATAAAAAAATGACCCGCGATTGGGTCATTTTCTATATTTCGCTAGAGATTACAAATTACTTTCGCTTGCGATTAATCGGCTCAACAAAGCCAAAAGCCATATCCCATGGTTGTTCAATCCAAGTATCTTGTTCGATATCTACAACATACTCATCAACCAAATCACTACCAGCAGGCTTAGCACATACAGTCACAAACTTGGCTTTTGGATACATTTCACGAATTTTTCTCGCTGTATCACCGCTATCGACTAGATCGTCGATAACAAGATAACCTTCACCATCATGCTCAGGTGCTTTAAGTACTGTCATATCACGTTGATGATCGTGATCATAGCTAGAGATACAAACGGTATCGACATAACGAATACCCAGTTCTCTTGCCAAAATAGCTGCAGGAACAAGGCCACCACGGCTTACCGCCAGAATACCTTTCCATTGCTCAGCTGGCATTTGCATTTCAGCAAGTTTGCGACAGTAGCCGTGCATCATTTCCCAAGTGATTATGAATTTATTGCTCATTGTATGATCCAAAGTTTATTTAAATAATTTGTTTAACCGACAATGTATTTCACTATAAAAATAGCCGCTAAAACGTATACACTGATCGACACTTCACGTCCCTTACCACTAAATATTTTTATCGCGGCATAAGAAATAAAGCCAAAAGAAATCCCTTCAGCGATCGAAAATGTCAGTGGCATCAAGAGGCAAGTCACTACAACTGGTGCTGCCTCTGTTAAATCTCGCCAATCCACGTTGACTAGCCCTGATAACATCAAGATAGCAACGTAAAAAAGAGCTCCAGATGTCGCATAGGCAGGTATCATGCCCGCAAGTGGTGAGAAGAATAAAGCAAGCAAGAAGAAAACACCAACAACAACGGCTGTTAAACCTGTTCTTCCACCTTCCGCAACACCAGAAATACTTTCCACGTAAGAGGTTGTATTTGATGTGCCAAGTAGAGCACCAATAGACGTAGCAGTAGAGTCTGCTAATAAAGCACGACCAATTCGCGGAATCTTGCCATTTTCATCAATAAGATCTGCCTTTGAAGCAACACCAACTAATGTTCCCGCTGTATCAAATAGGTCTACAAAAAGGAATGCGAATACAACTGAAATCATTCCAACATTAAGTAACCCTGAAAAATCGAGCTGTAAGAACGTTGGCGCAATACTTGGTGGCGCTGACACAATGCCATGCCATTGCACATCTCCAAATATTAGACCAAGACCTGTGACTGCTAAAATAGCAATCATTACCGCGCCCTTCACTCCGCGTTGCACTAACCCAATAGTAATAAAGAAGCCGACACACGCTAACACAGCTTGTAGTGAGGTGATTTTACCTAGCGTGACAAATGTGGCTGGGCTGGCCACGACAATGCCTGCATTCTTTAACGCAATAAACGCTAGAAACAAGCCAATCCCCGCAGAAATACCAGTTCGCAGAGAAAGAGGGATTGAATCGATGATGAGCTCGCGAATTTTCACCAAGCTCAAAAGTATGAATAAACAGCCTGACATAAATACTGCGGCCAATGCGACTTGCCATGTATAACCCATACCTAATACTACTGAGTAGGTAAAAAAAGCATTGAGTCCCATTCCAGGTGCTTGAGCGATTGGCAAATTCGCCCACAGCCCCATAACAAAACAGCCAATAGCAGCCGCTAAACACGTGGCAACAAAGACCGAGCCATGGTCCATACCTGTTGATGACAAAATAGCCGGATTTACAAATATGATATAAGCCATTGTTAAGAACGTCGTCATTCCTGCGACAACTTCAGTCTTAACATTTGTCCCATTTTCACCGAGTTTAAATAGCTTTTCTAGCATGTTCGAGTCCATTTAGTAGTTAACACTAAATCTCACGTAATCGTTTGGCTGGGAATTATAATTTCATAAAATATGAATTACCACTACTTATTGAATACTAATTTAATTAGCCACCAATTTTTCCAAACCACTGAACAACCACGAAAAGACACAGGATTTAATTCTTTAATTTACAATAGGTTAAACAAAATCCTTTCCCAAAAAGCTAGCCAGTTGAAGAACGTGTGGAAATTTACTTTGGCTTTCAAAGAGAAAAAAGTCAGATTTAGCTATGAAAATAAAGGCATAACTAACTATTTGACCAAAAATGAGGATATTCCAATAACAGAGTGTGAATTTTAGACACAACAGACATAAAAAAAGCCACTCAAAGTGAGTGGCTGTCGAATCAAATCAGTACATTGACTGCAAATAAATTCCAAAAATCAAGGGGGTATTAACTACTTAAGAAGATTGCTTAGGATGAACCTTAGTAGCCAAAACTAGTTGGATACACAAACCTACCGGTAAACATTGCACCACGTTTCCAATAAGTTGAAGCTGGTAAACCTTTCATAACTATCACCTTTATATTCAATGAACACAAACAAATCTCTGTTCCTTGGAGGCGATATATTCGGACTCATCCTTTAAGCATTTTCTCTTCCTTCGAAGTTGGTAAGTAATATACCACAATGTAGTTTAATTACAACTGAAGCAGCAAAATAAATGTAGCCAGCTTACTTTTTACCCATTAAAATGAAATTAAAGTAATAAAATTACACAATGTAAAGATAATGTGATTTTGTTTCATATTTATTATTTATTAAAAAACAGGATCCATTAACAATGAGAATTTCCTTTTTTAGATTGAGCAGATCTGATGGTATCCTTGACCTCCACAGAACGAATAGCGTGTATACCGAAAAGGAGTAATCCGTGTCTGATACTCATTCTGAAATTAGTAACCTATCGCCTAACTTGATTTGGCATTTTTTTGACAAGATCTGTTCTATTCCTCACCCTTCTAAACATGAGGACGCGTTGGCTCAATACATTGTAGATTGGGCAACCGAGCAAAACCTACAAGTAAAACGAGACGAAGTAGGCAATGTTTTCATTAAGAAACCAGCAACACCTGGTATGGAAAATAAAAAAGGCGTGGTGCTTCAAGCTCATATCGATATGGTTCCTCAGAAAAATGAAGATACCGACCACGACTTTGTTGCTGACCCGATCCGCCCTTATATTGATGGCGAATGGGTCACAGCGAAAGGCACAACTTTGGGTGCAGACAACGGTATTGGCATGGCTTCATGCCTTGCTGTACTTGCTTCAGAAGATCTAAAGCACGGCCCTATCGAAGTACTCCTTACTATTGATGAAGAAGCGGGTATGACAGGCGCTTCTAACCTGCAACCTGGTTGGCTTGACGGCGAAATTCTGCTCAATACTGACTCAGAACAGGAAGGAGAAGTCTACATGGGCTGCGCTGGCGGCATTGATGGCGCTATATCCTTTACTATATCTACTGATTCAATGCCTGAAGGGTACGTATCTCGAGAACTAACCTTAAAAGGGCTAAAAGGCGGCCACTCTGGTTGTGACATTAATACAGGCCGAGGTAACGCCAATAAACTATTAGCAAGATTTTTAGCAGCCCATAGTCAAGAGTTGGATCTTCGACTGATTAACTTTAGAGGCGGTAGTTTACGCAACGCTATTCCTCGTGAAGCCTTTGCTCAAATAGCCGTTCCACAAGAAAACCAAGCTAAGCTAGACAAGCTTTACTCTGAGTTTACCCAGTTAATTCAAACTGAGCTAGGTAGTATCGAAACTGATATAGTCACGTTCAATGAAGAAATAGCATCAGTAGAAGAAGTATTCTCTGTAAACGATCAGCAAAGAGTAATTGCTACTCTGAACGCTTGCCCAAATGGCGTAGTCAGAATGAGCGATGATGTTGAAGGCGTAGTTGAAACCTCTCTAAATGTTGGCGTAGTAACAACAGAAGGGAACACACTAACGATCTTATGCCTAATCCGCTCATTGATTGAATCTGGGCGTGTTCAAGTAGAAAGTACTTTGCGATCAGTTGCTGAACTAGCAAATGCAAACATTGAGTTTTCTGGTGCCTACCCTGGCTGGAAGCCTGATCCAAACTCTGAAATCATGGCCGTTTTCCGTGATATGTATGAAGGCATTTACGGCAACAAACCAAATATTATGGTTATCCATGCTGGCCTTGAATGTGGTCTATTTAAAGAACCGTATCCAAACATGGACATGGTTTCATTTGGACCGACTATCAAATTCCCTCACTCTCCTGATGAAAAAGTGAAGATCGATACTGTCGAACTATTTTGGGAGCAAATGGTCGCGCTACTGGGCAATATTCCAGAGAAAAAGTAAGTCACTTTAGGCTTCTAAATCTCAAAGTAAACAAGCTGGCTACAGGCCAGCTTGCTGCATTATGAAATGGAGTTTTTCTAAAGCACTACTTTTTGAATATGCTATAACCTTCTAGCTCTGGAACTTCTTTATGTAGTGATTGTTCTTCTCGTTTTAACTCATTTAGAGACTGACACATCTTCTTCCCTTGCTGTTTCAGCTGAGCAGAATGAGTATTAAGCTGTACTTCTACCTGCTTTTTTAAAGTCGAGATTTTATTGGAAAACTCAGTAAGATTAATGCCACCATTTTGATTCATTTTTGTAGACATCACGTTGAAGGCTTGGTTAACAAATTCTGTATCGAATAATGATTTGGCCTTAGCATAATAGGTGGGTAATTGAGCTTTAGCTGATTCAAAAGTATTGGCAGGTAGAATCAAGCTATCTCCCTTATAATACTGTGACTGAATATCCCCAGCAAATGTTCTCATTGACTTCTTGAAGCTATCGAAAGCATTCGGCGCACCTAAGTTTTTCGATACTTCATCAACAATATTGTCTGCAAATGTGAGGTTTTTTCCGATAAATTGTTTAATCGCTGGAGCATACTGACTTACATGCTCACGATAGCTGTCTAACCCTTTCTTTTGCTCATTATTGAGAGGCACATTTTTACCTTCGATAGATAAATTATCGTTTGCTGAAATCATCGCTGTTTGCCCATTGGAGTTGACGATAGCAACAGATTGCCCAGTGATTTGTACTTCATTGGCCAAATCAACATTACACATTGCTGCCCAGCTAGATGTACTCAGTAACAGCGTAGCTACGCCAACAAGAAATTTGGTCATACATGAAGTCCTATCTATTGTCATTAATTCAAATGTTACTCAAAAAAACTAAGCTGCCTGTTTTGCTCTTCGGGCTTTAACATGACACTAAGACCTAAAAGGCGAATCTCTCGCCCATTTTGCCTTCTCATAATCTCAATGAGCAATTTCCTAAAGTAATCCAACTCAAGAATGTGATGGACGTGCTCAATGGTTGTCAAAGTAAAGTCAGCGAATTTCATTTTTATGCCTTGCTTTACTATTTCTTTGTTAGGGCTCACTTTTTTCAATCGACTTTCTAGCTCTGGATACAATCGAGTTTCAATAACTTGCCAGCACTGTTCAAAGCTCATGATATTTTCACTAAAGGTTCTCTCAACACCAACAGATTTTCTTTCTCGTTCAACCACGATCTCTCGATTATCTATTCCGTGGCTTTTCTTCCAAAGCGAAGCGCCCATGCGGCCGAACTGGCTTAAGATTTCTCGATAATCTCCAGAACGTATATCTTTACACGTGAAATAGCCTTTTTCGTTTAACTTTTTAATTCCCACTTTACCGACGCCGGGAATTTTATTAAGTGGTAAATCATCAATAAAAACTTGGACACTATCTGGTGGTATAACGAACTGACCATTTGGTTTATTGATATCCGAAGCAACTTTGGCAAGAAATTTTATAGGAGCAATACCAGCTGAAGCTGTTAAATTCAATTCGTTCCATATATCTTGCCGAATAGCAGAAGCAATCAACGTTGCAGAACCGTTACAGTGGCTGCTATCGGTAACATCCAAAAAAGCCTCGTCTAACGACAAGGGCTCTATAACAGAGGTGTATTTAGAAAAGATTGACCGAATTTGCTTAGATATTTCTTTATACAATGCCATTCGCCCCGGGACCACAATTAACTCTGGGCAAAGCTTCTTAGCTTGGGCTGTTGGCATTGCACTTCGTATTCCGAACTCTCTGGCGGCATAGTTACACGTACTTAGCACTCCACGCTGCTTTTCACTACCACCAACAGCGATCGGCTTATCACGATATTCTGGGTTGTCACGCATTTCCACGGCTGCGTAAAAGCAATCCATATCTACATGTATGATTTTCCGAATATTTATCATTGATGGTCAAAACATAAATTGTTGTATATATATACAGTATACATCCAACGCAATTGGATGAAAATCAAAGTTTATTCCGCCTAAAGTCTGCTATAAATAAAAGATAGAGTTTGAAAAAACATTAAAAGAAAGATACCCCTTAAGAGGTATCCGGTCCCTTGTTAAATCATAACTATAGCAGCCATTAGGTAGTGACTTTGAATAATAGAATATTGCTTGTTGAAGACAGTAAAGCGTTGAGAAACTTTTTATCCCAACAACTTGGTTCTCTTGGTTGTCATGTAGTAAGTGCTGGCTCCGTTGCGGAAACCCAACAAGTTCTATCCAAAGAAAATGATTTTGTTTGTGCTGTTTTAGACTACTGCTTACCCGATGGCGAAAATGGCGAAGTGATTGATCTAGTACTTGAAAGCAACCTCAAAGTAGTCGTTCTGACGTCTTACTTTAGTGGTGAGATCCGTGAACACTTTCTGTCAAAGGGGGTTCTAGAGTACATTTTAAAAGACAGTATGTGCTCTGTTTCTTACCTCATTCCATTTATAAAAAGGATCATGAACAACGTTAAACACCATGCCTTGGTGGTTGATGACTCACGCACTATGAGAACAAATATCGTACAGCTACTTGATCATCAATACATTAGAACAACGGAAGCAGAGGATGGTGATGACGCCATATCCAAGCTTGCTGCCAACACAGATATTACCTTTGTCATTACAGACTATGCTATGCCAAACAAAGATGGCGTTGAAATGATTAAAGAAGTACGCCAGCTTTACAATCAAAACCAGTTAGCCATTTTAGGGCTCTCCGGTAGTTCGGATAGAACCCTCACGGCTCAATTTCTAAAAGCTGGAGCCAACGACTTTCTCTACAAGCCATTTAACCAAGAAGAGTTTTATTGCCGTATACACCAGATGCTAAATATGAAGGAAGCAACAGATGAACTGTATAGAATGGCAAACCAAGATGTACTGACTGGGTTATGGAACAGACGTTACCTCTTCGAGCATGATGGCGAGCACTCTGGAGATAGAAATATCGCTATGCTGGATATTGATTATTTTAAGAAGGTCAATGACTCTCATGGCCACGATGCTGGGGATTTAGTACTTATAGAGGTTGCAAAAGCCGTCAAAAATAGTTTTAAGGATGGTATTGCTGTCAGGTTTGGTGGTGAAGAGTTTTGTATATTGCAGCATGGCAACTATGATAGTTTCGTCGCAAGATTAGATACTATGCGACAAGAAATAGAACAGATTCGCGTCTCTCATTTAGACACTCAAATCCAAGTTACCATCAGTATCGGAGCAACCAACACCGAAGGCAACTTAGATGAACAAATCAAGCTTGCAGATCAAAGGCTCTATGATTCTAAAGAAGGTGGACGAAATCGGATAACTTCTCGTTGAGCTCATTGCAAATTTAGATGATCTTGTCTTTTTTCCACTGAGCTAATTTTTCTGCCCTAGCCGCTTCTTTCGCTTCTCTTTTCTTTCTAGCATCACATGGCTCAGGGCAATTACAGACTTTTTCTATCCCTACCGAGCCTAGTCCACCACAGCTGCCGCTCACAGTTTTTCGTTGGAAAATGTAGCCAACAGCCATTGCCGCAATAACAAGCAGAAAGATTGCAAACGTTATTAAAAATACTTCCACTGTCGCCTCTCTACTATCTCTTTATATATTCATCGAATGTGTCTGATCGAAACTCTTCAAATCCTTGATTCGTTTTCACTATCAGCAGCAGCGGGATATTTTCCCTGTTAGCAAGTGCTATTGACTCTTGCTCTCCCATTATTGAAAACATTGTAGCGTAACCGTCAGCTGTCATACAGCTCTTATCAATAACGGTGACTGAAACCACTCGATTCTGAATCGGCTTACCTGTTCTTGGGTTAATCAAGTGAGAGTATCTCACTCCATTTTCCTCGAAGTAATTACGGTAGTCTCCAGAGGTAGCAATAGCATTGTCACCAACTTCAATGATTTCTTGCACCGCTCGTTCGTTTACTAGCGGCTTCTCAATAGCAATACGCCAAGGAACACCTGATGGGTTTTCACCTTGAACGCGCATTTCTCCACCAATATCCACCATCAAGTTACGAATGTGCAACTTGTCTTTTAGATATTCGAAGACTAGATCAACACCATAGCCTTTTGCGATAGACGACAAATCAACATAGAGATGGGGAATATCTTTCACTAGCCTGTTATTGCCCAATACAGTTAAGTGGTGGTAACCGACTTCAGCCATTCTCTCTTGAATTAGCTCATCGCTAGGTATTTTTTCTGGTCTCGCTTCAGGGCCAAAACTCCATAAGTTCACGATCGGCCCTACTGTTATATCGTAAGCACCATCGCTCAACTTCGACAACCGAAGTGCTTCCTTAACCACCTTAGCCGTTGCAGTAGATACGGCGAAAGGCTGCAAAGATTGAAGCTGATTAAAGCGGCTTAATTCTGAATCGGAACGATAGGTAGACATTTGAGCATTAACTTGCTCAAGCAAACTCTGTACTTCTTTACGTACGGTTTCTGGAGCTGGCACACCTTCTTGTTCAACCCATTTAATGGAGTAATAAGTTCCCATCGTGGTACCAGTGAGAGCCACTAGCTTTGGTTGCTCTCCACACCCAGAAAGAACAAGTGCTATTAGCGATAAAAGAGCGATACGGATATACACAACTTTCACAACATTCCCTATTCTCATCGTCATAAGAATTCGACAATCCAACAATATCTACAGGTTACTGTTATATTAACCAATAGGCATTTTAAATCTAACAAAAAAGGCTGCCGAATTGGGCAGCCTCCTCATTTTTACTGAGCGTATCAGTTTTAGCCGCCGAAATCATCCAGTAGGATATTTTCGTCTTCAACGCCTAAATCTTTCAGCATACCAATGACAGCAGCGTTCATCATTGGAGGACCACACATGTAGTATTCACAATCTTCTGGAGCATCATGATCTCTCAAGTAGTTGTCATACAATACATTGTGAATAAATCCTGTATACCCATCCCAGTTATCTTCTGGCATTGGGTCTGAAAGCGCACAGTGCCACACAAAGTTGTCGTTCTCTGATTGCAAACCATCGAAGTCTTCTACATAGAACATTTCGCGTTTTGAACGTGCACCATACCAGAAAGACATCTTACGTTTTGACTTCAAACGCTTCAATTGGTCGAATATGTGAGAACGCATTGGAGCCATACCTGCACCACCACCAACAAACACCATTTCTGCATCAGTATCTTTCGCGAAGAACTCACCGAATGGACCAGAGATAGTACACTTGTCACCTTCTTTCAAAGACCAGATGAACGAAGACATAATGCCCGGTGGTACATCTGGGTTATTTGGTGGAGGTGTCGCAATACGGACGTTCAGCATGATAATGCCTTCTTCTTCCGGATAGTTCGCCATTGAGTATGCACGAATACACTCTTCGTTAACCTTAGACTCGTAGCGGAACAGGTTAAACTTGTTCCAGTCTTCACGATACTCTTCAGGAACATCGAAGTCAGAATATTTGATATGGTGAGCTGGTGCTTCAATTTGGATATAACCACCCGCACGGAACGGTACAGATTCACCATCTGGAATTTGTAGCTTAAGTTCTTTGATGAAAGTAGCTTTGTTATCATTAGAGATAACTTTACATTCCCACTTTTTAACACCAAAAATTTCTTCAGGAAGCTCTATTTCCATGTCAGTTTTCACTGCAACCTGACACGCTAAGCGTTCACCTTCTCGAGCTTCACCCTTTGTGATGTGATCAAGTTCTGTTGGCAGAATATCACCGCCACCATTTTTAACTTTGACTTTACACTGGCCACATGAGCCACCGCCACCACAAGCTGATGAAACGAATACGCCAGAACCTGCAAGTGCACTAAGCAGTTTGCCGCCCGGAGCAGTAACGATAGATTTATCGTCATCCCCATTAATTGAAATGGTAATGTCACCTGTTGGAACCAGTTTGGATTTAGCAAATAGAATTACTAATACCAACACCAGTACAATCAGAGTAAACATCACTACACCAAGAAGAATACTCTCCATTGACTAATCCTTTATTGTTGCGGTTTACCCGACTTACAGTTGAACACCAGAGAAAGACATAAAGCCTAACGCCATAAGACCTACAGTAATAAACGTGATACCTAGACCACGTAGACCTGGAGGTACGTCAGAGTACTTCATCTTCTCACGAATGCCCGCAAGAGCAACAATCGCTAGCATCCAACCGACACCAGAACCAAAACCGTATACGACCGACTCCGCAAAGTTATAATCACGCTGAACCATGAACGAAACGCCACCAAATATGGCACAGTTTACGGTAATCAATGGAAGGAAGATTCCGAGAGCGTTGTATAGCGGTGGAAAGAAGCGGTCTAGAATCATTTCTAAGATCTGAACCAACGCCGCGATAACACCGATAAAAGTAATGAAGTTTAGGAAGCTTAGATCCACACCTTCAATTAACGCGTTCTCTTTCAGTACGTGGTTATAAACCAGCTCATTCACTGGTACCGCTAAGGTAAGTACTACCGTAACCGCGACACCTAGGCCGAATGCTGTTTTAACTTTTTTCGATACAGCCAGGAAAGTACACATTCCTAGGAAGAAGGCTAAAGCCATGTTCTCAAGGAAAATAGACTTAACAAGCAAGCTAATATAATGTTCCATGGCGACTTTACTCCTTCGCTTCTACTTGTTCTGGTTTAATCGTACGGATAACCCAGATAAGGAAACCGATTAGGAAGAAGGCAGAAGGTGCTAGAAGCATTAAGCCATTCGGCTCATACCAACCACCGTTTTTAGTCAGCGGTAAGATTTCCAGACCAAATAGTTTACCAGAACCTAGTAACTCTCTGAAAAAACCAACGGTTAGAAGAACGAAGCCATAGCCCAAACCGTTCGCAATGCCGTCAATGAAAGATGGCAATGGAGGCGACTTCATAGCGTAAGCTTCTGCACGGCCCATTACGATACAGTTAGTAATGATCAAGCCGACAAATACCGATAGTTGTTTCGATATCTCAAACAGATAGGCCTTTAACACCTCATCTACTACGATAACCAAAGAAGCGATGATTGCCATCTGAACGATGATACGTACGCTGTTTGGAATATGATTACGTATAAGAGATACAAAAAGGTTAGAAAACGCTGTAACAAAGCACACCGCTATCGTCATTACAAATGCAGTTTCCAACTTAGTTGTAACCGCAAGAGCCGAACAAACACCCAATACTTGCAATGCAATCGGGTTGTTATCCAGAACTGGAGCAAGCAGGCTCTTTTTCAAAGTCTCACTAGCCATTATTTAACTCTCCATTTCTTACTTTCGCTAAGAAAGGACCATAACCTAGGTTTCCAAGCCAAAAGTCGAACGTGTGCTGAACACCGTTACTCGTCAATGTTGCACCAGACAGTGCGTCGACATCGTGAGTTGAACCTTCAGGTGCACCACCTTTTACCACTTTGATTGCTGGCTTAAAGTTAGCGTCATACAACTTCTTGCCAACAAACTGAGCACGCCAAGTAGGGTTTTCTACTTCGCCACCAAGTCCTGGAGTTTCCCCTTGTTGGTAATAAGTTAGGCCTGTAACTGTGTCACCATCAGTTTTAACCGCAACAAACGCGTACATCATTGACCAAAGGCCAGTACCGTTGATTGGCAGGATGACTCTAGTAACTTTTCCTTCTTGTTTAACAAGATAAACAACACCTGTATTTGCACGTCGACCGATTTTGGCTACGTCCTCTGCAGGTGTTAGTTTGATTGAGGTAGCAGGATCTTTTGCCGCTTTTTGCTCGTCAAAGTTCGCTGCATCACCTTTTTCAAAGCTACCAGTTTTAAAATCAATAAGGCGAGGTTCGATATATTTACCAAAAAGTTCTGGAACCGACCCTTTTTCTGTAATGCCTGCAACTTCAAGAATTTTCGTCTGTCTATCCAAGACAGCGTTTTCTTTTTGTTTACTACGCAGGCCGACTGCTGCTACCGATACGATAATCGAGCATACTAAGCTCAATATAATGACAACGAGCAGCGTCTTTTTAATGCTATCGTTATTGCTTGCCATAGCGCCCAAGTCTCCGCTTGATGTTCTTCTCTATAACCACGTGGTCAAACAGTGGTGCAAATAAGTTTGCGAATAGAATCGCCAGCATCATTCCTTCTGGATAAGCTGGGTTAACTACGCGTACCATGACACACATTGCACCAATCAAGATTCCGTATGCCCACTTACCTTTATCAGTAAAGGATGCTGATACAGGGTCTGTCGCCATAAAGAACATACCAAATGCAAAGCCACCAAGAACCATGTGCCAGTACCAAGGCATGCTAAACATTGGGTTTGTATCTGAACCAATAACGTTAAACATAGTCGATACAGCAATCATACCGATCATAACGCCAGCAATAATGCGCCAAGATGCAATGCCCATGTAGACAATAAATGCAGCGCCAATCGCAAGTGCGATAAACGATACTTCACCAATTGAACCTGGAATATTACCGATGAACGCATCCATCCAAGTAATAGTGTGGCCTGTCACATTGTCAACTAGCGCGCCATGACCACCTTGAGACCATTGGCTCAAAGGAGTTGCACCAGAGAAACCGTCAGCAGCAGTCCAAACTAAATCGCCTGAGATTTGTGCCGGATAAGCAAAGAACAGGAATGCACGCCCAGCAAGTGCCGGGTTGAGGAAGTTACGCCCTGTACCACCGAAAATTTCTTTTGCTACAACAACACCAAAGGTAATACCTAGTGCCGCTTGCCAAAGAGGCAGTGTTGGTGGAACAATCAGAGCAAATAGGATTGAAGTAACGAAGAAGCCTTCATTTACCTCATGCTTACGCACCATACAGAACAAGACTTCCCAGAAACCACCGACGAGGAATACCGTCAGGTAGATAGGCAAGAAGTAGGTTGCACCGAGTACCAGCTTACTGCCCCACCCGGCATCTGCAGCCATTGTTCCGCCGAGCATTTCGGTAAACCAATAGTGCCAGTCACCACTTACAATATCCGCAAGTTGTTGACCAGAATATAAGTGGTTCAATGCAGCAATAGCTTGACCACCAGCGTTGTACATTCCCCAGAACATTGCAGGGAAAACCGCTAGCCAAACCATAATCATGATACGTTTTAAGTCAACGCTATCACGGACATGTGAGCCCGTTTTTGTCACTGTTCCCGGTGTATAAAATAGCGTTGCTGCCGCTTCATACAAGGCAAACCATTTCTCATGCTTACCGCCCGGTTCGAAGTGGTGCTCAATATCTTCTATAAACTTTTTAAGGCCCATTCGAATTACCCTTCCTTCTCGATTGTATCTAGGCACTCACGAAGTAGTGGACCATACTCGTACTTGCCTGGGCACACGAAAGTACACAATGCGAGATCTTCTTCATCCAGCTCAAGTGCACCTAAACGTTGAGCGCTGTCTGTATCGCCAGCACAAAGGTCACGGAGCAACAAGGTTGGTTCCATATCTAAAGGCATCACTTTTTCATAGTTACCAATTGGCACCATTGCACGATCACTACCATTGGTAGACGTCGTCATATTGAATAGCTGACCTTTGAATAGATGCCCTAGGAATGAACGCGTAACAGAGAACCTGTTTTTACCCGGCATTGCCCAGCCGAATAGTTCTTTGTCACGGCCTTCTCTCAATACAGACACTTGTAGGTGATAGCGACCAAGATAGTTGTGAGGACCTGTAGCTTCAGTACCAGTCAGTACAGAGCCTGAGATAACTCGAACCTCACCATTCATTAGCTCACCGTCAGTAAGATCGCTAAGGTTAGCTCCAACTTGAGTACGGATTAACCTAGGATTATTTACCACTGGCCCTGCCATCGATACCACACGATCTGTGAACAGCTCACCAGTCAAAAATAACTGTCCAACTGCAATCACATCTTGATAGTTAATACTCCAAGCTACATTTTCAGCATTTACCGGATAAAGGAAATGCATGTGAGTACCAACAAGACCGGCAGGATGCGGACCATTGAACGAATGCTCTTCTACTTTCGAGCTAGAAGAGTTAGGTAAACTTTTATCTGCTTTGCAGACATATACTTTTTCTTCTGTCAGAGCTGACAGTACATCAAGACCAGCGCGGAACGCTTTAGCTTGCTCGTTAATAAACAGCTCAGGATCTGCAGCTAACGGATTGGTATCCATTGCTGTAACAAAGATAGCTTTTGTTGAAGAATCTATTGCTGGAACCTTGCTAAATGGACGAGTACGCAGTGAAGTCCAAAGTCCTGATTCAACAAGCTGAGAAACAACTACTGAACGGTCTAAGCCCGCCAGCTCGTTTTCTTCATACTTGTCAAACGTCACTTGCTCATCACCTGACACTTCAATCACTACAGATTGAAGGACACGCTTTGCGCCGCGATTTACTTCGACAACTTTACCGCTTGCTGGAGAAGTAAATTTCACTCCTGGGTTCTTTTTGTCTTCAAAAAGAACTTGGGCTTTCTTTACGTCATCCCCGACTCGGACATGCATTGTTGGGCGCATACCCACGTACTCTTCGCCTAGCAAGGCGACTTTTTTGATGGCTTTGCCATCATCAATCACCTGAGAAGGAGCTCCTGCTATTGGAAGGTCCAATCCCTTTTTTATTGTAATCATACGCACTTGCACTAATTTTTGTAGAATAAAGATCTTTATAATTGCGTAATGTTAGACACGACATCAGTGTCTGATTCTGACTATTCACAAGCCAGAATTGCAACATCCCATTTACACTCTCATCACAAACCCCACCTAGGTTTGCTAGGAGCGCTAGTCTAGCATTAATTACAAACGGGATGCCACGACATCAACTAGAATCATTGTCCAATTTGAGGCGATTTGAGAAATAAAATACGAGGAAAGATCATAACTTTGAGCTAACGCACAATCAGAACTAATTTACAATTTGTAATAGTTCTGTATGCAAGGTATAGCGTACGGCGAGGGGAAATTGGCCGTAAACGGTTCATCTTTCGGCCAAAATTGAATTACACAGATGTTAAAATAAACAATAAAATTGCTAACTCAGTACAACATGTTGTTACTTTTTATCTCCACCCATGCAAGGAGGCGTTTCTGGTATGACCTGCCCGTTCTCTTGCCACTCTTCAGGTGTATAGGCTTTGATTGAAAGCGCATGAATATTATTGGCCAACTCATTTGATAATACTTGGTTAACAGCACGGTGTCTTGCTACTAAACGTTGACCTTCAAACTGAGTGCTCACCACTACAACTTTGAAATGACTTTCAGAGCCTTCAGGAACATTGTGCATATAACTTTCATTGATAACCTTTAAGAAAGTTGGCTCAAAGCCCTCGGTAAGTTTCGTTTCTAACACATCTTTAATCATGATTGAGTCCTTGCCTTGCGCAATGCAAGTTTGGGTATAGATTCACTGACCGACATCATATACTCATAGCTACTGAGTAGAAAGGTTTCACTATCTTGTTAGTCAGTCATTTGCGACAATAGCGCGCAACAAATAGAACCAGCAATGACCAATGAATACCGAGCTAAACATTTTAGATAGAACACTTACCCTTTATCGTTTCCCTAAACAGGCGCAAGAAACCCTGCAAGCATGGGATGCTGGAGACGAATATTTGATCAATCATATTGAGGAAATGGATCTTGCTGAGCAATGTAACATTCTTATCCTCAATGACAATTTTGGTGCTCTGTCATGCTGGTTCTCAGACAAACATCAAGTCTCAATGATGAGTGATTCACATATTGCTCATAATGGTGCGCTGAAAAATTTGCAACGTAACAACTGCAATCGAATCAACTTTTTGAAAAGTACAGATGATTTCCCAAGCGATGTAGATCTTGTTCTATTTAAGCTACCTAAAAATAACCGAATGCTTGCATGGCAGCTCTATCAGCTCCGCACTAAAATCAAGCAAGACGTGCAGGTAATAGCAGTAAATAAAGCAAAAGAAATTCATAGTTCAACTTTAAAGCTGTTTGAAAAATATCTCGGAAAAACGACGACTTCCCTAGCTTGGAAAAAACATCGCTTAGTCTTTTCTAGCGCTGACCACTGTTTGGGCGCTCTGGTCAACCCTATAACGAAATGGAACGTAGATGACGAAGATATCCAGCTGAAAAATTTACCAAATGTTTACTCAGGAGACTCGTTAGATCTTGGCGCACGCTTTATGCTAAAGCACATTCCACAAGGCCCTGAACTTCAACACATCGTAGATTTGGGTTGCGGAAATGGTGTCCTTTCGGTGAAAGCTGGACAATTGAACCCTCAAGCTAGCATCACATGTGTGGATGAAAGCTTTATGGCGGTGGAATCAGCAAAACAGAATCTGGCTGACAACCTTGGGGAAGAGCGTCAAATACAAGTGATCGCCAATAATTGTCTTGATAACTTTAAGCAAGATAGTACCGACTTAGTGCTATGTAACCCTCCTTTCCATCAAGGGTTAGCTATCACAGATCACATTGCTTGGCAGATGTTCTGTGATGCAAAGCGGGTTCTGAATACTGGGGGACAATTAATTGTTATCGGTAATCGCCACCTCAGTTACGATGTTAAGTTAGCAAGGCTATTTGGAAAAACAAATGTAAAAGAATTAGCAACGAACAACAAATTTGTTATTTTACAAGCTACTAAATAGATCGATATTGTCTTATACCTAAGTGACCAAAGGATTTAGGAATTAGGTCACTTTAGGTTGAATGCATTAGAAATGGGAAAAGAAAGGAAAATACCATGAGAAAACTGGCCCTCGTAGCTTCAATAGCTCTACTCTCTGCCTGTTCAACTCCTCAAAAAGAGCAAATCAATTTTACACCTGAAGCCGTACACAGCAACGCTAAATTGGTACAGGGCAAAACATTCAGTTTATCCAGTCAAGATATCCGCTCTGCACAATATGTTGCTCTAGTTGACAGTGGTCGCTCTAACATCGAGCCAATCCATTCTCGTCAAAATGTACGTATTGCATTAGAGAATGCGCTTGCAGAACAGTTTAAATCACAAGGTTTTGATCTTTCAGTCAACAGCCCAAATAACATCGAACTTGATATCCAAGAGCTTCTAGTAAATGTGAAGCATTCGGTAATGAAGAATGAAATGGATGGCAAAGTCGTATTGGTTGTGACAGCAGAAACACCAAAAGGCAAGCTAGTGAAAACCTACACAGGTACATCGAAGAAAACAGGCTTACTAAGCGCTTCCAACAGCAATATTCAAGAAGTACTGAACGATTTGGTCGACAAAGTGCTTAAAGAAATTTCTCACGATCAAGAGCTTCAAAACTATATGAAGGACAACTTTCAATGATAAAGGCTTTTATCGCATCTCTCGCAATGTTTAGTTGTCTTGCGTTTGCAGGACCAGATGTAAAATTCGAGACTAATTTAGGCTCTTTTACCGTCGAGTTGAACTCAGCTAAAGCACCTGTCACCAGCAAAAACTTCTTACGTTATGTAAAAGATGGCAGCTATGTTGGCAGCATTTTCCATCGAGTGATCCCCGGTTTTATGGTTCAGGGTGGTGGTTTTGATAAAGACATGAATCGCCTAAGCTCTTATCCACCGATCATCAACGAAGCATCAAATGGTTTGAAAAACAAAACGGCAACGATTGCGATGGCACGAACCAGTGATCCAAACTCTGCAACCCGACAGTTTTTCATCAACCTAACTGACAACGACTTCTTGGATCACAGCGCTGAACAAGATGGATACGCTGTTTTTGGTAAAGTCATTAAAGGTTTTGATGTCATTCAACAAATCGCGAAAACTCGCACACAATCTCTAGGGCAAATGAGAAACGTGCCTGTGAAACCGATAGTCATCACTAACGTTACCATCGTAAATTAAGACGCCTCAATAAACGTAAAATGCTGTAGCTCCAATTGCTCAAGTAAATACAATCAGACAGATTAGATTCACTTGAGCTTGGGGCTTTTTTACCAAAAGGATTTCCCTATGTCTTTACATCAACGCTCTACTTCTTGGGCCGAAACCCTGCGCTCGTACTGGGACAAACGACTACTTTGGGTATTTATGCTTGGCTGTTCAAGTGGCTTTCCTTGGGTTTTAATCGGTTCGAACATGTCTGGCTGGCTAAAAGACTCAGGGCTCACTCGTACTGCGATTGGCTATTTTGGTAGTGTTTTTGCCGTTTATGCTATCAACTTTCTGTGGGCACCTCTTGTCGACAGGGTAAAGCTCCCTTTACTACACAAATACTTAGGGCAAAGACGAAGCTGGATTTTGTTGTGCCAATTTATTGTACTCATTCTGACTTTATGTATCGCAGGTGTCGATCCAGCAAAAAGTCTGATGCTCACTTCTATGTTGGCTCTTGGAATTGCCACAGCCTCTGCTACGCAAGATATTGCCGTTGATGCTTTCAGGATTGACACATTCCCTAAGTCAGATTCTGACAAGCTGCCACAAGCGTCTGCTATGGCGGTTATTGGTTGGTGGACTGGGTACTCTCTGCCAGGCTATCTGGCCTTTATGAATGCCGACTCTATTGGTTGGAATGGCGTCTATTATGGCATGGCCGGTGTCGTCGTTATTCTGATGATATTTACCCTGCTTACTCGCGAACCAAAAACCCACCGAGATGCGTTGCAACACAAAGCCGAGTTAGAGCATAAAGAGATCGTCGGTTCTACTGCTATGGCTTGGATAACCGTTACTGTTGTCGAGCCATTTCGAGACTTTTTCCGGCGTAATGGTGTAAGAGTCGCGATTACCCTACTGCTATTTGTATTCCTGTTCAAAATCGGCGAAGCCTTCTTGGGTAGAATGTCGATTCCGTTTTACAAAGATGTTGGCTTTACCAATGAGCAAATCGGCGAATACTCTAAGTTAATCGGCTGGGGTGCAACGGTCCTATTCACCATCATCGGTAGCATGATAAACGTTAGATTTGGCATCATTCGCGGTCTAATGATTGGTGGTATCGCCATGTCTGCAAGTAACCTAATGTTCTCGTGGATAGCGCATGTTGGACCAAATGTGCATGTTTTCCTAGCAACCATAATCGTTGATAACTTTACCAGTGCATTCGCTACCATTGCGTTTGTTTCTTTCTTAACGATGCTAACTGGACAGGCTTTTTCTGCCACTCAATATGCGCTGCTAGCCTCATTAGGGAATCTTGGACGAACGACGCTAGCTTCTTTTAGCGGGGCACTCGCCGACTATCTCAATAACTGGTCTACATTCTTTATTCTTACTGCAGTAATGGTGATCCCAAGCTTAATTATGCTTTGGTCTCTACGACACTATTTTGATGACATATTGAATAAGTCTGCAAAGAAGGAAGAAGAAGAGAACCAAGTGAAAGCAGAAAGTCCGTAGAGTCAAACACCAGCCCTAAAAGAGCTGCAGCTTGCTAACTGCAGCTCTATCTATAGTTGTAACCTAGAAATCTTTGTCAGCCAATTGCTCAATGAGCGACACTACCCTGTTACTAGCTTCTTCCATATCACTGAGATAACCAACCATCGCATCAAAATCTTTTTCCAGCCCTGCTTTTAATGCTTTGGCTCCAGAATCATGAACCGCTTGATGAGGCTGATTAATCGCTTGAAAAGTCGCGTCATTTTTTAAACGCTTCGATGCTGGCGAGCCAAAATACCACTTACCTAACCGACATTCTGTATGCTTGTTGACCTCTTGATCAAACCTTCCCTGATTAATCATCTCAAACACGTTCATCTTCCAGATTACGTGGTCAATTTTCACAACCTCTAAGAATGAATTTTTTCTAGACATCGATATAAGCTCTTTCAACTGCTGTAGGAGCTGTTCATTTTGAGCCGTCGAGCTTTCAAATACATTCGCAACCTCAACCATACTTTCTAAAAAGGAGTCCAGCTCTCGAAGACTGTTTAATAACAGCTCGGATTTTTTCTGTGTATCACTCAACTCTTTCTTAATGTCTGTCGTAATATTGAGAGATTGGTTCGCAAGGCTTCGTACTTCATCGGCAACGACAGCGAACCCTCTACCTAACTCACCTGCTCTAGCTGCCTCAATCGAAGCATTGAGTGCTAAAAGATTGGTCTTATCTGATATATCATCGATTCTCAGCGAGAAACCTGAAATAACTTCGACACTCTTGACCATTTCTTCTGTCGCAGGCCCAATTTCATCTCTAGTAGATCTGCCTGCTTCTAAAATGGTATTAAAGTTTATCTGTTGGATATCACTTTCAGTTATTACGAAACCTTCAAGGTGTTCCGCACACTTCAAAATTTCAGATCTTATTGCCTCTAATAAAGACTTCCCTTGCATAGAAATCGAAAAACAATCGGTTTTTATACCTAGAGCTTTTTGTTGTTCGCTACTTTCTGCACTCTGATTCGATGCTTGCTGCTTCAGATCATCTAATTCTAACTTGAGGGCTTCGTTTTCCGACTTTAACGCTTCTATATCACTTTGCAGTTTCTGGATCTTCTTACCTGACAGCATGCTTCCTACCTAACATCGCTACTGGGTTATCTATCAATATAGATAGGGAAGAGTCACCTTTCGAGGTTTTTTAGTTTATCACGAAGTAAATCGAACAAAATTAATGCAACAAATTCGATAGCACTTATTTTCATATTTTCAAGAAAGTTCCACATCAAAAGCAATTAACTTGATATTGATCACAAAATAAATTGAGATTTTTATAATTAATCACTTCTTTTTTTGAACTATGTCGCTATCATTCACCGCGCAATAAATGACTAAGACGTATTCATAAGCGTCAACGATAAACAAACATATAGAGAGTTCCACTTTATGCGTAAAATCCTTTTAGCTCTTAGCTTGTTTGCAGTGGTCTCCGCTCCAAGTTTTGCAGCGGACTATTCAGACGGTAACATTCATAAAAACGATTACAAATGGATGCAATTCAACTTAATGGGTGCATTCAACGAGAAACCAGGCAACAACAGCCATGACTATGGTGAAATGGAGTTTGGTGGTCGTTCAGGACTATTTGATCTATACGGATATGTTGACGTATTTAACCTGCTAAGCAACCCAAGCAGTGACAAAGAAGATGCAGACAAAATGTTTATGAAGTTTGCACCTCGTCTATCTCTTGATGCCCTAACAGGAAAAGACTTATCTTTTGGCCCAGTAAAAGAGCTATACATTGCTTCTTTGATGGAGTGGGATGGCGGTAACGTCACCACTAACGCAAATGAAACTAACAACCAAAAAATTGGTTTAGGTTCAGATGTAATGGTTCCTTGGCTTGGCAAAATCGGTCTAAACTTCTACAAAACTTATGATGCAACTAAGAAAGATTGGAATGGCTACCAAGTTTCAACTAACTGGTTTAAGCCTTTCTACACATTTGCTAACGGCACTTTCCTAGCGTACCAAGGTTACATCGATTACCAAATGGGCATGAAATCGCAGTACTCTACTTCAGCTACTGGCGGCGCAATGTTTAACGGTTTCTACTGGCACTCTCAGCGCTATGCCATCGGTTATGGTTTAAAACTTTATAAAGATGTGTACGGTATTGAAGATACTCCTGGGTTCCGCTCTTCAGGTGTAGCAAACTACATATCTCTATCTTACAAGTTCTAAAGACAGACTTTGAGATTCAAAAATGGTGCCGATTGGCACCATTTTTTATTTCAATCCCTTTCATTTCTCATTATGCTTTGCTCACCGGATTCTTGGAACTAAGTCAATGAACATAGTCGTATTAGGCCCTGGTGCTATCGGCTCTCTTTGGGCCATTCACTTAAAAAAAGCAGGGCACAACGTCTCCTTATGGGGCAATAAAACTCAAAGCACCGACTCCATACAACTGGAAGACAAGCCACCTATCCTATTCGACAACCGAAATACACAAGCTCTTAGCCAAGCTGATTTAGTGCTGGTCACGGTGAAAGTATGGCAAGTTGAACATGCGATAAAACCTATCATCCAACACTTGGATTCAGATTGCATGTTAATGTTCATGCACAACGGTATGGGCGCGGTTGACAGAATCTATCACTTAGTTGAACAACATCCAGTCTTGCTCGCCACTACTACTCATGGTGCATTTCGTCCATCTGCAAATAGAGTCAATCATACTGGACTGGGCCAAACTCAAGTCGGCGCTTTCAACGACAAAGCACAACAGTGTGAGTTCATCGCTGACGTGCTCAATCACGCACAACCGGAAGTCTTCTGGAATCAAAACATCAAACAAGCTTTGTGGCAAAAACTGGTGGTAAATTGCGCAATTAACCCGCTAACAGGTATCGAACAGTGTCAAAATGGTCAACTAGCCAACCAAGAATATCAAACGACCATTGAGAAAGTAGTCAGCGAATGTGCTGATGTAATGAACGCGGACGGGTTCAAAGCTGATAAGCAAACACTGCTTGATACGGTCCGAAAGGTCATCGTGGCAACGGGAAAAAACTATTCGTCGATGTACCAAGATGTCTTCTACAATCGAACAACAGAAATCGACTTTATTACTGGATACTTGCTAGAACGCGCTAAGTGTCTCCATATTGCGACGCCCGTTAACGCCGAACTGTACCAGCAGATCAAAGCCAAAGAATTAAGTGAGAACTAACATGACTAAAAAAATATTGGTGCCAATTGCCTCTGGCACAGAGGAAATGGAAGCCGTCACAGTCATTGATATGATGGTGCGTGCAGGCTATGAAGTTGTCGTCGCAAGTGCCGAGTTTGATGGTAACCTATGCGTCAAAGCTTCTCGTGGTGTAACGCTCACAGCAGATTGCTTGTTGGTTGACATCGCTGATGATGAGTTTGATGCCGTAGTGCTTTCTGGTGGCGTAGGCGGCGCTGAAATTTTTAGAGACAGCCCTGTTTTACTAGAGATCGTGAAACAGCAAATGTATGACGGCCGTTTAGTGGCTGCAATCTGTGCAGCTCCTGCGCTGGTATTGCAACATCACAACCTATACCCGAAAGCAATCATGACTTGCCATCCTAGCTTTCACGATAAGATTGCGAAGGACAAACTACGAGTTAAACGTGTCACCTACGATATCGATCATAACTTGATCACCAGCCAAGGGCCCGGAACGGCTCTTGAGTTCGCAATGGAAATCATCATAAAGCTATCTGGAAAGGCACATGCTTGGAGCGTAGCAGAACCTATGGTGACGCTCCCTACTCTGCATTACAACAAATTAGGTGAACAATGAATTTCGACGTCAATGAAATTAGAGATCAATTTCCTGCTCTTAAACAAACCATAAATGGTCAGCCACTGGTTTACTTAGATAGCACAGCAACGGCACAAAAGCCTCAAGTAGTTATCGATACTGTCACGCAGTACTATCAAACGCAAAATGCTAACGTCCACCGTGGTAGTCACTCATTGACAGCTCATGCTACTAACCAGTTCGAAGCCGCACGACAGACTATTGCCGACTTTATCGGTGCCAGCTCTAGCAAAGAAGTCGTATGGACCCGCGGAGCAACCGAAGCGCTGAACCTTATTGCGCAGACGTATGCTCGTAGCAAGTTAAAATCTGGCGATGAGATTTTAATTGGCGAAGTTGAACACCACGCCAATATTGTTCCGTGGCAAATTGTCGCTGAGCAAACAGGAGCAAAGATCGTAAAAGTACCAATGACTGCGGATTGCTCACTTGATATCAAAGCGTTTCACCAAAAACTATCAAGTAAAACCAAGATTGTTGCTCTAACCCAAATGAGCAATGTGAATGGCTATACGCCGCCAATTCGCGAACTCACTCAGGCTGCACATAAAGTTGGAGCCATCGCTGTTATTGATGGCTCGCAAGGCATAGTTCATGAAAGAACAAATGTAGCTGACCTAGACGCCGATTTTTATGTGTTCTCTGGCCATAAGATATACTCACCTGCGGGCATCGGTGCTCTCTACGGAAAATACCAATTGCTAGAAGCAATGCCACCATGGCACGGTGGTGGAAAGATGGTTGAGAAAGTCTCTTTTTCAGGCACCACTTACTCTGATGTACCTGCTAAGTTTGAAGCAGGCACACCAAATGTTGCCGGAGCTATATCTCTAGCGAAAGCAATCCAATGGTTCGAGCAGTACTCCATCAACGATATTGAGCAGCATCTACACCAGTTACAGGATTTTGCCTATCAAGCAATGT
Organism: Vibrio marisflavi CECT 7928; assembly: GCF_921294215.1. GTDB lineage: Bacteria > Pseudomonadota > Gammaproteobacteria > Enterobacterales > Vibrionaceae > Vibrio > Vibrio marisflavi. The sequence goes on from NZ_CAKLDM010000002.1 coordinate 2,057,396, forward strand.
GTCAGCTTGAAGATGTAAAAGTCATTGGCTACCAGCCCAATAGCAACATCATTTCTTTTATTGTTGATGGCGTTCACCACCAAGATGTCGCAACACTTTTAGATAAACAAGGTATTGCAGTAAGAGCTGGTCACCACTGTGCTCACCCATTTATGGAGTCGGTAGGCATTAGCGGTACGGTGAGAGTATCTTTCGGCATCTACAACACGATTGAAGAAGTCAAAGTGTTTATTAAAGCACTAGAAAAAGCTCTGGATATGCTTTAGCAAACTATCTGTTAGCAACCAAAGCTTTAGTAACTCAAAGACATAACCGTGTTATAGGCGAATAGGTTTCTAAACCTTCTCGCCTATTTTATTGCGTAATATTGCTAAAAATTGCTTCGTTTCTTCGCTAAACACCTTATTTTTATGGAAGAAATACCGATACTTCGCACTTAGCTTTAGGTCATCAATATTGAGTATGCAAAGCCGATCAGACTCAATCCCTTCTTTTAGGGTGTACCTTGGCAGCAAGGCAATACCAATTCCGGCATATACAGCTTTCAGCAGAGCATTTCGACCATGAATTTTTATTCGGCTGTTCTCTTCCGCGATATATCGAGACTTAAACGCTTCCATTGTTTCTCTAAACGACTCTGAAGTTTCCATTTCAATAAAGCACTCATTCTCAATATCTGTTTTTGTTACTTTCTTTTTGCCACGCAGCGGATGGTCAAAACAAGCAGCCAAACATAGATCGGTAGAAAATAAAACTTCACTTCGGTAGTCGCTATCCACTTTAGAGTTTGCAGCAATACACAAGTCAAACTTGTTGGAACCAATAACCTCTGCCATGTTTCTGTTGGATATGACTTCAATCGACACTTTGACATCAGGATCGACATTAAAGAAATCAATCACAGCTTCCATAGTCAGATCTTCTAAGCCCGGAATCACTGCCAAAGAAAACTGTTTGTCGCGCGAAATGTTTTGCTTAATATGGGTTTGCATAACATCTAGCTGCCCCATCACCGCATCCACTTCCAACAACATACTTTTGCCTTGTTCACTCAACTGAATTTTCTTGCCAAATTTTTCAAACAAGGTGAAACCAACGGTTTCTTCTAGCATTTGAATTTGCCTAGTTACGGCTGGCTGAGTGATAAATAACGCTTCTGCTGCTCGATGATAATTGAGGTGCTCTGCGACAACTTGAAAGGTTTTCAGCTGTTTAAGTGTGAAGTTCATTCTCTGAAGTTTGATAAGTTTTTATTATCGGTTTAATGATAATAAACAATTTTTACTCATCAATAAACAGGACTAATCTACTCACATCAAAGAACAATTTCATTCTCAGTGAGGGTACAATGAATACCAATAGCCGGTTTATTTATACAATTTACGCAATTTTCTTCGTCGCGTACCTTACGCTGAGCTCAACTGCCCCTATCTTGCTGACTATCAGTCAGAAAAGTCATATCTCGATGACTGACCTGCAACTCGGCGTTTCCTTACTGTTTTTCTTCTTCTCGGTATCTTCAATAGTTTTAGGGCCCGTCTCCGATTTCGTGGGAAGGAGGAACGTATTACTGATAGCACAAAGCGTTAGCTTTATAGGGTTAGTTCTCTGCGCATTTAGTGACTCTTTTTACACATTTACCTTTGGGCTTATCATTATCGGTTTAGGCACCGGGGCTTTTTCAGTAGTGTCTCGTTCCATAGTGAATCATGCAATTAAAGATCATCACTTACTATTTAAAGCCTATACAAGCTTTTCTGTACTTGTAATTGCAGGCCCAATTGTTGCGACCAAAATGTCTATTGAAATGGCTCAGTTTCTAAACTGGCACCTTATCTACGCTGTTCTTGCTGTATTGGTTTTATGTGTCCTTTTTAGTACTTACAAGAATACTCACGAGCCTGACAAGGCTTTCAAACCAAGCAGAGTCAATGTTAAAGGCATTACCGAACAGTTCTTATATTGCGCTAAAAACCCATTGTTTATGAAAAACGCTATCTTAGTGGGTTTGTTTTTCTCGGTCATACTGGGTTTGTTTCTTGGATTTGGCCCTGAAATCTTTATCAAACGTTTTCATGTGTCTACCAGTGACTATTCCAACATTGCTCTTTTTATCTGCATTGCTTACTTAGTAGGTAACATGATATCCAAGCATATTGGCTCTAGGGTGGATAAGCGTCACCTCAAGTTTGTCGCGTTTGCTGTTGTTGCTATGGCAACTCTAATACTCAGCACACACAACTCTCTCGACTACACCGTAGGAACCTTCTTTACGATTGGAGTAGGAGCAGGAATGCTAGGGCCAATGGGTACGCATGGTGGTATGAAAGTATTGGATAAACACTTTGGTACGGCTGCAGCGATGTTCACAGCATTGTTCTCTATTTTCTCTGCACTATGGTCCTATTTACATGCTGTTCTCAACATCGATGCTTTGACTCTAATTACTGTTATCTTATGGTGCATTGTGATTGGCTGTACTGTATTCGAACTTGTAAAACCCGATCAAGAATCACCGAAACCACAAAGTAACAAACATACCATTCAACACCAAAAAGCTGCATAGTCGATATTGAGGGTGCCTCACTTCGCACCCTTAATTCGAATCAATTTGAGTCATCACGACAAAGGGGTATACTCTTATCCTTACAATAAAAAAGGTTATAAGATGACTCTCTCTAAGCAACGACTCTACAGCATAGTCACAGACAACTGCCTTTCACCATCTCAAAAAAGAAACTATTTAGCAGCCGAGGCAGAAGCTAGCCTTCCCTATCCAGACCTTTCCATAGACGCGAAGCTCGCCAAAGATGAAGGCATAATCTGTGATCTATTTGAAGGCCACGCCCCTTATAAGCCTCGCTATGTACTACCCGATTATGGCAAGTTTCTAAAGCAAGGCTCAGAGTATTTAGAGCTGTCACACGCTGAAGATTTTGATGATGCGATAAACATGCTGACTATTTTGTATCATCATGTTCCTTCGGTGACTTCTATTCCTGTGTACCTTGGGCAGCTCGATGAGATTCTTCTTCCCTACGCAAGTTCACTAAGCGAAGAGCAGATTTACAAAAAGCTTAAACACTTTTGGATTATGCTTGATCGCACTTTGCCTGATGCCTTTATGCACGCCAATATTGGTCCAAGTGATAACATTATTTGCCGCACCATTTTGCGCATTGACGCCGAGCTTAAACAAGTCGCGCCCAACCTCACCTTTATGTATGACCCACATACAACACCTCAAGAGTTATTGCGAATCGCGACAGACAATATCTGCCAATGCAGCAAACCACACATCGCCAATACGCCAGTACATGAAGATGTTTTTGGCAAAGGTAGATTTGGCATTGTAAGCTGTTACAACGTCTTACCACTCGCGGGAGGTGCAAACACTCTCGCTCGAATAAATTTAAAGAAAGTCGCAGAAAAAGCCGACAATTTCACTCATTTTATCGACAAGGTTTTACCTGAATACTGTGACAATCTATTTGAACTGATCGACACTCGCTGTACTTTCTTGCACGAAAAGTCGGGCTTTTTCAAGCAGAGCTTTCTCATCGAAGAGGGCTTAATCGAAGAATCGCGTTTCTCTCCTATGTTTGGAATTGTCGGAATGGCAGAAGCCGTCAATACACTGCTAAGCAAGCAAAACAGCGCCGAGCAATACGGACATTCAGAAAGCGCCAATCAACTTGGATATCAAATATCAGCCAAGCTAGCGCAGGTAGTTGAATCACATGAAGTTAAATATGGCTTGAACAAGCGCGCCTTGTTACATGCTCAAGGCGGAATAGACCTAGACCACGGCGTAACACCCGGCGTTCGAATCCCTTATGGTAGTGAACCTGATCCCGTAACATATATCCAAGCAACGTCTGGACATCATCCATACTACCTGTCAGGTATCAGCGACATACTCACCATCGATGAGACGGTCAAGTCAAACCCTCAAGCCATGTATGACCTATGCTTAGGAGCATTTCATATGGGCTTTAGAGAGTTCACTGCAAACGTAGAATCTAACGACTTGATGCGAGTGACTGGTTATATGGTAAAACGCTCTGAACTGGCCGAATTTAAAGAGAAAGGCTCTCGCATGAATACCACTGTTTTCGCAAGTGGTGCAGCAGACAACTTGTCGGTACTAGACAGAAAACCACGAGTTATCAGCGGCGAAACTTCACCGAAGTTTCAAATAAAGAGTTCAGAGGCTCTGAGCAATGAAGTTCGCGAGAGTTAGTAAGGTTTTACCTTTTTCTTGCGTTGATGGACCAGGCAACCGCCTGGTCATTTTTCTGCAAGGCTGCAACTATGCCTGCCTAAGTTGTCACAACCCATACACAATCAATCACTGCAATGATTGTGGCGAGTGCATTGACACATGCCCAAGCAATGCTTTGACGCTAAATAGCGACAACAAGGTAAATTGGCATAGTCAACTTTGCAGCCAGTGCGACAAGTGCATAGATGTTTGCCCAAACCAATCTTCCCCGAAAATCAACTCTTACAGTTGTGAAGCTATGTATAAGCTGGTAAAAAAACATGCTCCTTTTATCAGTGGCATTACGGTATCAGGCGGAGAAGCAACACTTCAACTGCCCTTCATTTTTTCTCTGTTTAGCCGTATAAAACATGACGCTGCACTGTCTCATTTAACTTGCTTTATTGATAGCAACGGCTCACTTTCGCTTCAAGGTTGGCAAAAAATCCTTCCTTATTTAGATGGGGCAATGGTCGATCTTAAAGCTTGGAAAAATGAAGTACATTGCCATTTAACAGGCAGAAAAAATACTCGGGTACTAGAGACAATTCGATACCTGGCTGAGCATGACAAACTGTATGAAATACGCTTACTTCAGATACCGAACCAAACGGACTTTGAGCAAAGTATTGCTGAACTCGCGGAGTTTATTAACGCTCTGCCAAATGAGGTTCAATTGAAAATCAACGCGTTTCGAACTCATGGAGTAAAAGGTGAAGCGAAAAAGTGGCAAGAATGCAAAAGCGAAGACACCCACAACCTAAGATATGAGCTAGAAAATAAAGTAAACGTAAAGGTCATTGCGTAGCAACGACAAGAATAGAATTAGTACAAATTAGTTAATCTCAGCTCTTATCGGCTTGGCTAACTTTCTGACGCACCTCTTCCACTATCGCATAAAGCCCATTTCCGCGAGATGGACTTAAATGCTCGATAAGGCCCAATTGATTAAAATACTGCTCAATATCGAACTCTGCGATCTGTTGGCTGGTTTTGCCATCGTAGGCCGCTAATACTAACGTAATCAACCCTCGAACAATTCGAGCATCAGAATCTGCTGCAATCTGCCAAACGCCATCAACTTGTTCACAAACAAGCCAAACTTGGCTTTCACAACCAGACACTTTTATTTCTTCTTGCTTTTGCTCATCAGTAAATTTAGGTAGCTGTTTACCCCATTGGATCACTTGGCGATACTTGTCTTCCCAACCAGTCAGATCACTCATTGTTTTTGCAATGTCTTCACTGGTTATCTTGCTACCGAAATCACTGTAGTTCTCTATCGACATTTCAGGCCTGCTACTTCTTGTACTTTTGAATAAGCTTTTCAACCACACGAGCTGCTGCAACGAAGCCAAATGTCGCGGTCACCATGGTGGATGCGCCAAAGCCACTGGAACAATCCATACGTTTTGGCCCTTCTGCTGAAGACTTGACTCCGCAGACAGAACCATCAGCTTGCGGGTACTTCAGTTGTTCAGTTGAAAATACACATTCGATACCAAACTTACGTTGTGGATTTTTAGGGAAGTTAAATTGATGGCGTAGCCTATCTTTCACCTTTTTTGCTAAAGGGTCTTGAATAGTTTTGGTTAAATCAGCCGTTTTAATTTGAGTGGGATCGATTTGTCCACCAGCGCCGCCAATTGTAATCACTTTGATTTTGTTGCTGCGGCAGTAAGCAAGCAGTGCTACTTTCGCTTTGATGCTATCAATTGCATCAATCACATAGTCATAACCTTTGTTTAAGTATTCCTGCTGATTCTCTGGACCAATAAAGTCATCGATAACGTTCACTTTGCAATCTGGATTGATGAGTTTAATTCGCTCTGCCATCACTTCAGCTTTGCTTTCACCCACCGTTCCGGACATAGCATGTATTTGGCGATTAATATTGGTCACACACACGTCATCCATATCGATAAGCGTAAGCTCACCAATACCGGTTCTGGCGAGTGCCTCTACTGACCATGAACCTACTCCTCCGATACCAATCACGCACACATGCGCGGCTCTTAGGATCTCTACCTCGCTTTGACCATAAAGCCTACGGGTACCACCAAAGCGCTGGTCATAAGATTCTGATGCTGGGGAGTTGAGTTCACGCATAAAGATTTTCCAGTTGGAGCGGAATAAACAAAGAGTGCGTTTTATACGCACTCTGTATGTAAATGTCTATACCCAGTTTACTGGATAGTCCGAAGTGATCGAAACGATACCGACTATCTACTCAGTTTTTCTGGTGGCTTAGCCCAAGGAGCTTGAGTTGCAGAATGGTTCAAGCCAAGTTTCCAAACTCGACCAAAGTACTTGTAGTGCCCTGCTTCGATACCCGCTCGAGGCCCCATTCCATAATAGAGATCTAAATGGTTGTCTTTCACTGCACCGCCAGTGTCTAGCACCAGCAGTAACCTTAGCTGATGAACGCCACTCCAAGTACCGTCAGCATTCACTAGTGGCACTTCGGCAAGTATTGGGGTTCCCATAGGTAAAATGCTCGAATCACCCGCAACTGAGGCCATAGGCAGCAAAGGAATTCCCGCCGTACCTAATACGTCATGCGCTTTCCGAGGCAAAAAGAAAACAAAAGATGGGTTTTGCTCTAGCAAGTCTTTCACTTGTTGATCGTTGTGGCTATGTACCCATTCTTTAATCGCTTTGAGCGACATTTTCTCTCTCGGAACTTCACCTTCTTCAATCAGAATCTTACCAATACTAACATATGGCTTATTGTTTTTACCGCCATAAGAAAAATACTCTAGCGTGTCATCGTCTTCGAAATGAACAAAGCCACTACCCTGCACTTCCATGATAAATGGGTCAATTCGATTCGACGCATAACCGAGCTCTAAACCTTTCCCTTTCAGAGCACCATCGTAAATCTGTGCGCGAGTTGGACACTCACTTTCACAATCAGGTTTGGCATAAACAGGATATTTAAACTTGTCATTTGCTTGATGACGCAGTTCCATCACAGGAGAAAAGTAGCCGGTAAATAACACGTTACCTTTATCATCCCCGCCACCCAATTGAGCCGCTTGAACACCATATTTGCTCAGGTCTTTTGGATCTCCGCTTTCTAATATCCAATCGTTGAGTTTCTTATACAGTGGCTGATAGGTCGTCGCCATCGACGGAGAGCGGCTTGTCACTTCATTCGCTTGCTTAGAAAATTTGGAATAATCACGTGGCGCGTTAGATTGAATGGTCTCTGATTTATTCAAGATTGAGTGGAATTGACCATCTTGATACTGCTGCCCTCTATCTGTTGGATTGACACAGCCAGCCAGCAAAGCAGACGCGATTAAAATAGATGAAAACTTGGTAATACTTGCCATTCCTTTGTTTTTCAACACGATGCACTCCAGCATGAATCATAACAATTGTGGGATTTGTGGAATGGGCAAGGATGACAAACTACGAATGAAATCTCAATCGGTGAATTGCCATCTAGATCGATTTTTATGACTTCCTGACAATTGGTAGACAGGTTGGTAGGGCAGATCTGTCACTAACTTCATTTTCGACAAGTTCTTATCGAGCAATATGAACTTTATCTGCTTGCCACCAGAAGTATATTCAAAGTACTGGCCGTCGAAATTAAATTGAGTAGACACTACTGCGCCGTCAATGAGTACTCCTCTTTTACCTATCACAAAACGATCAGCCATATACGGCGCAACTTCTTGCTCAACCCACATACCGTACAGACGATCTTTGGGCATGTTTTGCTCTCGATACCGTTGATACAAATCGAAGTATGCGTATATGACAAAGACCACTCCAACTGCTACGACGAGCATTAGAGAGCGCTCAACCCATTTTTGCATTGGTGACTTGGTGGCTTTCGCCTGTGGATTGACGCCTGGAATTCGTTGTCTAGCACCTCTAACAGGCTTATTCATAAAAAGTGATTTACTCTTCTAATTTACCTTTAGTATAGAATCAGAATCACAAAGGCTAATGACTAATTACTAGTTTTATTGGCAGGTCGCTATTGAAAAGTGAATAAAAAAACAATAATAATACATACAAATTCACAACATATTTGCCATCACGTGAAAATTCGTAGCACCGAACTCGTCAAAGGTTTTAGACAATCAGCCCCTTATGTCAATGCTCACAGAGGGAAAATCATGGTTATCATGCTTGGTGGTGAAGCCATGCAAGACCAAAACTTCACGAACATCATTAGTGATATTGCTCTACTTCACAGTTTAGGCGTTAAAATTGTTGTAGTTCATGGTGCGCGCCCTCAAATCAACCAAACCTTATCAGATAACAACTACCAAACCGACTATCACAAAGGTATTCGTGTCACCGATGAAACAGCTCTAAAGCATGTAATGCAAGCTGTAGGGCAGGTTCAGTTAGAAATAACTGCAAGGCTATCCATGAGCTTAAACAATACGCCGATGGCTGGAAAACAGCTCAATGTGATAAGCGGAAACTTCGTCATTTCACAGCCGTTAGGCGTCGATGATGGTGTTGATTACTGTAATAGTGGCCGAATTAGACGAATGAACACCGACGGCATACTCAGCGCACTAGAGCTAGGTTCAATTGTATTGCTTGGGCCAGTTGCTGGTTCAGTGACTGGAGAGTCATTCAACTTATTGTCAGAAGAAGTCGCCACACATGCAGCGATCAAATTAGGCGCAGAAAAACTCATCGGCTTTTGCTCTGAACAAGGCATTATTGACGAAGATGGCAACGCAATCGCAGAAATATTTCCGTCAGAAGCCGAAGAACGCTTGATCCAACTCGAAGAAGCCTATGCTCAGAACAATGAATATTCTGGTACATTGCGATTCTTACGTTCGGCAGTTTCAGCCTGCCGCTCAGGCGTGCCAAGAAGCCATTTAGTGAGCTACAAAGAAGATGGCGCGTTAATTCAAGAGCTGTTTTCTTTCGATGGGATCGGCACTCAAGTAGTAAAAGCCAGTGCGGAAAGATTGAGAACGGCAAAAATTGACGATATTGGCGGCATACTAGAGCTCATACAACCTCTCGAGGCGCAAGGTGTACTAGTACGCCGCTCCAGAGAGCAGCTCGAGCAAGAAATTCATCAATTTACTATCATCGAGAAAGATGGGTTGGTCATAGGCTGCGCTGCACTGTACCCATACAACGAAGATAAAACAGCTGAAGTGGCCTGTATGGCGATACATACTGAATATCGAGAGGGAAACCGTGGTTTGATGCTGCTTGCACACCTGAAGCAACAGTCAAGAAAGTTCGGCATTGAGTCTATTTTTGTTCTTACCACACATAGCCAGCACTGGTTTTTAGAGCAAGGTTTTATCGAGGTAACAGTCGAATCTTTACCTATACAAAGGCAGGATTTATATAACTTGCAAAGACGTTCTAAAATATTTTCTCTAGCTGTATAAATTTATCTTATAGAAAAAACATTGCCAGTAACGTCTTTATTATCAGTAAAAACATAGAGTAAACTCGAACTGCGTAGAATTATTACATAAAGGTTTACAAAAGCCCTCTATACATAGCGCTGCTATTTGCTAATATGCGGACGCCCAAAAAAGGTCATAGGACTCTAACCCACAATACAAACGTGGGGCTCGCATGGATTGCCGTTTTGTCAGTACGAGTATGAGAGCTAACCATCAATGAGAACCATTATTTGTAAATCAATTCAAAGCTTTTGGGATATGGCTGATAATCAGTTACTAGAAGGACTGGACGTCCACTGTGTATTCCAAGTGAATGAAGGATTACGAGCTTTTATCTTAAACTATCAGGAACAATACAAGATCCGTAGCATTTCATTTGCTGAAATAGCTTAAGCTCAAAAATGCCACGGATGGTTAAAACGCACTTAACTTTGCAGCCAATCCACTTGCTCTAACTGTTTTCGATCTAATCGCCTTCTTCAGCAACACCTTGTCACTATAAAGTTCAAAGTACTGCCGAGCTCTAGTCACGCCTGTATAGACCAACTCTCTAGTCAAAACTGGGTTGTACTCTTTTGGCAAAATCATTTGCACAAAGTCAAATTCACTACCCTGAGATTTATGAATAGTCATGGCATACGCCGTTTCATGCTCTGGTACTCGACTTGGAAGGAAAGCCTTGATAGTGCCATCTGGCAACTCAAAAAATACTCTCAATCGCTCGCCATCAAAGATACAAATACCAATATCACCATTATATAAGCCCAAGTTATGGTCATTTCTCGTCACCATCACTGGCCTTCCGTGATACCACTGCTCTCCTTTCACATATATGAGTTTTCTCGCTTCCAACCCTTGCTCTATCTTTTGATTGAGCCCAGAAACTCCATAGTCCCCTTCTCTTAAAGCACACAGCAAACGACAGCGAGAAAACGCGTCTAACGATAATCTTGCCAGCTCAAGCACGTTGCCAGTATGTTCACTGCTCTCTTCAATTGGCTTTAAGTAATCTCGATATTTCTCCACAATCGTGCGAATCATTTGATTGAGGTTGGTTTTGTTCACACTAAACTGAACAATGTCGCGAAAATCATTTTGATAGACTTTCTCTAGCTCCTCAAAGTGGCCTTTATTTATTGCTTTCGCAAGCTGACCAATGCCAGAGCGAATATCAAATCGATAGCTTTTTTGCAGCATGCATAAGCTGTCAGAAATCACAGGCAATGCTGATGAATGACTAGCAATATGGTGATGAGTTAACGCAGCAATAGATTTAGCCTGTACTGAGCTATAACCATGTTTAAGGAACTGACAAATATCACCTAGCACTGAGCCCGCTTCTACTGAAGACAACTGATCTTTGTCTCCTAATAAAATTAGTCGAGCATTGTCAGGCAATGCTTCAATAATGCGATACATCATCGATAAATCGACCATCGATGCCTCGTCAATCACTAACACATCCACCTTTAGTGGGTTACTGCGGTCATGCTGAAATTTTACACTATTCGGAATTGCACCAAGTAGACGGTGAATAGTACTAGACTCTGTGGGAACAACGGCTTTCAGGCTTTCATCAAAATGGATACTCGCAAGCGCCTTACCTACCGACTCTGTCAATCTTGCCGCCGCTTTCCCGGTTGGTGCCGCGAGCTTAATGATCGGTTGTTCATTGTTGTGTTTAGCTTGCGCTGCTAGTGCCAATAATAGCTTGGTTACTGTTGTTGTTTTTCCAGTACCCGGCCCACCAGATATCACTGCTAGCTTTCGGGTTAACGCGATAGAGGCCGCGATTTTTTGCCAATCAGCGCAAACCTGCTTTGTAACCAAGATGTCTAGCTCAGATAGCCCTTCAGGGCTCTGAGCCTGCTGGCATACGCCGTCCACAGCTTGCCAATCAATGCTGTCTGTATCAACCACATCCAAGTAATCACAAACTAGTCTCTGAGTCGTTGGGATAGACAAATTGCCCTGCTTTCGCTCTTCACTCAATGCCTTAAATAAATAGCTGTAATTGCGACAAAACAGTTCATTGAGAACATTCGACAGGTTGACTAATCGCTCACTATCAAGCGTGACAGGCATAGAAAGCGCCTGAAGCTTATCAACCAATACAGTTTCGTATTGCCAATAGCGCTGCATATACAACCTATAACCATCAAAAATTATCGGTACTGCATGCTGACCTGTACCAACTAATGCGTTACTGGCTAGAATCTCTCGCCAATCAATACCTTCCACCTTTTTAACAAGGTCTGCATTGTGCTCAAATAAACGAGCAACCGTGTGAATGAACTGTTTCGTTATGCCTTTATTGTCAAAAATAGGCAGACATACATTCCCCTTACCTAACTCAATACTGAGCAAGCCAGCCAGAAACGAAACTTCATCTTGGTTATTGGATAATTGAGTGTAAATAAAACGAGAAAATTGATAGTCAATAGGGCGAATGTTGCCCAAAAGAGACAGGTGCTTCAGCTCGTTGAGTAAAACGTCTTTCATTACAGCCCTAACTCCATTTGTCCACTTTCAGTCCCAGAAGACAAACTTGTTTTTCCATCAATCAATTCGTCCATCTCGTTAATAAGTGCATAGTCAGGCTTTTGATAGAAAATCCCAGACTCTTGTTCTTTTGCAACACCACGCAGGAATACATAGTAAACACCTCCAAAATGTTGGTCGTAATTGTAATCTGCTATCCGCGTTTTCAAATATCTGTGCAAAGCCAAACTATAGATTTGGTATTGTAAATCATAGCGGTGGTCGGCCATCGCCTCTTGTAGTGCTTGCGAGTGATAATCTTCTATGCTGTCGCCTAGATAATTAGATTTCCAGTCGAGAACATAGAACTTTCCTTGGCATTCAAATACCAAATCAATAAACCCTTTCAACATGCCTTTGACTGGATGAAAGCCCAGCTCTCCAGCCAATTTAGAAATTTGATCATATTTATGAACAATCGTATTCAACTGACTGGCTGTCAGCATTTGAATGGGCAGAAGAAACTCCATTTCAACAAGGCGGCTTGTGGCAGGAATATCTGCCAAACACACTTCGCCTTGATTCAGTTTTGCCTGCAATACATTATCAACAAGCTCGGATAAGACTGGTGACCACAAGAGATCGTAGTTTTCTCTCTCCAGCAATTTCATAATGATTTGCTGGTTTTCGTCACTGTCGGCTGGCAAGTTAAAGTCAACTTGCTCAAATAGAGTGTGCAAAAATGTACCTGGCCTCGCCCCTTTAGGGAACGAGAAAATAGAATACTCAAAAGCTGTGGTAGCGCTTTCTAACTCCTGTTCTTCCTCGGAGTCAATATCAAAGCTAGCCTCATCAACAATTAGCTCTTTTTGCTGCCCATGAGCACTGTGCTTAACCAAACCTGAGTAGCTGGTCAATCGCCAGTTACGCTCAATATCTCGACGAGAGTCCTGTGCCTGTATATCAAGGTTTTCCTCAATAGTTGGTGCAAGTTTAGCTTCTCCCGCTATCGGCAAATCTGCTATCGCTATCGAACTTGTTGCTTCGCACAGTGACTTTATCGACTGCTGCAATACACTCGCATCACCTTCCACACCATTCTGAATCAAATGCCCTATCGCACTTTGGTGTAAATCGGATGTTTGTTTTTTTGCATTGCCTTTCTTAATCGGTGAAATACCGACAAAACAGCCGTAAACAGATCGGGTTAAAGCAACGTATATAAGACGCAAATCTTCAGCTATGCGCTCTTTTTCCGCTTTTTCCAACGCTTCTGCACTTTGCTCAACATCAAGCACCGTTGTTTCAGAAGATGGATCGTGATATTTAGCTTCTCTCGCCTGACTATAACTACAAGCAAAAGGCAAGAATACGAGGTTGTATTCAAGACCTTTGGATTTATGAATCGTAACGATCTGTACCAGGTTGCTTTCTGATTCTAAACGTTGATTGTGCTCTTCCGAGTTCGATGCTCCTGAAGCATCATCAATTTTTTGCGACAACCAATGAATAAGCCCAAAAAAGCTATCGATTTCCAAACTTGCTTGTTGCAGCAACTCACCAAGGTGCATCAAGTCAGTCAGAATTCTATCGCCACCTTCTCGGCTCAATAAATGCTCGGCAACTTGTCGCTTACTCATTAGTGAGCGCAACATCGGCAACAGCCCTTTCTGATGCCATATATTCCGATATTCTTTAAATTCGAAGATCGCGGCTTCCCATGCGTTCTCATCATTGTTCAATCTGTCTAATGTCGAGATTGGCAAATCGAATAACGAACTTGCTAAGCAAGCTTTTAGGTAGCGCTCATTTTCTGGAGCTAGAACAGCATTTAAAACATTCAGTAAGTCTCTAGCGACAGAACTTAAAAAAACACTTTGCCGATTCGACAAATACACACTGGCAATACCGCGATCCAAAAGAGCTTGTTTTATAAGTTGGGCCTGACTGCGATTTCGCACCAATATCGCGATATCACTGGCTTGAATCACCTTCTTGCCCGAGTTTTTCGTTAAATGCGCTTTTTGCTCCTGAGCGGCAGATAAAATTGTGTATATCTGGCTCGCAGTTGCCTGCGCCATGGTCGCTTGGTAGTCGCCGATGCTAGTAAAAGAATCACCTTGTTGGCTAAGCCAAACGTTGAAAGCCGGCTGAGTTAACTCTTCTTGGCCTATACTCAAGCTCCAAGTTTTCAATTCAGAACCGGGGCTAGATTTCACAGGAAGAAAAGGAATTTCTTCATCATAAAAGAACGGGCTATCTGCAGTTGAAAACAGCTGATTGACCGCCTCTACCATCTGAGAGCCAGAACGCCAGTTCGTATCCAATGTGTATTGCGAGGTAACTTGCTGCTTAGCTTTTATGTAGGTAAAGATATCTGCGCCGCGAAAACCGTAAATAGCTTGCTTAGGATCGCCAATCATGAGCAAAGCACTCTGCGGATCAGACAGATATATTTGGCTAAAGATGCTGTATTGTAGAGGATCGGTATCTTGAAATTCATCGATCATCGCAACAGGATACTGCTGGCGGATTTTCTCGGTTAGTGTGGCCGTATCATCTATGTCGATAGCGGCGGATAATTGAGTGAGTAAGTCGTCAAAAGAAAAGACCTGTTTTTGCTCTTTGACTTGCTTGAGACGTGCTCGGCACTGCTGAATAACCTGAGCAAGTAGCGGCCCTTTTAAGCTGATTTCCTCAGCCAAAAACTCATCAACTTCATCAAAAATAGTGTGAACAGGCACTTCGCCCTTTTTCGTTTTCTCATGCAAAAGTCTCTGAGAAAATCGTGACAGATTTTTGGGTACAGAGTAACTTTTCGTCTCAGACTCAGCCCAACTTGTCACCTCATCTAGCCACTTGGGTACCGTATTGGATTTGTAGCTGCGTTTGTCCACACCTGATGACATAATCAGATCGTGTAAATCTTGACTACTTTCAATCCACCGCTGCTTTATGTTTTGAATACGAGAAATATTATTTTCGTGTATGTCGAGCAAAGCGCTTTTTGGGGGCGCTGTTGTTAGAGATAGCTCAGCGCCAGATAAGTACCTTCCAACTTCTTCAAACAGTTTTTTAGGCGATTCCCACAGTTTTTTTATCTCTTGGACTAAGTCTATTGGCAACGAATAAAAATTCTTGCGCCAATAGTCCGCTACAACTTGGGCTTTTATGTAGGCTTCATCGGTAATCAGTTCATTGTTGAACTGAGCGCCAGACTCAAACGCATGTTGCTTGAGCATACGCTGACAAAAGCCGTGAATAGTAAAAATAGCAGCCTCATCCATTTGACGTTCTGCATTGAGAAGTAACTGAGCAGCCGCTTCTCTGTTAGGTGTTTGCTCTAGAAATGGATTAAGAAAATCATCTTCAGTTTTTCCGCGCAGAAAAGCCAGTCTTGCCTCATGAATTCTCTTTCGTATTCTGTCTCGCAATTCTTCTGTTGCAGCTTCAGTGAAGGTCACAACCAAGATTTGATCAACCGTTAAAGGCTGGTGATGTCTAGCCTGATCGTCACCATGGCCTAACAGCAAACGTAAATACAACCCTGCTATGGTATAAGTTTTCCCCGTTCCTGCTGATGCCTCTATTAATCTCGAACCATGCAGCGGAAATGTCATGATATTCAGTGGTTGTACATCTTGGGGAGAATTCGTCGGCATAATGCACCATTTCAAATAACTTAAATCAATTTAGGGAGTCGCCCCTAGATTTTCAATGTCGATATATTAAGCAAATACTGTATCTTCGCGTGACTCAGACGGTATTATTGAGACATTTCTGCAATCACTTTGTAACAATAGAGTGGGATGAGATTCCAATCACGAAATAATCCAACAATTGTAGATAGAATTTCTGTCGATACTTAAGCAATTACCTCTTACTTATCTTAGTTTTATTGGTCTATAAAACCTCGGCCGTCCAGCAAATCCCTACACTTTTACTTGTTGGCGGCCAATTTTCTTCCATCGGCAGCATTTTCTACAGCTTTCTTTAAAATCTCATCTGCATAATGCAGGTTTTTTTGTGCTAGTTCTTCATTCCATTTCGGCCACAACCTTGAAATATAAGAATCACTCCCTTCACCAGAGATCTGCTGCGTACCATTAAATTCAGCCGCCATTTTCTTATAAATATCTTCTTTACTTGGCGTGACTTTACCTTTGCTTACTTGCGCATTTAAGCCAGCTAGTGCAGTTTTAGGGAAATAGGCCAATGGCTCATTCATCCCACCAACAAAATATCTCAGTAAGGTAGAAACTTCTTTCTTAGCCCATTCTTCATCATCAATCGCCGCATACACTTTGTGCTCAAGGCTGGTTTTATTCAAACCAACCAGATGAGTAGTCTTGGACTTGCCGATAGCCGCCGCACATAAATGATCGATCCAAGCAGCTAGATAATCCACAGAACGAAGCCTACCACTACGATAACGGATCAGCCCTGCTTGGTAGTTTCGTGATAACCAACCAGTGATAAGAATTTGTTTTCCTGGTTCAAGCTCTATAAGCAATGTCACCTCGATATCTTGTTCCGGCAAGGCGCAGAGATCCTTAATTTTCTCATATATAATCTCTGCTTTATCGCGCTGGGCATCAAAGTCCAATGTACCAAACTCTCCAACAGGGAGGTTTCCGTAGGCTCTTTGTTTTTGAATATATTCAGGCCACTGCTGTGCTGATAGATTAGCGTTAGAAACATCATCAACCAAGTGTTCAAGCAGTTGTTCTCTCAAGTTGTAGCTTTGCAGAGAATCTAACGCAAATGGCTCTTCATCTTCAGGCACCCAGTGCTCTGATTGAAAATAGACTTTAAGGCGTCGATTGAAAAAATACTTCACTGGTAGTTTGCAAAACTTGTGCAGCTCCCTCAAATCAAGTTCATACGGAAAACTGGTGCCCAGTAAAAAGTCGTCCAACTCTTCGATAGCTTGATTGTGCTCGATACCTTGAGTTTTGGCAGCTGGCAGCCATTCTTTAGCAAAACTTCCTTCTCCTTCCAGAAATGCGCTGGGACTAAACGGTGTCATCGCGTGGCTATGACTCAGAAAGTCAACCAACCGATCACCTGATTCATCGGTAGATAACTGCTCATCCCCTTCTAGACAGTAATTTTGATGACAGTAGTCAATAAGCTCAGAGACCAATACCGAAGGTACTTTCTCAGTATTTTTTTCTATCGAGCGCCCAACGTAGCTGACATACAAATTCTGTTGTGCGGAGAGCATTGCTTCCAGAAACAAGTAACGGTCGTCGATTCTACGCGAGCGATCTCCGGGCTTCGCTCTGCCCACCAGCAAGTCAAAACTCTCTGGAGGAATTGAACGTGGATACACTCCATCATTCATACCTAGTAGGCAAACCACCTTAAATGGAATAGAGCGCATTGGCATCAAAGTACAAAAGTTGACTTGCCCTGCTAGGAACCTCTGACTGACTCTTGTTCCCGACAGTTTGTCCTTCAAATATTGGCCGATAATATTGGCTGGCAAATCTTGCTCAAACTGGGCTTCTACAATGTTATCTTGCAATGCAATAATGGCATCACGAATTGTTTTCAGTGCAATGTCACCTTCCGCATCAACTTCAAAAAAGTCATCAATCATGTCAAATAACGCAATTTTCCACTCATCAATGACATGGGAACCTTGTAGCCTTTGGCGGTAATCGCTAACCATTTCTACAAATTGCGCTATCTTGCCCGCTAATTCTGCGCGAAGCCCCTGAACTTCATCATATGGCGCTAAGTTTTGGCCATGTTGGTGGAATAATCCTGCCTCATCAGACATCGCATAGCCAAGCAACATCCTTTGAATACCAAATTGCCAAGTATTCTGTTTTATCTTCGGCAGCTCAAACTCAGTACCGGTATGCTCATCTAGGCCCCATCGCACCCCGGATTCTTCAACCCACTGCCTGACGAGGTCAAAATCCTCTTCACTAATAGAAAGTTTATTCAAAATGGCAGGGGTTTCTAAAATCTCAAGCAACTCTGAAGAAGAGCAACGACTGCTAGGCAATTCAACCAAGCGAACAAACGCCTTTAAAATTGGGTTTTCAACGTCAGCGCTAAGATCCGAGATTGAGAATGGAATATAACGATCAGATGGCGCGTTACTAAACACAGCATGGATCGCAGGGCTGTAGCTGTTAATGTCAGCGACCATCACAATAATATCACGAGGGGTCAAAGAAGGATCTTTGTTGAACATCGACAGCAATTGATCGTGCAATACCTCCACTTCTCTTAGCGGACTATGGCAAGCATGTACGGTGAAAGAGTTGTCTGGTACGGTCACGACTTTTTTGTGCGCACTAGATTCAAAAGCAGCGTCATCTTGGTGCTCCTCCAAGTTCAAAATATCTGCTTGAAGGCTGTGCAGCAGTGAATCGCGATCAATATCTGAGAAAGCTTCTATTTCTTGAGACTCTAATTGAGCAAGAAGAAATAAATTGTCTCGCCCCAGTTTCCCCATTGATGCAAGTAAACTATTGCCGACTTCACTTGTGTGCAAGTCGTCTTCAACGTTTTGCTCAATGCTTCCCTTCAATTGCTCCGTTGTACCTTCTAGCTTTGAGCTTTCTTTATTCCACTCAATATGTTGGCGCTGCCTTGCAGATAATTTTGCTAAGAATTTTTTGTCTCGTACCTCTCCCCAATAGTAACGACATGGGTTGGTAAACATTAGGTGTACATCTATGTGGCAACCAATGGCTTTCAGTGCATCTAAATATCGGGGAGGCAAAGAAGAAATACCAAAAACAAATAGCCTTTTGGGAAGAAACTCTAGTGAGCCCGAATAATTTTCAACTGAATCAATAAAGTGTTCATATAAGTTCGCTCGGTGAAACGGCGATTGACCAATCTGCAATGTGTAGTCATACAACTCTTGCCACAGAATGGGTTGCCAAGGGTGCTCACCTTCTAACTCTGGGACTTCTCGACTATCTTCCCAAGCAGCTATCCATTCAGGGCGATACACTAGGTAACCATCGAAGGTGTCCGCAATCTTTTCTGCCAGCTGGTAGAGTTTCGTACCATTAACATCAGAATGTAAATAATTCGCGAGGGGCTCAAATTCAGGCTTGTCCAGCTGAGTTGGCAGGATCTTCATCAACTTCCAGCACATTGAATCTTTGTTGAAGGCACTTCGTTCAGGAACATCTTGTAGAACTCGAGTAAAAAGATCCCAAATGAATGCTGCGGGAAGAGGAAAGTCGACATTCGCAACGACTTTCAACTCTTTTGCTATCTCCATTTTTAACCACTGAGACATCCCTGAACTTTGTACAAGAATATGCTCTTTTTCGAACGGGCTGGTTGGAGGATCGCGCCGAATCAGCTCAACCAATAAAGACTTTAAAATATCAACTTGATTGGAATGGTAAACAGTAAACAATTGCGGCTCGATCTACTAAGAATTGATGAAAAGCAGCTTAACATATCGAAAAAGATAAATAGATCTTAGTGTTGTAAAAAATTTGACACTATGACTCTTGTTTTTATTCAGTGAATTGATTAATTCTATTAATTAAACGACCTCAGAAACTATACCCGTATTGCCGAAAGGTACTGGCTTGTCCTAAATATCATTGAAAACCTAAAAGGGATGGAAACTTATGGCGACCAATATCTCGCTCAAGCAACTCAAAGTCTTCACTACCTTAATTCGCCATAAAACCTTAACGTCAGCTTCAGAATCTCTGTATTTATCTAAAGCAGCTGTGAGCATGGCAATTAGCGAGCTCGAAAAGCAGATTGGACGCACCTTATTTGATCGCATAAACAATCGGCTAATTCTGAACCAAGAAGGGCAAAAATTGTTGCCGTTGGCCGATGAACTATTGCAGCGCAGCAAAGAAATTGAGCAAGTGTTTAGTGATAACGATGAACTCTCCGGACAGCTAAGAATTGGCGCCAGCGACACTATTGGCAATCAAGTCGCACCCGCTCTTCTAAGTGAATTTCGTCACTCTTCTAACCATACTTGCCAAAGCCTTTTTATCTCGAATACAGCCTTGATTTGCCAAAAATTAATTGATTATGAATTGGATATTGGCTTAGTTGAAGGTCATGTGGATCACGATGAAATATCTTCCTGCTCTTTTAGCCAAGATGAAATGTGTGTTATTTGCTCACCAGATCACGTCCTAGCCAACGGAAGCACGTTGGGCCTGTCGGGCCTAAACAATATGAACTGGGTACTGCGTGAAGCAGGCTCTGGCTCTAGGGAATTTTTTGTCACTAAAATTGCTCCTCAGCTAGAGTCTTGGCATGAGTCTTTTCAACTGAATACGACAGAAGCCCTGATTAATAGCGTCTCTGCTGGGCTAGGCTTAGGTTGCTTGTCGTTGTTGTCCGCTAAACATGCCGTTCAGGACGGACGTGTGTGTATCATTGATTTAGATATGAATATGAAAAGGCAATTTTGGATTCTGTTACACAAGGAAAAATACCAAAGTCCTCTTCTAAAACGATTTATTGATTTTTGCCATCACTACTAGAAGTCTAGACTTACACTTACATTTCCTGTATAAAAAAACAGTAATCAAACCATAGACACTAGAGGATTAACCATGGCTGTAATCGTGAAGTACGTGGTGGAACGCAACGGAGAAGAAAAGATGACTTTTACCTCTAAAGCCGAAGCTGACGCCTATGACAAAATGCTGGATATGGCAGATGCACTTTTTGATTTAATGGGTAAGAGCGAGCTAATCGAAGACGAATCTAAGCAAGAAGAAATTGCCCTCTACTTAGCACAAAACAAAGAAGAAGTACTTTACGCTTTAGGAGCGAAACGCCGCCCTGCACCTAAGAAGCCTAAAGTGGTAGAAGACACTGAAGAAACTGCTGTGGAAGCCGATCCGTCTGACAGTGAAGAAGACGCAGCATAATAGCTACGTTATAGATTGTTTAAACCCAGCTTTAAGCTGGGTTTTTTGTATCTAAAATTCGCTATGCAAAAAGGGGAAACTGGTTAGCAATGTCTTTACCCTGATAGTTTGCCTCTATAGTCGATATACTCACTTGCAAAGGAAAACAAAGTATTGGGTGTAAAATGCAGTTAGAAGTTTGTATCGACAATTTGGAATCTCTTGAATACGCAGAACTAGGCGGAGCTACAAGAATTGAGCTTTGCTCTTCACTTGCTTTAGGAGGCCTAACTCCTAGCTTAGGATTTATGAAGCTAGCAGCCAATAGCACTCAACTCCCTATATACGCAATGATTCGCCCGAGACAAGGAGACTTCTTGTACTCAAAGCAAGAAATTGAATCTATGCTAATGGATATCGAAGCCGCAGCAGAAGCCAATTTGCAAGGCGTTGTATTTGGCATACTTTCCGCTGACGGCAAAATGGATATTGATGCGACAAAACAGCTGATCGCGAAAGCTAAAGAATTAAATCTCGGTACTACCTTTCATCGCGCAATCGATCAATGCAAGAATCCTTTGGAAGCGATTAAGCAATTGTCTGATATTGGCTGTGAACGGGTATTGAGCTCCGGGCTAGCAAATCAAGCTCCAGAAGGTGTCGACGTGTTAAGACAAATGGTTGAAGTTGCAAATGGACAACTAGCCATTATGGCTGGAGCTGGCGTCAACGCAGAAAATATTAGGCACATTCATCAACAAACCAAAATTGAAGAATTTCATATGTCGGGCAAATCTGCAAGGCAGAGCGCAATGGAATACATATCTAGCCAAGCACAAATGGGGGCTAATTCTATCGATGATTTTTCAATCCCAGTGACAAATACAACTGCAATTTCCAAAGCTAAGCAGCAATTAGATATACTCTGAACTAATCCAAAGAACTTGGATCATGATGGTGAGTATTTTTTCGCGAATGTTTAGCTTGGTACATCGCGTCATCGGCTAACCTCATTAAAGTATCGATATCTTCGCTATCATCAGGATATAACGAAATCCCGATACTCGCGGAGATTATGATCTCTTTGCCACCGAAAAATGAAGGCACAGAAAAGCTAGAGAGGACTTTTTCAGCGACCACATCAACTTGTTCGCGTGAGCTAAGCTCTCCTAACAATACGACGAATTCATCTCCGCCGAGCCTCGCTACCGTATCTTCCTTTCGAACACTAGACAAAAGGCGCGTTGCTACTTCTTTCAGCACCCTGTCGCCAGTGCTGTGTCCTAATGTGTCATTGATTTGTTTAAAGTTATCTAGGTCGATAAACAGTAAGCCTACTTTGCTGTTATTTCTCTTTCCGTGAGCCATTGCTTGCTCAATCCTATCGTGGAAGAGATTACGATTGACTAAGCCTGTCAAGAAATCGTAATGAGCTTGATACCATATCTTAAGCTCATTTTTTCTTTGTACTGTAATGTCTTGCATGACACCAATAACTTTAGTTGGCTGGCCACTCTTGTCATAAATAGCCTCAGAACGGTGAGTCACATACTTCTCTACTCCACCGTTCAAAATGAGTTTGTTGGTCCATTGAATATGTTTGTTTTTTTCTGGAATCGTTAACCAATATTTCTTCACCTGATCCCGCTCTAGTGGATCAACGTGATTCAAAATTGATGTAACTCCAAGAGCCAGCTCTTTCTCACTAAGCCCCAAAATAGTGCAAATTTCATTGGAGCACGTGTATCTATCAGATTCTATATCCCACTCCCAGTTCCCCAACTGAGCTATTTGTTGTGCATGTTTTAGTAAGTTTTGGCTTTTTCTAAGCTTTCTTTCTGTTATCTCAAGAAGCCTATACTCTTCTTCTAACTCTTTATTCATAATGGCTAATTCAGTGGCTTGCATCTTGTCCCTTTTTTGCGCGTGATTTAAGTCGACCACCATCTGATTAAAACTCGATACCAATATATTAAGCTCATCAAGGTCTGTTGCTTTAAGTGGCTCTGGAAACTGGCCATCTCCCATCTCCCTCGCTGCCTTAGAAAGCTTATGTAAAGGAACAATGACTTTTTTATTGAAGTAAATCCAAGTTGAATAAGCTAATACCAACGCTAAACAAGAAATCAAAACCACATCAAACAAAACATTCCGTATTAGCTGGTACGCCTGCGTGACAGGCTGCTCGACAATTACTTGCAGCCCTAACGAATCCAACTTGCCTTGATGCGAATGAATAACAGAAATTTTTCCAGACAAGCCTTTCGAAAGCTCACTCTGGCACTCTCCAATCACTGTACCTCTCAATACAACACTAGGATTTCGATGTGCGACAACTCTTCCTAAACTGTTCACAACGTAAGCATCACGATCAGCTTCTAGCCCGACCATCGCCAGCGTTTCCCAAACAGACTTCAACCTAACTTCGGCGTACAAAATGTTGCTCAGTTGAGCGCTTCGAGGATCGATAGTAGGTACAGCCAGCCGAGCAATCGGCTCTCTAAGTCCCACATCGAACAGCACCTCAACCTGCCGTTTCCTATTTTCAATTGCACGTACGAAGAGCGGTAACGAAACTAACTCTTCAAACAAACTTGGTGTATTTAACGAGGTACGAGAGACTTGAAGAACAGTCGAATTGTCTAGGTCTATTAAACCGGCAGACTCAAACAAGCCACTACCAAAAACCAAGCTTTGCAGCAGCTCTTTTTGCTGTCGGGAATTTAACTGAGTAATACCACTACTTTCAAGAAAGAGAAAGTCGCGCTCAGCTTGATCAAAAATAGCTAACACTCGATATTCAATTGACATGGCGATTTGCTCGAACAGTTCCAGCTGTTGAGTTTTGAATGATTCGTAGCTAGCTCGCCCTGAGATAAGCGCAATGATTAGAATAGGACCAACAGTCAACCCAAGAAACATGGTTAGTAACCTAAATCTCAAGGATTGAGTGAATCTAGGCTTCGCTGACTTGCTCTGTGAACTACGCAAGACTTTTCCTTTTATTTCACATCAGCTATCAGTCGCTTATTCATTTTTTTCTTCCGGACGAATAATGACTTTCGCTTGTCGCAGTAAACTATCAGGTATTTCAAGTCCAATAACTTGAGCCGTTTGCAGATTAATTCCCAAATAAGACTCTGCTGTTTCTACTGGAAGCTGCGCTATCGAGTTGCCTTCTAAAACTTGATGTGCCATACGAGAAGCTTGATGCCCTGCTTCATAGTGGACAATTCCATAAGCCATGAGAGCCCCCTTTTCTACCTGAAGATTTGACGGACCTGAAAGTGGGATTTTTGCTTCAATAGAAACCCTAACAATATCTTTGATTCGCTTATTCACCACGCTATCAGGCAATATAAATAAAATATCGGTATTAACGGGAAGGTTTGCTAGAGCGTCGTTCAAAGCGTTGTTGTCAGGACACTCTGCGAGAGTAAGATTCACATCCAATGTATCAGCACTACTCTTCAGTTGTTCTAGTGCACTCATTGGCGCTGGGTCATTGGGGTTATACAGGACTAATACATTTTTTGCTTTGGGCACTAGCTGTCTCATTAGATCAAGTCGTAAAGCTTGATTGTTGCTGATTTTAACACCACTGATATTCCCACCTGGAGAGGTTAAACTCGTCATGACTCCCGCTTTAATGGGGTCCGCGATAACACCAAATACTACAGGTATGTCTGTTTCCATAGTGGCTTTATAGGCCGCGACTCCTGTAGGTGTTCCAGCAGTAAAAATAAGGTCTACATTCCTGTCTATAAAATACTGGAGCTGTTCTTCCAAAGCTTTACCTGTAAGCGGCTTGTCTTCAGAAATGACCGTTAGATTCTTTCCCTCAATATAGCCAAGCTCAGACAAACCATCTCTGAAACCTTGAACGTTTCTCAAGCCATTTGGGTTATTGGTAACCAACCCTACGGTATAGCTTTCTTTTGCTTGATCACAACCAGACACAACGAGAAGCATCACCGGAAAGATAAATCGATATAGTTTCACTTTAGCTTTTACAAAATCCATTTTGCTTTGCTGCCCTTTTTATTTGTTCTTAGTAATCGTAGCAGCCAAACAATAAATGTGACCAATCTATCAAGGTTAGTTCCTTTCTTGGAAAATTCAGCAACTGACTAATTTAATGAAAAAAAGCACAATTATTTGCGTAATAAACCACTCGAGAGTTGTGGATTATAAGAATAAAAATTTAACATTAAATTGATAGTTGCCATTTGATCTATCATCACACCATTGGTAGATTACACTCGCCAGAAAGGATCGAAACCAGTTCAGGGATAGACTGACAATCTAATGAAACGCAGAAAGTTGTTTCATTCTTATTGGTAACTGAGCTATGTTCTTCAATTACATAAGATATTTAAAAACACTACCTCGCGTTGCAGCTAGTGTCTATCCTGAAATTCAGGGAGTAAAAAAGTTCCGCTACAATGCTAGGTTTTGTTTGTGGGCCATGCTAAAGCCGAATGTACTTAAACAAATGCAGGGCTTATTCGAACAGCCCGAAATGCGTGTTGTCGCTGACAATTACCCTCGTATCTTTGAAAAACCTCTAAAACCTTTTGTTTGCCTAAAATGGCGCCCCAATTTAAGAGCTAAGAAGATCAGCGAGCACTTTTTGTTATTGCAGCAAATCTATGGTCATGCTTTTACGCAGTTCTATGTGCCTGCGGGATGGACTTTGCTTGAAGTTCTAGACTACAAAATACAGTTGTGTGCTGGCCCTGAGCGAGAAGGCTCTCTTGCACTTAAGATGATTGATGATAAGCAAAGAGATCTGTTTACATTAGCCTTCAATATATCGACGACTCCAAATCGTGAAATTAGCATTGGAGCACTACAAGGGCCCGGTGATCATATCGAGAACCGTGGTGAGATCATTAAGCAACTCACTCGTGGGTTACATGGTCTACGTCCAAAAGCATTGATGCTTGAGTGCCTGCTGATGTTAGCTCGTTCTTGGGAAGTGGATACTGTATTTGGCATAACCAACAAAGGTCATATTTATCAAGCGCTAAGATATCTAGGCTCTAAACGCTCTAGTGTAAGTTACAATTACTCGGAATTATGGGGAGAATACGGCGGTGAAGTGGCATCCAAACACTTTTATAAACTGCCCGTGAATCCTCCTCGTAAAGACCCTAGCACCCTCAAAAAGACTAAAAGACGTTTGTACACGAAAAGGTATGATTGGCTTGCAGAAGCGGAACAATCGATTATGAAGCGTTTGCAGGAATTAGTTAACTAGTCGTATTTGTGGCGTATGTTTAAAGTTATTAAGCTAAGACATGCGCCACTTATTTGATACCTTTTTCATACTCTAAGCAGGGCTTCGTGAAAAAGACCTTCTAAATGATTTTCTACCCGTAAACTTATTTGCCTCTCTTGATGATAAAGTATTAATTAATTTTATTGTATTTTGCATGCCATATCACCATACTAGCCAACCTAAGCAATATCATCAATATTTTTCGTAAGTTACAATAAAACCTCATCTGCTATTGGTTCATTAATCAAAATCATTGAGGGAAATAATGAAGAAAGCTCTAGTGTTAGGCGCAGCATTACTCGCTCTATCTGGCTGTTCGACAATGTTTAATAATGGAAGTCAAACCATTCTAGCGACAAGCTCAAATCCAGATAAAAAAGTTAAAGTAGACATCACAACACCAAGTGGTTCGTATCAAACCTACTTACCCGCAACTATCGTTGCCAAACCTTCTTCATCAAAAGATGTGGCAATAAAAATTAATACTAAATGCTATGACAGCTCAACTGTCGTCGTGAACAAAACCATCACTCCTTCCTACTGGGCAAACCTTCTAAACGGTTGGGGCTTCATCATCGATGCGATGACTGGAGATATGTGGAAATATGACAACCAAGTTGTGATTCCTGCACAAGCAAAACCTAACTGTGCAAAAAGCTAAAACTAAAACACCCAAAGCCCGTGCTTTGGGTGTAATTCAATCTTCTGCTTATTGAATACAAATAAGAGTAAGCCTCACTACTTTAAAACATCATCGATACTCTGATTACCTATGTGGCGAATGTCTTTGCCTTTCACAAAATAGATGATGTATTCACAGATGTTTTGGCAACGATCTCCAACCCTCTCAATCGCCTTCGCAGACCACATCACCTGTAGAACACTGGGAATATCTGCTGGGTTATCTGTCATATAAGTAATAAGCTGCCGGATGACTGCTTCGTATTCTTCATCAATTTTATCATCAAATTTATAGACTTCTTTCGCCGCTTCTACATCCATACGTGCGAAAGCATCGAGAACTTGATGTAGCATCGCAATCGCTTGACGGCAGAGAGGCTCAAGTGAGGCTTGGAAAGTACGCTCCTGAGCGGTTTGACTCTCAAGAGCGATATGAGCAATTTTAGTCGCTACGTCACCAATTCGCTCTAGATCGGTAATGGTTTTGATGATGGCCATTATCAGGCGTAAGTCTTTTGCTGTCGGTTGGCGTTTGGCAATGATTCTCGTGCAAGCTTCATCGATAAACACTTCCATTGCATTCACTTTATGATCGTCTTTGACCACTTTCCTTGCGAGTTCAATGTCTTCTTTATGCAGAGCCTGCATCGCAAACGCGAGCTGTTGTTCTACCAATCCTCCCATAGTTAATACATGGGTTCTGATAGACTCAAGTTCGACGTTGAACTGACCTGAAATATGACGACCAAAGTTCATTGATTCTCCTGTAAATACAACCAACTACTCACTTAGCCATATCGACCAGTAATGTAATCTTCTGTCTGTTTTTTCTTCGGTGAAGTAAATATAGAGTCTGTATCGGAATACTCTACCAATCTGCCTAAATGAATAAAAGCGGTGTGATCGCTCACCCTAGCTGCTTGTTGCATGTTATGAGTCACAATTGCAACGGTATATTTGGTTTTTAGATCGTTAATCAACTCTTCGATAGTCAGCGTTGAAATAGGATCGAGGGCTGAAGTAGGCTCATCTAATAGTAGCACTTCAGGCTCTATCGCAATCGCCCGGGCAATCACTAACCTTTGCTGCTGACCACCAGATAACCCAAACGCGTTCTCATGCAAGCGATGTTTTACTTCATCCCATAGTGCTGCAGCCATTAAAGAGCGCTCAACAGCATCGTCTAGTGTGCGGCTGTTCTTAACGCCTTGTAGCCTCAAGCCGTAAACTACGTTTTCGTAAATAGACTTGGGAAAAGGATTCGGCCGCTGAAATACCATCCCAACCCGGCGACGCAGTGTTGGCACATCAACCTCGGGGTCATAGACATTTTTACCTTGGATGAAAACCTTCCCTTCCACCGAGCACCCATCCACCAGATCGTTCATGCGATTGATGCAACGCAGCAGTGTCGATTTACCACATCCTGATGGCCCGATGAATGCTGTGACTTGCCCTTTGGGAATCCGCATAGATATATCAGTGAGAGCCTGCGTTTTTTTATAAAACAGGTTCAAGTTTTCAATTGCGATAGCAGTCTCTTCATCACTGAGGTTATTGACATCTAAAGGAGCTTGATAGCCAAGCGCTTGGTCCACTGAAAACATGTTCAATCTTGTCCTAATACACGATATTTTTCGCGTAAATTGTTACGAATACTTATTGCCGTTAAGTTAAGCCCTACTATTACTGTAACCAATAAAAAAGACGTTGCGTAGACAAGAGGCCTAGCCGACTCAATATTGGTACTTTGGAATCCAATATCGTAGATATGAAAACCTAAATACATAAACTTACGATCTAGGTGCAAATATGGAAACTGCCCGTCAACTGGTAGGCTTGATGTCAGCTTCACAGCTCCAACCAACATTAGCGGGGCTACTTCACCAGCAGCCCTTGCTACCGCTAGTATTAACCCCGTGAGCATAGCAGGAGTCACCATAGGCAAAACGATGCGGTATAAGGTTTCGAATTGGGTTGCTCCAAGAGCTAAAGAACCATGGCGAACCGATTGCGGAATCCGGCTTAACCCCTCTTCTGTGGCAACAATCACAACAGGTAGCGTGAGCACGGCTAAAGTCAGCGCAGACCATAACAACCCTGGCGTACCAAAAGTCGGTACTGGTAGCTTTTCTGCATAAAATATTTTATCGATTGACGTCCCTATGGTGTAGACGAAAAACCCTAAACCAAACACACCATAAACAATGGATGGAACTCCTGCTAGATTAATCACAGCAATTCGAATCATACGGGTGAGTAGATTATTTTTCGCATATTCGTGCAGATATATCGCTGCAATGACACCAAGTGGCATAACAATAATCGACATGATAATCACGAGTAAGACCGTGCCAAATATTGCTGGAAATACACCGCCTTCAGAGTTAGCCTCTCTTGGGTTTTCCGACAAGAATACCCAAACTTTTTTGCACCAATGCACCATTTTCTCGGTTATGGTCATCTTATTCGGAAACCATACATCTAAGACTTGGCTAAGCGGAATTTTAACTTGCTTACCCGTCATCTCCTGCATGAGCAATGCACGCTTGCTCAACTCTGAACGCAACTGATCAACCTTATCATTCGCGGCATTCAATTGCGTTAAGATCGCTGAAAGCTGCTTTTGGTATCGCGCTAGGTATTGCTTGCTGGTTGTACCTTGCAATTCTCGACTGCGCTTTTCCAAACGAAGCCTTTCCGCTTGAGCACTAAACTCTTTAATTTTATCCGTAATAATGGTTTGAATTTCATCGCGAACTGTTTGCAAATAAAACATATTAGAAGCAAGCTGAGCACGAACATTTTTAGAGATACTGCCATCAGAGTTGATTATGCCAATGGGTTTTCCATAAAAGTCACCGTTTTCAGAGCGTTCAACAACAGCCCAATCTTTAGGCGTTGTCCGAGAGGTAATATTTGTAGCTAATAGATGAACAAAATCCGCTGAGTACAGCTCTCGGTTTGCAATTTTGACACTGAGGCGCTTGACCACGCCTTTAGATCTTATTTCTTTCGGGAAGTCGATATGCATTTCTTTCAGGTGGCCAATCGGAACATATTCTGTGTTATAGAGCTGCCCAACTAAAATGTGGCCATCTTTGGTATGCCATTGATATAAGGGTGCAGGCCAGAAATACGATAGCCCTTTCCAACCAATCAACAACAATAACCCTAGCACGGACAGCAAGCTGATACTTACAGCTCCACCCGTCAACCAAATCCAAGGCGCACCAACACTAAACCATTTAGACATTCGGCCTCTTTAACATACGTAAACCTTACATTGCACGATACTTCTCCCGCAGACGCTGTCTCACCCATTCAGCCAAAGAGTTGACAGCAAACGTGAACACTAAAAGTATTAATGCTGCTAAAAACAGCAAACGGAAATGAGGGCTTCCAACCTCAGATTCAGGCATTTCTATGGCGATAGTCGCAGCTAGCGTTCTCATCCCTTCTAAAATATTCCAGTCCATAATTGGAGTATTGCCAGTAGCCATCATAACAATCATGGTTTCACCTACCGCTCGCCCCAGCCCCATCATGACGGCTGAGAAAATACCCGGGCTGGCGGTTAACAGGACAACGTTGGTTAGCGTTTGCCAGGGCGTAGCTCCCAAAGCTAAAGAACCATCTGAAAGGTGCTTAGGAACAGAAAACACGGCATCTTCAGCAATCGTAAAGATAGTAGGAATAACAGCAAACCCCATAGCAAACCCTACAACTAATGCGTTCCTCTGATCGTAATCAATACCATGATTAGCTAAAAATACACGCACATCCCCATTAAATAACCAAGCCTCAACGATACCGCTATTGTCCAGCAATAAGTAGGTGAACAAGGCGACCAACGGCATTAAGATCAACGGATGCCAACCATTTGGACAACGCCTAGTTATTGCGCTAGGTAGTAACTTCCAAGCAAATCCCATCAGCACTATAAAAGGAGGCAAAAGCAACATCGTGAGAACAATTGATACGAGGTGGCTTTCTACTATCGGCGCAAACCATAAGCCCGCTAAAAAACCGATAATAACGGTTGGAAGTGCCTCCATAAGTTCTATGGAGGGCTTTACTATCCTGCGCATTGTCTCTGACATAAAATACGCAGTATAAATTGCCCCACAGATAGCAATAGGTAAAGAGAATAACATGGCAAACGCTGCTGCTTTTAGCGTACCAAATGTCAGCGGCATTAGACTAAATTTGGCTTCATAGTCGTGACTGGAAGAGGTGGTTTGCCAAACGTATGCTGGTTTGGGATAGCTTTCATACCAAACCTTTCTCCATAGCGAAGAAAAAGAGATCTCTGGAGCATAAGCATTCGCTTGCGAGACAGATAGTTTGCCTTTGCTATAAGTTAGCAGGTATTCCTCGTTACCTGACATTGCCGCAAGCTTCGGAGCATGATCGAAAAGTCCGGAAAAAGTTTGCACACGGTCATTCGTTGTGTAGTAACTCTTAACGACGCCACCCTGTGAGAAGCTATAGAACCCCTTACGATAAGAATCAGGAAGAATAAAGCTCAAGCCCTTAGAGGCGGTAAAACTACGGATGAAGGTTAAGGTACGCTTTTCACTTCTCAGTACATCAAACCACTGCGCTATATCACCATTGTCATAACTGACGATCAACGAATAGGCTCTAGCAAGTAAGTTGATCGATTTGACTGGCACACCGTCGGTGTCTCGAGAAAGGTCAACACTTTCTCGAACCTTAAATGCATTGTCAGATTTTTCTGCAACGACTAAGTGAGAGCCATAGCGAAGATAAATTGTTTTGCCATCAGGCGTCATCAATAGTTGATCGATATCTGGCAAATTAATAGGCAGGGAAAACTGGTGAATTTCCTTAGCATTACTGTACCAACGCACGTCAACCATCCCATCAGTGTATGCGGCCGCCAGAGTCAATATTCCGTGATTGACTGAGAATGCGACCTTCGATAGTTGCGTGGAAGCTTTGTGCAAAGAGGTTGCTTTTCCATCGAAGAAATAGCTTACATCTGGGTTAATCAGGTTTCTATGTTGGCTATAAGCATGTAAAAAGGTCGGCTTTATGAGAGTGACATCGTCTTTCGAATCCACCAGCGCTATCCAACCTTCTTGATTTGGCGTTAAGGCGATTTGCTGAATCGAGTTAGACACGTTGAAAGAGGAAAGATCACTTAACGCATTGTGGTTAAAAGATAAAAAACGAAGCTCACCATCATTGCTTATTGTGTAAGCATATTTTCCCGAGTCATCAATTCCCATTGCTAATGGCTGGTACTTAGTGGTAATTTGACCCGAGGCATAAGGCTTTAAAGTAGGGCTTGAAAACAGCGGGATAACCATATTGACTAAATAAACAAAAATTAGGATCAAAGCGGCAAGCACCGCGAGTCCGCCGCACGTTACCATTGCTTTTGCGATTCGGTCCTTAATGAGTCTTTTCTTGTCTTTCTCCCGCAAAGAAAACCCTGATCCAGCCATTCATTCCTCTATCTAGATTTTTGCAGCGTCATAGTATGTCTACTAAATGACAATTATATTACAACGCTGAATAAATTACTGAAAACAATAGAAGTATAACGCTGCTATAACAGAGCTTAATGTAGGTATTATTTCAAATGGCCTTTTGTACATTAAAACATAATATTCTGTTTATATAATCCCGGATTTTGAGTTGGTATCGAACAATGAGCACCGATAAATTATACGTTGAAAAAGAGTTGAGCTGGCTTTCGTTCAATGAAAGAGTCCTCCAAGAAGCCGCTGACACCAGTGTGCCTCTTATCGAAAGAATCAGGTTTTTAGGGATATTTTCCAACAATTTAGATGAGTTTTATAAAGTCAGGTTCTCTGATGTAAAACGTAGAATCCTAATCAATAGAGAAACTGGCGGCAGCGACAATGCGAAGCACTTACTAACCAAAATGCAAAATCGCGCCACCAAACTCAACCAGTATTTCGATGAAGTCTACAACGAGTTATTGATTGAAATGGCAAGGAGAAGGATTTTTCTCGTCAATGAAAATCAGTTGTCAGAGACGCAACTCGATTGGGTGAAAAGCTACTTCAAGCAGAAAGTGTTACCAAATGTAACTCCGTTACTCGTTACCGAAAAGTTTGACATGCTTTACTCTCTCAAAGACGAGCACGCTTACATTGCTGTCGAGCTTAAAAAAGACCAACAATCTCAATACGCGCTGCTAGAAATCCCAACGGACGATATGCAGCGGTTTGTTATTGTCCCAGAGTCCAAAGGTGATCGTAAGAAAACCATCATTCTACTCGACAATATTATTCGTGCTTGCCTCGACGACATTTTTAGTGGATTTTTTGACTACGATGAACTTAATGGCTACGCCATAAAACTGACTCGCGACGCCGAATACGATCTAGGCTACGAGGTTGAGCACAGCTTGTTAGAGCAGATGTCAGAAGGCCTAAACCAAAGATTGACCGCAATGCCAGTAAGGTTCGTTTATGAACGCAATATGCCAGAGGAAATGCTGAGCTTTTTATGTGAAAAGCTCGATATATCTCACTATGACAGCCTCATCCCCGGCGGCCGATATCATAACTATCGAAACTTTATTGGTTTTCCGAATGTTGGGCGAAAATACCTAGAAAACCCTTCATTAACACCGATTCACTGCGCTGATTTCGAAGGTTATAGCAACAAATTTGATGCTATTCGCGAACAAGACATATTGCTTTACTATCCCTATCACACCTTTGATCATATCAATGAATTGGTCCGCCAAGCCTCTTTCGATCCCAAAGTGTTGAGTATCAAAATCAATATCTACCGGGTTGCCAAAAACTCGCGACTAATGCGCTCTTTAATAGACGCAGTACACAATGGCAAAGGTGTGACGGTGGTTGTCGAACTCCAAGCTAGGTTTGACGAAGAGGCGAATATTGAGTGGTCGAAGGTACTGACCGACGCTGGCGTACAAGTTATTTTTGGTGTGCCTAGTTTAAAAATTCACTCGAAACTTCTTCTCATCGCTCGTAGAGAAGAAGGTGAAATAGTGAGATACGCGCACATCGGCACTGGTAATTTCCATGAAAAGACAGCTCGCATTTATACTGATTTTTCTCTACTTACTGCCGATCCGGAAATCACTAACGAAGTACGTAATGTATTTGTCTACATCGAAAACCCATACCTTCCGGTCAAGTTCCATCATCTGATCGTATCACCGCGAAACTCTAGAAAACGGCTCTATCAGTTGATCGATAGTGAGATCGAAAACGCTAAAGTAGGCAAATATGCTGAAATCACTTTGAAAGTGAACAATCTCGTAGACAAAGGCTTAATCAACCGACTCTACAAAGCGAGCACTGCAGGCGTACAAGTCAAAATGATCATTCGTGGCATGTGTGCTTTAGTGCCTGGCTTAGAAGGGATAAGTGAAAACATTCAGATCATCAGCATTATCGACCGTTTCTTAGAACACCCACGCGTTATTGTTACGCATAATGATGGTGATCCACTCGTTTATATCTCCTCAGCAGACTGGATGACTCGAAATATTGACCATCGCATCGAAGTCGCGACACCAGTACGAGACCCTCGCCTTAAGCAGCGCATTATTGATATTCTGAACATTCATTTTACTGATACGGTAAAAGCGCGTTGGATAGATAAGTCGATGAGCAACTCGTACGTACCTCGCGGAAATAAAAAGAAAGTGCGCTCACAAATTGCCATTTACGACTATCTTAAACGTATAGAAAAACAAACCAGAAAAAAACATACAGATAAAGCAAGAAAATGAACCAACGAACTGATATTCGTGATATAGCTGCCATAGACCTTGGCTCCAATAGCTTCCACATGGTAGTAGCCAAAGTCGCCGATCAAGATTTGCAGCTAGTCAGCCGACACAAGCAAAGAGTTCGCTTAGCTTCTGGGCTAGATGGTCTTTACAACCTTGATCACGCCTCAATGGTGAGAGGGCTAGCGTGTTTGGAAATGTTTGCCGAAAGGCTTAAAGGTTTCGAGGAACATAACGTACGTATTGCCGGCACTCACACACTTCGCCAAGCCAATAATGCCCATCTATTTTTGCAACGTGCTCGTGAAGTGATCCCTTTTCCTATCGAGATCATTCCCGGAGAAGAAGAAGCGAGGCTTATTTACCAAGGCGTAGCCCACACCCAAGTCGAATCAGGCTCCAAACTTGTCATTGATATCGGTGGTGGCAGCACCGAGCTTATTGTAGGTAGTGGTTTTGAACCGACCTTACTAAGCAGCAAGCGTATGGGTTGCGTCAGCTATACTGAGCATTATTTTAAAAATGGCAAATTGTCGAAAAAGAACTTCGCTAAAGCCATACTGGCTGCCGAACAAAAACTTGAGTCCATCGTCTCTAAGTTCAAGAAAAAAGGCTGGGATATGGCATTTGGCTCGTCTGGTACCATCAAAGCGGTTCGAGAAGTCCTGTTTTCAATTGGCTATGACGATGGGGTTGTCACTCTCAAGCGCGTTGAAAAACTGATTGAAAGACTCTGTGAATGGGACAATATCGACGATATAAAATTGGATGGCTTAACGAATGAGAGAAAACCAGTTTTCGCCGCTGGTGTTGCTATTCTGTGCGCAATTCTAAAAGACTTAAACATCTCAAAACTCTACTTCTCAGAAGGTGCATTGAGAGAGGGTTTACTCTACGAGATGGAAGAGCGATTACAACGCTCCGATATCAGAATGCGCACGACAGAAAATTTAGCTGTGAAGCATTTTGTCGACTTAGAGCATGCGAATAAGGTAAAACAGCAAGCGGTGCTGTTCCTCAAACAAGTACAGCAACAACTTGAACTAAAAGAAGGTAGCGAGTTATTCGATTTATTAGAGTGGAGTGCGCTATTGCATGAGGTCGGTTTGAGTATCAGCTTGCAAGGTTTTCACAAGCATTCTGCCTATATCCTGAAACATACCAATATGCCCGGATTTAACCAAGAGCAACAAAGAGTACTCGCAACACTAGCCCGCTTCCAAAGAAAAGCTCTTAAACTCAATGAAATGGAACAATTTAGTCTATTCAAGCAAAAGCACGTAATAGGGTTAATCCAAGTGCTTCGTCTTGCAATATTGGTCAACGGACAGAGACATGACGAAGATCTAATTGAGTTTAATTTATCATGCGAAGAGGGAAGTTGGACTCTCAGCTCTCCTAGCCCAAACTGGCAAGAAGAACACAAACTACTACTAGCCGATCTTACCAGTGAGAAAGAGTATTGGTACTCAGCTGGTTGGACACTTAACTTTTAAAGATACTCGATAAACTCCAAACTTCGCCCCCTGACATTTGGTAACACATAAGCCGCTTCGCTTTATCACTTCAGTGAAGCGGTTCAACATCCTTTGACACCAATTAAGCTATCTTACTGCTTTTATTACCAAACCAGTACAAAGTAGATTTACGATGTAGATTGGTTAAAGGCAACTTATTTTGAAAAGTGAAAAACAGAAGATGCTGGCTGGCGAGCCATATAATGCTTGTGATCAAGAACTACATCGCGAACGAATAGAGTGCCGTAAGCTATTGCAAGCACTCAACAGTAGTATTCCTGACACACCAGAATGGCGTGAAGCCATCGACACTTTAATACCAAACTCTGCAGGCGCTTTCCTTGAGCCTCCATTTAGGTGTGACTATGGCTCCAATATCACACTAGGACGAAACTTTTACGCCAACTTTAACTGCGTCATTCTTGACGTGGCTGAAGTTAACATTGGGAGCAATGTTATGTTTGCGCCTAATGTGCAAATTTATAGTGCTACTCATCCTTTAGATGTAACTAGCAGAGTTATAGAAAACGTTGAATTTGGTGTTCCAATTAATATTGGTGACAATGTTTGGCTTGGAGGTGGAGTCATTGTTTGCCCAGGAGTCACTATCGGAGATAACAGCGTGATCGGCGCAGGCAGTGTTGTCACTCGGGACGTACCAGCCAATGTTGTCGCAGCTGGCAATCCCTGTAAAGTAATCAAGACAGTTCCTAGCTAAAAGTCACTAAGCGGCTGGCTTGGAGCTAATTTCAATCTTGATCCATTGAGAAGAACTGTAACGTATCATTCATCCCTTGAGCTTGCTGCGCCATTTGTTTGCTCATACTTGATACTTTTTCGACGAGTAAAGCATTTTGCTGGGTCATCTCATCCATTTGCGTAATGGCTTGGGTCACCTGCTCAATCCCCAAACTTTGTTGAGAAGAAGACTCGGTAATTTCTCCCATCATTTCACGAACCTTACGCACTGAGTCAACGATTTCCCCAAGGGTTTCCCCTGACTGATTGACTAACTTGCTACCATTTTCTATTTTTTCAACGCTATCTTTAATCAGCGCTTTAATCTCTTTTGCCGCGGTGGCAGATCGCTGAGCTAGGTTACGTACTTCTCCCGCAACGACTGAAAAACCACGTCCCTGCTCACCGGCTCTGGCTGCTTCTACAGCGGCATTCAACGCAAGTAGGTTCGTTTGAAAAGCAATTTCATCAATTACCCCAATGATGTCATTAATTTTCTTACTCGAGTCGTTGATTTGCTGCATACTTTTAATCGCTTGCTCTACGACTTCGCCACCAATGACAGCCTTAGATTGAGCCTCGTTTGCCATCACATTCGCTTCTTTGGCACTGTCAGCATTTTGCCTGACCGAAGCCGTCATCTCTTCCATGCTCGCGGCCGTCTCTTCTAATGCCGATGCTTGAGTTTCAGTTCTTTCACTTAAATCATTGTTGCCGCGAACAATCTCGTCTGACGCGATTTTTACCTCACTAGAGGCCAAGCTGACTGAACTCACAACATTGCGAAGCTCTCCAACCATATTGTTAATGGCATCTTTAAGAGCCATGAATTCTTCGGAGAATTCAGCACTAATATCTGAGCTTAAGTTTCCTTTCTCTAACTTAAGTAGTGAAGTCTTCACCTCTTCTACAGCTTGAACTCGACCGGTAATTTCAGTGGCGAATTTTACAACTTTAAATGGCTTGCCGTTTAAATCGAGAATCGGGTTATAAGTTGCTTGAATCCATATTTCTTTGCCACCTTTTCCGACACGTTTGAACTCACCAGCCTCAAACTCACCACGGTTCAGTTTCTGCCAAAACTGTTTGTATTCTTGGCTATTGGCGAGGCTTTTTTCTGCAAACATACTGTGGTGCTTGCCCAGAATCTCCTCTAACTTGTAACCCATTGTTTGGCAGAAATTCTCGTTGGCGGTAATGATGGTGCCATCCATCTCAAATTCAATCACAGCTTGTGCTTTACCCACAGCCTCGATTTGCCCTTGAAAGTCTGCATTTTTTATTTTCTGGTCCGTCACATCTGTCGCAAACTTAACCACTTTGAACGGTTTGCCATTTAAGTCAAAAATGGGGTTATAAGTTGCTTGGATCCAAATTTCTTTGCCGCCTTTCCCTACACGTTTAAACTCACCAGATTCAAATTCGCCACGATTAAGCTTTTGCCAAAACTGTTTGTATTCTGGACTATTCGCTAGACTTGGCTCTGCAAACATTTTGTGGTGCTGGCCTTGAATCTCATCCAGCATGTATCCCATTGTTTGGCAAAAATTGTCGTTTGCAGTAATGATGGTGCCATCCATATTAAACTCAATAACAGCCTGCGCTTTACCAACTGCTTCAATTTGCCCTTGGAAATCAGCATTTTTTATCTTTTGCTCGGTAATGTCTGAAGCGTATTTGACGACTTTAAAAGGCTTGCCACTCATATCCAGAATGGGATTGTACGTCGCTTGAATCCAAACTTCCCTACCATTCTTGCCCACCCGCTTAAATTCACCAGAAATAAACTCGCCTTGATTAAGCTTTTGCCAAAACTGTTTGTATTCTAGGCTGCCAGCTAGGCTTGCTTCAGCGAACATTTCATGATGTCGCCCCTGAATTTCTTCCAGTGAATACCCCATGGCAGCGCAGAAATTCTCGTTTGCTGAAATGATGGTGCCATCCATATTGAACTCAATTACTGCTTGAGATTTACCAACGGCTTTGATTTGTCCGCGATAGTCAGCATAGGTCAGCTTTTGTTGAGTAATATCAGCGGCATACTTCACAACTTTAAATGGCTTTCCATCCATATCCAAAATTGGATTATAGGAAGCTTGAATCCATACCTCTTTACCATGTTTTCCCACACGCTTATATTCACCAGCTAAAAACTCCCCCTGATTAAGCTTCTGCCAGAACTCCCGATATTCTGCGCTAGAGGCAAAGTTAGGTTCTGCGAACATACTATGATGCTGACCTCGAATTTCATCTATGCTGTAGCCCATTGCTTTGCAGAAGTTTTCATTCGCGGTGATGATGGTGCCATCCATATTGAACTCAATCACTGCTTGAGATTTACCCACAGCCTCAATTTGCCCTTGATAGTCTGCGTTTTTTAATTTCTGTTCGGTTATGTCAGTGGCAAATTTCACCACCTTATAAGGCATGCCTTTGGCATCAAGAATTGGGTTATAGGAAGCATGAATCCAAACGTCTTTACCACCTTTACCCACTCGCCTAAACTCACCTGAAAATGACTCCCCAGAGCTCAGTCTCTGCCAAAAACTCTGATATTCAGTACTTTTGGCATAAGCTGGTTGAGTAAACATGCTGTGATGCTTACCCTTAATTTCCTCTAAAGCATATCCCATTGCATCACAAAAATTTTTGTTGGCACTGATGATAGTCCCATCAAGGTTAAATTCTATTGTCGCCTGAACCTTGTCGACAGCAGCTAAAATAGCCTTATTCTCTGCAGCTTCTTGAGGTGGCTCAGAGAAGGTAATTTTGTGTTCAGATAACTTGGATGATGCCGATCCGCTGTGCAAACTTTTGCTACGATTCCCGAGCAAACCAAACAAACTAAATCCCATGTACTTCCTCCAAGGATATCCAGACTATTCAATTAGAAGTTAGAATGACTTAGCTTAGAGTATAGGATGGAAGATATAGGAACGCGAAAAGGTAAAGCCAACAAATTGGCAGCATTCTATGGTTTTGATTTAACTAGCAATTCAGCCTACCACTAAGGTGTTACAAAAGCAGCCGACACTTATACTAGTTTATGCCAACTTTGAGTAACTGCTTTTGTGCAATGTTTTCAGAAACAGGAACATAGCCATCTTTATCAACTAAAGACTGCCCTTGCTTAGAAAATATGAAGGTGAGGAACTCTTTGACAACTTTAGGTAAAGGCTTTTGCGGAGGCTTATTGACATACACATAAAGGTAACGAGATAAAGGGTACTCTCCTGAAAGAATGTGTTCGCGGCTTGGATAAACATAGTCACTCCCCTCTCTTGCAATTGGCAACATACGTACTCCTGCTGAACGATACCCCACCCCCGAATATCCGATGGTATTAATTGCAGACGCAACAGACTGAATAACAGATGATGAGCCCGGTAAAGCATTCACTCGGCTTTTGTAATCACCACCACAAAGCGCATGATCTTTGAAATACCCATATGTGCCTGAAGCAGAGTTTCTACCGAACAATTGAATACTTCTTTTGGCCCACTCATATTTCAGCCCTAGCTGCGACCATTTAGTCACGGACTTGGTTGCGCCACACCGTAAAGTGGCGGAGTAAATACTATCAAGCTGAGAAATATCGAGCCCTTTAATAGGGTTATCATGATTGATATAGATACCGATGGCATCAATCGCAACACGAAGCTGAGTCGGTTTATAACCATAATGTGCGACAAAAGCATCAATCTCTCTTCTACGCATTGGCCGACTCATTGGTCCAAGCTGTGCCGTACCCTCTGTTAAA
Source organism: Vibrio marisflavi CECT 7928 (assembly GCF_921294215.1). GTDB lineage: Bacteria > Pseudomonadota > Gammaproteobacteria > Enterobacterales > Vibrionaceae > Vibrio > Vibrio marisflavi. The sequence continues at coordinate 2,098,185 of NZ_CAKLDM010000002.1, forward strand.
GCTGGCGGTGCTGTTGCTGAGCCAGACGCTTGCACTTGAATAGTCACGCCAGGGTACAATTGATTAAACTCTTCGACCCAAAGGGTCATCATTCCCGATAAAGTATCGGAACCCACTGAAGATATATTGCCAAAAACTCCCTCTTGTTTTACGTAGTTCTGCAGCTGCTCAGCGTAAGTTCGAACACTAAGCAACAACAGAACGATAGTAACAACGAATTTGAGTTTTCGACTTTGGTTCATTAACGACTCGCGATTAAACGGTTAGGCAATACAAAAGAGAATTTACTTCCCACGCCAAGTTCACTATGCACTTCTAGATGTGAATCGTGGTGATTGAGAGCATGCTTAACAATCGCTAACCCAAGCCCACTTCCTCCCGTGTCGCGAGATCTCGCTTTATCAACCCTATAAAAGCGCTCTGTTAATCGAGGTAAGTGTTGAGGCTCAATACCATCACCACTATCCGCAACCTCGAGCAAAGCACCTTGAGGTGTTCGACACCATTTCACATGGATTTCAGCACCAGCTGGCGTGTACTTCACCGCATTATAAACCAAGTTTGAAATGGCGCTGCGAAGCTGATCTTGGTCGCCTAAAACAGATAGAGATCGATCAACTTCGAAAGAGACTTGGTGCCCTTGATCGCCACTTAAGCTGACCGCCTCTTTTTCTAGTACCTCTAACATGGATGGCACATTGACCACATCTTCGAGTTCATGCATTGGTGAGGCTTCGATCTTGGAAAGCGTAAGCAATTGGTCAACTAAACCACTCATACGATTCAGTTGCTCTGTCATTACACCATGCGCTTTTTCCCACATCGGCCCAACAAGCATATCAGGATCTTCTGTCATCTCTAGATAACCACGTAAAACTGTCATTGGTGTGCGCAGTTCATGCGATACATTGGCGAAAAAGTTGCGACGCATACCCTCCAGTTGATTTAGTTGAGTGACGTCCCGCACGACCATCAAATGCTCGCCTTCTGTGTAAGGTACGATACGTAGCTCAAGTACTCTTTCAACATTAAGTGGTGAGCGCATTTCCAATGGTTCTGAAAAGTCGTTCTTGTTTAGGTACTTAATGAAATCCGGAGTGCGAATCAAATTCGATATGGGCTGGCCTGAATCTTCTGGCCAACGAAAACCAAGAATGGCTTGGGCCAGTTTATTGCACCAAACAATGTTGCCTTCACTGCGAAAAACCACAACCGCATCGGGCAAAGATTCTGCACCGTTTCGAAAGCGACGAATTAAATTAGTGAGCTCTTTTCTTTTTCTTCGCTGCCGTTGTTGAAGTCGATAAATGCCATTGAATATCGACTCCCAATCTCCAGTACCTGATGGCGGAGCGAGTCTCTTTTCATCCCAAAGCCAAGAAGAAAGGCGCATTTGGTTAAACAAATGCCACACCAGTTGCAATACGGTTGCAGCAAGCAGTAGCCAAGCCATATGGCCGAAGAACCAACCAATGATTAGCCAAGGTGCGTAAAAAAAAGCCAGCCCCCAAGCTAGCTTTTTCCAGGTTAACCGAGTAACCATTCGTAACCCTTAAGATTTAACTGAGAAGCGATACCCTGCCCCTCGAACAGTTTGAATAAGTTTGTCATGTCCCGCGTATTCCAACGCTTTACGTAGTCGACGAATATGAACATCAACGGTGCGGTCCTCGACATAAACATTGGTTCCCCAGATGTTGTTTAAAAGCTGCTCGCGACTGTAAACGCGCTCTTGGTGGGTCATGAAAAAGTGCAGCATCTTGAATTCTGTCGGCCCCATATCGAGAGGCTGATCATTGGCGGTCACTCGGTGAGAGACAGGATCGAGAATCAAACCTTGAACATTAATCACATCTTCCAATGCTGTTGGTGTCACTCGGCGGATCACCGCTTTTAGGCGCGCAACCAATTCTTTCGGTGAGAACGGTTTAGTGATGTAATCATCAGCGCCCACTTCTAAACCTCGGACTTTATCTTCTTCTTCACCACGAGCCGTAAGCATAACCACAGGAATATTGCGAGTTAGCTCTTCACGCTTCATATGTTTTATAAAGTTAATTCCGCTACCGCCAGGTAACATCCAATCTAACAGAACTAAATCTGGGAAGGGTTCAGCAAGCTTATTGACTGCAGTGTCATAATCTTCCGCTTCTACGGCTTGGTAACCTTTCTGTTCAAGTACAAAGCACAGCATTTCACGAATAGGAGCTTCGTCTTCAACAACTAGAATCCTTCGAGACATAAATGAATAACCTTATAAGATTTAATTTATATTCAGGCGTTTGCCTTTTCGACGTTTAGCATTATCACTACTAATTATGACACTTTTGTGACCACTGAAAAGAAATTTTAATATAAGTTTCTTTTCAGTTTCATTGTTATAACCAAATATGACCACGCTACAGAATTCACACCTTGAGCTCATTTTGGGGACATATTTTGATTTCTAAGTAAGACAATCAGAAAAAAGTTATTTATGATTGCTCTCCTTAAACAGGGTAAAGAGAAAAATATGTGGTTTAAAAACTGTCTAGTTTATCGTTTCAATCGAGATATCGAATTCAACGCTGACCAGCTTGAGAATCAGCTTGCGGAATTTAAATTTACTCCTTGCAGCAGCCAAGACAAACAGAAGTTTGGCTGGACAAATGCTATGGGAAAACATGGCGATATGATGACCCATGCTTCGGAAGGCAACATTCTTATCTGTGCCAAGAAAGAAGAAAAAATGTTACCTGCTTCTGTGATTAACGAGGCGTTGCACAGCAAAATTGAATCAATGGAGCAGCAAGAAGGCCGCCCGTTGAAAAAGAAAGAAAAAGAGAACATTAAAGACGATATCATTGTCGACTTACTGCCAAGAGCATTTAGCCGCAGCAACTTTACCTATTTGCTTATTCTGCCGAAACAAAAAATGATACTGGTCGACGCAAGCAGTCATAAGAAAGCAGAAGATGCTCTTGCACTGCTAAGAAAAACAATTGGTAGCTTGCCTGTTGTCCCGGCTATCCCAGAAAAAGCCATCGATACCACGCTAACTGAGTGGGTAAAATCTGGTGATACTCCTGCTGGATTTACAATGCTTGATGAAGCAGAGCTAAAATCAGTGCAAGAAGATGGTGGCATCATTCGCTGTAAGAACCAAGAGCTTTCATCAGAAGAAATCTACAACCACATCAATGCTGATAAAGTCGTTACTAAGCTTTCTCTAAATTGGCAATCGCGAATAGACTTCGTTCTTGCAGAAGACGGAACGATTAAGCGCCTCAAGTACTCCGAAGATCTGAAAGATCAGAACGAAGACATTCCAAGAGAAGACCCAGCAGCGCGTTTTGATGCTGATTTTTCATTACTTTGCGGCGAGTTCAGCTCATTTCTACCAAATCTTTACAGTGAGCTTGGTGGATTCACCGAAGCATAACTTCACGCCAATTGATTCACACTCTAGGAGATACAAATCTGTATCTCCTAATCATCCTGTCTTACCGCTTGCTTGTCTAAGACACAAAAACTCTAGGCATTATCTACGTTTTGACGTAAAATTTGCGCCCTTCAGTGCCATGTGGTGGTGCTGACCTGACTTGAAATCAGAACTAGAGAATTAGAGCAATGACAACTCAAAGCAATTTCGTACCAGAATTACTATCGCCAGCGGGCAGCCTAAAGAACATGCGCTATGCATTTGCATACGGAGCAGATGCCGTTTACGCAGGACAACCTCGCTATAGCCTTCGCGTACGTAACAACGAATTCAATCACGAAAACCTAAAGGTTGGTATCGACGAAGCACACGCGCAAGGTAAGAAGTTTTACGTGGTTTGTAACATTCAACCGCATAACTCAAAACTAAAAACCTTTATTCGCGACCTTAAGCCTGTTGTAGAAATGGGTCCTGACGCGTTAATTATGTCTGATCCAGGCCTGATTATGATGGTTCGTGAAGCGTTTCCAGATATGGCTATTCACTTGTCAGTGCAAGCCAATGCGGTTAACTGGGCTACAGTAAAATTCTGGTCTACTCAAGGCGTTGAGCGCGTTATTTTGTCTCGTGAGTTGTCATTAGAAGAAATCGAAGAAATCAGAGAGCAGTGTCCAGAAACGGAAATTGAAATTTTCGTCCACGGCGCACTATGCATGGCTTATTCAGGCCGCTGCCTGCTATCTGGTTACATCAACAAGCGCGATCCTAACCAAGGTACGTGCACCAATGCCTGCCGTTGGGAATATAAAGTTGAGCAAGCTAAAGAAGATGACGCAGGCCAACTAGTTGAGAAGTTTGATCCAGCAGAAGCTCAAGCTGTTGAAGTTCAAGAAGAACGCCCTGATAACACATTAGGCTTAGGTAAGCCTACTGATGAAGTGGTGCTTCTATCTGAAGCTCACCGACCAGAAGAAAAGATGGCAGCATACGAAGATGAGCATGGCACTTACATCATGAACTCGAAAGATCTTCGTGCAATTCAGCATGTTGAGCGTCTTACTAAAATGGGCGTGCATTCATTGAAAATTGAAGGTCGTACTAAATCTTTTTACTACTGTGCTCGCACCGCACAAGTTTATCGCAAAGCCATTGATGACGCGGTTGCAGGTAAACCATTTGATGAAAGCTTGATGGGTACTTTAGAAAGCCTTGCTCACCGTGGCTACACTGAAGGCTTCCTACGTCGTCATACACATGATAGCTACCAAAACTATGATTATGGTTACTCAGTATCAGACATGCAGCAGTTTGTTGGTGAATTCACTGGTAAGCGTCGTGGCGATCTTGCTGAAGTAGAAGTAAAGAACAAATTCATTGTTGGTGATAGCCTTGAGCTGATGACACCAAAAGGAAATGTCATCTTTACTCTAGAAGCAATGGAAAACCGTAAATCTGAAGTCATTGATGATGCAAAAGGAAATGGCCACTTTGTGTTTATTCCAGTACCACAAGACCTAGACTTGGAATATGGCTTACTGATGCGCAACCTTCAGCAAGGACAAGATACTCGTAACCCAACGGGTAAATAGTTATGTCACTTCTGATAACCAAAAAGTGCACAAACTGCGACATGTGCGAGCCGGAATGCCCTAACAATGCTATCTCTATGGGAGATAGCATTTATGAAATCGATCCGGACTTATGTACAGAGTGTAAAGGTCACTATGATAAGCCTACTTGTCAATCAGTATGCCCTATAACAAACTGTATTATTACCGACCCAAAAAATGTCGAAACAGAAGAAGAACTGCTAGAAAAGTACGTGATTATTCAAGGCCTAGCGTAAGAAAAGCTCCTCAGGGAGCTTTTTTATTGCCTAGTTTGCGTCTCGCAGCATTGCTAAACACATTTCTGGTGCTCGTATTGGCGCTTTAAACTTTTTTCGATGCCTTTCCTTTTTCATATCCTCAGGTTTCCAACTGGCAATTTCTGCTCCACACCCATCACCTTGTGGCGGCGCTTTTTGAGGGTAGCAATGTTTATCTCTTACAGAGCAACTCAATCTAACGTGAAAATGGTAGTGATGCCCAAACCAAGGCCTTATCTTTCTAAGCCACTCCCGGTCAGTACTCATCTCGGCTTTGCATAATTGCTTTTTAATAACAGGGTGAACAAAGATTCTCGTGACCTCTTCGTCGCTTGCCGCCAATTTGAGTAATTCAAAATGTGCGTGACTCCAATTGGAATTGATCTGGTAGTTTTCTATGTCGACAACACTTATCGCTATAGGAGCACGTAATTGAGATTTAGATAAAGGCCTGTCTACTGTACGAAACCAGATATCGACGTCTAACCCTGTCTGATGGCTAGCATGACCGGATGAAAACTGCCCTCCTTGAGGTAGCGAGATATCACCAACAAGTAGGTTCGTCTTGTTTTTTTGATAGGAGGCGTGCGCCAAATTACGCACGAAGCGAATAGTTTTCTTATGGCCAAAATAGCGTAAGTTTTGACTACGAATTACTTGGTAACCGATACCTTGAAGTGGCAAGCTTACGCCACCAGCTAGACAGCCATTTGAGTAACTTCCTATAGACTCTGTCGAGCGCGCAGATGGTTTAGAAAGCTTTTCCCAAGGAGTTGAGTAAGATGTATTTGGCAATGTAAGTAACGCTATTGCCACCCAAAAAAGATAATTCACTAATTTGTTTCCTACCTTTATCACTAACTTATTTATAAGCATAGTCTTTTGCTAGAAAAACATTTATATCAAACGTCGTGTTATTTAAATGAGTAGGGTTTACTTCCCCAATAATTAATAACTGAATATTTACAAATATTTTAATGCCGAGTGTTAGGATCCAATAATTAAGAAAGAGTTGATTATCCCAATTAACTTGCTCGATACCCTAACAATGAGATATTGGTATATATGATAATTAAATATTTAGCTTGCTCAGTTGGCATCTTATCAGCACTTCTTAGCATGCCTAGCTTTGCTCAACAGAACAACGAATCGCAGCAAATCTCAGCTCTTAAAAAGCAGATTCACCGCCTAAACCATGAAGTTCAGCAATTGAACGACAGAGTGGACTTTCTTGAATCTCAAATAGGTAATGGCCACCACACAAACAGCTCTGCGTATATTTGTTCTATTTCAGTGTTTGGAAAAACCTATCAAGGTGAATCATTTAATCATGCTAAAGCAACGCTTGAAGCAATGAATAAATGTCGCGCAAAAAACGACAATATGTTTTGCACTCAAGAAACAGTTTCGTGCCAAAAAATACAATAGCGCAATTTTTATAATTCGAGGATCTTGTTCTGGACGCTTGGTAGAAGGAATCCAGGCAAGCAGAAGCGCTGGGGATATTCGGCAGGCTCTCAACACTAACCATTGTTTGAAAGTACGGGTAAATCCGCTGCTCCACCAATTTGAGCAAAAGATATAGCGTAGACAAGAAAGCTACAACGCTTCTGTTAGAGCCTTAAATAATGGCAGGGGTAGAGAGGTTCGAACTCCCAACACGCGCTGTTTTGGTAAGTCGGGGAATCCGTTGCTTTGCCAATTGAATGCTTCAACATGAAAAAGCAAAAAGGCTCCAGTCTTTCAACTAGAGCCTAAATATGGCAGAGGTGGAGAGACTCGGCCGGGCTGGCGCTCCAGCTCCCAACACGCGCTGTTTTGGTAAGTCGGGGAATCCGCTGCTGTGCCAATTGAATGCTTCAACATGAAAAAGTAAAAAGGCTCCAGTCTTTCGACTAGAGCCTTAAATATGGCAGGGGTGGAGAGATTCGAACTCCCAACACGCGGATTTGGAATCCGCTGCTCTGCCAATTGGAGCTACACCCCTAACACTTTGTTCTATTTATAAAAAACCTCGCAGAAGCGAGGAAATCAAATAAATGGCGGAGTGGACGGGACTCGAACCCGCGACCCCCGGCGTGACAGGCCGGTATTCTAACCAACTGAACTACCACTCCGCAGTGGTATCACTCGCCTTCGCAAGTGTCCATCTTTTGTCTTCACTTTTGAAAAAGTGAAAATAAAATTAAAGCCCGGCGATGACCTACTCTCACATGGGGAAGCCCCACACTACCATCGGCGCAGTTGCGTTTCACTTCTGAGTTCGGCATGGAATCAGGTGGGTCCACAACGCTATGGTCGCCAAGCAAATTCTTTATCATAAAGTCATACGACTCTACGATTTAATTCGGAAAGCTGTTTTACGTTCTATTACACATTCAATGTTCTAGTTTGAGTCCCACAAAAACCCTTTTGGTGTTGTATGGTTAAGCCTCACGGGCAATTAGTACAGGTTAGCTCAACGCCTCACAACGCTTACACACCCTGCCTATCAACGTTCTAGTCTCGAACAACCCTTAAGGACACATAAAGTGTCAGGGAAGACTCATCTCAGGGCTCGCTTCCCGCTTAGATGCTTTCAGCGGTTATCGATTCCGAACTTAGCTACCGGGCAATGCCATTGGCATGACAACCCGAACACCAGAGGTTCGTCCACTCCGGTCCTCTCGTACTAGGAGCAGCCCCCTTCAATCTTCCAACGCCCACGGCAGATAGGGACCGAACTGTCTCACGACGTTCTAAACCCAGCTCGCGTACCACTTTAAATGGCGAACAGCCATACCCTTGGGACCGACTTCAGCCCCAGGATGTGATGAGCCGACATCGAGGTGCCAAACACCGCCGTCGATATGAACTCTTGGGCGGTATCAGCCTGTTATCCCCGGAGTACCTTTTATCCGTTGAGCGATGGCCCTTCCATTCAGAACCACCGGATCACTATGACCTGCTTTCGCACCTGCTCGAATTGTCATTCTCGCAGTCAAGCGGGCTTATGCCATTGCACTAACCTCACGATGTCCAACCGTGATTAGCCCACCTTCGTGCTCCTCCGTTACTCTTTGGGAGGAGACCGCCCCAGTCAAACTACCCACCAGGCACTGTCCTCACCCCAGATAATGGGGCCAAGTTAGAACATCAACACTACAAGGGTGGTATTTCAAGGACGGCTCCACCACATCTAGCGACGCGGTTTCAAAGCCTCCCACCTATCCTACACATGTAGGGTCAATGTTCAGTGCCAAGCTGTAGTAAAGGTTCACGGGGTCTTTCCGTCTAGCCGCGGGTACACTGCATCTTCACAGCGATTTCAATTTCACTGAGTCTCGGGTGGAGACAGCGTGGCCATCATTACGCCATTCGTGCAGGTCGGAACTTACCCGACAAGGAATTTCGCTACCTTAGGACCGTTATAGTTACGGCCGCCGTTTACCGGGGCTTCGATCAAGAGCTTCGACCGAAGTCTAACCCCATCAATTAACCTTCCGGCACCGGGCAGGCGTCACACCGTATACGTCATCTTACGATTTAGCACAGTGCTGTGTTTTTAATAAACAGTTGCAGCCACCTGGTATCTGCGACTCCCAATAGCTCCATCCGCAAGGGACTTCACCGTCGAGAGCGTACCTTCTCCCGAAGTTACGGTACCATTTTGCCTAGTTCCTTCACCCGAGTTCTCTCAAGCGCCTTGGTATTCTCTACCCGACCACCTGTGTCGGTTTGGGGTACGATTCCTTACAATCTGAAGCTTAGAGGCTTTTCCTGGAAGCATGGCATCAATGACTTCACTACCGTAGTAGCTCGACATCGTGTCTCAGCCTTAAAGAGAGCCGGATTTACCTAACTCTCAAGCCTACGCACTTGAACCTGGACGACCGTCGCCAGGCCCACCTAGCCTTCTCCGTCCCCCCATCGCAATTGTAAGAAGTACGGGAATATTAACCCGTTTCCCATCGACTACGCCTTTCGGCCTCGCCTTAGGGGTCGACTTACCCTGCCCCGATTAACGTTGGACAGGAACCCTTGGTCTTCCGGCGAGGAGGTTTTTCACCCCCTTTATCGTTACTCATGTCAGCATTCGCACTTCTGATACCTCCAGCAGACCTTACAGTCCACCTTCAACGGCTTACAGAACGCTCCCCTACCCAATACAATAAATTGCATTGCCGCAGCTTCGGTTTATTACTTAGCCCCGTTACATCTTCCGCGCAGGCCGACTCGACTAGTGAGCTATTACGCTTTCTTTAAATGATGGCTGCTTCTAAGCCAACATCCTAGCTGTCTAAGCCTTCCCACATCGTTTCCCACTTAGTAATAATTTGGGACCTTAGCTGGCGGTCTGGGTTGTTTCCCTCTCCACGACGGACGTTAGCACCCGCCGTGTGTCTCCCGGATAGTACTTACTGGTATTCGGAGTTTGCAAAGGGTTGGTAAGTCGGGATGACCCCCTAGCCTTAACAGTGCTCTACCCCCAGTAGTATTCGTCCGAGGCGCTACCTAAATAGCTTTCGGGGAGAACCAGCTATCTCCAGGTTTGATTGGCCTTTCACCCCTAGCCACAAGTCATCCGCTAATTTTTCAACATTAGTCGGTTCGGTCCTCCAGTTGATGTTACTCAACCTTCAACCTGCCCATGGCTAGATCACCTGGTTTCGGGTCTATATCCAGAGACTGAACGCCCAGTTAAGACTCGGTTTCCCTACGGCTCCCCTAAACGGTTAACCTTGCCACTGAATATAAGTCGCTGACCCATTATACAAAAGGTACGCAGTCACACCACGAAGGTGCTCCTACTGCTTGTACGTACACGGTTTCAGGTTCTATTTCACTCCCCTCACAGGGGTTCTTTTCGCCTTTCCCTCACGGTACTGGTTCACTATCGGTCAGTCAGGAGTATTTAGCCTTGGAGGATGGTCCCCCCATGTTCAGACAGGATATCACGTGTCCCGCCTTACTCGATTTCACTTATGCTGCGCTGTCGGTTACGGGGCTATCACCCTGTATCGCGTGCCTTTCCAGACACTTCACCTGACGCAATAAAAGCTTAAGGGCTAACCCAATTTCGCTCGCCGCTACTTTCGGGATCTCGGTTGATTTCTTTTCCTCGGGGTACTTAGATGTTTCAGTTCCCCCGGTTCGCCTCATTAACCTATGTATTCAGTTAATGATACATGCTTATGCATGTGGGTTTCCCCATTCGGAAATCGTAGACTCAAGTGGCTTTTACTGCCTTATCTACGCTTATCGCAAGTTAATACGTCCTTCATCGCCTCTGACTGCCAAGGCATCCACCGTGTACGCTTAGTTACTTAACCATACAACCCAAAAGAGTTTTGTACGGTCAACACTAAAGGTGTCTCAATTTATTTAAACATGATTGAGACTGATAATTGCCGGACTCAAATATGAATAACTCGAAAGTTATTCCCAAGAACACTTGAATGTGTGTTGGTACCTAAATCAATACAGATTTAGGATTTGAGAACTTTTAATGAATAACATGAATCACATGTTATTCGTCAGCTTTCCAAATTGTTAAAGAGCATGTATTTCTTCTACTTAAAGAAGAAACCATTTTTAAATGTTCTCTTAAAGAGCACTTAAAGATGGTATCCCGTAGGGGAGTCGAACCCCTGTTACCGCCGTGAAAGGGCGGTGTCCTAGGCCTCTAGACGAACGGGACACTAGGCTAGCTTCTACTTTCATCAAATAGAAGTCACTCTCTTAACTTTACAAACCGTATCAATCTGTGTGAACACTCATCGCAATAATCTTTCGTATAAGGAGGTGATCCAGCCCCAGGTTCCCCTAGGGCTACCTTGTTACGACTTCACCCCAGTCATGAACCACAAAGTGGTGAGCGTCCTCCCGAAGGTTAAACTACCCACTTCTTTTGCAGCCCACTCCCATGGTGTGACGGGCGGTGTGTACAAGGCCCGGGAACGTATTCACCGTAGCATTCTGATCTACGATTACTAGCGATTCCGACTTCATGGAGTCGAGTTGCAGACTCCAATCCGGACTACGACGCACTTTTTGGGATTCGCTCACCATCGCTGGTTGGCCGCCCTCTGTATGCGCCATTGTAGCACGTGTGTAGCCCTACTCGTAAGGGCCATGATGACTTGACGTCGTCCCCACCTTCCTCCGGTTTATCACCGGCAGTCTCCCTGGAGTTCCCGACATTACTCGCTGGCAAACAAGGATAAGGGTTGCGCTCGTTGCGGGACTTAACCCAACATTTCACAACACGAGCTGACGACAGCCATGCAGCACCTGTCTCAGAGTTCCCGAAGGCACCAAAGCATCTCTGCTAAGTTCTCTGGATGTCAAGAGTAGGTAAGGTTCTTCGCGTTGCATCGAATTAAACCACATGCTCCACCGCTTGTGCGGGCCCCCGTCAATTCATTTGAGTTTTAATCTTGCGACCGTACTCCCCAGGCGGTCTACTTAACGCGTTAGCTCCGAAAGCCACAGCTCAAGGCCGCAACCTCCAAGTAGACATCGTTTACGGCGTGGACTACCAGGGTATCTAATCCTGTTTGCTCCCCACGCTTTCGCATCTGAGTGTCAGTATCTGTCCAGGGGGCCGCCTTCGCCACTGGTATTCCTTCAGATCTCTACGCATTTCACCGCTACACCTGAAATTCTACCCCCCTCTACAGTACTCTAGTGAATCAGTTTCAAATGACCTTCCGAGGTTGAGCCCCGGGCTTTCACATCTGACTTAATCCACCACCTGCATGCGCTTTACGCCCAGTAATTCCGATTAACGCTCGCACCCTCCGTATTACCGCGGCTGCTGGCACGGAGTTAGCCGGTGCTTCTTCTGCAGCTAACGTCAAGCAATGCAGTTATTAACTACACTACCTTCCTCACTGCTGAAAGTGCTTTACAACCCGAAGGCCTTCTTCACACACGCGGCATGGCTGCATCAGGGTTTCCCCCATTGTGCAATATTCCCCACTGCTGCCTCCCGTAGGAGTCTGGACCGTGTCTCAGTTCCAGTGTGGCTGATCATCCTCTCAGACCAGCTAGGGATCGTCGCCTTGGTAAGCCATTACCTTACCAACTAGCTAATCCCACCTAGGCGTATCCAATAGCGCAAGGCCCGAAGGTCCCCTGCTTTGCTCCGAAGAGAGTATGCGGTATTAGCCATCGTTTCCAATGGTTATCCCCCTCTACTGGGCAACTTCCTAGGCATTACTCACCCGTCCGCCGCTCGTCAGCAAAGAAAGCAAGCTTTCTTTCTGTTACCGCTCGACTTGCATGTGTTAGGCCTGCCGCCAGCGTTCAATCTGAGCCATGATCAAACTCTTCAATTTAAGATTTTGTCGGCTCAATGAATACTGAACATTACATAAGTAATGTTTGAATTGACTGTGCTGAGCCTTTCGACTCGTTGGTCACTTCGTTTCATTGAAACCTAACTTGATACCGCTTTCCGTTAAGAAAGAAATATCTAATTTGATTATCATCAACGAGTGCCCACACAGATTGATAGGTTTATATTGTTAAAGAGCAATGCTTTGAAGTTCATCTCAAAGCGGACGGCCATTCTAGCGATTTAAGTTTTAGTGTCAACCACTTTTTTCAAAACTTTTTTAAGCACTTGGCTTAGCTAGTAGACCTTGCTAACTCGTTGATTGCTTTGTTTGAAGCCATCCCGTGTCAGCGAGGTGGCATTATAGAGATCGGCGTCATGTTGGCAAGCACTAATTTGAATAAAATCGTAAATAATTAACCGTTCGCTCAAAAATAAAGCGAATCAACGTTTAAATACACAAAAGGAGGCTTAAAAGCCCCCTTTTACTCAAGCTTAATTGAGTTTATTGTCTTGTCGCTATATGGCCATCATCAACAACCAACTCAATCTCTTTCTCGGGATCAAGGTTTCCTGCCAAGATTTCTTTCGCTAGCGGGTTCTCAACACTCTGCTGAATCGCGCGCTTCAATGGTCTCGCACCATATACAGGATCGAATCCAACTTTAGCAATTAGCTCCAGTGCCTCCTCAGATACAGACAAGTGATAACCACTTTCTTCCATTCGATGTGCTAATCGTTTTAGCTGAATAGAAGCAATAGCTTTTATATTGTCTTGGGCTAGAGGGTGGAATACCACACTCTCATCAACACGGTTCAGGAATTCAGGTCTAAAATGTCGACTCACAATTTCCATTACTTGCGCTTTCATACCGTCGTAATCTAAAGACGTACAGTTTTCTTGGATCGCCTCTGAACCCAAGTTAGATGTCATGATAACTACAGTGTTTCTGAAATCGACTGTTCGGCCTTGACCGTCAGTAAGACGACCGTCATCTAACACTTGTAGCAAAATGTTGAAAACATCTGGGTGCGCTTTTTCAACTTCATCTAAAAGAATAACAGAGTAAAGCTTACGACGAACTGCTTCAGTTAAGTAACCGCCTTCTTCATATCCGACATAACCAGGAGGCGCACCAACTAATCGCGCAACTGAGTGTTTCTCCATAAACTCTGACATGTCGATACGAACCATGGCATCTTCACTATCAAACATAAATGCGGCTAACGTTTTACATAGTTCCGTCTTACCTACACCCGTTGGACCTAAGAACAAGAAAGAGCCAATCGGTTTGTTAGGGTCTGAAAGCATTGCTCGACTACGGCGAATTGCATCAGACACCACTTCCACCGCTTCTGCTTGTCCAATAACTCGGTTGTGCAGCACTTCTTCCATACGAAGAAGTTTCTCTTTTTCTGCCTCAAGCATCTTAGATACCGGAATACCCGTCTGCTTTGAAAGAACTTCTGCTATTTCCGCATCCGTTACTTTGTTTTTAAGCAGTGTCATTTCCTGCATTTCAGCTTGAGTCGCTAAATCCAATTGTTTTTCCAACTCGGGAATACGACCGTATTGCAGCTCAGACATTCGATTTAAATCACCAGCACGGCGGGCAATGTTTAAATCCATGCGCGCATTTTCGAGTTCCGTTTTGATGTGCTGTGTACCCGATAGGGCAGCCTTTTCTGTATTCCAAACCTCTTGTAACTCAGCAAACTCTCTTTCTTTAGAAGAAAGTTCATCGTTTAGAATATTCAGACGCTTGGCACTAGCATCATCGTGTTCGTTGATCAAAGCCTGTTGCTCAATCTTCAACTGAATGATTTTGCGCTCTAGCTTGTCTAGAGATTCTGGTTTTGAGTCAATTTGCATTCGTATGCTAGACGCCGCTTCATCGATAAGGTCGATAGCCTTATCTGGAAGCTGTCGATCTGAGATGTAGCGATGAGACAAACTTGCCGCCGCTACGATCGCTGGATCGGTAATTTCTACATGGTGGTGCAATTCATAGCGCTCTTTCAAACCACGTAAAATAGCCACCGTATCTTCTACAGATGGCTCGTCTACCAATACTTTTTGGAACCGACGCTCAAGGGCTGGGTCTTTTTCGATGTACTGACGGTATTCATCTAATGTTGTCGCACCAACGCAGTGTAACTCACCACGAGCAAGAGCTGGTTTTAGCATGTTACCAGCGTCCATCGAGCCTTCACCTTTACCCGCGCCAACCATGGTATGAATTTCATCGATGAAAAGAATGACGTTACCTTCTTCTTTAGATAACTCGTTGAGCACTGATTTTAAGCGCTCTTCAAATTCACCACGATATTTTGCACCAGCAACCAATGCACCCATATCTAATGAAAGCACTCGGCGGCCTCGAAGGCCTTCTGGCACTTCGTTGTTGACTATACGCTGTGCAAGCCCCTCAACAATGGCTGTTTTACCTACACCAGGTTCACCGATGATGACTGGATTATTCTTAGTTCTACGTTGCAATACTTGAATCGTACGGCGAATTTCATCATCACGACCAATGACCGGATCAAGCTTATCTTGCTCGGCTCGCTCAGTTAAATCTATGGTGAATTTGTCTAATGCTTGGCGAAGGTCCTCCGCGTTTTGATCATTGACTGACTGACCACCACGAACTTTCTCTATCGCTCCAGAGACATTTTCTTCTGTGAGCCCCAGCTCTTTTAATAGCTTGCCCAGTGGGCCTTTGTCCTGCAGGGATGCCAACAGAAAGACTTCGGATGAGATATAGCTGTCTTTGCGTTTTTGCGCGACTTTGTCACAAAGGTTAAATAGAGACCCCATAGCGCTAGACAGCTGAACATCGCCACCAATACCTGTAACTTTCGGTAGCGAATCCAGAATCTCCGCCAACTTAGAGCGAAGGTTGGTAACATCCACATCTAACATGGTCATTAGTGGACGAATTGGGCTTCCATCTTGGTCAAGAAGTGACACCATAAGATGGACTGGCTCTATATATTGATGGTCACGCCCCAATGCTAATGACTGAGCATCAGAGATAGCAATCTGAAACTTGCTGGTAAACCTATCGAGTCGCATGAAACTCTCCTAGCGAGTAAAAATTAATTCTTGTTTATAGGTGTAAGATGGGCGCTGAGCACCCATTTTTCAAGTTATAAATGGTGTGCTATTTGGTCATCAATCGACTAAAACTGATTAATTTTGACGGCTAATCCAGATAAGACTGGCTTGTCTGCCAGTGACGCCATCACGACGATACGAGAAGAATTTGTCTGAGTGCTGGAACGTACATAATTCGCTGGAATAAATTTGCGTTACTCCAACTGAGTTTAACCTTTGCTTAGCCAATAACTGCATATTAGCCATCCACTTGCCTTGTTTGCTTGTGGCTACAAAACCTTTACTCGCAAGGTTATCGTGGCTGATAAATAGGTCTCGTACATCATCACCTACTTCAAATGCACTTTCACCAATGGCAGGCCCTAACCATGCCAGAAGCTCTCCCTGCATTTTATAGACAGCGTTTTCTAAAATGCCATCAGCTAAGCCTCTCCAACCAGCATGAACCGCTGCAACTTGAGTTCCTTGGATGTTAGTCAATAAGACCGGTAGGCAATCTGCTGTCATGACAGAGCAAACAACATCATCTTGAGTTGTTACCGAGCCATCTGCATCTAAGATAGTATTGATTGATTTGTCTAGCTCGACGATATGAGTGGAGTGAGTTTGATTTAACCAAACTGGAGAAGTTGGTAAGCCAGCAGCACCTACCAACCACTTCCTATTGTTTGCGACGATGCTAGGATCGTCACCAACATGTTGTCCCAAATTTAGCCCCTGGTAGGGAGGATGAGAAAACCCTCCGATACGAGTGGTCGAAAGTGCTTTGACTCTCTTAGGGGCAGGCCAATTGGGAACAACAAAACTCATCAATAATCTTCCGAGTGATTTAATTTGGTGTCTTCACGCAGAGCTTCACTCATGTTTACCATATCGTCAGGCACAGGTGCATGAAACTCTAATAGTTCACCAGTAACAGGATGTTCAAATCTTAACATTGCAGCGTGTAATGCTTGGCGATCAAACTGACGAATTTTCTCTGCAAGCTCTTCCGATGCACCTTTTGGAATTCTCGCACGGCCACCATATGGCGTGTCGCCCAATAGAGGATGTTGCAGATAAGACATATGCACACGGATTTGGTGAGTTCGGCCCGTTTCAAGACGCAAACGAATTCTCGTATGTTCACGAAAGTGCTCTGCAACACGATAGTGCGTCACCGCAGGCTTGCCCATAGGGGTGACAGCCATTAGTGTGCGTTTCGTTGAGTGCCTTCCAATTGGTTGCTCAACTTTTCCACCTGCTGTCATTTTGCCAATAGCAATCGCTTCATATTCACGTGTAATGTTGCGTTTTTGCAGTGCTCGAACCAGCCTTGTCTGAGCTGGAACAGTTTTAGCAACTACCATCAGACCCGTTGTATCTTTATCGAGACGATGGACAATACCTGCTCTTGGTACTTCAGCAATATCAGGGAAGTGATGAAGCAAAGCATTGAGCACTGTACCATCAGGAGTACCAGCTCCGGGGTGGACAACGAAGTCTCTAGGCTTATTGATAACCAAGATATCGTCATCTTCGTAGACAATATCAAGTGGAATATCTTGCGGTTCCCACCTTTCTTCGGCTTCAATTTCGGCAAAAACAGTAATCTCTTCACCACCCATCACTTTAAAACGAGGTTTAGTGACGACTTCACCGTTCACTTGAACTTTTCCCTGTAAAAGCCACTCTTTGATTCGCGAGCGCGAAAAGTCGCTAAATAACTCTGCGACAGCTTGATCTAATCTTTGACCTAACTGGCTGTCTTTTACGGTGTTTGTTAATTCAATCTGCTGGCTCATATAGAACTTTTTTAAAAACTGTGAGACTAATGCTCAACACTGTGGAAAAATAGGCTAATTCATCATTGTATCTGTTACTGGTATGAAAGTAACGAGAGCTAACGAAATATTTAAATTCAAGGAATCGACCCAACACATGAAAAAGCGTTCTCTACTCGGTTTAGTTACACTGTTAACGTTGTTTGGCTGCTCAAGCAGTAAAGAAGTCGTTCCGGACTTGCCACCCGCTCAACTCTACGCTCAAGCTAAGACAGCTTTGCAAGAGGGCTACCTAACGGGTGCGATAACAAAACTTGAGGCGATGGACTCTCGTTATCCATTTGGCCCATATTCTGATCAAGTGCAATTGGACCTTATTTACGCTTATTACCGTAATGATCAGTTACCTTTAGCACTTGCGTCAATTGACCGCTTCATGCGTTTAAACCCGACAAGCCCTAAACTAGACTGGGTGCTTTATATGCGTGGCCTCACTCATATGGCTCAAGATACCAACTTCTTACAAGAAGCATTGGACATTGATAGAAGTGACCGCGATCCAACACCAGCGGCTGAAGCATTTGCAGATTTCAAAAAGCTACTAGATCGTTATCCAACCAGCCCATATGCAGCTGATGCTGAAAAACGTATGTACTCTCTAAAAAACCGTTTAGCAGACTATGACCTTTCTATTGCGAAATTTTATATCAAGCGTAAAGCTTGGATTGCTGCAGTTAACCGCGCCCAAGAGTTACAAAAAAGGTACCCAGATACAGAAGCTGCGAGAGAGTCTTTGCAGGTGGAGCTAGAAGCTTACAAGGTGCTAGGTTTGCAAGGGCCAATTGCTAACACCGAAAAGTTGATTAAGCTGAACCCTGAAAAATAATAAATATCCGTATAAAGCACAAAACCCTCAACAGTTCACTTTGTTGAGGGTTTTGTTGTATTTGAGCTATCAATGAAAACTTGACATAAAGCCTGACAATCAACTGATTAGAAAAATATTTTGGGTTGTAATTACGCCCCCAAAACAAATCAATTTTAGCGTACGACCTCCCCTCAATGTAACCACTCTAGTGAGAATCACAAGCACTTTTTATTAATAGAAAAGCCACTACTTGCGAAAGATCACGTTTAATTATTCTTAAATATCTTTACCAATAAAAAGTGATCTTGATCACACAATATTATCGTTAGATCAGTAATCTGAAGTTAACCCATACGGGTAGCAACAGAGGAAAATTCTATGAAAGTAAGTATCACAGGCAAAAACATCGACATCACCTCTGCAATCCGCACGCATATAGAAAGCAAATTCAAAAAGCTAGAAAAATGGCAAGTAGATATCATTTCATGCCAAGCAGTATTTAGCGAAGAGCCTAATAAGCAAAAGAAATTTGAAGCGGTAATTAAAGTTCCAAAAGGTCAGCTAGTCGCATCCTCAATGCACGAAGATTTATACGCAGCAGTTAATGACGTAGAACACAAACTAGAAAGGCAACTCAATAAACTGCGCCACAAACCCGCTGCTCGCCGAGCAGAAAAATTCGAAGTAGAAGAAACGGAATAATATTCAAAACTCTACTTAGTTAGACAGAATTAGTTGATAGCGCCAATGGCGCTATTTTTTTGCTCCTAACCAAGCATTAACCCTTGACGCTGTTAGCTTGCTTGCTTATTGTGTTCGAGTGTTGAATCACTAACAACGACTTTATGCTACTTTCTCAACTGTTCTTTTTTGACTTATTTTTTCCAAATTAGCTCTGGAGGCTAAGTTGTTCGCGCAAATAAGTTAAAACGAACAGAAAGCCTCCCAACTGGGAGGTTTTTTTATAAGGACACTATCATGACCGACAAACAATATTCGCTCGAAGAAATTCGCTTACGTTTGAATGAACTCGATGACCAAATGCTTTCTTTACTCTCTGAGCGCCGTAAGTTAAGTATTGATGTGGCCAAAAGCAAAGTAGAGACGTCTAAACCGGTCAGAGATGCCGATCGAGAGCAGCAGTTACTAGTCAAATTAATCAATAACGGTAAAGAAAAATACGACCTAGACGCGCAGTACATCACCAAGCTGTTCCATACCATTATTGAAGATTCAGTCTTATTACAGCAATCTTACCTTCAAAATCTTGCTAACCCTCAAACTAGAAAGCCCCTTGCCCGAGTCGCTTTTTTAGGCGCACGAGGTTCCTATTCGCACCTTGCAAGTAGAGAGTATTTCAGTCGTAAAGATTCAGAGCTTATCGAACTCAATTGCGACCAATTCAAAGACATAATTACTACTGTAGAATCTGGTCACGCTGATTATGGTGTATTACCTATTGAAAACACTAGCTCAGGTTCCATCAACGAAGTCTACGACTTACTGCAACATACAACTTTATATATTGTTGGCGAACTTACCCTTCCAATTGAGCACTGCTTAGTTGCAACCAAAGATATCCGTCTAGAGGAGATCAAAACCCTCTATTCTCACCCTCAACCTCATCAGCAATGCAGCGAATTCCTAAATGGATTGAAAGGTGTCAATCTGGAAATCTGTGCTAGTACAGCTGATGCAATGAAAAAAGTGAAAGAGCTGAACCGCACAGACATTGCAGCTATCGGTAACTCTTCTAGTGGTAAGCTTTATGGGTTGCAGTCCATCCAAGGAAATATTGCTAACCAAACAGAAAACCATACTCGATTCATTGTAGTCGCGCGTAAGCCGGTCGAAGTTTCAACTCAAATTCCAGCTAAAACAACACTTATCATGTCTACGGCTCAAGAAGCGGGTTCATTAGTTGAGACACTGCTTGTATTACAAAAGTATGGAATTAACATGACCAAGTTAGAGTCTCGCCCTATTATGGGTAACCCTTGGGAAGAGATGTTTTATGTTGATTTACAGGCTCATCATGGTTCTGAAGAAATGCAGCAAGCCATTGTAGAGCTGACGAAAATCACTAAGTTCTTAAAAGTACTCGGTTGCTATCCGATAGAGAACATTTCCCATACACAAGTTAAATTAGATTAAGAAGTTTCTAGAATGAAAACAGTGATTATTACCTCTTTAAACCCAGCCAAGATTCGCGCTGTTGAAAGTGCCTTTAGGGAGGTTTTTCCGCACCAAGAGTTTAACTTTGAAGGTATCAAAGTCGCTAGCGAAGTAGCCGATCAACCAATGACGAACACTGAAACCAAGCAGGGTGCGTTAAACAGGATCCGCAACGCTAAGAAAATTAGCGGCTCTGCAGATTATTTCGTCGGTATTGAGGCAGGTATAGACAGTGGCGTCACTTTCGCTTGGATGGTGATTGAATCAGCTACTATTCGCGGAGAATCTCGCTCTGCCAGTTTGATGCTACCTCCAGTTGTACTAGAGAAGCTAAAAACTGCGAATGAGTTAGGAGATGTCATGGATGATGTGTTCGGCACTGAGAATATCAAACAGAAAGGTGGGGCAATAAGCCTGTTAACAAACAACCTGCTGACTCGAAGCTCTGTCTATCATCAAGCCTTAATCTTAGCGCTGATTCCCTTTTCCAATGAAGAGCATTTCACAGCAAATTTATAACTGACTCAGCTCCGAGAAGCTAGGCCTGTGCCAGTGAAACTCACTGGCACAAACTTGACTCAAGGCTTCAAAAGTAAATCTGTAATACGTAGTCTATCTTGTTCTGATTTCGCTTTAAGCTCATTTGAGCCTCGAGTAATGGTTGCAATACCAACACCGAGCTCTTGGCTCATCTGCCTCTGAGACATCTCCCCTTTCAGTAACTCAGTAAGTATGTTTGCTCTCGCAATCAAGGCTTCCCTCTCATCAGGGGTGAGCATGGTCGATAACAGCAATTCATGGTCTTTGTTTTTGATAGCGCGATTCAATAAATCAATAAATTGATCCCAATCGCTGTACTCTGGGAGGAACGACATAATCTTTTGGATATATTGATGGTGTGTGAGTTTATTGTAATTCGTTATCATCCCCACGCAACCTAAAGATGTCTAGATTGCATTTCACGGGAATGTATTTAGCTCAAAGTTGGGGCTTTAGTATCTTGCTAACTTTTCTCGCTTGGTCAGGAACTGGCCATCCACCCCCATTAAGTCGCGGTAATAAGTCTCGAACATCAAGATATTCTGAACATAACCACGTGTTTCATTAAATGGAATACTTTCGATAAAGGCATACACATCCAAGTTCTCATTCGAACGTTCTCGCCACTTCTTCACTCTATGCGGGCCTGCATTGTACGCCGCAAAAGCAAAAATACGGTTGTCATCAAACCTTTCAAGTAACCCGTTCAAATAGCTACTGCCAATCTCTATGTTCTTACCAACAGAATATAAATCTCTCGCCCCGTTATAGCGAATGCGATACTTCCTTGCAGTATATTGGGCAGTACGAGGCATTATTTGCATGATTCCCCTAGCACCTACCGGAGAGCGTGCGTTCACGTCCATCGCACTTTCTTGTCGAGCCAATGACATTAAAGTGATCGGGTCTATACCATGTTTCTCCGCATAATGATCAAACCACCATTGGTGAGCGATTGGAAAACGCAGCTGAACGTTATCCCACAATTTAGCTGATATCGACGCTTTCACTGTCAAATGGTGCCAGTTTTTATCTGCCGCATATGCTGCCAACATTTTTTTCTCTTCTATGCTGGCATTTCGAAGTAACCAATTCCATTCGGTTTTAGCTGCCGAAATTTTCGAGCGATCAATCAACTCCTGAATTCGATAAAGAGCTCTCTTGTGAGGCTCGATTACGGTGTGATCTAGATTGAGGAAAGTCGTTGGATATGCTACTGGCACTCCCATAAAGCCTGCGGCTGCAACGCTATAGAAATTCCTTTTTCCAAGAAGTGTTTCTAATCTAGTTTGGCCATGCTCATGCATGCCTAAAGCAATTTCACTGCGGCCTAACCAATACTGCCAACGCAAAGTCTCTCGAGTTTCAGGGGTAAGGTGTGCAATCCAACGCTGTGTACCTCTCCAATCAGCTTGCTGAATAGCAAGTCTAATTCGACGCTCAATCAGCTTGTCTTCATTCGACATATCAATGACATCGTCTCGCCATTTTGCTAAAGGCTCTGATTCTGTATTCATTAAGCGATAAACGATAAACTCTGCCAGTTTCTGCTTGTCTTCTTCTTTAAAAGAGTTATTCACCATAACTTGCGAAAATGCTACTTGAGCTTTCTCGGCATCCTTTCTTGCTAGGCGTTTCAATGCAGATGAAACCTGCATCAAGTAAATATCACTATCTTCAGCATTTTCTCTCGCAAACCTAACCACCATTTCAGGTTTACTATAAAGATCCGTAATTTCTGCGGCCTTTTTTTGTGCCTCTGCTGTTTTTAATTGCCGCTTAAGGTATTTCATCAAGCCATTATTTCTTTCATCAAATGCTAGTAGCATACGACGTAGGATAATGTCATCAGTTTTTAAGCCTGCTTTGTCCCAGACTTTGATTAAGTAATCACAATGCTTTGAAATGCTGTCACCTGAAAGCCATAGCTTATCCATTCCTTCGAAAGCCTGTTCTTTCTGTCCAACTTTGTATAATGCCGTGTAATAGTGACATTTATAGGCTTCACCTGAGGGCTCAGAATATTGAAATTCGAGTAACTGCTTCCATTTCCTTTGAAGTGCTAACGTTTCTATATATGGAGCACGAATACTAGAAGAGAAAGGATATGAATAGTTGTATTGAATGAATTCATTGACTTGGTCAGGGCTTTTCGCACTTAGGTCAATCAGAAATGCTCGGTAGTCTGTGTAAGGTGTTAGTGGGTAGTCTGAAATTTTTTTCCGTATTGACTGATATTGGGAAACTTGCCTTCTATCTAACAATTTCTGTGCTCTATCATAGAGCGCTCGTTGCTCTTGGATATTAGACACAGGACTTGCTAAGCTATTCCCTACAAAAAGAAAAGCACATACACTTGAACAGCTTACGAGCTGATATAGTTTATTAAAGCTCTTACCTACCATATTCCTCACTTCCATGTCGTGCGGATTTTAAATGTTAACACCCTGTTAATGTTAGGTCAAAAATAAGCCAATAAGTTCAATTTAACAGAGGATTCACAATAAATAGGACCTCTGCAAGAATCGTGCAACTCGTTGCTTTTCGTTTAGTGCCAGCTTGATACACAGATCGATAAAAGCTCACCACTCGTGTAACAAAAGTATCTAGATTGGTATAAAATGAGGCCTTATGTATTTTCAATTAGGATCTATCGGCAATGGCTGAATATGTTTATACCATGTCGCGGGTGAGTAAAATCGTCCCACCCAAACGTCAAATTCTCAAAGATATCTCACTTAGCTTTTTCCCAGGAGCAAAAATAGGCGTATTGGGCTTAAATGGTGCGGGTAAATCTACCCTACTAAGAATCATGGCTGGTATCGATACAGATATCGATGGTGAAGCTCGTCCTCAGCCTGGATTAAACGTCGGTTATTTGCCTCAGGAGCCACAATTAGACGAATCGAAAACTGTTCGTGAAGTGGTTGAAGAAGCCGTTGCAGATGTTGCTGACGCACTTAAAAGGCTCGATGCTGTTTATGCTGCGTATGCTGAAGAAGGCGCTGACTTCGACGCTCTTGCAAAAGAGCAAGGTGAGCTTGAAGCGCTGATTCAAGCAAAAGATGGTCACAACCTTGAAAATGCTCTAGAGCGTGCCGCTGACGCGCTTCGCCTACCAGAATGGGATTCAAAAATAGAACACCTTTCTGGTGGTGAAAGACGCCGTGTTGCTATCTGCCGCCTGCTACTTGAAAAACCAGACATGCTGCTACTAGACGAACCAACTAACCACCTTGATGCGGAGTCTGTTGGATGGTTAGAGCGTTTCTTAGTCGACTACAACGGTACTGTTGTTGCTATTACCCACGACCGTTACTTCCTTGATAACGCAGCGGGCTGGATCTTGGAACTTGACCGTGGTGAAGGTATTCCTTGGGAAGGCAACTACACTTCTTGGCTTGAGCAAAAAGATGCTCGATTGAAACAAGAAGCATCTCAAGAGAAAGCTCGCCAGAAAACCATCGAGAAAGAGCTTGAGTGGGTTCGACAAAATCCTAAAGGCCGCCAAGCGAAGTCTAAAGCACGTATGGCGCGTTTTGAAGAACTTAACAATAGTGATCACCAAAAACGTAATGAAACGAATGAACTATTCATTCCACCTGGTGAGCGTCTAGGTGACAAAGTTGTTGAAGTAAACAATCTAACCAAATCTTTTGGTGACCGTGTACTTATCGATGACTTGTCTTTCAGCGTACCGAAGGGAGCAATTGTCGGTATCATTGGTGCCAACGGTGCGGGTAAATCGACGCTGTTCAAGATGCTAAGTGGCACAGAACAACCAGATTCAGGCACAGTTGAGCTTGGTGATACTGTAAAACTTGCATCTGTCGATCAGTTCCGCGATAGCATGGACGACAGTAAAACTGTTTTCCAAGAGATCTCTGAAGGTGCTGATATCATCAAGATTAACAACTTTGAAATCCCAGCTCGAGCTTATTGCTCGCGTTTCAACTTTAAAGGTGTTGACCAACAGAAAATTATTGGTGAGCTATCCGGGGGCGAACGTAACCGCGTTCACCTAGCGAAGCTTCTTAAAACTGGTGGCAACGTGCTGCTACTCGATGAGCCAACCAACGACTTGGATGTAGAAACTCTACGTGCACTTGAAGAAGCGCTATTAGAGTTCCCAGGATGTGCAATGGTTATCTCGCACGACCGCTGGTTCTTGGACAGAATTGCCACACATATCTTGGATTACCGCGACGAAGGTCAGGTTAACTTCTACGAAGGCAACTATACTGAATACAGTGAGTGGCTAAAACAGACGTTAGGTGCGCAAGCAGCCGAACCACATCGTATTAAATACAAGCGAATTGCGAAGTAGAATACGACTAAAGCCGCATTTATTGCGGCTTTTTAATGGCGATAGACTTGCTCACATAAACGGATTTATAGCGTACCAGTAGTAAAGAACTAAGGAAGATATTTAGTATGGTTGAAAGACGCCGATTTTCACGAATAATCTATCAGGCTCCCGCAACGATTCGCCAAGGAGGAACAGTGGTTGAAGCCAATATCCAAGATCTCTCTTTGCATGGCCTGCTTCTTAGCACTGATGGCAACAATGCGGAACTCAATTGCGATATTCTTGCCGACATAGAATTTACTCTGCCGAGTAGCGATATCGTCATTAGTCTGGTCGCCAACCTAATAGGTATTCAGAAAAACATTATCCACGCCAGTATTGACCATATTGATATCGAAAGTATTGCTCATATCAAGCGTTTGGTTGAGCTAAATGTTGGGAATGACGATCTGCTTCACCGCGAACTTGAACACTTATCCGACCTAGGTGAGCACTTATCTGATATGGGTGAGCAACTTTAGAACTATATAGCTCGTGATTCTCTAACAAGTCACGAGCTATTTTTATTAGGTGAGCAAGCTACTCTCTATGGATAGAATCATTGGCTTGTTTAAGTAAGCTTTGACTCTCATTCATAAACTGTTGAGAGTAATCTCCAAACCAAGTTCTCACTTGTTCAAAGCTTTCGATAAATTCAGGCTTATCATTATGCTCAAGTAGATTAACAGCCTCCCCTAACCTTTCATGAAAACGCTTAATCATCTGCACATTCTCTTGAGAAGAAAAAATGATGTCGCCGTATAAATTCGGATCTTGAGCAAATAGTCTCCCCACCATCGCAAGCTCTAAACGATAAATTGGTGAGCTTAATTTAAGAAGGCTGTTTAGATCTGGGTTTTCTTTACTGAGATGAACGCCATAGGCAAACGTGGTGAAGTGACGTAAAGCTTGGATAAGAGTCATTCCACTGTCATGCTCGTCAGCTTTTATTTCTCTAAGCGTTGCACCCCAAATGGCAAATTGCTCTAGCAGCCATTGATACTTTTCTTCACCTCTGCCATTGCTATAAGCAATGACCTGTTTGGCAAAACTCGCTACATCTGGACCGAACATTGGGTGCAACCCAACAACTGGCCCGTTATGAGTTTCTAACATTGCATGGAGTGGTGAACTCTTAATCGAAGTTAAATCACATAGAATGCAATCTTCTGGTAGCTGCTCTAGCTTTTTAATTACGCCAACGGTTAAGTGAATTGGAACTGTAACCACGACCAAGCCTGCAGTAGATAAAACTTCATCCGCTTTATCCCAGTCTTTACTACCGATAACTTTTACATCGTAACCAGACAAGCTAAACATACGACCAAATAACTTACCTAGTTGACCATGGCCACCAATGATTACAACAGAACGTAGTTCTGGTTTTAAGCACTTAAAACCAGAGTCTTTTTCACTAGCATAGGATTCGCGCATGGTACGGCGCAAAATGTCTTCAATGAGTTGCGGTGGTACGCCCTTCTTTTCAGCTTCAAGCCTTCTTGACGCAAGCATTGCAGCTTCTCTATCGGGAGCATATATCGGTAAGCCGTGTTCACTTTTCACCTCGCCGACTTTCTCGACAAGGGCTAAACGCTGCGAAAGCAAGTCTAAAATCTGCTTGTCAACTTCATCAATTTGATCACGCAATTCACTCAGTTCAACGGCCATTACATATACCTTTCTATTTGTTTAGGCGATTTTCTAAAAACGGAACTAACTCTTTATGTGCATGGCGTAATAATGCCTCAGTTGTTTCCCAATTAATACACGCATCCGTGATTGAAACACCGTATTCGAGCTTATCTAGTGGCAAGTCGGACGATTGGTTTCCTTCATTGATATGACTCTCAATCATTACGCCGATAATAGACTTATTGCCTTCACGGATCTGATGAATCACGTCTTCAGCAACAAGCGGTTGGCGACGGTAGTCTTTGCGCGAGTTAGCATGGCTACAATCAACCATGAGAGATGCCTCCAAACCATGACCTTGCATTTCTTGCTCACACTCTGTCACTGATACTGAATCGTAGTTAGTCTGCTTACCACCACGTAAAATAACATGACCATCCTTATTACCTTGAGTCGTCAACAATGCCACTTGGCCTTCACGATTGATCCCCATAAAACGGTGACTAGAAGATGCAGCCTGCATAGCATTGATAGCAGTAGATAAGCTACCGTCCGTACCATTTTTAAAGCCAATCGGCATCGAAAGACCGCTTGCCATCTCGCGGTGAGTTTGCGATTCAGTCGTTCTTGCTCCGATAGCTGCCCAGCAAAATGTATCAGCCAAGTATTGAGGACTAATTGGGTCCAACGCCTCGGTTGCTAGTGGAATATCCATATCCGCCAATTCAACCAATAACTGACGACCAACGTGTAGACCATGCTCAATATCAAATGAACCGTCTAGGTTTGGATCGTTAATCAGACCTTTCCAGCCAACAGTAGTACGCGGCTTTTCAAAGTAAACTCGCATAACAATATAAAGCTGATCACTCAACTCTTCTGAAAGCTTCTTCAGACGCTTTGCATAGTCCTTAGCCGCTTCAACATCATGGATTGAACAAGGACCACACACTACCAACAGGCGATGATCTCTCTTGTGAATGATATCTGCTATGGTTTGTCGTGACTTTTGAATGAACTGGCGAGACTCTTCACTCAGCGGAAGTTTTTGCTTTAGTTCTTCTGGTGTGATTAATACCTGCTCATCGCTAATATTGATATTACTTAGTTCGCTTCTTAACATACTCAATCCGTAAAATATTTAATACACCTAGCTAGGTGAGCTTTAATGTCGTTACAGAGCAAGGTAACAAAATAAATGCGCAATGAAAAGTGTAAACAATAAAAAACAATAGGTGTAATTATTAATTTACACCTATTGTTTTGGAGAGGTTAGGAGTTATCTTTGTCTAAGGTGTGGTTAGCAGGTAGTTTACTTCACCCTATTTGTCACACAATCGCGCCATTGCTTCAGATGCATGCTTCCACTGTTTGGATAAGCGGAGATCAGAAAGGCTGATATTTTGTTTTTTCAACATACTTTTACCATGCTCAAATTCACTGATAGGCAGACCATCAAGAACTTTTACCTGTGCATCACGATTATTGCACATCAAGACCATGTCACACCCAGCATCTAGGGATTGTTGAGCTCTTTCTGCAGGGCCGCCCATAATGGAAGCCCCCTCCATATTCAGGTCGTCTGAAAAAACGATGCCTTTAAAACCAAGCTGATCACGTAAAACGTCCTTCAACCAATAAGATGAACCACTGGCAGGGCGATCATCAAAATGCGGATAAACCACATGAGCAGGCATCATTGCATCCAACAATCCTTGTTCGATATGAGAGCGGAATATAGCCATATCTTGGGCAAAAATATCCGTTCGATGGTCATATGGCGTTTCCGCATGAGAGTCGACCTCAACACCACCATGACCGGGAAAATGCTTGCCAGTTGTAATCATGCCTAGTTCTTTCATACCACGCATATAAGCCTGACTTAGCGCTATAACATCCTGAACATTTTCGGAAAAAGCTCGACTACCAATCGCTTTACTCTGATGGCCTTTATCTAAAACCGGAGCAAAGCTGATATCTATGTCATGGGCAATAACCTCGGCAGCCATCAGCCAGCCACCAAGGTATGCAAGCTCTTCGCTGTCTTTATGCCGGCCATATTCTTGAGCAGCTGGAATACTTGAAAAACCTTCTCGAAACCTTTGCACCCGTCCACCTTCCTGATCGGTACCAATCAAAATAGGTCTTTTCGCCGCTTGACGTATTGCTTTATTCAATGCGATTAACTGTTGACTGTCGAAATAGTTCCGGCTGAAAAGAATCACCCCACCAACTGTTGGGTGTTGTAGAATTTCCTTGTCTTCTGCTGTAAGTTCATATCCAGCAACATCTAACCATAGTGGTCCCATACCAACCCCTGTTAACGTGATTCAATTAGCAAAAATAAACGTTTTTTCAATAAGTTTATTAAGATAAAACAAACGCTATTGCCATTCAATTCAACTGTTGGAATAGTTGAGTAACCCTTTGTAAAGTGATGAGGTCAGAGTGAATAATAAAGAGCTTTATGTAGGTGTCATGTCTGGCACAAGTCTAGATGGTATTGATATCGCGCTATGCGAAATTGACAATCACAACGCTCACCTAGTTAATCATCATTGCTATTCGATGCCGAAGAACATCAAGCAAAAGGTTCTGGATATTTGCTTAGGGCAATCAACAACGTTAGTGGATATCGGCGTACTAGAGCATCAGCTAGGTCATGTGTATGCCGATGCTATAAACGAGGCGCTTATTGCTTTTAATGTAAAAGCTCGCGACATTCGAGCCATCGGAAACCATGGCCAAACCGTTTTTCATCAACCAACCGGTAGCACGCCATTTACCATTCAGTTAGGTGATGCCAATATTATCGCGAGCAAGACAGGCATTGATACAGTAGCTGATTTTAGACGCAAAGATATAGCGCTAGGTGGTCAAGGAGCACCGCTAGTCCCAGCTTTTCACAGAACGATTTTTAACCCTACCGATTCAACAGTCATCGTTCTGAACATCGGTGGCATTGCCAATATCTCTGTACTCCGTCCCAACTCTCCTGTCATCGGTTATGACACTGGCCCCGGTAACGTCCTAATGGATATATGGTGCAACGAACAGCAAAAAGGCAGCTATGATCACAACGCTCAATTCGCTTTAAGTGGCAACGTACATACTGATCTACTAGCAGGTTTTCTAAGGGAAGATTACTTTGATAGACCTAACCCTAAGAGCACTGGGAGAGAACTATTTAACCAACAGTGGCTAAGCAACAAAATATCGGACTCAGCCATTAGGCCCGAAGACATTCAACGTACGTTGTGCGAGTTAACTGCGGCATCCATTTGTGATGAAGTGAAAAAATTCACTGAAGGACCAAAACCAGAGCTATTAGTTTGTGGCGGTGGTGCCCAAAACCCTCTTATCATGCAAAGACTACAAGAAATTCTACCTAGTTGGTTAGTTCAACCTACAGAAGAAAAAGGAGTAAATGGAGAGTTTATGGAGGCGATAGCCTTTGCTTGGTTAGCTCAGCGTCGTATACACAACTTGCCAAGTAATCTTCCCGAAGTCACCGGCGCAAACAAGCAAGCATCCCTAGGAGTAATTTATCCCGCGAATTAAAGGGGGGGGGTTCAAATTAACTAACTTAAATAAGCCAGAGCATCTGGCTTATTTAAAGCTTAGCGTAAACCAGCTACATCGCGGAGCTTTGATAGGCATTCCAGCCACGTTGCCATTCCATACGAAACCTCTGACCTTGCTTCATTCCATCACAAACACCTAAATAGTCTTGGCCAGACAAGCCTATTTGATACGCATAGTCAGGATTGCAGTAATATTTTATCCCTTCGTTATAGCCCTCATCATACTCTGTTTGCTCACTGGCATTGATATGCCCCAACTGGCTATACGAGCGAGGGTTGAAGCCTCTAGCTCCATCTTGATAACCGATCTGATGCCAGTCATCACTGCTTGCTCCTAGTCCCGATACACACCCAGACAACAAAACTACGACAAAAAGAAAAATGAATGACTTCATATTGCTCCTACTTATATTTTAACGACGCTGAGTATACTCAAGTATTTTAATTATCAATTAGTTAATTTACATCTTAACGGCAATTTACCAACATAAAAGCGATACGCCTTTTATACTCATCAATTTAGATTTAGTTTTCACGAAGAAATTACTCAGAAACTGTTCATTGGCGAATAAACAAAACCACTGAACGATCAATAAGCGCTACTTATCACAATTTGTAACTGCTAACGCTGAAAACCAGTGTAATTCCCTAAAAGCTCCGTAATATCTCACCGTTGAGTTATGCAACAAGCAGAAGGGAATTTTTATGTTGTGGTTTTTAACCTGTGTCGCGGCATTGATCGGCGGATATTTTGTCTACGGCACATTTATCGAAAAGATATTTGGGATAAACGAAAAGAGAAAGACACCCGCCCATACGAAAGCAGACGGTGTGGACTTTGTCCCTATGTCAACGCGTAAAGTCTATTTGGTTCAATTACTTAATATTGCAGGCGTTGGACCTATATTTGGGCCAATTATGGGAGCTCTATACGGGCCAGCTGCCATGCTATGGATAGTTATAGGCTGTATTTTTGCAGGCGCTGTACACGATTATTTCTCTGGAATGTTATCCGTAAGAAATGATGGTGCTTCTGTCCCTAGTATCACAGGCCGCTACTTAGGAAATGGCGCAAAGCACTTCATGAATGTTTTCGCTATTGTCTTATTGCTTCTGGTTGGTGTGGTATTTGTTTCCGCGCCTGCTGGCATGATCACAACACTCATCAACGATCAAACCAGCATGACCGTCAGCATGTCAACAATGGTAATGGTCATCTTTGCGTATTACGTTATTGCTACTCTTGTTCCCGTCGATAAGGTAATTGGTAGACTTTACCCTTTTTTCGGCGCGCTGCTGATATTTATGTCTGTGGGTTTAATTACCGCTGTTGCTCTATCAGACAATTACACCGTGATGGGCGACTTCAAAATCAGTGACATGTTTTTTAACTTAAACCCCAATGATATGCCTTTGTGGCCTGCTTTATTCATTACCATTGCGTGTGGCGCAATTTCAGGTTTTCACGCAACTCAGTCTCCATTAATGGCGCGCTGCATGGAAAATGAAAAAAATGGTCGATTCGTATTTTATGGAGCCATGATTGGAGAAGGGATCATCGCATTAATTTGGTGTGCAATAGCTCTATCATTTTTTGGCAACTTAGACAGCCTTTCAGACGCTATCCAAAGTGGTGGGCCTGGGAATGTCGTCTATAGCTCTTCATTTGGACTATTGGGGGTATTTGGTGGTGTGCTTGCTTTCCTTGGTGTGGTTATTTTGCCAATTACATCCGGTGACACAGCATTTCGCTCAAGCCGTCTGATTTTGGCGGAATACTTCAACATGGAGCAGAAAAGCCTGAAAAAACGTCTTTTGATGGCTCTGCCTCTATTCGTTATTGGTGCAATTCTTACCCAAGTAGATTTTGGTATCATCTGGCGTTATTTTGGCTTTGCCAACCAAACAACAGCCGTCATGATGCTGTGGACTGCGTCAGCGTATTTGCTGCGCCACAATAAGCTCCACTGGGTCACAACCGTACCAGCCTTCTTCATGACATCAGTGTGTGTTACTTTTATCTTAAATAGCGAAACACTTGGGTTTGGTATGCCAATGTCGATATCTACCACTCTAGGTGTAGTGTTCTCTATATTGGTCACAAGTTATGTTATTAAGTCGTCAAAAGGCAAAGGTGAAAGCTTTATTGATTCTGAAGCAAACAAAAACACGGACTCAATAACTGAAAACGCATAATCTCATCTATAGCAGGCTGTAAATGTACAGCCTGCTAACTCAATCAGCTATAATATTTAACTCTAACTTTCCGTATTAAATCAGTACTATTTACCGCTAGTTCTGTGAGAACCCCACCATAAACAGCACCAAAAAGTCACATAATGCTATATCGCTCTTATGTAACTTATAAAAATATTTCTTTCATCAAGATACTTCACAGATCAATTGTTATTGATTTGTTAACAAATATAACTTCAACTTAATATTAAAATGCAGAAGAATGCTCCTGGCTTATATTTTAAAAGGAGTATAAAAGTGCAAACCTTCCTACATAATAATAAGGTACTGCTAACAACGCTATTCAGTTCAACATTACTATCAGGATGTTATTGGGACGATCCTAGAACTGCAGCGCAATATGTGAGTAGCAATATATCTAAAAACGACGTCGTCAATCACTTGGTCGATCTAGAAGCGAGAGCTTCTACAACCACAGATGGCTCCTCCATAACTCGCGCAGCTGGAACATCTGGGTACACCCAATCAAAAGATTACATCGTTCAAGCAATGCAAGAGAATGGCTACATAGTCACTACTCAAGAGTTTGACTTTAGAGCTTGGGAAGAGCTTGCCGGCACCTCTCTCACAGTAAACGGAGTTAAAATGACTAGCTCTCATGACGTCGAGGATGGTACTGAGCCTGATTTTTCCGTTATGTCTTATTCCGGCGATTCTAATGGCACGATCGAAGGTGACATAGCTTTTGTGACACCAGACTTTCGTTTTGATGCTGAAGATTATGATGACACCGATGGGTGTGAAGCATCCGACTTTGAAGGCAAAGCATTGACGAGCAAAATCGTCGCCATTCAACGTGGTGGCTGCTCTTTTAGCGACAAGGTTGTCAATGCTGAGCAAGCGGGAGCTAAGGCCGTTATTATCTTCAATCAAGGTAACAGTGAAGGGCGAACTGGCGTTATCAGCGGTACGTTAAGCAATGAAAGTACTGCAACAATACCTGCTTTTGGTACTCGATATGATTTGGGAAAACAGTGGTATGAAAGCAGTCTAACCTCAAGTGTACCCGCCACGCTCACTGTTTCCGTTGATGATAAAGTGGTCGTAATACAGAACATCATTGCGGAAACGAGAAAAGGCGACCCGAACCAAGTCGTTATGTTAGGGGCACACTTAGACTCAGTTCCATCTGGTCCGGGGATCAATGACAATGGTTCAGGAAGCGCGGGACTACTAGAATACGCAGCAACACTTGCCGATCTTAATGCTCCGGTAAAAAACAAAGTTCGCTTCGCTTGGTGGGCGGCTGAAGAGTCAGGGCTCGTTGGCTCGACTCACTATACGGATGATTTGTTTTCCGCTACTTACGACAAAGCGCAAACAGAAGTCATGAAACAGTATGGGGTCGAAAATGCTGAAGATTTGACTGAAGCTCAAGTTGATCTAGTCGAGGACAGGTATAACGAGTTGAACAAGGTTAAGCTTTACTTAAACTTCGATATGATTGGCTCACCAAACTACATATTTGGTGTTATGGACGGCGATCTATCAGATACTAAAGATAGCCCTGACAACGCTTATACTGGTGATTTTACACCACCTTATGGCACATCTGATATCGAATCCATTTTTAATGAGTTTTTCGGCTTTACTTCTAATAGCACTGTTCCACAAGCGTTATCTAAACGCTCTGATTACGCAGGCTTCGCTGACTGGGGTGTTGCATTTGGTGGGCTTTTTACTGGCGCCGAAAAAGTGAAAACCGTTGAGGAAGCTGAACAGTTTGGCGGTGACGTGGGAGTGGCTTATGACCGTTGCTACCATCAATCCTGTGATGACTTGAATAACGTTAACCAAGATGCACTATATGTAAATACACAAGCCTTAGCATACGTAACGACTTACTATGCATTTAGTCAACCTATCTTCCCTGTAGAAGAGACCGCAGTCAGTGCTCTACGTACTTCACTGATTGAAACTCCTACTCAAAAACTGCGTATTGGAGATAAGCTCAAGGCAGCACATAGTCACTCTGATCATGGCCATTTTCATGGCGACTTTGACCAAGACAAGGAATAATTCCTTACTAAAACATAAAAAGGGCTCAATGAGCCCTTTTCTTTTGCAATATGCTCAGTTTACACCTGAGTGATTTGAAGCTCTTTCGGCACTTCAAAGAACATGTTCTCTTCTCTGCCTAATACCTCTTCTACTGACTCTGCACCTAGAGATTTTATTCTATCTAGGATTTGGTTGACCAACTCTTCTGGAGCCGATGCACCTGCGGTAACACCAACTTTGAGTTTGTCCTGTATCCATTCTGGCTTGATTTCTTCTGGGCAGTCAGTGAGATACCCCGGAGTACCTAACTTCTCAGCTAACTCTTTTAAACGTGTAGAGTTAGATGAGTTTTTAGAGCCTACAACAATCAATACATCAACCTCTTGTGCGAGCTGTCGCACAGCGTCTTGACGGTTTTGCGTTGCATAACAGATGTCGTCTTTACGCGGTCCTTGAATATCAGGGAATACGCGTCTTAGCTCGTCGATAACATCAGCGGTCTCATCAACGGACAAAGTAGTTTGGCTCACATAATGTAAGTGAGAAGGATCTTTGATTAGCGTTTTTAATCGGTCGACATCAGCTGGCGTTTCGACAAGGTACATGCCGCCTTCCATACTAGAATATTGACCCATTGTCCCTTCTACTTCCGGGTGACCAGCGTGACCAATAAGCACAACTTCCATATCTTTGCGGCTTGCTCTAGCCACTTCCATATGGACTTTAGTTACCAAAGGGCAAGTCGCATCAAACACTGTAAGCTGTCTTTCTTTGGCTTCTTGGCGAACTGCTTGAGAAACGCCGTGCGCAGAAAAGATCACAATACTGTCATCTGGTACTTCGTTAAGCTCTTCAACAAAAATTGCGCCGCGTTGCTTCAGCCCTTCAACAACAAAGCGATTATGAACGACTTCATGACGGACATAGATTGGTGGTTGATATATCTCAAGCGCTCGCTCCACGATACTGATCGCGCGATCAACGCCAGCACAAAAACCTCGTGGGTTAGCAAGTAGGATTTTCATTGTGTCGCTCATTTCAAATCTTCTTCAATTGGAAAGGTATTCTACAGAAACTGTGATAGAGTGCAAAAGTTAGCCCCAACAGGCCAACGACCTTATTCGACTGATAGTATTTCCACTTCAAACGTTACGTCATGTCCTGTGAGTGGATGGTTAAAATCTACCGTCACAGAGTCCCCAGCTATTTCAGTAATAATCCCAGGGATCTCCGCACCGTCTGGCCCAGAAAAAGCCATGATTGTGCCAACCTCTACTTCAGCATCACCAACGAATTTGCTACGTTCCATATGATGAATATTATCTGGATTTGGCATTCCGAAAGCATCTTGAGCAGACAGCTCTATTGATTGTTCTTGTCCTGACTGCATACCAAGTAAATGCTTTTCGAAGTTATCACTTAAGCTACCATCACCAATAGTGAGTTGGGCAGGCTTACCCATATTGTGAGTGCTATCGGCGACAGAGCCATCTTTCATCTTGATGGTAAAGTGTAGGGTGACTTTTGAGTCTTGCTGAATTACTTTCACGTTATGTTTCCATTCGTTTTATTTTAGACGCAGAGTAAACAAAAAGCGTAGCTCTCACAAGAGACTACGCTTCCTATTTCTATTCAGATTTTCAATGCAGAGTTAGCTGTCTTTTTTCTTTCTAAATCCATCGAGCACAATCATGACTGCACCAATACATATTGCTGAATCAGCCAAGTTAAAAGCAGGCCAATGATATTGATGCCAATGAAAGTCTAGGTAGTCGACAACAAAGCCATGAACAAGTCGGTCAAAAACATTGCCAACGGCTCCACCAATAATGAACGCGTAGGCGATATTGCTCCACTTATCTGTAGCGGGCAGCTTACGCATCCAAGCTATCAGCATAACTACAACTGCAATAGCTATCGCGGTAAACAACCAACGCTGCCAGCCACCTTGACTGCTCAAGAAGCTAAATGCAGCACCATAGTTGTGTACATACAGCAGATTGAAAAACGGCAGAACTTCAATTCGATTGTCCCAACCGTAACCCATAGTATGCATAACCACTAACTTAATAGCGATGTCTGCAATGAATACGAGTAACGCTAGCCCAAGCCAGCGTACTCCAGATTGTTTCAATGTCAGTGCTTGTTCAGACATTATGACCTTTACTTCGTTAGTAATAAATGCCTATGGATTAAGCGAACTTACGAGCTTCGCCTTCACCTTCCACATTAGAAATGCATCGACCACAGATTTTCTCGTGACCAGCAATAGTGCCAACATCAGCAGTATGATGCCAACAGCGGTCACACTTCTCTGCTTCCGTTGCTTTCACTTCAACAAACAGGCCTTCCAGTTCAGTTTCGTGTGCTGAAGAAGGTTTGTCGTTGATGCCTTTCACCTCTGCTTTTGAAGTCAATAGCACAAATCGTAGCTCATCTTCTAGCTTGTTAAGTTTCGCTGCAAGTGCATCATCCGCATACAAAGTTACTTCAGCCTGCAGTGAGCCACCGATAACTTTGTCGCTACGAGCAGACTCAAGAAGTTTGTTTACAGCGCCACGTACAGCTTGAATATCAGACCAGAACTCATCGTTCAGCTCTTCACCTTCCGATAGACCAAACAGGCCGTCGAACCACTCGCCACAGAATACAAACTTGTCACGCTCGCCTGGCATTTGGTTCCAGATTTCATCTGCTGTGAATGACATAATTGGTGCCATCCAACGAACTAATGCCTCAACAATGTAGTAAAGTGCAGTTTGACAGCTACGCTGCGCATGACCACCCAGCTTCGCTGTATATTGACGGTCTTTGATGACATCTAGATAGAACGAACCCATCTCAATGGAGCAGAATTGCATCAAGCGCTGAACAACCCCGTGAGTGTTGTACTCATCGTAGTATTTAATGATGTCTTCTTGAGCAGCCAATGCACGCCCAACAGCCCAGCGGTCAAGAGCAACCATCTCTTCAACAGGGACGATATCTGTTTCCGGGTTGAAACCACTTAAGTTCGCTAAGAAGAAGCGAGAGGTATTGCGAATACGACGGTAAGCATCAGCAGAGCGCTTCAAAATCTCATCAGAAACTGCAACCTCACCTGTGTAATCGGTTGATGCAACCCATAGACGAAGAATGTCCGCACCTAACTTGTTAGTCACGTCTTTTGGAGATACCACGTTACCGATAGACTTAGACATCTTACGGCCTTGGCCATCAACAACGAAACCATGTGTTAGAACCTGTTTGTATGGCGCTTCATCTTTCATCGCGATAGATGAGATTAGTGAAGATTGGAACCAACCACGGTGTTGATCAGAGCCTTCTAAATAAAGGTTAGTCTTGTTGCCGTTATATTCTTCACGGCTATCAACTACTGAGTAGTGAGTAACACCAGAGTCGAACCATACATCTAACGTATCGAGCACTTTTTCATAGTTTTCAGCATCAGCGCCTAGCAACTCTTCTGAGTCCACATCCCACCATGCCTGAATACCTTTTTGCTCAACCAACTGAGCAACTTTCTCAATCAGTTCAGAAGTTTTTGGGTGTAGCTCTGCTGTTTCTTTATGAACAAACAATGCGATTGGCACGCCCCAAGTACGTTGACGAGAGATACACCATTCAGGGCGACCTTCAATCATTCCTTCAATACGGCTTTCACCCCACTCCGGCATCCACTGAACACCCTTGATTGCTTCTAGTGCTTTAGAACGCAAGCCGGCTTGATCCATAGATACGAACCACTGTGGTGTTGCACGGAAGATGATTGGTGTTTTATGGCGCCAGCAGTGTGGGTAGCTGTGCTCATAAGCGTGGTGATGAAGAAGCGCACCTTTCTCTTTCAATACTTCTAGTACTGATTCGTTCGCTTTGAATACGTGCTGACCTGCGAATAGTTCTGTATCAGGAAGATAAACACCGTTAGAACCAACAGGGTTGGCAACTTCAAGGTCATACTTTTGTCCAACAACAAAGTCATCTTGACCATGGCCAGGAGCAGTATGAACAACACCTGTACCTGATTCAGTCGTAACATGATCACCAAGAACCACTGGTACTGAGAAGTCATAGAACGGGTGTTGGAATTGAGCCAACTCTAGATCGCTACCTTTTGCAAAACCTAGATTGTGGTAATGCTCGATACCAGCTCGGTCGATAACGTCTTTTTCTAGTTCAGATGCAACAATCAAACGTTGAGGATTATCGCCTTCAACTTGAATTAGCACGTACTCAAGATCGTCACGAACACAAAGTGCACGGTTAGCAGGAAGCGTCCAAGGAGTTGTGGTCCAGATAACCATGGACACGTCACCTTGACCTTCATGACCTTCAGCTAGGTTGAATTTCGAAAGCACAGCGGCTTCATCAACAGCTTTGAAGATAACATCAATTGAAGGAGATACTTTATCTTTGTATTCTACTTCTGCTTCAGCCAGTGCTGAACCACAGTCAGTACACCAGTGAACAGGCTTGAAGCCTTTTAGCAAGTGACCGTTATCAGCAATTTTACCAAGTGCGCGGATAATGTTTGCTTCAGTTGCAAAGTCCATTGTGCGATATGGTTTATCCCACTCACCTAGAATACCTAAACGCTTGAAGCTTTCTTTTTGGCCTTCAACTTGACCCGCTGCATAGTCGCGGCATTTTTCACGGAACTCTGCAGGCGTGACTTTATGTCCTGGCTTGCCAACCTTTTTTTCCACCATTAATTCGATTGGTAGCCCGTGGCAATCCCAACCTGGAATGTAAGGTGCATCAAAGCCTGAAAGTGTTTTGGATTTAATAATAATGTCTTTAAGAATCTTGTTTAGTGCGTGGCCAATATGAATGTCGCCATTCGCGTATGGAGGGCCATCATGTAATATGAAAGATTTTTTGCCTTTTTTGGCTTTACGGATTTCACCGTAAAGATCTTCTTTATACCAACGCTTAAGCATTTCTGGCTCACGGTTTGCCAGATTGCCACGCATAGGAAACCCTGTTTCAGGTAGGTTCAGGGTATCTTTATACTCACTCATCGATTCTTAATTCCGTCATATTGGGCGAAGTTAGACATTATGCTGGTCAGTGGAATGACCTGACTAGCTATTAAGCTGAAGCAACCACACCCTCGCTGCTTCAGCATCCAATTCAATTTGTTTTTTCAAAGCATCGAAAGAATCAAACTTTTTCTCATCTCGAAGCTTATGAAGTAAAAATACTTCTAGTTGTTTGCCATACAAGTTGGCATTAAAGTCAAACAGGTGAACTTCCAATTGCTGGCGCTCACCATTTACTGTCGGTCTGCGGCCTATATTGGCAACACCTTGAACAGTTTGACCATCTTGGCATAACGCTTCCACAACATAGACACCAGAAACTGGTGATACTGTTCTTTTAAGCGGCATATTTGCCGTTGGAAAACCTATGGTTCTCCCTAGTTTTTGACCGTGGGATACACGGCCACTAATACTGTAACGACGACCCAGCATATCAGCAGCGTCTAACAGCTTATCATTCGCGAGAGCCTCACGAATCGCAGTACTGCTGACTCTCTGTTTCTGTAGACAGAAGCTAGCAGTATTCACCACTTCAAAACCGTACTGCTTTCCTGCTTCTTGTAACATGGCGAAGTCGCCTTTACGGCCTCGACCAAAACAGAAGTCATCCCCCACCACCAGAAACTTAACACCCAATTTCGTCACCAACAAGTCACGAATAAACTCTTCAGCGGTCAAATCAGCGAAGTTTTGGTTAAAGTGGATACAAAGCAAACGTTCAATATTCAGTTTGTCCAATTGGACGAGCTTATCTCTTAACCTAGTGAGTCGCGCCGGTGCTTTCGTTTTTGCAAAAAACTCAAGCGGCTGTGGCTCAAAGGTCATCACAACGGATGGTAACTGCAACTGCTTGGACTTACCGACAAGTTGCGTTAATACTTGCTGATGCCCTAAATGCACACCATCAAAGTTTCCAATTGTTAATACACAGCCTTTATGTTTCGGCTTTATATTGTGAATACCGCGGATAAGTTCCATTGAAATCTACTAATTATTCTTCTATCGATTGCCTTGCCGTCGAATCGACGGATTATATACTAATCAGCGTCACTCTGTCGCTGCTTTTAGATCTTTTAACCGAACACCCAAAATCAGCAAGCTGACAACATAAACCACGGCACCTAAACCTATCAAACTAGCCAGCACCAATGAACGATGAATACTTGTCCATTGAAGCCACACTGACATATCATCCAGTTGCCATAATATTGCCGAAACCATCAGCGCACCAGCAATCGCATGTTTGCCTATGATCAATAAAGTTTTTCTAGTTACTTGGTATACGCCTTTTTTATGCAAACCTCTATATAGCAATGCCATATTGACAAACGCTGATAGAGACGTCGCAATTGCCAGACCAACAAACCCGTAAAACCAAGCAAATATCGCATTGAAGCCCATATTACTCACCATGGCTATCACACCATATCTTACTGGTGTCTTGGTGTCTTGGCGGGAGTAGTAGCCGGGAGCAAGCACTTTAATCATCATGAAGTTGAGAAGTCCACAAGCAAAGGCGATGAGAGACATGGAAGCTTGAGTAACATCGTGAAACGAAAACTCACCGTGCATAAACAAAACCATCAGCATAGGTTTAGACAACACGACTAAACCTAACATGGCTGGGATACCTAATAGTGTAATCATACGTACGCCCCAGTCCATGGTATGAGCAAACGCTTCACCTTTAGCATCAACGTGGTTGCGTGACAGTGCTGGTAAAATGACTGTTCCAATCGCGATGCCAAATAATCCCAGAGGAAATTCTAACAAGCGATCAGAATAATAAAGCCAACTCAGCGAGCCTGTAGCCAAGAAACTAGCAATAATTGTATCTAATAGAAGGTTGATCTGGCTAACCGATACACCAAACAGAGCTGGCAATATCAGTTTTCTAACTCGCGTAACCCCAGGATCATTCCAGCCCCATTGAGGCCTTACAAAAGCTTTCGCTTTAATTAAGAAGGGAATTTGGAATAGAAACTGGACCAAACCACCCAAGAATACGCCGATAGCAAGGCCAACTTCTGGCTCTTGTAGGTGAGGTGAAAGATACAGTGCGCAAGCAATCAAGCTTATGTTAAGGAAAACAGGGGTAAATGAGGAGACTGCAAATTTCCCCATGGTATTTAATATCGCCCCTGACATGGCAACAAAGGTAATAAACCAGAGGTATGGGAAAGTAATTTTCAAAAGAAAGCTGGCAAGCTCAAATTTATCTGCTGCAGGGCCACCATGAAGCCAATCCATAAACCAACCGGCTCCGAATATAGCTGTCACCACTCCTGAACCGATGACACCAACAAAAGTTACTATGGTAACAATAAAGCCAAGAGTTCCCGAAGCGCGCGCGATAAACTCTCGTGTTTTATCCAAATCGCCATTTGCGTGATATTCTGTAAAAACAGGTACGAATGCTTGTGAAAAGGCACCTTCAGCAAATAATCGACGCAAGAAATTAGGGATTTTATTTGCAAAAAAGAATACGTCTGCGCTGGCTCCAGCCCCCATTAAATGGGCAACTACAATATCTCGCACAAGCCCCAACATACGAGAAATAAACGTCATGGCGCTAACAATCATGCCTGACTTGAGAAGGCGTTTACTCACGGTAACCTCAATAAATGATGAAAACGCTGTATTATCAACGTCAATAACTAAAAAACTGTCAAAATATCAGCAAGAATCTGGCATAAATAGAATGCATGCTTGATTAGCTAGCAGTAGCATATTAATTCTTCGAAAGTGTTCAGCACGCGAGGATAAATATTAGCATTGGTATAAAAATACTGTTAGAATCCCCGCCATCTTAACCGCGAATATCCTAACATGCCAAAAATAGTTTGGTTTTGACGGGTTTTTGCACAAATCATTTGACATTTAAGCACAAATGAGGGATATTCCTCGCCCTTAAATTGTCACAGAACTAAGTTTTTGGGAGTTAGACCCTTGGCAAACAGTAAATCTGCTAAGAAGCGTGCGATCCAAGCTGAGAAACGTCGTCAGCACAACGCTAGCCGTCGTTCAATGATGCGCACCTACATGAAAAGAACTATCGCTGCAATCGAAGCTGGCGACAAAGAAGCTGCAACTGCTGCATTCGCTGCAGTTACACCACTTATAGACCGCATGGCAACTAAAGGTCTTATTCACAAGAATAAGGCAGCTCGTCATAAGTCTCGCTACGC
Source organism: Vibrio marisflavi CECT 7928 (assembly GCF_921294215.1). Lineage (GTDB taxonomy): Bacteria > Pseudomonadota > Gammaproteobacteria > Enterobacterales > Vibrionaceae > Vibrio > Vibrio marisflavi. The sequence goes on from NZ_CAKLDM010000002.1 coordinate 2,141,312, forward strand.
TGCTGCAATCAAAGCTCTTTAATAAGCTTTTATGCAACAGATAAAAAAACCGGCTTTTAGCCGGTTTTTTATTGCCTGAAATAAATACCAGTTCTATTCAAACAAAGAGCTAAAGTCCGCATCGCAAACTCGCTTTACAGCAGGATGTTGAATCATTCTTTCGGCAAAGATGACGTAATATTCTTCTTTCATCTCTTTCACTTTCCCAACCTGCATGATGTTCTCATCCTGACCTACTTCATTTAAGTAAGTAGAAGGCGCTAAAAATATCGCGTCACGATGGTAACTGGCAAATGCCTTCATCAACGCCAAGTCGTCAAACTCACCTAAAATGTTTGGATGGATACCTTGGTGATCAAACCATTGCTGAACTTTTCTTCCCATGGCAGTTCTACTACCCGGTATTAGTAGTTTGCGAGTTTCTAAATCTGAAGGAAATTTTACTTTATCCGCATCAGCTGAACAGAAAAATGCCATTCCGCTCTCGCCTAGTTTCTTGCTAAACAATCCAGGGCTTTGGGTTGAGTCCACAGGACAATCCGACAAAATCATATCTAGCTTATGCTGAGATAACTTTTCAAGTAGCATTTCGTGTGTCGATTCAAAGCAACGCAAATGGATACTATTGTCTGATGGAATCGTCGTTAGAAGAATTTTACTCACCAGCCTTTTTGAAAGAGCATCCGCGACACCAACATCAAATAGCAAATTTTCTTTCTGGCTGTAATTGACGATATCGAGCATTTCATAACTCAGACCAAACATTTTGTCGGCATATTGATAAATCAGCTGGCCAAGTTCTGTTGGTTCAATACTGCGACCATTCCGCTTAGTTAACTTTCCATCTAAACGGGACTCTAAAGCTTTAAGCTGACCTGTCACAGTTTGAGGCGTAAGGAATAAGGCTTCGGCAGCTTTGGTCACCGAGCCTTTTTTGCAAACCATCCAAAAATAGTACAGGTGGTTGTAATTTAAATGAGACATATAAACTCTAGAGAAAACTTCTGATTAACAGGCGCAAAGCACCGAGACCAAGATTACAGTAACCATAACACAATACCCTTTTGTTCATAAATTGTTACATTTAACCTTCTGTCCACTAAGTATCGAACTCAATATTACGACATGTAAATAATCTTATTTATCAATGAAATAAAACCATAAATTAGAACCACTGTCGATACCCATAACCACAGTAATGATTTGAGAGGTTTATACATATTACTGTCATATTACCGTCATATAAGCGAAATAATATCGCCATCGAATTGCAACAACGATTCGACAGTTCGAATCGCTCAATGGAGATGATCATGCTTAATCCAGCTCGCCCAGCAACGGTATCGACAACGAATACCACTCACTTTTTGCGTTGGGCAAACTTATTTTTTATGTTGTACCTGTTATTGCTTGCTGTCTCAATGGTCGGCAGTGGTTTCAAGTGGGCAACAGGCGATCAAGCAAAAGTTCTATTTGAGTTCGCGTCACATCCTATTGCTGGTCTAATGATCGGTTTAGTCGCGACAAGCCTTATCCAATCTTCCAGCACAGTCACATCGATCATTGTTGGTCTAGTAGCGGGTGGGCTTCCTGTTCAGGTAGCCATACCTATGATTATGGGTGCGAATATTGGTACAACCATTACTAACACCTTAGTCAGCTTAGGGCACATCCGCAGTAAAGAAGAGTTTAAACGTGCATTTGCAAGTGCGACTATTCATGATTTCTTTAATGTTCTTGCCGTGTTTATCTTCCTGCCACTAGAAATGATGTTTGGCATACTAGAGAAAATATCTCACTGGCTTGTATCTCTATTTATGACAACTGGTGATATGAGCATTAAGAGCCTGAATTTCATCAAACCTATTACAAGCCCAGTTGTAAACTCAACCAAAGCAACTCTATCGAGCTTAGGAGATACTGCTGGTGGTATTCTTCTTATTGCCTTGGGTATTGCGATTGTATTCATTTCTATTACCGTGATGGGTAAGCTAATGAAGAGCCTAATGGTTGGCAAAGCAAGAAATATTCTAAAGAGCGCGATTGGTCGTGGGCCAATTCACGGAATTGCTTCTGGCTCTCTAGTAACAATCCTGGTTCAGTCGTCATCAACTACAACCAGCTTGATGGTTCCACTCGTAGGATCTGGCGTGTTAAAGGTTAAAGAAATTTACCCATTTACTTTGGGCGCTAACATCGGCACTTGTATCACCGCACTGCTTGCTGCTACCGCGGTTTCAGGAGAGTTTGCCGTATTTGCACTGCAAGTAGCGCTTGTTCACTTGGCTTTTAACGTACTTTCGACAATTCTGATTTATGGCGTACCATTCTTGCGAAACCTTCCCCTTAAGGGCGCTGAACTCATGTCCGAGCTGGCGATTCGCAATAAAGGCTATGTAGCTGCATATTTGATGACACTATTTGTTATTCTTCCTGGTTCAATATTGGCTGTGTCAGCGTAACATTTTCAATAACTTACACGCATTAAAAAGGCAGCCTTGACGCTGCCTTTTTGCTATCCAATTGTAGTGCTTCCAATAGCATTAAACTGAAAAAGGATACTGTATTGCTTCGTGACACTCATACCCCTCAACTGAAAAATCGTCGAGCGTTACCCATGTTTCTAAATCTTCTAATGACTTAATCTCTGGGTTAATCTTGAAGCTTGCTGACGGTAGCGGCTCTCTCTTCAGCTGAACATCTCTCATAAGTGCTAGTTGGTCTTCATAGATGTGAGCATTCACTATTTTATGATAAGCAACACCGGGTTTATGTCCTGTAATCTGCGCCATAATAGCTAGAAAAACATAGACTTGAACCATATTAAAGTTCAGCCCAAGAGGAACGTCACAAGAGCGTTGCGTGCTGTTTAAGTACAACGTATCGCCCAGCAAAGAAAAATGGTGGCTGTACATACATGGACGTAAGCACCCCATATGAAACTCGCCAGGATTGTAGAAATTAAGAATTTCGCCACGATCGTCAACACCATTCTTCAAGTCATCAACGATTTTCTTCAGCTGGTCGATATGGCCACCATCTGGCTTAGCCCATGCTCGACCTTGAACACCATAAACTCTACCCATATCGTCTTCGCCTTTACGATATGAATTGTTCAACCAAGCGTCATTCAAGTTCGCATTGGCATCCCAAGTTTTCGTGCCTAATTTTCTGAAATCAGCGGCGTTGTCATAGCCGCGAATATAACCCAGCAACTCTGCCACGGCGGCTTTCCAAAAGCTTTTTCTAGTGGTGACAAGTGGAAACTGGCCATTCGCAACATCGTAGGTGAGATCGGCATTAACCACCGTTAAGCAACGTTTACCCGTACGCTTGTTCTCCACCCACTCACCGTTTTCAACAATACGTTTGCATAAGTCTAAATACTGACGCACAGCTTCGTCTCCTTACTTTGCAGCCACTTTTTTATTGTCTTTTACTTTATCTTTGTACAAACCTCTCTTGTAAGCCCATACAAACATAATCGCACCAACCACAATCATTGGAGCAGATAGAATCTGTCCCATAGTGAAGTAGTGATCGTAAAATCCTAGTTGCGGATCTGGCTGACGGAAAAACTCAACAAAGAACCTAAAGCATCCGTAACAGAATAAGAATAGAGCTGAAACCGCACCAATTGGTCTAGGCTTCTTAATAAATACGTTGAGGATAATCAGCAGTAATACACCTTCAAGTAAGAATTCGTATAGCTGAGAAGGGTGACGAGGCAACGGGCCTGCTTGAGGGAATATCATCGCCCATGGCACATCTGTTACTCTGCCCCAAAGCTCACCATTAATGAAGTTCCCTAATCTGCCCATGCCTAGACCAAAAGGTACTAGAGGTGCAATGAAGTCTGCGACGCTGAAAAAGCTGCGTCCATTTTTTCGTCCATACCAAAACATTGCGGTGATCACACCAAGTAATCCGCCATGGAATGACATCCCACCATCCCACACTTTAAATAGATAGAGTGGATTTTGCAGGAACAAATCAAAGTTATAAAACAGGACATATCCGATTCGCCCGCCAATCACGACACCAAGAAAACCAGCAAATAGTAGGTCGGATACTTGATCTCTTGTCCAGCCGCTGCCTGCTTTATCTGCACGCTTATTCGCAAGCCACATTGCAAACGCGAATCCAATTAAGTACATAACGCCGTACCAGCGAATTGAGATAGGCCCAAGTGAGACTATCACTGGATCAATGTGTGGAAACACCATATATCCGTTAGACATAACTTTACTCTTGTTTATTTCGGTAATTATAGTGAGATGAATTTACAGCAACATAGTTCCTGCCACAATCATCAAAAAGATGGCAAATATTTTTTTTAGAGTTTTCGTAGGTAATCCGACAGCCAGCCGAACACCAATTTTAGTGGTAAATACAGAAGTAATTGTAATGCTCAGTAGAGCAGGTAAATATACGTAACCAAAACTCCATTTAGGTAAACCCGTTGCATGATAGCCGTGTAAGGTAAAGCTCAACATACCAGAAACTGCGATGGCAAACGCGCACACAGAAGAAGTACCCACAGCTTTTCTCATCTCGATGCCATGGCGATTTAGAAAAGGGACAGTAAGAGAACCGCCTCCAACTCCAGCTAAACTTGCAATTGTACCAATGCCAACACCACTAAATGCTGTCTTCAAGGCTGATGGTAATGGTCTCGTTGCTTGGGAGTTAACCGAACGAAACATCTGAATCGCCATTCCTAGTACGATAATACCAAACACTTTAGGTAGATATTCTGTTGGAATCCAAGTGGCTAATGAGACCCCAAATATGCCTCCAACAACCACACCGGGTACCAGTGTTCTAGCTGCATAAAAGTCGATATTTTTTAGACGAAGATTATTAAAAACCGAGGAGCTTGTGGTCACTATGATACAAGCCAGAGATGTTGCCAAAGCGATGCGCATACCTACATCAGTCGATACGCCAATATAAGGAAGCAAGAAGTGTAAAGCCGGAACAACTACTAATCCGCCACCGATGCCGAGTAATCCTGCTAGAACTCCGACAATTAAGCCTAGCATTAGCAGTACTACAATTAACTCACCATTCAATGTATAACCTATTTTTTGCCCGCTCGGATAAATCCAGCGATGCCTTTATACTCAAAGAAACGTTGCATCATAGTATATATGTTTTGCCCATAAGGTTGTATTAAAGCTTTTGAGGCAAGGCGCTTTAACTCCCTACTGTTTGATTTTCTAAGAATATATTTTACTTTAGCAACATTCGAGGTGTTCATACTGAGTGAGGTATACCCCAAGCCCACCATCAATACCGCACCAATAGGATCGCCCGCCAACTCACCGCAAATGCACACTGGCAAATCCAATTGCTCGCAAGTTTCTTTAATCTCTTTTAACGCCATAATCACAGCGGGATGAGTTGTTTCATAAACATCCGCGACTCTAGCGTTATTTCTATCTACGGCTAACAAGTATTGCGTCAAATCGTTAGTACCTACAGAAACAAAATCAATTTTGTTTACTACCAGTGGCAACAAATAAATCATTGCAGGCACTTCGACCAAAATACCAATTTCAGGCCGCTTAACTCTAGCGTCTATGGACTGTACTTCTTGATAGGCTTGATCAATCAGCTCCAACGCAGCATCCAATTCTCGAACTCCAGAGACCATAGGCAGCAAAATACTTAGATTCTGATGACGGCAACTGGCCTTCAACATTGCTCGAATCTGCATAAGAAATATATCAGGATGATCGAGTGTGAAACGAATTCCTCGCCAGCCGAGAAACGGATTATCTTCATCAATTGGCAGATAAGGTAAAGGCTTATCACCACCAATATCCAAAGTACGCATGACTACGCGCTTATTAGCGTAAGCAGTCAGTACTCTTTGATAATGTTGAGTCTGCTCTTCTTCTGAAGGGAAACGGTGTTGAAGTAAGAAAGAAAACTCGGTTCTGTATAGGCCAACGCCATCGACCCCCTGATTAATGGCAATATTGGTGTCAGCACTCAAACCTGCATTGAGCAAAATATCAACTTGAAGACCATCTTGCGTCATAGCTGGTTTTCGGGCTTCTTTGCTAACTTCTTCGCTCAGCTCTTGCTCTTCTTTGATTAACTGCTGGTATTCGTCTAACAGGTGCTGACTTGGCGAGATAAAAATCTCACCACTATAGCCATCTACAATGCCCACTTGACCAATCGTGTCGCTGGCATTGATATTTGCTCCCATAACCGCAGGAATCCCCAGAGCGCGAGACAGAATAGCCGCATGTGAGTTTGCTGCCCCTTCCATCGACACTACGGCCAACAATTTATCTTTATCAATAGATGCTAAAAGAGTCGCAGTGAGCTCACGAACAACCAAAATAATTGGCTTATCTAATTGATATGCCTCGTTTTCTGTATTGTGCAGAAAATACAGTAACCTTTGGCCAAGCTCGCGAATATCTTGCGCCCTTTCAGACATGTAAGCATCTGACATATTTGCAAATCGTTCAGAGTAGCTTTCTACTACTTGGCGCAATGCCCAATCAGCTCTATCCCCTTTTTGAATCTGTTGCTTAAGATCTTTACGCAGCATGGGATCGTTAAGAAGGTGAGTAAAAAGGTCAAAAATGGCTAACGCTTCTTTGTTGATCTCATTGTCGAGCTTTTTACGCATCCGGCGAAAATCGTTCATCGCTGCATCAATAGCGAGGGCTAGCAGTTCTTGCTCTCGAGATCGATTCAAGGTTGATGCAGGAGTCACCTCAGAAAGCTCGGGTTGACTTTTGTCCCACCAAAACTCTCCGATAGCAATACCAGAAGATGCCCCGATCCCATTCAATTTTAAATGGTTACTAGTTAGCAACCATTGTCCCTGAGTTTGGGAATGCGCAATAATGACAGCTAGCTGTGCTGCAAGCGTTACTAAGAATGACTCTTCGATTTCATCAAAAGAACGAGAAGATTTTTGCTGGACAACAAGCACACCAAGCACTTGTTTACGATAAATGATGGGTGTCCCCAAGAAGCTTTGATAAATTTCTTCTCCAAGCCCTGAAAAATATTTAAAACTAGGATGCTTGGAAGCTTCAGCAACATTAAGAGGCTCAGCTGAGCGTTTAACTAACCCAACTAAACCTTCTTCAAAACGGATATGGATTCTGTCGCCTTTAAACTTAAGCCCTTGTGTAGCCATAAGCTCAAGACGACCTTTTTCTTCATTGGCAAGGTAAACAGTACAACACTCTGTACGCATTGCACGACAGGTTTGTTTAACTAAGACAGCTAATGCTTGATGAACATCCTCAATTCTCGAAACTTGTTCAACTATTTCTCTTAGTTGAGACAGCATGCCTACCCTCTTCGTTTTTTCCGCTTACCCTTCTTTTTTCTTTCTTTGAACGGCATGGCTAAAGAAGCAAACTCCTTCATCGCACGACGATATACATCACGCTTAAACGAAACTACTTGCCTAACTGGGTACCAATAACTTACCCATCTCCACCCATCAAATTCTGGTGAGTGACCTCGCTGCATATCGATTGCCGATTCATCACTATCAAGCCTCAACAGAAACCACTTCTGTTTTTGCCCGATACAGACAGGTTTTGAGTCCCACCGAACTAAGCGCTTAGGTAGTTTGTACCTAAGCCAGTGGCGACTTGTGGCTACGATTTTGACATCTTTTTTCGTGAGCCCAACTTCCTCATATAACTCTCTATACATGGCTTGTTCAGGGGTTTCTCCATCATCAATCCCCCCCTGAGGAAATTGCCAAGAATGTTGTCCGTATCGTTTTGCCCAGAAGACTTGACCATGGCTGTTGCAGATTACTATTCCGACATTTAAGCGGTAGCCTTCGCCATCTATCACTGGCCAACCTCAATTAAATTCATTTATTACAGTGATTTTTCCATATATCCCAAGCATGAGCAAATTTACAATTGTGTTTGTCGCACACTTTAAGACTTTACCATCGAATATTGGATAACTTTTACCCAACAACTAGGTTATCAACAAAAAATATTACCTAGATCAGTTTTATTCACCTTTTCTGTGAATAACTATGTGAAGAATCAAATAATAAATGATCATTTTCTTTCCTTGAGCATAGCAAGGATTATCAGAAAACCAAGTATAGCCAAAAAAAGTTATATAATACATGACATTAAAAATTAGCAAGCTCTCAACATTACTGTAAACCTACTCAAGAAATGAACACACCTTAAAGTGGTTAAAGATCCATCATGTGAGACTTTATCCACAAAAATCGTATTGATTACCTCTTCACTCGCACTTTATTTTTGTTCATAAAGTGACAGCCAATACTGTTTATCTATACATATTGAAAACTTTCTTATTGATTTGACAAATTCCTGTGGATAACTAGAAAGTGAAGATCTTTTGTTCAAACTTAAAGGTTCATGTATTGATTGCTTGCGACCTTTCTTCGCTGCTTCAATTTGATAGAATGGCTGTTTTGACTAGTAACATACCGATGAAACCTGAACCTCAATCAGAACAAGAGCTATTAGAGAGGGCAATGTCCATTGCTGGCCTAAGCTTTCTTGAGCTCGCAGAAGAAGCTGGCAAGCCTGTTCCTGATTCACTTAGAAAAGACAAAGGTTGGGTCGGCCAGTTACTAGAGTGGCACCTCGGGGCTCCGTCTGGTAGCAAACCACAGCCCGATTTTGACAAGCTCGGTATCGAGCTAAAAAGTATCCCTATCAGCTATTCAGGTACCCCACTTGAATCAACATTTGTCTGTGTCGCTTCTTTAGTCGGTATACACGGTGCCAGATGGGAAACCAGCCACGTTAAACAGAAACTGTCTCGTGTTTTATGGGTTCCTGTGGAAGGTGAAAGAGAAATTCCTCTGCCTGAAAGAAGAGTCGGTACACCTTTAATTTGGTCTCCTTCTAAGCAAGAGGAAGACGCGCTAAGACAAGATTGGGAAGAGCTGATAGAAATGATTGCTCTGGGACAAGTGAATAAGATTTCAGCGAAAATGGGGGAAGTGTTACAAATTCGGCCTAAGGCAGCCAACAGCCGCGCGCTAACAGAAGCCTATGGCGCATCTGGGCAAGTAATAAAAACGCTACCTCGCGGGTTCTATCTGCGCACAAAATTCACCGCCAATATTCTAGCCCGCTATTTCTCATAGCTTTTGTAAATCAAAGCTTATAAAGAAAGCTCAACGTCACAATATCGTTGGCCGTCACTCGAGCCACACTCATCGTAAGCGTTGTGCAACCGCAAATACGCCCGATCAACACCAAGTCGCATCAGCTCTTCTTTAACACGATCAATAGATTCATAATGCACTGGCTCATCATCAATTTTGATAGGCTCAAGTTGATGCTTATATTCCACTGCCAATAGATACTGAGAAAGGCCTGAGCAGCCAATAACATACACCTTAGGTGTTTGATGGTTGGTGGTAACAGCACCTTGGAACCATTTATTTAATTGTTCTCTATTCATTTTTTAGCTCCCCCAATTAAGAGTCTAGTTAATTTATCGACAATTACTAACTCAACTTAAGGTGTATTTTCAGCGCAACTTAATAATAAGTAATGAAATCCTCGTCCTCTTCTAGGGCTTGTTGCCTCTGGCTATTTCCCATATATTGGAATGACAAAAGCAATAAGGAAATGCATATGGAATATATAAAGCTCCCGAATTCGACGCTTGAAGTCAGTAAGCTATGCCTTGGGACCATGACCTTTGGCGAGCAGAATAGTGAAGCGGAAGCCTTCAGCCAACTCGACTTTGCTCTGGAACGTGGCATCAACTTTATTGATACAGCAGAAATGTATCCAGTTCCACCTATTGCAAAAACTCAAGGACTTACTGAAACCTATATTGGCAACTGGTTACAGCAATCAGGAAAGCGCGAGAAAGTCGTGTTAGCTACGAAAGTTTCGGGGCCGAGAAACTGCCCTCACATCAGAGAGAACTTCTCTTTAGATAGACGAAACATACACTTGGCGATTGACGACAGTCTTAAGCGTCTCAAAACTGACTATGTCGATCTCTACCAGATACACTGGCCACAAAGACAAACAAACTGCTTCGGCAAACTCAATTACCCCTACCCGGACAAACAGGAAGAAGTAACATTAATCGAGACTCTAGAAGCACTAAGTGAATTGGTAAAAGTGGGAAAAGTTCGCTATATCGGCTTATCCAATGAAACACCTTGGGGGTTAATGAGCTTTTTACGACTTGCAGAAAAGCATGAACTACCAAAAGTCATATCTATCCAGAACCCTTACAGCCTACTCAATCGCAGCTTCGAGATTGGTTTATCAGAAATTAGTCATTATGAAGGAGTGAAGTTACTCGCCTATTCTCCGTTGGCGTTCGGCTGCTTATCTGGGAAATACCTAAACGGGGCAAAACCAGAAGGCGCACGATGCACCTTATTTGAACGCTTTTCACGCTACTTCACTCCACAAGGTATCAAAGCTACAGAGGCCTATATCGATATTGCTCGCAAATACAATTTAGACCCTGCGCAAATGGCGCTGGCTTTTGTCTATCAACAGCCTTTTGTCGGTTCAACCATTATTGGGGCAACTGACTTGGTGCAACTGGAAGCAAATATTGAAAGTTTAAATGTCCAGCTGAATGACGATATTTTTCATGATATTCAGGAAATTGGGGTTAGGTTCCCAAACCCATGTCCATAAAGTTTATTACCTAAATAAACTCGCGTGATTCGGGGCTAGCGAAATAATTCGCTAGCCCCTTTAGCTATGTAATAGGTCTAGCTTCCACTGATTGGCGAAGCAAATTCACAGTACGTTTTGCTTTAGCTTGGATTGGCATGCTTATAGTGTTCGCTCTGCCTTCTTTATCTAAACCAATATCTTTTAGAAGATGTTGGTTTTGATAAGGGATAAAGTATGCTTCACGACGGATTGCTTTTTTATATTCACGCTCTTCGCGACGTAAATCTGCTTTAACAAGTAAAACGGCTAATTTTAGGTAGATAGAGTGGCGCATAATAATTCTCCAGTTTGCAAAGTGACTGGGGAAATAGCGGCAAAAAGTAGATAACTACAATGGTACGCTCTTAATTTGCTGCTATGTCCCGCAGCCCAATTAAGAGGTTGCGGATTAATTACTGACCGGTGTGGGTGAACTTGGGCATCATTGCAGATGCTGTAAACCTGTTCGCTAACGCGACAATACGATCATTAGAAGCACATTGGTTGTGTTTGAAATCATTCATAATGTGCCTCCTGTATTTAGCAATTAATCCAACTTGGAAGTGTGTGGAGCGGTAATTCCGTTCACGATTAAATTGTAAGCAATTGATGTTTTTAAGCAACAAAAAATATCGCAATTGATAAAAAACAAACGATTAACCTAATTTTAACAAGTTCGTTCGGGCAGATTTGAAATAAACGGCCTTAAATATACACTTGTTCAATATTTAGTCACGAATGAATTCGTAGATTGAGTATTAAGGGCAAATTCTAAACCAACTCTTCATTGATTAAATTGTGCTTATTGAGCAGACGGTACATTGTCGCTCTCGAAATCCCTAACTCCTTCGCAGCAATGGATACCTGCCCTTCATTGAACTCTAATGCCAGCCTGAGCGCTTCTTTTTCACTGCGCTCTCGAATACCTTTCAAGCTTCGCGCACTTTCACTTGATGTCGGCAACTCAAAATCCGACACTTGCAAAACAGGGTTTTCCGACATTAACACTGCTCGTTTTACTTGATTGATTAGCTCTCGCACATTACCGGGCCAATAGTGATTACTAAGCGCATCCATCGCATCAGCAGACAAAGTCCTCGGTTGAACATTAAACTCTTTGGAAAACTCTTGCAGGAAGTGTTTCGCCAACATGATGACATCATTCGTGCGCTCTTTAAGGCTAGGTACGTTGATTCGGAGTACATTAATGTAATGGTAAAGCTCTTCGTTAAACTCGCCATCAATTAGCGCTTTCTCCATATCAGATGAATTAGCAGAAAGGATACGCACATCCACATCAATGCTGCCTTTTGCTGACTCGACACGGCCTTCTTGGAAAAACCTCAACAAATTAACTTGCTGGGATTTAGGCAAGGTCAGCACATCATTGAGTAGGATTGTCCCTCCGTGAGCACGTTCAAGCATGGAGATTTGCGTGTCATCCTCACGTTCAATACCAAATAAGTCACATTCCAAACGCCTTTCTGACATCGCGCGACAGTTAACAGAGATAAACTCTTTGTGGCTTCTCGCAGAAGTTTTATGAATAGATGAAGCCACAAGCTCTTTACCTACCCCATTCTCTCCAGAAATAAGAATACTAACATCAGTTGGGCCAATACGTTTTATCTGATCACGTAAACGCTTAATAGGCGCCGATTCTCCAATTAATCCTATATTATCTGTCGAGTGATAATGAGGCCAAACTTTCTTTTCTAGCTTCAACATACCAAGTTGATGACCAATCGTACTTAGGAGCTGTGCATCAGGAATAGGAGCCGTGAAAAAGTCGATACAGAAGTTAACGATAAACTGGCAAATAGTATCCGAACCAAGTTGTGACTCTCGAATAAATGCGAGCCACCTAACCTGTTTGTAGCTACTTACTAAGTTCGCGATACCATTGAGACTAAATTCATCATGGCTTAAATCGACAATACCGATACATGGTCCAGTTTGAGCAAACAGCTCATTTGCCTTTCTCAAGTCGGAACATTGCGTACATTTCCAGCCCACTTTTTCCAATACAGCGAGCCAGGATTCATAAGAGCCTCCAACGTGAATCAGCGCACCAGGCTTCGAATCCATACGAAACTGACTAGCCATTTAAACTCTCCTATGTTTAAACCTTTCTGGGTTAATTTCTAATTATTTGATTTGATAAGAAAAGCGGGATAATGACTCACATTGAGACCAATATCTCATAAATAAGACTAGACTCAACCTTGAGACTTTTCCACGTCTAGCGTATTAGCCCTAACCAACTTTGATCGATTTTTGTGCTCAATTTCCCGAAAAAACAACACCTCGGTCAATAAGAAACCAAATGCACAAAAATTAGAACTAGGGATTTAAATTTGCCTGTTTCACCTTCAAGCCGTAAACACACAAGCAATAAATTCAGATTTGGCGTGAGTTGGGATCAAAAAAACCACTCGCAAAGAGTGGCTTTTTACAGTCAGGTTATGAATTAACCTTGAGGACGCATTGCTGGGAACAGAATCACGTCGCGAATTGTATGAGTGTTAGTAAATAGCATCACAAGACGGTCAATACCAATACCTTGACCTGCTGTCGGAGGTAGGCCGTGCTCTAGCGCCGTGATGTAATCCGCATCATAGAACATTGCTTCATCGTCACCAGACTCTTTTGCTTCCACCTGCTCTTTAAAGCGAGCATCTTGATCTTCTGCATCGTTAAGCTCTGAGAAGCCATTTGCCACTTCACGGCCTCCGATGAAGAACTCAAAGCGATCTGTAAAGAATGGGTTGTCATCACTACGACGAGCTAGCGGAGAAATATCTGCTGGGTAGCCTGTGATGAACGTAGGCTGCATTAACTTAGGCTCTGCTGTTTCACCAAAGATCTCTTCTAGAAGCTGACCGCATGTCCAGAAAGGTTCTACTTCAACGTGAACTGATTTCGCGATAGAAACCATTAAGTCACGGTTTTGAATATCTTCTTCTGTCAATGCTTGGATTTGCGCGTGATCTGGGTTGTAGTGCTTGATAGCCTCAAACATGCTCATACGAGCGTAAGTACCACCAAACTCAACTGTCTCTTCACCGTAAGGCATAGACGTTGAACCTAGAACTTCTAGAGCGATAGAGCTTAGAAGCTCTTCAGTAATGTCCATAAGATCTTTGTAGTCTGCATACGCCATATAGAATTCCATCATCGTGAATTCTGGGTTGTGACGTGGAGAAAGACCTTCATTACGGAAGTTACGGTTGATTTCGAATACGCGGTCAAAACCACCAACAACTAGACGTTTCAGGTAAAGCTCAGGAGCGATACGCAGATACATTGGCATATCTAGTGCATTGTGATGTGTGATGAATGGACGCGCACTCGCACCTCCAGGAATAACGTGCATCATTGGCGTCTCAACTTCCATGAACTGTTTAGAGATCATGAAATTACGGATAGCAGACATCACTTTAGAACGTACGACAAACGCTTGGCGAGAATCTTCGTTAACGATTAGGTCAACGTAACGCTGACGGTAACGCATCTCTTGGTCGGTTAGACCGTGGAACTTCTCAGGAAGAGGACGAAGCGCTTTAGTTAGCAGCTCATATTCTTCCATGTTCACGTAAAGATCACCTTTACCTGATTTATGCAGCGCACCTTTAACACCGATGATGTCACCGATATCTAGGCCTTGGTATTTCTCTTTAAGTACTTTTTGTACTGCTTTGTCAGCGTAAGCTTGAATACGGCCAGAAGTTTCTTGGATTACCAAAAATGGGCCACGCTTAGCCATAATACGGCCTGCAATTGCAACCACATGGTTCAACTCTTCTAGTTCTTCTTTACTCTTTTCACCGAACTCTTTTTGCAAATCACCCGCTAGATTTTCACGGCGAAAATCATTTGGATGGCCATTTGCCTTACAGCTCTTACGAATTTCGTCTAACTTGGCACGACGCTCCGCAATGAGTTTGTTTTCTTCTTGTAAGTTTTCAGTTTGAATAGCATCTGTCATTTTTCGATGTACCCTATATTTTGTCAGTAAAAAGCTTAAAGGCCCGATTTCAGGCTGGCTTCAATAAATTTGTCTAAATCACCGTCGAGAACCGCTTGAGTATTGCGATTTTCTACGCCGGTGCGTAAATCTTTAATGCGTGCATCATCTAGTACGTAGGAGCGTATTTGGCTGCCCCAACCAATATCAGATTTCGCATCTTCGTTCGCTTGTTTTTCTGCATTTTGTTTTTGAATTTCTAACTCAAACAGTTTTGCACGTAGCTGCTTCATTGCTTGGTCTTTGTTCTTATGCTGCGAACGATCGTTTTGACATTGAACCACTGTATTGGTCGGCAAGTGAGTAATACGCACCGCAGACTCAGTCGTGTTTACGTGCTGACCACCTGCACCCGAAGCACGGTATACGTCAATACGTAAATCTGCTGGGTTAA
The DNA here is from genome assembly GCF_921294215.1 of Vibrio marisflavi CECT 7928. GTDB lineage: Bacteria > Pseudomonadota > Gammaproteobacteria > Enterobacterales > Vibrionaceae > Vibrio > Vibrio marisflavi. The sequence continues at coordinate 2,156,427 of NZ_CAKLDM010000002.1, forward strand.
TGTCAATTTCAATGTTGTCATCAATCTCAGGATAAATAAATGCTGATGCAAATGAGGTATGTCTACGACCACTTGAGTCAAATGGAGATTTACGAACTAAGCGATGCACACCCGTTTCAGTACGCAACCAACCGTAAGCATACTCGCCAGAGATACGTACAGTTGCACCTTTCAAGCCAGCAACTTCACCTTCAGATACTTCTATCACTTCGGTTTTGAAGCCTTTTGCTTCTGCCCAACGCAAATACATACGTAGTAGCATTGAAGTCCAGTCTTGCGCTTCTGTACCACCAGAGCCTGACTGCAAGTCAATATAGCAATCTGAAGCATCGTGATCACCAGAGAACATACGACGGAACTCAAGTTTCGCTAGCTTAGCTTCAAGCTCAGCCAGTTCAGGTTCGATTTCATCGAAAGTTTCTTGATCTTCTTCTTCAACAGCAAGCTCAAGTAAACCATCAACGTCTTCAACACCTTGGTCAAGCAAATCGATAGTTTCAACAACAGCTTCTAATGATGAACGCTCTTTGCCAAGAGCTTGTGCTCGCTCTGGTTCGTTCCACACATCAGGCTGCTCTAATTCAGCATTTACCTCTTCTAGACGCTCTTTCTTGGCGTCATAGTCAAAGATACCCCCTCAGGATATTTGTGCGCTCTGACACATCCTGCAAGCGGTTTTTAATTGGATTGATTTCAAACATTTTCGTTTTGTATTTATGAGTAGAATTTAACCGAAGGATTCTACTTAAAAATGTGACGAATATACAGGGAAATTTATAGTTGAGAGGCGATAGATACTGGGTTGAGAAAAGAAAAATGCCGCCATTCAAATAAAGCTATGAATTAGCGGCATTAAAACTAAGTGCTGAGTTTAAGGCATGCTGTCGAACTCAGCGCCTTCTTTCTCAACTTGTGGTGGCATTAAGTGCTCTTTGGTAATGCCTAATCGCAATGCCAAAGCCGATGCTACATAAATGGAAGAGTAAGTACCTACAGTGATACCAAGCAGTAACGCCGTGGCAAAACCGTGAATCATTGCTCCGCCCTTCAAGAACAGTGCAATAACCACAAACAAAGTTGTACCTGATGTAATCAAAGTACGGCTCAGCGTTTGGGTAATAGAGCTGTTGATGATTTCACTTGGCTTGCCTTTGCGCACCTTGCGGAAGTTCTCGCGGATACGGTCAAATACCACAATGGTATCGTTGAGGGAGTAACCCACGACCGTTAGCAAGGCAGCAACAATGGTAAGGTCTACTTCAATTTGCAGTAATGAGAACACACCCAGCGTAATGATAACGTCGTGCGCTAAAGCTAGTACAGCTCCAGCCGCCAAACGCCATTCAAAACGAACTGAGACATACATTAAGATACAAATGAGAGAGATTAAAATCGCTAGGCCGCCAGCCTCAGCCAGCTCGCCGCCGACATTTGGACCAACGAACTCGATCCGGCGCATTTCAACCGACTCGCCAGTACCAGCCTTCACATTAGAAAGGATCTGATTTCCGAGCGTTTCACCAGCGACATCATCCCTTGGTCTTAGACGAACCATAACATCTTGCGAAGAACCAAAGTTTTGCACGATCGCATCACCAAAGCCCTCTTTTTGTAAAGATTCTCGGATCTTAGTCAAGTCCGCTGGCTGCTCGAAGCCAATTTCAATCAGTGTTCCACCTGTGAAGTCCAATCCCCAGTTAAGCCACTTCGTTGATAGAATAAATAACGAAGCACCCACCATCAGAATGGACAACATAAAGGCATATTTGGAGCGACTCATAAAGTCGATCGTTTTTTCTGCTTTTAGAATCTGAAACATAATTATTCCCAGCCTTAGATCGACAATTTAGAGACGCGTTTACCACCATAAATTAGGTTCACGATACAACGTGTACCAATGATGGCTGTAAACATGGAAGTGATAATACCGATCGACAGCGTCACCGCGAAACCTTTGATTGCCCCAGTACCGACAGCAAACAGGATAATGGCTGTAATCAGCGTCGTGATGTTGGCATCTGCGATAGTACTAAAGGCATTCGCATAACCTTGGTGAATTGCCTGTTGAGGGTTTCGCCCCTCTCGTAGCTCTTCCCGTATTCGTTCAAATATCAAAACGTTAGCGTCAACAGCCATACCGACAGTTAGAACGATACCGGCAATTCCCGGCAAGGTCATCGTTGCCCCTGGAAGCATCGACATCACACCAATGATAAGCACTAGGTTTGCAACAAGCGCGCAGTTAGCAATAAGACCAAAACCGCGATAGTAAAGCATGGTAAAGAGCATTACTGCGACCATGCCCCAGATACAAGCCGCAACACCTTTATCAATGTTTTGCTGTCCCATTGATGGACCAATGGTACGTTCTTCAACAATTGAGATAGGAGCAATCAACGCACCAGCACGAAGTAGCAATGCTAGGTTGTGAGCTTCTGCAGGGGAATCAATACCGGTAATTCTGAAGCTACGGCCAAGGGCGGACTGAATCGTCGCTTGGTTGATCACTTCTTCATGTTTAGTAAGAATAACCTTACCTTCTGGCGTGCGCTTACCACTGTCTTTGTACTCAGCGAATACTGTTGCCATTAACTTGCCAATGTTCTTCTTCGAGAACGCCGACATTTTCGCTCCACCTTCACTATCTAGCGAGATGTTAACCTGCGGGCGACCATATTCATCTGCACTTGAAGAAGCATCCGTAATGCTAGAACCGCCCAGAATCACGCGTTTTTTCAATACGACAGGGCGGCCTTCTCTATCTGGAACAATTTCACTTCCAGGAGGCGCATAACCTTTAGCTGCAGCTGTTCTATCAGCGCCCTCATCCACTGCGTGGAACTCAAGTGTTGCAGTTGCACCCAAGATTTCTTTGGCTCGCGCGGTATCTTGCACACCTGGCAGTTCAACGACGATACGATTCGCACCTTGGCGCTGAACCAATGGCTCTGCGACACCAAGCTCATTAACACGGTTACGCAAAATAGTGATATTTTGGCTAACCGCATAGTTTTGAACTTCTTTGATTCTTGCTTCAGTAAAGCGAGCTTTCAACGCAAGCTTTCCGTCACTCGTCGCTTCAGTAAACACCATATCAGGGTGCTTTTTCTCAAGTAGTGTCTTAGCTTGTGCTAGTTGCTCCTCATTACGCAGCACGACTTCCGCCATTTCTTTATCAAATGGACGAATAGAGCGATAGCGAATGTTTGCTTCCCTTAGCTCACTGCGGAAAGACTCGATTTGTTGACCGATGAGCTTTTCAAGTGCTGCGTCCATGTCCACTTCCATCAAAAAGTGAACACCACCACGCAAGTCAAGGCCAAGCTTCATTGGTGAACCACCAATATCTGCAAGCCAAGCAGGCGTTGCAGGAGCAAGGTTCAACGCGACAATTAATTGATTACCTAGGCTTCGCGAAATGGCATCTCGGGCTTTGATCTGAGTGTCAGTGTCGGAGAATCGAACAAGAACAGAACCGCTCTCGAGAGCAATGGATTTATAAGGAAGGTTATCTTTTTTTAAGATAGTGGTGATAGTGTCCAACGTTGACAAATCGACAGAAGCGCCGCGCGTTCCTGTTACTTGTATAGCTGGATCTTCACCGTAGATGTTTGGAAGGGCATACAATGCGCCAACGATGATAATCATCATTACCATCAAATACTTCCATAGGGGGTAACGGTTTAACACAGCAAGATCCTTTAGCTGTTAAGCTCAAGTGACCCTTGGTGAAGACATTAGGTCACTTGAGTAGATTGATTTTTTTACAGAGACTTAATCGTGCCTTTTGGTAGTACGGCTGTTACGAAGTCTCGCTTGATAACGACTTCATTGTTCGTGTTAAGCTCGATTGAGATGTAATCGTTGCCTTCAGCAATTTTAGTGATTTTACCAACTAAGCCACCACTTGTTAGTACTTCATCACCCTTGCTCATTGAAGCCATTAGATTCTTATGCTCTTTAGCACGCTTGGCTTGAGGACGGTAAATCATGAAGTAAAAAATTACTGCAAACATCGCTAACATAATTAGCATTTCGAAGCCGCCGCCTTGCTGAGCTGTACCCATAATAAAAATTTCCTCTTACTTTGTTTTAATTTTTAGGTGTTGATAACCTAACGTTAAAGTACCCTATTTACCGAGTTATGCCTATTGACCTAGCGCCAATAATGATAACTCGGGTACGGTAAGTGTCTCTATTTTGCCAATGGTGGCACTTCTCTGTTTCGACGCGCGTAGAACTCGCTCACAAATTCGTCGAAACGATCTTCATCGATAGCCTTACGGATACTTTCCATCAGACGCTGATAGTAACGCAAATTATGAATCGTATTTAAACGGGCTCCTAATATTTCGTTACAACGATCTAGATGATGAAGGTAAGATTTTGAGTAGTTCTTACATGTGTAGCAATCACACTCTGGATCGAGTGGCGTGGTATCCGTTTTATGCTTCGCATTACGGATCTTAATTACACCACCTGTCACGAATAAATGACCATTGCGCGCGTTACGAGTTGGCATAACACAGTCGAACATATCGATACCACGACGTACACCTTCGACCAAGTCTTCCGGCTTACCAACGCCCATTAGATAGCGAGGCTTGTCTTCTGGAAGCTGCGGACAAGTGTGCTCAAGAACACGGTGCATATCTTCTTTTGGTTCACCAACAGCCAGTCCACCGACCGCGTAACCATCAAAGCCAATATCCGTTAGACCTTTAACTGAAACATCACGTAGATCTTCGTAAACACCACCTTGAACAATGCCAAATAGTGAATTTTCGTTTTCCAGCTTGTCAAAATGATCGCGTGAACGCTGAGCCCAACGCAAAGACATTTCCATCGACTTTTTCGCTTCATCATGAGTCGCTGGGTATGGCGTACACTCATCGAAAATCATCACGACATCGGAGCCAAGATCTTTTTGAATCTCCATCGACTTTTCTGCGTCCATGAAGATCTTGTCGCCATTTACAGGGTTACGGAAGTGTACACCTTCTTCAGTAATCTTACGGATATCACCAAGACTGAATACTTGGAAACCGCCTGAGTCTGTCAGGATTGGGCCTTGCCAATTCATGAAGTCATGCAAGTCACCATGCATCTTCATCACTTCTTGGCCTGGACGTAGCCAAAGGTGGAATGTGTTACCAAGCAAAATCTCAGCACCCGTTCCTTTCACTTCTTCAGGAGTCATACCTTTTACAGTGCCGTAGGTTCCAACAGGCATGAATGCTGGTGTTTGAACCGTACCACGTTCAAAAGTTAATTGACCACGGCGAGCATTGCCGTTGGTTTTTTTAAGTTCGTATTGTAGTTTCACGAAACCTCCAATGTGCCAGAGAAACAATCTGACACTAATCTCTCTATACGCAAATAAGCTCTAGCTCATCGCGCCCTAACTAAATCTATTATTTATCGGTTTTCTTGCGAATAAACATGGCATCGCCGTAGCTAAAGAAGCGATACTTCTGCTCAACCGCATGTTTATAAGCGTCCATCACATTTTCAAAGCCAGCAAAAGCACTAACCAACATGATGAGTGTGGATTCTGGTAAATGGAAATTTGTCACTAGGCAATCGACAACCAGATATTCATAACCTGGGTAGATAAAAATTTCTGTATCACCAAAGAAAGGAACCAATTCTGTGCCATTCGATTTCGCAGATTGCGCCGCGCTTTCTAACGAGCGAACAGACGTCGTTCCCACCGCAATGACTCTGCCACCACGCTGTTTTGTTTCATGAATAGCGTTCACTACCTCTTCAGGCACTTCAACGTATTCAGCATGCATGTGATGCTCAAGTACATTGTCGACTTTTACCGGTTGAAAAGTGCCTGCACCGACATGCAAGGTAACAAACGCAAGCTCGACACCTTTTGCTTTTATCTTTTCTAGTAGCTCATCATCAAAATGCAAACCAGCTGTTGGCGCAGCTACCGCCCCCGGCTTTTCGTTGTAAACCGTTTGATAGCGCTCTTTGTCGCTGTCTTCATCAGGTCTATCTATATAAGGAGGAAGTGGCATGTGGCCGATTTCGTTTAAAATCTCAAGCACTGCTTTATCAGAAGTGAACCTCAGCTCAAATAGCGACTCATGTCTGCCAACCATTTCAGCTTGGTACTCGTCGTTCTCACCAATAAAGATAAAACTGCCTGCTTTTGGCGATTTAGAACAACGAACATGAGCAAGAATAGTGTGCTCATCCAGCATTCTTTCTACTAGCACTTCCAGTTTGCCACCAGAAGCCTTGCGACCAAACATACGCGCAGGAATAACTCGGGTATTGTTGAATACCATCAAATCGCCCGGCTGAACTTGATCGAGCAGATCTTTGAATGTGCTGTCAGTCAGCTCGCCACTATTCCCGTCTAACTGTAATAGACGGCTAGCGCTGCGTTCAGGCTGCGGATAACGAGCAATAAGCTCATCTGGAAGGTCAAAGTGAAAATCTGAAACTTGCATTTTACTGGTCTTGCGTTGTGAACAAATCTAAAGCGAACATTTTCGCAGCGGACTAGTATATGCCTAGAGCGCGCAATAGCAAGTGGAAGCTTGTAGATGTCTTGAAACCATAGAGTTTCATTGAGGGCTAGATAAACAATGCAAGTAAGCCTTATTCGTGTTCAATTAACACCGGCTAACGACGCTCCTTCTAACAGAAGTTTAAATTTTGAGCTGCAATTTCAAAAATATATTTACCACTAAATATCTCGTTATCAATAACAGTTATTAACATATCCAACAGTTAATGGTTCGTCCCAATACCCATTTTAAAACATTTTACTAATTATGTTTCCCAACACTAAGAATCATATAAGACAAATCAATATCATCCTTAAAAATTTGAACAACCCAGCAATATTTAATAGCTAATGAGCTGATTTTATTAAACATACAAAGTAGTAACAACAATAACAATAACAATAAATACAAAGCTCAAGTTTCAGGAAAAGTTTATATATTTACAAGGATTACAAAATGAGTCTTACCAAAAAAAACACAACCCTACGAGATAAACTAAAAAAAGTTATTAACAAAGCTCTAAAAAACGATGAACTCAAGAAGAAAGAGCTGGCCTGTTTTGATTCTCTAATTTCAAGGCGAAGCTTCTTAAGCAACAGCGGAAAAATAGCAACACTCGGTGCATTGGTGAGTTCAGGGATGATGCCTAGTGCTTGGGGACAACTCATTCCAGAATATGGTAGTAACCCTGCAGATTTTGGAATTACTGAAGCTGATATTAATGATGAGATTACTGCTTATACGCTCAATTATGGTACTGAAATGTATACCCAGGTAGTCTCTGAAAGTGAGTTTAAGGCACCGGGTATTGGAGAGTTGCCTGATCGGGGTCACGCTGCAAACAATATTTGTGCATTAGAAGGCTTTAATTACGGACAATTAAAGCTGCAATCTGATTTAGAAACTAACTCACCGACCGAAGACCAATTTACTGATATAGATAATAACTATGGCAGCCTAGAAATGGCGCGAGCGATACCCGATGGCAACGGGCTCGGAATTGAAATCATAGAGCACAATAGCAATGAACAAGATGATGAAGACAACCAAGGAGGCGGCTTTGTAACAAGCCTGATCCCAAACAGTGCTTTTCGCTATGGCCTTATAGATAACGGCGGCTGTGGTCAATTTTTCACCCTCAAATCTTTAACTCACCCCTTGCACAACCGAGTCACTGAAGATGGAAAAAATATGCTGGGCGTTCAAGCAATGGTTGTCAATGACAGTGCCCCTCGCCATGCTTATGTTTGTGCTCGATGGATGACTGCTGAAGCGAGCTTTGAACGTACCAGAGGCGTTACCACTGGTTGGGATGTAATATCATTTGCTAATATATTTCCAATACTTAATCGCACAGACAATGAGATATGGACAGATTTTGAAGCGGACAGCTATACCGATGTTACTGGTAAAAGTTATATAACATTATGCTGTAACCATCACTTGTTCGTTGTATGTATTGAAGGGTACAAATCCATATCGGCTTATCACCTTTCTGCTTCAAAAATGAGCGGCAATATAACTCTAGAACACGTTCAAGATGATCGTAATGGTGACAAAACATTCTATGTCAGAACAGACAATAGTATATCTAACGCCAATTACCCTAATCAAAGACTAACAATAAAATTTTCTCCAAGTAATAGTACTGGCAGTAATACATCGCTTTCTTTTGGCAATACATCTATTACCGTGAACGAACGCTCAGTGGCTAGTAGCGACACAGATGCAATAATAAAGCCTTATGGACTAGACAATCTATATTATGCACACGATATAGAAAGAATTCATCATAGCTATGAACTGGGCCAGGTCAATGGCATATACACCGACCCTTATAATCCAAATAATACACACGCCATCTCCGCAATTGCGAAGATTTGTATAGTTGACTTCAAAAGTGCTAGCTATGAAGGTTACTCTAACACGCGTTTTGTTGCGATGACCGCCCATGATATAGGAACCGGACAGTTAGTGGCAATCATGCCCTTCCTACCATTAAACCTGTCGAATCTAGGCAATATAATTAAACTCACTGGTGGAAAGAACAAATACGGTGGCTTTACCTTTTATAGTTTAGACAACCTTGGAAATGTACAAATGTATCGCCAAAGGGTGGAAGATCAAAACTCAGATACGCCTTATCAACCAGCTACAGGTTACGGCCGACTCGTTTCACCACACGATGCAGGTAAGGTTTGTCTTGATTTCATGAATGCGCCTAGCTTTGAGTGTGAAAGGTTAAGAACTTTTGATAACGGGGCTGCATCAGAGGAGCAGAGCGGCTTTTACCTAGGCGATGGGTTTATAGATATTCAATGTAACCCTAGGTTTAACCAATGTTCTGAATATGTCGCGTATGAATTCAATGGTGATTCAGACAAGATGGGAGCATTTATGGTTTACAACCAAATGGTTGAAAAAACCTGGATCACAACTCCAATCACCATCGCCATGGGATTAGACGAAGCAGAGCAAAATGATGAAGAGAATTATGTAACAAAAAGCTGCTACCAAGCAGTGATAAAGCCAGCCAATGGCTACGGAAGTGACGTGGTGCTAGGAGAAAACCAATACCTCGAAATAAGAGGCTCTGCACCAACGAAAATCACTGTAAATGAGGGGCGCTGCTATGCAATTGACAGAACACAAGGTGCGTTAGTCCGAGAAGAGGGCTGTGACGTATACAAAATAAAAATACTGGCAGAAGATGTTACGTGCCAACTTATGGCTCGAGTGGTCGATGTCGGCTCACTCAATCGGAGCAATTACGACAATGCAATGTTTACTGACACCAATGGCGATGGCGTTAGTTCAGCTTGGTTTTCCATCATTCTATCACAGGATTCTACAGAAAGGCTCGCCAGTGACGATTACAACAATGAAGATCTGGTTCGACAAGAAATCAACAATCAAAACATACAAATCAGCGACACACTAGAAGATGGCGAGGATCCAAGCCAATATGTATCTGAGACGGCCAAAGCAAGCGCCGCAACCATGACAACTATGGTTGAACCAACAGTCAAATCGACCAACTTCATGTCGTCGGTCAGCTCCCTAACATCGGGCGTCGATCCTTTATATACACTACATGTCAGATCGAGTGACAACTACCAATCGGGAGGAGGAAACACTCGATATTCTAGCTCTTCGACCCAAGTATGTGCCTATGAATTTAAAAATGGTGTATTGAGGAAAACAACAGCATTTACCGTCTCGTCAAACGGCTACCAAAGCTTTTGGAAAAAATCGAAAAAATTTCTCAGTGACGCCATGCACACAGCAAAACGCACTGCGAAAAAGACCATGAAAGACATAAAGGGAAGTATGAGCTTCTCCGTTGATCCATTTACCGGTTTAGTCTCTTTTCGAGCGACTTGGGATCTACTGGATATGTTAGGCAATGCGTTAGACATCGGTGGTCCCGGAGATTGGATAGAATCGGCCTTAGAAACGCTGGAAGATGTTGGCAATTTTCTCTGGAAAAATGTTGGTTTAGTTATCATTTCCCCAGTGCTTTTGATAATAAAGCTGATAGATATGCTTTTGCACTTACAAGATATGATCAAGTGTATCCAGAGTTCTCAAAGTACAACTAAAGCTCTAATGAATAGCATGCCATCACAAGCAAGCTCAGTAAAATCAAAACAAGAAGCATATCAAAACAAAACCCTGACAGCCTACAATGAAAACCCACAAGAACAAGGAAGGGGACACGGAGAAGAGTCCCAACAAGATTCAGATATAAACTTACAAAAGCAACTTAAGAAAATAACAAACAACCCGTTTGTACATGACTTTATTGTTAAGCCATTTCAAGAATTGAGCAAAACTATAGGAAAAGTAGCTGGTGGGGCTGTAAATGTATTAAGCCCTATTGTAATTGATGACATAAATGTAAGTAGCCTAGATGATTTGTACACTCTTTTTGACTCAAATCCACTAGAAACTATCAGCTCTAGCACTGTTTTAAACAACGTGATTAATAACATTGGGAAATATACCTCAGATCCCAGCCAAGCAGTTGATCTCACTTGTGATAATATAGCGGAATTAAAAAAGTTTCCTTCATCACTAAACGCAATCACATCATTTTTAACTCTCAGCGACGGTATCATAGATACTGGCTTAGACGCTACAAAAACTCTTTGGGGTAGTAAATCCATTAAAATACAGATCCCTGTTCTAAGCGCATTCTTGAAGTTGTTTGATATTGATTTGTCATTAAAGCTCTCGCTTTCTGATTTACATGGAATGTTTTTTGGAGCCTTCTATTGGGTGTATAAATACATATCAACAGGTAAGAGTGTTACCAGCCTCCCTCCTCTTCCTTCTCAATCAAATAATTACATGCAGGAACAGCTGCCTAATGGGCAGTATGGTGATTATACCGATGATTTTCTAACAAATGTAAGTTACTACAGTACTGCGATGAACTTCTTATGGCCTGTTTTATGGGGGGCCAAAAAAGTTGTAAGTGAAGAAGTTAAAGCCCAAAATGAGAGCCTATTCGATATGTTCGACATAGTTGCAGACGCTCTAACAATGGCATACGCTCAAATTAAGGTCCTCAAGTGGGCTTACAAGGCTAGCAACGACGATGTGGATTACTACGATACAATGTCTTTATTGTGTTGGGAGTCGCTATACTTAGCAAGTACCTTTAGGAAGGGCCAAAGCAAAGACTATAAACACTTTGTTAAATGCGCAAAGCTATTCCAACGTGTGTGTTCTTTCTGCATGAAGATATACGAATTTGATGAATCGTATAGAGACTATGGACAAAACAAAAGAGATAGACAGATCGCTGCAAACCTTTTCTCTATGTCTTGTGATATAGCAGGAATCGTTCGATACCTTTATGATTTGTATACCAATCAATTTGGACCAAGTGATCCCATAGTACCAAAATGCATTATGGGCTACGGTATTTTTGCTGCCACTGCAAACGCTATAGGCGTCGCTATTAAGCCAAGTTAATTTCCAATTGATTCATTCTAAAGCCTATATCTCTATCGATATAGGCTCTTTTCCATCTCAGTACCAATTAAAAACTCACGTACTTTCTTACGGTTATTCCACCTAAACATAGCGCTACATCCCAACACAAAATATCAAAGTTTTCTATAGTAAAGTCATGCAATCAGGAAGCTGGAGGTCCGCATGATTAAAGTCGAAGATATGATGACTCGTAGCCCACATACTCTATTACGCTCTGACAAACTCATTGATGCGAAAGAAGTAATGGAAAAGCATGAAATTCGCCACGTTCCCATTGTCGATTCAGACAACAAGTTGTATGGCATAGTCACTCAAAGAGATATTCTTGCAGCCCAAGAGTCTAGCTTACACAAAGTCTCTGACGACCAGTCGTATACGCTCAATACGCCACTCAATGATATGATGCACACAAACTTGATGACCGCCGATCCTAAAGCGGGCTTAAAAGAAAGTGCCAAATATATGCAAAAGCATAAGGTCGGTTGCTTGCCAGTAATAGAGAATGGCCAGTTAGTTGGGATTATCACTGATAGTGATTTTGTATCCATAGCCATCAACCTGTTAGAACTGCAAGAAGACACAGAACCAGAAGAGTATTCTTAATACAAATAAGAAAAACCATTCTCGTTTTTTGTATTAATTTCCTCCCTTCCCTTCAACAAAAAAGAGCGGCTTTCGCCGCTCAAACATGGACAATACATTTGGATTAGTTGCTTTTAGAATTGATCTTCTTCGGTTGAGCCTGTTAGAGCTGTCACTGAAGATTGTCCGCCTTGAATTGTGTTAGTCACTTTGTCGAAATAGCCTGTACCCACTTCTTGTTGGTGAGCCACGAAAGTGTAGCCTTTTTCTGCCGCTTCAAACTCCGGACGCTGCACTTTCTCAACATAATGACGCATGCCTTCACCTTTCGCATAATCATGAGCAAGTTCGAACATGTTGTACCACATGTTGTGGATACCAGCTAAAGTAATGAACTGATATTTGTAGCCCATATTCGCGAGCTCTTGTTGGAACTTAGCGATAGTTTCTGAATCTAGGTTTTTCTCCCAGTTAAATGATGGCGAGCAGTTGTACGCTAGAAGTTGATCTGGATATTGCTTATGGATAGCTTCTGCAAATTTACGCGCTTCATCTAAACATGGTTTTGCAGTTTCGCACCAAATCAAATCTGCATATGGCGCATATGCTAGGCCGCGTGAGATAGCTTGGTCGATACCCGCTTTGACTCTAAAAAAGCCTTCAGCTGTGCGCTCACCTTGAATGAAATCTCTATCGTAAGGGTCGCAATCTGACGTCATCAGATCCGCCGCGTTAGCATCAGTACGAGCAATCACCAATGTCGTTGTGCCAGCAACATCAGCAGCTAAACGAGCAGCAACCAGTTTTTGAACCGCTTCTTGGGTTGGAACAAGAACCTTACCGCCCATGTGTCCACACTTTTTAACCGACGCTAATTGGTCTTCAAAGTGAACACCCGCTGCACCTGCTTCAATCATATTCTTCATTAATTCATAAGCATTCAGCACGCCACCAAAGCCTGCTTCAGCATCAGCTACGATAGGGAGGAAATAATCAACGCCACCTTCATCTTCGGGAGTTTTGCCTGATGACCATTGAATTTGGTCTGCACGACGGAATGAGTTGTTGATGCGCTTGACTACAGCAGGGACAGAATCAACAGGATAGAGAGACTGATCAGGATACATCGTAGACGCGGTGTTGTTGTCTGCAGCAACCTGCCAGCCAGATAAATAGATGGCTTCGATACCCGCTTTCGCCTGCTGCACAGCTTGTCCACCGGTTAACGCGCCGAGACAGTTTACATAACCTTTTTTCGCACTACCGTTCACTAGCGACCACAACTTATCAGCGCCTTTCTGTGCAATGGTATTTGCTGGGACCATCGAGCCACGAAGTTCAACCACTTCCTCCGCGCTGTAGGTACGTTTTACGTTTTTCCAACGTGGATTAGTTTCCCAGTCTTTTTCTAGAGCTTCAATTTGTTGACGGCGAGTTAGTCTCATGTTCATTCCCTCATTCTGTTATTGGCTCACGCCCAGCTTTCCCTGTCACTCATGCTTTCCATGAAATAGCGTTGTGTTAATTCATTGTTTTTTAGTCCAAGTAGTTATACCCGGGTACGGTTAAAAAGTTAGTCAGTTCATCGCTAGTGGTAAGATCTGCCATGAGCTTGGACGCTTCATCAAAGCGACCGCTGTTGAACCTCTCCTCTCCTAGCTCCGATTTCACCACTTCAATTTCTTCAGTTAGGTATTGGCTAAAGAGCGCTTTGGTCACAACCTCTCCGTTATCCAAGCACTTACCATGTTTAATCCATTGCCAAATAGATGCGCGAGAGATTTCAGCAGTAGCAGCATCTTCCATCATGCCGTAAATAGGCACGCAGCCATTGCCAGAAATCCAAGCTTCAATATATTGCAGCGCGACACGAATATTGTGGCGCATGCCCTGCTCTGTTCGCTCACCTTCACATGGTTCCAACAGATCATCGGCTGTAATTTCCTCATCGTCAGCGCGAGAGATATCGAGTTGATTGATACGCTCACCTAACACCTCGTCAAATACGCTTCTCGCGGTACCAGCAAGACCTGGATGGGCGACCCAAGTGCCATCATGACCATTGTTCGCTTCAATAGATTTGTCTTTGTTGATCTTGTCTAAAACCTGTTGATTCACTGCCGGATCTTTAGAAGGAATAAAGGCAGCCATACCTCCCATCGCGAACGCGCCACGCCTGTGACATGTTTTGACAAGTAGGCGGGAATAGGCATTTAAAAATGGTTTATCCATCGTTACCACTTGCCTATCAGGTAATACTCGCTCTGGGTAATCTTTTAATGTTTTAATGTAGCTAAATATATAGTCCCAACGGCCACAATTTAATCCAACAATATGTTCTTTAAGCGAGAATAAAATCTCGTCCATCTCAAATACAGCGGGCAATGTTTCAATTAAAACCGTGGCTTTTATTGTTCCTGTATCAAGACCGAAATAGGTTTCAGTATAGTGGAATACATCACTCCACCATTTCGCTTCGTGGTGTGATTGTAGTTTCGGCAGATAAAAATAAGGTCCACTTCCTTTCGCTAATAATGCTTTGTAGTTATTGAAAAAATAAACCGCAAAATCAAACAGCGCACCGGGGATCGCTTTTCCTTCAAAAGTGACATGTTTTTCTTTTAAGTGCAGACCTCGCACTCGACAAATTAGCACCGCAGGATCTGACGATAGTTGATATTGCTTACCATTGCCAGGGTTGGTGTAGCTGATGGTTCCCTTAACAGCATCTCGTAAATTAACCTGTCCATCTAGCACCTTACCCCAAGCAGGAGAGAGAGAGTCTTCAAAATCGGCCATAAACACTTTTACATTCGCATTTAGTGCATTGATAACCATTTTACGGTCTGTCGGGCCTGTAATTTCTACTCGCCTATCTTTTAAATCATCTGGAATACCTAGAACCTTCCAGCTGCCTTCACGAATGTCTTGTGTTTCCTGTAGAAAATTAGGCAACTCCCCCGCATCAATTCGACGCTGGCGTGCTTCTCTAGCCAAAAGTAAATCATCAACTCTGCCAGCAAATTGCTCACATAAGTTAGACAATAAAGCTTGCGCCTCGGCTGGGAAGATAGCAGCCTGGTCAGTCGTTAGCTCCCCTCTCAGGGTTAGTTTCTCTTGAGACAAGGTATTTTTCTCAGAGGTTTGTGCAAGCATAATTCTCTTCCTTTGAAATAATTTCAAAATTACATTTGTAACTATCGAACCACAAATGCCCAAATTATATGACTTAAGAACAAAAGCCCAATTAGGGAGTAAACATTCGGTTAATTTTCATTACCATTTAATACAAGATTCACAAATTCACTGTTAACTCACTAATTAGTATTACTTAAGCTACATCAACATGAGTGGATAGAAAAGGTAGAAAATAATAAAAAATAGAAATTCAAAGTTTTATTCCGATTGGTATTCTTTGCCCAATTTGAAGTGAAATTTAGTAAATATTACGTAATTAAATTACACATAAAAATTTCATATAAACTATAAAAATGGCTTATTCAAACAGAGGTGAACAAAGATCAACCAGCCAAAGCATTGCTATTACATGGCTGACAAGATCAGGTAAATTATGGGAGGCAAGTTCGATGTGTAAAATTAGTGATGTGAAGTTCGAAAAACTTCTGAAAGGTTCAGTAAGTAAAACTTGTAAAATTTTACAAGTCAAAAAATACTAACAAAATAATATTCTGGTTATTGACTTCAAACTAGCATTAATTACTAGGCTAATTTCTATTTCTTAGAGGCGATAAGCAAAAGCACTAATTTAGGCAGCAATTTGCTAAAGTAAGCCAGATACCACATCTGCAAGTCGATTGAATGTATCAACGCGAGAAGAACTGGGACGCCAAACAAGTCCAATATCTCTATAAGCTTGTTTTCCAGGAGGGTCAATCACTGCAAGGTTTTGATTTTCCAGCAGTCCATGATCAATAGCCATTTGTGGAATAAAAGTGGTTCCGAGGCCATTTGCAACCATTTGTACTAAAGTGTGAAGGCTTGTCGCGCTGAAAGGGTTGATTTTCTCTTTTGCGGTTAGCTGGCAAGCCGAGACAGCATGCTCAGTTAAACAGTGCTCTTTTTCTAGTAAAAACACCGATTCATCAGGCAAATCTGCATATTTTATTGGTGTTGGGATGCTTTCAACCTGATCATCACTGATCACCATCCGAAACGGATCATGGCCCACTACACGACTATCCATTTCACCGATATCAACAGGTAAAGCAAGAATAAGCACGTCAAGTTCACCATGTCGTAGTGCTGCTAGTAAATTAGTTGTCGTATCTTCTCTTAGCAAAAGGTTCAACTGGGGAAAGCGTGTATTCACATCTTGGACTAAGTCGCCTAGCAAAAAAGGCGCAATAGTAGGGATGCAGCCAACTCGAAGCTGACCTTGCATGCTATCGCCTTTGCAAATGTAGCCTAACTCTACAAGATCTTGAGCTTTAGCGAGTAACTCTTTGCCTTGCTGAACCACAAGCTCACCAGCTTGGGTAAAAACTAATGGGCTTTTTTTGTCTTTCTTTTCATACAAAGGGCAACCCACAATCTCTTCGAGATTTTGAATGCCTTTACTTAGAGTCGATTGACTGACGAAGCAGCGCTCAGCAGCATCATTAAAGTGGCGAGTTTCGTGCAAAGTGATTAAGTAATGTAGTTGCTTTAAGCTAGGCCATTTAATCATATTTATTAATGAGTTGTTGCAAATTTATTGTGGTTTATGAATACAAAAAAGAGATATAGTTACCCAGCAATTCTTTAATCGCTTTTTTCGATTAACTTAATCTATTTAATTCGCTTTTTTCTATACTACATTCTGTAATATAGTTTGTCTCGAATTAAAACGGACCGAGCAAAAGCAGAGTTGTATTTGCTTGGAACTAACCAAAATTTTTAGGAGCAAAAAATGGTACTAGTAGGTCGTCAAGCCCCTGACTTTACTGCAGCGGCAGTTCTAGGTAATGGTGAAATCGTTGATAACTTCAACTTCGCAGAGTTCACTAAAGGTAAGAAAGCTGTAGTATTTTTCTACCCACTAGACTTCACTTTCGTTTGCCCATCTGAGCTAATCGCTTTTGACAACCGTTACGAAGACTTCAAAGCAAAAGGCGTTGAAGTAATCGGCGTTTCTATCGATTCTCAGTTCTCTCACAACGCATGGCGTAACACTGCTATCGAAGATGGCGGTATCGGTCAAGTTAAGTACCCACTAATTGCTGATGTTAAGCACGAAATCTGCCAAGCATACGATGTTGAGCACCCAGAAGCAGGCGTTGCTTTCCGTGGTTCTTTCCTAATCGACGAAGAAGGTCTTGTTCGCCACCAAGTAGTGAACGATCTACCACTTGGCCGTAACATCGACGAAATGCTGCGCATGGTTGACGCTCTAAACTTCCACACTAAGCACGGTGAAGTTTGCCCTGCACAGTGGGAAGAAGGTAAAGCAGGTATGGACGCATCTCCAAAAGGTGTTGCAGCATTCCTATCTGAGCACGCTGAAGACCTAAGCAAGTAATTAAAACTTTAACAGCGCCCGCTCAACGGTTGCATTAAGGTTGGAAAATAATAAAGCAAAAAATGCTAATGCCAATCTGTTAAAGTAAAGTCTCAAATCAAAAGCCCGAAGCCCTTGCTCCGGGCTTTTTCTTTTCGGCTCAGTAGTTATTTTTTCTGACATTAGAGAAATATCGCTAAAAAGACAAAGCGTATCATTTGACAGACTTTCTATCCGATCACTCTTTAAACGTGATCAATGAGTCTTTATGATGAAAACCAATCGAATATATGTGTAGCACAACGGGTGCTCAATACAATTTCAGTACGAGGATACATTATGGCCTTTTTCTCTCTTGCCTTTGGTACAGCAACTAAGAATCGTGATGGAAAAATCATCGAAGCATTTTTCCCAAATCCAGTACTGCACCCAAGTGACGCTTTAGTTGAACAGCTAACACAAGTTAGTGGCTATGAAGGCGGCAACCAAGTTATCGAAATCTCCCCTGCTCAATGTGGTGATATCGCGTCTGCATTTGAAGCAAATGGTGATAACACGAATGCTTCGTTTGCAAACAAAGCGGCAAGCTCTGTGCAACCTTTAGTATTGGTTCTTTTAGCTGCTGACGAAAAGCCACAAAACGTAGCTGAAGGCTTCCTAAAACTGCAACTGATTTCTAATCGCCTAGTAAAACCTCACGGCACTGTACTAGATGGTATCTTTGGCCTGCTACACAATATCGCTTGGACAAACGAAGGCCCAATCGACTTACCAGAACTGGCTGATCGCCAAATTGAAGCTCGCTTGGCAGGCCGTGCTCTTTCTGTCGATTGTGTCGACAAGTTCCCTAAAATGGTCGATTACGTTGTGCCAAATGGTGTTCGTATTGCTGACACTTCTCGCGTTCGCCTTGGTGCTCACGTGGGTGAAGGCACGACGGTGATGCACGAAGGTTTCATTAACTTCAATGCTGGCACAACTGGTGTAAGTATGGTTGAAGGCCGTATTTCTGCAGGCGTTGTAGTGGGTGATGGCTCTGACATTGGTGGCGGCGCTTCAATCATGGGCACGCTTTCTGGTGGTGGCACAGTAGTTGTCTCTATTGGTGAGAACTCTCTACTAGGTGCGAATGCTGGTCTTGGTTTCCCTCTTGGTGACCGCTGTACGGTTGAATCGGGCCTATATGTTACTGCTGGCTCGAAAGTTCGTATGCTTGATTCAGATGGTAATGAAGTTGAAGTTGTTAAGGCTCGTGATTTAGCCGGCGTATCTGATCTACTGTTCCGTCGCAACTCGGTGACAGGCCAAATTGAATGCCTAGCAAACAAAACAGCGGTTGAGCTAAACAGCGAATTACATAGCAATAACTAATTGTTGTTAATCAGCTAAATCTCTTAGGCCAGAGTCACACCTGGCCTTTTTTAGTGCTGAAATTTTGTTAACACTGAATATTCCTGCCTATTATTAGTTTACCCACTATAAAAATAATAAGTCAGGATCGGCCATGAAAAACTTCATTACACACCTTCCCAAAGTAGAACTTCACCTTCATATCGAAGGCTCACTTGAACCCGAGCTAATGTTTGAATTAGCCAAAAGAAACAAAGTTGATATTCCGTTCGACACTCCCGAAGAAGTCAGGAAAGCGTATGAATTTGACGATTTGCAGTCCTTTTTAGATATCTACTACAAAGGCGCAAATGTCTTAATCCACGAGCAAGACTTTTTTGATTTAACATGGGCCTACATGCTTCGCTGCCAAGAAGACAATGTGGTTCATAGTGAAATATTTTTTGACCCACAAACTCATACTGAGCGTGGTATTGCATTTGATACTGTCATCAATGGCATCTCAAAAGCACTCGATAAAGCAAACAAAGAGCTCAATATAAGTAGTCAGCTCATCATATGCTTTTTGCGCCATTTAGATGAGGCTGCTGCTTTTGAAACCTTGCAGCAAGCGCTTCCATACAAAGACAAAATCATCGCCGTTGGGCTTGATTCATCAGAGCAAGGCCACCCACCTGAAAAATTCGCCCGAGTCTTCGCAAAGGCAATAGAAGAAGGGTTCTTAACCGTTGCCCATGCTGGCGAAGAGGGACCGGCTCAAAATATCTGGGACGCTCTAGATATGCTGAAGACTTCTCGCATAGATCATGGTGTTCGATGCGTTGAAGACCCGCATTTAGTTGAGACACTGGCAGAGCAGCAAATACCACTTACAGTGTGCCCGCTTTCCAATATTAAGCTCAAGGTATTTAAAGATATGCAGCAGCACAATATTGTTTCACTGCTGCGCTCGGGGGTATGTGTCACGGTAAACTCAGACGACCCAGCCTACTTCGGCG
Organism: Vibrio marisflavi CECT 7928; assembly: GCF_921294215.1. Taxonomy (GTDB): domain Bacteria; phylum Pseudomonadota; class Gammaproteobacteria; order Enterobacterales; family Vibrionaceae; genus Vibrio; species Vibrio marisflavi. The sequence continues at coordinate 2,176,388 of NZ_CAKLDM010000002.1, forward strand.
GTTACATGAATGACAACTTCTATGCACTTGCAGATACGCATGAGCTCACCAAGCAAGAAATTGCTCAGTTTAGTATCAATGCCATTAACGCAAGCTTTATCGCTCCAGTCGCGAAAGAAGATCTGATTTCTGCAGTGCGATCTTACACAGCCAGTCACTAACCTGAAGATGGGAGCTTTTCGCTCCCTTTCTTACCCCGGATGTCCATCCACTCTTGGGCGGAGAAGCATGTGAGCAAAATTAAACACAAATAAACCAAATGCGAGTATCCAAAGCCCTGCACTAATATCAATCAACAACATCATATGCGTAGGAAACACAGGCACCAATAAGCCTCGAATAACAGCAGCAATCACAACCGATGCAAAAGCAATTCCCATCCTAGGACCTTTATAGATTTCTCTTCCAGTATGTCCCATGGTTACTCTCGCTATCATCGCCAAAATAACGCCACCTATTGCCCCAATAGCAAATAAGTGAAGCGCATTGTGCTGAGCAAAAGCATTTTGCCAAAGCGCGCGGATGATTAAGCTGGCAGGTAAGCAGAAGTAACTCAAATGTAGAGACCAAACCAACGGCTCTTTTAGTGAGATAAAGGGCTTCCAACGCGCAATTCTCACTATCTGCGCAATACCAGCAGCTAGCATCAAAATAGAGCCAATTTGATTCATTAGTTCAGGGAAAAAGCTCACGACAAATAGAGCGGCTAACGAACCATTTGCGATCAGCTCCAACACAAAAATGGGTTGCGACTTCTCAACTTGAAATCTCTTCTCGGTAAAAAATGGAATCACACGCCCACCCATAACCGAAATAAGCAATGCAAACCACCACAGCATTGCTTGCCAAACAGCACTGGAGGAAAAAGGTAATACTCCTTCCAATGCGCCATAGCTCGCCAAATTCGCTAACAATGCGACCAACAGCAAGGGAACAAAAAACAAATTGCGCCATTTCTTTGTTTGAACCACACGCTTTCCTAATTCAAACGCAACAAATACGTAGAGAAGAGATTCGATGCTGGCAATCAATGCAATTGGTGCCTGAGTCCAAAACAATAGTCGAGGCAAAAACCAAAATGTGACCAGCACAAGCAACCTCCAATGTTTTGTGCCGGGAACTCCTGTCCAATTTTGAACTGCAGTAAGCAAGAAGCCGATAACAATAGCCATCGCGAAGCCAAAAAGCATTTCATGCACATGCCACCAAAGTGCAGGAACTTGTAGCGATGAGAACTGCCCGTTTTGGAACATGTAAACCCACAACGCAATCGCAATAATGGCGTATAAACTGCCCATGAGAAAAAATGGCCGAAAGGCTAATCTGAGATAAGAAGGAATCGCCTCTTCCTGTTTTTTGTCGGTAATATTAAGCACAGCTTCACCTAACTCTCTTTTCGTTTAAAACCACATAGTAGGGCAAGTTTTATTCCAGATTTAACTTTAAATAAAATCAAGTACCTAGAAGGAAAGCACTTCTATCAAAATGTAAAATTAACAACGCTACTGTTGTTAATTTTACATCAAGAAGCATTGGGTAGATGTGTCAGTCTTGGCTTAAATTTGGCCTTTGACAAGAAATCTGATAATAATGACAGTGATGTAAGTAAGAAATTACAGGTGTTCTATGTATATATTTGGTTACGGCAGCCTTATGAACTCTGAATCTAGGCGTTTAACTGGAAAAACTGGTCCTGCGATACCAGCCTTTGTTAATGGGCTTGTTCGCCACTGGGGAAAACTAGAACACAGTACGACTTTGTCACCTCTAATAGTCGTCCCTGGAAACGGTAAAGTAAATGGTGTACTGATTGAGGTTGAGGAAGCAGAATTGTCTTACTTTGACCAACGAGAAAGTGGCTACGACCGTATCGAAATTTTGCCCAATCAAATTGACACTGAGCACACGTTTAACCAGCAAGCCCCTATTTGGGTGTATGTAAAAGAAAATCACCAACCGCCATGTGAAGTGATCCCAATTATGCAAAGCTATGTGGATACCGTGATTGCAGGATGCTTAGACATATCTGAACATTTTGCTGAACAGTTCATTCAGCATACGATGGGATGGCACTACCCGCTTGAAAATGACCGTCTTGTTCCCAAGTACGATAACTTAGCTGGCGTCCAAGCCCATCATAAATTAATCATCGACGTGATGTTGGCAAACGTCAGTTAGCCAATCAGCTCAAATTGATAGCGAGTCGAAAAGTGATACTGTTCGCCGGGCTGTAAAATGCAGCTCGGTTGATTCCACTCAAGATGATTCATCGAATCAGGCAAAAACTGAGTTTCCAAAGCAAACCCTGCATGGTTTTGATAGCGCTCGCCTTTTCGGTTTGGGTTACCTGCTAACCAATTGCCTGTATACAGCTGCATAGCGGGCTTGTCAGTAAATACACTCAGCTTGACTTTGTTGTCAGGTGAAATAGCTTCAGCAGCCTTCTCTCCTGCTAAACAATCTGGCTTCAACACAAAGCTATGATCGTATCCTCTTGCTAGCACTTGCTGCTCGTCAGACAAGAAGTCTTTAGAGATACTCTTCATCAAACGAAAATCAAATCCGGTATCCACAACATCTATTGGCTTATCTAGAGGTATTCCCATTTCACTAGTTGGAAGGTATTGCTCAGCATTGATAAGCAGACGGTGCTGCTTGCAATCATCCTCGCCATTGCCAAGATTAAAATAGGCATGATTGGTCAGGTTTACAGGTGTCGCTGAATCAGTGTTGGCGTGGTAATCGATCAATACTGAGTTGTCAGCCAGCAATTGGTAAGTCACAGAAACATCTAGATTACCGGGAAAGCCTTGGTCACCGTGCTCTGAACGAAGGGCAAAGATCACTTTATCGTTCGTTTGCTCTGCTATCTTCCAGCGGCGTTTGTCAAAGCCAACCTCTCCGCCATGTAAGCAGTTTCCAGCTTGGTTGGTACTGACTTGATACTGTTTTCCGTCAATAACAAACTGACCTTTAGCGATTCGGTTGGCATAGCGACCAACAGTCACTCCTAGATAACACTCTTGTTTATAGAAATCTTCGATGCTTGAAACGCCTAGTAAAAGCTCTCGCGTTTCTGTTTCATCGATGGACAGCTGGCAACTGAGCCAAGTCGCACCAATATCCATTAAGGTAATGGATAAGCCTTGCTCATTGCACAGAGTGACTACATTAGCTGGCTCACCATCGTGAGCCACAGATTGAATCATTGAATATTCTAGGGATGGATTCATAGCGCGTCTGACTCAATTAGACCTGCACCTTTAGATGCTTGGCAAACATAGATTGAAGCTTCAAGCCCTGTCAGCATCTGATATTTTTCTTCCACGGCTTGTTTTACCGCATCGACAAGTTGTGGTGGGACTAACGCAACAATACATCCACCGAAGCCACCGCCAGTCATGCGCACGCCACCTTGCTCACCAACAACGCCTTTGACGATATCAACCAAGGAATCAATTTCATCAACCGTAATTTCAAAATCATCACGCATAGACGCATGAGATTGAGCCATCAGTTCAGCCATGCGGGCAATATTCCCCTCAGCCAGAGCAATTGCCGCTTCAACCGTACGATCATTTTCAGTAATCACATGACGAGCACGCATTGCGACCGTTTCATCAAGCTCCGAAAGCTTAGCAGTTAGCATGTCCATATTTGCGTCACGTAGTGCTTTCACACCAAGAGTTTTTGCCGCTTCTTCACATTGCTCTCGGCGAGTATTGTATTCACTATCAACCAAACCACGCTTTTTGTTAGAGTTGATGATCACAACAGACAGGTCACTCGGCATCGCCACCGCTTGAGTCTCTAACGAGCGGCAGTCCAGCAGTAGCGCATGGTTTTGATTGCCTTCGGCTGAAATCATTTGGTCCATGATGCCGCAATTGCAACCTACAAATTCGTTTTCTGCTTTTTGACCAATTAAGGCAATTTCTGCTTGGCTAATTTCCAAACCGAACAAAACTTTGAATGTCTGACCAATGACCACTTCCAATGCCGCTGATGAGCTTAACCCTGCGCCTTGAGGAACATTGCCACTCACCGATAAATCAACACCCTGAATATCATAGCCTTTTTCAACTAGACACTTCACCACACCACGAATGTAATTCGCCCACATTTTATCTTGTGAAAACGCGATCTCTTCTTTGAGATCAAACTCATCAACTGCATCTTGGTAATCTACAGAGACAACTCGAACAATGCTGTCTTCACGTTTGCTAGCCGCCACAACCGTTTGGTAGTCAATTGCACAAGGTAAGACAAAACCGTCGTTGTAATCGGTATGCTCACCGATCAAGTTAACTCGACCTGGAGCTTGGATGAGATGAGATGCTGGGTATTCAAAAGCTTTTTGAAAACTGGTTTTCACGTTTTGGATTAATGTAGACATAATCAGTACTCTATTTTTTAAAATTATTTTTCCGCGATCGGCAAACTTAGACTAGCTGCCAGAAGTTGCAGGCTAGTTGCAGGGCAGCCAACTAACGTTGTGTTTACAATTCTTTGTTGGTACGTGGCGTATTACTGCTCTTTGAAGTGCACGTCGCTTAAATCTCTCAAGCGCTGAGCAGCTTGCTCTGCCGTAAGATCACGCTGAGTTTCAGCCAACATTTCATAGCCAACCATGAATTTTCTCACTGTCGCTGAACGAAGCAGCGGTGGATAGAACAATGCATGCAACTGCCAATGGTCTACATTCGTGCCCAGTTCAAAAAATGGCGCATAGTGCCAGCCCATTGAATATGGGAATGAACATTGGAACAGGTTGTCATAACGACTAGTCAGCTTTTTCATTGCAAGCGCAAGATCGTCTCGCTGCTCATCGCTAAGCTCATTCATGCGTCGAACGTGTACTTTAGGTAGCAACATGGTTTCAAATGGCCAAGCAGCCCAATAAGGGACAACAGCAACCCAATGCTCAGTCTCAACCACAATTCGGCTACCGTCTTCAATTTCGGCTTTGACGTAGTCGACAAGCATGTTTGAGTTATGCTGTTCAAAATACTCTTTTAAATGCTTTTCTTTGCGCTCAATTTCGTTTGGTAAAAAGCTGTTTGCCCAAATCTGGCCATGAGGGTGAGGTTGAGAGCATCCCATTGTCTCGCCCTTGTTCTCGAATACCTGAACCCAAACGTAGTCTTTCCCTAACTCTTCAATTTGCTCATTCCAAGTGTCTATAACGTTGCGGATTTGGTTAACAGGAAGCTCAGGCAAGGTTTTGCTGTGATCTGGAGAGAAACAAATCACTCGGCTTAAACCACGCACACCCTGCGCTTTGAATAAAGGATTTTCTGATTCAGGTGCATCAGGAGAGTCTGTCATCAACGCTGCAAAATCATTGCTAAAAACATAGGTGCCTTGATAATCCGGGTTTGAGTCACCAGAAATGCGATCGTTTGTTGGACACAGAAAACACTTGTCGTCATAAGATGGCAACTCATCTATCGATGGCTTTTCATCTTGACCACTCCAAGGGCGTTTTGCACGATGCGGTGAAACCAAAACCCATTGGCCTGTTAACGGGTTATAACGACGATGAGGGTGATCTACAGGATTAAACTTCATAACAAACTACTCAAACCTTTAAGCCAAACTGGATGCCCAAGCGAAAGTGTCACTTGAGCATCAGACGATTATTTTTGTTCATACCCGGTTGGGTTATTGGATTGCCAATTCCAAGTATCTTTAGTCATATCAACCAGTGTGCGCGTGGCTTTCCAGCCTAACTCTTGCTGCGCTTTCGCCGGACTTGACCAACACTCGGCTATGTCACCCGGGCGACGTTCACATATCTGATAAGGCACTTCGCGACCACATGCTTGGCTAAGTGCATTCACCATTTCGAGGACACTGGAGCCTTTACCTGTACCAAGGTTATAAATATGTAAGCCCGCTTTTTCGCCAACAGAATTCAGGGCTGCGATATGTCCATCTGCCAAATCTAAAACGTGGATATAGTCGCGCACTCCTGTGCCATCTGGCGTCGAGTAATCGTTGCCAAATACTGATAAGAACTCACGACGACCAACTGCAACTTGAGCAATAAACGGCATCAAATTGTTCGGAATACCTTGCGGGTCTTCGCCCATTAAGCCAGATGGATGAGCACCAACAGGGTTGAAATAGCGAAGTAATGTAATACTCCAATCACTTTCAGCTTGATAGAAATCAGATAGGCACTGTTCAACCATATATTTGCTGCGACCATAAGGGTTTGTGGTCGCACCAGTTGGAGAATCCTCTGTGATTGGTACAACAGCTGGATCACCGTATACGGTAGCTGAAGAGCTAAATACGATACTTTTCACACCCGCTTTTTTCATCGAGCGAGCCAGCACCAACGAACCATTGACGTTATTGTCGTAGTATTCCAGCGGCATAGAGACGGACTCGCCAACCGCTTTAAGGCCTGCAAAATGAATCACAGATTGAATGTCATGTTGAGAAAATACCGAATCTAGGAAAGACTCATCACGAATGTCGCCTTGATAAAAAACAGGTGACTTCCCTGTTAACTCGTTGATACGGTTTAATACTTCTTTGTTTGAGTTGCACAAGTTGTCGATAATAATCGGCTCCATACCTGCTTCAATCATCTGAACACACGTATGACTTCCTATATATCCTGTACCGCCAGTTACTAGTACTTTCACGAGCTTACTCCCATTTAACTACATCATTGTTCGAATAGATGTAGCGAATATTGATGCTTGAGACGAAGTTTATCAATCAAAGCAGGAAACATGCCGTGATCAAGCTCACATCAATGTAAACGTTTTCATTCAGCTCAAAGAATAGAGATCTTAACGCACAAATTTATTTATTACTTGCATGAGTGGTAAATTTAGTTGCGGCTTTGGCTTATGTTTGAACTCTAAACCTAGTCGTCGATTGTATATTTTGAAAACGTTTACAATAAGTATGCTAAATATGGACATTCAATATCAATTGAATGCCCACAAGCATTTACCTAGGGAATAGATTTTCGATTGGACTATTTCAGCTATGAGCTTTCACTGAGTGGATCGTCATATAACACCACTCTGAACGGCCCTTCTCCTGTGCCACCACCATTGCCGAAAGAGCCGTTAGGAACATAACATTCCTCTATATATTCACCAAATACCGGTTGTTTACTACCATTAGTTGTCGGAGCTTGTTGAACAAGAAAGAAACAACCAAATGCTTCTACCGTTAATGTATTTACACCACCACCATCAGAGCTTCCACAGTCGACTATCGGGACTTGAATAACTCTTCGGTTAGAGTCACCATCAGAGCGACAATCAGCACTACCGGGACAGGCTGCAGCGGCGGTTTCATAATCTGAATACCCCCAAGCTTCACCTCCACTACCGCTGGTATCACTGTAGGTAATCGTTACACCATCAGCTTCCAGCACAGCAATATCTGCTGGCTCACCAACATATACATCTGAAGGGTAATCATCTGCGGACAGCCCACCGCCACCGTACTGGTCAAAGCGAGTGTTTAGCCCTTGCCCAACCGGACCTATCTGGTTACCCGGCTGTGTAGTGACAGTATCGCCAAGCGACTCGCAATCATTATAATTTCCGGCTAAAGCCTGACGCACTTGATCTGCACCACTACCAAAGTCAAGAAGCTGGAAGTTACCAGGTCCCATATTGACGCCATTCTCACCAAGTTTTAAGGCATAAAGGTCACCAACGGTATATCCGCTTGCACCACCACCCGGACCAGTGCATACAGCCATAGGCACCAAATTACACACCACCTCTAAACTAGCACTTGGCCCTGCTACAGCACTGGAGGCTATCGCTTTATCTATTCCAAAAACATCAATAAAGAAGTCAGTCAGTTCATAGCTGCTAACAGCAACCCGAACAAAAACATCCCCATCAGCGGTAAAAGAGCCATCAGGGAATGTGTCTGGGTCATTGGAAAATTGCACAGAGATTGTCGAAGAGGAAAAGTCCATTTCCGTATTACCAGTTGCACCGGCCATGCCGGTTAAGGTGCTATTCGCGGCTGCAGTTGCATTATCTATAGTACCACCATTTGCTGCCACAACTGCTGCGGCTAATGCTGCTGCATCCACACTGTTTTGCAATCGTGTCTGATTCATCAGAGCATGGTTTACATCGACAGAAAAAGCAGCAACGCCCACTAGTGATAGCATAGCTGCAGTGACCAATACCAGAACGAGCCCTTTCTGCTTGATTGGGCTTTTTGAGTTAAAACGCCTGCGACACATGTTGTCTTCCCTAACCTATTCCCTGAAAGCAACACCACTTTCTTATCTACTAATTATAGTATTGAATACTCACAACAGCTCATAATTTGTTCAGTAATTACTCAATAAAATTGGGCTAGGTATTTAACAAGAATTGGCACCTGTTTTACGCTTATATATCAAAAAGCTGCAACAGCACTCTAAGTATCACTGTGCAACAGTGTGGATGACAGCAGCGATTTGCTCTCTCAACCAAGTGCTTTTTGGGCTGTTTTCTTGAGATTTATAGTAGATTAACTCTATGTCAAAGTTAGGCACATCGACAGGTGGTTTTACGCAGCTAAGAAGAGTGTTACTCACTGAACGTTTCGGCACGATACAGATCATTTTCCTACCAATCACCAAACGTTGTACAGTCAAAAAGTTTCGAGAGGAAGCCGCTACCCTCCTTTTCTGGCCTAACTTGTTCAGCTTATTGTCTACTGCTGTAGCCAACGCTCCGTCTGGGCTAACTAACGCATGCTCAACCTGCACAAATTCTTCCAGTGTCATAGGGTTTTGAAATACGAGTTTTACTGGGTCATACAGACAAACATGTTCTTCTTGATATAGATGCTCTGACGTAAACTCACTATTCAAGTCGGTAATGCTGCCAATTATCAAGTCCAGTTGCTGTTCCTTTGCCACCCGAGTGTAATTCGACCGGTCGACATGTATAAAGCTGACTTGAGACTGCGCCGATCTTTGATTCAAGCAGTCATATATTGGTGCCGCAAAAAGCTGCTCCGCGTAATCAGTCAGGCCAATGCGCCAAACTCCATCAAACTCCTGCGCTGAGAATGGCTTTTCTTTTAATAAGTCATGCTGAATCGTTGCGAGAATTTGGTCTATATAAGAAGAAATGTTATGCGCCCGCTGCGTTGGCTGCATACTGCTGGCTACTCTCTGAAAAAGCAGATCATCAAATAGTACTCTTAACCTTTGCAAAGAATGGCTCATCGCTGACTGGCTTACATAACATCGTTTCGCGGCTTCACTGACACTATGTGTTTGATATAGGGCTTGGAATGACACCAGCAAGTTAAGATCAACACCCTTCCAGTTATAGTTTTGCATACCATCCTATTTCATTCATAGTGAGTATAAAAATTATCAATTTGAATAATACTAGTCTATTTCTTAACCTAGACGCAATTTATAGAACATGAGTACAAAGGAATGTTTTCAATATTTCGGATTTTTTTCGGCTTAGGGTGCCTGAGCTTTGGTGGGCCAGCCGCTCACATTGGCTACTTTCGAACAGCGTTTGTAGAAAAGTTAAAATGGTTGTCAGAAAAAGAGTATGCCCAGTTAGTTGCGTTGAGCCAGTTTTTGCCAGGTCCAGCCTCTAGTCAGGTCGGCTTTGCACTTAGCTACAAAAAAGGGGGGCTTGGTGGCGCATTGGCTGCGTTTTTAGGCTTCACTCTACCGTCTGTCGTACTGATGCTTGCCCTAGCGATTGTCGCTCAACAGATCAATGATTCTAGTTACTTCCAAAACGTAGTGCACGGGCTAAAGCTACTCGCTGTTGTTGTGGTAGCCGACGCTACTTGGGGCATGTTTAAGAACTTCTGCACTAGCAAATTAACCACATTCTTGTGCTTTATTACGGCTGCGAGCCTACTGCTAGCCCCTTCAGTCAGTACGCAGCTTTATGTGCTGGTATTTTCCGCCCTCATCGGTGGATTTTATTTAAGTTCGAGCACAATCGCTTCAAAACAAGAAAGCCGTTCAAATAAATTAATCAGTTCGTTATTCCCTCTAGCGATATTCGGTTTTCTGCTATTGGTTCTACCTTTATTTTCATTGAACGCAAAGTTCTCAGTATTCAATGACTTCTTTCAAGCAGGAAGCTTAGTATTTGGTGGTGGTCACGTAGCTCTACCGCTACTGCAAAACATTGTAGGGGAGCAACTGTCTCAAAATAGCTTTTTAACGGGATACGCTGCAGCACAAGCTGTTCCCGGGCCAATGTTCTCATTCGCCACTTACTTGGGATACGAGCTACTACCTAGTTCACCCTTTGCTGGTGCATTACTGGCAACCGTCGCCATTTTTCTACCTGGATTTCTCTTGATATTGGCCGCGATGCCACACTGGCAAACTCTATCAAACAACACCAAACTTGCTGGCGTGATGAACGGAGTCAATGCTTCGGTTGTTGGGTTACTTCTCTCCGCTTTGTATACACCAATCTCTACCAGCGCGATTCACTCACCTGTCGACATCGTGTTTATATTGGCTCTGCTTTTCTTGTTTAAAACCGTAAAGCTTCCCATAGGCTGGATAGTCTGCATGGTTCTTTTAAGTAGCTACGTAGCTATCGTTACTTGATGTTTGCCTTATAGTTTTTGGATATAACCACTCGGTAACCTTGCAACTTTTATCATATTAAGTGGAGTCATTGTTGTTACTAATAGTTAGAGAGGCATGGATATGTGCAAAATGGACTTTCAAGGAATTCTCAAGAATAGAAAATACAGAGATATAGTTTTTGATTCAGCAGAGGAGTGCTGCATAAGTGAGGGAGCATTCTTCATTTCAGATACTGAAGATATTTTACATGGAAAACGTAAGCTAAATGAGAAAGGTGGAGAGCTGATTAAAATCGCGCCTGTCTCTTTCATCCATAAAAGAGATATCTTGGATTACTTTAAAAACACCTATATCGGAAGCTCTAGCAACTTCCCTATCAATATACATAACGAGATGCGTAAGAAATTAGTGCAATGTAAGCACTACTCTACGTTTCTAAAGCAATTAGTCGAAGCACAAGACTCAGTATGTACCTTCTACAGCAATGAAGTAGAGTTTAAAAAATTGGTAGAAGACAAAATTTGTTTATTCGAAGAAATGAAACACTCTGTCATGCAAGCCTGCCAAACGAGTGAGCAGCGATCCAAGTTTCAGAGTTGCAAGACGTTACAAGAATTGTGCTTCGTCTCCTGCGCGACGCAAACCAAGGCCTATCAAAACCGTACCAATGGCGGTGAGAAGCTACTGGAATGTTTAAATAGCCGCAGGAACCAATACTTCAAAAACAAAATTTGTCCCGAGGCTAGAAAGGTTGTCATTAAAGATCTACGTCACTACGCTTTGTTTGCTGAACGCTCAACAAATGAAAGCTATGCGATGACGGCTCAAGATAGAAAGAATGAAAACTTTTTCATCAGTTATATGGATACATTTGATCTTAACAGTGAATGGCACTTTGAGAAGACTCACTAATACATCTGGTACTTTTAAACGTAGCCTATAAACGTAGAAGGTGGCCTAAGCCACCTTCTAGTATCACCTCATTTTATTGACTGTTTGATGCTTTCACCGTCTTAGCTCGAACCTCAGCCAACGCTCTTTCTAAGTTTTCATTGGCGACTTTATAGTAGGTTGGCTTCTTGTCTATCGCTTGCTCAAGATAAGGGATCGCTTCTTCAGGCTTACCTTGCAAAATAAGGAAATAGCCAACATTATTCAGCGCTTCGGCGGCGTCCATCTGGCGCATAAAGACGTTAATAGCTCGCTTCACTTCTCCCTTAGCTAAATAAATGAGCGCCAAATTATTTTGCGCTTTCTCATTGTTAGGAGATTTCTCCAGTGCAGAGACAACAAATCTTTGTGCTTTCACATAGTCGCCAGACATATAGTAGGAGTAGCCTATGTTAATTAACGTTTTCACCGATCTTGGGTTGATCTCTAACGACTTGGTATAAAACTCTTGAGCCAGTAAATGATCGCCTTTGAGATCGGTTAATACCCCCAAGCCCATATAAGCAAGCGATGGAGAACGCTTATCCACTTTCAAATCAGCGACACCTTTTACCGTCACTATGTCGCCCATCTTTAACCTATTAGTGCTTTTAAGGCGCTCTTGATCAGAATCCAGAGCTCGATAAAAATAGGTGTACCCTTGCTCTACATCACCGGAACGGCTATAGAGAACACCAAGTTGTTCTAACGCTGAGACATTTTTCGGATCGTACTCCAAGCTCATTAAATAAGCTTTTTCTGCCAACGCCAAATTGCCTCTCATTTGGTGTATTCGACCAATGTTGTAAAGGGTTTTTCCTTGATGAACCGCTTCTGGGTAGGAGAGTGAATTTATGTACTCGTAAAGAGCGAGATCCATATTACCGTTTGATAACGCAAGATCGCCTCGACTAATCGCCTCTTGTTCATTGACGGCTGGCTCTTCAGTCGTCAATGTATCGATAGAACGACCATCATATAAAGAGTGATCAAATTTTGGCTCTTCCTTTTTACTCGCACATGCACTCAACAACATAATTAGTGCCAGCGAAACTAAAGTTTTGAATCCTTTCATAGTGTTCCCTTATTGGCCTAACGTTGAACTGATATACAACATAGAAGGCCCAATCGCGACGATAAAAAAGCAAGGCCAAATAAACAGCAACAACGGAAATATCATTTTAGTCGGAATTTTCGCAGCAATTTCTTCGATTTCTTGGTTACGTTTGTCACGAAAATCTTCAGTATATTCTCGTAGGGTCTGTGCGATACTGCCGCCGACTTTAGATGCATGTGCCAGCATATTCACTAACCCAGTAATTTCGGTAACACCCGTACGTTTCACCAGCTCTGCAAAAGCATCTTGCATTTCTACGCCCGCTTTAATCTTGACACAAACGGTATCCAGCTCATCGGCAAAGTCTGGGTGTGAAATCATGAGCTCATCGGCAACCCTTCTTAACGCGGCATTAAAGCCAAGACCTGATTCTGTACAAACAACCAATAAATCCAAAGCATCAGGAATACCGCCTTTGATTTTTGATTGGCGCTGTTTTACAAACCGGCCGAGTATAATGTTCGGCACGTACATACCGACTGCAACAGAAGCAATCATAATGAGCGTCAAATTACTCAAATCTGGCATAAAGAAATACAAACCAGCGGCAACCATTGCACCAATAATGAATGAGCAAAGTTTTATCGCATAGAATATTGTTAAAGCATTGGCTTCATGGAAGCCCGCATGCATAAGTTTGTGGCGCGTCGTTTCACGTTCTTTGACGCTTTTAGGTGCAATAATTGGAGCAAGTGATTCAAGAGTATTATCTATCTTGCTGGATTTAGGTAACTTATTGCCGCCTGCTTCACTTTTAATTTCATCAAGTTTTCTTTGAGTTGCTGTTTTAGCACCAATAAAGATAAAGGACGCTGCGACAAACACCAAAATAGTTGACACAAGAATGAGTATAAGAAACATCATCTCTTCATCGAACTTCACTTGCGCAATTGAGTTGAGTATTTCGTTCATATCACACCTGGAAGTTTATTATGTTTCTTATCCAAATAGAGCCTAAAAATAAGCTCACGATCCCTCCGCTTATTAGCGTCATCCCTCTAGGATCAGTATAAAGCGGCTCAATATAACCTGGGTTCAGTATCGATAATCCTAGAAAAAGAATAAAAGGTGACAAAACCAATATCCAAGCGGAAAGACGACTTTCAGCGGAGATAGTTTTAATTTTACGAGCTAACTTAAAGCGAGCCCTAAGCACATGAGAGACTTTTTCTAAGTTCTCAGATAAGTTACCACCCGTTTCTTTTTGCAGCAGTACCGCACTAGAGAAGGCCAACATCGCAACTGTCGGCGTTCGCTCAGCCATCTGCATAATTGCAAGGCGCATGTCATAGCCGTAATTCAACAAGTTAAAGGTATTCTTAAACTCACTGCCAATCGGCTCGGGCATTTCGTTTCCCACTTCATTAAAGGACTGAGTTATCGGTTGACCAGCCTGCAGCATCCGGCGCATGATATCGAGTGCATCTGGTAGCTGTTCTTCAAATGCAGCTAATCTGTCAGATATTTTCTTTTGCAGTACAAAGTGCATGATTACCCAAGTACCTACAAATGCAGCCACCGACACATACCAAGGTTGCCCCAACAAAAGAGCTAAACCACTAAGGCCTACACCGATAACCATAGTCACCGTCAGAGTTTGAGTTAACGTCCAGTCAAAACCTGACAACTCTATCGATTTTTTCAAGTCTGAAAAAACCTTAATATCAACGAGTCTTCGATCCAGGGGCGTTAAGCTCTTTAAATAATGTTCATGTAACAGTGAGCGACTCTGTTCATCTAATGTTGATTGAGTCGCTTTTAGTCGTTCCGATAACTCTTTGTGTTTTGCTTTGCTTCCTGCTGCCGGCAAAATTAATGCTTGAGATATAAATACCACGGCAAAAAATAACAAAACATAAAAGAGCGTTGCGTCATCTCCCATCGCTTTGTCTCCTATTGGTATGTCTCATTAAAAATCTCAAACGGCAAGTGCAGACCTTTTTTAGAGAGTCCATCGTGACACGCAGGAACAACACCTGTGGCGGTAAAATAACCGATGACGTTGCCCTCTTCGTCGACACCCTGTCTTTGAAATTTAAATATTTCTGACATGGTAATGATCTCTCCTTCCATGCCATTGATTTCTGAGATGCTCACCATCCGACGGCGACCATCTTCTTGTCTCTCCATTTGCACAACTAAGTGGATGGCTGATGCTATTTGAGCACGTAAGTTCTTCGTTGAAATATTCCACCCAGCCATTGAGAACATGTTTTCAACACGGCTCAATGCATCTCTAGGTGTGTTGGCGTGAATTGTTGCCAGTGAACCATCGTGACCTGTGTTCATTGCAGCGAGCATGTCTACCGCTTCACTACCCCGCACCTCCCCAAGCACCACTCTATCTGGACGCATACGAAGGGAGTTTTTCACTAAATCTCGCTGCGTGATTTCTCCTTTACCTTCCAAGTTAGCTGGACGAGTTTCTAAACGGACAACGTGTGGCTGCTGCAATTGCAACTCCGCCGAGTCTTCAATGGTGATGATTCGGTCATCTTGTGGTATAAATCCGGAAAATATATTCAAAGTGGTGGTTTTTCCAGAACCAGTACCACCCGCAATCAATATGTTCAGCTCACCTTTCACGGCCGCTTCTACAAACTTCGCCATCTGTTCAGACAACGAGTTGTAACCTAGAAGGTTTTCCATATTCAGTTTTTCAACGGCAAAACGACGAATCGAGACCGATGCTCCATCTAGTGCTAGAGGAGGAATGATGGCATTTACACGAGAGCCATCCAAGAGCCTAGCATCTACCATCGGAGAAGATTCATCGATTCGACGACCAACTTGGCTTACGATTCGGTCAATAATATTTCTTAAATGGCGATCATCTAGGAAGGTATAGGGCGTTCTTTCAAGTTTACCGCGCCTTTCAACGAAAATGCTTTTTGGCCCATTCACCAAAATATCCGAAACAGTTGCATCGTTTAGTAGCGGCTCTAGTGGACCTAACCCAAACACTTCGTCTTCAATTTGTTTGATGATTCGTTTGCGCCCTTCGGCACTCAGTGCTTTAGTCTGATCGTCTGCCATCAACTGAACTATGGCATCATGTAAGTCTTTCTTCGCTCGCTCTTTGTCTAGCGTCGATAACAGGCCTAGATCCAACGTCTCCAGTAGGCGCTGATGATAATAGTGTTTAGTATCAAGCTCTTGCTCAATTTGCTTTCTCGCTTCATCAACCGCTTTTTCACGCTCTTCGACTTCACGGCGCTTCCTATCAACGACGCTTTCACCTTGCCGAGGCTCTGAATCAGCTGATTGCATTACTTGCTCTTCATCTTGCAAATAATGAGATGACTCTCCTGAGCCTCCACCGTCTTGTGAATCAGACGAAGACGACGCCCGCTCCTGAAAATCAGGATTAATATTTTTTCTTTTGAAAAACATGGATGCTCCCTATTTATTAGGAAAACAGACGACTAAAGAAACCCTGTTTTTTGATTAATTCTTCTTGTGGTAAAAGTTTAGTAGTAAATTCTTTTACCGCCTTAGCGATTGCACTTTTTTTCTTCGTCTCAACAAACGGCCTACCTAGATTCGCGCTCTCAAATGCGACTTTAAAGTCGTTGGGAATAATGTGCACATTTACCCCGACAATAGTCCCTTCTACATCTTGAACCTTAATTGACTGACGCTTTTCATAACGATTCAGTATGACCTCTATGTGTTCTTTGCCTATTCCGAACTCCAGAGCTAATACCTTTGCAATCCTAGTTGTATTTCTGATTGCAACTAGGTTTTGCTGGGTCACTAAAAAGACTTTATTGGCTGGAGAAACAACGGAAGAAAACAGTCGGTCAATACCACGAGACATATCGACGATTATGTATTCGTAGACTTCCCTTAATACGGGGAGTAATTTGGCTATGTGATGGGCCTTTTCAAAATTCTCTTGGCTATTTTCATGTTTAAAGCCAAGCAAATGAAGTCCTGAGGAGTGTTTGGTAACGATTGACCCAAGTGACACTTCATCCATATCAGAAACATTGGCAATCGCATCTGCTAACGTATACTTGGAAGTCAGATTTAGGTAATCATCGCTCACACCAAACTGCAAATCTAAATCAAGTAGCAAGACTTTTTCGGGGGCCTTTTTTACTAAGTTCAATGCTGTACTTAAAGCCAAAGTCGACGCGCCTGCACCACCTTTGGTGTTCACAAAAACAAAGAGCTCCCCTAAATCTCGGCTCGCGACTTTATCTTCCGCAACGCTTTTCAGCATTGGGATAAGATCTGAGAAACCTATTTTGTCTGAAACAAAATCAGCTGCACCGATTCTCAATGCGATTTTCAGTGCGCCATTATCACTTTCATTACCAAAAACAATGAGAGAAGCTTCATGACCATCATTGATTGGTCCTTCAAATTGCTGAAGCTCAACTATCTTTTGCGCCCAGTTTGGCCCTGTTTCAACAAAGATTAAATCCGGTAAATTGAACTGAGACAGGTTCGAAACGACAAGGCTGTGCATCGAGATAGTTTCAAAAGAAATACTCTCGCTTTTAGATAGTTCATTCGAAATATGGGTTCGAAACTGATCGCTCGAATAGAACACCCAAATACTCAAGCTGGTTTTCAGCCTAAGCGTATTTTCTTCGTTCCTTGAAAGCTTCACTGCTTCTCCCATTTATCGTCCCCTTAACAGTTTGTAAATGTACCATCTGCATGTACGCCTAGATTTTCGACTGGTAACGTGGATTCAAACTCTGGCACAGTCAAAGCACCGTCATCACCTAGAAAGTTTAGAAATCCGACAAACTGATAATCGTAGTCAACTACTCTGGCCCGTACATATCGAATTGTAGTAAATACAGCGTTGTCCGTGAGTGTCCCTGTCACAACAGAGCCACCATCATCTAAATAATCGACATCAATATTTGCTGCAGTGAATCCAGTAGGTACGTTATCCGCAAGAGCAAGGCCGGGAATATCTCCTAAATCAGTGACATGACAAACTGTCCCTAGTCGAGCTGCCGTTCTCGACACATCACTTAATACCTGCATTGAGTACACATAGTGACCAAAGTTAACGACACCTAGCACCAGCAGCACCAAAGCAGAAGAAACGATGGTAAACTCGATGATACTTAAACCAGATTGCTTTTTGGAAATCATGGTGTGGCTCCTCCTGTGTACATCATCGCAGAAGCATTCAGAGGTACTGCAAAATCAATAGTTGAGTTAAAAGCCCCCATCATAGGCTGATAGGTGTAGTTCACAGTAATGGTTACGTAATTACCTGCTTCGGTAATACCAACGTCTGACGTGGTCAGGTCAGTCACCATAGCGTCACCTGTACCAGCTGCATTTCCATAAACCACCATGTTTCGAATAACACTATAATCAGCGACGTCTGACGAGCCAGATGTGCCATAAATATCAACAACTGAATACCTTGCGGCATGCTGAACCATTTTGTTAATTGTGTTGTAGGTAATGAACGCATTACCTACTTCGGCAATGCCAGCAAGCAGAGTAAATAAAATCGGTAAAGTAATAAGAAACTCTACAGCAGCAAGGCCGCAATTCTTTTTCCGTGATGATTTGTTCGCGTGCTTTAACATAACACCCTCCTTATTTGGCAATAACACAGCAGCCTCATATGAAAGGGAGGTAACGTTTCGAAGAAATGAGTATTTTGATTGTTGAAACTTATTCGACGATACGGGTTAGAAAGGCAATATTGCTTACAAACAAAATAACCCTGTGACAGTCCTGCCACAAACCGTCTGAAAATGATATTGGTGCCTTTAATTTCATTAAGACACCTTAAGTAATTTAGTTTCAAAAACATAACTCATTCCTTGAGCGCTAATTAGAAGACTCCTCCAAAACTTGACTTGATGTTCCTTCCAACTCAACTTCTTTAGCACTAGTATAAGTTTGGTATACATTCTCCAATCTTTCACCGTTGCCAGATGTAATAATTTCTAAATTGTTCTTTGCTGCATCAGGGTCGTAAGTTTGAGCCTGAATTAAGCTGTTCACCGTAGAGCCCAGCGGCGCATCATTACTGGAGCAACCGACCAAGAACAAGCTAGCTAAAGCTAATGTAATTAGTGACTTATCCATGTTCATTTCCTTAACTTTAAAAGCTGTGTCCAAATGTCCCTTCCGTACCGCCATCAGGGTATTCTACAAAGTCTGTCACAGGTCCCTCAGTTTCTGCTCCTGCTTTTGGAGCGACTGAAAGCGCTGCAACATAAGGGCTTTTACCCAGCAAGTAATACTGCATATCCGTTGGCTCCATAAACAGATCGGTAGGCAGTACTACCTTATCTCTATCCACTGCTTTCGCGAGTCTCGCTGTGACCAAAATTACGAGTTCTGTTTCACCTTTAATATAGGCAGAACTATTAAATAGTTGACCTAAGATTGGTAAATCGCCCAGCCCCGGAAACTTCCTCGCAGCATCTTTAACTGTTTCACTCAATAAGCCTGCAATACCAATGGTTTGCCCATCAGCAAGCTCTAAAGTAGACGAGGCACTTCGACGGGTTATCGGGTAAATTTGGTAACTAGCATCACTGATAACATCAATTGATAGCGAAGAAGACGTAGTTATTTCACTGACATCCACAGCCATCTCTAAATTGATATTCTGGTTGCTCAGTATTGTTGGAATAAACTTCAGCCCAACACCGTATTCCTTGTACTCGATGGTAACGGTATCGTTGTCTTGAGAGACAGGAATAGGAAACTCACCACCAGCAAGCATTTCTGCTTTAGATCCACTCAATGCGGTCAAATTTGGCTCTGCCAAGATTTTTGCCGCGCCTTGCTCCTTCGCCATATCAAGGGCAAGTGATAAGGTATTCCGACTATCAACAAAACCACCTAAGATGCCGTAATCTGAAGCATCAATGCTAGGAGAACCCAAGGTAGGTGTGATTCCTGATATCGACGAAGCAGTTGAGGCTATCCCTGCTCCAAAATGATCGCCCGTATTGAAAAATGCTATGTTGGCATCAAATTTTCTGATTAAAGAACGCTGCACTTCCGCTACCGTCACTTCAAGCATGACTTGTTGTGAACCACCTACAGTCATCAAATTGATAATGCCTGACTTTTGCACATTTTCGCTTAGTGATTCAGTACCTGCAGCCGAACCAGAACCACCGCCTTTAACAACTTCAACTGACTGACCACCAGCGTAAGTTTCTGCCACTCTAAGTGCTACATTCATCTTGGCTTGGCTGGACACCATTCCACTCAGGATCAAACGATTTTGAGAGCTGTGAACCTCAATTTTTTCATCCGGTAAAAACTCATACAGTTTGGATTTCAAGCTGTTGAGGTCGTGTGTCACTTCTATGTTTATCGCTTCAATCAATCGGCCACGATAATCCCAAGCCATCAAGTTGGTTGTACCCAGCTTTTTACCAATCAAAAACAGCTCATTTGAGCGTAACATTACGAAGTCTAAGACTTCTGGATCACCCAGTGAGACACGTTTAGCTTTTCCAGCTAGCTGTACGTGGGTGGATTTATGATGAGGAACTTTTACTACTTTCCCTGTTTGTGTAGATGCCACTGCATAGAAACTACTCGTCAGTAAGAGGCAAATTAAGATCGTTATTTTTTTCATCTTACACCTCAATCCTTCACTCTAATGTTCGAAGACTGCGTTCCTTTTATTACTGTTACACTCGGTGCAACGTAACGTTTCCTTGGAACTTCTTCAGGTTCATGGGGATTTCTTAGTGCTAGCTGTATTTCACCTTTGCTTTTCGCAGTCAGCAGCTTTTCAGCTTCTTTAGGAGAGACTTCTAAGGTGACGGCTCGAACTATAATGGGTTTGTTTTCTTGGGTTTTTGCAGTTTGGTCAACCGCCAAAACTTTGATGTCTTTCAGAACAGTTGAAGTCGTCGCATAGCGCTTGTTATATTTGACCGTGCTTAAGATATCAACTTTGTTGCCGGGCAATAGAAAACCAGCAACACCGATAACGTCATTGACTCGTATTGTCACCGCTCGCTTATTTTCTTCTATAAGCGATGCCAACGTCGACCCTTCCCCTGGGACAGCAACACGAAGCGGATGAACAATCTCTCCGTTGTAGATAACATTTGCAGCGACTTTGCCAACCACTTCATCTGGCAAACCGAATTGATCGTCACTACGCCAATCTTTCTCAAGTAGCTTGGTCATTAAGTGTTGCTCTTCAATAATGGTTCCAGCTGGTATTTCCTGAGCTGCCACCACCACTGGTTCCCTTTCGACCACTTCGACTTCCACTTGTGGTTGTGCTTGCCTATCCATCCATTGTTTGGCAAAAAATACCGCTCCTAAACCAAATATAATGGATAGCAAGAATAGTAAAACGGCTTGATTTCTACTCATCTTGCTCCTCCTCCTTTTCCATCAGCGGTGAAATAAACCTCCCATGCACGAGAGACAATCTCTGGTGTAATTGTTGGAGGTGTTTCTTCAAACGCAATAATATCTCTGCTGATACCAATCATGTCCTTTGGTAAGCAGGGATAGAAACCAACACTGTGTCGGCTGTGTAAATCAAATAGTGTGTCAAATACTGACTCTTCGAGATTGAGCTGACGACCACCCGCGATCTTTTCCCATAGCGCGCGATATTCATGATCTTTCAGCGGATAGAATTGAATCTTGTAACCAAGTCTCCGTAAGAATGCGGGATCTGCAATCGATTCAGGATCCAAGTTACTTGAGAAAGCTAACGTCAATATGAAAGGAATGGTGACTTGCTGACCATTGGGCAGCGCTAAATGGTCGAAGAAATACTCCATTGGAACGATCCAACGGTTCAATAATGTATCGACAGGCATAGGCTGACGCCCTAAATCATCTATGATGAAAATGCCGTTATTAGCCATCATTTGCAAAGGGGCAATCCAAACTCGGTTGTGCTCAGTGTGATTAACTTCGAGCATATCCATAGTAAGCTCACCACCTACCTGAATGCTTGGTCTCTCACACAGCGCCCAGCGGCGATCAAATTGTTCTTTGAAGACAAAACTATTTTCGTCATCAGGAGCTGTTAGTTTTTTATGGTGTTGAGGAGAGAATACTTTGATGATGTTACCTGCAGCATAAACAGCATAAGGAATATAGACAGACGTATTGAGCGAGTTAAGGATTCTTGTGGCAACAAAAGTTTTACCTGTGCCCGCATCTCCATATAGAAGAAGCGCTCTACCCGAATTGATTGCGGGTCCAATAACACCAATCAAACGCTCGGCCCCATAGACCTCACTTAAAGCATGAGTCACATCGTCCTTCGTAACCACTCTAATTCGGACATCCTGTGCTTTAACCATCTCATCATAGTCAGTTAGCGATACTGGAGCAGGCCCTAGATAGGCGTCTTTAGCGAACGCAACATCGGCTTCTTGCAGGCCTGATTCAGACAAAGCATATCTAACTGCACCACCACTGTTCCCCCCAGAACCTTGTGACAAAAAACCATCTGGGGAGGCTTGAAAAACCTCGACTTTGGATTTCTTACGTAAATTTGAGAGCATCTCTTCAATAAGGTGGCTATTAATACCCATAGAGCGGGTCAAGTGGAGGATGTCAGATTTGGGGTAAGCGGAAAGGTGTTTAAGCAATAGGTTTTCAAGCACGACTTTGGGAACCCCTAAGTCCTCAAATGATGTCGGTACTTTGGGTGCATCTGCTTGTGGTGTTAACTCTTCTCTATGTAACCCTTCCTGATAGGCTGCTGTCATAGAGACTCCTTGTCTTAAAAGTATTGATGTAATGCAAGTCCTATAACTACAATCGGCGCAAACGGCATCCTTAGCTTGTTTGCACCTACATCATTGGAGATAAGATCTCTTCCTTTTCCAGAAACAATCACCGAATATTTAAACATTGTCGTCTGGGCTAATTCTGGCCGTTCTGCCAATCGATAAACAGCGTAAAAACTGCCAACGATAACTGTCGATACCGCAATCCAAAATGCGGTATCTAATAAATGATGCCAGCCGACAACAAACCCAACTACGCCAAGTAGTTTTACGTCCCCGGGAGCCATCGCTCGAAGCATAAAAAACACGAATGAAAAACCAAACATGAAAAGTGCGCCTATAAAGGCTTCAATTAGAGATGGAGCTGGGCTAGCTGAAAATGCTTTGTGTATGATCGCCGTCACGAGCACTAACAGAAGTGCATAATTGGGAATGCGATGCTCTCTAGCGTCGAATACAGCAATTGTGATAAAAACAAGCCATATAAGATAATAAGTATAAGTAAACATTTCAGCCGCCATAACTCAGGATCCAAAAAGCAATCATGAAAACACGGCAGAAAATGCAGCGCTTAATGTTCCGGAAAAGCCACTAAAAAAAATCCCGAGCCCTCCCACCAGCAATCCTGCGCCAACAACATACTCAACGACTGTTAAACCTTCCTCATCCTTAAGAAATACATAATATTTTTCTAATACATTTCTCATTGTCCGCCCCCCTAAAATAATGTTACTGGCCGTTATGAAAAAGACAGTTGTAATACCATCTAAATCAAACTAACCAGTAACATAAATAGTAGACGGTTACTCTAATTTTGCGTAAGTTTACTTAACAGAAAATTTACATTTTGAGCAAAATTAAAGTAATTGCTACGAAACTATATTAGGTGAATATAGCGTTTAATTGAGTATCTAGCGTTGCACCGAAGTTAGTAAATAGTGTTGCTAACCCAGCTACAAGCAAACCTGCACCAACAACATACTCAACAACTGTTAAACCTTCTTCGTCCTGCATAAATGCTTTAATATTTTGCATTAGTTTTTCCATTTTATGGTCTCCTTCCTTTATATATGCAATCTTCGTGAATTGCTTACTCTATAATCTAGGATTTCACCTCAGTAATAGTTAGGATTTTTTTACTCACTTCTAGTACTTTTTTAGTCTATAAAACACTGTACTAAATGTGATTAGTGTTATTTTTTTGTCATACGTGTCTTTATACAGTCATATTCCAAAAAAAATAAAATCTACAGTTTTAATTTAAAACATTTAACTTCATAGATTTATAAATATCAGTATCAAATATGAGAAAATGAAATACAAAAATCATTCATATATTCTCAACTTTGATACTTGACAATTAATACCTTAACCATCAATGTGACAACAATCACATAATTATTGAATTTGAGAACTCAACCTAGAGCTATTGTCCAAAAGTAGGTGAAATTAGAGTACTTGCGCTTTGGCTTGGTTTGCCTAACCTAAATTTAGGGATTATTTCTTTATGGATTAAAGGCAATGCTATATGGACGTGTTACATACAGGTCACTGGATTGGAAAATCAATTTCTTACATTCCAAGAGATACTTTAAGTAGTATTGAACGTTACTTCAAAGTAATTGAAAGTGGCCATGATGTTTCTGTATTAAGTGAGCCTGACATTGACTTTTGTTTCTTCTACTTTGATAAAAACCAGAATAACCCCTTGTTATTAACTTCAGTAAAAATTTGTCAAAATCTTAATAAGTCATTGATCATTATTCACAATGGGAGTGTTGATGAGGAAATACTGAGTTTAGATATTGTTGTGAACAGTTTCGATGTAGACAAAGGGGACATATCAGATTGGGTAGAGCAACTTAGTAAAAATATTCATTATAACTTCACCTCACATCAAGAGGTTATCGATATACATAAAAACGAACCACAACTTTCTAATCAAAACATCAGTAAAAACTTACTCGAAATACTGAGATACATTGAATTAAACCTATCTAAAACGATAAAAGAAGAAGATATAGCGGAGTATTGCCACTATTCTGTCACTTATTTTTCTAAGGTATTCCACAACTCCGTGGGAATGAGCTTTAGAGATTATTTAACAACAAAGAGAATAACATTGGCAAAGCAGCTACTTATCGATGATAGAAAGTCCAAAATTGCTTTTATTGCTTATCAGTGTGGCTATAAAGATGTCTCTTACTTCTCTCGTATTTTCAAAAAGAAAACAGGGGTCAGCCCGGGCCTATTTAGGCAAATACACTAACAAGATCACTCTATTGATTCATATAGACCTGCAAGCGCTTCCCTGCATAAGATTCTACTGTTATTGTTAACCTTATATTAACATTTAAAATGTTGACCACTATCTGTCAGTCATACCAAACATCATTAGCCTACAAAATGAAGTGACATCCAAAAGGTAATGCTGTCTTAGAGTAAATGGAGTTAGAGAATGATTCAGCCCGATCAAATCAGCCAATCAAATACGTCTTTACCTACCCCAGATCAGATGATCCTAAAATGGGCGGAAGAAAGGCCCAATGACGTATATCTAAAGCAAATCATTAACCGCCAATTTGTTGAGTTTACTTATGCTGAAGTTGCAGACAAAGCATTGAAGTTTGTTTCGGTATTAAAAAAGCTTGGAGCTCAGCCCGGAGATAAAGTGGCTCTCATCTCTAAGAACTGCGCAGAATGGTTTATTTGTGATTTGGCAATGATGCTTGGCAATTTCATTAGCGTGCCTATCTTCCCTACTGCGGGAGAGGAAACCATCGAGTATTGCATTACTCATAGTGAGAGCAAGATATTAATAGCCGGTAAACTCGATGATTCAACAGCTACTCAATCTGTGTTGTCTAAGTTAACAAACGTTACGAGTATATCTCTACCTTACGACTCTGCCCCTTCTTGCAATCACAATTTCAGTTTGCTGATCAGTGAGGCAGAACCCGCTACAGAAAGGCCAATACATAGTGATGAAGATATGATGTCGCTAGTGTATACCTCTGGCACTTCCGGATTACCTAAAGGAGCCATACTAACCTATGGCGGCTTTAACTGGTCAGTGAAACAGCTTATAGATCATGTCGGGATTGAACCAAATGACAGATTGTTCTCATATTTACCTCTTGCTCATATTACTGAACGAGTCTATGTATTCGGTACATCCGCAATGGGAGGAGTCGTCACTGCATTCCCAGAATCTTTAGACACCTTCATTGAAGATGTAAAAATGCACACGCCGACAATATTCATTTCTGTTCCGAGGCTATGGACATTATTCCAACAGCGTATTCAAGACAAGCTACCTCAAGCGAAACTAAACCTGTTACTAAAAGTACCCTTTGTTAACTCCCTAATTAAAAAGAAGATCGCAACAGGTCTTGGGCTACATCAAGCCCGTGTACTAGGCTGTGGTTCCGCTCCTGTTTCTCCTGCTCTTTTAGAATGGTATCACTCGGTTGGACTCAATATTACCGAAGCGTGGGGCATGACAGAGTCTTTTGCATACAGCACATTAAATTATCCATTCCGTGAAGACAAAATTGGTTCCGTAGGAAAACCCGGGCCAGGCATCGACATCAAAATAGCCGAGGATGAAGAAATTTTGGTTCACACTCAAGGCATGTTCTCTGGCTACTATAAAAATGACATTGCTTCGCAAGATTCTTTTGGTAGCGAAGGTTGGTTACACACAGGAGATATTGGCTACGTCGATGAAGATGGCTATTTGTTTATCCAAGGGAGGAAGAAAGACACCTTCAAAACCGCCAAAGGCAAATTTGTTGCTCCTGTTCCTATCGAGAAAAAGCTGTTTGAATATAGCCGCGTTGAAATGATGTGCTTAATTGGCTTAGGACTGCCTGCTCCTATCTTACTCGTTGTACCTCATGATTTTCCTAACTTTGATCGACAACGCTATGAACGGACAACACATAAGGTGATCGAAAAAATCAATGCTAGCTTAGAGTCCCACTCTCAAATTCAAGGAGTACTGATGATTAAAGATCCTTGGAGCATAGAGAACGGGATCCTCACTCCAACTCTAAAAATCAAGCGTCATGTTCTAGAGCAAAAGTATCATGAAGTTGGCCACAATTGGCCTAAAGATCAGCTTGTCGTTTGGGAAGAGTGATTTGTTCCAACAGAAATAGAGCGCTTATATAAAGCGCTCTACCTTTTTTACCAAAACTAATTCCAAAAATGTCGGTTTAACTCTTGGTTGACTTGGTCTTTGGTCAAGCCTACATCTTTGTATAGGTGCTCTGGTAATTCAGATAGCTGCTGACGAGTTCTGTAGTTTCGATGCCAAATTAATACCGCCGAGTAGAATTTCTTAATCAAACTATTCAGGTTATCAAGTAAACCATTTCGTTTGTAATCTGTTGAGACATGCATAATAAGCTCCTTGACCTCTGTTTGTGTAGAGTAATAATTAACCAATATGCTTTGTCGCTCAAACGATAGATTTTGACAGTCAGTTAAGGAATTCTTAAGTGAAAAACAAAATGCCTCCGCTACAGGGAATGTATTATTTTTATGTCGCCGCCGAGCAAGGCAGCTTAAAGTTGGCGGCTGAGAAACTGTTTATCACACCAGCAGCGATTAGCCAGCAGATCCGTTTGCTAGAGCAATGGCTGGGCACTGACTTGTTTATTCGCCAACATAGAAAAGTTGTCTTGACCGATGAAGGTGTGCTGCTTTTTGATCAGGCAGCGAAAGGGTTCTCTCATATTTTTGAAGGCGTGCGGCTGCTAAGCAGCGATCCAAACCCTGAACAACTATCAGTATCAACCCTACCCTCTTTTGCCCAAAACTGGTTGATTCCCAAGCTAATATCATTTCGTGAACAATACCCACAAATCTCAATACTTCTAGAGCCCTCCAATCGCTTAATAGACTTCCAACAATCCAGCGTCGATCTGTGCATCCGCTATGGTGAAGGCAACTATTCTAAAGTTGAAGCACACTGGTTAATGGACGATGCGATCTATGCAGTGTGTCACCCGCTCTATCAAAAAAATAATGGCATTTATAAAATCAGTGACTTATCGAAAGCAGCGCTAATTGAAGATATGTGGCCAGACATGGATTGGAAACTATTTCTCAGTCATTTTGGCTATTCTGGTGGGTGTTCCACATTAAAGTACAGTGGTTCTCATTTTGTTCTAGAAGGCGCGCTGGCGGTTCAGGGAGTCGCACTTGTCAGACATTCTGTTGCCGCTCGCTATATCAAGGAGGAAAAGCTGGTTTGCATTGGAGAGATGGCAGTAAGACCAAAGTATAAATATTTTCTTTGTGCTCCTAAAAGTTACTTCAAGCGGGAAAAAATACAGCATTTTCATACTTGGATAAAACAAGAAGCGGAATTATTTCGAGAGCAATTTCCTATTCAAGCTGAGATGATCGATACCAAGAAATAGCGAACGAAAACAAACGTAAGGTCGATACGGAAACTCTGTGTGCGAGATTTAATTGTGAAGCCGTTCTTGAAGTAGATCTATGCTGTAAGCCTTAGATATGCAGGCAATGATTGATAATCGCTCGATATCAACCTGCGAGTTATTTAAGTGGTTAGTATTTTTTGTAAGCTCTATATGAACCAAATCATTGCTAGGCTCATAGGCATCAATCGAAATATCCTGACCAAGACGAGCACTATCAAGTAACTCCATATGCTCCGTTTGTCGATTATATTTGTAGGTTGCTACGTAGTATGTATAAGTCTCAAGCGCTTCATTTGAGACAATCATTAAGCCGGTATACGCCTTCTCTTGCTCGCTTCCTATTAGTGATAACAAGTTAATATCAATCGTTACCGTTCCGCTCCCTGTCTCGTCTTGGTAGCCACCATAAATACTCCCTTTGTCTTCGCTAATTTCACTGATATTAACAAACGTTTCTTGTTCTGGAATTTGGATGACAAACGGGTTCGATGAATCAATACCAAAGGCTTGCTGAAGTATTGGGCCTGCATATTCTTGTTTCTTTGTCTCTGTGATATGAAGAGTTTTGTTTACTTTGTAAACGAGAATGCTGGTAAACACGATGACACACACTAGCAACCAATAACCGAACTTCGACAAAAAGGGTTTGCCTTGACTCAAACTAGAGCTCCATTATTCGTTTAACAAATACTTATTGTTAAAGACTAACTTTCTCAAGCAAGCAACACTCTAGCTAGTACTTTGCGGAGTACCTCACTATTAGCATAAAAGCCCTAAAACTTGCACTTCACCAACTACAGTAAGGCTAGAAAAGTAGAGAGCAAAAAAAAACCCTCGACTGAGTCGAGGGTTTTTATTCTAAAGTTCAAAAAGAATTATTTGTTCTTCTCTTCGTTTACTTTAGCGATAACTTCGTCTGCCACGTTTTGTGGACATGGTGCGTAGTGAGCGAACTCCATAGAGAACTGACCACGACCAGAAGTGATAGTACGTAGGTGACCGATGTAGCCAAACATTTCTGATAGAGGAACGTCAGCTTTAATACGAACACCAGTAGCACCAGCTTGTTGGTCTTTGATCATACCACGACGACGGTTAAGGTCACCGATTACATCACCAACGTGATCTTCTGGAGTGAACACGTCAACGTTCATGATTGGCTCAAGAAGTTGCGCGCCAGCTTTAGGCATAGATTGACGGAATGCACCTTTCGCTGCGATTTCAAATGCGATTGCAGATGAGTCAACTGCGTGGAAGCCACCATCAAATAGTTCGATTTCAACGTCTAGAGTTGGGAAGCCAGCTAGAACACCGTTTTCCATCATTGACGCGAAGCCTTTTTCTACTGCAGGCCAGAATTCTTTAGGTACGTTACCACCAACAACAGTTGAAGAGAACGTGAAGCCTGAATTTGGCTCTCCTGGCTTGATACGGTAGTCGATCTTACCGAACTGACCAGAACCACCAGACTGTTTCTTATGCGTGTAGCTATCTTCAACTGCTTGCGTGATAGTTTCACGGTAAGCAACTTGAGGAGCACCAACAGTTAGTTCAACACCGTAAGTACGCTTAAGGATGTCTACTTTGATGTCTAGGTGAAGTTCACCCATACCTTTCAGGATAGTTTCACCTGAATCTTCATCAGTCTCAACTTGGAAAGATGGATCTTCTGCAACCATTTTACCGATCGCGATACCCATTTTCTCAGTAGAACCTTTATCTTTCGGTGCAACCGCGATAGAGATTACTGGTTCTGGGAAGATCATTGGCTCAAGAGTACACTCGTGCTTAGGATCACATAGAGTGTGACCAGTTTGAACGTTCTTCATACCAACTACAGCGATGATGTCACCAGCTTGTGCAGTTGTTAGCTCGTTACGCTCATCTGCTTGCATCTCAACCATACGGCCGATACGCTCAGTTTTACCTGTAGCAGCGTTAAGGATAGTGTCACCCTTGTTCATCACACCAGAGTAGATACGGATGAATGTTAGCGCGCCGAAACGGTCATCCATGATCTTAAATGCTAGAGCACGTAGTGGCTCTTCTGCAGATACTGTAGCAACTTCACCAGTTGGCTCACCAGTTTCTTTGTCAGTCAGTGGTTGAGGATCTACTTCAGTTGGAGCTGGTAGGTAATCAACAACTGCGTCAAGAACTAGCTGAACACCTTTGTTCTTAAATGCAGAACCACAGTAAGTTGGGAAGAACGCTAGGTCACGAGTACCTTTACGGATACAACGCTTGATGTCTTCGATAGAAGGCTCTTCACCTTCCATGTAAGCTTCCATTAGGTCATCGTCTTGCTCTACAGCAGTTTCGATTAGCTCTTCACGGTAAGCTTCAACGTCATCCAACATATCAGCAGGGATATCTTGAACTTCATAGTTCTCAGGAAGACCAGAGTCATCCCAAACGTATGCTTTACGGCTTAATAGGTCTACAACACCAACGAAATCGTCTTCACGACCGATTGGTAGAACCATAACTAGTGGGTTAGCACCTAGAACGTTTTTAACTTGGTCAACAACGTTGTAGAAGTCAGCACCCATACGGTCTAGCTTGTTTACGAAGATTAGACGAGATACTTCTGATTCGTTAGCGTAGCGCCAGTTAGTCTCTGACTGAGGCTCAACACCGCCAGAACCACAGAATACACCAACACCGCCGTCTAGTACTTTAAGAGAACGATATACTTCTACTGTGAAGTCAACGTGTCCAGGAGTATCGATAACGTTTAGGCGGTGATCGTTCCAGAAACAGCTTACAGCTGCAGACTGGATAGTAATACCGCGCTCAGCTTCCTGATCCATGAAGTCAGTAGTTGATTCGCCATCGTGAACTTCACCAGTTTTGTGGATTTGACCAGTTAGCTTCAGGATACGCTCAGTGGTAGTTGTTTTACCCGCATCAACGTGCGCGAAAATACCAATGTTTCTGTATTTCGATAAATCTGCCATTGTCTTACTCTATTAATAGGATATAAAATGCGCGCAGAGTATACCACAATCTGTCAAGACTGATAGCATTGTGTGCTAGAGAAAGTAAAAAACTTTGTTAACCCTTATTAATTATGCGGAGTTTGCGTTTTTTGTGCGAAATTTAGCAGATTATTGCTGAGTTTAACCACAATAGTGAACATAGTTAGTGAGTTATCCTGACTGGCGCTGTTACATTTTTCGCAATTTTATAACTCATCAAACGCCTGAATTGCTTCTGAAAGTTTCTTAACCCCATGAATTTGCATACCTTCTATGCCATTTTTTGGCATATTAGCACTTGGAACAATGGCGCGTTTGAATCCATGCTTAAATGCTTCCATTAAGCGCTCTTGACCACTCGGCACTGGACGAATTTCTCCTGCTAAGCCCACTTCACCAAAAATTACCACATCTTTCGCTAATGCTCGGTCTTTGAAACTCGATAGCAAAGCCATGATTAACGCAAGATCGGCACTGGTTTCAGTGACCTTTACGCCGCCGACGACATTAACAAACACATCTTGGTCAGCCATTTGTAAGCCGCCGTGCTTATGCAACACAGCAAGCAATAGAGACAATCGGTTCTGCTCTAAGCCGACCGCCACTCGTCTTGGGTTAGCCAATTGAGAGTAATCAACCAAAGCTTGAATTTCGACAAGAAGCGGGCGAGTCCCTTCCCATACAACCATCACCGAGCTGCCAGAAGTTTCTTCTTCCCCGCGGGACAAAAATATCGCTGACGGGTTACTCACTTCTCTAAGCCCCTGCCCCGTCATAGCAAAAACACCCAGCTCGTTTACCGCACCAAAACGGTTTTTATGACTGCGAAGAGTTCGAAAACGGCTGTCGCTGCCACCATCTAATAGCACCGAACAGTCAATAATATGCTCCAGTACTTTAGGGCCTGCTAATGTGCCGTCTTTGGTTACATGACCAACAATAAACACCGCGACATTATTTTGTTTCGCGTAACGAGTTAACGCTGTTGCAGACTCTCTTACCTGAGCAACACTTCCCGGTGAGGATTGAACATCACCAACATGCATCACTTGTATTGAGTCAATAACCATGATTTTCGGCTGCTCTTGCTCTGCTACTTGGCAAATCTTGTCGACGTTAGTCTCAGAGAGCATTTTAAGGTTGTCTTTTGGCAAACCTAAACGTGATGCTCGAAGGGCAACTTGCTGAAGTGATTCTTCACCCGTGACATACAAGGTTGGCATTTGTGAAGCGAGAAAGCACATAGCTTGCAGTAGTAACGTCGACTTACCAGCGCCGGGGTTACCACCAATTAAGATAGCTGCGCCGGGAACAACGCCGCCACCTAACACCCTATCCAGCTCTTTAAAACCACTGGTAAAACGAGGGACTTCTTGCAGATCAATTTCTGAGAGGACTTGTACTCTGGATTCATTAGCTGTGCCTGCATAGCCAGACAAACGTTCATTTCGAGCCACAGACGGTGACGCTGCCAATCTCACCTCTGTTATCGTGTTCCAAGCTCCACAAGCATTACATTGTCCCTGCCAGCGTGGAAAATCAGCGCCACAATCGTTGCACACATACGCTCGTTTTGTCTTAGCCATGAAACCTCATACTTTAACTCTGTGACCTATAATCAGTTTTATTAATAACTTGCAAACTTTTGAGTTGATAACCTAGAAGATTTAGCCACACTTAATATTAAGTCTGCTTTCCAACCTAACTACTCAGACGCTAAAGAAAATACAACATAGGTCGATTTATTATTTACGGTTAACTCTAACAGAAATATATGCAGGAATCTGAAATTCTCTCACTCGCTGAGCGACTAATACCCGCCTATCAATCTGAGGACTTTGACAACGTACTCGCAATGATGACGGAAGGTGAGTCTCCCTCGGTCAAACTTTTGGTAAAAATGGAGCTAAACAAAATGATGGCCCCATGCACCAAAAGCGTTGACTTGCGTGGACGAGTTCAGGGTGAGTGTCGAGAATATGAATTGGATGGCCGAAAACACTGGTTGGATGATGTCGCGTTTAATGAATACCAAAAAGGCACACAAAAATTTGGTAGCTACACCGAAGGCGTATGGAACAACCTCTGTAACACACGCAATAACTTTCGCGTCATGCAGCAAACTGGTGATGACAAAAAAGAAGGACTTACCAGCGCCGATAGTCCATTCGAAGTTGAGCCAGTCACATTAGGCTTTGATCTAAAAAGAAGAGAAAGCCGCTTATTGTTTACCACCCAAGTAGAAATAAGGCTACCAGGCGGCCAACTTGTTCACGGAGTCAGCGTGGATGTTTCCGCATCTGGCGGACGATTTAAGGTACCCACTGCATTTGCGTATAAGCAAGGGCAAGTGCTAGACGTATTGTTCACCGAGCTAACTAAATCAAGCAAAATTATTGGCTTAAAAGACCCCATACAATATCGCATAGTCGGCGTCGATGAGTCTTATGAAAATGACGCGGTTAAATATTTGAGGGTTCTTAGAATCACAGATACCGACATTATCCAGCAAGTTATCGAAGAGTCACTTCAGGATACAAGTCGTAAATCTAAGCAAGACAACCAAGACAAAGTCATTCGTGCAAAAACACGCTGCTATGAACATGCGTATTTAAAAAACGCCTGCAGTTTGCCGCTATTTTTCAGTGATAACGAATTAAAGCTAGTCCTCATTACCGACAACAACCAACCTATTTGGCGCTATTGGCACGATGAGTTGAACCAACAAAACTTAAGTGGACTATTCAACCACCAGCGCATGAATCGAATCTTCGACTCAAATTCACGTGAACATTCCAACGTAATTTATTCGTTTAAACATGCTCATCAAGGCAAGCAACTATTTTTCTCAATGCTGGGCTCAGAAGCCTCGCCCGAACACCTCAAGCTATTTTGGAATGTAGGCGCCAAAAAAGAGTCTTGGCGAGCATTTCGTTTTTCCATTTATGAGCTCACCGACCGTGAGCGCGAGGATTTGAGCCAACACTCTGACGAGCTCACTTTAACCACGGAGAGCTTGACTCATTACGGCATCTTGCAAGAAATAGCCAATAGCACCGAAGGCCCAGAGTACCTTGAGTTAGGTAAACCAAAGCTCCCAAGCAAAGAGTTAAACCCTTTTAGGCAGACTCGCAACAATAAAGTTAGGCCCACTTGCTTATTTTTCGACTCTAAGTCCCCTCGTAAAGAGCCTCGATATCAATATAGAACTAAAGTCGCTGTTGCTTATGGCCAACAAAAGATTCAAGGCTCAACGCTCGACTTTTCCAAACATGGATTGAACGTCACACTCTCATCATCATTGTCTGTCAAAGCAGAAGACATGTGTGAAGTGAGCTTCATTGAGCTGCAAGTTCATGACAAGAAGCTCGCTTTAAGTAACGTGCCGTACAAAATTATTCGAGTTGCCGATAAAGGAAAGCATTTACAATTGGCGATAGAGGAGAATAGTCACACCGTCAAAACCATCGCGTTTTTGAACCGATTGATCGAGTACAATCGACAGAAACTAGTCCCGATCAAGGAAGTGCTTCCAACGGATGAATTGTTGAAAGGGTTACATGACGTTCTATTGGACAAACTGCTATGCTCTCCCGTTTTCGTCGATAACCGTAATGGTGGTTTGAGGCCAACAACGATTGGTATTAGCTACCCACTGACTCCTTATCTGGGTTTTCTGGCGAAACTCGGTCATGAGCACAGAATATCCCTAGAGCCAATTTTTAAAGGGCGCAGCAATAGCTTACTGGCCGCCCCCATGAAGCATGTACAAGGTGCAGAGCCGCAATACCATGAAGTCTACATAGCAGTGGTCAAATTCAATGAACGCATTCGTTCTTTTGAAACAGAGCTAAGCAGTGATTTCTATAGCAACAATGACCGTATCACTTTCATTCAAAAGTCCCTGCTAATGGGTGAGTTCTACGCAGTAAGAGTTTCAGGGGTGCCTGTGTTCGATCCTAATGCTCAACTTATGAGAGAAGATATCGAGGAGCTGCTGACTGTGAGCGCTCATCAAGCTCGAAACCTTGAAAAAGAGCTCGCCGCAATTGTGGGTTACAGCGAGTTTGTCGATGTCACTGACGAAGTGTTATTAAGGCTTGGTATCGATAGCGATGCGTCTTAACTGTTCACCCAGTCTAAACGACATCATTTTCAGATAAACTAAGCCTAACTCAGAGTAGAGGCACACATTAGTGTTCGGCTCTGGTAAATCATTTCAGCTTACCAGCTCACTTTCTTCTGTTTAGCTAGGCCAGCAGACAGAATACACATAACACCACCAAGCCCAGAAACTCTCACGGCAGCCTGCGCTTTTTCTTCAACTTTTGGCTTTGCATGATAGGCAATACCGAACCCTGCAACATTCATCATTTCAAGGTCGTTTGCTCCATCACCAACCGCTACTGTGTTGTGCAGATCGACATCATACTTGTCAGCTAACTCTACTAAGATTTCTGCTTTCGTTTGTGCTGACACAACCTCACCAAGTACTTTACCCGTTAGTTTTCCATTGGTAATTTCAAGCTGGTTTGATTTTGCGTAATCCAGATTTAGCAGCTGTTTCAAGTGATCGGAAAAGTAGGTGAACCCGCCAGATGCAATTGCAGTTTTCCAACCAAGCTTTTGTAGTGTTTCCATCAACTCTAAGAGGTCAGGCATTAGCGGCAGCTGCTCGCGAACCGTTTCTAAGATTGATTCATCCGCGCCTTTTAAAGTGTCCACTCGGGCGCGAAGGCTTTCTTCAAAATCTAACTCTCCCTGCATTGCTTTCTCAGTTACTTCAGCAACCTGTTCCCCAACACCCGCCAACTTGGCAATTTCATCAATGCACTCTATTTGAATCACGGTAGAATCCATGTCGAAAACAACCACTCCAGGAGCAGACAAATCAGGTACATCGGAGATATTGGCATAATCCAAATTGAGCTGTTTGAGTATGTATTCTTTGGAAGCCGTGAGATTGCCATCCATCAATGCAACTTCGTACTGCCCTACTTTCCAAATATCGATGATGGAGTGGGAAAATTCAGAAGCGTCATCGAGGGTATTAAGTGATTCGACAGACAAGTGCTCAGAAAATATAATCCAGTTAGCTTTTTTTCTATCTAAGGTAGATGACAAGCGAGCCTCTGGAAAGCGTGAAATTAGAGAAGTATGCCTCTTAATCGGTAGATTTTTTAACGAACCCATTAGGTATAATCCATAATAAAAATTACAACTAGTTAACCGATTGCAAAACAAAAACGCAAGCCTCATTATGGCTATCACTCTAAAAAAGGGAGTAGAGTCAGTTGAATTCATCACTATTTTCTTTCCGTGTCACGATAAAAGCCATCGCGATGATTTCATTGCTAGTGATGGTTGCTGTGATCGCCATAAATAGCGTAAAGATTACAAAAAGTAACGAAGAAATACAGGCAAATCAGATAGAAACACTTACTCAAGTTCTGATATCACAAGCCGCACTTTCTGCCAGCAATATGGTTGTCCAGCAAGATCAAGAAGGCCTTCGCCGATTGGCAAACCACTTAGCAAAAGACAAATTAGTATTCGATGCAACTATTTATGATGCAGAAGGGGTAAAACTCGCAGCTAGCAACCACGCTCTATCAGTAAGAGAAGTGCTTGGGCTAGACACACCATTATCGACCGCACGTATAGGTAAACAGCAACTTGTAGCCCCGATATATCAAGACAACAGCATTATTGGCTTTGTCAGAATTACTTTTGAGACTGGTAAACTCACCGCGATATCTGATCACTTTTACAGAAAAAGCGATCGTTACATGTATTCAATGGTATTGATAAGCTTCATTAGTGGAGCGCTGCTTATGCTATTGCTACTTAGAAGAAAGTCCAACGGGGGCGAAAACTTACTTCTTAAAGATATTAATTAGAGCCTAACTAAGACTGTTAAAAAAATGCCAGTCCAAAACAGGACTGGCATTTTTATATGAACGCTAGGTTAACCTTCTAATTACAGAAAGTTTTTACCATACTCCATTGGAGATGTTGCAAAGTAGCTTGCTAAGGTTTGACCAATGTCTGCAAACGTTTCTCTTCTACCAAGAGAGCCTGCAGGTACTTTGTCGCCATAAACGATGACCGGAATATGTTCGCGAGTATGATCGGTACCTTGCCAAGTTGGATCGCAACCATGGTCGGCAGTCAATATCAACACATCCTCTTCTTGCATGATATCAATCACTTCATTGATACGGCTATCAAAGTACTCTAGCGCTGCAGCGTAACCCGCAACATCACGGCGGTGGCCATAAGCGGAGTCAAAATCGACGAAGTTCGTGAATACGATAGTGTTATCTTCTGCTTGTTTGATCGCTTCTAATGTCGCATCAAATAAGTCAGGAATTCCCGTTGCTTTCACCTTCTTGGTAATTCCACAGTGTGCGTAGATATCAGCGATTTTACCGATTGAAACTACATCACCTTGCTTCTCATCGACCAATTTTTGTAGCACAGTTGCCGCTGGTGGCTCTACAGAGAGATCTCTGCGATTGCCAGTACGAGCAAACTCGCCTGATTTTGGACCAACAAACGGACGCGCAATTACACGGCCAATATTGTAGTCTTCCAATTCCTCGCGAACGATTTGGCATAGCTCAAGCAGGTTATCTAGACCGTAAGTTTCCTCGTGGCAAGCAATTTGGAAAACAGAATCGGCCGAAGTGTAGAAAATCGGCTTGCCGGTTTTCATATGCTCTTCACCCAAGTCATCTAAAACTTGAGTACCAGAAGCATGGCAGTTACCCAAATAGCCCGGAAGGTTAGCTCTTTCAACAATTCTATCGAGTAGCTCTTGCGGAAAGCTGTTGGTTAGATCGGTAAAGTAACCCCAATCAAACAGTACTGGTACACCAGCAATCTCCCAGTGCCCTGAAGGTGTATCTTTTCCTGAAGACAACTCTTCAGCGTGACCGTATGCTCCAACAATATCGACTTCTGCGTCCAAGCCTAGCGCAAATTGACCAGTAGACTCTTTGTGAGCCATTGCTAAGCCTAGTTTAGATAGGTTGGGTAGCTTCAAAGCACCTTGGCGCTCTTCGTTGTCAGCGAGTCCTTTGTAACATTGCTCAGCAATGTGGCCCATTGTATCTGAGCCTACATCACCAAATTTATCAGCATCAGCCGATGCTCCAATTCCAAAGGAGTCTAAAACTAAAATAAATGCTCTTTTCATCATATTCTCCTTATTCAGCTATATCTTCTGCACGGAAGCTTGAATACACATCAGGTGTCGGCTGGTAGCTTTCACCAATGGTAATTGCATCTCGCAGCGACTTAGCGGCTCGCTGCCACTGCTCTTCCGTTCTAGCATGAATAACGGCTAAAGGTTTGTTGCTATCTGCGGTTTCGCCTAATCGAATGAACTGTTCGAAACCTACAGCAAAATCAATCTTGTCGGTTGGAACACTTCGTCCACCACCCATGGAGACAACTGCCATACCAATTGCTCTCGTATCCATTGCAGACACAACGCCAGACTCAGTCGCGTATACTGGCTTCACGATTTCTGCTTTTGGTAAGTAGCTTAAATAGTTCTCCATAAAGTCTTCTGGGCCGCCTAATCCCGCGACCATCTTACCGAAGCTTTCTGCTGCTTTTCCGCTTTCTAGCGCTTGGCAAAGTTTGTCTCTTGCATCTTCAGTATTGTCAGCTAAACCACCCAGTAACAACATTTCGCTACATAGCGCCATAGTGACTTCATACAATCTAGGGTTGCGGTATTCTCCAGTCAAAAACTCGACGGCTTCTTTCACTTCAAGCGCATTACCTGCAGATGAAGCAAGCACTTGGTTCATGTCTGTTAAGATAGCGGTAGTTTTTACACCTGCGCCATTAGCAACAGCAACGATAGACTTCGCAAGCTCTTCCGATTTCTCATAGGTTGGCATAAACGCACCAGAGCCTACTTTCACGTCCATTACTAACGAGTCTAGTCCAGCTGCTAGTTTCTTAGACAAAATCGAGGAAGTAATTAATGAAAGGTTATCGACAGTAGCTGTGGTATCACGGACTGCGTAAATACGTTTATCTGCTGGAGCAAGGTTGTCGGTTTGCCCGATAATGGCAACACCTGCATCTTTCGTCACCTCACCAAAGACATTGTTATTTGGTGTAACGTTATAGCCCGGAATGGCTTCTAATTTATCAAGCGTTCCACCGGTATGACCTAAACCACGTCCAGATATCATTGGTACAACAGCTCCACATGACGCAACCATAGGGCCAAGCATGAGAGAAGTCACGTCACCAACACCGCCAGTAGAGTGTTTATCCACGATAGGCGCGTTGAAGTTCATATGATCCCAATCGATAACAGTGCCAGAATCACGCATTGCACAGGTAAGCGCAATTCGCTCGGACATCGTCAAGTCGTTAAAACAGATAGCCATTGCGA
Source organism: Vibrio marisflavi CECT 7928 (assembly GCF_921294215.1). Classification (GTDB taxonomy): domain Bacteria; phylum Pseudomonadota; class Gammaproteobacteria; order Enterobacterales; family Vibrionaceae; genus Vibrio; species Vibrio marisflavi. The sequence goes on from NZ_CAKLDM010000002.1 coordinate 2,215,601, forward strand.
ATGCTGCTACCTGACCTTCAGATACAGAGTTATTGCTAACGCCATTAATGAAAAAACTGATTTCTTCTGAGCTGAGCTCTTCTCCATCACGTTTACGGCGAATGATTTCTTGAGGTAAAAATTGTTGAGTTGAAGACATACTGCCTCCTTGAATTACTAGAAATGTCATATACAAGGAGCCGTCCAATTGGCTCCTTAACCCAGATAAAATTTAATTAATACCTAACGTATTAGTACGCTGCTGGATCAGCTGTTTCGTTAGTCACTTCTAGTGTGTTCAATAGATTCGTAAGCAAGCTAGATGCGCCAAAACGGTAGTGGCGGCTATCCACCCAATTGTCACCTAGTAGCTCATCAGCCATCTGCAAGTAAATCGCAGCATCTTCTGCAGTTCTTACACCGCCAGCTGGTTTAAAGCCTACTTTTTCAGCAACGTTCATGTCACGAATCACTTCTAGCATCATGCGAGCAAACTCTGGGGTTGCGTTAACTGGAACTTTACCTGTCGAGGTTTTAATAAAGTCAGCACCTGCTTCGATAGCAATTTGAGAGGCTTTCTTAATTAAAGATTCTTCTTTCAGCTCACCAGTTTCAATGATCACTTTAAGTAGGATGTCTCCACAAGCCTGCTTACATTGCTTGACTAGCTCGAAGCCTACTTCTTCGTTACCTGCCATCAGTGCGCGGTATGGGAACACCACATCAACTTCATCGGCACCATATGCCACAGCTGCTTTTGTTTCAGCAACCGCTATTTCAATATCATCGTTACCATGAGGAAAGTTGGTAACCGTAGCAATTTTTACTTCAGGTGTACCTTGTTGCTTCAGGGTCTTCTTAGCGATAGGAATAAAGCGTGGGTAAATACAGATCGCAGCAGTGTTACCAACTGCTGACTTTGCGTTATGACAAAGTGCGATCACTTTTTCATCAGTGTCGTCGTCATTTAGCGTGGTAAGATCCATTAACTTTAGTGCACGTAGTGCTGCTGTTTTTAAATCGCTCATTTCTATCTCCGATCAATGTCATACTTCTTGATGAACGGACTTGGTCCTTGAAGACTGACTACTTTTGTAGCGACTACATCCATGTAACCGTTAGTCTATGTGCAACTTCGCACCTTAGAACTGGTATTCTGCCTTGCTTGCAGTTCAGCAAGATTATAAATAGGCAGAATAGATTCTCGTTGCGTATTATCAATAATTTTATGAAAAGTGGAAGTGCTTCGCCATGCGCAAACGGTTTGTATCTCACTTCAACACCGAAGCTTATTGAAATGTTCGATAATTTTCTGCGTAATTTTTTCTCTGAAAAGTGGGAGTTTGAAGCTATTAACGCTTCGGCATATGGCAAATCTGATGAGTTCTCGGCGTTTTAGATAATGGCAGATAAGGAATACTCTAAATAAAAAACGCCCCTGAGTATCAGAGGCGCTTTGAAGATTACTTTTGGAATGTTATTTAGCTACAAGGATAAGAAAAGCCCTGCTAGCGTCGCAGCCATCAAGTTGGATAGAGTACCAGCCGCAACAGCTTTCATTCCGAAGCGAGCAATATCGTGGCGGCGATTTGGCGCGATTCCGCCTAAACCACCGAGCAATATTGCTATCGAAGATAAGTTAGCAAATCCACACAATGCAAATGAAATTATCGCCTGAGTTTTCTGTGACATCACTTGTCCAGTTTCAGCAACTAATTGGCCTGCATCACCAACGTATGGTACGAAGTTCAAGTACGCAACGAACTCGTTTACAACTAACTTCTGACCGATAAATGAGCCAGCTAGTGTTGCTTCATTCCAAGGTACACCGATTACAAATGCTAATGGTGAGAATACCCATCCAAGAATAATTTCTAATGTAATACCTGGGTGACCGAACCAACCACCAACAGCTCCAATCACGCCATTGATAAGTGCGATTAGACCAATGAAAGCTAGTAACATCGCTCCGATATTTAGAGCAAGTTGCATACCCATAGATGCACCACCAGCTGCAGCGTCAATCACGTTAGCAGGCTTGTCATCGCCACCATCGATATCAGTATCGATGTGCTCGTCTGGCTCTTCAGTTTCTGGCTTGATAATTTTTGCAAAAAGGAGACCGCCAGGTGCAGCCATAAACGATGCAGCAACCAAGTACTCAAGAGGAACCCCCATTGCAGCATAACCTGCAAGTACACCACCTGCTACAGATGCTAAACCTCCACACATAACTGCAAACAGTTCTGATTGAGTCATGCGAGGTACAAATGGTCGAACAACTAGAGGAGCTTCTGTTTGACCTACAAAAATGTTGGCCGCTGCAGACATTGATTCCGCTCTAGAAGTATTCAGTGCTTTTCTAAGTCCACCACCCAAAATCTTAATCACCCATTGCATAATGCCTAGGTAATACAGAACGGAAATCAGTGCAGAGAAGAACACCACCGTTGGCAGGACTTGAAAAGCAAAGATAAAGCCGATGCCATCTACTGAAAAGTTAACCAAACTGCCGAACAGGAACTCTATACCGTTCCTACCGTAGTCGATAACATTTTGTACACCAGCAGAAAAACCAGCTAATAAGTCTCTTCCCCACGGAACGTAGAGAATGAAACCACCAAGAATAAATTGAATTGCAAACGCAAATCCCACTGTCCTAAAATTAATCGCTTTGCGGTTATCAGAAAGCAATACAGCTATTCCAAGCAAAACCACAATGCCGACTAGGCTCATAAACACACTCATAGTTTATGGCTTCCTTATATAAGTTATATTGGCGTGTAACAAAAAGGAGCTAAATTAAGCGAAGGCAATTATACTCAGCGTTAACTTGGTTAAGTAATCTTCCCATCACAATTTTCCACAAGTTCCATCCTACAAATACACAGAAATGAGACAAACATCACTCAAGGTTATTTAAATTTACACATTAATTAACAATCATTACTAATTTTAAACATAAATTTTAAAAATCTGATTGCTATTTTCCCAAATTGAGATCGCGATTGTTTCTATTGATTCATTTCTTAGCTGCGATAACGCGTCAAGCACCATAGGCAATCGCATTGGATGATTACTAGAGCCTTGATATCCATTGATGGGCATGTCTGGCGCATCAGTTTCAAGAACTATAGCTTGCAAAGGTAATCGAGTAACGGCAGATCGAGTCTTATTTGCTCTTGGGTAAGTGATCGTTCCACCGACTCCAATTTTGAAGCCTCGATCAACAAATGCCATCGCTTGCTGGTAGCTACCAGAAAAACCGTGGATAACCCCACCAATCTCTATTCGGTGTGCTTTTATTAGCTGTAACAATCGATTTTGCATCTTACGGGAATGCAAGATAATGGGAAGTTGTGCGTTTTGGGCAATCTTAAACTGTGAGATTAAAAACTTTTCTTGTATTGCAGAGTCCACATCAATGGCAGCGTCTAAGCCACACTCTCCAATAGCAACACACTGAGCTGTCCTCGAGTCTACGCGCTTTTCAAGTTCCGCAATTCGCTCTGGATGATAAGACTTTAGAAAATAGGGGTGAAATCCGAGCGCATGAAAGACATTAGGGTGTTTTTCTGAAATCGAGCTGAGTGTGTTCCAGTTTTCAGGGCCAATGGAAGGAATTAACAGACGGTGAACGTGACTACAACGAGCCTGTTCAAGATGAGAGGCAATATCACCATCAAACTGTTCAAAGTCAAGATGACAATGAGTATCGAAAAGCTGGATATTAGAGTTATCTTGCATGGCCTAATCCACCGACAGTTGCTATAAAGTTTAGAGACAATGTCGGTGGTTCGACAACTTTCAGCTCAGTTTATGCAAACTAAGCTTTGTCTGCTTACTGCTCTTCGCGCTTGAATACCAACTCTTTGCTTGAGGAGGAAGCTTGATCAAAATAATAACCTGCACTGTTAAAGGCTGTTAGCTTATCTACGCTGTCCACTTTATTTTCAATGATATATCGAGCCATCATACCGCGCGCCTTCTTGGCATAGAAGCTGATCACTTTATATTGACCATTCTTACAATCCTTAAAGACAGGCGTAATAATTTGTCCTTCCACATCTTTCGCTTTTACCGCTTTAAAGTACTCGTTGGAAGCTAAATTGATAAGGCATGGGTTTTCTTGTTCTCGCAGCACATCATTGATTTGGTCGGTGATAATATTGCCCCAGAACTGATACAAGTTCGCTCCACGAGCATTTGCCAGCTTAGTTCCCATTTCCAAGCGGTACGGCTGCATAAGATCTAGTGGGCGCAGCAAACCATATAGGCCAGACAGCAAGCGTAAATGCTGTTGTGCATACTCAAAATCTCGCTCGCTGAGCGTCTCCGCATCCAAGCCAGTATAGACATCACCTTTAAACGCCAAAATTGCTTGCCTTGCGTTATCTTGCGTGAATGTTTCTTCCCATTGCTCAAAGCGCGCAACATTAAGGCTCGCGATTTTATCGCTGACTTTCATCAAGCTAGCGATGTCTGCTGGAGTAAGCTTACGGCACTCTTTGATAAGCTCTTTAGAGTGCTCGACTAGCGTAGGCTGTGTATATTGATTGGTTGCAAGTGGAGACTCGTAATCCAACGTCTTAGCTGGAGACAATACGATGAGCATGACTGACTTCCCGTGTAGTTAACTTTTTATCAAGGATATAAAAAAAACCATGCAAAGTCTGCATGGCTTTTTGTGTATTGCTTATTCAGATTGACTAAGTCAATAAGCGCTTACGAGTTCGTTTTCAATCTCGATGTTGCAAGAGAGGTATCTTCATCTTGCACAGCTTCTACATTGTCCCAAATACCATCTTCTAGCTGAGATTGTAATTCTGGGTACTCTTTCGAATCAAAAGTCGGTAACTTACCTGCTTCCAACTGGCGGTTATAATCTTTAGCTAGCTTAACAACAACACCTGATAGCAGAAGAATCGCTACTAAGTTGACAATCGCCATCATTCCCATCGAAACGTCAGCTAAGCTCCAAACTGTTGGCAGAGTAGCTAAAGAGCCAAACATAACCATGCCTACAACAACCAATCTCAGCAAGAAAATCTTCTTCTTATCGTGCAACTTCAAGAAAATTAAGTTTGTTTCTGCGTACGAATAGTTAGCAATAATTGAAGTAAATGCGAAGAAGAAAATCGCGACAGCAATGAAGATCTCTCCCCACCCACCAACTTGAGCGCTAAGTGCCTGCTGAGTTAATTGAATACCTGTCACATCGCCGTGTGGTATGTACTTACCAGACATAAGGATGATCGCCGCGGTACATGTACAAATTACTAGAGTATCAACAAAGACACCAAGCATTTGCACGTAACCTTGAGATGCAGGATGCGGTGGGTATGGTGTTGCCGCAGCAGCAGCGTTTGGAGCAGAACCCATACCAGCTTCGTTTGAGAACAAACCTCGTTTAACACCATTGATAACTGCTTGAGATATTGCGTAACCAACACCGCCTGCAGCAGCTTCTTTAAAGCCAAATGCACTTTTGATGATCAGTGCAAATACGTCTGGCAGTTTTCCTAAGTTGGTAACAACGATAAATAGCGCCAATAGCAAGTAAGCTAGAGCCATGATAGGTACAATAAGCTCAGCAGTGCGTGCAATTTTACGTACACCACCAAAGATGATGAATGCAGTTAAAACAACAAGAGCAAAACCTACGTACATTGGGTTGAACCCAAATGCGCCACTCATTGCACCCGCAATTGAGTTAGCTTGCACTGCATTAAATACAAAACCAAATGCAATCATCAGGAATATTGAAAATAGTATTCCCATCCAACGCATGCCCAAGCCTTTTTCCATATAATAAGCTGGACCACCACGATAGTTACCGTAAACATCTTTTGTTTTGTAAAGCTGAGCTAGAGCACTTTCTGCAAATGCTGTGGACATACCCAGCATTGCAATTAGCCACATCCAGAAAATCGCACCTGGACCACCAGCGGTAAGAGCGATAGCTACACCCGCCATGTTTCCTGTCCCTACACGAGCGGCCAAGCTGGTACATAATGCCTGAAAGGAGGAAATACCAGAGTTATCTGCTTTTCGGCTATTTTTTAGCACACTAAACATGTGGCCAAAATGGCGAAACTGAAGGAAACTTAAGCGTACGGTGAAATACACGCCAACCCCTACAAGCAAATAAACCAGTACCGATCCCCACAGGAGATCATTCACCAAGTTGATTAAATCTGTCACTAAAGCCTCTCTAGGTTAAAACGCTTCCCGTACCGACCATGGCTGATGGGTTATATCGCTGGTCACACTTCCATATGAACGAAACCTACCAATCTCAAATTCGATCAGCATCAGCAATATAAGTTGAATGTATTTGACTTGACTGGCCTTCCTTGCCAGTAAAAACAACATAGCGTGTTCTATGATGGGCGAAGATCATGCAGGTTGGCTGGACAAAAATCAATAAGAAACCCAACACATAAAATCATAAAAAATACATATAACAGGAAACAACAAAAAAACATAAAATCACAAATAAGAAACAACAATGAAACATTAAATTTAATAACCTAACGCTGATGGGCAAAAAGGCAAAAAGAAGCACTAGCGTCAAACCCCTTGTTAAACCTACTAAATCACTAAAATTAATAGTTTAATTTACAACTAATAGTGAGCTTTGTTTGAAACCGAGAAACTCAAACATACATTTACATTAATGAGAATCATTATCATGAATATCTTAACAACTGGAATCTGACTTTATTCTTGAAGAAAACATTAAATGTTCAAAAAAACCTCAAAAATGAGAAGAATATTCTATTGCAACTCTTCAATTTTTAGTAAAAATGCCACCAAACAGTAACAAATGAGAAACAAATCAAAGTTATTCTCCAACAAAATATGGTATTAAGAAGACTCCGTTTAGGGGCAACTAGCAAAAAGAGGTAGCTTATGGATGGCTCACAATTTGACGACATGGTGGATATGGATCTCCCGAAGGCTCGCTCAACTCGCTCTAAACCAGCAAAGCGTAAGTGGCGTGAAATAGAAGCAATAAAGGATAAGCAAAAGCTGCAACGGGAACTAATGGAGATGGATATCGGCTTAGATATCGATGATATAGAGGTTTAACAAATAAAAGGCACTCGGTTGAGTGCCTTTTATTCTTTCGCTAGAAATACTCGTTATCGTTTTGTCGTACTCGGTCTGCGAGTTGGCGATACTTGTCTGCTATATTAGAGCCAAATACTGGGTCATCTTCAGATACATCCCAAAGTTTTTCTACTTCGACCCAATCCTGCTCATCAAAGGTGTTCTCTATTGCAGGAAGAATAGACTGCTCTTCGAAATCTAGGTGATGTTTTTGGCAATTTAAGAAATCCTCTAGCTGCTCAATAAACATCTCTTGTGGAACGACAGCATCGTTAAGAATCATTTCAACTAGCAGCATAAAGTCATGTGTTTTTTTCGCTAACACTTCATGCTCTTTCACCAAGTTTTCAAGCTCTACACTACCGTACTTCGCAATGTAATGATTATAAAGAATATCTTCTTTAGGGTGGTGAACCTTCTCAGAATGATTCGCCAAGTAATCGACGACTTCTTTAATAAGGCTATAATTTATCGACTTCTCTTGTCGAAGTAGTGAAAGCTTTCTTCTGAGAATAGCAAGCAGGCGAACCATGTAGCCGTGCTCTCTTCTTATTCTTTCGATCATCATTTCGACCCCCTGACTGAATCACTTATACTCACTTTAGTGTATATATTCGCAGCAGAGTTACATTGATTCTGTTCAAAAAAATATCAAACTACGAATTACACTTCTAACGGCAAGTGCCAATTGATAGGTTCTAGCCCTTTCTGTTCCAACAGAGTATTGGCTTGAGAAAAGTGCCGACTGCCTAAGAATCCTCGGTGAGCGGAAAGCGGTGAAGGGTGTGCGCAAGTCAAAACATGATGCTTTTCTCGGCAAATATATTGTCCTTTCTTTTTAGCGTGAGAACCCCAAAGCAAGAACACCACTCCAGATAAGTTTTGATTAATTGCCTCTATTACTCTATCGGTAAAAGTTTCCCAGCCAGTTTTTGAGTGGGAGTGAGCTTTACCCTGCTCAACAGTCAAAACCGTATTGAGTAGCAACACCCCTTGTTCAGCCCAGCTTTGTAAATAGCCATGAGAAGGGGTTTGAAATCCCGGAATGTCTTGGGAAAGTTCTTTGTACATATTTGCCAAAGAAGGAGGCGTCTTGATTCCAGGTAAAACTGAGAAACAAAGGCCATGTGCTTGATTTGGGCCGTGGTAAGGGTCCTGACCGAGGATGACAACTTTTACCTGCTCGAACGGCGTAGATCGAAAAGCGTTAAATACATCGGTAGATTTAGGATAAATGTTTTTACCTGATTGTCTCTCGGATTCAACGAATTCCATCGTTTGCTGAAAATACTGTTGCTGTTTTTCGTTACCGATAACATCATGCCAGGTTAAAGATTGACTCATAGGTGTGGCCCCTAAACACTTTAAACGAGTTATTTAGAGCGATTTTACAGGGCCAACCTGAATAAGCCTAACCATTTTTCTGTGGAATCCGATGATGTCCTTGGCCAGTAATATGCCTGTTCGGCACTGGGTACCTTGGCACTATTGAGCTATAACTTATTGTATTTGAAGAATAGATGTTATTCATATGGCTTCCTCCTCATATATAACCATGGAAAACATAGCCTTCATAGTTTGCTATGAAAAAAAGATGCCAAGATATATTCGGGAGTGCTTAACAGCCTGAATCTAGGTGAAATTCTCTAAGCCTTGCTATTTCATCAGGCCATATCTCAGGTTCTATTGTTTCTAAAATCAATGGGATAGCGTCAAATCGAGAGTCCTTAGCTATGTATTCAAAACAGCTCCAGCCAATCTCTCCTTTACCTAGAGATTGATGCCTATCAACACGGCTAGATAATGTTACTTTTGAGTCATTTAGATGCATTGCTCTCAAATAGTGCATCCCCACTGTTTTATCAAATTGAGAAAACGTGTCTTCACAAGCGGCTAAGCTAGAAAGGTCATAACCTGCAGCGAATGCGTGGCAAGTATCTAGGCAAACACCAACACGTTCTTTGTTTTCAACTTGTTCAATAATTTCAGCTAGATGTTCAAACTGACAACCCAAGTTAGTTCCTTGCCCTGCAGTATTTTCTATCACTGCGACGACATCTGGCACAGACTGGTGGGCAAGATTAATAGATTCGGCGATGGTCGATAAACACTCCTGTTCAGAGCATTTCTTTAAATGACTCCCAGGATGAAAATTTAAGAGCTTTAAGCCCAACGCTCTACACCGTTCCATCTCATCTACAAAAGCAGCTCTGGATTTGTTGAGCTTCTCTTCTTCCGGTGAGCCTAGGTTAATTAAGTAAGAGTCATGGGGAAGAATCTGATCAGGACCATATCCTAACTTTTCACAGTTAGACTTAAATGTATCTATATTTGCTTTAGTTAATGGTTTTGCGTTCCACTGCCTTTGGTTTTTGGTAAATAATGCAAAGGCATTGGCTTCTATTTCATAAGCTCGAACAGGAGCGTGTTCTACACCACCAGCTGCAGATACGTGCGCACCTATATACTTCTGACCAAACTTTGTTTGCATTGCTTCTTCACCATGATTAAAGCCAACTTTTTGAGGCGACATAGTACGGTTTTCAATTACGGAAATACAGCACCGCTCATTCTGCTCATCAATTGAACTACTCCTTATCGTATTCGCGCCATGCATACACAAGAACAACAAATGTACTTGTTGATTTAAATCAACAACTTGATAAATAAATGCACTTATAAGTTATGCCTGATTGATTTACATCAACAATTCATTATCCATTCCATTTTATATATAGACCGTTCAACTGTTTTTGAAAATTAACATCAAAATTAACATCAAAATTAACATCAAAATAACCACACTAAAGTGGACTAGGAGACAGTCATGATTCACGGTATTCAAATTACAAAGTCAGACAACAACAACCTGCTCAACTCAATCTGGCTAATCGACGACGAGAAACAAGAAGCTCGTTGTGTCGCGGCAAACTCAGGCTTTGAAGCAGACCAAGTAGTGCAAGTTTCTGATCTAGGTAGCTATGAGAGTCGCGAAGTGGCAATCGAAACAGCGCCAAAAGTTGAAGGTGGCCAGCACCTAAATGTCAACGTACTAAAACGTGAAACACTAGAAGACGCTGTAGAGCATCCTGAAAAATACCCTCAGCTAACTATTCGCGTTTCAGGCTACGCTGTACGCTTTAACTCTTTGACTCCAGAGCAACAACGCGATGTTATCGCTCGTACTTTCACAGAGTCCCTTTAATCAATAAAGAAAGATCCTCAACTGAGCGGCGCCAAAATGGCGCCGTTTTTTTATCTGAAAGTAGCGTCTTACCGTACCTCGCCATTTAGTAAATCTTTTTGTTTACTTATCTAGACAATCGATCTAGTTTATAAACTTATTGCTTTATTTATATATTCAAGGGAAGAACGATGAAGAAAATATCTATCGTCTATTTCTCTGCAAACGGTTCTACTCGGGCTATTGCAGACAATGTTCGTAGAGGTGCTATTGAAAGTGATGTTGAATGCCTAGTTGAAATCGCTCCAGAAGACATTACTCACGGCAGATACGTAAACAGTGCAAACCTTGAGAGGCTGACGAACAGTGATGCTATTGTCTTTGGCAGTCCTACCTACATGGGCTCTCCGGCAGGACAGTTTAAATCCTTTATGGACGCGACAAGTGACTGCTACGTAACCCGTTCTTGGAGAAATAAAATAGCGGCAGGCTTCACGGTTGGTGGTAGCCTCAATGGAGAGCAGCAGCAAACACTACTTTCGTTTTTTACATTAGCCTGCCAACATTGCATGCTATGGGCTGGCCTAGATGTTTCAGAGCACACTCGGGATTTGGGACTTAATCGAACGGGCTCAAGCATTGGTTTAGTTGCGAGTGTTGACGCTACTACTGGACAAATACACGAAAACGATCGCCAAACTGCCTATTACTTTGGTCAGCGGATCGCACAATTATTACTGGATTGATATATCCAAGTACTCGGTTCTTCGATAAAGTAGTCGAGACCTAACCATTCCCATTTTTCATTATTGGTGGTTCACGATGCTACTTGAAGGAATCGAAACGTTACTAGTTCTCAGCAAAGAGCAAACCATGAGCAAGACTGGTAGCCAGCTGTATATTAGCCAGTCAGCGGTCAGCAAACGCATATCTAACTTAGAAAAAAAGTTAGGCAAAAAGCTGATAGAACCTCATGGGCGAAGAATAAAGTTAACCAGTGATGCGATTGCATTGATAGAAAATATTGGGCCAACTTTCAGCGAGTTGAGAGGAAAAATATTTGACCAGCAAGAACTGGAAGACTCGACTGCCATAACACTAGACTGCTCGGAAACACTGGTCGCAGGTTATCTCTCTAAAGTGATGAAAAGTTACTTTGATTCGGATAAGCATATCAAGATCACGACCAATCATACGCCACGAATCATCGAGCATGTTCAATCTGGCAGAGCAACTGTCGGCTTTTGTGGTGGTTACTTACCATCTCACCACGGACTAATGACCTTCCATCTCGGAAACGAGCCCTATTTTGTGGTCAGCAGCAAACCATTACACAAGCTACCATCTCAGCTCATTACCAATGACCTCAACAATCCAGCAAACACTTACCAGTGCTCTATCCTTTCTTCGCTAAACATCGACCCTGTAATGGAAATGGATTCATACACCGCCGCAGCACAACTTGGACTAGGAGGCGTGGCTCCTGCACTGGTTCCATTTTCCATTGTTAGCGCACTGAATATAGATAGACACTACCTCTATGAGTTTCATGAACTCGACCCACTTATTCGACCCATTCATATTTGTTTGCGCGCTAACTCTTACCAATCCGAGCGAGTTAAAAGATTGATTGCCACCATTGAGGGTGCTGTTCCCAAAGAAGTTTTCCAGCAATCAACATAGACATAACGATAACCATGGGCCTTATCCACTTACTGCCTTTTGTTACCACCATTTTGGCACCTACTCGAGCACCTAAAAAGTTGCCCAGCGCCATTGTCAGCCCCACTTTCCAGATTGGCAAACCTGCAAGAATAAAAAACAGTAGCGCTGCCAAATTAGAAGTAAAGTTAAGCACTTTGGTTCTCGCTGTTGCATCAACAATCGACATGTTGGCCAAAGCAACAAAACAAACGGTAAAAATTGACCCTGTTCCTGGCCCAAAAAAACCATCATAAAACCCTACGCCACCGCCTACAAAAAATGCTAGCACTGCGTCTGAATACTTGGGCTTACCTTCGTGAACATGAGTTTTTGGCGCAAATAGAAAATAGAGAGAGATCGCAATAAGTAACCCGGGAATAAGACTGGTCAGTACATCAACATCGATAACCTGGACCAGCTCAGCTCCTACCGCTGCCCCTATAAAAGTCCAGAAGATATAAACTTTTATTTCACTTAACTTAATGATGCCATTTCGCACAAAATACCAACTCGCTGAAAAACTACCAAATGTACCTTGCAGTTTATTTGTCGCAAGGGCCTGAGTCGGTGGAACACCAGCTGCCAAAAGTGCCGGTACGGTAAGCATTCCACCTCCACCAGCCATTGCATCAATAAAGCCAGCAACACAAGCTACCAAAAACAAGATCCCCAAGATCTCTAAAGAAATTTCCATTTTTACGCCTATAAGTGAGAACTGCCGTCAAGGTAGCATTGATTTTGATCGTATAAAATTGAATCTCGAGATTTCTATCTATTCCAAATATTCATGATTATCTCACAGGCACAAAAAAGCCCGCTTTTCAGCGGGCTAGATTCGGTTGAGAGTTTAGTTATTTCGCTAGACTCTCTTTCACTTTAGCGTGTAGCTCTTGTACTGATGTCACTGTATTACGGTCATCAGCGGTGTGAGACATACAACATGCGAATGCAGCATTCAGCGTAGTCGTGTAGTTAACCTTCTCTGCTAACGCGCCGCGACGCAATACTTTTGAGTCTTCAATGGCTTGACGACCAGCAGCAGTGTTAACAATGTAGGTGTACTCATTGTTCTTGATTCGGTCAAGAATGTGAGGACGACCTTCATGTACCTTGTTGACAAGGCGAGGGTTAATACCTGCTTCACCAAGGATAACTGCTGTGCCGTGTGTTGCATCTAGTTGGTAGCCTAACTTAGTTAGCTTCGACGCTAGGTCAACAACACGCTCTTTGTCGCCTTCACGAACAGACAGTAATGCACGACCACCTTCAGGGTACTCTTTGCCACAGCCAAGTTCTGCTTTAGCGAATGCTTCAGCAAAGGTTGCACCCACACCCATAACTTCACCTGTCGAGCGCATCTCAGGGCCTAACAGTGGGTCAACGCCTGGGAACTTGTTGAATGGCAATACAACTTCTTTTACTGAGTAGTATGGTGGAATGATCTCTTTGGTAAAACCTTGAGATTCCAAAGATTGACCAGCCATGACACGTGCTGCAATCTTCGCTAGTGGAGCGCCAGTGGCCTTTGAAACAAATGGTACTGTACGAGCGGCACGAGGGTTAACTTCGATTAGGTAAACTTCGTTGTCTTTCACTGCAAACTGAGTGTTCATCAAGCCACGAACACCTAGCTCGAACGCAAGCTTTTCAACTTGCGCACGCATCACATCTTGGATTTCTTGGCTTAACGTGTATGCAGGAAGAGAACATGCTGAGTCACCAGAGTGAACACCTGCTTGCTCGATATGCTCCATGATGCCACCGATAACCACACGTTCGCCATCGCAGATAGCATCCACATCAACTTCAACTGCATCATCTAGGAAGCGATCAAGAAGAACCGGAGACTCGTTTGATACGCTAACTGCTTCGTTAAAGTAGCGACGTAGGTCTTGCTCATCGTAAACGATCTCCATCGCACGGCCACCCAATACATAAGATGGGCGAACAACTAGCGGGAAACCAATCTCTTTCGACTTCTCAACTGCTTGCTCAATTGCCGTTACTGTCGCGTTTTCTGGCTGTTTAAGGCCTAAACGCTCAACCGCAGCTTGGAAACGCTCACGGTCTTCTGCACGGTCAATCGCATCAGGGCTAGTACCAATAATTGGCACACCCGCTGATTCTAGTGCACGAGCAAGTTTAAGTGGTGTTTGGCCACCGTATTGAACGATAACGCCTTTAGGCTTTTCAACACGAACAATAGCTAGTACGTCTTCAAGTGTTACAGGCTCAAAGTACAGACGATCTGATGTGTCGTAGTCAGTTGATACTGTCTCTGGGTTACAGTTAACCATGATAGTTTCGTAACCGTCTTCACGTAGTGCTAGAGAAGCGTGTACACAGCAGTAGTCAAATTCAATACCTTGGCCGATACGGTTTGGACCACCGCCAAGAACCATGATTTTGTCTTTGTCAGTTGGGTTCGCTTCACACTCTTCATCGTAAGATGAGTACATGTAAGCAGTATCAGAAGAGAACTCAGCCGCACAAGTATCAACGCGTTTGTATACTGGATGGATGTTGTATTGGTCGCGTAGACGACGAATTTCGCTCTCAGAAACACCTAGTAGTTCAGACAGGCGAGCATCAGAGAAACCTTTACGTTTCATACGACGCAATACATCTTCTGAAAGCCCAGCAAAACCGCCTGCTTTCACTTGTTCTTCGATCTTCACGATCTCTTCGATCTGAACGAGGAACCAGCGATCAATTTGTGTTAGGTTGAATACACCATCAACAGACAAGCCTGCACGGAATGCATCAGCAATGTACCAGATACGCTCAGCGCCCGCTTCTTTTAGCTCATGACGAATTTTTGATAGAGCGTCAGGGGCATCTAAATCAACCATCTCGTCAAAGCCGTTCGCTCCAACTTCAAGGCCGCGTAGTGCTTTTTGTAGAGATTCCTGTTGGTTACGACCAATTGCCATCACCTCACCAACCGACTTCATTTGAGTCGTTAGACGGTCATTTGCACCAGCAAATTTCTCGAAGTTAAAACGAGGAATCTTAGTAACAACGTAGTCGATGGTTGGTTCGAATGATGCAGGTGTTGCGCCACCTGTGATGTCGTTCATCAGCTCATCAAGCGTGAAGCCAACAGCAAGTTTTGCTGCTACTTTCGCGATTGGGAAACCTGTTGCTTTCGAAGCAAGAGCAGAAGAGCGAGATACACGAGGGTTCATTTCGATGATAACCATACGGCCATCTTTCGGGTTGATACCAAACTGAACGTTTGAACCACCAGTCTCAACACCAATCTCACGTAGAACCGCTAGAGAAGCGTTACGCATCAATTGATATTCTTTGTCAGTTAGAGTCTGAGCAGGAGCCACTGTGATCGAGTCGCCAGTGTGAATACCCATTGGATCGAAGTTCTCGATTGCACATACGATAATACAGTTATCCGCTTTGTCGCGAACCACTTCCATTTCGTACTCTTTCCAACCGATAAGAGATTCATCGATAAGCAGCTCATTGGTTGGAGAAAGATCCAAACCACGGCGACAAATTTCTTCAAACTCTTCTTTGTTATAAGCGATACCACCACCAGTACCACCCATAGTGAAAGAAGGACGGATAATACATGGGAAACCGACCATATCGAGAACTTTATAAGCTTCTTCCATGGTTTTCGCGGTATCTGCACGCGGACACTCTAAGCCGATTGACTTCATTGCCGCGTCAAAACGAGAGCGATCTTCTGCTTTATCGATGGCATCGGCTGTTGCACCGATCATCTCAACACCGAACTCAGCTAAAACGCCTTGACGCTCAAGCTCCAGTGCACAGTTAAGAGCAGTTTGTCCACCCATAGTTGGAAGAACAGCATCTGGACGCTCTTTTTCGATGATCTTGCGGACAACTTCCCAGTGGATAGGCTCAATATATGTTGCATCGGCCATCTCAGGATCAGTCATGATCGTGGCTGGGTTCGAGTTTACTAGAATTACTCGGTAACCTTCTTCACGCAGTGCTTTACATGCTTGAGCACCAGAGTAGTCAAACTCACAAGCCTGACCAATAACGATCGGGCCAGCACCAAGAATAAGAATACTTTTAATATCAGTACGTTTTGGCATTTTCTACTACTCCAACATTAAGCGCTGTGTTGTTTAATAAGATCGATAAAGTGGTCAAACAGTGGCGCAGCGTCATGCGGACCTGGGCTTGCTTCTGGGTGACCTTGGAAACTAAATGCTGGCTTATCGGTACGATGGATACCTTGTAAAGAACCATCAAATAGTGACACGTGAGTAGCACGCAAATTGTCTGGAAGCGATTGCTCATCAGCAGCAAAACCGTGGTTTTGCGAAGTGATCATCACGACGTTACGATCAAGATCTTTCACCGGGTGGTTCGCCCCATGGTGACCAAATTTCATTTTCACCGTTTGCGCGCCAGACGCTAGTGCAAGAATTTGGTGACCTAAACAAATACCAAACACTGGTAGTCCTTTGTCTAGGAAAACTTTTGTCGCTTCAATAGCGTAGTCACAAGGCTCTGGATCGCCAGGACCATTTGATAGGAATACGCCATCTGGATTCATTGCTAATACTTCTTCTGCTGAAGTTTGTGCAGGTACTACTGTTAGACGACAACCTCTATCAACTAACATACGTAAGATATTACGTTTTGCACCAAAGTCGTAAGCAACCACATGGTAAGGCAGCTCATTGTCCTCTTGAACTTGAGGCAGACCACCTTCAAGCGTCCAAGAACCTTGTTTCCACTGGTACGCCTCTTTCGTTGTAACTTCTTTCGCTAAGTCCATGCCTTTTAGGCCAGGGAACTCTTTCGCTTTTGCGAGCGCCAACACTTCATCAAGGTTGTTGCCTGCCATTACGCATCCATTTTGTGCACCTTTCTTACGTAAAATGCGCGTCAATTTGCGCGTATCAATATCTGCGATGCCTACAATGTTTTGAGACTTGAGGTATTCAGAAAGAGATTGTTCGTTACGGAAGTTAGAAGCGATTAGAGGAAGGTCGCGAATGATAAGGCCTTGGGCGTGAATTGAAGAAGATTCTTCGTCTTCGGAATTGGTTCCGGTATTGCCTATATGAGGGTAAGTTAGTGTGACGATTTGCTGAGAATAGGAAGGATCGGTGAGGATTTCTTGGTACCCCGTCATCGAGGTATTAAAAACAACTTCTCCAACTGATGAACCATCTGCTCCAATGGAAACACCGCGGAATACAGTCCCATCTTCAAGGACTAACAGTGCTGGTTTACTCAAGATAACCTCCAGAATAAAAGTGCGAAAGTAATTGTATCGTTCTGCCTAAAAGTCGCTCTAAAAAAGTTTATTTTTAGGGGATTTCAGACAAATTGGCGGTATTCTAAAGATGCTAGATATACCTGTCAATAAACTGAATAGAATAAATTGCAAATTTACATATGTTTGGATAATTCATACGTCAAATAGCCAAAATTGCAACTTTACTCAATAAAAAGTGCTCAAACCGAAAAAAAACCGTACATATTTTATGCTTACTAAAGAAGTTAGGCCTATTTGACAAAAACTTCTCAACGAAAACGTTGCCCCTGTTAGCAATACCTTCATTTATAAGCAACTTATCCCACTTATAACCAATAAGCAGAAATATACCAATAAGCTATGTAACTACATGTATTTAAATACAATAAAAACTAGAACAAAAAAAATGCACCATCATTTGGTGCACTTTTTCATTAAATCATAGCTCATTTAGTCCGAGAACATCGGTCATGGTATAAAACCCAGGATTTCTATCATTTAGCCATACAGCAGCCTTTACGGCACCATTAGCGAAGGTCATCCTATCTGTCGCTTTATGCGTGATTTCAACTCGCTCACCAATGTCTGCGAACATTGCGGTATGCTCACCGACAATATCTCCAGCACGGATGGTAGCAAAGCCAATTTCATCTTTCGTACGCTCACCAGTAATTCCTTCACGAGCATATACAGCAACATCACTTAGCTTGTTACCCATCGCATCAGCGATTGCCTCTCCCATTCCGATAGCTGTACCAGATGGCGCATCAACTTTATGACGGTGGTGAGCTTCAACGACTTCAATATCACAGTAGTCTCCCATCACTTTTGCCGCTTTCTCAAGCAGTTTGAAAACTAGGTTAACGCCTACACTGTAGTTTGGCGCCATGATGACAGGGATCTGTTCAGCAGCTTCATCAATAAGCTGTTTTTCTTGCTCACTAAAACCGGTTGTTCCAATAACAATTTTCTTATCGTGAGCTTTGCAAAGCTCAATGTTAGCAAGTGTGCTGACTGGTGCAGTAAAATCGACAAGCACATCGAAGTCTTCTATGGCTTGGTTTAAATCTTCAACCAATGTGATATCAAGCTTACCTTCATTGCAAAGCTCACCAATATCAACTCCGACTAACGATGAACCCGGCCTCTCTGAGCCTGCGCCCATTTGGGCATTTTGATTGAGTAGAGTGGCTTTAACCAAGTTGCGTCCCATTCTACCTGCTGCGCCTGCAATCGCTATTCTAACCACACTAAACTCTCCAATATCATTTTTTGTTCGGCCTAAGTTATCAGTAATCCGCACGACTTACTAGCATGAGTACTCTTGAATAACTCTTTGCAGTACGGGAATGTTCGCTTCGGGAAATTGGTAGTTCAATAAATCTTTCAGTCCGACCCAGCAGCCAAGCTGCCCTTCTTTTCCATAAGGCTTTTCATTGAACTCAGTGACAGTAAAGAAATCAAACTGCAAGCTCTTCTCAGGATAGTCATGAGTGAGATACTCAAAATGCGCACACTCGGTAACTACAATACCAATTTCTTCATGTAGTTCTCTACTTAAAGCCTGTTCTCGTGTCTCGCCCTGTTCAATTTTCCCGCCAGGAAATTCCCACAGACCACCTTTGTGCTTTTTGTCCGGCCTTTTGGTAATGAATACTTCTGACTTGTCGGTATTAAATATAATCGCAGCGACGATATGAACTCTTTTCACAATATCTATATCTCTGACTTTACTTGAACAACACCTACACTATCTGAAATAAACTGAGTATAGGGCTAAAAAAAGAGCCGCCTTAGCGACTCTTAGTATATTTGATTAGGCTATCTTGCCATGGCACTGTTTGTATTTCTTACCACTGCCACACGGACAAGGCTCATTTCGTCCAACTTTACGCTCTTCACGAACCATCGGCTGTTGCTGAGCAGGCTCAGCTGATTCACCTTCATCAAACTGGCTATGAGCTTGATTGTGCTGAGCTTGTGCTAGTTTAGCTGCTGCTTCAGCTGCCGCACGACGCTGAGCTTCCATACGCTCAACTTCTTCTTGCTGTTGAACACGTACTTTTGACAACACGCTGATAACATCAAACTTCAGAGCATCCAGCAAGCCTTCAAACAGTTCAAATGATTCACGCTTGTACTCTTGCTTAGGATCTTTTTGAGCATAACCACGTAAATGGATACCTTGACGCAAGTGATCCATTGCAGCTAGGTGCTCTTTCCACAATGTATCAAGAGTTTGTAGCATCACAGATTTCTCGAAGTTTCTTAGTACTTCAGGACCAACCGCTTCTTCTTTCTCACGGTAGATAGCTACAGACTCGGCAACTATTTTTTCACGTAGCGCTTCTTCGTATAGCTTGTCATCTTCTTCCAGCCATTGCTTGATAGGTAGATGTAAGTCGAAGTCATTTTTCAAACGCTCTTCTAGCCCTGGAATATCCCACATATCTTCGAGTGACTGAGGTGCAATATATTCGTCAATGATGGTGTTAAGAACATCATCACGGTTTTGCGTCATCATTTCACTGATATCATCAGAACCCATTAGCTCATCACGAAGCTCGTATACCGCACGACGTTGATCGTTAGCAACATCATCGTATTCAAGTAGCTGTTTACGTATATCGAAGTTACGACCTTCAACTTTACGTTGCGCTTTTTCGATTGAGCGTGACAGCATTTTACTCTCAATCGCTTCACCTTCTTCCATACCACTTTGAATCAAGCTTGCCATGCGATCTGAAGTAAAGATACGAAGCAAACTATCTTCCATAGACAGGTAGAAACGTGAAGAACCTGCATCACCTTGACGACCCGCACGACCACGAAGCTGGTTATCGATACGACGAGATTCATGACGCTCTGTACCAATAATATGTAAGCCACCCGCGTCAAGAACTTTATCATGGACTTTCTTCCACTCCGCTTTAATTTCAGCGATTTGTTCTTCAGTTGGATTCTCGATCAGATCAACTTTGGTTTGCCAGCTACCACCTAACATAATATCGGTACCACGGCCTGCCATATTGGTTGCAATGGTAACCGCTCCTGGAGCGCCCGCTTCTGCAACAATTTCAGCTTCTTTCTCGTGGAATTTAGCATTAAGCACGTTGTGCTTAATCTTGGCACTTTTCAGCGCATTGGACAGCAGCTCAGATTTTTCAATCGAAACAGTACCAACAAGAGAAGGCTGGCCTTTCTCAACGCGACCTTTGATATCTTCAATAATTGCGTTGAATTTTTCAGCTTCAGTACGGTATACAACATCTGGCATGTCATCACGAACCATCGGACGGTTAGTTGGAATAACTACCGTTTCAAGGTCGTAAATTGATTTAAACTCGAATGCTTCAGTATCTGCCGTACCTGTCATTCCTGACAGCTTTTCATACAAACGGAAGTAGTTTTGGAAAGTGATTGAAGCAAGCGTCTGGTTTTCGTTTTGAATCTTAACGCCTTCTTTCGCTTCTACCGCTTGGTGAAGACCTTCAGACCAGCGACGCCCCGGCATAGTTCGGCCAGTGTGCTCATCCACGATGACAATCTCACCTTTCTCATCAACAATATAATCAACGTTGACTTCAAAAAGAACATGAGCACGTAGTGCTGCATTGACGTGATGTAATAGGCTAATGTTTGCAGGGGAATACAGAGTATCTCCTTCATCCATCAGACCATTTTTAATGAGAAGCTCTTCTACGTATTCTTGACCTGTTTCCGTCAAGTGCACTTGCTTTTGTTTTTCATCAACTGTGTAGTGTTTGTCACCACGGTACTCTTCATCATCTTCCTTATCTTGTTTCTCAAGGTAAGGAATGAGTTTATTGATACGAGTATATAAATCAGAGCTATCCTCAGCAGGGCCAGAGATAATTAGCGGCGTACGAGCTTCATCAATTAGAATCGAGTCAACTTCATCGACTACAGCAAAGAAACGCTCGCGCTGAACGCGGTCTTCATTTCTAAACGCCATGTTGTCACGAAGGTAGTCAAAGCCAAATTCGTTGTTCGTACCATATAGAATATCGGCCTTGTATGCTTCTTTTTTCTCTTCTGGAATCATATTTGGCACGTTAATACCAACTGTCATTCCAAGGAATTCAAATAGTGGACGGTTTGTTTCCGCATCACGAGCTGCAAGATAGTCGTTGACTGTTACAACGTGTACGCCTTTGCTTGGCAGAGCATTTAGGTAAGCCGGTAAGGTCGCGGTTAATGTTTTACCTTCACCAGTACGCATCTCTGCGATTTGTCCAGCATTAAGAACCATACCACCGATAAGCTGCACATCGAAATGGCGCATGCCAAATACACGTTTAGAGGCTTCACGTACCGTTGCGAAAGCTTCTGGAAGTAGTTGGTCTAGTGTTTCACCTTTTTCTAAACGTTGGCGAAACTCCACTGTCTTAGCTTTTAATTCATCATCGCTAAGTGCCTCAAATGAAGGCTCATAATTATTTATTTCTTTAACAATTTTCTTAAGGCGGCGTAGTGTTCTTTCGTTACGGCTGCCAACTAACATTGTCAGTAGCTTAGATATCATTTGCTGCGAATCTCTCTTTTCTTCGACATTTTTCCGTCCACTTGCGTGCCTACAGTCTCTAACTATTTTTAACTAACGATACTGAGATACATCATGTATCTGGTACATTGAGGTGATGACGCTGAATTTCAAGCCGAAATCAAAAATTAAAGGCCTTAGTGTAAGGAATTTTGTGGCCAACAACCATTAGCAATCTAATTTGTTTGAGATTCTTTTTACTTTTTTAAGAAAAAGCTTCTAAACGTGGCCTTGGAAGCATGGGTTTGGGCGTCACAAACATAATATCGAGGTATAAGATAAAAACTCAGTATAAGTTGTAGAGACAGCAATGAGAGATCATTAAGATCAACGCTTGCATGAATTCGATCTTAAATCGATCTATGGCAGATCATTGCCGGGAGTTACTTTTAAGCTCTAGAGAAAGTGAAATAGCAGTTGGAACTAATATCCAAGTTCGCGAATCGAAAATCAAGTGAAGGAAACTAGACACAAAAAAACCAGACATTCGTCTGGTTTTCAAATTCATTGGCACTGAAAGCTAAGCAACAACCACGCTTGGGTCAGCGAATGCTACTGGAGAGCCCGCTTCTTCTTCATAAGTAGCCCACTCCCAAGCTTCTTGATCCGCTAATACCGCTCGAAGAAGTTTGTTGTTTAAACCGTGGCCAGATTTGAATGCTTTAAACTCGCCCACAATTGCGTGACCACACATATACAAGTCACCAATTGCATCAAGTACTTTGTGAGTTACAAACTCGTTGTCGAACCTTAAACCTTCTTCGTTCAAAATACGATATTCGTCAAGAACGATTGCACAATCAAAGCTACCGCCTAAACACAAGCGTTGTGATTGAAGGTATTCAATATCCTGCATGAAACCAAAAGTACGAGCACGAGAGATCTCTTTTACAAATCCTTGCGACGAGAAGTCGAATAAAAGATGTTGCTGATCTGCATCGATAGCTGGGTGGTTGAACTCAATTTCAAAGTCCATACGGAAACCATTGTACGGACGAAGTTCAGCCCACTTATCATCTTCTTCAAAACGAACTGGCTTTTTAATACGAATGTAGCGCTTAGGAGTATTGAGTGTTTCAATTCCTGCTTGCTGGATTAGGTACACGAAAGGGTTCGCGCTACCATCCATAATTGGAATCTCAGGGGCATCAACTTCAACGATGATATTGTCGATACCCATACCAGCAAGTGCTGCATTTAAATGCTCAACGGTTGAAATACGAACGCCTTCGTCATTGACAAGAGCTGTACAAAGCATTGTGTCGCGAACTGATTCTGGATCTGCTGGAAAATCAACAGGTTGCTCTAAATCTGTTCGGCGATAAACGATACCCGTATTTGCTGCCGCTGGGCGTAGGGTCAAAGTGACTTTACGACCAGAGTGCAAGCCTACGCCTGTTGTCTTGACAATCTCTTTTAAGGTACGTTGTCTGATCATTTACTTGCCTCAATCCCAAGTGCTTTAAATCACGGCCAAATCCGTTATCGACCGCGCATCCTACCATAATTTTGAACAGTGTCAAATTATGTTTAATATTTAATCAGCCTGGCGACGTAAAAATGCTGGAATATCTAGGTATCCACTCTCTTTTTCTGTCTTAGGGGCCGTATTCTGACTGCTTGATGTCGAAGACGTCGCTGTCGTTGACGGCTGTGGAGTCACCTGATTATTTCCCTGCAAAGGTTGTGCCGGCTTTTCTTCCACTTTTACCGAAGATTGCGGGGTAATAACTTGTTGCTGGGGTTGAGCTGGTTTGCTCTTGCCACCGGCAACTAGCGTAATATCTGGTTTTCTTTCGTTTCCGATACCTGTAGCAACTACGGTTACACGGATTTCCTCAGACATGTCTGGATCCAATGATGTACCGATTACTACCGTTGCGTTATCAGAAGCAAATGCTTTTACAGTATTGCCCACAGTCTCAAATTCATCAAGACGCATATCCAAACCAGCAGTAATATTGACAAGAACACCGCGCGCACCAGCAAGATCAATATCTTCTAGAAGTGGGCTAGAGATAGCAGTTTCAGCTGCTTCTTCCGCTCTGTCTTCGCCTTTGGAAATACCGCTTCCCATCATAGCGTGACCCATTTCAGACATAACAGTTCTTACATCGGCAAAGTCGACGTTAATCATACCTGGGCGAGTAATCAATTCTGCAATACCTTGTACGGCATTTTTAAGAACGTCATTAGCACTAGCAAATGCTTCTAATAACGTTACCCCTCGGCCTAGTACTTTTAACAACTTCTCATTTGGAATCGTAATCAACGAGTCCACATGCTTCGATAACTCTTCAATACCTTGCTCGGCAAAAGCTAAGCGTTTTTTTCCTTCAAAGCTAAACGGCTTAGTTACCACAGCCACCGTTAGGACGCCTAGTTCTTTTGCTACTTCTGCAATGACAGGAGCAGCACCAGTTCCAGTTCCCCCACCCATACCGGCTGCTATAAATACCATATCGGCACCAGTGAGAACTTCTTTAATTCTATCTTTGTCTTCTAATGCAGCGTCGCGTCCTACTTGTGGGTTTGCTCCGGCACCAAGGCCTTTAGTGATATCACCACCAATTTGAATGACACTATTAACGCTAGTTTTACGAAGCGCTTGCGCATCCGTATTAACACTAATGAATTCTACGCCTTCGATAGATTCACGCACCATGTGTTCAACAGCGTTACCACCGCCGCCACCTACTCCAACGACTTTAATTACAGCATCGTCAGACATTTCCATCATCGGTTCAAACATGTGTTATCTCCGTTTTTCCTGCTTATCAGGTTAAAACTCTTTTTGTATCCAATTACGCACGCGGCCAAACAGACTCGATACAGCTTGCCTCTTTGGCTCTCTGTATTCTGAGTCGTCAATAACTTGACCATCTTTTGCATAATGAAGTAAACCAACAGCCGTAGAATGATACGGCTCTTTTACATAATCTGTGAGACCACTAACCTCTAGCGGTTTTCCCACTCGTACTTGATTGCGAAATACCCGTTCCGCGCATTCGATCAAACCTTCGATCTGAGCAGCGCCGCCTGTAAGCACTACACCAGCCGCTAAATGATGCTTGATACCTTCTTCTCTCAATTTCTCTTGGACAGTATCAATCGTTTGATTGACTAACCCCATTAATTCAGTGTAGCGAGGTTCAATCACTTCTGACAGGGTTTGTCGCTGTAAACTGCGCGAAGGACGCCCGCCAACGCTAGGAACGTTAACTGCGTCATCTTTACTGACCAATTCACTGAGAGCACATCCGTATTTAACTTTGATTTCCTCTGCATCGCTGACAGGTGTTCCGAAGGCAAAAGCAATGTCACTTGTTACTGCGTTTCCGGCATAAGAGAATACTTCAGTGTGACGGAGAGCTCCTCCTGTCCAGATAGAAACATCCATTGTTCCTGCACCGATATCAACCACGCAAACGCCAAGCTCTCTTTCGTCTTCAGTAATAACCGCATTGCTAGCCGCCAGACCCGAGTAGACTATCTGCTCTACCTTTAGACCGCAACGCTCCACTGCCTTGATAATATTCCTTGCCATATCATTATGGCAAGAAATGAGATGTACGCTAACTTCCATACGTACACCGGACAAACCAAGCGGATTCTTTATCCCTTCTTGGTAGTCAATAGTAAATTCCTGAGGAATAACATGTAATATTCGCTGCTCGTCACCGATTTTTATTGATTTTGCGGTGTGTATCGCGCGATCCATATCCTCTTGGGACACCTCTTCATCAGAGATTGTTCCCATCCCTTTCTCAATTCGACTAGCGATGTGTCGACCAGAAAGGGAAATAAAGACGCTACTGATTTGGCATTCTGCCATGAGCTCAGCTTGATCAATAGCTCTTTGCACAGATTTAACAACTGATTCTAGGTCGTTAACTCCGCCTTTATCCATGCCTCTAGATGGGCTGGTTCCTGCACCTATTATGTTAATTTGACCATCTGGTAAAAGTTCACCTACCAAAGCTGATACGGTTGCAGTCCCGATATCTAGACCAACAATTAAGTTGTCGTCAGAGGATTTTGTCATTTTAACTCTCTTGCTTTGATTCTTCGTCTGAAAGCCATCCCACAGCGGCTCCCGTATCATATCTAAGATCGACGTAACTGACTTTGTCTGCTTTAGTTCCTAATTGCTTATACAAAGAGATGAATCGAGCAATTCGTTCATGCAGAGCATCTTTCCCCAGCTCTAACCTAACGCCATTGCCAAGGATAATCTGCCAAGCTCCACGCTCATTGAGAACCACTGAGCTAATATTTAGCCCGAGCTGGTGAAATTCTGGATTAATTTGCTCCCATAACTCCAGGACTTGCTCATTGGTGCCTTTCGGCCCATAGAGTTTTACTCGACTTCCCTGCAACTGGCCTATATCTCCGTTAAATATTTGCCCTTGCTTGTTCAGAAGCTCATTGCCATTCCAAATCGCTTCTGCATGATACTCAGTTAAAAAAACATTAATAGTATCAGGCCATTGCTTACGAATTGAAGCATGAGCCACCCAAGGTATCGTTAGCATTGCCTGCTGCAATGAATCCACGTCTTGAGACATGAATGTACCCAAATGCCCCAATTTAGCTAGAGAATGCTGAACATCTTCTGTAGTTACGTGGTGCAGATCTCCCTGAATGACCATCTTTGACAGTGGTAAACGTTGTTCGTCCCACATCCAAGACACCGTTGTGTACAAGAAAAAACCGATTAACAGTAACACCACTAACAAAAAGCTAATGCCGGCAGCGTGCTCTCTTAAAAATGGATATTTTGATACTTTCGGGCTTTTATCTGAAGCACTCTCATCCAAAATCCGTTATCCCTGCACTCACTAATAAAATTTCTTTCTCTTATAAAAACCGTTTCGAAAGACAATTTACCGTAACTTTCGAATTATACTGAGGAAGTCAAAGTTATCAAACAATGAAAACGTCAAAATTACACGTTAAATTCACTATTTAGTTAGATAGATCACAGCATCAATCCGGCTTATATGCGCTCTGCATCTTACTGATATTCAGCTCAAGAGATTCAAGAAGCCTTGCTACTTTGCCAACATCACCCGCACCTTGAGTTAATACTAAATCACCATCTTGTAAAACATTAGCCAAAATTGATGGTAACGTCTTGCTATCAGGAACAAAAATCGGATCTAGCTTACCTCTTCCACGAATAGTACGGCACAACGCTCTACCATCTGCACCAGAAATTGGCTTTTCACCTGCCGCATAGACATCCAACATAATAAGTACGTCTACTTGATCAAGTACATTCGCAAAATCATCGTAGAGATCCCTAGTACGACTATAACGATGAGGTTGAAAAACCATAACTAAACGTTTGTCTTTCCAACCATTTCTCGCGGCTTTGATAGTCACATCAACTTCTGTAGGATGATGTCCATAATCATCAACAAGCATGGCCTTGCCATTGCCTGTATCAAATTCACCCAGGTGTTCAAAGCGCCTACCAGTACCTTGGGTGTTTTCCATTGCTTTTAAGATGGCTTCATCGGCAATATCATCTTCAGTAGCAACCGCAATCGCTGCTGCTGCATTCAAGGCATTGTGACGCCCTGGAATATTTAAAGTAATGGATAAGCTCTCTTTACCTTTACGTACAACAGTAAACTTACCTTGTTGGCGTTCTTGGCGGTAATTTTCAATCCTGACATCAGCATCATCAGAAAAACCATATGTGATGACTTGACGACTTACTTGAGGGATGAGCTCGCGGACAACAGGATCATCAACACACAAAATTGCCTGCCCATAAAAAGGAAGGTTGTGTAAGAAATCGATGAACGTTTGCTTCAGAGTCTCAAAATCTCCACCGTAGGTATCCATGTGGTCAGCTTCAATATTGGTTACAATACTAACCATAGGCTGAAGGTGTAAAAACGACGCGTCACTTTCATCAGCTTCTGCGATCAGGATTCTGCTAGACCCCAAACGCGCGTTCGTTCCTGCGCTTTTTACTAAACCACCATTAACAAACGTAGGATCTAGGTTCGCTTCTGAGTAAATCTGAGTCACTAACGCCGTTGTAGTCGTCTTTCCATGCGTACCAGCAACAGCAATGCCGTGTCTAAATCTCATTAGCTCCGCTAGCATTTCTGCACGTCGAACAACAGGAATACGCAGCTCACGCGCGGCGACAATTTCCGGGTTTTCTTCATTGATTGCAGTGGAAACCACCACCACACTCGCTTGTTCTATATTGGATTTTTGATGCCCGATATAAACATTGGCACCTTTACTCTCTAAACGCTCAGTGACCATATTGTGAGCAATGTCTGAACCCGTTATTTTATAGCCTTCATTTAGCAAGACTTCGGCAATACCACTCATTCCCGCACCACCAATGCCAATAAAGTGGATGCATTCCACTCTGCGCATCTCAGGAACAACTGCTCGAATTCGAGCTAAATTTTGCGTATGTTTAACAGTCATTTATCTATCTCGTTAATTTGCTGTAGCGGCAATAGCCTCAGCTACCACACTATCGGCATTAACCTTGGCAATTTCTCTGGCTTTGTTCGCCATATCTAACAAACTTTCCCGATCAAGCTGCTGTATTTCCTTGATTAACCTTTCAGCGCTAAGTTCCGGTTGCTCGATCATTTTCGCTGCTGAACACTCAATTAACTGCTCAGCATTGAGAGCTTGTTGCCTATCTTTATGCATAAAGGGGACGAATATAGCACCTATACCAGCGGCTGCAACTTCGGATACTGTCAAAGCACCTGATCGGCATATTATTAGATCCGCCCAAGCATAAGATTCTGCTACGTCACTAATAAACTCGACAACAGATGCGCCTTGCACATTATTTGCTTGGTAGGCCTCTAGGACAGTATCTTTACTACCTTTTCCAGCTTGGTGAAAAATCTCAAATCCATCACCTAGACTTGCCATTACACTTGGTAGAGTCTGGTTTAAAATCCGAGCACCTTGGCTTCCACCCATCACCAATATACGAATAGGTCCTTGCCTATCTTTGAATCTTTCATTTGGTACAGGTAAAGCCACCACATCTTCTCGTACTGGATTTCCAACGACTTCAGCAGTAGGAAAAGCGCCTGGGAAAGCTTGGAATACTTTGTTGGCAATTTTTGACAACCAGCGATTAGTTAGACCTGCTACAGCATTTTGCTCGTGCAGCACAACTGGGATTCCAAGTGTACGAGCTGCCACGCCTCCCGGTCCACTAACATACCCTCCCATGCCTAACACAGCATCTGGTTGCCACTTTTTCATATGTTTTCTAGCTTGCATAACTGCATTGGCAATTTGAAATGGTGCGCCAAGCAAACGTAGTGGCCCTTTACCTCTTAGCCCTTTGACTTTAATGAAGTCAATTTCTATTCTATGCTGAGGTACAAGCTCTGCTTCCATTCGATCAGACGTCCCTAACCAACGGATTTCCCAGCCTTGCTGCTGCAATTTTTTGGCGACAGCCAGTCCCGGGAATATATGTCCGCCCGTACCTCCGGCCATCACCATTAATCTTTTATTCTTTGTCATCAGTGTTTTGTTCCACTAATTTGTCATTTCGTTTTTTCAATCGGTACTCGTAATCAATTCGCAACAAAATCGCTACTGCGACCGACATCACTACAAGGCTCGATCCGCCGTAACTAATCAAAGGCAACGTAAGTCCCTTTGTTGGCATTATTCCAGCGGCTGCCCCTACATTAACTAGTGTCTGAAAGGCAAACCAAATACCGATGCCTATCGCTAAATAACCACCGAAATTTTGCCCTTCTTCAAAAGCTCTCTTACCGATCATTATTGCTTTGAAAACTAAGCTAAAGATCAGCATTAATACCAATACGACGCCAACAATACCAAGCTCTTCCGCAATTACAGCAAATACAAAGTCAGTATGAGCTTCTGGCAAATATTCTAACTTTTGAATCGAGTTTCCTAGCCCTTGGCCAAACCAACCACCTCGGCCAAACGCAATAAGTGATTGAGTTAACTGATAACCGCTACCAAATGGGTCTTGCCAAGGGTCCATAAATGAGGTTACTCGGCGAATACGATATGGCTCGGCTAATATAAGACCGACAACCGCAGCTACACCCGCCATCATTAAAGCGATGAATTGAGAGAGCTTAGCACCTGCGATAAATAACATACCAAACAAGGTAACCAGCATTACAATCACAGTTCCTAAATCTGGCTGCCCCAGTAAAAGCACTGCAAGTGCACCAAACACCATTATCGGCTTCATAAATCCGCCAAAAAAGGTTTCCCTAACTTCGCTCTGCTTACGAACCAAATAACCAGCCATGAAGATGAACAGCGATAACTTGGATACTTCGGCAGGTTGCAGGTTAAAGAAACCCAGCGGAATCCAGCGTGATGCACCATTGACAGAACGCCCACCAATCAACACCACAATGAGCATGAAAAATGAAATGGCAAGTAACCAAGAACTGTATCTAAGCCATTTCTCAGTTGGAATTTGCAATACGACAGAAGCTACGCCAAGCGATAAAAGCAAAAATATCGCGTGTCTTGTCATAAAGTAAAAAGGTTGTCCCGTTAGCCTTGTACTCACGGGAAAAGAAGCGGAAGTGACCATAATAAGGCCAAAAACCATTAAACCTAAAGAGATCCACACTAACTGTCTATCAAATAACGCTTCAGCTGACGGCTTGACGAGCCATTGCTTAGCACTAATTGCTGAACCCTTTATTTGCATATTTGATAACAACCTTGTTAAGCGTATCTCTGAGCTAGCTCGGTAAATGCCTCACCACGAGCCATAAAGTTCTTAAATTGATCGAAGCTGGCACATGCTGGCGATAGCATAACCATATCATTTCTACGTAATGACGGGGTTAACGCTTCAATTACATCTCCAATCGTATCAAACAACTCAGCTGAAGAATGCAAAGGGAGAAACTGGTTGCCATCTTTTCCAAAGCAGCAAAGTTTTACATTTATTGCCGATAAATGTTCGCCAAGCTCGGAAAAATCCGCACCTTTACCTTCTCCACCGACCAGCAAGTAAAGTGTTCCTTTACAATTCAGGCCAGCCAATGCCGCTGCTGTGCTAGCGACATTTGTCGCCTTAGAATCGTTAATCCACTTTATACCTTTTTTGTCTGCCACTACCTGACAACGATGCGTCAAACCATTGTAAGATTTAAGCGCATCAAATCCCTGCCTATAATCAACGCCAACTTGTTCCAGCAACGCGAGACAAACCAAAGCGTTAGCTACATTGTGACGACCAACCAAGGACAGCTCCTCAATTGAAACCAGAGGCACACCGTTTACAGCCAAATACTCTTTATCTTGGTCAACCACCACACCATACTGAGCACTGCTGTGTAGGCCAAATTCAACCAATTCCAAACCCAATTCTTTGCTTGGGTATGTGGCAGCATCGCAAGTATTCACTACACAACAATTGGCATTATCGAAAATTCTCAGTTTGGCTTGACGATAATCTTCCATAGAGTCATAGCGATCCATGTGATCTTCAGAAAGATTTAAAAAAGCAGAAGCAGCAGTGTGAAGACTTGATGTTGTTTCAAGCTGAAAGCTTGATAGTTCTAAAACGTAAAGATCGTGATCGTTTTGCAAAAGATCTAGAGCAGGAACACCGATATTGCCACCGACACCAACATTCACTCCACAAGCTTTCGCTATGACTCCAGTCAGATCCGTAACTGTACTTTTACCATTGGATCCAGTTATCGCTATGACTGGCTTATCAACATGCCAAGCAAATAACTCAATATCGCCAATAACTTTGCAGCCGTTTTTTAAGGCTTGCTGAATCTCAGGCGTCGCTAACGCAATGCCCGGACTCAAAACAATCAAATCTGCGTTTAGCAACCAATCTAGATTCCAGCCACCAGAATATAATTCAACTGAACTAGAAAGCTGTTCTCTGCCAGGAGGCTCCGCTCTGGTGTCGATAACTTTTATATCCAATTCATTTGAGCGACTGGATAGAAAATTAACGACTGATAGGCCAGTAATACCTAGCCCAACGACAACAACATTACTGATATTTCGCCATGGATCTGCTTTATTTGCTTCTGTCACAATCCAACCCTACTATCGAACTTTCAGAGTCGCTAAACCAATCAAAACTAATACAATGGAAATGATCCAAAAACGCACGATGACGCGTGGTTCAGGCCATCCTTTTAGTTCGTAGTGATGGTGAATCGGAGCCATACGGAAAATTCTTTGCCCACGCAGCTTATATGAGCCAACTTGCAAGATCACAGATACGGTTTCCATTACGAATACACCACCCATAATGACTAATACAAACTCCTGCCTAACCAATACTGCGATTGTACCGAGCGCACCACCGAGAGCCAGTGAACCAACATCGCCCATGAAAACTTGCGCTGGGTAAGTATTAAACCATAAGAACCCGAGGCCAGCACCGACCATAGCTGTACACACTACCACTAACTCAGACGTGAGAGGGATATATGGGATATGCAGATAGTTTGCGAAGTTAAAGTTACCCGTAGCCCAAGCAATTGCTGCCATGCCAGCCGATACCAGTACCGTTGGCATTATAGCGAGTCCATCAAGGCCGTCAGTTAAGTTCACCGCATTACTAGTGCCGACAATAACGAAATAAGTCAGGATAATATACAGGAAGCCCAGTTGAGGCATGACGTCTTTGAAGAATGGTACGACAAGTTGGGTCGCAGCCGTATCTTTACCATGAACGTACAAAGCAAAAGCAACCACTAGAGCAATAGCTGATTGCCAAAAGTACTTCCATCTTGCAATCAAACCATCAGTGTTCTTGTGCACAACTTTACGGTAATCATCAACAAAACCAACGATACCATATCCGGCTAACACAGCCAGTACGGCCCATACATAAGGGTTTGCAAGATCGGTCCATAGCAACACAGTGATAATGATGGAAGCTAGGATCATTATCCCACCCATCGTAGGTGTGCCCTGCTTACTAAAATGAGATTCAGGTCCGTCGTTGCGAACAACTTGACCAATCTGCAGTTTTTGTAGGCGTCGAATAACAATTGGCCCCATCCAAAGGGATAAGGACAATGCTGTTAAGATACTGAAGATAGCTCTGAACGATAGGTATTCAAACAGTCGAAAGAAAGAAAAGTATGGCTGTAACAACTGCGCTAGCCAAATAATCATGAATATTTCTCCTTCAAAGACGCAGCAATTTCGAACATTCGAGCGCTATTCGCACCTTTGACTAATAATGTATGTTGGTGTTTTTCTTCTAATGATAGATGATGATTTACGTAATTTATCAAGTCGTTATGGCTATCAAAGTGATTTCCGTGACAGAGTTGGCTAATTACTTTTGCCTCATCACCAAACGTTAATACGTGGTCAAAACCATATTGCGCAGCATGTTCTGCTACTTCTTTGTGCAGACTTTCACTATCACTGCCAAGCTCAGCCATATAGCCAAGGATCAACCACTTTTTGTTTGAATAGCAGTTGAGTAGATCAGCGGCGGCTTTCATAGCGGGTACGCTAGCGTTATAGCTATCATCAATGAGCGTTATGTTATCAGTTAATTGGATAACTTCCACTCGACCTTTTACATTCGATAAATTCTCTAATCCAGCCTGAATATCTTCGATATTCACATCCATTTCTAACGCAAGGGCTGAAGCGGCTAAGGCATTGCCAATGTTGTGTTCACCTACAATACCCAACTGCACTTCAGCTGAGCCTCTTGGAGTATGAAGAACAAAGTCGGCTTCGCCTTTTGAGTTCATCATCACGCAAGAAGCAAAAAAGTCGGCTTGCGGGTTAGTTACAGAAAAAGTGCGCACTTTTTTATCTTTCAGTACGTCACTCCACAACTCTTCACCGCAACTATCTAAATTGATGATGGCGCTGCCACCAGCAGACAGACCTTGATAAATTTCGCCCTTGGCAATTTTGACACCTTCAATCGAACCAAACCCTTCTAGGTGTGCTTCTGCTACATTATTGACTAATGCAACATCTGGTTTAACTAGCTGAGTGGTATAGGCGATCTCACCAACATGATTTGCCCCAAGTTCAATAACGGCAAATCTGTCTTCTGGAGTGGAACGTAACAGCGTTAGAGGGACACCAATTTCATTGTTAAAGTTACCTTGCGTATACATCACTTTGCCCACTTGCGACAAAATGCTACTCAGCATTTCTTTAACCGTTGTCTTACCACAACTACCCGTGATTGCTGCAGTTTTGGTTTCACATTGTTGATGTATCCAAGCGCCAAGTTTTCCGAGCGCAAGTTTTGTGTCATCAACAACAAGCTGAGGTACAGAAACTATCTGCTCTGACGAAACTAACAATGCGCTTGCACCAGAATCGATGGCCTTATCTAAGAAGTTATGAGCGTCAAATCGCTCGCCAATGAGAGCAATAAACAGTGCGCCAGATTCAATATTTCTGGTATCTGTCGAAACTGAGTGGATCTCTGTATCTTGACCAATTAACTTGGCATCAAGAACTTGGGCTAGAGTTTGAAGTGAAACTGTTATCATGAAATGAGTCCTAGTAAAGTTTGAGCAGACTCTCTGTCGGAATAGTGAACGGTGTCTTGCCCTATCACCTGATAGTCTTCGTGACCTTTCCCTGCTAGTAAAATAATATCTTCAGAGCTTGCATTGTCTATGGCATGAGCCAGTGCGCGAAGCCTGTCATGTTCCACCAAAACGGCGTTCGGTGTATTAATGCCACGCAAAATATCTGTCACTATTATGTCTGGGCTTTCACCGCGTGGGTTATCATCTGTGACGATCACTTTATCTGCAAGTCGCTCTGCGATCTCTCCCATCATAGGGCGCTTACCCGTATCACGATCACCTCCACAACCAAATATTGCCCAAAGTTTGCCATTACAATGAACTTTCAACGCTTGCAGAGCTTTTTCCAAAGCATCTGGCGTATGAGCATAATCGACGACAACTTTTGCCTTTTCAGCAGCTTGAAATAGTTCCATTCTACCAATCACTGGGGACAACTTGCTGGATTCGCGAATGAGCATTTCCTTATCAACACCAAGCTCCAGTAAAGCGCCAAATGCCAACATAACGTTTGAAGCATTAAACTGGCCTATCAGCGGTACAGATAGTATTCCATCGCCATATTCACCACCAAATTGAATCTCAATACCTTTGGTTGAGTAGCTCACTTTGCTCGCCCATAGCGCGCGTTGGTACTTATTGATTGGCCGCAAAGAGATAGCTAAGGCATTTGGCAGATCTTGTAGCCAACTATTGCCAACCTCATCATCTACATTAATGACTGCACGCTTGGTTTTATGTTGAGTAAAAAGAGACTGCTTAGCTTTCGCGTATTCTTCCATTGTATGATGGTAGTCAAGATGATCCCGGCTAAGATTCGAGAATACGCCAACTTCAAATTCAGTAGCCTTAACTCGATTTTGCACTAAACCATGCGAGGAGACTTCTAGTGCTGTAACTTGAGCTCCTAGTTTTTCCAACTCAAACAATGTTTTCTGAATTTCGATAGCACTGCCAGTCGTATTCACAGCAGGCTTTAAGTTAGATAAGAACCCGTTTCCTGTTGTGCCCATCACTGCAGCTTTTGTGCCTACGAGTTCTAACCACTGAGCAATAATTTGCGTAATGGTCGTTTTACCATTTGTGCCAGTTACAGCGATTAAACGAGATTTCTGCAGCGGATAAAGTCGAGCCGATAGCTCAGATAAGTGCTGAGATAAATTATCAATGTATATGACAGGTATACCTTCGACATCAGTGATGCTTGCATGTGTAGAGTGCTCATCTGCTTCGGCAACAATACATTTTGCTCCATTTCGAATCGCCGACAGAATGAAGTGTCGACCGTCAACTTCATGTCCGTTGATTGCAACAAATGTATCGCCTTCTGATACATCCCTGCTATCGAGCTGAAGGCTATCTACTACAAGCTCAGCGCATTGAAAACCTTTGATATCTACCCAAGGAGAAAGCAGCGTTGCTAAGGTGTGTTTTGTCGTCATATTTTGCTTCCTACTTGTCAGACTCTTTTTTCGCGTCAGGTGGAATATTCAAGATTTGTAAAGCGCCTTTCATTATTTTGGCAAACACCGGACTTGCTACAGTACCACCATAATAGTTGTCGCCTTGAGGCTCATTTACCATCACCGCCAACGCGAGTCTCGGATTGCTGATTGGAGCGATACCGGCTGTGTAGGCAAAATATTCATCACTATATTCGCCATTTTCAGCTTTACGAGTGGTACCCGTTTTAGCACCAACCTGATACCCGGGAACAGCGGCTCTGACTGCTGAACCGCCAGGTTCAGTTACAGCTTCCAACATTTTGAGTACACGTCTTACGTTTTCATGACCAAATACTTGTCTACCTTCTGCCTCGTGGCTGGTTTTCACAATATGCAAAGGCATGTAATGTCCGTAATTACCCAAAGTGGCATAAGCATGAGCTAATTGCAGTGGCGTAACACTGAGTCCATACCCAAACGCTAAAGTCGCGATTTCTATTTTTGACCAGCGGCGACGATTTGGAAAAATACCTGTGGTTTCTCCAACTAAATTGAGACCAGATAACTCACCGAAGCCCGCTGCACTATACATGTGTAATAAGGTTTCAATCGGCATTCGAAGCGCAAGTGTTGCCACACCGACGTTACTTGATTTCTGCAGTATTGTTGTGAGGTCAGCTTTACCGACTTTTTCGGTATCAGTAACTAAGCTACCTCCAACTCTCATCACACCATTGCCAGTATCAATCACGGTTTTAGGATTGGCTGCACCACTATCAAGAGCGGCTAGAATTACAAATGGTTTAACTGTTGAGCCTGGTTCAAACGCATCGGTAATCACACGGTTACGCATATTGAAACTTTTTAGATCTGAACGGTTGTTTGGGTTATAAGATGGCGCATTAACCATCGCAAGAATTGCACCCGTTTTTACATCAATCAGAACCGCAGAAGCTGACGTTGCTCGATAGTCGGCAACTACTTGTTTTATCGCTCGGTAGGCAATGGCTTGAATACGCTGATCAATGGTGAGTGTAAGTGGCTTGCCTTCTTGACGCTTTTCAAGTGAGATATTCTCGACCACTCGCCCAAAGCGGTCTTTACGAATAACCCTTTTTCCGGCTTCACCTGTCAGCCAGTCATCATAACTGCGCTCGACCCCTTCTAAGCCATGGCCATCGATACCCGTTACCCCAACGATATGAGCACTGACCTCTCCGGCGGGATAATAACGGCGAGATTCATGTTTTAGTCCGATACCTTTTATTTTTAACTCTCGAACATAGTTTGCCATTGCTGGATTAACTTGCCTTTGAATATAGATAAATCGGCGCTTGGCATTATTTTTAATCTTGTCGACCAGCTCTTGCCTGTTCAGGTCGAGTACGTCAGCTAGGGCGTACCATCTATCAAGATCTTTTAAATCGCCATCTTTAATAATTGTGGCTGGATCGGCCCATACTGCATCAACAGGAACACTGACCGCTAATGGTTCACCATTGCGATCATAAATAATACCGCGAGCAGAATGGAGTACTTTGGCTCGAATAGAGCGGATATCACCTTGGTGAATAAGGTTTCCGGGCTCAACCACTTGGATATAAGCAATCCGGCTAACGAGAGCAGCGAAGGCGACAAAAACAAAAAAAATCACAAGGTAGAATCGCCAACGGATCAATAAAGGCGAGTTGGTTTCTTCCTTGCGTTCAGGCTTAGAGTTGGGTTTCGTTTTTTTTGATTTCATTTTTCTGAAAACGTAACTTCCTTGCTTGAGTCAGGTCGCACCATATTGAGCTCGGTTTTCGCGATCGTTTCGACTCGGCTACTGTCTGCTAGTGAGGTCTCCTCAAGGAGTAAGTTGCGCCACTCGTCATCAAGCTTCTCTCTCGCGACTAAAGTCTTATCTTTTTCCGCAATAGCTAGCCGAGTATTGTAGGTGGTGAACACAACACCCATTGAAGTGAATAAAATCAGAAATAACAATATGAGAGGCAATCGACCGACTGTCACTAAGTCTTTGGCAATAATCTTGGCGAGATTGGGGGACGATTGCTTCATAATTCCATTACAGTTTTTCGGCGACTCTCAGTACTGAGCTACGTGAGCGTGCATTCGCCTCGACTTCTTCCTTAGAAGGTTTGATTGCTTTGCCGATAGGTTTCAAATTTGCAGAGCCTAACGCCTGAATTTCCTTTTCAGTTAACGGCAACCCATGAGGAACTTGGGGGCCTTGACTCTCCTTGCGGATAAACCGCTTCACCATTCTATCTTCTAAAGAGTGGAAGCTAATAACCGACAAACGTCCTTGATCCGACAAAATGCTTGCAGCGCCTTTTAACGCTACGTCGATCTCTTCAAGCTCGCTATTGATATATATACGCAGAGCTTGAAACGTTCTCGTCGCAGGGTGCTTTTTCTCTTTAAAACTTTTTGGTGCAGCGTCTGATATTAATTTGGCTAACTGGATCGTACGTGTCAATGGCTCATTCTGATCATCTTC
This sequence comes from Vibrio marisflavi CECT 7928, assembly GCF_921294215.1. Classification (GTDB taxonomy): domain Bacteria; phylum Pseudomonadota; class Gammaproteobacteria; order Enterobacterales; family Vibrionaceae; genus Vibrio; species Vibrio marisflavi. The sequence continues at coordinate 2,253,931 of NZ_CAKLDM010000002.1, forward strand.
TCGAAATGCGACAATGGCTTTTGCGATTCGGCGCGCATGCTTGTCTTCACCAAATTCACGAATGACCCATGTAATGTCATCTAATTCAGCTTGAGCAAGCCATTCTGAAACTGGCATACCTGAAGTCGGGTCCATACGCATATCTAGCGGGCCGTCTTTCATAAAACTAAAGCCACGTTCAGCATCATCCAATTGTGGCGATGAAACTCCTAAATCAAACAGCACACCATCAACTTTACCTACTAACCCATGTTCTTCAGCGTACTGAGCAATGTTAGAAAACGGGCCGTGAATGATCGTGAACCTTGGATCGTTTATTTTACTAGCTTCAGCTATCGCTTGAGGATCGCGATCGATACTGTACAGGCGGCCATTTTCACCCAGTTTAGAAAGAATGGTGCGGCTGTGGCCTCCTCGACCAAACGTTCCATCCATATAAATGCCATCAGGTTTAATGTTCAAACCATCTATCGATTCATTAAGAAGTACAGATACATGTTGGAAAGGTTCAGTCATGATAATCACGCCACGCAGCTTAAAGCTTGTTGTATACAATATTTTTGTTAACTGTCGACTATAGCATTTAGAGCTACGGCTCACACCCTATGATATTGAGCTAATTCTAGTGTTTAGAAAATTGTTTTCGTCAGTTACAAGTAAAAAACCCATCATAACGTGTTGTTATGATGGGCTTATAAATAGGGAGGAGTTGACACATAAGCCGGGTTCTGTACCGTTTGCACGGCAGTAGCCATTCGTCTAGGCCAGCAATCGCTCACTGGCTCAAGCAACCTACCCGCTTCCTTACGCGAGCAGCGCAATATGGAAGCCTATTTGGTCTTGCTCCGGGTGGAGTTTACCTTGCTACGAACTGTTGCCAGACGCACGGTGCGCTCTTACCGCACCCTTTCACCCTTACCTGTGCCCAAAGGCCATCGGCGGTTTTCTCTCTGCTGCACTTGTCGTGGGCTCACGCCCCCCAGGTGTTACCTGGCACCCTGCTCTATGGAGCCCGGACTTTCCTCCCCTTCACCAGTCTCCCAAAGGACATCAATGAAGCAGCGACTACCCAGTCAACTCCGAGGCGCGATTGTATAGATTATCGAGAATCCTGTCTATAGTGAAACAGTGTCGAATTGGTACAAATGATTAAATGTGGACGAAAAGTGGCTCTATAAATTGTCTAGTCCCCATTTATAAAGCGCGTTCTTTTTCAATTGATGCAGTTCAGCAGTTATCGCTGCGGCTTTCTTCAACGGTAACTCTTTCGCCAAAATAGCCAAAGTGCGAGCGGCTTCATCAGAGATTTCCTTGCTGCTTTCTTCACGGTAACCATGAATTAGCAGTACCATCTCACCTTTCTTACGGTTGTCATCCTCACCAACCCAGTCAATCAACTCGCTAAGTGGCAAACCCTGAATCGTTTCGAATGTTTTGGTGAGCTCTCTTGCCAATACAACCTCTCTGTCCGGACCAAGTACTTCAAGCATGTCTTTTAACGCATCTTGAATACGGTGTGTAGACTCATAAAAAATGCTGGTAGCTGTCGATTTCTCAATTTGTCTTAACTTGTCTGTTCTACCTTTGCTTTTCGCTGGTAAGAATCCTTCAAAACAGAATCTATCTGACGGCAAGCCCGATGCACTCAACGCTGTAATCACTGCGCAAGCTCCAGGCAGGGGAACAACTCTGACTCCTGCTTGACGACATTTTTTGACAAGATGGTACCCTGGATCACTAATCAGAGGCGTTCCTGCATCTGAAACCAGAGCAATGGAGCTTCCTTCTAAAATTTTTTCGACTAAAACCTGCGCTTTTTGCTGCTCGTTATGATCATGTAGCGCAAAAGTTTTAGTATGAATATTGAAGTAAGATAATAATTTTCCGGTATGTCGGGTATCTTCCGCAGCGATAAGATCGACTTCCGTCAAGACCTCTACGGCACGCTGAGTTATATCGCTCAGATTACCAATAGGAGTCGGTACAATATAAAGAGTTGGGATGTTAGCCGATAATATTTTGCTATCTGTCATTTGTTAACTATCACTTCAACGATTAATATAGAAACAATTTCACATGGAACCTCATAAGAACTCATGGCTATAAAGAACCATAAGAAAATTAGTGTAACACGCTTACTCACTCCAGTTGTAATAACATTGACTCTCGCGGCCTGTTCTTCTGTACCAACAGGCAAAGGTGACTTCGATATTACTCCACCTGCTACTGAATCAGCCCAGACATACATCATGCGTGCAGATGCCAGCGTTGGAACACTACAAAATGATTGGTTAGTTATGGCTTTGAAAGCGTCCATCAAAGCGGACAACAAAGACCAAACTAAGTTATTGCTAACTCGCTTATCTAAACAGAAACTCGATAAACGTCAGCAAGCAGAAATCGATCTGACCCTCGCAAACCAGCTGATTCGAAATCAAGAATACCAAAAAGCTCTAGACACATTAGACTTTAAGCTTTGGTGGAAACTGCAAGATGTACAGTGGAAAGAGTATCATGAGTATCGTGCTAAAGCCTTCACTGGCCTAAATGACTATTTCCAAGCTAGCCGTGAATTAGTCTTGTTATCCGACTACTTGCCACAAGACGATCAAGCTAAAGTAGCCACAGAAATTTGGCACAACTTAAATAAGTACTCCGCACAAGATATTACTCAGCTATCTGCGAAGCCAAACGAAGACATCTTAGATGGCTGGCTGCAACTTGCCATCTATATGAAAACGCTTGCGAACAATATTCCTCAGCTGCAAAACACCTTGAAACACTGGTTGGCAGAAAACAGCCACCACCCCGCAGCGATATACACACCGAAAGATATTCAAGATGTATTGTCATTGAAGTTTGTTAAGCCAGTTCATACTGCCTTACTGCTACCACTGACTGGGAAGTTCTCTAAACAAGCTCAGCTCATTCGAGATGGTTTTATTTTAGAAATGCTTAATGACAAAGATAGAAACCCCAATGCAACATTAACGATTGTTGATACAAACAGTGACAACGGCCAAGCGATTGCAGATACTCTCAAGAATAGAAATATCGACTTTATTGTTGGCCCGCTGCTAAAAAACAACGTTGAAAAGCTTCAGCAATTGCAAGAGCAAATGCCAGCACCAATCCCAACTCTTGCTTTGAACATCCCAGAGCAAATTGATCCAAACATTGATACTTGCTACGTGGCGCTATCTCCTGAGCAAGAAGTTGCTCAAGGTGCAAAACACCTTTATGAACTGGGCTATAAATACCCACTAATACTTGCTCCACAAGGCAGTTTTGGTGACCGTGTTGTCCAAGCTTTCAAAAATGAATGGCAGAAATACAGTACGGATAATGTCGCGGTTAGTCAGTTTGGTGACAAACGCGAGCTGCAAAAGAACATCAATAATGTATTTGGCTTGCAAGCCAGCCAGCAGCGTATCGCCCAAATGGACAGATTGATGAGCATTCCTCTACAATCCCAGCCAAGAAGCAGAAGAGATATTGATGCGGTCTATATCGTTGCAAACAGCAGCCAATTAACCCTAATCAAGCCATTTATTGAAGTAGCTGTAAATCCAGACGCCACGCCACCAAAACTATTTGCAAACTCAACAAGCAATAGTGGCAATACAAGGTATGAGGATTTATCAGGTATCGCCTACAGCGACATCCCAATGATAGTAAACCCGACTCCAGCTCTATCAGATGAAATGTCTAGTATCTGGCCGAAGAGCACAAATTCAGAGAAAAGACTGCAAGCTTTGGGAATGGATGCGTACCAGTTAATGGAAAAACTGCCACAAATGAAAGTTATTGATGGTTACACTATCGATGGTGAAACCGGCGTTCTCAGCATAAACAAACAATGCGTTGTGCAACGTGAGATAAACTGGGCAGTGTATGGTGCTGAGTAGTCGCAAAACCATTGGCGATAAATACGAATTGCAGGCAAAAGAATATCTGACACAGCAAGGCATGCACTTTGTAGAACAAAATTTCTTAGCAAAATGTGGCGAATTAGATTTGATCATGCGTGAGGGTGGCACTTTTGTTTTCGTTGAAGTGCGCTATAGAACTAGCAATAGGTTTGGTCATGCCGCTGAAACTATCACAGCGAACAAAATGAGAAAGTTAGTTAATACTGCCAATTTATGGCTAAAGAAGAAAAAATTAAACCTACATTCGACAGATTTTCGATTTGATGTTGTCGCCATTCACCAAAATGGCGATCATATTGAGTGGATAAAAAACGCAATAACCGAAGGATAAGCGATGCTAGAAGGCATTAAAGACAGCTTTAAAGAAAGTATTCAAATACAAATTGCAGCCGCAGAAGCGCTGCCGGATGTGATTACTCATGCCGCTCAAGGCATGGTGACTAGTTTACTCAATGGTAATAAAGTTCTGTGTTGTGGGAATGGCGGCTCATCCTCCAATGCACAACAGTTTGTTTCTTGTTTACTGAACAAGTTCGAAACCGAAAGACCAAGCTTACCCGCAATGGCGTTGACGGCCGACATCACAACATTAACCGCTGTCGCTAATGACTATCACTATGAAGAGATCTTCTCTAAGCAAGTGCGCGCATTTGGACAAGCTGGAGATATTCTGCTTGCTATTTCAACAAGTGGGAACAGTAAAAATATTATCAAAGCGATGGAAGCTGCCGTAACAAGAGATATGACCATCATCGCTTTAACTGGTAAAGATGGTGGTGAGATGGCAGGCCTACTTGGTGAGAATGATGTTGAAATACGTATTCCTTCTCATCGCACAGCGCGAATACATGAAGTTCATATGGTGACGCTACACTGCCTATGCGACCTTATAGATCAAGTTTTATTCCCAGCTCACGAAGAGTAGAGATATGAAATACTTATACGCGATTTTTATGTCTATGGTTATCCTATCAACTTCTGGCTGTGTCGGCATTATTGCTGGTGCAGCCGCTACAGGAGTTGTTGTCGCGACAGATCCCCGCTCTAGCCAGCAGATTTGGACAGATGAAAATGTTGAGTTTGAAGTGGCAGGAATCAACAATAAAGCACCATACAGTGGTAACGTTCGCATTGCTGCAAGTAGCTACAATGGCGTGGTTGTGTTGATGGGTCAAGCACGAAGCGAACAACTTAACCAATCATTTGAAGAAAAAGTTCGTAAATTGAAAGGCGTAAAGTCTGTACACAGCGAAGTGCAAATCATGCCTCCTTTGGCTCTTTCGGCAGTTAGCAACGACAGTTGGATAACGACGAAAGTAAAATCGGCCTTGCTGACTAGCAATGACCTGAACGGCCTTAAAATCAAAGTAATTACTGAAAATGGTGAAGTGTTCCTACTTGGTTACGTGAATCATAAGCAAGCGGAAATCGCTACTCAAATTGCAAGAAACATCTCTGGTGTGAAACGAGTCGTGCAGGCATTCCAATATAATGATCAAGCAAGTGCTAACAGCACAAGCTCTTAATATCATAAGTACGTATAGCAAAAAAGCAGCGCTTCGGCGCTGCTTTTTGTATTAGGGTAAGTGTTAATTATTTAACGACTCGTAGGCTAGGTTTACCTTTTGGCCTTGGCGGCTCATCATCTGGATCGGGCTCTGAAGATGTTACCTCTTCATTTCCATACTGCGTTGCCACAGTTAACGGAGAGTTGGTTGCTTGAGCATCATCTTCAGAATCGAAGCCTTCACTCTCAAGCTGCTCTGTATAAGCATCTTCTGGTTCAAACATGGTTCCTGCGCCATTTTCACGAGCATAAATAGCTTGTATAGCGTAAAGAGGAACAATCACAGAATGTGGACGACCACCAAAACGAGCATTAAACGTAATCGCTTCATTACCAAGCTCTAGGTTTCCTACAGCTCTAGGTACAATGTTCAGAATAATCTGTCCATCTTGAACAAACTCATCAGGAACGCGAACACCAGGTAAAGTAGCATCAACGACCAAGTGTGGTGTTAAATCGTTATCCACCAACCAGTCATAAAAAGCGCGCAGCATATAAGGTCTGCGCGGCGTCATATTTGATACGTCCATTAATTAACCATTAACGAGTAAGACGCATTTCACGCTCAGCTTCAGTTAGAGAAGCTAAGAAAGAATCACGTTCAAATACACGGTTCATGTAGATTTTTAGCTCTTTAGAGCCTGGGCCTACTAGTTCAATACCTAGCTGTGGTAAACGCCACAATAAAGGCGCTAAGTAACAATCGATTAGGCTAAACTCTTCACTCATGAAATACTCAAATTCAGCAAATACTGGAGCGAGTGTTAGCAAATCATTTCGTAACTTGTTACGAGCTGCGTTAGATTCTTCGGCATTGCCTCGAACAATTTTGTCAGCCAACGTATACCAGTTCTTTTCGATACGGTAGATCATTAAGCGGCTGTTACCACGAGCAACTGGATATACAGGCATTAATGGCGGATGTGGAAAACGCTCATCCAAGTATTCCATAATAATTTTTGAATCATACAGCGCCAGCTCGCGGTCAACTAAAGTCGGCACTGATTTATACGGATTCAATTCAATCAATTCTGCTGGTAAGTTAGCTTCATCAACCAACTCAACTTCAACACTTACGCCTTTTTCGGCCAAAACAATACGTACCTGATGGCTATACATATCAGATGTACTTGAAAATAGAGTCATCACAGAACGTTTATTGGCAGCTACAGCCATGGAGCCCTCCAGCACTTAAAGGTATAAAAAATCAATGGAGGCTAAGCCTCCATTGAAAACATAAAATTTGGATATTAGCACGGTATGATAGCACAATTAGTGAACATCACGCCAATACTCTTTCTTGAGAAGAACAACAAGAATGGTAAAGATGACTAGGAAACCCATCACCCACCACCCCATAGCATGTCTTTCCAACTTAACTGGGTCACCCGAATATTCAAGGAAGTTCACTAAGTCGCGTACAGCGTTGTCATACTCTTCAGTGTTTAGCTCACCAGTTCCATCAGTCTCAATACCTATTACAGTACTGACTTCTTCGCCATTCACCATTTTCTTGCCATACACTGGCGTAGGAATACCTTGTAGTTCTTCCAATACATGTGGCATACCAACACTAGGGAAAACAATGTTATTAACGCCAAACGGACGGCTAGGATCAGCATAGAAAGATCGCAGGTAAGTATACAACCAGTCAACACCTCTGACTCGAGCGACGAGTGTCAGATCTGGCGGTGGAGCACCAAACCATTTTGCCGCTGCTTTTTCAGGGATCGCATTGGTCATGAGGTCGCCAATTTTAGATTCTGGATTAAAAACTAGGTTTTCTTTCATCAAATCCAAAGGTATTCCTAAATCATCAGCCACTCGCTCATAACGCTGATACTGAGTCGCATGGCAGCCAAAGCAATAGTTCATAAATAGTTTGGCACCATTTTGCAATGAAGCTTGATCAGACAAATCGTTATTCGCTTTATCTAGCGGAATATTTGCACCTGCGGCAAATACTGCTGATGGCAAGATAGCAAATAAAATTAAAATCCATTTTTTCATTTGAACCTCACCCTCTCTGGTAACGGTTTGGTATTTTCATTCTTACTGTAGAAATACAGCAAAACAAAGAACATGAAATATCCTAAGCTAAATATCTGCGCCATCAATGTGTATGTTGGCGTCGCTGGTAGAGCACCCAAAATACCCAAAGCGATAAAGCAAATAGTGAACTGGATAATATTGAATAAATGGAATTTACTACGGTATCTATATGAACGAACTTTACAACGATCAAGCCATGGAAGTAGGAACAACACGACAATAGAAGCACCCATAGCGATAACACCTAACAGTTTATCTGGTACTGCACGCAAGATCGCATAGAACGGAGTAAAGTACCAAACAGGAGCAATATGCTCAGGTGTCTTCAAAGGGTTTGCAGCTTCAAAGTTAGGTGGCTCTAGGAAGTAGCCTCCCATCTCTGGGTTAAAGAACAACACATAACAGAAGAAGAATAGGAAGCCGGCGATCCCAACCATATCTTTGACCGTCCCATAAGGATGGAAAGGTATTGAGTCAATGATGTCATATTTCTTCGTGTAGTATTTGTGGAACTTAAATTGAGTCTTATGATCGTCCCCTTGGCTTCCTTTAGGCAACTTAGTATCGATACCATCAGGGTTATTAGAGCCAACCTCATGCAACGCAAGTACATGCAATACAACAAGAAGAAGCAATACGATTGGCAAAGCAATCACATGCAATGCAAAGAAACGGTTTAACGTTGCGCCAGAGATAACATAGTCACCACGAATCCACAGGGTTAGATCATCACCAATTACAGGAATTGCCCCAAATAGAGAGATGATTACCTGAGCTCCCCAGTATGACATTTGTCCCCAAGGCAATAGATAGCCCATGAAAGCTTCTGCCATCAGCACTAAGAAAATCAGCATACCAAATAGCCACAACAACTCTCTCGGCTTCTGATAAGAACCGTAGATTAGCCCGCGGAACATATGAAGATAAACAACCACAAAAAAGGCTGAAGCCCCTGTTGAATGCATATATCGTAAGAGCCAACCATAATCGACATCTCGCATTATGTATTCAACCGAAGCAAAAGCGCCTTCACCAGACGGCACGTAGTTCATTGTCAACCAGATCCCCGTTAAGATCTGATTCACTAATACCAGCATTGCTAAAGAACCAAACAGATACCAAAAGTTGAAGTTTTTTGGCATCGGGTATTCTGAAAGGTGCTTTTTGTACGCATTCATTGCGGGAAGGCGTTTTTCCACCCAATCAAGTAGAGCTTGCATCATGCTTCTCCCGTTTCATCTACACCGACAATGATTTTGGTTTCGCTCAAGTACATGTGCTTGGGAACGACCAAATTCAACGGAGCCGGCACTCCTTGAAAAACACGTCCTGCCATATCAAATTTAGAACCATGACAAGGGCAGAAAAAGCCAGACTTAACTCCCTTAACTTGATCGCTAAAACTATCTGGTAAATACGTGGGTGAACACCCGAGGTGAGTACATATCCCAACTGCGACAAAGTACTCTGGCTTTATTGAACGGTATTCATTTTGGGCGTAATCGGGTTGCTGTTCCTCCTCCGATTCGGGGTCTCGAAGCTGATTATCGAGGCTAGGCAGATTTTCGAGTACCGACGCAGCACGACGAACAACCCAAACAGGTTTACCGCGCCATTCGACACGAACCATTTGGCCATCTTCTAATTTGCTGATATCGACTTCGACCGGAGCTCCCGCAGCTTTCGCTTTGGCGCTGGGATTCCATGATTTGATAAAAGGTACGGCAACCGCGACGGCTCCAAGCCCACCAACAACCGCAGTTGTAGCAGTTAAAAAGCGCCTACGTCCGTTGTTTAAAGGCACATTGCTCATCCAAACACTCTCCAAATTGCTCCCTTTGGATTTAATCTTTAATTCCTATTAAAGAGCATGGCTAAAAAAATATGAATTTTTTTGTATCTATTTGGTTGGAAATCATAATTAAATCCGTACTTTTTGACAAGATAAAGCTACCTTTTTGTAACAATTGTGAAGCAAGTCAGACGCAAAGTCACAAAAGGGATAAAAGAAAAACAAAGGCCAGCTAACCTTCGACAATTGAGGGGATTAATAAAGTGATAGAACACAAAAAAGCCTGGCAAAATGCCAGGCTTTTAACACACAATTCAGCAAAAAACTGAAACGAAATCTCAAAAAGAAATAAGAGATTAACGCTTAGAGAATTGTGGACGACGACGTGCTTTACGTAGACCAACTTTCTTACGTTCAACGCAACGAGCGTCACGAGTAACGTAACCAGCTGCACGTAGAGTCGGACGTAGAGACTCATCGTATTCCATAAGTGCGCGAGTGATACCGTGACGGATAGCACCAGCTTGACCAGAAATACCGCCACCTTTAACAGTAACGTATAGGTCTAATTTTTCAGTTAGTTCAACTAGCTCAAGTGGCTGCTTAACAACCATGCAAGAAGTTGGACGACCGAAGTACTCTTCAAGGCTACGCTTGTTGATTACAATGTTGCCGCTGCCTGGTTTGATGAAAACACGTGCAGCTGAGCTTTTGCGACGGCCAGTGCCGTAGTATTGATTCTCTGCCATTTTCGAAATCCCCAATTAGATGTCTAGTACTTGTGGTTGTTGAGCAACATGGTTGTGCTCAGCGCCAGCGTAAACTTTAAGCTTACGGTACATAGCACGGCCAAGAGGACCACGTGGTAGCATACCTTTAACCGCTAGCTCAAGAGCCATTTCAGGCTTACGATCAATTAACTTTTCAAAAGTCATTGATTTTAGGCCACCTGGGAACTCAGAGTGACGGTAGTAAACTTTACCTTTAGCTTTGTTGCCAGTAACAGCAACTTTCTCAGCGTTAACAACGATGATGTAATCACCAGTATCAACGTGAGGAGTGTATTCAGCTTTGTGTTTGCCACGTAGGCGAGATGCAATTTCACTTGCTAGACGACCTAGAGTTTTACCCTCTGCGTCTACAACGTACCAGTCACGTTTTACAGTTTCTGGTTTAGCAACGAAAGTTTTCATGCTAATAATAACCCGTTAATTAAATTTAAACTTAAAAGGAGCATTGCTCCCACTGTCTAAGAGCCCATTCATCACCCCTTCGAGTGGTTGGCACTCTCGGCATTTCAATAGAAATGTGCCTGCAGTAACGGTGGGTCGCAGGATTATAGTGAAGTAAGACGAAAAAATCACCTTTTTTTAAGTAAAAAGGCGATTTTTTTTAGCTGAGAAAGTTTGATTATCAAATGACTTAAGATAAATGCTCTTTGGATAGGTATTCGCAACTTTGCATTTCCACCAATCGAGATACACAACGCTTAAACTCAAACTCGAGCAAACCGTTGCTATATAACTGCTCCATCGGTACTTCTGCTGAAATAATTAGCTTTACGTTACGTTCGTAAAACTCATCAACTAATGCAATAAAACGTCTCGCTGCATCTTCTAAATTACTACTCATGACTTTTACGTCAGAAAGTAAAACAGTGTGATAAATACGAGATAGCTCAATGTAGTCATTTTGGCTGCGAGCTGTCTGGCACAGTTGCTCAAAAGAAGCATGTAAAATGCCGTCACTTTCTTTAACTACGTCGATCTGTCTATGATTAATCTCGATAGTATTCTCGATATGTTTATCTTCACCCGATAGCTTTTCAAAACAATGTTCTAGATTATTATTTGCAGCTTCATCCAGCGGATAATGATAAATTTCTGCTTTCGTCAAGGTACGCAACCGATAGTCAACCCCACTATCGACATTGAGCACTTGGCAGTTATTTTCAATTTGTTCAATGGCAGGTAAGAATCGAGCTCGTTGAAGGCCATTGCGATATAGTTCACTAGGTGGAATATTCGATGTTGCAACCAGAATCACTCCACGCTTGAACAGTGCCTGGAACAGCGTACCAAGTATCATCGCATCCGTAATGTCTGAAACAAAGAACTCGTCGAAGCAGATGATTTCAGCTTCTTCTTTAAACGTATCAGCCACTGACTCTAGTGGATCGCTAATATCACCAAGTTCGCGCAACTCGTCATGAACACGAAGCATAAAACGGTGAAAATGCATACGCATTTTATTATTCGTTGGTAAAGACTCGTAAAAAGAGTCCATCAAATATGTCTTTCCTCGACCAACACCACCCCATAGATACAAACCTTTTGGAGTCTGCTGAACATTTTCCGTCTTTTTAAACCACTTGTGCCAAGTTTTTCCTTTGTTTTCTATTGGCGCATTCAGGTAATCAATTAGATTTATGTACAATTCATCAAGGGCTTCAATCGCTTTAAGTTGCGCTTCATCCTCTTTAAACCCGAGTTGTTCAATGTCATTTTGATATTTACGTTTAGGTGTCATTGCTAAACTGCTCACAGACGATAAATTTGCAGTGGAAAGTACAACCACTGTATATTGCTATATTACAAAGGGCTGACATAGTACCATGTGATTTGTACTTGTCTAACCAAACTCGCTTATAGATATGTAGCACAACAAAAGAGAAGGAGTGACTATGCCTTGGATCTTTGCACTTGTGGGCTTGATTGTTGGTATCGTAATTGGGGTTCTCATCACACGTTTAACAACTCCAGACTACAAAAAACATAAAGTCATCCAAAAAAACTTAGATGCAGCAAAATACGAATTGGAACAAAAACGTCAGGAAGTCGCTGACCACTTTGCTCAAACAGCCGAAATGCTAGACACATTAGGGAAAGACTACACCAAGCTTTATCAGCATATGGAAAGCACCTCTTCCGAAATGCTGTCTCACCTCCCAGAACAAGATAACCCGTTTTCCAAGAAAACGACTCAGCTCGAAGCTGACGAACAGGAAACTCCCAAAACTCCTAACAATGTAGATCAAGCACCTAAAGATTATGCAAACGGCGCAAGTGGGCTTATGAGCCAAGATGACGACAAAGAGTTTGTAAAATCTGCTGAAGTTGTGACATTGCGTTAAGTCTTGCACCCTCTCGATATGAGAGGGTGAACTTTTACGATTAAATCCTAGTCAGAACCTTCACCTACACCAATTGAATTTGTGTTTGTATGGATACTTAACAAAAGGCATTCTAAAAGGAGTTGTATGATGAAAAAGCCTTTACTCGCTGTAGCGATTCTATCTCTAAGTTCAATTTTAACCCCCTTATACGCATCCGCTTCTATTCCGGCATCTGTCGAAGGCGGAGAAGTACCAAGCCTTGCACCTATGCTCGAAAAAGTCACACCTGCGGTAGTGAGTATTTCGGTGGAGGGTACACAGGTTTCCAAACAACAAGTTCCAGAGCATTTCCGCTTCTTCTTTGGGCCAGACTTTCCAGCCGAACAGCTAAAAGAAAGACCGTTTCGAGGACTAGGTTCTGGCGTTATCATTGATGCTAAAAAAGGCTATGTAGTCACCAACTATCATGTAATCAATGGCGCGAAAAAGATTAAAGTGAGCCTGCGCGATGGACGTGAGTATGACGCTGAGCTTATTGGCGGCGACCAAATGTCTGATATTGCGCTACTAAAGCTTGAAGAAGCAAAAAAACTCACGCAAATAAAAGTGGCAGACTCAGACAAACTACGAGTTGGTGATTTCGCTGTCGCAATTGGCAACCCATTTGGGCTTGGTCAAACCGTCACCTCTGGTATTGTTTCTGCTTTAGGGCGCAGTGGCCTAAATATCGAAAACTTTGAGAACTTCATTCAAACAGATGCTGCAATTAATAGTGGTAACTCAGGCGGTGCGCTCGTTAACCTCCGTGGTGAACTTATTGGCATCAACACCGCTATTTTAGGGCCAAATGGTGGCAACGTGGGTATCGGGTTTGCGATCCCGTCTAACATGATGAAAAACCTCACCGACCAAATTTTGGAATATGGTGAAGTGAAGCGAGGCATGTTGGGAGTCCAAGGTGGAGAAGTCACTTCAGAGCTTGCCGAGGCACTAGGTTATGAAGCTAGCAAAGGTGCTTTTGTAAGCCAAGTAGTGCCAGATAGTGCAGCCGATAAAGCAGGCATAAAAGCTGGCGATATCATTGTTTCAATCAACGGTAAGAAAATTAATACCTTTGGCGAGTTAAGGGCGAAGGTCGCTACTCTTGGTGCGGGCAAACAAGTCACCATCGGCGTCATTCGTGATGGTAAAGACAAATCTTTCAAAGTCACGTTAGGTGAACAAACCAATATCAAAACTGATGCCGATAAGCTCCATAAAGGTTTGACTGGCGCAGAGTTAACTAACACAGCTAAGAACGACCCTGTACAAGGTATAAAAGTTAACTCGGTGAAAGAAGGCTCTCCAGCAGAGGCCTATCAGCTCGAAAAGGGCGACATTATTATGAGTGTCAATCGCAAACGCGTGAAGAACCTGGCCGAGTTCCGCAAGATATTAGATACAAAACCCGCAGTGCTAGCACTCAATGTTCGCCGTGGCGATCGAATGATTTACCTTGTCGTAAGGTAGTCAAACACCTAATAAAATTGCACAGCAAATATGTAATCAAGGGACGGACTTTCACAGCCGTCCCTTTTGTTATTTATTCAACTAATGCTATTCTTGCCATTCAATCGAAGAAATTACAGTGATTCGAAGGCATGCTAAAAAAACTACTACAATCTGTCGCGCTAGGTTTGTTAACTGCGTTGATAATCTTGCTAGTTGTTCCCTCTCTGCGCTCGAAGATTTTGCCAGAGTTCTCACAATCCTCACCAGACAATATTGATGCAGTCCAACTGTCATTTAATGCAGCAGTGCGAAGAGCCGCACCAGCTGTTGTCAATATATACAGCCGTAAATACACAGAAAATGACCGAACGAAACTATCAACTCAAGGGCTAGGTTCAGGCGTTATTGTCAGTAAAAAAGGCTATATCATTACTAACTACCATGTAATCGCCAACGCCGATCAAATTGTCGTTGCATTGCAAGATGGCCGTGTAGCCGCTGCTCAGTTAGTTGGAACAGATAGACGAACAGATATTGCTATCCTGCGGATTCAAATGAATGATTTGCCAGTGATTCCGCTAAACCCAAATTACACACCTGAAGTGGGTGATGTAGTGCTAGCAATCGGCAACCCATACAACTTAGGTCAAACCACAACATTTGGCATCATATCTGCCGTTGGACGTTCTTCAATCAATGTTGGTAGCAGGCAAGACTTTATTCAGACCGATGCCGCTATAAACAAAGGTAACTCCGGTGGCGCTTTAGTTAACACCCGTGGAGAACTTGTTGGTATCAACACTGCCTCATTCCAGCAAGGCACAGATTTAGAAACTTATGGCATCTCATTTGCGATTCCGTACTCTCTAGCCAATAAAATCATGCAAAAGATCATCGCTGATGGCCGAGTGATACGTGGTTATATTGGTATTGATGGCCAAGACATTAACACGCTAACTTCTAGGCTAGCGGGTAGTGATCATCTAGGTGGCATCGTTGTTCTTGGCGTTGATCCAAACAGCCCAGCGGCACTAGCAGGCTTTAAAGCTCACGACATCATTCTTAAAATTGATGGACACAAAATCAGTGGCCGACAAAGTGTCATGGACACCGTGACTAACTTGCGTCCGGGAACAACCATCAACGTTGAGATTATGCGTGGAGGTAAGAAGATGACTCTTCCTGTTACCGTAGCGGAAGATCCTAGAGGATAACAGAGCCACTCAACCCAGCTTATTGAGAGAGACAAAAAAAACCTGCATTTATGCAGGTTTTTTTTGTCTCTCTCAAGGTTTGCGTTACTCTTCGACTACCTCTGAGTTTACGGCCCCAAGTTCGACCTCAACTCGCGTCACTTTTTGCAACCCCCTCGGAAGAAGAGAACCGCGACGGCCTCTTTCGCCTCTGAAGTTGTCTAAATCACTCTGCTTTAAGCCAAGCTTACGTTTGCCCGCATAGAGAGTTAATGTGCTCTCTTTTGGCAATGAGATTAGGTGAGAAAGGTATTCTTCTCGCTCTTTAGACTTCGCTGCTGGGATATTAATGATCTTGTTGCCTTTACCTTTACCCAATTGCGGGAGATCCTTGATTGGGAATAGCAGCATTCGACCTAAATTAGTAATAGCTAATATCTCATCGCTATCAAGATCAGCTATCGATTTAGGCGGCATAATCTCAGAATTTTGCGGCAGGTTAACTAATGCTTTACCACTTCTGTTTTTAGACAATAAGTCTGAACCTTTACAGACAAAGCCATAACCGGCATCAGAACCCACTAGCCAAAGCTGCTCATCCTCACCCATCACGACTTGGCGCATATTGGTACCAGCAGTAATGTTGAGTCGACCTGTAATCGGCTCACCTTGGCTACGTGCAGAAGGTAATGAGTGAGATTCAAGCGAATAGCTGCGACCATCACTCCCCAAAAAGATCGCTTGCTGATTGCTCTTTCCGCGAGCATGAGCCAGATATTTGTCACCTGATTTGTAGTTCAAACCAGATGGATCAACCTCATGCCCTTTCGCATGACGAATCCAACCTTTTTCCGACAATACAACGGTGATCGGCTCACTCGGCACCAAATCTCTTTCGGTTAGCGCCTTGGCTTCAGAGCGTTCGACCAATGGAGAACGGCGATCGTCGCCATATTTGTCAGCATCCGCTTTAATTTCTTTCTTTAAAAGCGTGTTCAAACGACGCTCAGAGCCAAGCAGTAACTCTAACTTTTCACGTTCTTTTTCTAACTCGTCTTGCTCACCACGGATTTTCATCTCTTCGAGCTTAGCTAAATGACGAAGTTTAGTATCAAGAATCGCATCAGCTTGAATGTCAGTGATACCAAAACGGCTCATCAACACCGCTTTCGGATCATCTTCCGTGCGGATAATCTCAATCACTTCATCGAGATTAAGGAACGCTACTAATAAACCTTCAAGAATGTGTAAGCGCGCTAGCACTTTATCCAGACGATGCTGAAGACGGCGACGAACCGTTGCACGACGGAATTCAATCCACTCAGATAGAATTTGCACCAACCCTTTCACTTGTGGGCGGTTATCTAAGCCAATCATATTTAGGTTTACGCGATAGCTTTTTTCCAAATCAGTGGATGCAAACAAGTGATCCATCAACTGTTCACTGTCGATTCGATTTGAGCGAGGAACAATCACAATACGAGTTGGGTTTTCATGATCGGACTCATCACGTAAATCATCCACCATAGGTAGCTTTTTAGCTCGCATTTGGTTGGCAATTTGCTCAAGCAGTTTGGCACCTGACACCTGGTGAGGAAGAGAAGTAATAACAATCTCACCACCCTCACGCTGCCAGACAGCACGCATTTTGATACTGCCTTTACCTGTGCGGTAGATTTTCTCGATGTCAGTTTTCGAGGAAATAATTTCCGCTTCAGTTGGATAATCTGGACCTTTGACATACTCCATCACATCAGCAAGTTCAGATTTCGGCTTATCAATTAAATGAATAGCCGCATCGGCGACTTCTCGCACATTGTGTGGTGGAATATCGGTCGCCATACCAACAGCGATACCCGTAACGCCATTGAGCAAAATATGAGGTAGACGCGCTGGCAACATTTGTGGCTCTTTCATTGTGCCATCAAAGTTCGGTTGCCACTCTACTGTGCCCTGCCCTAATTCACCGAGTAGCACCTCAGCAAACTTGGAAAGCTTGGCTTCTGTATAACGCATAGCCGCGAAAGATTTAGGGTCATCGGGCGCACCCCAGTTACCTTGGCCATCAACTAACGGGTAACGGTAAGAAAACGGCTGAGCCATCAACACCATGGCTTCATAACAAGCTGAATCACCATGCGGGTGATATTTACCTAATACATCACCAACCGTACGCGCAGACTTTTTATATTTGGCGGCAGCTGATAAACCCAGTTCAGACATCGCATAAATAATACGACGTTGAACTGGTTTTAAGCCGTCACCAATATATGGCAAAGCACGATCCATGATGACGTACATGGAATAGTTCAGATAAGCATCTTCGGTGAACTTGCGTAATGGTAGCTGCTCTACACCATCAAAAGACATTTCCATAGACATGTATTAAACCTCCGCCATATCGCCGTTATTTTGTAGCCAACTGCGACGATCATCGGCTCGCTTCTTCCCAAGCAACATATCCATCATCTCAATGGTCGCCTCGTCGTCATCAATAGTTAACTGAACTAAACGGCGAGTATTTGGATCCATAGTCGTTTCACGAAGTTGCAGCGGGTTCATCTCACCCAAACCTTTAAAGCGCTGAACGTTGATCTTGGCTTTCTTTTTACTTAAACGCTCAAGTACGCCTTCTTTCTCTTCTTCATCAAGGGCGTAATACACCTCTTTGCCACAATCAATACGAAACAAAGGAGGCATCGCGACATAAACGTGCCCAGCTTCGACTAACGCTCGGAAATGCTTAGTGAACAAAGCGCAAAGAAGAGTAGCAATATGAAGTCCATCAGAGTCCGCATCCGCAAGGATGCATACCTTGCCATAACGCAAAGAGCTAAGATCCGTGCTATCTGGATCAATACCTAGAGCTACAGAAATATCGTGTACTTCTTGGGAAGCTAACACTTGGTCTGCAGACACTTCCCAAGTGTTTAGAATCTTACCTCTCAGTGGCATCACGGCTTGGAATTCACGATCTCGCGCCTGCTTGGCACTGCCACCTGCCGAGTCACCCTCCACCAAGAATAGCTCTGTTCTATTTAAGTCTTGTACAGAGCAGTCGGTAAGCTTTCCTGGTAGTGCCGGCCCTGAAGCCACTTTCTTTCGCACCACTTTTTTGCTCGCACGCATTCTGCGGTGAGCATTTGCAATACAAACTTCTGCAAGCTGTTCTGCAAGGTGAGGCTTCTCATTCAACCATAAACTGAACGCATCTTTTACAACACCAGAAACAAAAGCAGAGGTTTGACGAGAAGATAGACGTTCTTTGGTTTGTCCAGCAAATTGAGGATCTTGCATTTTCACCGACAGAACGTATGAGCAACGTTCAAATACATCTTCACCAGTTAATTTCACACCACGCGGTAGCAAGTTACGGAACTCACAAAACTCACGCATTGCATCTAACAAACCTTGGCGAAGACCATTAACGTGAGTACCACCTTGTGCTGTTGGAATAAGGTTCACGTAGCTCTCGGTGATCATTTCACCGCCTTCTGGCTGCCAAACAACCGCCCAATTGGCGACTTCTGTCTCAGCAGAGAATTCACCGGTAAACGGCTGCTCCGGAATTAAAGTGTAACCTTTAACACCTTCTGCTAAATAATCTTTTAAACCGTCTTCATAGTACCAGCGGTGCTCATTACCATTTACCTTATCGCTAAAGGTAATTTCTAACCCCGGACACAACACTGCTTTTGCACGCAAGTTGTTTAGTAAACGAGTAACTGAGAAGTTACCGGAATCGAAATATTTGCTGTCAGGCCAGAAATGAACACTGGTTCCTTTGTTGCGTCTTCCGCACGTGCCAGTAACTGTTAAATCTGATACTTTCTCGCCATGTTCAAAGGCAATTTCGTAAACTTGGCCATCTCGGCGAACTACAACTTCCACTCTTTTGGAAAGTGCGTTAACCACCGAAATACCCACACCATGCAAACCACCAGAGAACTGGTAGTTTTTATTAGAAAACTTCCCCCCTGCGTGCAATCTGCACAAAATCAATTCAACGCCTGAGACGTTCTCTTCGGGGTGAATATCAACTGGCATTCCTCGGCCATCATCAATCACTTCTAGCGATTGGTCTGCGTGAAGGATCACCTGGACCTTGGAAGCATATCCGGCAAGCGCTTCGTCGACACTGTTGTCGATCACTTCTTGTCCCAAATGGTTTGGGCGCGCTGTATCCGTATACATCCCTGGTCTGCGACGCACTGGTTCTAAGCCATTAAGAACTTCAATGGCACCAGCATTATATTGTTCTGTCATAATACGGAATGCTTAATTAGAAAAATGTAAGTAGCTTAACTATGCCCAATTGCTCTGGCGATATTGGACACAATTCGGCACTGCTTTCGAGTTTTATTTATAGCTAAAAGCCAACAAAACAGTACCGATAATATTGGAAGCAGAGATTATCATCACAAATTTAGTCAGCAAAGTACATACTCTGTCGATGTTGACCTCTGTAGCTAAAGCGTAAAAGTGCAAAAGGGTTGGTATGTGGCATCTATAAGAAGCTAGTCAACATCAACCGTCTTACAGCTGCAAAAATTCGATGATTTTTTCTGGATACCGGTCAAAATCAACAAAGCTGTGATCTCCACCTTTTTCAACAGTCTGCCTTCCACCTTGAAAACGTTCAACAGCCTGACGATAGTCCAACACTTCGTCGTCTTCTTGCTGTAGCAACCAAAAGTCAGAAGGGTTATCAATCACAGCAACGTCTAGCTGTTTTAGCTCTTCAATGTGATGTTCTTCGAGAAGGTAAGACTCACTTGTATAAGGGTTGGTTTGCTCCCCTAAGTAGTCGGCTAACAGCTCATAAGGTTTTACTGCGGGGTTAACGACTGCTGCCCTGAACCCATATTTACTGTTTAGCCATACTGAGAGGTAACCTCCCAACGAGCTACCAACAAGAGCAATATTATATTGATGTCGATACTCTTCGACTAAGCTCTCTAATAGTTGTGCTGCTTGCTGGGGAAAGTTCGGTAATTTAGGGACAACTACCTTAATATCTGGACGGTGAGCCTGACAATACTCAGCCATCAAATTGGCTTTCAACGACTGAGGTGAGCTGTTAAATCCGTGAATGTACAACAAAAGCGGCTTTTTCATATTATTACTACTTTGATAGCGATGGCCTTAATTGAGCCTAATACTAATAACCTGCCGCATTAAAGTCAGGCAAAAATTGGCCTGCTGGTAATCTTTTTACTTGCGTTGTGATTGTTCCATCATCATGAAGCTCCAACTCTCTCCAACCAGGCGCTAAATCATCCAGAGCGAAATCATCGGATATAGGTTTAAATTGCACACATGTTGAAGGAGTAGCAAGCACACGAACTTGCTTAACCACCTTGTCTAGCTCTTGATGGATATGCCCGCAGACGACGGCTTTCACCATTGGAAAGCGGCCTATTTTTTGCCAAAACTCATCGCTATTTTTTAGAATATGTTGGTCTAACCAAGCACTTCCTGCTGGAACCGGGTGATGATGAAGCAATACTAAGCAATGTCTATCCGAATGTTCAGTTAGCTTTTGTTCTAATAAATCGAGTTGGCTGTCACTCAATCGGCCATGGGGCACACCAACAACCTGCGAGTCTAACAAAACCATCTGCCAGCTATCACCTAGCAGTACGTGACTCTCTTGCTTTATTTGTGGAGAAGGAAGCACCGACTGCATAGCCGACTGTTCGTCATGATTTCCGGGTAACCAAAAGCAAGGCTGCTTTAAACGCTCTATGCCAGCAGCAAACTTTTTGTACGCGCCTTCGCTGTGATCCTGACAAATATCACCAGAGGAAATAATGGCATCGAAATCGTAGCTATCTTGAGCCACCGCTTCCACAACTGCTTTGAAGCTTTGCTCAGTATTGATACTTAAAAGAGAGTCGTCGTCAGATGCAAAAAGATGGGTATCTGTAATCTGCAATAACTTTACGCTATTTTGTTGTGCTGACCTTAACGGCAATTTCATAACTTTAGAAACCTAAATTTCAAATCTTATTTATTGATATTTATATTATTGTGGTTTTGCTAATTCCATGCTTTAAACAAAAAGTGAGCCAATCACCTAAAAAACGATTCAGTTGAGCTTTCTCGTCTTTTTGCAACATCTTGTCATTTGGATAATGATAAATTGGCTTCACTCGGTTGATGTGCTCACTGCTGCACACCTCTGCCACACGGGCATCGTGATAAAGCCTGACAGACATTTTTGGTAATGGGAACACTGGAACGTCATCACTTTGACAGATATCGACAAGAGTTGTGTACTTTGTGATTTCGCCCACTTGCAGCTGATACGTCATATTTGCCGCTTGATAGCAGCACACATGTCCCACCTGCGCACTGCGTGGTACAAGCGCATTAAGTTTCGCATAGTTTGTCTCATACACACGCATCAACTCAGCGAGATCGACGTGATACGAATTATTTACTGCTGTGTTTGCCATTGTTTTTGAATTGACTCGTAGTTCATTTGCAACCATTGCAAAGCAATAATTGATGCTCCATTTTCAATTATTCCGGATTCGACGGTCTTATACGCTTCAGCGCGACTCATCACATGGACTTTTATATCCTCTCCTTCATAGTCTAAACCATGAACGCCATGTGCAGTAGTTGCATCTGTTTCTCCAATGTATACATCGATTTTTTCAGAGCAGCCGCCTGACGAAGGATAAAATGCAGTGATCTTTTTAAGCTGGCCAATATCGATACCAGCTTCTTCCTTGGCTTCACGTATTGCCACTTGCTCTGAAGTCTCTTCCGTATCTATCACACCAGCAACAATTTCAAACTGCCAAGGAGTGCCATCTTCCAAAGCTCCAACTCTTATTTGCTCCACAATCACTACTTGATCGGTCTTTGGATCATATGGCAACAGCGCTACCGCGTGTCCTCTTTCAACCAACTCTCTTTCAATGATGCCGCTCCAACCACCTTGAAACAGTTTATGCTGGAAACGACACTTCACCATTTTCAAAAAGCCGGAGAAAAGTGATTCCTTTGACACTATCTTGATATCTTGCGGACCAAATGTAGAGTTTTGCTCTTTAGAATGACGCATTTTTACCTCAAATACATGTGCACAAACTATTCACCACAAATGCGTAATTGTAAGTGTAAAGATACACAGCAAGCCCAGTTTAATTTGGTATAGTCTACTGAGATACAGGCGAGACGACAAAGGACTTAGCTCAACTTTTAGTATAAATGTTGTAGAAATATTTAAATTCAGCAATGAAATTTGTTGTCCAGCTGGACAATTAATTGCAAAAAGTGCAAATTTACGCATAAAATAGCATCAATTTCGGTTACACTCTCTGGTGTGACCTCTAAAAACATTCGGCAGGAATAGGACAAATGAAAAAACTGCTTCCATTATTAATCAGTGCAGCCATCGGTACCGTCAGTACATCTTCTTGGGCCGAGAATCTTACTGAAATATATAACCAAGCGAAAAAGAACGACCCAACACTCCTTAGCTCAGCTGCAACTCGCGATTCGACTGTGGAAGCTGTAAATTCAACACGTGGCTCCTTACTACCTCAAATTAATTTGACGGGCCAAGCTCAAGTAAACCGATCAGGCACAAGCAATTATGTAGATAATAACTCTTGGACTTCTACCCTTGGGATTACTCAAACACTATACGATCGAGCCAGCTGGATTGAATTAACTACGGCACAAAAAAATGCTCGCAAAGCAGATGCAACTTATGCCGCTGCTCAGCAAGATTTGATCATACGTACAGCGACAGCGTATTTCGATGTGTTAAAAGCGAAAGATAACCTAGCATTCGTTCAAGCTGAGAAAGCTTCTGTTGGCCGCCAATTGGAACAAACCAAACAACGTTTTGATGTTGGACTTTCTGCAATTACCGACGTACAAAATGCTCAAGCTGATTACGATAGCGTGTTAGCAAGCGAAATCACGGCTAAGAATGACTTACTGAACAGCTATGAAGGCTTACGCGAGATTACAGGACAAGAACCAACTCATCTTGCTGTGTTAGATACTGAACGTTTTTCAGCTAGCAAACTGCCCGAATCTCTTGACCAATTGCTTGCACAAGCGAAAAAGAAAAACTTAAGCTTATTAGCAGCAAGAATTACTCAAGATATCGCTAGAGACAATATTTCTGAAGAAAGCGCTGGGCACTTACCTACGTTATCAGCTATTGGTGGCTATACGACTTCAGGTGTTTCTGATGCAGATGTTTATACTTCCAATAGCCACTCAGGTAATGCTTATGCTGGTTTAAAGCTAACTGTACCTATCTACTCCGGTGGCAGCGTTAACTCTCTCACCAAACAAGCTGAGTACGACTACATTGCTTCAAGCCAAGATCTAGAGTCTACATATCGCTCTGTCGTAGCAAATGTTCGTGCTTACTACAACAATGTTAATGCTTCGATTGGGTCTATCTCCGCTTACAAACAGGCAGTAGTTTCTGCGAAATCTTCACTTGAAGCGACAGAAGCAGGTTTTGAAGTGGGTACTCGTACTATCGTTGATGTACTAAACGCGACTCAAAGCTTGTACGAAGCGAACGAAAACCTATCGGATGCTCGCTACACCTACATCATTAACGTACTTCAATTGAAAGAGTATGTAGGCGTGCTAAGTGAGCAAGATGTACTCGATATCAACGCAGGTTTAGAGTCTGCAACGAAAGCCGCTCAGCAAAAAGCTGCTGAAAAAGCGAAAGCCGCTCAGAAATCAACACATAAGAAGTAAGACTCTAAAGTAGTTATCTATAAAAAAGCGCTTGCTGTTGAGCAAGCGCTTTTCTGTTTGAACTAAGTAATTAAAAGTGAAGAATACTAGCCTCTCCCACCTTTAATCGCATCGATAATTTCAGTGGTCGAACAGCCATCTTCAAAGTTAAGTACTTTTACTTCGCCGCCAGCAGCGATAACTTCTTTCCCACCTGCTATTTCTTCCGGTTTGTAGTCACCACCCTTCACTAGCAGGTTTGGCAACACTTCCGAGATTAATCGTTGAGGCGTTTCTTCACTAAACGGAACAACCCAGTCAACTGCACCCAAACCTGCAAGTACCGCCATGCGACGATCTGTTGGGTTAATCGGACGGCCAGGACCTTTTAGCATTTTCACTGACTCATCGGTGTTAACTGCGACGATTAAACGATCACCTAATTCACTTGCATGGTTGAGGTACGAGACATGACCAGCATGTAAAATATCAAAGCAACCATTGGTCATGACTACTTTTTCGCCTTTCTCTTGAGCGCGCTTAACAGCAGCGATCAATTCATGCTCTTCTACCACACCAAAATCTGTATCTTGGCTACCATGAACCGCTTCAGCTAACTCGATAGTCGAAACAGTCGATGTACCCACTTTACCTACAACTACACCAGCAGCAGCATTCGCAAGTGCACATGCTTCGTCCAAAGCTTTTCCGGACGCAACCGAAGCGGCAAGCACGGAGATAACGGTATCTCCAGCACCCGTTACATCGTAAACTTCCTTCGCTTGAGTCGGCAGGTGTAGAGGCTCTTTGTCACGTTGCAGTAGCGTCATACCGTGTTCGCTACGAGTCACCAATAGCGCCTCAAAGTCGAACTTCTCAATAAGCTCTAGACCTTTTTCTACTAGCTCTTGAACCGAGTTGACCTTGCCAACGACATCTTCAAACTCAGACATATTTGGCGTCAGCAAAGTTGCTCCGCGGTAGCGTTCAAAATCAGCACCTTTAGGGTCAATAAATACCGGTACTTTGGCTTCTCTTGCCTTTTGAATAAAACGCTGCACGTGTTCCAAAGCACCTTTTGCATAGTCAGAAAGCACAACAGATTTCACTTTTGGCAATGCTTGCTCCATTCGAGAAAGCACAAGTTCTTCATCGATATTTTCAAATTTATCTTCGAAATCAAGACGAATAAGCTGTTGGCTGCGGCTCAAAATGCGCAACTTAGTAATGGTTGGATAGTTTGGCAGAGAAACGAAATCGCAAGTCACCTTTAATGAGCTCAAAATTTCGTTAAGTGTTTTTGCTGGTTCATCAATACCAGTAAAACCAACCAAATGAGCATGTCCGCCAAGGGAAGCAATATTCATCGCAACGTTTGCCGCTCCACCAGGGCGCTCTTCATTATTCTCTACTTTAACTACAGGCACCGGTGCTTCTGGTGAAATACGTCCTGTCGGGCCATGCCAATATCTATCTAGCATGATATCGCCGATAATCAGAACGCCAGAGTCACTGTAATCTGGTAGGATTGGTTTCATTCTTGTTCTCCATTTTGGGTCACTAGACCTATTGTTGCGCAGAATTTTAACAGAATATCGCTTTAAAGCTACTCTGCGAGCCACTCTCTCCAAGCCTTCTTTACTGCTTGGCGCTCGATTTGATATTTATCTTCCGCAACATCTGCATCTAAGTTTAATAAGCTCCTGCGATGAATTTGATCGCGCATCGTTGTATAGGCACCTGTAATAGCGGTTGCTTGATCATTTGTCATGACACCTTGCTCAACCAAGCTTTCAAAAATGCGAACATTATCTGACCACTTAGTGAGCTTTGGTTTCTGGGAGCTAAAGTTGAGCACTAAGTACTGCGCAATAAACTCTATATCAGTGATACCGCCACTATCTTGCTTAAGCAAAAACCTGCCAGCTTTCTGTGCCGCCAAATGTTTGTACATTTTGTCGCGCATTTCGACCACTTGTTTCTTGAGTTCACTTTGATCGCGTGGCTTCGTGAGTATCTCTCTGCGAGTTTGATTAAATGCATCTGCTAATCGCTGATCGCCCCAAATAACTCGTGCTCGCACTAATGCTTGGTGCTCCCACGTCCAAGCATCTTGTTTTTGATACTCATCGAATGCCTCAGCTGTACTCACTAACAAGCCTGAACTACCAGAAGGTCTTAGTCGCGTATCGACCTCGTATAAGGTTCCTGAGGGTGTGCGGGTAGAGAAAATATGAATAATTCTCTGAGCCAAGCGAAGATAGAACTGTTTGCCGTCTATCTCTTTTTTTCCATCAGTGTATACATTAGCAGGACAGTCATGAATAAATACCAAGTCCAAATCAGACTTGTAGCCAAGCTCCCAACCACCGACTTTCCCATATCCAACGACAGCAAAGCCCTTGCCTTCTCGATCTTGAATATGTGTCGGCTCACCGTATTTCTCCGCCATCTGTGACCACGCTTGTTGAACCACTTCTCCAACAATAGCTTCAGCCAAATACGTAAGGTGATCACTCACTTTCATTATTGGTAGCACGCCGGCAATATCTGCAGCAGCTATACGCAGCATGCATATCTGCTTGAACTGCCTCAACGCCTCCATTTGCTGCTCCATGTCTCCTGCAGGAATCCGAGCCAAATAGTCACTGAGCTCGGATTTATAAGCGGAAAATGGCGGTGGATTGTAAAGGTGTTGTGGGTCTAAAAGTTCATCAAGAAGAATTGGATATCGCCCAAGCTGGCGAGATATCATTGGGCTAGCTGTACAAAGTTTCACTAACTGATTGAGCGCAGCATCATGCTCATCCAATAGCTCAAGATAGGTTGTTCGCGTGGCAATCTTATTTAATAGATGCAAGACCCTCTCTAACCCAAACTGTGCATCTTGGTGGCTAAAGATCGCCGAAAATACTTTTGGCATTAAGTGATTAAGGACTTCTCTACCTCGTGGCCCCAAGGTTTTCTTCGCTAGATCTCGTTTAAATTGTACAATTTGATCAGCAAGAGTTTGGCTTTGAGCTACTTCAATATCTTGCTCTAACACTTGTACAATCGTATCGTGTTTGTCGGTCATATCCCATAAATCATGGAACGTTGAATCAACGTCAGTTCCCTCTTCTTGCTCTTCCCCTATTAACTGCTCAAAAATATTGTGAACACCTCTCATATGACGAGATGTTTCTTCTCTCAACTGAGACCAATCTTGGTAACCCATCGCTGTCGCTAACTTAAGTTGTTCTATAGGATCATCAGGTAGCGTTTGCGTTTGCTTGTCATCAAGAGCTTGCAGTAAATTTTCAAGCCTACGTAAGTAGATATACGCGCCTTTTAGTAACTGTGACTCTTGTACTTCAACCAAAGACAGTGACTGAACACCATCTAAGGTTTCCAATAAGCCACGCTTTCTCAAATCGGGCTCTCGGCCACCTCTAATCAACTGAAACACCTGAGCGATAAACTCAATTTCTCGGATGCCACCAGCACCAAGCTTGATATTATTCTGCATGCCATTGCGGCGAACTTCGCGGCTAATCATCGATTTCATTCTTCTAAGTGACTGAATAGCGCTGAAATCAATGTAACGGCGGAAAACAAATGGGCGAAGCAGCTGTCTTAACTCTTGATATTGAGGGTACATTTCACTGCCCATGACTCGGGCTTTTATCATGGCGTACCTTTCCCAATCTCTACCTTGTTCTTGATAGTAGTCTTCCAGAGCGGCATAGCTCATAACTAAAGGCCCGCTTTCTCCAAACGGACGCAAACGCATATCAACTCGATAACAAAAACCATCAACTGTATGGTGAGAGAGAGCTTTAATAACTCTCTGCCCCAATCTGGTAAAAAACTGCGCATTGGCAATGCTGCGCCTTGCTCCAGATGTCTCTCCGTTTTCTGGGTAAGTGAAGATAAGATCAATATCAGAAGAGAAGTTCAGCTCTCCTCCTCCGAGTTTCCCCATACCAATAATCAGCATAGGTTGTGCTTCGCCAAGCTGGTTGACAGGCGTTCCCCACTCCTTGCAGCAAAGTTTGTATTGCCATTGATAAGTTTCAAAGATCAAAGCTTCAGCAAGCTGAGATAAATGCTGCAAACTATCTTCAAGCGACCACAATTTGCTGAAATCACGCCATGCAATATAAACCATTTCCCTATTGCGAAATTGTCGAAGTAATCGATAGGCATCATCTTCGTTGTTGCTCTGTTGGAGCTGTTCTCCTATGCGACTGCGATATTGCTCTGTTCTAGACTCCTCTTCAAGCATGTCTGGCAAGCACTCTAACAAAGCTCCGTCTTTCACCAGCGTATCGCGAACAAACTGGCTGAGCCCTAATATATATTTCAGCTCTTCTAGTCGCTTTGCAGGCCAAGAGCCCATAGTCTGAGAGTTTGTCTGTTTGATTTCTTCTAGTGCAGCTTCTGAAATAGAAAGGAGTGATTGGGGAAGTGACATGCTCTATCCTTGATGGTAAACACAGTGACGCTAATACAATAAAGAGTATTAAAGCACTATAGCCAAACAATAGGTATAAAAAAACGCCCATATTGCTATGAGCGTTTGTCGGTTCCTTAATTATTTTTTACACGGTAAAGGAAGTAATTTTCTCGTCCAACTCTTCAGCGTTTTTCTGCATTATTTCCGAAGTTTCTAACAGCTCACCCACCACGGTGACCGACGCTTCAACCAGCTCTCGTACGTTGGTGAGGTTTTGGTTCATCTCTTCGGCAACACTGCTCTGTTGGCTAGCGGCAGTCGCTATCTGAAAATTCATATCATTAATTTGATTCACTTGAGTAACGATACCATCCAGTTCATTACCAGCATTGGTGACTAAATCTACGCCTTCTGCCGCCTCTTCAACACTTTTTTCCATCAAAGAAACCGCCGATTTAGCGCTACTTTGCAACTGGCTGATCATCTCTTGAATTTCTACTGTTGCTTGTTGAGTGCGTTGGGCTAAGTTTCGAACCTCATCCGCAACAACTGCAAACCCTCTTCCTGCCTCTCCCGCTCGAGCAGCCTCGATCGCTGCATTCAGAGCCAGTAAATTAGTTTGCTCGGAGATACCTTGAATAGTCCCGACTACGCTACCAATAGATTCAACACTTTCTTCAACCTGATTTACAGCTTGTGCCGAGGAGGAAATATCATCTGAGAGCTCACTGATTTTCGATACTGTCCCTTGAACAAACTCCTGCCCAGATTGCGCTTGCTGAGATGCACTCTCTGTTAATGATGAAGCGTTGTTAGCATGATCGGCAACAGTTTGAACGGTTGAACTCATTTCACTCATCGCTGTTGCTAGCTGATCGATTTCGTTAAACTCTTCTTGAGCTGACTCTTTTGTTTCTGACATGCTTAATGTCATGGCTTCGGTCAAGCCTGCTAGTTGATTGGATGAATCAATCTGCATTTTGATCATCTCTTGTAACTGGAGGCGTGTTTTCTCTAGCTCTCTGGCGACATCCCCATACTCATCTTTACACTCCATCTGGATAGGTATCGATAGGTTTCTGCTCGCCATTTGGCGAATAGAGTCACTGATATAACGTGTTTGCCTCAACATCACTTTTGCTGCAGCCAAAAGGATAACGACAAAAACAATGATTAAAAAAACGGTTTGCCACGCGCCCTGAACCAAATAGGCCTCATAATGTTTTTGAGCAAGTTCAGCATTTTGCGTCGAAGCAAGAAGTGAGTTGTAGAAAGTACTTGCGTCCCATAGCTGCTTAACAATGATAAGAATGGTGCTAAAGACCATTCACATGACCATTTTAGGGACCAGCCTAATATCGGTAATCAGTCGTTCCCAAGGCTTAAATGACATCGTTGCCATCGTCGTTCTCCAAAGTCGCTGAGATTCAATGCTTAATTCTTACACAAGCAATCCATTGACATGGATTATACTTAGATGCGTTAGAAAAGTAAGACAAGCCTGTGTACCAAGGGTCATTAGTCACACTATTTAATGTGGATATTTACAGATAACCTTGGTGCACGCTATTTAGGTTTATCGGCTGCTATGAGAAAACTTAAGTACTGATTTGAATAATATTTTGAGAGTGCGACCAAAGTTGGAAGAAAACAGTATGGAAGGGTTAAGCCTTGCTAAGCAAGGCTTGGTTAGATTTTAGTGTTGCCAATAACGCGTCGCTTCAAGACAAATTTGTCTGGTTTGCTCCATCGCGTGAAGTATTGAGCTTTCTTTTCTCAGTAACCATCTCTCTAGCTGAAGCTTGTCGTCACCTTCTAGTTCAGCAACTTGCTGTTCCATTGGCTCAAGCATCAGAAGATCATCAATTCCTTGTAGTAAGTCTGCCCATGGCAACCGATATTGGTCGCGCTCTTCAACATCAAACAAACTGGCAAAAGAAATGCCTGTGTATAGGTTACGCCCTAGTAAGCCCTTCTGCTCAATGTACTCTTGCTTGTTAACTTGAAGTTCAGGTGCGAATTTCTCAGAGAGCTCTCCCCAAGCTCTATCCAATTGCCGTGTCGCAAACTCATAGATATTGCTCGACATATCAAGCTCGGACTTTTCATCTAGAAATGGCCGCCAGCCACGAGTCAATACCCAACGACTGAGATCCAGTAGAAGGGAGGCATAGCGAGCAGACGACATCAACTCAACCACTTCCTCTGAAGACGGTAATTTCTCTGCTTGCTGATTCAATGATTTTAGTAGCGATTTTCTCGCATCTAATTTTCGAAGTGTATGACCTTTTTCAGCAGTCAATTGGTTCAGATAGACGTTTTCATCCAGCCATTCAAATTCACGCTCTAGCCATTTTAGTTCCTGCCGCAAAATGGCGCTTGCCCTGCGAGGAACAACAGAAGAGAAAGTCGAAAGTATCTGGCGAATAAAGCTCACTGAATGTCGCACCTGCAACAAGGCTTCTAGATCTGGTCTATCAAAATAAAGCTGCTCATGCTGCTGCCAATGCTTCAAGCCATGTTCTAATGAATTGATAAAGCACTTCTCAATGCTATCTTCTTCGTGGGTGCGAACTAATGCTAAAGGCTTAGCTTCACCCGGTTTCGCTCCAAGTGCAAGACGGTAACCTTTTGCAGCTTTGCTAACGCTGCCAAGCCTAACACCACCCTGCTCGCAAATCACTCGAGCTAAAGAAAAGAGTGCATCGGTTTGCCCAGAGCGTAGCTCCAACTCAACTTCACAGATTGGAACTTGCTTGGCTCCAGCAACCACACTACCTTTGTCGAAGGCCACTTCAATTTGACTACCATCTTCCATCGCTATCAGCCACTGCTCGCGTGTAAAATTAGTAGTAAACAAAGGTACTAATGCATCTTGAACTACATCTGTCGATTTACCTGCAGGCCAAATATCTTCTGGGTGCAAAGAAAGTTCAGGAATGTTATTGGTGTGCTCAGCATTGTACTCAGGTCGCGAATGCAATCCAGCAACCACTCTGCCAGAGGTCTTCACAGTCTGAACAAACACATCATCAAAGCAACGAATGCGTAGCCCGATATCATGCTGACGCAACCAGTGATCTGGTGTGTCGAAATAAGTATTTTTTAGCTCTTTGCAACTGTGTTGAAGCAGCTTTTTTTGAGAAATTTTATTACGTAAATATTGTGAAAAATCCGCAGAGACCAAAAACTTCAGTTCTATCTCAGTTTCCATAGTCGTACCTTTCCAAGCAGTTAGAAACAGGATATTGCCAATTTCTTCGGTGGGCAAGTGAGAAATATCTTCGACAAGATGATTTAAAACTATTTTAATGATCCATTTTATGGGTTAACATGCGCGCCTTTATAGCCATCGCTCAACATTTCGCCATAAGATGGTGTATGTTATTTTAAGGTTATATTTATCAGGTTGAAGAACCATGCCAGTAAATACAATATTAGGGTTATTTGCAAAGTCCCCTATTAAGCCTTTGCAACGTCACATTGTTTGCGTGAACGAATGTGCTTCGCACTTAGTTAACTTTTTTGAAGTAAGTTCAAAAGGTGACTGGGAAAAAGCAGGAGAAATCCGTGAACAAATTTCTCACCTTGAGAAAGAAGCTGACGTCCTAAAACGTGAGATTCGCTTGAAGCTTCCTCGTGGCTTATTTATGCCTGTCGATAGAAGTGACATGCTTGAACTCCTCACTCAACAAGACAAACTCGCCAACCTTTCAAAAGATATTGCAGGCCGTGTATATGGTCGTCAGTTGGTGATCCCCGAATCTCTTCACGAGAACTTTATTGCTTACGTAAAACGTTGTTTAGATGCAGCAGAGCAAGCACAAAAAGTGATCAACGAACTCGATGAATTATTGGAAACTGGATTTAAAGGCCGTGAAGTTACTCTTGTGGCTGAGATGATCCATCAACTGGATGTGATTGAAGACGACACCGATGCTATGCAGATCGAACTTCGCCAACAATTAATGGCGATCGAATCGAAGTATAACCCTATCGATGTCATGTTCTTGTACAAGATTTTGGAATGGGTTGGTGGCATTGCTGATCAAGCGCAGCGCGTTGGTGCTCGCTTAGAAGTCATGCTTTCTCGTTCTTAAATTTGTAAATTAACCATTTAATCATAAGCAAGCACTAGACCTAACCCAATGATTAGAGTGAAATAATTTCGCTCGTGGTTTGCTCGTGTCTAGATTTGCTCTTTATGTTATTAACAACTAGGTAATACGATGGATATCCTTGCGCATTACGGTTCTGTCCTGATTTCATTGGCAGCAATTTTCGGTCTATTAATGGCTATTGGTATTGGTGCGAATGATGTGGCGAATGCTATGGGCACTTCAGTGGGCTCAAAAGCACTAACCGTAAAACAAGCGATCTTAATTGCAATGGTCTTCGAATTTGCGGGAGCTTATCTCGCTGGCGGCCAAGTTACAGACACCATCCGAAAAGGTGTTATTGAACCTTCTCTTTTCGCTCATCAACCTCAAATTCTAGTATATGGAATGTTAGCAGCACTTCTTGCTGCTGGGGCCTGGCTTCTTATCGCGTCTTACATGGGTTGGCCTGTTTCTACAACACACTCAATCATCGGTGCTATCATCGGGTTCGCTTGTGTTTCTGTAGGCTCAGATGCGGTGAACTGGGGTTCATTTAAAGGTATTGTAGGCAGCTGGATTGTCACTCCTATCATTTCCGGTTTCCTTGCCTATCTAATTTTTGTCAGTGCCCAACGGTTGATATTCGACACCGAGAAGCCGCTACAAAACGCAAAAAGATTTGTACCTGTGTACATGTTCATCACTACGATGGTTATCGCGTTAGTTACTATAAAGAAAGGTCTAACCCATGTTGGCTTGCACCTTACTAATGTAGAAGCTTGGATATGCGCGACAGGCATCTCTGCCCTAGTTATGGTTGGTGGCTACCTATACATCCATAAGAAGTTTGCACACCGTGAAGAAGACCATGGTTTTGCAGGCGTTGAAAGTATCTTCAGTATTCTGATGGTCGTAACTGCTTGTGCTATGGCATTTGCTCACGGCTCAAATGATGTAGCGAACGCTATTGGCCCTCTGGCAGCTGTTGTTTCAACCGTTACTCAGCTTGGTTCTGTTGCAGCAAAAAGCTCAATTGCATGGTGGATTCTACCTCTAGGTGGCTTCGGTATTGTTGTCGGTTTGGCGACAATGGGACACCGCGTTATGGCAACTGTTGGTACAGGCATCACTGAACTTACCCCAAGCCGTGGTTTTGCCGCTCAGCTAGCAACAGCATCAACCGTTGTTTTAGCATCAGGTACTGGCTTGCCAATTTCTACCACTCAAACTCTAGTTGGTGCCGTATTAGGTGTTGGCTTTGCACGTGGTATTGCAGCACTAAACCTAGGTGTAGTACGTAACATTGTTGCATCTTGGATCATTACTCTGCCAGCTGGCGCTCTACTATCCGTAATATTTTTCTACGCTATTCGCGCTGTATTCGGATAAGCCAAGTCAATCTAGTGTAAACACACTGTCATTATTGACTCAAACGCACATAAAGGGAGGTTTAGCCTCCCTTCTTTGTTGCACAACCTCTAGAAACTTCTTACTATTTCTGCACAAAGTCGACACCCAAATAGATAAGAAATATACCTGCGTAACATAAAGGTATTGCTAGCACTATTCGAAAACTCTTTTCGCTGCTAAAGTACATAGCGGATAAGTACCTCGAATACAAAATTTGAAGATAAGTTAAAGGATTTACCGTGAACAAGCTGATTTGCGTCGTTTTAGTCTCAATGCTAACTGCTCCTCTTGCATTCGCACAGGACCGATATATCGCAGACAAATTATTTACTTATATACATTCTGGCCCAAGTAACCAATACCGTATCATTGGCAGCGTTGATGCTGGGCAAAAAGTACAATATTTGAAAGCTGATAAAGATACTGGCTATACAGAAATCATCGATGAAAAAGGTCGTACTGGCTGGGTAGAAAGTCGATTCGTTACGACTCAAGAAAGCATGGCTGTTCGTCTGCCAAAGCTTGAAAAAGAACTGGCTGATGTTAAAACTCAGCTTGCCAGTGCAAAATCCAACTCTGACAACGAAAAAGCTGGCTTGATCGAGTCATTAGACTCACGAAACCAGCAAATTTCTGAACTCGAGCAAAACTACAGCGAGATTAGTAAAAAGCTTACTACCTCTCAGTCAGAGATCCGCAACCTACGTGCGCGAATTGACACTCAAAAAGAAGATTTACTGATGAAGTACTTCATGTATGGTGGTGGCGTTGCTGGCGGTGGTCTCATATTTGGTCTACTTCTGCCACACTTAATTCCACGTCGTAAGAAGAAGCATCCTGGCTGGGCTAACTAATCGTTAGCAACACAGCTCCTACAATAGGCCACATTATCGTGGCCTATTTTGATTCTAGCTCGCTGAAACAAGCATCATGAAGTTACTCGGGTATATACTTTTAATATCACTGACCAGCGACTTTGTAACGTTGCGGGAGACAATATGAACACCTATTTAGTCGGCGGGGCCGTTCGTGACAAATTGCTCAATCTACCAAGCCAAGACAAAGATTGGCTGGTAGTTGGCAGTACTCCCAAGGAGATGCTCTCACTTGGCTATCAAGCTGTTGGCAAAGACTTCCCTGTGTTTCTACATCCAGAGACAAAAGAAGAGTATGCCCTAGCCCGCACCGAAAAGAAGATTGGTAAAGGGTACACTGGGTTCGAATGTTACTTTTCTCCTGATGTGACACTAGAAGAAGATTTACAACGGCGAGACCTCACAATCAACGCCATTGCACAAGATGCATCGGGCACTATTTTCGACCCGTACAATGGTCAGCTAGATATCGATAAGAAAATACTTCGCCACGTCTCCGAGGCTTTTAGTGAAGACCCTTTACGCGTATTGCGCGTAGCTAGATTTGCAGCGAAGCTCCATCACCTTGGTTTTACCGTCGCTGAAGAAACAAAGTCTCTGATGCGCTCAATGAGTCAAAGCGGAGAGCTCGACCACTTAACGGCAGAGCGAGTTTGGCAAGAATGGCATAAGTCACTTTTAACACCTAACCCCCAAGTGTTTTTATCCACTCTCAGAGAATGTGGCGCGCTTGCCGTCGTCTTGCCCGAGCTAGATAGCTTGTTTGGCGTACCTCAACCAGAAAAATGGCACCCTGAAATCGATACTGGAATCCACACGTTAATGGTCGCTGAGCAAGCCGCAAAGTTAAGCAAGTCAACTGTAGTTAGGTTAGCAGCCCAATTACATGACTTAGGGAAGGCTCTGACTCCCCAAGAAGCGTGGCCTAGCCATAAAATGCATGAGTTTCGCGGGTTAAAAGTCGTCGAACAGCTCTGTGAACGTCTTCGAGTACCGAAAGAGTACAAACAACTTGCGCTGCTAGTCTGCGAGCAGCATACCAATATTCATAGAGCCAAAGAGCTTAAAGCAGTAACTAAGCTTAAAGTTCTCAATAAGCTCGACGTTTGGCGTAAGCCAGAACGACTAGAAGAAGTTCTTATTTGCTGCCAAGCCGACCACGCAGGTCGATTGGGGCTAGAGAGTCAGCCTTACCCGCAAAAAGAGATATTTTTGCAGGCTTATCTATCAGCAAGCTCACTCACAGCTAAGGAAGTCATCGCAGATGGTTTCAAAGGCTCAGAAATTCGCACTGAACTAGACAAAAGACGCGTTAAAGCCATCCAATTAAGCTGAGCAAACATTAAGCAATTGCCGACATATTGAAGATTGATCAGCTCTAACCTTGTGCCGGCTAGAACATAAAAATCGATTTTTACATTCAGCTGGAAAGACAAACTTATCCCGAGTCTTATACCAATAAATCAATCACTTAATTTAGATTTACATTTTGTCCAGATATAAAAAAATAAATAAAAATAAATTACCCATCTCTATGAGAACATTTCAATGTATACTCCTTCGGCTATTTTTCAATAAACTTGTTACAGAGATCAAAAAATGAACCGAAGTCGAGAACATCTGCGTGATCATGAGCAAGAGGTAAGGCTCTTTCGCAGACGTGCTTTCATGGCATTTTTTGGCTTGATTCTGCTGGTTGTTGCCTTAATCAGTAACCTGTACAAGTTGCAGATCGATGACTTCAAAAGCTATACCACCCAATCAAACGACAACTGTATTCAAATACTTCCCGTTCCTCCCCCTCGCGGCTTAATCTATGACCGTAACGGGCATGTACTTGCAAAAAATATCACTGTTTACAATCTGGATGTCATTCCAGATAAAGTAGTTGATCCCAAGGCAACGATAGAGCGTTTACAAAAGTACATGACGCTCACGCCGGATCAGGTTAAACAATTTTATACTCTGACTCACAGTTGGCACCGCCGCTTTAGTGCTAAAGATTTCTTAACCGATCTTACTGACAAGCAAGTTGCTGAGTTTTCTGTACATGAATATGAGTTCCCCGGGCTTTCCATTGAAGCAGGTCTAAAGCGCTACTATCCCTATGGAGAAGTACTGACACACGTGCTTGGTTACGTAGGGCGAATCAATGACCGTGAAGAAGCTGCGCTTGTAAAAGAAGGAAAGGCTGACAATTACGAAGGGACTAAATACATAGGTAAGATCGGTATTGAGAAGTACTACGAAGACCTATTACATGGCAAAAAAGGCTATGAAAAAGTAGAGGTAAATAGCCATGGTCGCGTTGTTCGTGTGTTGCAATACGTTCCTCCTGTGCCGGGCAAAGATATCGTACTAAACATTGATATCAACCTTCAGGAATACATTTACAAGCTTATCCACGAGAAAAAGCACCCCGGTAGTGCCATTGTCATTGACCCACGAGATGACAGTGTACTAGCAATGGTTTCTAGCCCGAGCTACAACCCAAATCCATTTGTTGACGGTATTTCTAGCAAGGCTTATCGCAAGCTGCTGGATGATCCACAGCACCCACTGCTTAACCGTGCAACGCTAGGTATCTACCCTCCGGGCTCTACCGTTAAGCCATACATTACTGTTGCAGCTCTAGATACAGGAGTTATCACGCCTTCGACTACGCGTGATGATCATGGTCAATGGCGGATACCGCATTCTAAAGATAAGCATGTCTATCACGATGCTGATAGGTGGGGCTACGGTACGGTCAACATTACCAAAGCAATAGAGGAGTCTGTCGACTCGTTCTTCTATCAAATTGCTTATGATATGGGTATCGATCGACTCTCTAAATGGATGAATAAATTTGGTTTTGGCGAAAACACCGGCCTCGACATTGCTGAAGAAAGTAATGCGAACATGCCGACAAAAGAGTGGAAACGAGCAAGACACCACAAGCCTTGGTATGTCGGTGATACGATACCAGTAGGTATCGGCCAGGGCTACTGGACTGCGACCAACATGCAATTGGCTAAGGCGCTTGTAACATTGATCGATCACGGCAATATCGAAGAGCCTCACCTATTACGTGCAACTATCAATCATGGAGCTCAATTTAAAGACTTGAGCATGACCAAATTTAAGACGATGCATGTCATGCAGAACGTACCTGCGAAAGACTGGGATATAGCGTTAAACGGTATGCGCTTGGTTGATATGGGACCACTGGGTACAGCAAGAAGAGTATTTAAAGGTGCACCATACTCCAGTGGTGGTAAAACAGGTACCTCGCAGGTATTTAGTTTAAACAACAAAAACTACGATGCTAAGAAGATTGATGTTCACCTACAAGACCACTCTCTATTCGAAAGCTTCGCACCGTTTAAACACCCGAAGTTTGTCGTGACCGTTATCATTGAACACGCTGGTTATGGCGTTCAATCAGCGGCGCCAATGGCTAGAAAAGTCCTAGACTACTGCATGGCGAACCTAGACGGCAAAAGCTCTGGAATGTAACCTCCTTTATCCCTCCAGCTGGTAGATTTCATCTGCCGGCTTTTACATATATCTAAATTCGATTCCTAACATCTGCGCTATGCAAAGCCGACTTTATGAGCAATAGTTAAAAGATAGTTAGAAGCAATATGGATAATTTGCCTAGAGTACAGATATGAGATTAAGGAAGATCTTAGATAGTTCTCGTCTTTTACAAGCAATAGTGAGCTTTTTCGCACTACTGATTTCGATAACCCCCGTCTATGCTGATGAATGTAAAGTCATGAAAGTCACAGGCTCAATGGGCTGGGTTCCTGTCCTAATGAAAGACGATAATGGAGACATCTACGGACTGGGACACGATGTGATGAGCAACATCAGCAGTCAATTGTCACTCCCATTTCAATTTGTAGAACAGCCTTGGAAGCGTGCTTTACTCAGCCTTCAACAAGGAAAAGTCGATATCATCATTGGGATTTACTGGACTAAGGAACGAGCCAACAAATATTACTACTCCAGCCCTTTCTTGCAAAATGAAGCAAGAGTATTTGTGCTAAAAGGAAAAGAGTTCAAGTTTGAGATACTATCTGATCTAGTAGGAAAAGCGGGAGATATTCCTTTAGGGGGTAGTTTTGGTGAAGAGTTTGACCAATTTGCTAAGAAAAATTTATCACTCCATAGCGTCGGTAAAAAAACGGAGCACATTGTCAGATTACAAAAAGGACGGAGCCAGTTTTTTATTTCTGACTATTTCGACACAACCTCTACTCTCAAAACCATGAAACTATTGGATAGCATCGTACCTTTGACAAAGCCTGTTTCAACCACCCAAGTATACTTTGCAATGTCAAGAAACTCTCCATGCTCCAGCCGAGCTGCCGAAGTATTTAATGCCATAGAATGGCTGAGAAATGATGGAACCTTAGAGCAGTTAAGGCAAAGGTATTTAAATCTAAATGCCCCATAACATCTAAAACAGTAGCACCTAAAACATAAGCTTACTTCTAGGCTAGTTCCT
The DNA here is from genome assembly GCF_921294215.1 of Vibrio marisflavi CECT 7928. Classification (GTDB taxonomy): domain Bacteria; phylum Pseudomonadota; class Gammaproteobacteria; order Enterobacterales; family Vibrionaceae; genus Vibrio; species Vibrio marisflavi. Next base: position 2,293,121 of record NZ_CAKLDM010000002.1, read on the forward strand.
CTCTTTTGTTGCCAAACCAGCTTTAGTCAGCCCCAAAAAAAACGCCCCTAAAAGGGGCGCTTAGAATTAGATAGTAAGGCTGCTAATTAAGCTTGACCTTTAACTTCTTTAAGACCGTTGTAAGGAGCACGCTCACCTAGTGCTTCTTCGATACGGATAAGTTGGTTGTACTTAGCAACACGGTCAGAACGGCTCATAGAACCAGTTTTGATTTGGCCTGCAGCAGTACCTACCGCTAGATCAGCGATAGTTGCATCTTCAGTTTCGCCAGAACGGTGAGAGATTACAGCAGTGTAACCAGCGTCTTTAGCCATCTTGATTGCAGCTAAAGTCTCTGTTAGAGAACCGATTTGGTTGAACTTGATAAGGATAGAGTTAGCAACACCTTTCTCGATACCTTCAGCTAGGATCTTAGTGTTAGTAACGAATAGGTCATCACCTACTAGTTGAAGCTTGTCACCTAGTAGTTCAGTTTGGTGCTTGAAGCCATCCCAATCAGACTCGTCTAGACCGTCTTCGATAGAAACGATTGGGTATTGGTTAGCTAGCTCAGCTAGGTAGTGGTTGAACTCTTCAGAAGTGAAGATCTTACCTTCGCCTTTCATGTTGTAGTTGCCAGCTTCTTTGTCGTAGAACTCAGATGCAGCACAGTCCATAGCTAGAGTAACGTCTTTACCTAGCTCGTAGCCTGCTTTCTCAACAGCTTCTTTGATTGCAGCTAGTGCTGCAGCGTTAGATTCTAGGTTAGGAGCGAAACCACCTTCGTCACCAACAGCAGTGTTAAGACCTTGAGCCTTAAGAACTTTAGCTAGGTTGTGGAATACTTCAGCACCGATACGTAGACCTTCTTTAAGAGTCTTAGCACCAACTGGTTGAATCATGAATTCTTGGATATCAACGTTGTTGTCTGCGTGCTCACCACCGTTGATGATGTTCATCATTGGTAGAGGCATAGAGAATTGGCCTGGAGTGCCGTTTAGCTCAGCGATGTGCTCGTATAGAGGCATGCCTTTAGCAGCTGCAGCAGCTTTAGCGTTAGCTAGAGAAACAGCTAGGATAGCGTTAGCACCGAAGTTAGATTTGTTTTCAGTACCGTCTAGGTCGATCATTAGAGCATCGATTGCTGCTTGATCTTTCGCATCTTTACCAACTAGAGCTTCAGCGATTGGACCGTTTACTGCAGCGATTGCTTTAAGTACGCCTTTACCTAGGAAACGTGACTTGTCACCATCACGAAGCTCAAGAGCTTCACGTGAACCAGTTGATGCGCCAGATGGAGCAGCAGCCATACCTACGAAGCCGCCTTCTAGGTGAACTTCAGCTTCAACAGTTGGGTTACCACGTGAGTCGATAATTTCACGACCTAAAACTTTAACGATCTTAGACATCAATGTTTCCTCTCGTTCTATAAATGTCAATTCAATTGGGTAGCAGCATATAAGATGCTGCTACCTGTATCTAGTTATTTTTCCATCTCGTCACGCTGGAAATCACCTGCCGCTTTTACAAAGCCTGCAAATAACGGGTGTCCGTCGCGTGGTGTGGAAGTAAATTCTGGGTGGAATTGAGCCGCAACGAACCATGGGTGGTTCGGGTTCTCAATAACTTCAACCAGTTTCTTATCGGCTGATAAGCCTGACACTTTCAAGCCCGCTTTCTCGATTTGCGGACGCAATATATTATTTACTTCATAGCGGTGACGGTGACGCTCATGAATCTTAGTGTTACCGTATAGTTCATGCGCTTTGCTGCCTTTTACTAAGTGACATAGCTGAGAGCCTAGGCGCATTGTGCCGCCAAGATCAGACGCTTCTGTGCGCTCTTCAACTTTACCTTCACCGTCAACCCATTCAGTGATCAAACCTACTACTGGGTACTTAGTCTCTTTATCAAACTCCGAAGAGTTTGCGCCTTCCATTCCCGCAACATTACGTGCGTATTCGATAAGCGCTACTTGCATCCCCAAGCAGATACCTAAGTAAGGAACTTTGTTTTCACGCGCAAATTGTGCAGCGCGGATCTTACCTTCGATACCACGATCACCAAAGCCACCCGGCACTAGGATCGCATCTAAGCCAGCTAATGCTTCTTCGCCTTTGCTCTCAACATCTTGCGAGTCAACGTATTTGATTTTCACGTTTAGGCGGTTCTTAAGACCTGCGTGCTTAAGTGCTTCATTCACCGATTTGTAAGCATCTGGTAGTTCGATGTATTTACCGACCATACCAATAACCACTTCACCTGTTGGGTTAGCTTCTTCGTAGATAACCTGTTCCCATTCGGAAAGATCGGCTTCTGGTGCGTTGATGCCAAAACGAGTACAAACTAAATCGTCAAGGCCTTGAGATTTGATCAATTGAGGGATCTTGTAGATAGAATCTACATCTTTCATTGAGATAACCGCTTTTTCTGAAACGTTACAGAATAGAGCGATTTTCTTACGTTCGTTCGCTGGGATCATACGATCAGAGCGGCAAACAAGAATATCTGGTTGGATACCAATAGACAGTAATTCTTTTACTGAGTGCTGAGTTGGTTTAGTTTTTACTTCGCCTGCTGCAGCTAGATATGGAACCAATGTTAAGTGCATAAACATTGCACGCTCACGTCCTAGCTCAACCGCTAGCTGACGGATAGCTTCCATAAATGGTAGAGACTCGATATCACCGACTGTACCGCCTACTTCAACGATAGCCACATCGTGACCTTCGGAGCCAGCAATCACACGATCTTTGATCGCATTAGTGATATGAGGGATAACCTGAATAGTCGCGCCTAAATAGTCTCCGCGACGTTCTTTGCGTAGTACATCCGCGTAAACACGACCCGCTGTAAAGTTGTTACGCTTGGTCATTTTGGTACGAATGAAACGCTCGTAGTGACCAAGGTCTAGGTCAGTTTCTGCGCCATCTTCGGTCACGAAAACTTCACCATGTTGAGTTGGGCTCATTGTGCCTGGGTCAACGTTGATGTAAGGATCAAGCTTCATCATGGTCACTTTAAGACCGCGAGCTTCTAAGATCGCTGCTAACGATGCTGCTGCAATACCTTTACCTAGTGAGGATACAACCCCGCCAGTAACAAAAATGTAATTTGTCGTCATGTTTAACCTGAAATTGGTTGAATGAGGGAAATGGATTTCTTCTGGACGGGATGAAACTATACCAGAAGCCCTTTATCGCCACAACGTGAAATCTATCACACCACTGTTAATTATTTTTTGCTTCAAATCAATTTGTCAATCGACCCAAGCTAGGTAATTTTATCAATACATATTTAATCTTTATGTTTCACGCCTTTAACATCTTCTTGGCTCTTAACTCTATCCCAAACTTTATCCAATTCATCCAAATTCAGATTCTCTAAATGTTTACCATCTTTTTTTACCAACCGCTCTAAAGATTGAAATCGACGAGAAAATTTTTGATTCGCCTTAGTCAAAGCAACTTCTGGATCCTTACCTAAATGCCGAACTAAGTTAACTGTCGCAAACAATAAATCACCCAATTCTTCTTCAAGCTTATCTGAGTCACCCGATTCGACTTCTTGCAGTACTTCATCAATTTCTTCTCTAACTTTATCGACAACAGGCGGCAATTCAGCCCAATCGAAACCCACTTTGGCGCACTTTTTCTGGATTTTATTAGCCTTTGAAAGAGCTGGCAGCGACTGAGGCACCGAATCCAAAATACTCTCTTCAACCTGGCCGGAACGCTGCTTTTCTTTTCTCTTTTCTTGTTCCCAGTTCTCATTCAATTGCTCTTCATCTTGCACATCTAGGTCAGCAAATACATGTGGATGGCGGCGAGTCAGCTTTTCATTGACGGTTTCCACAACCTCTTTGAACTCAAATAACTGCTTTTCTTTGGCAAGCTGGCTATAAAAGATCACTTGGAACAATAAATCACCCAGCTCCTCTTTCAAATTGTCCCAATCTTGATTGCTGATAGCATCCACCACCTCAAAAGTTTCTTCAATAGTATGTGGAATGATAGTGTCAAAGGTTTGCTTTTTGTCCCAAGGGCAACCGCTGTCTGGGTCACGTAACTGGGCCATTATGTCTTCAAGTTGTTCAATTGGATGATTCATAAAACTTCCTATAAAAAAGACGAGCTTTCACTCGTCTTTCATAATAATTAACACCTATATAGCGGGATACTAGCCTAGCCTTTTGACCGACATGACATCTTTGATTTGCTCAACACGATTAGTGACTCGCGACAATACTTCTACGTTGGTCACTTCCAAATCAAAGTCCATCACTGCCAGCTGACGTTTGTAGTCAGTGCGGTTTCTCATACTGGTGACTTTCATTTTTTCATTAGCAAGCAATGTCGTAATGTCTTTCAAAAGCCCACTTCGTTCCATTGCTTCCACCCTGATAGTCAGAATGTAAGAACCTACAAAGCCGCTTCCCCAAACCGTATCAATAATTCGCTCAGGAGCATGAAGGCTCAGCTCTTCAAGCTGCTCACAATCACTACGGTGAACAGAGATACCTCGACCTTGAGTAATGTATCCTTTGATGTCATCACCCGGAATAGGCTGGCAGCATCTCGCTAAATGCGTCATCAAATTATCGACGCCTTCAACGACAACCGCATCTTTTTTAGGGCGGCTCACTGGCGCTGCTTTTTGCTCAGACTCTTGCAGCTTCTCTAGTGCCTGCTGATCTTCCTCTTCCGCTGTCGGTTTATTCACTAGCGCATTAATGTGATTGACGATTTGGTTGATACGTAAATCACCAGTACCCACTCCTGCGTACAATTCGTCAGGTGTGTTAACGTTGAAACGCTTCAATGCATATTCATCGGCGTCTTTCAGACTCGCGCCAATTTTTTGCAGTTCCGTTTCTAGAATTTCTCGGCCAGCTTCGATGTTTTTCTCACGGCCCTGTTTTCTAAACCATGCATTAATCTTTGCTCGAGCTCGTCCTGAATGAACAAAGCCCATTGACGGGTTTAGCCAATCTCGAGACGGGTTTGGCTCTTTAGATGTGATGATCTCGACCTGATCACCCATAGACAACTTATGAGTGAAAGGAACTATTCGGCCAGCAACTTTGGCGCCAATACAACGGTGTCCTACTTCAGAGTGAATGTGGTAGGCAAAATCGAGTGGCGTAGCACCCATCGGCAAATCAACTACATCGCCTTTTGGTGTAAAGGCATAAACTCTGTCATCAAAAACTTGGCTGCGAAGTTCATCAAGCATTTCGCCAGAGTCGGACATCTCTTCTTGCCAATCGATAAGCTTACGAAGCCAAGTGATTTTTTCATCGTACCCACTTCGACTGCTGCTGCCTTCTTTGTATTTCCAGTGCGCAGCAACACCAAGCTCAGAGTCTTCATGCATCTGCTTAGTTCGAATCTGGATTTCGATGGTTTTACCTTCAGGGCCAAGTACTACCGTGTGAATAGACTGATAGCCGTTTGGCTTTGGGTTGGCAACGTAATCGTCAAATTCATCAGGTAAATGTTTGTATTTAGTGTGGACAATACCTAATGCCGCATAACAATCTTGCAAGCGCTCGGCGATTATCCGAACTGCACGCACATCGAACAGTTCATCAAAATCCAAGCTTTTCTTCTGCATTTTTCGCCAAATACTATAAATGTGTTTTGGTCGACCGCTCACTTCCGCTTGAATATGGGACTCTTTCATTTCAGCAGAAAGGTCATCAACAAAGTCTGTGATGTATTGTTCGCGGACAATTCGTCTTTCTGCTAACTGCTTCGCGATCTGCTTATAGGTATCGGGCTGTTGATAACGAAATGCGTAATCTTCAATTTCCCACTTAAGCTGACCGATACCAAGCCTGTTTGCGAGTGGCGCATAGATATTGGCACATTCTTTAGCGGCCGCTCGGCGTATTTCATCGGGTTCTTTTTTTACTTCAATAAGATTGCTGATTCGCTCAGCTAGCTTGATAACCACGCACCTAAAGTCATCAACCATCGCGAGTAGCATACGGCGAACATTATCGACTTGCCCTGATGCAGCAGAGCCTTCTAACGTAGCATTAAGTTGGCCAATCGCGGCCATCTCTTCAACGCCATCAATTAGCTTAATGATTTCTTTGCTGTATTGCTCCTCGAGTAACTCTCGATCGTAAATACCACTTGTCACAATTGGAAACAGCTGCGCTGCCACTAATGTTGCTCTATCCATAGACAAGGTAATCAGTATTTCGATCATCTCTCGCCCACGCCACAACAATATTGGCCCCTCTTCATGACCCTCTACCATGGCTTCACATTGGCGGTATACCGCAGTCAGCTTTTTAGCAGTTTTAGAGTCTTGCCCTAGACTGGAGATCCATTTCTCTATTTCAAATTGTTCGTCTTGGGTTAAATGCGCACTTCGTACCGCGACCATTGTTCTATCCTAGTTGTTTTAATTCGTTTTCATAGCCAACCAAGTTTCTTGGTTTATATTTTATTTTTTAACGAACAAAGCCATCGACTCTAAGTGACTGGTATGTGGAAACATATCTAACATACCCAGCTTTTCGAGTTGAAAACCTTGCTGCTTAAGCGCCTGACTATCTCTGGCTAAAGTAGCGGGATTACAAGAAACATAAACCACTTTAGAAGCACCTAGATTTCCTATCGAATCAACTATACCACTAGCACCAGCTCTAGCCGGGTCGAGCAGTATTTTATCAAATTTTTCCTGAGACCACTCAGCGGTATCTATATTTTCTTCTAAGTTAGCATGGAAGAATTTAGCATTAGTTATAAGATTGAGATCTGCATTGGCATTGGCTTGCTCTACCATAGCAGGTACACCTTCAACGCCTACTACCTTGCTTGCAACTTTGGCGATAGGCAAACTGAAATTGCCTACTCCACAGAACAGATCCAGCACTCTGTCTTGCTCATTCAAAGTTAGCCACTCTATCGCTTGGTTAACCATTTGTTGGTTAATATTTTGGTTTACTTGAATAAAGCTGTCTGGGCTAAACGCTACTTTGCAATTGTTCTCTGTGTAATATGGCTTTTCACCAGTCACCTGAACCAGCTGGCCTGAATTTGGGATAAGAAATAGCGACAACTGTTTCGACTCAGCGAAACGAGTTAGTGTGCTTTGGTCTTTCTCAGTGAGCTTTTGGGTATGACGAACAACCAACACTGTGGCATTGGCTGCTTTTACCAACTCGATATGCCCTAAACATTCTTGCTTGCTAAATTGCTCAAACGTTTCTTTCAAACTTGGCAACAGTGCATTTAATTGCGGATCCAAAACCGCACAATCCGTCACATCTACAATTTGATTGCTCGACTTTTTGCGGAAACCAAATTGAAGTGTCGACGTTTTTTTATTGAAGTAGACACTAATCCGAGCTCTACGACGATAGCCTTGACCTTCGCCTACTACGGCCGAATCTAACTTCGAGCAAGATTCTGAAGGCACTTGCATTAGGTGAGTAAGCGAGCTTTGTTTGTATTCGATTTGTGACTCATGGCTTAGGTGCTGCATGTTGCATCCACCACATTGGTTGTAATACGGGCAGAAAGGCTTCACTCGCTCTTCAGATGATTTAAGTCGTTTGATTAGCTTGCCGCGAGCATACTTCTTTTTGCTTTCTGTTAACTGAACCACGACTTCTTCATTTGGTAACGCGCCGTCAATAAATAGTGGTTTTCCAGATAAATAACCAATACCAGAGCCATGGTGATCCAACTTTTCAACTAAAATTTGTTGGTGTTTTGTGTTTAATTGCGATTTCTTAGGTTGAAAAAATTGAGCCATGGTTTTGCCTGAAATAGTCATCAAAATTTGGTTAAATCATCTGCTAACTGCTGCTAAGCTTAGGTTAATTGTCGAACAACCCTAACTTGATTAAGCTAAGCATCTAATTTAATGTTTCGTATAGGCCCACGTATCTTCTTGATAAAGAGGTTTAGGCCATAGAGCGCTATTTTCCCATATCCAAGAGATGATGTTTAGACAATAATGACAAGATACGGCTTACGCGCCCGCGTAATTACTCTCACTCTTGCGCCAACATTAATTATTGGCTTGCTTTTGAGTGCCTTTTTTTCCTTCAGCAGATATCACGATCTGGAAAAGCAAGTGATCAACGAAGGCTTAAGCATCATCGAGCCGCTTGCAATAGCCAGTGCAGAAGGTCTTAAAACTCAAAACCGAGAATCTGTCCGCCGATTAATCAGTTACGCTCATCGTAAGAACTCTAAGTTTGTTCGCAGTATTGCCGTTTTTGATTACAACCACGATTTATTTGTTACCTCAAACTTTCATCCAAACTTCCAAGAATTGACGTTTCCAAAGGATAAACCGATACCTTTGGTTGGCACCTCTGAGCTGCATGACAATACACTAATACTCCGGGCGCCAATATTGGCCGAAGGTGGCTATATCTCAAACCTGTCTGGCCAAGCTGGCCCAAACCAAGCTTTGGGCTATATAGCGGTTGAGCTCGACCTTTCATCTTTACGTTTGCAGCAATACCAAGAAATATTCTTCGCCTTCTTAGTGCTACTAGCAGGACTAGGCTTATCGAGTATCTTTGCCTTTAGGTTACTGCATGATGTGACCCGCCCTATCACCCACATGAAGAACATGGTAGATAGAATTCGGCGGGGACACTTAGATGTGCGAATCGAGGGTAAATTACATGGTGAGCTAGATGCACTTAAAAACGGTATCAATGCGATGGCAGTTTCGCTGTCTGAATACCACATTGAAATGCAGCACAGTATTGACCAAGCAACATCAGATTTGCGAGAAACCCTCGAGCAGTTAGAGATACAAAACGTTGAGCTAGACATTGCTAAGAAACGCGCCCAAGAAGCTGCCAGAGTGAAATCTGAGTTCTTAGCTAACATGTCTCACGAACTGCGAACGCCGCTCAATGGTGTGATTGGCTTTACTCGTCAAATGCTGAAAACTAATCTCACCAACAGTCAAACTGATTACCTGTTTACCATTGAGAAATCAGCGAACAACTTACTCGCCATCATCAATGACATTTTAGATTTCTCGAAACTCGAAGCAGGTAAATTAGCTTTAGAGAACATTCCATTTGAATTCCAGGACAACTTGGAAGAAGTCGTTAGCCTTCAGGCCACCAGCGCCCATGAAAAAGGCTTAGAACTCACTCTCAAAGTTGATCCAAAAATACCGGCAGGTTTAGTCGGAGACCCACTACGTATTCAACAAATCATGACTAACTTAGTCGGAAATGCGATTAAGTTCACCGAACACGGAAACGTTGATATCAGTGTCGAAATGCGCTCTAACAAAGATGAGTTCGTTGAGCTTCAGTTTATGATTCGTGATACAGGAATTGGTATTTCAGAAAGGCAGCAAGCGCAGCTTTTCCAAGCATTTAGTCAAGCTGATGCTAGCATTTCTCGACGCTATGGCGGTACGGGGCTTGGACTCGTGATTACCCAAAAACTCGTAGCACAAATGGGGGGTGAAATCAGCTTAACCAGTCGCCTCCACCAAGGTTCAACTTTCTGGTTCACAGTACGAATGCTCGCAACAGACATGCCGGTGAGTGACTCACTTCATGCAGAAGTCCTTAAAGATAAAACGTTACTCTTGATTGAGCCGAATACTCAAGCAGCGTTAGCAACTCGAATGCAGCTTGAGCAAGTCGGCATACGCACCACTCATATCACTTCAATCACCCAAGTTGATGAACACTTCGACTATATTTTATTGTGTTTATCTCCAGCTGCTGAGCACCAAACTGATCTCATTGAACAACAAGTTGAGTGGGCTCAAAGCTTAGCAGCAAACGTGATTGTGAGTACTCCAAGCACGACTTTAGCCCTTGCAGATCATTTGGTTCAAAAATATCAAATCCCTTGTATTACCAAGCCACTGCCGAAGAAAAAGCTACTCCAAGCGCTTGCTTCTGATAAACCAGCGATAGCACCACCTGTATTGGTTAAACAGGTTAAGCAGGAGAAACTGGAGAAAATGCCAATCTCTGTCATGGCAGTAGATGACAATAAAGCGAACCTTAAGTTGATTGGCGCGCTACTAGAAGAGCGAGTTGACCTCGTTGTGGTGTGTACCAGCGGCCCTGAAGCCATTGAAAAAGCGAAAGAACGTAAGTTTGACGTCATATTAATGGATATACAAATGCCTCAAATGGATGGCGTCACCGCATGTGGGCATATCAAGGAAACGGAGCTTAACGCAAAAACGCCAGTTATTGCGGTCACCGCACATGCGATGAGCGGGGAACGAACTCGCCTGCTTGATGCAGGTATGGACGACTACCTAACCAAGCCCATAGAAGAAAATCGCCTACAAAAAACCTTAGCTTATTGGAGCAACCAATCAGCTTCGATGGCTACAGGTGAGAAAAGCGTAGCACCTGCTCCGGAAGAAAAGCCGCAAGAACAAGTTCAAAACGTTGTGGAGTCCAGTTCCGCAAACCAAGTGATCGATTGGCAACTGGCGTTGAAGCAATCAGCCTTCAAAGAAGATCTAGCCAAAGACATGTTGAAGATGCTGATAGATTACTTCCCCGAAGTTACCCCGATCATTGAGAATTCTCTATCAAACGCTGAACAAGCGAACATAGATGATCTGCTGCATTACATACACAAGTTGCACGGTAGTTGCGCCTATAGTGGCGTTCCACGCTTGAAATCGGTGTGCGCAACAATAGAGCAAGCATTGCGCTCAGGCTCTAGCGTCGAAGACATCGAGCCTGAACTTTTCGAACTACAAGATGAGATTGATAAAGTCAGCGAACGTTCGGCAGAGTTCTTAGTTTGAATGAACTATAACTAAGCCTAAGACTCAAAAATCACTGTCGCGACCGCATAGTGTCGTTCATCTGAGAGCGACAAATGAAAATTCGTCGCTCCTAGTTGGTCAGCAATTTCTTTCGCTTTGTTAGTAAGCGTTAAAATAGGCTTACCTCTGGCATCGTTTGATACTTGAAAATCTTGGAAAGTTACACCAGATGCGATACCTGTACCTAAAGCTTTTGAAGCGGCTTCTTTAGCAGCAAAGCGTTTAGCTAGGAAACGGCTTTTGTTGTTCAGGTCTACATACGTAGCATGCTCAAAATCGGTAAGTATTCGACGAGCGAAAGATTCACCAGAACGCTCTACTGCTCGTTCGAATCGTTCAATTTCCGCAATGTCTGTACCTATGCCAACAATAGCCATTTACTTATCTCCTCGCTGCGTCCATAACCTCTTTCATATCAGAAACAGCTTTTGCGAGCCCATCAAATACTGCACGTCCAATAATCGAGTGACCAATATTCAATTCATAAATTTCTGGTAACGCCGCAATAGGCGCTACATTATGATAGGTTAGACCATGCCCAGCATTTACGGTAATTTCTAGGTCGTTGGCATAACTCGCGGCAGCTGCAATTTTCTTTAGCTCATCTTGCATTTCGTCTTCATTTTCTGCATCAGCATAATGGCCTGTATGCAGTTCAATAAACGGTGCTCCACATGCTTTTGCCGCATCGATTTGCTCTCTATCTGCATCGATAAACAGAGATACTCGAATGCCTGCAGCTGTAAGCTTCTCAGTTGCTGCCTTAACTTTCTCTAATTGGCCAACAACATCAAGACCACCTTCAGTAGTAAGCTCTTCACGTTTTTCTGGAACAAGACAAACAAAGTCAGGTTGAGTTTTTAATGCAATCTCAACCATCTCATCTGTTACTGCCATTTCTAGATTCATTCGAGTTTGTAGAGTTTCACGAAGAATGCGGACATCTCTATCTACAATATGGCGGCGGTCTTCACGGAGGTGGATAGTAATACCATCTGCACCAGCTCTTTCTGCAATTTCTGCCGCATGAACTGGGTCAGGGTATTTGGTGCCGCGAGCATTACGTAAAGTCGCAATGTGGTCAATGTTTACACCTAGAAAGATTGGGCTCATTTTGGGGTACTCCGTAATTTGGAAGCGGCAGTATGTGTACTGAACAGCTCCCTACTTTTTAATGGTTTGCCGCCAAGATACGGCTTTAAGGCTATGCGAGTAAAGCGTTTTGCAGCTTTTAGTTGGTTTTTGTTAACAAAGCGCCGCTCTCCCATGGCGATAAGCTCATCACCAAGAAAAGTTAAATTGTCCTTTCGCACAGAAGCAATAAAACCTTTTTGCTCTCGGTAGCGGTAAGTCATACCGGCTTCAATAGAATTGCCAGTACCAGCACAAGAAAAGAAATCAACACCATAGCCCATCACATGCAGCAAAGACAGCTCAAAGCGACGTAACGCTGGCTCTGGGTTCTCGCACTGTGCAAGCTCAGTAAGCGCAGCTAAATAATCATGAAACAAAGCAGGCATAGGTACTTCAGCAGAGAGCACTCGACCCACCAATTCATTTAGATACATAGCTGAATAGAGGTTAATTCCGCTGAGGGGCATAGCTAGGCTGATAGACTCTGCTTGTCGCAAAGTTTTCATTTCACCTTTGCCCGACCACTTCATTAACAAAGGCGTAAATGGCTGAAGAGCGCCTTTAAGAGCAGAGCGCTTGCTTCTTGCTCCTTTGGAAAGAATACAAACCCGACCTTGCTCTTCACTAAATACATCAAGAATTAAGCTAGTTTCACTGTAAGGTCGACGGTTTAATATAAAACAGCGCTGCAGATCCTCAGTCAATAACTTGTCCTCGATTCAAACAAAAAGAGAGCCTATACGACTCTCTTTTTGTAGTGACTTCTTTAAAGATCGTCAATGTATCCGAGTGAACGAAGGGCTCGTTCATCATCAGCCCAACCTGACTTCACTTTGACCCAAGTCTCTAGGTACACTTTACGACCAAACAACTCTTCCATATCAAGCCTAGCTTCACGGCCAATGGTCTTGATTTTTTCGCCACCTTTACCAATGACCATTTTCTTTTGACCGCTTCGTTCAACTAAGATTAACCCATTGATATGAAAGCCGTCAGTTTCAGGATTATAGTCAAATCTTTCAATTTCAACAGTCACTGAGTACGGAAGCTCATCGCCGGTAAAACGCATAAGCTTTTCGCGTAAGATTTCAGAAGCCATAAAGCGCTGAGAGCGATCTGTTACATACTCTTCAGGGAAGTGGTGCGTAGCTTTAGGTAAGTGCTCACGAACATGCTTGTGCAATACTTCGATGTTCTTGCCGTGTTTTGCCGAAATTGGCACGACATCGACAAAGTCCATTTTCTTGGACATTTCCATCATATGTAGCATCACATCATTACGATCTTGCACGTTATCGACTTTGTTTACACAGAGTACGACTGGGAAGTTCGATTTGCTTAGCTTATTCAGTACCATTTCATCGTCTTTGGTCCATTGAGTACCATCGACTAGAAAGAACACCAAATTAACATCACTTAGGGAGCTATTTGCCGCGCGGTTCATCAAACGGTTAATGGCACGCTTTTCTTCGATATGAAGCCCAGGAGTATCTACATAAATAGCTTGATAATCGCCATCAGTATCGACGCCCATGATTCTATGACGTGTCGTTTGTGGTTTACGAGACGTAATTGAAATCTTCTGACCAAGAATCTTGTTCAGTAGTGTCGATTTACCCACATTCGGGCGTCCCACTATGGCAATAAATCCACAGTGTTGGTTTTCTGGAGAGCTCGCCTCGCCATGCGATGCGAAATACGCATCAATATCGAAATCTTTATCAGACATTGGTTAACTTCTCTAGTGCTGATTCTGCTGCCGCTTGCTCAGCTTTGCGACGGCTTGTTCCTATACCAATAATAGCCTCTTTTAAGTCGACCACATCACAAGAGACGGTAAACTCTTGATTATGAGCCTCACCTTTTATCTTGGTTACGGTATACACAGGAAGCGGCTTTTTTCGCCCTTGCAGGTGTTCTTGCAAACGTGTTTTAGGATCTTTCTGCGAAACACCCGGCTTGATAGACTCGAGGCGAGTCGTATACCAGCTAAGTATAATTGCTCTTACCGCCTCAACATCACTGTCTAGATAGATAGCACCAATAATGGCTTCAACTGCGTCAGCTAGAATCGAATCTCGCCTAAACCCACCACTTTTAAGCTCACCTGGACCTAATTTTAAGTAATCTCCTAACTGAAATTCACGACCTAGTTCAGCAAGCGTATGCCCTCTAACCAAAGTCGCACGCATCCGGCTCATGTCCCCTTCATTTACTTTAGGGAAGCGATGATAAAGCGCATCTGCAATTACAAAACTTAAAATTGAATCGCCCAGAAACTCAAGACGCTCATTGTGCTTACTATTGGCACTACGATGTGTCAGCGCCAAATGAATAAGCTCAGCATTATTAAACTGATAGCCGAGCTTATTTTCTAATTTACTAATAGGAGAAGTCATACTCTCTCAACTGTTACTGTCTAACCCAGTTAGACTATTTAATACTACCGATACGATTGAATCGAACACCCGTAGGTACCCAAGAAGGCAAAATGCTATTCGGGCTACGATCGAACTCAAAACTCATCCAAATCGCTACCGCTTTACCCACTAAGTTTGCTTTTGGCACAAAACCCCAATAACGACTATCTGCACTATTGTCTCTGTTGTCGCCCATTACAAAATACTCACCAGGTGGTACTACCCATTCATCAACACCTGGACGCGGTTGGTACTCATAAATCCTGTCCCTGCGCAAAGGGTTAATCAGAATATGATGCTCAACTTTACCAAGATGCTCGGTTTTCTCGATTAAGTGCACGCCACCTTGAACAAAGCGGCTTTGATGCACATTGGAATCCACCACATCAGTACATTTAGAGGCACCTTTAGGCTGGATACACAATACTTTATCGCTGTTATAACGCACCACATCACCAGGCAGGCCAACGATACGTTTAATGTAATCGATGCTAGGATTTGGCGGGTAGCGGAAAACAGCAATATCACCACGTTTTGGCTCACCAGTATCTACAAGTTGATGATGCCAAACAGGATCTTTTAGCCCATAAGCAAATTTTTCCACCAAAATAAAATCGCCTACGAGTAACGTTGGCATCATTGAACCTGATGGGATTTGAAATGGCTCATAGATGAAAGAACGTAAAATAAGAACAAATGCAATGACAGGAAAAATCGCCACGCTGTTTTCTATCCACCATGGCTGAGTCTTAAGCTTCTTAAACGTTTGCTCATCCAAATCACTAGATTGTTCCTCTAGCTGTTTGAGTTTTTCTAAACGCTTTTTACTCCATACCCACTTTTCGAACGCCCATACGATACCAGTCACTAATGTGACAATGACGAGTATGATTGAAAAAGTATTAGCCATTGATTGTCCTTACATTCAATATGAAAATGAAAGTGAACCGGGAAAACCAGCCACTTTCATTGAGAATTCATCAGTAAAACTTTTAACTTAATTGTTAATCTTTACCTACATGAAGAATCGCTAGGAAAGCTTCTTGTGGTAATTCTACGTTACCAATCTGCTTCATGCGTTTCTTACCTTCTTTCTGTTTCTTCAGTAGCTTCTTCTTACGACTCACATCACCACCGTAACACTTAGCAATAACGTTCTTTCTGAGCTGCTTAACTGTTGAACGGGCAATGATGTGGTTGCCAATTGCTGCTTGAATTGCGATATCAAACATCTGACGAGGAATGAACTCTTTCATTTTCTCAACTAACAGGCGGCCACGACTTTGCGCTTGGTCCTTATGAGTGATGATAGCCAACGCGTCTACCTTGTCACCGTTAAGCAATACGTCAACGCGAACCATATTTGATGCTTCAAAACGTTGGAAGTTGTAGTCTAGAGATGCATAGCCTCTAGAAGTCGATTTCAGACGATCAAAGAAGTCCAATACAACTTCAGCCATTGGAATATCGTAGGTCACTGCGACTTGGTTTCCGTGATAAACCATATCAACTTGAACACCACGCTTTTCAACACACAAAGTGATCACGTTGCCCAAGTATTCCGATGGAACCAAAATATTACAACGCGCGATCGGCTCTCGAATTTCTTCTAGGTCATTTACTGCAGGTAGTTTAGCTGGGCTATCAACGTACAATAGCTCCCCATCGTTTTTTTCAACTTCGTAAACTACTGTCGGCGCAGTAGTTATCAAATCAAGATCGTACTCACGCTCTAAACGCTCTTGAATGATTTCCATATGCAGCATGCCTAAGAAGCCACAGCGGAAACCAAAGCCTAGTGCTGCTGAGTTTTCTGGCTCGTAGAATAGCGATGCATCGTTTAAGCTCAGTTTACCGAGCGCATCACGGAAGTTTTCGTAATCATCAGACGAGACTGGGAATAGGCCAGCATAAACTTGCGGCTTAACCTTCTGGAAGCCAGGAAGGGCTTCTTCGCAACCATGCTTAGCAAGAGTCAGCGTATCACCCACAGGGGCACCAAGAATGTCTTTGATACCACAAACAACCCAACCTACTTCGCCGGTTTTAAGTTCTGTCGTATCCAATTGTTTTGGCGTAAAGATACCCAGACGATCAACACCCCAAACTTGGTCTGTGCTCATCACCTTAATTTTATCGTTTTTCTTCAATACACCATTTTTAATACGCACCAAAGAAACAACACCAAGGTAATTATCAAACCAAGAGTCAATGATAAGTGCTTGCAACGGTGCTTCTGGATCGCCTTCTGGAGAAGGAATCGACGAGACAATGTTTTCTAATACATCGTCAACACCAATACCTGTTTTCGCAGAACAGCGAGTGGCTTCCATCGCGTCGATGCCAACAATCTCTTCGATTTCTTCAGCCACACGCTCTGGTTCAGCGGCTGGCAAATCGATCTTGTTTAAGATTGGCACAACCTCTAGGTCCATTTCGATTGCGGTATAGCAGTTTGCTAGGGTCTGTGCTTCTACACCTTGACCAGCATCGACCACTAGCAATGCACCTTCACATGCAGCTAGCGAGCGAGAAACTTCATAAGAAAAGTCTACGTGTCCTGGAGTATCGATGAAGTTAAGCTGATAAGTTTCACCATCTTTGGCTTTATAATCCAAAGTCACACTTTGCGCTTTGATAGTAATACCGCGCTCACGTTCTAGATCCATTGAATCCAATACTTGTGCTTCCATCTCGCGATCACTCAGTCCTCCACAGACTTGAATTAGGCGATCAGAAAGAGTGGATTTACCATGGTCAATATGGGCGATAATCGAAAAGTTGCGAATGTGCTTCATAGGATTGGCGTAACTAAACTCGTTGCATTAAAAGAAACTAGAATGCCGCAATCACGCGGCATTTTATACAGGTTGGCAGATTCTACCCAATTTCTCACCAATACGCACGAATTAACCTCAACATCACAAAATTTAAACCCTCTGGAACAATTCTCGATTGCTCTGAGCGGTTAAAACCATTGAAGCTAACCAATAGGCTTACCGAGCACTCGAAGCAACACAACTTCTCGTGTTGAATCTTGCTCGGCGCGATGAGAAAGCCTTTTAGCCAGTAAAATCCCTAAGAAAAGAAATAGTGCGGAAGTTAAAATGGTAACGCCCTCACCCGTTGCAAATATTGGCACTAAAACCCACTGAGAAAGCAATGCACCAACAAACAGCATAAACAGTGGAGTTAGATAAACGACGGAGGCAGACCAAAGTAAGCTTTTTTCTGGAAAGCCGATTTCGACAACCTGCCCTTCCTTTAAGGCTTTATCTGTGGCAAGTTGCCAGAACAATGTTTTGTTACCAAACGCTTTACTGACAACTCCAGTTCCACAGCTTTTTTGAGATGAGCAGCTGGAACAACTGGTTTGCTGCTCACAACTGAGCTCTACGTCATAACCTTTGCCAGTGGAGTTTACTGCACTGACAGTTGCTAAAGCAGTCATCATTGCGAACTACTCTCCGGAGCCACGTCAGTTTCAGGGCTATTATTTACTGCGTTCGAATCAGCCACTTTTTTGGCGGCTACGGGAGAAAACTTCACTGAGCGAGCTATACGAAGTGCCGTCTCAGGTGGAATATCACCAATCACAGCCACCTCATTTTTGCCACTTACATATATTTGCAAAGACCTACGACCTTGACGCACAAGCTGGCTCTTTAATGACTGATCATTCCTATCTGAAACATAGACTGAGAAGTCAAACAAACCATCTGAGTAAAGCTGGCTTTCTACCATTTGGTTTGTCCCTGATAGCTTATAACGATTGAGCTCTTCAGGTTTAAAACCATTGGGAACCCAGCTCACTTTCCAATAAGTGTGCGTAAGGTTACCTTGAGGTAAAGACAACACTTGAGGAAGCTGGACGTTTTGCAGCTCGCCCAATGCCTTAGATACGCCATCACCTACAGCAAGAGAGATAGTTCTAAATTGCTCTAAAATGTCGCCATCCCTATCAACTAGGTCAGCTCTTAGAGGAAGTTTTGTTTTCTCATCCACCCATAGAACATACGAGTAGCGCATACCATCTTTAGATACCACACGCAGAACCTGACAAGTTGCTCCAGCCTCACGAGCTTTACCTAAAAGGACAAAGTCGTAGTACTTGCTCAGCTCATTTATATTGCTGTTCAACAATGGGATGGTCGGAGCAACCATATAATTAGCCCGAATAGTAAAGGGCTCTGAACTTGAGTCGATGTAGCTAACTTCACCACCTCTACGAATAATTTCTCGCATTGGCCCACTCAAATAAACAAGGTGAGCAAGCTGAACATTATTCTCAACCGCATGACTATAACGAAGTGGCTCAATAGTATTACGATTGATAACGATGTAAGACAGTTGGTAGTTTAGCTGTTGACTAGCTTTGCTCATTTCACTTAGCAAAGCCTTAACCGAAGGGTTCTCAGCAGCATAGGCTGCCACCGAGCTAAAACAATAGATAACAAGTGCACAAATTAAAGACTTCTTCATTCGGCTACCAGTTTAATGTATTCATAAGTTTAGTGCGTATTCCTTATCGCTGAACAAAGATCAGTTTGACTGACTTCTCATCAACATTTGCTTCTCTAGGTCATTATTATAACCACGAATAACGTTCATCTTGTATTGAGATGCAGCTTGATTACCTTCGTTACCCAAGGTAAAGCTCGCTGGCGATGTGGTACCAAATGCCATAGTTTGCAATTTATTCGTACTTTGTACAGAGGGGTCGCTAGATGAACCCGATGGCTGGCCACCAATGCTCATTACAACAGCGAGCGTTACGCTAGCAGCGACAGCCACTTGCCCAAACGGAGACAACCATTTAGGTAAGCGTCGACGTGCAGAGGCAGGTTTCGGTTGCGCTTCTAACTTCGCATCTTCTAGGTTCAAGACTTTATCAGAGTGCAAAGGGTTATGAGCTGGCTCATTTTCTAAAGCTAAAGCTACACTCTCAGCAATATTCCATTCTGGTTTTTCAGGTGCCTCACCGCGCATAACATCACCTATTAAGTGATAGTTTTTCCACGACTGAATACCCTCTTGATCATTCTCTAATTCCGAAATCAGAGACTTATCAATCATCTCTCCGTCCATGAGTGCTGAAAGTTTTTCTTTGTCAGCCATTATTTCCACCATTTCTATTAGTGCTTTAACGTTGCAAAAGAGGTTTAATCTTCTTTTCCACCGCTTCACGAGCACGGAATATACGAGAACGCACTGTTCCCACTGGACAATCCATCACTTCAGCAATTTCTTCATAACTTAAGCCATCTAGCTCGCGCAAAGTCATCGCTGTTTTCAAATCTTCTGGTAGTGCCTCGATAGAACTAAATACAACACGCTTCAATTCGTTGGACAACGTTAAGTTCTCCGGGTTCGATATTTCTTTCAACGCACTACTACTTTCGTAATATTCTGCTTCTTCAGCATCTACATCGCTTGCGGGTGGCCTCCTGCTCTGCGCGACAATGTGATTTTTAGCGGTATTGACAGCTATCCTATATAACCAAGTATAGAACGCGCTTTCACCACGGAAACTGGGAATTGCACGATACGCCTTAATAAAGGCTTCTTGGGCGACGTCGGCAACGTCTCCAGAATTGCTCACGTATCGAGAAATAAGATTGCATACTTTGTTTTGATACCTTAAAACCAAAAGGTTAAATGCTTGCTTATCTCCGCTCTGTACTCGCTCTATCAATACTTGATCGGTCAGTTGCTCGTTCATTCGAGCGTGTACTCCTATTGTTATTCACCCTATCTACTGCGAGACATGAGCTTTTATTATGCAAAATGTAGTATTGACACCACCGCTAACATGAGCAGTATTGTGACCTAGGAATGCAAAAAAAGTTCAAAACTTTCGTAAATTTTTTATCAACTCAATTTGCCATTATGATGTAATGTTTATGGGTTCGCTTAACACAAATCTAAAGTCGAACTCAGCGAAAAGCAATGGGATGTAAAAATAATTGTATTCTATTCAACTGTATTTATAGATTTTCTTTATATAAGCTGAATGCTATTTCATCAGCTCAGGACCGAACAGTATTATGAACGCACACCGTGAACATGTATGTGACGTATTAGTAGTGGGGAGCGGAGCAGCCGGTCTCTCATTAGCCCTTCGTATCGCAGAGCATGCCAAAGTAATTGTACTCAGCAAAGGACCACGCAGCGAAGGTGCAACTTACTATGCGCAAGGTGGTATTGCTGCCGTATTTGACGAGTCAGACAGCATCGAATCGCACATTCAAGATACCCATATCGCTGGTGCAGGCATCTGTGAGCAAGATGCCGTTAAATTTATCGCAGAGAATGCGAAAGAGTGTGTCCAATGGCTAATTGATGGCGGAGTCCCTTTCGATAGAGAGGAGAACGACAAAGATGGCCAACCGAAATATCACCTAAATCAAGAAGGCGGCCATAGCCACAGACGAATTCTTCATGCCGCCGACGCCACTGGCATGGCAATGCAAACCTCTCTCCAAGACAACGTCAACAATCACCCAAACATCGAAATTTATGAGCGCTATAACGCACTCGATTTAATTACTGAAGAAAAAATTGGCGGCGATAAAAACAAAGTAGTCGGAGCGTATATTTGGAATAGAGCCGACGAACATGTAGAAACAGTAAGAGCAAAATTTGTTGTTCTAGCAACTGGTGGTGCATCCAAGGTATATCAATACACCTCTAACCCAGACGTATCTTCTGGAGATGGCATTGCTATGGCTTGGAGGGCAGGATGTCGAGTCGCAAACCTAGAGTTTAACCAATTCCATCCAACTTGCTTATATCACCCTGAAGCAAGGAACTTCCTGCTAACCGAAGCTCTGCGTGGCGAAGGGGCTCATTTACTTCGTCCAGATGGCACTCGTTTTATGCCAGATTTTGATGAGCGAGAAGAGCTAGCCCCGCGTGACGTCGTCGCTAGAGCTATCGACTATGAGATGAAAAGACTTGGTGTTGACTGCATGTACCTAGACATCAGCCATAAACCTGTTGAGTTCATCGAAAAGCACTTCCCGACCATTCATATGCGTCTGCAAGATCTCGATATCGACATGACCAAAGAGCCGATCCCAATTGTTCCAGCAGCCCACTATACTTGTGGCGGCGTAATGGTAAACAAGAGCGGCGAAGCCGACCTTGAACAGCTCTATGCTATCGGAGAAGTCAGCTATACTGGGCTGCATGGTGCAAATCGTATGGCATCTAATTCACTATTAGAGTGTGTGGTTTACGCTTGGTCTGCTGCAAAAGACATTCTAGATAAGCTGCCAAACGCAACGCTGCCAAATTCAATTCCGGCTTGGGATGAAAGCCAAGTGTGTGACTCTGACGAAGAGGTTGTCATTCAACATAACTGGCATGAGCTTCGCCTATTTATGTGGGACTACATGGGGATTGTTCGTACTGACAAGCGACTAGAGCGAGCGCTTCGTCGTATACAGCTACTTCAACAAGAAACTCACGAGTATTACAGTAACTTCCGGGTATCCAACAACTTACTCGAGCTACGTAATTTGCTACAAGTTGCTGAGCTAATGGTTCGTTGTGCAATGCAGCGTAAGGAGAGTAGAGGGCTGCATTATACCCTAGACTACCCAAACCTAATCGAAAACAGTGGCCCAACAATTTTAGAACCAAGTCGTTAACCAACTCTGTTAGAAGGGGGAGCTATTCCCCTTTCTTTAGATAACGTAAATAAACCAAAAAACGACGATAGTCTTTTTCAGTTAAACTATCCCTCCACAAACTCCACCTTCTACCTTTTTTATCTGAAAAAACAATAAACAATGGCGCATAAGCAAAGAGTACTTTGCTAGGGTGATAATGTTCATTACTCAAGGTCAACTTGCCACTCTGAGTGACCTGAAAGAAACCTGATATAGCTCTTGGGATCAATGAGCCACCTAGAAATAGGGTAATTACTAATCCAATCAAATAGGAAGAGATTGCAAGTGGTAAGGGCGAAATGATACAAACGCACACTGCAAACTGAAAAACCAATAGATTTGCAATGCGCGCCTTAAAAGAGTGGTGAGCGAATAGACTAACGGACTTTGCTAAGGTTATGGGCGACAATTTTATCTACCATGGCCGCATGACCTAGGTTTTCGCTTCGTCCATGCCCCATAACCCATGTGAACAAGTCTGGGTCATCGCATTCAAGAAGAGAAACAAAGTCTTTTTGTTCGTTTTCGGACAAAGAATCAAAGCACTCTTCAAAAAAGGGCATTATGACTACGTCCAACTCCAACATACCTCTGCGACAAGCCCACTTGATTCGCGCTTTTTCTTCATCGGTGTACATACAGTCCTCACAAGACTAATCCTTATAATGGGCAGAGTGTAACAAGCGGCTACCATTCCAACTAGTGTCGATATCACACTCCTTGATTGAGCCAATAAATTCCAAGGTTTGTCGTTAAAAAATTCACCACAATGCTGCTTGCAGTTGCTAAGCAATTGGCTTTACCATGTGTTGCAGTAAATCAGCAATAATCAAAGGTGCCTAGAATGAGCTGGCAAAGTGAGTTTCCCTCGCTAACAATCACTGAAAATGACACGCTTCCTAAATTAACTGTCTCTCATTTAGTTTCATGGGGTGCTATAACCGTCACAGGCGATGACAAGAAATCCTACCTACAAGGTCAATTAACTTGCGACGTGGTTTCTTTGCCAGAAGATCAAAGCACTTTGGGTGCCCACTGCGATGCCAAAGGCAAAGCGTGGACGATATTCCGTCTATTCTCACATCAAGATGGCTACGCAATGCTTCAGCCTCTTTCTGCTATTGAAAAAGAGCTAACTGAGATAAAGAAATACGCTGTATTTTCTAAAGTCACTATTGAGGAATCTCAAGGTGTATTGCTGGGCATTATGGGCGAAGAAGCTGACACCTACATCGATACATTGAGCGAAGATACTGGTCATGTCCGCAAGATTGAAAATGGCACGGCCGTTAAAATCAGCGATCAGCGCTGGCTACTGTTGGTAAACGAAGAATCAGCGAGAAACATCGTAGAAACTGCAGATGCCGTTAAAGCCCATGAAGCGCTCTGGAGTATGGCCGATATTCTACAAGGGCTGCCTATTGTCAATCAAGATGCGCAAAATGAGTACATTCCTCAAGCGTTTAATCTACAAGCTTTGGGCGGGATTAGCTTCAGCAAAGGCTGTTATACAGGACAAGAAATGGTCGCCAGAGCTAAATACCGTGGTATAAACAAGCGTGCGATGTACATAGTTAAAGGCAAGCTGACGGCCTCTATTACTGAAGGTTCAAGCGTTGAAATAGAACGTTCTGTTGGTGAAAACTGGCGCAAGGCTGGCACATTGTTAGCGCACTACCAGTATGCAGACGGTTGTGTAATTGGCCTCATCGTACTGCCTAATAATTTAGAGCAAGAAACGAACCTAAGAGCTTGTTCTGAGCCTGAATCTATATGGACGATTCAACCACTTCCTTACTCAATTAGTGATGAATAACCAATCGACTGCGATCACTCAATACCTTGATAAGCAAGGTATTGAGTACAAAATTCTCACACAATCAAAGCAAACTACATCCATCAAAGAAACGGCTCAGCAAAGAGGAATCTGTCCATCGCGGATGGTGAAATCTATTCTGCTAAAGGACATGGACAACAATTACTTGTTAGCCTGTGTTCCCGGGGACAAGGTCGTTGATCCAAAAAAAGTTCGAGCTAAGCTCTCATGCAGAAGAGTCACATGCGTCGCAGCCGCGCAAGTTTATCAAATCACAGGTTTCGAAGTTGGAACCGTCACTCCTTTACTCCTTCCTGACAATATAACTATCCTGTTTGATGTCACCCTATCACTGCAAAACAAAATCACCATCAGTAGTGGAAGCAAACTATTTGGCATAGAGCTATATTATCTTTCATTACAATCACTTTGCTCACCTATTCTAACTGATATTTGTCGTGACTAAATAATAAAATGACACACACTAAGTTGTAACAACATATAACAATGTTCAATGGGTAACCGTTCGATAAATTAAATAATAAATATATAGAACTTCTACTATTAATTGATGTCAATTAGCGTATGAGATGCAGTTGTGCTCAATTGCATTTGTTCGAGTTTTGAGCCGAATTAGCAAAAACCACAAAAACTAGTCTATTATTTATACTGCCATGACAGTTAAACAAGCTAGATTAGGTTTAATAAGGAAACATGAGCGACATCAACATAAGAGGCAAGCTTTCATTCAAGTTACAAATACTTTTGCTAAATTCTACTTAAATTGCAGAATTAATATCTAACAAGGTCAGTAACTACTACGTTTTTCCCCAGTGCTATCACAAAAATAAAATGGGGTGTTGGTATAATCAGCGGTGCTAGAAATTAGGAAGGATATCGTATGAGACAGTTTAAGCGCTATATTCCAAGTATGATTGCTAAACATATAAGTCGGCTATTTAAAGGAAGAATATATATTTATGGAGTTGGTGGGTTTGAGTTTGATAATGGAAAGTTGATATTGCCCGCAAAAGCAGAGCCGAGACACTTCCAAGCTGTAAAAGAAGTTAATCAAGAAATAATGAAGCTTCGCTGCGCCTATATATAGCGAAGCAAAAGAGTGAGACTGGAAGTCACCCAGCCTCACTCTCAAGTCAATAAATCACCGCACTGAATTCGAGCTCATTTACTTCGCTAGCTCAGGTAAATTCCCTTTAACCCCCAACGCATATTTCATCACTTCGTCTTTGGCCCCCGGCAAGTATGACACTGCACTCAAGCCAATCCCACGAACTAACTTCTTAACTGGATTACTACCA
Organism: Vibrio marisflavi CECT 7928; assembly: GCF_921294215.1. Taxonomy (GTDB): domain Bacteria; phylum Pseudomonadota; class Gammaproteobacteria; order Enterobacterales; family Vibrionaceae; genus Vibrio; species Vibrio marisflavi. The sequence goes on from NZ_CAKLDM010000002.1 coordinate 2,318,274, forward strand.
TCAAATAACTCTTTAAAGCCTTGCATAGCCGCTTGCATCTTAACCGCTTCTGCTTTTCTCCAGCGCTCATAGCTACGCAGGTTTTTCTTTGAACCGATGTCTTGCCCCTGCTCCCAAATAGAAATCACATGTTGAGCTAAACTGGCCGCATCAAGAAAGCCCAAATTCACTCCTTGGCCAGCCAAAGGGTGGATAGTGTGGGCAGCATCTCCTACCAAAGCGACTCGCTCTGAGGCAAAGTCTCTCGCATAACGCATTTTTAACGGGAAAGCATGGCGCTCTCCGACAACTTTGCAAAGCCCCAACTTGCCATCAAATTCCGCAGTTAAAGTTTGGTTAAACTCTTGTTCAGTCATATCGACTAGAGACTCCGCTCGTAGAGGATCAGTAGACCAAACTATTGAGCATAATTTCTCTGACTGAGAGGGATCAGAAGACTTAACAGGCAGAAATGCAAGTGGCCCAGAAGGTGTAAACACTTGCCTAGCTACACCATTATGAGGCAAGGCCGTCTCAATATTCGCGACTAAAGCGCTATGTCCATAGTCCCAGTGAGTTAGCGGAATATCGAAGTGGTTACGAACCCATGAGTTAGCACCATCAGCACCAACAACAAGCTTCGCTGTTAGCATTTGGCCATCATCAAGAGACATCCAAGCTTCGCTTTCGCCAATATTCAACGATTGAATGGTCGCAGGCATGAACAGAGAAACATTCGGGCAACGTTTTACTACGTTCAGTAAAGAGAGCTGAATAACTCGGTTTTCGACAATATGGCCCAAGTTGTTTTGCGCAATATCTTCTGCAGAAAAACTTATGTTAGCGAAACTATCTTTCTCCCACACTTCCATAGCATTGTAAGGAGACAGTCTCTTCTGCTCGATTGCTTCCCAAGCGCCAACTTTTCTTAGAATATTTTCACTGGCACGATTTAGCGCTGACACTCTAACATCAGGTAAATCAGAAAGCGTTTCATTGGGTATCTTGCTCTCAATAACAGCCACCCTCAATTCAGTTTCTTTCAGAGCGGTTGCCAAAGCTAGCCCAACCATACCGCCGCCAACTATGGCAATGTCAACATTTTGCATCATCTATCTAACCTTGTTTTTAGCGGTCAATTAACCCGAGAGTTTGTTGTAATAAAGGAGCTTTTAACTGTGGCAAATTATCCATTGCAAACAAGCCTAAGTTTCTAGCGAGCCTAAGAGCTGGTAGTTCATTTGAGAACAGGTGAACCAAACAGGATGTAAGCTGAATAGTATTGATACGATCGCTCTCGCGGCGCGTACGAAAACCTGCGAGCACTTTATGCTGTCCCGGATCTTCAATACATTTTTCGATCTCTTCAACTAAGCTAGCAACATCACGGATACCCAAGTTAAAGCCCTGCCCCGCAATAGGGTGTAGTGTCTGAGCTGCATTACCTACAATGGCAAATCGGTGAGATACGTTTTGCATTCTGGTTCTTAATACCAATGGGTAGTTGGCTCGCTTACCCACTTGCGTGAATTGTCCTAAGCGCCAGCCAAACTCAGACTGAAGTCGTGACAAAAACTCATCATCACTTAGGCCAATGACTTCATTTACATGTTTAGGAGCCATACACCAAACAAGAGACATTCGATTTTCACTTAGCGGAAGCAGCGCCACTGGACCATTTTCCGTAAAGCGCTCAAAAGCCCTATGATTGTGCTGCTCACTTGTGACGACGTTAGCGATCACTGCACTTTGCTCAAAGTCGTGCTCTGCACTGGGCATATTGAGTAGCTCACAGCAAGTAGAACCAGCACCATCAGCCGCTACCAGAAGGTTCGCTTGTATTTGGCTACCACTAGATAAACAAACACTGACCTGTTTTGTAGATCGCTCGATAGATTCAACGCTATCAGGGCACAAGTAATCAATATTCTCGATTGCATCGACAAGTTTTTGAAACTCTCGACCAACATGAGCTAGCTCAACAACATACCCAAGAGCATCTACAAACAGATCTTTACTACTAATGTCGGTCATTCCAGCATGGTGACGATCAGAGACATGAATATCGTCAATTTGGGTTGCTAGTGGTTGCAGAACTTCCCACAAGCCGTACTTTCTCAATATTTGTACAGTTCCATGCGAAAGCGCAATACAACGAGAATCAAAACCTGGGTGCTTAGAATGGTCAAGCTCACACGGCTCAACAACAGCGACTTTCAGCTTTCCTTTACTCGCATCGTTTAGAGCTAAAGCCAATGTCATACCAGCCATTGCTCCACCAGCGATGACAATATCGTAGTTAGTCATTCGAACAACTTCTCGTCTACTTATCTAACAGTTACTACTCTAGTGAATAGTAGGTTTCTTGTCTTGACCTTCTCCTTGAGCCGGCTTCTTACCAAGCTCAGCATGAATAGTCAGAACACAAATTTTGGCATGATCCATAACTTGTTCAAGCAACTGAGCTTGCTCCTCAAGATCGTCTTCTTCGTCAATACCTAGACGAGCGATCTCTTCCAAGTCAGATAGAGACTCTTTAACCTCTTGAGATGCCTTACGCAGCTTAGCATCAGCCAAACCTAAACCGGATATAAAGTGATTCACCCAGTCAGAAAAACTATCAGCCACTTCCAAAAGGCTAGCTTTAGAAAGTTCTGCTGGTAACAGAAGTGATAATTCGAAGCTTGAACTCATCAGCTCCTTTTTTGTCGCATCAAATACACGCTGCGCTTGTTCTAACGCATTGATAGGCCAGCCCATACCTTCATTGGTATAGTCAAAAAGCAACGACTTCCAAGTATCATCGGTTGGGTTTAGACCACCACTTAGCATCCCAACTAGCAAACCATGTAGTTCAGCAGGGTTAACCGAGAGAGAACTCGAGTTTAGTGTGTCGGATAAAGTGGCATAATCAGGAAGAGTGTTACTAGTCATATGAAGGCCTAAATCAAAAAATTTCTAGGAGCTACCAACCAATGAAGTCGGTAGCCCCTAATAATAGCATTACCTAAGCTACGCTGAAATGTTCACATCACGAAATATGGATAGCTTGTATTCAATTTGCCCATTTCCTGTGTAATTGGCCTATCATTTAAGTACCAACGAGTAGAAAAGCTTGAATCTTATAGAGCGTTTAAATTATAGTTTCTACCTCGGTGGTCACGTATGATAATCACCATAAAAAGAAGCGCGTATAGAGTTCATGGATAATGAGTAATCAAGCGGTAGAAGTTGAAATTTTAGGAAAGTTAACTCGAGTAAATTGTCCAGAAGGGCAAGAAGAATCTCTCATTGAGGCAGCGCAAGACCTCGATGACCGTTTAAGAGAAATGACCTCAAAAACGAAAGTAACCAATGAAGTTCAGCTGCTAACCATAGCCGCTCTAAATTGCTGTTATGAACTAAAGCAAACTAGCAAGGTTTCAAAAAACCAGCAAAGCGAACTCTTTGAGAAGGTAGAAAAGCTTTCGGACTCGCTAGAACAAGCTTTAAGTAAAGTCAGATCTGCAAGTTAACTTTACTTGTAAGCACAAATATTTACCCTGAGGTGTTTGTCTGTGGGATTAAGTCCCTGAGCCGATAAGCAATACTTTAGGATTAGTACTTGCTAACTATTGAGCAAGCTCGACTCGTATCGAGAAGCCTACGGTTAACATTGCCAATCCGCCTTGAACCAGCTGGTTCAAGGGTCAATATCCTCAACGGCACCCCGGGGTATCTCCTACATCACTCTGCTGAACTTGTAGACCATCGCAGCTCACAACGGACATTTCGTACATTATGATAATTTCCCGTGACTCCTTAAGAAAATCCATTCGAGAAAAACGTAATAAGTTAAGTAAAGATCAGCAGCAACGAGCTGGACAAGAGTTAGTCAATACGTTTCTGCAACTAGACGAGCTGAAAGCTAGCCAACATATCGCTCTATATTTATCGAATGACGGTGAATTGTCTACCCAACCACTCATCGAAGCGCTTTGGAATATAGGAAAGCAAATTTACCTACCCATCTTGCATCCTTTTTCTAAAGGGAACTTGTTGTTCCTAACATACGAGAAAAGTACGCAATTAATCGCCAACCGCTATGGCATTTTGGAACCCAAACTTAGCCAACAAGAGATAAAGCCAGTTGCTGAGATCGATATGATCTGTACTCCGCTTGTCGGCTTTGATGACAAAGGTAATCGGTTGGGCATGGGCGGCGGTTACTACGATCGCACGCTAGAAAACTGGCAACACGGCTCAAAAGGCCCCTTCCCTATTGGCATCGCTCATGATTGTCAGCAAGTTGACGCGATACCGACTCACTCATGGGATATCCCTCTACCAAAACTCGTCACTCCTAGCAAAATATGGCAATGGAATACTTAATATCTAGCTAATTTTGATAGCGTCATATTAAATAGTTTTTCATTCAGCTTGAACTCGCATCTTTGCGAGTTTTAGGTATATAATCGCGCCAAATTCACTTGGTAACGCAAACATTTTAGGAGATGAGCATGACTCAAGATGAGATGAAAAAAGCGGCAGGTTGGGCTGCGCTAAAATACGTTGAAAAAGGTAGCATTGTTGGTGTCGGCACTGGCTCTACTGTCAATCATTTCATCGACGCTCTGGACACGATTAAAGAAGACATCAAAGGTGCAGTGTCTAGCTCTGTTGCTTCCACAGAAAGACTAAAGCAACTTGATATAGAAGTGTTTGACTGCAACGACGTTACTTCACTAGATGTTTATGTAGATGGTGCTGATGAGATCAACGCTGCACGTGAAATGATCAAAGGTGGCGGCGCTGCGCTAACTAGAGAAAAAATAGTGGCTGCAATCTCCAATAAGTTCATCTGTATTGTTGACGGCACTAAAGCGGTTGATGTGCTAGGTACATTCCCATTACCAGTTGAAGTCATTCCAATGGCACGCTCTCAAGTTGGAAGAGAAATCGTCAAACTTGGTGGTGACCCGGTTTATCGTGAAGGTGTTGTTACAGACAACGGCAACATTATTATTGATGTTCACGGCCTAAGCATCACGAACCCTAAAGAACTGGAAGACAAGTTCAACTCGATTCCTGGTGTCGTCACAGTTGGCCTTTTTGCTCACCGTGGTGCTGATGTAGTTATTACTGGCACACCTGAAGGTGCAAAAATCGAAGAGTAACCTATTTACATACTCAAGTAGTAATCAAACTACATAAAGCGCCTTATGGCGCTTTATTATCTTATATTCCCAATTATTTTCCTTTTTCCTGTAATTTTCTTACCCAAAACAATTAATTTTTGTTACTTTAATGAACACAGAACACCAAGGAAAACGTTTGCGTGAGCATTATTCGACTAAATTTCACGTAATTTCCGCATTTCGAACACAACATATCTCATTTGCGTTATAGGACGAGAACAATGGCTAAAGTTTCACTGGAAAAAGAAAAAATAAAAATCCTACTACTTGAAGGGCCACATTCCTCTTCAGTTGAAGTCTTAAAGGCCGAAGGCTACACCAACATTGAATACCACAAAGGTTCCCTTTCTGAATCTGAGCTGATGGAAGCGATTAAAGATGCTCACTTTGTGGGCATTCGCTCTCGAACTCATCTTTCCAAGGAAGTCATTGACGCTGCGAAAAAGCTCGTCGCAATTGGCTGCTTTTGTATTGGCACTAACCAGGTTGACCTTAAAGCTGCGGCAGAGCGTGGTATTCCTGTCTTTAATGCCCCATTCTCAAATACTCGTAGTGTCGCAGAGCTCGTGTTAGGCCAGCTTTTATTGCTGCTTCGTGGCATCCCAGAGAAGAATGCATTAGCTCACCGTGGTATTTGGAAAAAAAGCGCCGACCACTCTTACGAAGCGCGTGGCAAAAAGTTGGGTATTATCGGCTATGGACACATCGGTACTCAGCTAGGCATTATTGCTGAAAACTTGGGCATGCGCGTGTACTTCTACGATATTGAGAACAAGCTCTCTCTTGGTAACGCAACTCAAGTCAGCTCGATGGCTGAGCTTTTAAATCAATGTGATGTCATTTCTCTGCACGTTCCAGAAACAGATGACACTAAGAACATGATGGGTGAAGAGCAATTCGCTTTAATGAAACCGGGCGCCATTTTCATTAATGCTGCACGTGGAACGGTAGTCGATATTCAAGCACTCGCCTCAGCAATTGAATCAAAGCAACTAGCAGGTGCTGCAATTGATGTATTTCCTGTAGAGCCAAAAACCAATGCTGACCCATTTGAGTCTCCACTAATACAGTACGACAACGTGATTCTAACACCGCACGTTGGTGGTTCGACTCAAGAAGCTCAAGAGAATATTGGTATTGAAGTAGCTGGCAAACTTGCGAAGTATTCTGACAATGGCTCTACATTGTCTAGCGTCAACTTCCCTGAAGTATCACTGCCTATTCATAGAGATTGTTCAAGGCTACTACACATTCACCGTAACCAACCGGGTATTTTGACGCAGATAAACACTATATTTGCAGAAGAAAGCATCAACATTGCCGGACAATACCTGCAAACCTCTTCTGATATTGGTTATGTGGTCATCGACGTGGAGTCAGCCCGCTCGAATGAGGCTTTAGAAAAGCTGAAAAATATTAGCGGCACAATAAGAGCACGTATCTTGCACTAAGAATGCGTTCTATTGCGGTGTTATAGCAAAAAGGCTACTAAGAAGTAGCCTTTTTGTCTCCTGAGATATTGGCAACTTTCGGCACCTGCCTAAGTGTTCTTGGCTTTTTCTGCTTCTCTTTATACATTTCCTTGTCAGCTCGAATCAGTGTATCTTTCAGTGATAGGTAGTTTTTCGGACCAGACTGCGCGATGCCAATACTTAACGTGATATCTGAACGAACTTTTTCAATTTCTTCTCTTAATCGCGGAAGATAATTTTTTACTGCGTTTTCCTTGCTACAACCGGGCATCACAATTACAAATTCATCACCACCAAAGCGATAGCATGTATCGACATTGCGAGATACGGCTCTGATGCAATCTGATACAAGGATCAAAATAGTATCTCCCTCATCATGCCCAAATTCATCGTTGAATATCTTAAAGTTATCAATGTCGATATATACCAGAGAGATAGGCTCCCCTTTTTCAACCGATTCATCGAGTAGCTGTTGAGTGCTTTCGTCAAAGGTTCTCTTATTCAGTAGGTTTGTTAGAGGGTCTAGCCTTGTCATCTTTTCTAAGCTTTGGGTTCGCTCTAGAACCACAGACTCTAAATCAGCGACATAGGTATTTGATTTGTTTTTTTCCATTTCCAGTTCGTTCATCATGCTTTTGATATAAGTATCAAAAACAAATGACACATCGAAATCCATTACTCGACATAGAATGTCGCTCAATTTTTTTGAATACTCTTCATCCGATATATTTGTATGTATCGTTTGAACCAAAATATCCTTTAGGTAGTTGACTGCAGATAAATACAGCTTTGGATCAACACCTATTCGCTTGTGCACTAAACCAATTCTTAATCTGTGCTCAACGTACTCTAAATTGATGTCACGACTAAATATATCTAGTACATACTTTTTTAAAGCCTGTATAAGCCGTTGAAGCGTTCCTGCATCACCAATCAATGTCTCTACATCTGGAGTGCGTGTTTGATGCTGATAGAAGTCGGTAACTAAACTGTCTAGTTTCCGGCTAATCACTCCCTTCATAGCCCTCAACTCTAGGATGTCAGACTGGGTGAGTCGAAAAAGATCTAAACGATGCCGCAGCGCCGTTTCAGATATCTTCTGCTGCTCAACCAGCGATTTGTCTGTGATTCTCATTATACTTATCCATGTATTGACGTTTCCCTAACCAGTATCTGTCAATGTAGTACAATATGAACCAGTGCGCATAAATTAAATAAAATTACAACTAAGTGTTGCAAAATTGAGATTTTGATTCTAGCAGGCCTGCCAGCTAGGGGGCGCTATATCACTTCTTACGTACACAAGTACGGTATTTGTACTTGTTTGATAGGCAAGAAAAAAGCCACAAAATGTGGCTTTTTAACATTTCAGCTTTTTGTCGGTTAAGCTTTTAGCGCTCGCTCACCGCGAGCAATACCGACCACTCCACTTCTTGCAACCTCAATAACTTCAGTCGCCTCAGAAAGAGCCTTAATAAATGCATCGAGCTTTTCACTGGTTCCAGCCATCTGAACGGTGTACTGAGTAGCGGTCACATCGACAATCTGCCCACGGAAAATATCTGCTGTACGCTTAACTTCATCGCGAGATAATCCAGTGGCCTTCACTTTTACCATCATCAACTCACGTTCAATATGATCAAGTTCGGTCACTTCCTGTACTTTTAACACATCAATCAGCTTATGCAGCTGTTTCTGAATTTGTTCCAATTGCATCTCGTCAGACTTGGTAGTGATATTTAGCCTAGATAGCGTTTCATCATCGGTTGGAGATACAGTCAATGACTCGATGTTATAGCCACGCTGTGAAAACAATCCGACAACGCGTGACAAAGAGCCTGGTTGGTTTTCCATTAATACTGAAATTATATGTCTCATATCAGGTTCTCTCTGTCTTGCTTAACCACATCTTGTCCATACCCTCGCCTTTAATTTGCATTGGGTAGACGTGTTCTGTTTCATCAACGCTGATATCGACAAAGACCAAACGGTCTTTCATGCTCAATGCTTTTTCTAAGCCTGATTCCAGTTCATCTGGTGAGGAGATACGCATACCTACATGACCATATGCTTCAGCGATAGCGGCGAAGTCAGGAACTGAATCCATATAAGAGTTAGAGTGACGACCTTGATAGATAATATCTTGCCATTGTTTAACCATTCCTAAGAAACGGTTGTTCAAGTTAATGATTTTAACTGGGATGTTGTACTGAAGAGCCGTTGATAACTCTTGAATATTCATCTGAATACTGCCATCACCAGTAACAACAATCACTTCCTCATCTGGCTTAGCGAATTTCACACCCATGCCAGCAGGCAACCCAAAGCCCATCGTTCCTAAACCGCCAGAATTGATCCATCTGCGTGGTTTGTTGAATGGGTAATAAAGTGCTGCAAACATTTGATGCTGGCCAACATCGGAAGCAACATAAGCATCACCGTTGGTCAATTTATGCAGACATTCAATTACCTGCTGAGGTTTAATTCTTTCTGAGGAAGTTTCATAAGCCAAACACTGACGGTCGCGCCAGCCTTGAATATCTTGCCACCAGCCTTGCATCGCATTTTCATCAGTGGTGCCACCTTGTTCAACAAGCAGGTTGAGCATACTAGAAAGGACTTTTTCGGCTGATCCAACAATTGGCAAGTCAACTTGCACGTTTTTCGAAATTGATGACGGGTCGATATCAATGTGCATCACTTTGGCATTCGGGCAGTACTTTTCAAGATTGTTGGTCGTTCTGTCATCAAAACGCACCCCTACACCGAAGATCAGATCAGCGTTGTGCATCGCCATATTCGCTTCGTAGGTACCGTGCATACCCAACATACCTAAGGAGTTTTTGTGTGTCCCAGGAAAGGCACCTAAGCCCATTAACGTACTGACAACGGGCAAATTTAGTGTTTCCGCCAGTTTAGCGATATATTCAGCAGATTCAGAAATGATAGCGCCACCACCCACATACAGCACTGGTTTTTCAGCTTCAAGTAGCGCTTTCAGAGCTTTCTTGATTTGTCCTTTGTGGCCTGTCGTTGTTGGGTTGTAAGAGCGCATCTTCATTGTTTCAGGATATTGGTACGGAAACTTCACCAATGGATTCATCACATCCTTTGGTAAATCAATCACAACTGGACCCGGCCTTCCCGTAGAAGCAATGTAAAAAGCTTTTTTGACGGTTTCAGGAATATCTTCTGCTTTTTTAACTAAAAAGCTATGTTTAACAATTGGCCTAGATACACCAACAATATCGCATTCTTGAAAGGCATCGTTACCAATTAGGCTATTTGGGACGTTGCCAGAAATGACAATCATCGGAATAGAGTCCATGTATGCAGTCGCAATACCGGTAACAGTGTTAGTCGCTCCTGGGCCAGAACATACTAGAACAACGCCGGGTTTTCCTGTCGCGCGGGCATAACCATCTGCCATGTGAGTTGCGGCTTGCTCATGACGAACAAGTACATGTTTGATTTTCTCAGTCTTTGCGTGCAAAGCATCATAGATATCCAAAACCGATCCGCCTGGATAACCAAAAATTTGCTCAACACCTTCTTCAATCAGAGATTGCACTACCATCTCTGCGCCGGATAGCGTTTCCATATTTTCTCCTTTGACCAGCAATAAACTTATCGGATAAATAAGCCATTCTGGTTTACATAGTCGTAGGTCTTATTCGTAGCCTTTTGTTGAACTCTTGTTGCAACAATTGGTCTTCGGCTATGTACTTACCTCCTAGATAGAGAGATAAGATAACGGAGTAACTTTAACGTCTAATTTGGTTTAGGTCTAATTGCATATGTTACGAATAAGTACAAAATCTACCAACATCACACAGAATAAGAATAAACCACTAGAAAAGTAACAAAAGATCAGTTTGAACTATTAAAAACTGCAGGAAATAAATTAATTAGCTCTAAAAAAAGCTCCGAGGTGGGATTCCTCGGAGCGTACCTAGCGTGTTGCGCTGACGTTGTAGTTATATTTAGTTTAGTGCTACAACTTCGCCACAAATCATCATTAGCTGATCACGAAGCCAGATGTGGCCTTTATCTTTTTCGCTAGACTCATGCCAGCTTAGGTATCCGCTAATACAAGAATTCTCAAATGGGAAATCTAAAATTTGTAACTGTTCCTTGTTTGCGGCATTTTCCACCATCCATCGTGGGGCGATGGTTACTAATTCTGACTGTCCTACAACGTACAGCACATTACTTAAGCTAGTACCTTCATAGTACGCTTGTACGTCAATTTCGCTGTAAGCTTGCTCAGAGAAGCTACGTTGACCATGAACCTTAGAAAGTTTTGCGTGTTTCTCGTTTGCTAACTCTTCTGCGGTTACGGAACCTTGAATGCGAGAGTGTCCTTTAGAAACAACAACAACAAGCTCATCTTGGAAAATTTCAGTGCTTGAGAAGCCCTGTTCATCGAAACGAGCGTAATCAATAACAAAGTCAATCTCTTGGTAGCGCATTCTTTCTGCTAACAGGCGATCAAACTCAGCATCTAAATGAAGTTGTACATTTGGTGCTTGCTCGTGAACGCTAGACATGATTTTTGGTGCAAAGCGCATGTCACACGGGCTACAGATTGCTAGCTTGAACAAGCGAGTAGACGTTTCTGGTGAGAAAATAGAACTTGGTAGCTCATTTCGAATTAGCTGTAGCGCTTGGCGAATAGGGCCAAATAGCTGTCTTGCACGCTGAGTAGGCTGAATGCCACGGCCTTGGCGCATAAACAGCTCGTCATTAAACATAACTTTAAGGCGCGCAACTGCATTACTTACAGCTGGTTGAGACATACCCAAATTATGGGCTGCTCGAGTGATGTTCTGTTCCTGCATAACTGCATCAAATACAGTCAATAGGTTTAAATCTACTCCACGTAATGTGCTTTCCATTCGATAGCTCGCAATAGCACTCATTGCATCTTTTTTGTCTAACATTGGTTACGCCTCTTCATGGTAATCAACAAACAATACTTAACAATATCTATAAATCCGCTACTAAATTAGCGTTATTCGGTTAGGAATAGATAACCTACGTTTTTTATATTTATTCCCCGGATAGTTCCGAGCTGATTACTACTATCAACTAATCATTCATTACTTGGCAACAAGATTGATAATTAATCAGTATTTTTTACCTACCATTCATATTTATTCCCATTTTTCATATACTTATTACTTTTATAAAAAGATATAAAATCCTGATTTATAAAATATGCATATATATTTAGGTGAAAACATGCACGGAAGGCAATCGATTGCCAGCCAGAATAAAAACACACGATTTATGTGTAAAGATGAATATTTCAGAATTAACTAAAAATGGGCACAAGATATCTAAATTGGTAATATGCGAATTTTAGATCTTAGACTTTAGTATTAGATGATACAGCAAGCAATTGATGCAAAAGGAGTTTGACCTGATAATTACCAGATCAACCAGCGTGTAAAACGTTTTACGCACTTAATTTCTCAGAACGAAAACCGCCAAAGAGAGCAATGATTAGGCGTATATCAATTGACCAAAGAGATAATTTACGAAAAAGGTGAAAGGTTCTAAGTTTGAAGTGAATTACAAGCAGACTAATCTATCTGTGAGACATAACTTGGGAAATCCACTTGTTCCCATAAGCTTTGACACAAGTTGTCTTTGTTATGCCATTCGCTTGCCAATAGCCACTCGACCAATGGTGATGCCACATCAGGATAACGGACACTTTCTGCTTTTTCTTCGTCAAGCCAGTGTCTCACTTTAGCAGCATCTAGACTCTCCATTGACGTTGCTAAGCCTAGCATTTCTAATGTGTCGGCATTACTCACCTGCTCAAATTGCCCAGTTAGTGGCTTAAGCAGCAATTTTTTCCCCCTACTCAAAGCCTCAGAAGGAAGCTCAAAACCACCATTTGCAATAACACCTAAGCAAGAATCCAAATGGTTTTGGAACCCTGCATAATTTAGCGGTCTTAAGTCGAGGTTATCTAACCTGCATTGCTCTTTGACGTCAGGGTGATAGCAGATAAAGTTGTGGGTAACAAATCGATGACACAATTCAATGACATCATCCAAGCTTTCAAACGGGAGATAAATAAGTGTGAAGTTTTCATCGTGACTAGAGCCATGATGCTCGCCAATAATTGGTGGTAGTAAAGGCTGATCAAAATGGTACCAATGTAAGCCAATGTGGTAGTTAGATGGAGCAAAGTGTTTGATGAGCTGGCTATCAAGCCACCCTGCCCCACTCATTGGCACTGGATAGCGAAATGCATTTTGATGACAAATACTGATACAAGGTGTCTTGTTTTTCTTTGCCGCCCAAGCAGTGATCGGTTCAAAATCATTCAGCACAATATCATATTGATTCAAATCCATCTGCTGGACTTCTTTTCTAAAATGCAGCGCGCTATTGCTAAACGCCGATCGTAAGTAGTCAACCTTTCCCTTTTCCGTTACAAAAGTTAATCCTCGATAAGCTTGGTAGTCTCCAAAACCATCCATAGAAAAGTATTTGTCTTTAGGACGGCCAGAAAACAACATATCCACTTCCACACCTCGCTTTTTAAGAGCTCGGTGCATAACTCTAGCTCTAGCAATATGTCCGTTACCCGTGCCTTGCACGCCGTAGAGGATCTTCATAACTGATTAACTCAATAGAGCTAGAGCAGTTGAAGCGCATGCTACTCCTAATGCGGCACCTAAGATAATATCGGAAAAAAAGTGAACTCCGAGTAAAATCCTAGACGCGCCAATAGCTAGCGCCCATACAACGGCAAACGAAAACATAGCAGGATAAAAGTGTCCAATAAGCGTAGCCATTACAAACCCTGCAGCTGTATGACCTGAGGGTAGGCTGTATTGATCGGCAGGTGTGATAAACGAAGGAAGAAGTGAAGAAAACTGGCCAGGTCTGCGCCTTTTAAAAATCTTTTTTATAGCGATATAAGTGGGAAGTTCAAAAGCGAATGCCAATAACCCAACAGCGAAAAACATAGCGCCATTCGGCTTGTCGATTACGCTAGCCAAAACTGCCATCACAATATATAAGTGGCCGTCTCCCGTATGAGAAACAGCCTTACTAATACTCGCTACCTGCTGGTTAAAACGGTGGCATAAGCAGAAAGATGAAAATGCGAAGTCAAACTTTACTATCGGATCTAACGTACGCATACTTGGCTCCCCAATTTATAGCTCGCTGTACGATAGCAACATAGTTATGTCCGGTGGCATTACTGTGAAGCTTTGTTGACAAAAATATGAAAACTCTAGCTAACTTACCCCCAGCAATGTGAAAAATTTGTCTGCATTAGTTGAGCGTCTATGCCTCCTCAACAACCAAAAAGCCGTTTTTCATGATTTCAATATTGTGCTCAAACAACTCCATCAGAAATTCTTCGGTAAGCTCCATATTATTTAGAGCGTATATAGAAGGAGGAGTAATGAATGGAAAGACCATCAAGCTCATGTAAGACAATCGACAAAGGACTGGGTTCAAGCCCTCTTTGATCACTCCAGAGTCAATCAGCTTATCAAATACTACATCACGCATTGGTTCACTAAACTCGTTGAACACACTTCTCATAATTTGGTATTGGATATCTGAGGGAGGTAAAAGCATGGTTTGTACCATCAACCTTGGAAAAAGTGGCACCTTAATCATCTCTTTATAATAAGTACGAATCACTTCAACCAAAGATGAATGACTACTCTGCTCAACCAGCCCATACATTTTGACTCTCAGTGGCTCTAACGTTTCGCGAACCATGGTTTCAAATAAACCTTCTTTATTGCCAAAATAGTATCGAATCATGGAGCTGTTTACGCCCGCTTTTTTTGCGATTAAGCGTGTAGATACTTTGGAGTAACTCAGCACAGTGAATAAGTCTCGAGAGCTCTGAACCAGCTTTTCTCGGGCATTGAGTTCAACATTGGGTCTACCCGCTTTACGTTTTTCTGCTTGCATAATCATTCTAAATATATTTTAACCATATGATTAATTGTATTGAGTTATGGTTGAATAAGGTATCGTTATAATTATTCGCAGAAGCCGAAAATGATTAATTTGTTTTTCCTTGTTAAAGGTTATTTTAGAAATAAGTTAAATTAAAGTGCTGGTAGGACTTGACGCACTCTCTCTAGTCATGTACTAATTTGTACAGCACAAGTTAAAGGATATTCATCCCGTGAAGAGTTATATTTCGTTACTGCTGAGCCTCCTCCTTATCGTGACAAGATCGCGCGGGTAGGCTGTGGACGAAAGATAACCACATAAGAATTACAAAAAGCCCGCATGAAAATGCGGGCTTTTTTTATAACACTAAATAGACCATTCGAAATGGTCTTCTGGAAAAAGGAAGCAGAAAATGAGTGATCAGGTAATTATCTTCGATACAACGCTAAGAGACGGTGAACAAGCGTTGTCAGCAAGCTTAACAGTAAAAGAAAAGCTACAAATTGCCTACGCTCTAGAACGCCTAGGTGTAGATATCATCGAGGCTGGTTTCCCTGTTTCTTCACCCGGCGACTTCGAATCAGTCAAAACAATAGCTCAACATATCAAAAATAGTCGTGTTTGTGGTTTATCAAGAGCGGTAGAAAAAGACATTGACGCAGCGGCAGAAGCATTAAAGGTTGCCGAGCAGTTTCGTATTCACACCTTCATATCTACTTCCACAATACATGTTCAAGATAAACTTCGCCGAGACTACAATGATGTCGTCGACATGGCGGTCCATGCTGTTAAACATGCAAGAAAATATACCGACGATGTAGAGTTTTCTTGTGAAGACGCGGGACGAACTCCTATTGATAACCTATGTCGTATGGTTGAGGCTGCCATCGACGCGGGGGCTAATACCATCAATATTCCTGATACAGTTGGCTACACCGTACCAAACGAATTCGGCGGCATTATCCAAACACTATTCAATCGCGTACCTAACATTGATAAAGCAATCATCTCTGTCCACTGCCATGATGATCTAGGTATGTCTGTCGCAAACTCTATTGCTGCTGTCCAAGCAGGAGCGCGTCAAATTGAAGGCACAATAAATGGTATCGGAGAGCGAGCTGGAAACTGTTCGTTAGAAGAAATAGCCATGATCATCAAAACTAGGCAAGATTTGCTAGGTGTAAATACTGGCCTTAAACATGATGAAATCCACCGTACAAGTAAGTTAGTTAGCCAACTATGTAACATGCCAGTACAAGACAATAAGGCAATTGTCGGCGCAAATGCCTTCAGTCACTCTTCAGGTATCCACCAAGATGGCATGTTAAAGAATAAAAATACTTACGAAATTATGACGCCAGAGTCTATTGGTCTGAAGAATAAAGTGTTAAATCTAACCAGTCGCTCTGGACGTGCTGCTGTAAAAAGTCATATGGATGCGATGGGTTATAAGGAAGATCAATATAACTTAGACACACTGTATGAGGATTTCTTAAAACTAGCAGACAGAAAAGGCCAAGTCTTCGATTACGACCTAGAAGCACTAATGCACTTCGCTAACCTTCGTGAAGAAGACGACTTTTATAAGATGAGTTATTTGAGTGTCCAATCTGGCAGCGTCATGGCGACCACTAGCATCAAGCTATTGTGTGGCGATGAAGAGAAATGCGAAGCTGCGGTTGGTAACGGTCCGGTTGATGCTTTATACCAATGCATTTATCGCATTACTGGATACGACATTGTACTAGATAAATTCGATCTAACAGCGAAAGGCGAAGGCGAAGATGGTCTAGGCCAAGCCGATATTATTGCCAATTACAAAGGCAGAAAGTATCACGGTACAGGTGTTTCAACCGATATAGTTGAAGCTTCAGGACAAGCTCTGTTACATGTCATTAATAGCATTCATCGAGCAGATCGAGTAGAAGAAATTAAATCGGGCAAGATAGAAGCTGTTTAAGTTTGCCCAAATAATGAATAAGACAAAATACAAATAAATACCAAGGAAAACAATGACTAATAAAACACACAATATCGCAGTCTTATCTGGCGATGGCATCGGCCCAGAAGTCATGGAGCAAGCGTTAAAAGTACTTAAAGCCGTAGAAGCGAAACACAACATCGCATTTAATTACGAACATCACGATGTAGGTGGCATTGCGATTGATAATCACGGAACGCCGCTACCAGATTCAACACTTACTGCGTGTGAAGAGTCTGACGCTATCTTATTTGGCTCTGTAGGTGGCCCGAAGTGGCAAGATCTTCCGCCAGATAACCAGCCAGAGCGCGGCGCACTTTTACCGCTACGTAAACACTTCCAGCTTTTTTGTAACCTGCGTCCAGCGCAAATCCACACTGGGTTAGAATCATTTTCTCCACTTCGTGCTGATATTTCAGATCGTGGTTTTGATATCGTAGTTGTGCGTGAGCTTACTGGCGGTATTTACTTTGGACAACCAAAAGGTCGTGAAGGCGAAGGGGAAAATGAAAAAGCGTTCGATACAGAAATCTATCACCGCTTTGAAATTGAGCGCATTGCCAAGATAGCTTTTGATTCTGCCCGTCTACGAAACAAGAAAGTTTGCTCTATCGATAAAGCCAATGTATTGAGAAGTTCTATCTTATGGCGCGAAGTCGTTGAAGAAGTCGCTAAAGACTATCCGGATGTCGAGCTATCTCACATGTATATTGATAATGCGACTATGCAGCTTATTAAAGACCCATCTCAGTTTGATGTCATGCTTTGCTCCAATATCTTTGGCGATATCATTTCTGACGAATGTGCGATGATCACAGGCTCTATGGGTATGCTACCTTCAGCGAGCCTAAACGAAAGTAAATTCGGCTTGTATGAACCAGCAGGCGGCTCAGCACCAGATATCGCAGGTCAAAATATTGCTAATCCAGTAGCACAAATTCTATCTGCAGCCCTAATGCTTCGTTATAGCTTGGGTGAAGAAACCGCCGCTCAAGATATTGAAAATGCAGTATCAAGAGCTCTGTCAGCAGGTGAACTCACTGCTGACTTATCTGGTGATAAACCCGCTCTATCTACATCAGAAATGGGCGATAAGATCGCTCAATATATTACTCAAGCATAAAAATATAATAATCAACGTACCTCAACATCTAACACGTAACTCACAAATGTTGGGGTCTACAGGAAGCTAAGATGGGCAAAACATTATACGAAAAAGTCTACGACGCACATGTCGCCGTAGCAGCAGAAGGCGAAACACCAATCTTGTATATCGATCGCCACCTAGTTCACGAAGTTACCTCTCCGCAAGCATTTGACGGCTTGCGAGAAAAAGGCCGCAAGGTTCGCCAAGTGGGTAAAACATTTGCCACTATGGACCACAATGTCTCTACCACGACAAAAGATATCAATGCTTGTGGTGATATGGCTCGTATCCAGATGGAAACACTAGCAAAAAACTGCGAAGAATTTGGCGTCACCCTTTACGACATCAACCACAAATACCAAGGCATTGTCCATGTTATGGGACCTGAGCTTGGCATTACTCTACCGGGTATGACTATCGTATGTGGTGATTCACATACTGCTACTCATGGTGCATTCGGATCACTAGCCTTTGGTATCGGTACTTCTGAAGTGGAACATGTATTGGCGACACAAACGCTAAAGCAAGCCCGCGCAAAAACAATGAAGATCGAAGTAAAAGGCAAGGTAAACCCGGGCATTACTGCAAAGGACATCGTACTAGCCATCATTGGTGAAACTACAGCCGCTGGCGGTACAGGCTACGTTGTTGAGTTCTGCGGTGAAGCCATTACTGATCTTTCTATGGAAGGTCGTATGACGGTATGTAACATGGCCATAGAGTTAGGAGCGAAAGCAGGCTTAATTGCACCCGATGAAACGACATTTGAATACATAAAAGGACGTAAATTCTCTCCAGACGAAAATGACTGGAATGCGGCAGTTGATTACTGGAGCACTCTAAAAACGGATGACGACGCAAAGTTCGATGCTACTGTAACTATCAACGCAGCTGATATCAAACCGCAGGTGA
Organism: Vibrio marisflavi CECT 7928; assembly: GCF_921294215.1. GTDB lineage: Bacteria > Pseudomonadota > Gammaproteobacteria > Enterobacterales > Vibrionaceae > Vibrio > Vibrio marisflavi. The sequence goes on from NZ_CAKLDM010000002.1 coordinate 2,336,892, forward strand.
CTTGGGGCACAAACCCTGGCCAAGTAATCTCTGTAGATAGCCCAATTCCTGCACCAGAAAGTTTCAGCGACCCAGTAGAGAAAGCCTCAGCAGAAAAAGCTCTAGCATACATGGGCCTAGAAGCTGGTAAATCATTGTCAGATTATCAGGTCGACAAAGTATTTGTTGGCTCATGCACTAACTCTCGAATAGAAGATATTCGTGCCGCAGCTGCGGTAGCAAAGGGTCGAAAAGTTGCAGGACATGTACAAGCAATGATTGTCCCGGGCTCAGAGCAAGTTAAAGCACAAGCTGAGTCCGAGGGGCTACATAAAATCTTCCTTGAAGCTGGTTTTGAATGGCGCCTACCAGGTTGTTCAATGTGCTTAGCAATGAATAATGATCGCTTAGGTCCAAAAGAGCGTTGCGCGTCAACTTCAAACCGTAACTTTGAAGGTCGCCAAGGTCGTGACGGTAGAACGCACTTAGTAAGCCCAGCAATGGCAGCAGCTGCTGCAATCGCCGGACATTTTGTTGATATTCGAGAGTTGGACTAAGGAGCCATTATCATGACTGGATTTAAAAAACATACCGGTATCGCTGTTCCTTTAGATGCAGCAAATGTCGATACTGATGCGATCATCCCAAAACAGTTTCTACAAAAGGTGTCTCGCATCGGTTTTGGTAAGCACCTGTTCCATGACTGGCGCTTCTTAGATGATGCTGGTGAGCAGCCAAATCCTGACTTTATAATGAATCATTCTCGATATGAAGGTGCGTCCGTTTTAGTTGCACGTGAAAACTTCGGTTGTGGTTCTTCCCGAGAGCACGCACCATGGGCTCTAGCGGACTATGGTATTTGTGCGATGATTGCTCCAAGCTTTGCCGATATTTTCTATGGCAACTCAATCAACAACCAAATGGTACCAGTGCGTCTCAAAGAACAAGAAGTTGACGAGATCTTTGCTTATATTGAGTCTAATGAAGGTGCTGAAGTTACGGTTGATCTTGAAGAAATGATCGTTACAGCTAATGGCAAGTCATATTGTTTTGAAATTGACGAGTTCCGCCGCCACTGCCTATTAAATGGCCTAGACAACATTGGCCTAACTCTGCAGCACGCTGACAAAATCGACGACTATGAACAGAAAATTCCAAATTTCCTGAAGTAGCAAATTTTTAGCTCATTTAAAACATTCAAGCTGGCGTTTATTCGTCAGCTTTTTTATGAAAGTATCTCTCTAAAAGCTCGGTCTACAAAGTAACAAGTCACACATCCGAGCTAAATTAGATGAAATACGTTATTATTTTTTCGATATTAATCACTTCTTTTACTGCTTTTGCTGCGCCTAAATCAGAACTTTGGCCTTACTGGAACGCCAGTAACGAGCAAAATACATCCACCGTTTCCTACCAAGACTGGCAAACATTACTGGACAAATATCTTGTAGTGAAAGGCCAGAACTCACTCTTTCAATACGATAAAGTCTCTAATGACGACAGAGACAAGCTCAAAAACTTTTTGTCTGATATGGCACAAATTAATCCACTAGATTACTCCAAAGCTGAGCAATATGCTTATTGGGTAAACCTTTATAACTCCATCACAGTACAGCTGATATTAGAGAGCTACCCAATAAAATCGATTACCAAGTTAGGTGGCTTATTCAGCTTTGGACCATGGGATGAGAAAGTAGTAACCATCAATGGTAAAACACTCACATTAAACGATATTGAGCATCGAATACTGCGTCCAATTTGGAATGATCCTCGAACCCATTATGCAGTTAATTGTGCTAGCTTAGGTTGCCCAAACTTACAAAGCCAAGCTTTCACAACACAAAACACCGATAAGTTATTAACGCAAGCCGCTAAGACATTTATAAATAGCCCTAAGGGTGTCAGTGAAGAAGGTAATGAAATTACCCTATCGTCAATTTACAAGTGGTTTGCAAGTGATTTCGGTGGGCTGGAAGGAGTGAAGAAACACCTACTTCAATACAAAGCGGGCATCGAGTTTTCAGGTAAAAATATTGAATACGATTACAACTGGAACTTAAATGAACTGAAATGAAAGCTTAAAGCCAATACTCCAATACAAAGACGAAAAAGCTCCGACTGAAAGTCAGGGCTTAACATATAAACTTGTTAATGTCCTACTATCACATGGGCGGCGCGGCGACCCGCAAGGCACACACTTACTTTTCTAATATTTTAGAGCTGATACGAAAAAGCCCCGACTAAAAAGTCAGGGCTTAAAATATGAACCTGGCGATGTCCTACTCTCACATGGGGAAGCCCCACACTACCATCGGCGCAACTGCGTTTCACTTCTGAGTTCGGCATGGAATCAGGTGGATCCACAGCGCTATTGTCGCCAAGTAAAATCTTGTATCTGGTGCTGATACCCAGACTCGAACTGGGGACCTCATCCTTACCAAGGATGCGCTCTACCACCTGAGCTATATCAGCATTGATAATCCTAGGGATTAAAAAAGCCCGTTAAAACGGGCTTTCAAATTTTCAATAATTAAAGTCTTACATATTATTGCTTTAATCAGATTGTCTTGTTTCACAAGACAGTAATTAAAGCCCGGCGATGACCTACTCTCACATGGGGAAGCCCCACACTACCATCGGCGCAGTTGCGTTTCACTTCTGAGTTCGGCATGGAATCAGGTGGGTCCACAACGCTATGGTCGCCAAGCAAATTCTTCATCATAAAGTCATACGACTCTATGATTTAATTCGGAAAGCTGTTTTCGTTCTATTTACACATTCAATGTTCTAGTTTGAGTCCCACAAAAACCCTTTTGGTGTTGTATGGTTAAGCCTCACGGGCAATTAGTACAGGTTAGCTCAACGCCTCACAACGCTTACACACCCTGCCTATCAACGTTCTAGTCTCGAACAACCCTTAAGGACACATAAAGTGTCAGGGAAGACTCATCTCAGGGCTCGCTTCCCGCTTAGATGCTTTCAGCGGTTATCGATTCCGAACTTAGCTACCGGGCAATGCCATTGGCATGACAACCCGAACACCAGAGGTTCGTCCACTCCGGTCCTCTCGTACTAGGAGCAGCCCCCTTCAATCTTCCAACGCCCACGGCAGATAGGGACCGAACTGTCTCACGACGTTCTAAACCCAGCTCGCGTACCACTTTAAATGGCGAACAGCCATACCCTTGGGACCGACTTCAGCCCCAGGATGTGATGAGCCGACATCGAGGTGCCAAACACCGCCGTCGATATGAACTCTTGGGCGGTATCAGCCTGTTATCCCCGGAGTACCTTTTATCCGTTGAGCGATGGCCCTTCCATTCAGAACCACCGGATCACTATGACCTGCTTTCGCACCTGCTCGAATTGTCATTCTCGCAGTCAAGCGGGCTTATGCCATTGCACTAACCTCACGATGTCCAACCGTGATTAGCCCACCTTCGTGCTCCTCCGTTACTCTTTGGGAGGAGACCGCCCCAGTCAAACTACCCACCAGGCACTGTCCTCACCCCAGATAATGGGGCCAAGTTAGAACATCAACACTACAAGGGTGGTATTTCAAGGACGGCTCCACCACATCTAGCGACGCGGTTTCAAAGCCTCCCACCTATCCTACACATGTAGGGTCAATGTTCAGTGCCAAGCTGTAGTAAAGGTTCACGGGGTCTTTCCGTCTAGCCGCGGGTACACTGCATCTTCACAGCGATTTCAATTTCACTGAGTCTCGGGTGGAGACAGCGTGGCCATCATTACGCCATTCGTGCAGGTCGGAACTTACCCGACAAGGAATTTCGCTACCTTAGGACCGTTATAGTTACGGCCGCCGTTTACCGGGGCTTCGATCAAGAGCTTCGACCGAAGTCTAACCCCATCAATTAACCTTCCGGCACCGGGCAGGCGTCACACCGTATACGTCATCTTACGATTTAGCACAGTGCTGTGTTTTTAATAAACAGTTGCAGCCACCTGGTATCTGCGACTCCCAATAGCTCCATCCGCGAGGGACTTCACCGTCGAGAGCGTACCTTCTCCCGAAGTTACGGTACCATTTTGCCTAGTTCCTTCACCCGAGTTCTCTCAAGCGCCTTGGTATTCTCTACCCGACCACCTGTGTCGGTTTGGGGTACGATTCCTTACAATCTGAAGCTTAGAGGCTTTTCCTGGAAGCATGGCATCAATGACTTCACTACCGTAGTAGCTCGACATCGTGTCTCAGCCTTAAAGAGAGCCGGATTTACCTAACTCTCAAGCCTACGCACTTGAACCTGGACGACCGTCGCCAGGCCCACCTAGCCTTCTCCGTCCCCCCATCGCAATTGTAAGAAGTACGGGAATATTAACCCGTTTCCCATCGACTACGCCTTTCGGCCTCGCCTTAGGGGTCGACTTACCCTGCCCCGATTAACGTTGGACAGGAACCCTTGGTCTTCCGGCGAGGAGGTTTTTCACCCCCTTTATCGTTACTCATGTCAGCATTCGCACTTCTGATACCTCCAGCAGACCTTACAGTCCACCTTCAACGGCTTACAGAACGCTCCCCTACCCAATACAATAAATTGCATTGCCGCAGCTTCGGTTTATTACTTAGCCCCGTTACATCTTCCGCGCAGGCCGACTCGACTAGTGAGCTATTACGCTTTCTTTAAATGATGGCTGCTTCTAAGCCAACATCCTAGCTGTCTAAGCCTTCCCACATCGTTTCCCACTTAGTAATAATTTGGGACCTTAGCTGGCGGTCTGGGTTGTTTCCCTCTCCACGACGGACGTTAGCACCCGCCGTGTGTCTCCCGGATAGTACTTACTGGTATTCGGAGTTTGCAAAGGGTTGGTAAGTCGGGATGACCCCCTAGCCTTAACAGTGCTCTACCCCCAGTAGTATTCGTCCGAGGCGCTACCTAAATAGCTTTCGGGGAGAACCAGCTATCTCCAGGTTTGATTGGCCTTTCACCCCTAGCCACAAGTCATCCGCTAATTTTTCAACATTAGTCGGTTCGGTCCTCCAGTTGATGTTACTCAACCTTCAACCTGCCCATGGCTAGATCACCTGGTTTCGGGTCTATATCCAGAGACTGAGCGCCCAGTTAAGACTCGGTTTCCCTACGGCTCCCCTAAACGGTTAACCTTGCCACTGAATATAAGTCGCTGACCCATTATACAAAAGGTACGCAGTCACACCACGAAGGTGCTCCTACTGCTTGTACGTACACGGTTTCAGGTTCTATTTCACTCCCCTCACAGGGGTTCTTTTCGCCTTTCCCTCACGGTACTGGTTCACTATCGGTCAGTCAGGAGTATTTAGCCTTGGAGGATGGTCCCCCCATGTTCAGACAGGATATCACGTGTCCCGCCTTACTCGATTTCACTTATGCTGCGCTGTCGGTTACGGGGCTATCACCCTGTATCGCGTGCCTTTCCAGACACTTCACCTGACGCAATAAAAGCTTAAGGGCTAACCCAATTTCGCTCGCCGCTACTTTCGGGATCTCGGTTGATTTCTTTTCCTCGGGGTACTTAGATGTTTCAGTTCCCCCGGTTCGCCTCATTAACCTATGTATTCAGTTAATGATACGTGCTTATGCACGTGGGTTTCCCCATTCGGAAATCGTAGACTCAAGTGGCTTTTACTGCCTTATCTACGCTTATCGCAAGTTAATACGTCCTTCATCGCCTCTGACTGCCAAGGCATCCACCGTGTACGCTTAGTTACTTAACCATACAACCCAAAAGAGTTTTGTATGGTCAACACTAAAGGTGTCTCAATTTATTTAAACATGATTGAGACTGATAATTGCCGGACTCAAATATGAATAACTCGAAAGTTATTCCCAAGAACACTTGAATGTGTGTTGGTACCTAAATCAATACAGATTTAGGATTTGAGAACTTTTAATTAGATAACGATAAATCAAATCGTTATCTGTCAGCTTTCCAAATTGTTAAAGAGCAAGATGCATAAAACATCATTCAAATATTCTTATCAGAACATTTTGATGATGACTTACTAAAAAGTATTGGTGGGTCTGAGTGGACTTGAACCACCGACCTCTCGCTTATCAGGCGAACGCTCTAACCACCTGAGCTACAGACCCACATCTTTTTTTGCTCGATTAAACCTTATCAATCTGTGTGAACACTCATCGCAATAATCTTTCGTATAAGGAGGTGATCCAGCCCCAGGTTCCCCTAGGGCTACCTTGTTACGACTTCACCCCAGTCATGAACCACAAAGTGGTGAGCGTCCTCCCGAAGGTTAAACTACCCACTTCTTTTGCAGCCCACTCCCATGGTGTGACGGGCGGTGTGTACAAGGCCCGGGAACGTATTCACCGTAGCATTCTGATCTACGATTACTAGCGATTCCGACTTCATGGAGTCGAGTTGCAGACTCCAATCCGGACTACGACGCACTTTTTGGGATTCGCTCACCATCGCTGGTTGGCCGCCCTCTGTATGCGCCATTGTAGCACGTGTGTAGCCCTACTCGTAAGGGCCATGATGACTTGACGTCGTCCCCACCTTCCTCCGGTTTATCACCGGCAGTCTCCCTGGAGTTCCCGACATTACTCGCTGGCAAACAAGGATAAGGGTTGCGCTCGTTGCGGGACTTAACCCAACATTTCACAACACGAGCTGACGACAGCCATGCAGCACCTGTCTCAGAGTTCCCGAAGGCACCAAAGCATCTCTGCTAAGTTCTCTGGATGTCAAGAGTAGGTAAGGTTCTTCGCGTTGCATCGAATTAAACCACATGCTCCACCGCTTGTGCGGGCCCCCGTCAATTCATTTGAGTTTTAATCTTGCGACCGTACTCCCCAGGCGGTCTACTTAACGCGTTAGCTCCGAAAGCCACAGCTCAAGGCCGCAACCTCCAAGTAGACATCGTTTACGGCGTGGACTACCAGGGTATCTAATCCTGTTTGCTCCCCACGCTTTCGCATCTGAGTGTCAGTATCTGTCCAGGGGGCCGCCTTCGCCACTGGTATTCCTTCAGATCTCTACGCATTTCACCGCTACACCTGAAATTCTACCCCCCTCTACAGTACTCTAGTGAATCAGTTTCAAATGACCTTCCGAGGTTGAGCCCCGGGCTTTCACATCTGACTTAATCCACCACCTGCATGCGCTTTACGCCCAGTAATTCCGATTAACGCTCGCACCCTCCGTATTACCGCGGCTGCTGGCACGGAGTTAGCCGGTGCTTCTTCTGCAGCTAACGTCAAGCAATGCAGTTATTAACTACACTACCTTCCTCACTGCTGAAAGTGCTTTACAACCCGAAGGCCTTCTTCACACACGCGGCATGGCTGCATCAGGGTTTCCCCCATTGTGCAATATTCCCCACTGCTGCCTCCCGTAGGAGTCTGGACCGTGTCTCAGTTCCAGTGTGGCTGATCATCCTCTCAGACCAGCTAGGGATCGTCGCCTTGGTGAGCCATTACCTCACCAACTAGCTAATCCCACCTAGGCGTATCCAATAGCGCAAGGCCCGAAGGTCCCCTGCTTTGCTCCGAAGAGAGTATGCGGTATTAGCCATCGTTTCCAATGGTTATCCCCCTCTACTGGGCAACTTCCTAGGCATTACTCACCCGTCCGCCGCTCGTCAGCAAAGAAAGCAAGCTTTCTTTCTGTTACCGCTCGACTTGCATGTGTTAGGCCTGCCGCCAGCGTTCAATCTGAGCCATGATCAAACTCTTCAATTTAAGATTTTGTCGGCTCAATGAATACTGAACATTACATAAAGTAATGTTTGAATTGACTGTGCTGAGTCTTTCGACTCGTTGGTCACTTCGTTTCATTGAAACCTAATTTGAAGCCGAAGCTTCTAATTTGATTATCATCAACGAGTGCCCACACAGATTGATAGGTTTATATTGTTAAAGAGCAATGCTTTGAAGTTCACCTCAAAGCGGACGGCCATTCTAGCGATTTAAGTTTTAGTGTCAACCACTTTTTTCAAAACTTTTTTAAGCACTTGGCTTAGCTAGTAGACCTTGCTAACTCGTTGATTGCTTTGTTTGAAGCCATCCCGTGTCAGCGAGGTGGCATTATAGAGATCGGCGTCACGTTGGCAAGCGTTTTTTAGAGTTTTTTTTGAAAAAAATCGCACCTGAACAAATACCGTACGAAAGGCAATATTTATCCACAACAATGATGGCTTATCCACTAACTATTCACGTTTGGTTGTGACTAACTCGCGTTTAATCATCGCTATCGAAGAAATAAGAGATTCTAGAGCGGGGGTTAAGGTACTCTTTTACCTTATCGGGAAGTTTATTCGGCAATATAGCATTGACGATTTTGATATCTTTATCTTCTAACTCAATAATCGGTGCTTGGGTTCTAGGAACGGAAGGATCGTAAATAAGAACATTAGGAAAAAGGATAGCTTTACTATTTACGGATATCACTAACCCGACCATTTGGTTAGATAGTTGCACAACCGTGCCCGGAGGGTAAACGCCCATAAACTTAATCAACAGGTTCAAGTTATCGCTGTTGTAATGCTTCTTACAGTTCTTATATAAATGAGAAAGAGCAACATAAGGAATTTTTTGCTCGGAAGGAATATTCGGATGACACAAGTTATCGTAAGCATTAGCTAAGGAGACTATTTGCGACAACTCATCTATCTCTGACTCTTTTAACCCTTCCGGGTAACCGGAGCCATCACTAAGTTCATGATGCTGTGCAATCACCTTTTTGGCACTGTCAGGAAAGGTATCCATATTATTTGCCAATTCAACACCGTATTTTGTGTGAAGCTTTAGATAGTTTTTCTCAGGATCTGTTAAAGCAACTTGCTTACGGACAATCGTCGTGGGTACTTTTAGCTTACCTATATCATGAAATAGAGACGCAAATGATAACTCCTTCAATTGTTCTGACGACATTCCCTTCGCCTTACCAATCATCATTGCAATAACTGAAACGTTGAGTGAGTGAAAGTACACGTCCTCAAATTCGCTCTTACTATTTATAAGATGAAGAGTGACATGATCATCACTCATTAGTTTATCTACTATTTCACTTACCAACGCAGTTGCTTCATCGATCGCTTTTTCAGGTCGGCTGCGAATTTTATTCATCACCGCTCGCATCTGAGATAGTGAGCGTTCAAACTCTTTCTCACAGTTAATGACTCTGCGACGATAAGCATTTAGCTTTTCTATCCTTTCCTGTTTTTCTTCCCAAAGTCTTTTAGTCTCCGCATCCATTTCTTGTTTATCACCTTTATTTACTCCCTCTATGGATGGTTCGGTATTAGGAGGTAAAGGCTTAGTGTCACTTTGGTTCAAATTGATAAAGACGTGTTCAATCCCTAGATGGCGAATCATTTTGATCTGATCTTCGCTTTTGATCTTAAAGCTGTTGAACAGGAAGGGGTGGTCATTCCATTTAACAGGAAGCCGAATATGGAGACCGGGTTGCAGTCTATCAACGGTGATTTTTACACTCGCCACAAAAACAACCTCCTGTGTTTTAGCTGAACTATCACCACTTAAACGATGAATTATCAATGCTTGTGCAAGAAAGGCTACACGTATAGAAGAAGTAGAAGAGCTACTGTATCAAGTAGGAAAAGTACGCTAGCTCAAAGCAATAAACTCTCTGAAATATACATCTAAAAGATAGTCAATTTACTCCAACACGCAACCGTCTCAGCTGATAAATTCTTCAAAATGTATACGAACTCACTTGTTATCAAAAGAGAGACAAAGCTATGGGTAAATAGATATAACAAGCAACTTCAACACCCTTTATATGCTTTACTAATTGCGGGTTACGCTGATTCTCGAATAATTAATTCAGGTGTTAATATCAAACTTTGCAATACGTTATCCCTATTCTCCATTTGCCTGATCAGCCTCAGGCCCGCTTTACGTCCGATTTCTCTTACTGGTGTTGATATAAAAGTTAGTGAGGGCTGAGTCAAGGCAGCTTCAGGTACATCATCAAATCCAATTAGCGCTACTTGTTGGCCGATATGGTTATCCTTCCCTACGCTTCGGTTGGTTCTATTGACGCCATATAGGGCTCCTAAAGCCGTGACTGAATAATGGCAAAGAATAGCAGTGATAGTCGGGTGTTCGCTCAGAAGTTGCCTTACAGCATCTGACGAAGCAACCATGTCTTTCTCGCACTCAACAACCCAATCAGGCTTAAATGGCATACCAAATTGCATCAGAGTACTGCAGTAACCACCGAGTCTTTCTGCGCGACTCAATGAATCACCCTTTCCACCGACATAAGCAATTTGTCGATGACCACTCTGTATCAAGTACTCAGTGGCCATCTTAGCTGCCTGAACATTATCTGGTCCGACAAAATCGATGTCTTGACTGACTTTGGAGCGAGCCACACACACTTTAGGTACATTAATGCTAGATATCGAATGCGACGTTGGTAATCCAGCATCTCTAACAGGACAAAATACAAGGCCGCCGACCCCTTGAGCCATCATAGTAGAAATGCATTGCTCAAATCGGTCTTGGCTGGAACCGGATTGAGCTAAAAATAACATGTAGCCATTCTCTTCCAACACATCGCTTAGGCCCGCTGCAACTTCAGAATAATACGGATCACTAATATCTCTAACGATTAACCCGATCAGTTCCGAGCGCTGAGAGCGCAAATTAGAAGCAGCCCGGTTCTTAACATAACCAAGCTCATCTACCGCTGCATTTACCTTCGCTATTGTTTCGGGAGAAATTCTTCCTTTGTCACTTAAGGCCATAGAAACAGTCGTGACTGACACTCCTGCTTTCTCCGCGACATCCTTAATCTTAACTTTCTTCTCTGTCATCGCTATCCGAACTGTTTTACTGCACTCTGAGTGAGCCAATCATAGGCATGATAGTAAAACGTTAAACCTTTATAGATAAACACTATTCTTGCCACACTATAACACCTTACAGCAGATCATAAAATTATTCAGATCTCGATCACGGTAATTATGGTAAAACGTTTTATCATAATTTTAGCAAATAACCACCCTATTCAAGTAAAACAAATGACAACTGGTGAGCATGAGGCTCATCAATTCAATTAGAACGATGACCGGAGACGTCATATGAAATCCAAAAACAGCAAAGGTACTTTGTGGGAGTTTTTCCAAAGCCTAGGTAAAACATTTATGGTGCCAGTCGCCCTACTGGCATTCTCAGGTATTTTGCTCGGTATAGGCAGCTCTTTTTCAAGCTCTGCTTTAAAAGAAGCCCTACCATTTTTTGATACACCCATACTCCAATATATCTTTATTTGGATGACAAAAATTGGCTTAGTCGCCTTTATCTACCTTCCGGTAATGTTCGCTATAGCAATCCCTATGGGGCTAGCGAGAGAAGAAAAAGGCGTTGCGGCTTTCTCTGGTCTAGCTGGTTATGCGGCGCTTAATTTAGCCATCAACTTCTATCTAACAGTCAATGGCATTTTAGATAGCGAAGCGCTGCGCCAAAGCTATGGTGTGAAATCCATTCTAGGCACAGAATCCATTGATACTGGTATTTTGGGGGCGGTGATCGTCGGTATCATCGTTGCCAAATTGCATGCTCGCTTCTATACATTCAAAATGCCTGACGCACTAGCGTTCTTTGGTGGCGCGCGTTTTGTTCCAATCATTTCCACCCTAACCCTTGGCATTGTTGGTCTAGTTGTACCATTTGTTTGGCCATTCTTTGCAGCTGGTATCAACGGTATCGGTCATATCATTCACGGTGCCGGAGTTTTTGGACCATTCTTGTTTGGTACAGGTGAAAGACTTCTTTTACCTATAGGCCTTCACCATATTTTGGTGGCGCTAATTCGCTTTACGGAAGCTGGCGGCACAATGCATGTCTGTGGTGAAACTGTTTCAGGGGCATTGAATATTTTCTACTCTGAGCTTTCCTGTAATCAAGTTCATGCATTTACACCTTCTGTTACTGCATTCCTTTCTCAAGGGAAAATGCCGACTTTCCTTGGCGGCCTGCCGGGTGCGGCGCTTGCTATGTACCACTGTGCCAAGCCAGAAAATCGTGGAAAAATAAAAGCGCTACTGCTTTCTGGTGTTGTTGCTTGTATCGTAGGCGGCATCACTGAACCACTGGAATTCTTGTTCCTATTCACTGCACCAGCACTGTATTTTGTGCACGCCGTTTTAACCGGTTTAGGTTTCATGTTAATGGGCATGCTCGGCGTCACCATTGGCAACACAGATGGCAACATCATCGACTTCATTGTCTTCGGCGTATTACAAGGCACAGCCACCAAGTGGTATCTAGTACCAGTTGTCGCTGCTATTTGGTTTGCGGTTTACTACTCTGTGTTTAGGTTCGCAATTTTGCGATTCAATATAAAAACTCCAGGACGCGAATCCGATGAAACACCCGTTGCTGAAGAGCTTGAAGGTCTCGTTTTAACTGAAGGTAGCAAAGGCGGTTTAATTTTGGCAGCACTCGGAGGCTCTGCAAATATCACCTCACTAGATAACTGCATTACTCGTTTACGCTTGACTGTCGAAGACATCTCCCTAGTAAACGAAGCCAAGTTAAAATCTTATGGCGCATTGGGCGTTGTTAAGCTGGATGAACACAGTTTGCAAGTCGTCATCGGCACTCAAGTACACATAGTCAAAAATGAAATGCAATCACTCATGACTGCAACGGCATAAGTGTTGTTCTCAGGCGGAGTTAACTACTCCGCCTTTTCATTATCAACCCTTTTAAACCCAAGCACTCACCAAGACTCTGGTAAGACGTAAGAATTGGAGCTCCAATGTTTGATTTTTCAACCCCTATCGATAGAACAGGCACATACTGTACTCAGTGGGACTATGTTGAGGACCGCTTTGGTAAAGCGGGACTATTGCCATTTACCATTTCAGATATGGATATTGCTGCGCCACAAACAATTTTAGATGCAGTAACCAAAAGAATGACACACCCAGTATTTGGCTATAGCCGCTGGAATCACGACGACTTCAAGCAATCCATTACACGTTGGTTTTCAAAACGCTTTAATGCCGAGTTCACCGAAGAGCATGTTGTTTACGGCCCGTCTGTTATCTACATCATTTCTCAACTTATTCGCCAGTGGAGTAAGCCGCAACAAGGCGTCATCATTCACACTCCTGCTTATGATGCATTTGAAAAAATGATTTCTGGCCTAGAAAGAAAAGTTGTGACGAATCAATTGTTGCGCGATACATCGGGCTATTCTATTGATTGGCTCAAGTTCGAAGAACAACTATCTAACCCAGACAACACCATATTGTTATTGTGCAGCCCACATAACCCGACAGGCAAAGTTTGGAGCATTGAGGAGCTCGCTTATATGGCAGAGCTATGCGAAAAACACAATGTTGCCGTCATCAGCGATGAAATCCACATGGATATTTGCTTCAAACCCCACACTCCATGGCAAGGTTTCGGAATGTCAGATCACTGGGCTTTGGTTAGCTCAGCTTCAAAGTCTTTTAACATCCCAGCACTAAATGGCGCTTACGCTTTTATTGCCAATGAAGAAATAAGAAATCAGTACCTATTCAACTTAAAACAAGTTGATGGTTTATCGTCTCCACCAATTCTGGGCATTCTTGCTCTGATGACAGCATACGATGAAAGCGAAGCTTGGTTAGATGAATTGGTTAGTTATGTACGGGATAACCATGACTATGTGCAGCAAGAATTAGCGCGTGAACTACCTAGCATTGGCTATCAAATTCCAGATGCAACATATCTCGCATGGATTGATTTATCTTCTCTTGCTATCAACATGGATGAGCTAAATAACCATCTAATCGAAAAATATAACGTTGCTATCATGCAAGGAAAAACATATGGAGAAGCGGGACAACACTTTGTAAGGCTAAATCTTGGTTGCCCTCGCTCTAAAGTGGAAGCAGGTGTGGGTGCTCTTGTTGGTGCGATTAAGGATTTAACTAAGAGCGACTAGACATTAAATCTTGGTTTGCTGCTTTGCTCGATGAACTACTACCCGCGAGTTGAGCTAGCCTCTCAGTCATATATGAAAGAATATTAGTTTGAGCGGTCAGCAAACCAACCAGAACAACCCCGCCACCCATCAAGTGATAAAAGGTCGGTGGCTGGCCAAGGAAAATAGAGCTGATAGACACCGTAAACACAGGAACCAAGTTCATCAAAAGTGTTGCGCGAGCGGCCCCTATTTTTTGCACGCCTAGGAACCAAAGCCAAGGAGCCAGTACTGAAGCGAACGCAGCAGCAAAAAACACCATAGGAATCGCTTGAGTTTCTATCGCATAAGAATGGCTAATCAGGAGCAAAGGCAGTTGCAGAAGTGCTCCAAGCACAACTTGGCAGAACACGGATGTCCATGGCTTTAATGGCAGCTTCCACTTGTTCAAAAGCACTGAGTATAAAGCGTAAGCTAGGCTAGATATAAACATCAGCCCGTCACCAACGCTTATTCCTTGTGAAATAAGGCTTTGTGGATTGCCTTTACTCAGCATATAAACGAGTCCAGAAAAAGACACTAGCGCTCCAATTAGTGCTTTCTTCTTCAATGGACTTCCCAATAAAGGAACTGATAAGAAAATACCAAACAATGGCATTAAAGATAGAAAAACAGCGATATTGGTTGCGCTCGTTGTATAAGCAGCATAATAGGCAAGACACTGATTCAACACCATTCCTAGTGATGCAAGGATAGCTAGTTTGGCCAAGTTGGCGACCACGACATTTTTTTGCTTTAGCACACTTCGAATGCAGAAAGGCAACAAAATAAGCATCGCGAAAAACCAGCGATAAAAAGCAATAGCTCCGGGCTCGATAACCCCCGTCGCCAGCTTACTAACAACAGCGTTTGCCGCCCATATAAACACCGCGGCAATTGGAAAGATAAACTTCATGGCAATCTCCATAAACTAAGAAGTTAAAGAGATTGTGACACTAAATATAGGTGCCACTGTATGTCACTTAGGACACCCAATATGCCAGACAGGACAGTCAAAAAATTCATGCCAGAGTTGGAAAAACAACTACCTACCGAGGTGTTTTTTCACTACTTCTATTTTGAGGCAAAAACAGAGACCTTGCCGCACTCTCACGAGTGGGGGCAACTACACATCATCAAACAGGGTGTGTTAGAAATGGAAGTGGAAAAACAAAAAATGATTTGCCCAGCAAGCTACGCTATTTGGACACCAGCAAACAAAGTACATCAAGCTTTTAATCGCAATGATCTTGAATACTGTGCCATCAACGTATCAACAAACCTATGTAAAAAGCTGCCAAAGGAAGCCTGCATGATTCCGCTTACACCATTGTTAAGTAGCATTATCCACGATCTTACTTCTCGCAGCACAACTTCCATTCTTTCAGAAGAAGATAAATGTTTAAGCTACGTACTCATGAATCGTTTAGCACAAACCACACCCATCAATAACTTTCTGCCTATGAGCACCCATAAGCTTCTATTGCCGATTATCGAGCAACTACAAGCAGAGCCAACTGATACTACAAGCCTTAGCGAATGGGCAAAACGAGTATTTAGCACCGAGAGAACACTGGCAAGACATTTCCAAAAAGAGTTAAAGATGAGCTTTAACGAATGGCGTCAGCGCGCAAAGTTGGTTAAGTCAATGACACTACTTAAACAACCCATTTCCATCAATGAAATCGCCTTTCAACTAGGCTATAGCCAAGGCTCATCATTTATTAAGATGTTTAAGAAGTTAACGGGAATTACGCCAGACCAATACCGAAAGCAGACATGGCAAACGAAATAAAAAGGGAACGAATACATCACGTTCCCTAGTACTGTCGCTCTGCTTACAGGAATGGCGAATAACTTACTACCTCTGAAAAGTATCACACACTCAGAGTTTTATATCCTTCAGCATGCTTCAATCATTTACGTACTTACTTGTATCGCTACCTATAGCTTAGATACCTAAAGCACCACTCTTAACAATTCCAATTTTCGAACCACCAAAAAGCCATTGGAAATTTATATAAGGACGAATGATGGAAATAAGCAACTCAATAGTTATTGGCATGATACTGGCCCCTTTAGCATTTTCTAATGTTCATGCGTTAGAAATATGGGACGCCCAAAAAATCTACACGTCTGGAAACCTCGTTAAGTGGAAGGATAAAGCATATATATCTTCACACCAAACGATTGGCATAATGCCGATCACTAACAATATTTCATGGGATGGCTGGGTCGATCTTGAAACAGATACTGTTGAAGCATGGGAACAAGGTTCGACATACAATTCTGGTGATATCGTTGAGTTCAACACTGTGTACTACATAGCAAAGTGGCAGAGCCAAGGTACTCTTCCTGAAGGCAACAGTTCATGGCAGCGACTAGGTATTGACTCAACTACAATGTCTCGTACATTTAAACAAGAACTAACTCCGGAAGTAGAGTCAGTAGTTGGTTTTGACAAAAATAGAGATGGCCTACGTGACGATTACGCCGAAATAATCACCAACTATTACTCTAAACAAGAAGAGATCCGCCTTGCTATTTTGGCTGGCACAGAGTTTGGCAAATATATTGAATTCAGCGAAAACGACATTGATATATCGATTGAAGATGCAAAATACATGGCTATTAATATTGGTACGCTTAGGCATTGCCTAGATCTTTATAAGACTCTAAACCCAAACTTTATTGATCCTGCCAAACTATACTTCAATACACTCGACCGGGCACTAGCAAAGCGCAAAGCCTCTTCGCGCCTTTATAAATCGCTTCAAGGAAATGAACCTGAAGTGCTCGGAATAAATTGTGAACCATTTATTCAAGGGGTAAGAAAATAAAAAGAGTTACTTTCACGTTGATAGGACAGCAGCAATGTCGAAAAGAATAGTACAATTCAGATACAATAAAGCCCCGACTTTCGTCGAGGCTTTATTGTTTAAATATGGTACCGGTGGGCGGACTTGAACCGCCACGCCCGAAGGCAACGGATTTTGAATCCGTCGTGTATACCAATTTCACCACACCGGCATCTCTGAGCTTGTGCCCGTTGATGAGAGGCATTATACGTAAGAAGCGTTGTGGTGCAAGAGCAAAACTCAGTATTTCCAGTTGTTTGCTGATTATTTAGCCACAACGGACAAATATGAGAGTTGAGACGTTTTAATCCAGCAAGTGACAAGATATGCTTTGCCCAATTTCAGTAAGGACGTGAAAGCAACATGACAGATCTATCCTCTCTGCCGAAAGCGGGATTTTTAAGAAGATTAGGAGCTCTTTTTTATGACTTCTTAATCGTAATCGCCATTGAAATGATTGCGGCAGGAATTGTTATTGCTGTCTTGCAAGCACTAATGAAGTTCCAACTGCTAAATCTGGGACCATATGCGGATATCGCAGACTTACTAGATAACCATCCGATTTGGAGCCACGTATATCTGCTCTATCTAGTCGTTGTCTGGGTAAGCTTTTACCTTTATTTTTGGGGAAAAGCTGGACAAACTTTAGGGATGCGAGCGTGGCGCTTGAAGCTGATCGACAAACAAGGCAACTACGTGACCAACATCCAAATCATTGTTCGTTTGATCTCTTCCTTGTTTGGCCTTGCAAACTTACTAGCTTTATTTGGCAAAAGAGGTCTACAAGACATAATAGCAAGAACAGAAGTTATAGTGTTACCACAAGCCAATTAGAGCTACCCACAACTTTAACCACTCAATAAAGATATTCCAGACAAAAAATAAGGAAGGCCAATGTCTTCCTTATTTCTGTTAGAACTTCTCTACAACTTTCTCCGCAGAAGTAGCAAAGCAATAATTAGAGCGACGATACTCGGGGCAATAGCGCCGATTAATGGCGGAAATCCGTATACCAAAGTCATAGGGCCAAAAAATTCGCTGGCGATATAAAATGTGAAACCAGCAATGACACCTGACAGTATTCTCGCCCCCATAGTTACGCTTCGAAGAGGGCCAAAAATAAATGACAGCGCTAGAAGCATCATCACAGCTATTGATAACGGCGAGGTGATTTTACCCCAGAAAGCCAGTTCGTAGCGTGACGCATCCTGATCGGAAGCTTTCATGTAACTAACATAATCGTACAACCCACTTAAAGAAAGCTCAGCAGGTTTGACAGTTACCACCGCTAACTTGTCTGGTTCTAACGATGTCGTCCACACTTTCTTATCAACTTCTGTTTTGACTAGTTTATCGTGGCTTGCAAACTGAGTAATTTGAACATGTTTCATTAACCAGTGATGCTCTGAAACAAAATCTGCTTCTTTTGCGTAGATAACACTTTTTAGCTGCTTATTTTTGCCAAAGCGCCACATATTTAGGCCAAAAACTTTATTGTCTTCCACTTTGCCGATAAACATAAAATCATTTGCATCTCTTGCCCAAACACCCGTTCTTGCAGAGAATATCTTACCGTTAGACGTTGCATAGGCTCGCAAGTCTCGCGCCATTTTCTGTGCCTGTGGTGCGCCCCACTCACCTAGCAGCATAACAACAATCATAAGTGGGACGGCTGTTTTCAGAACCGATAGTCCGATATCCAGCTTCGAGTAACCCGATGCTTGCATGACGACAAGCTCAGAGCTAGACGCTAAAGAACCTAAGCCAATCAATGCACCAAGCAAGGCTGCAAGAGGGAAAAACATTTCGATATCACGCGGCACACTCAACATAACAAAGTAGAATGCTTGCAATAAATCGTAGGTACCTTCTCCAACTTTACGAATCTGCTCTACATATTTGATGATGGCCGACAGCCCAACGAACGTCGCCAGTACAATGGAAGTTGTAGCAATGATGGTTCGGCCAATATATAAGTCGAGGATTTTAAACACCGTTTAGGCCACCTTCTTTCGCTGGTTGAATCTTTCTTTAAATTTTCTCATTGGAATACTCTCCAACGAATTGACCGCAATAGCACTAAGTAAAAGGGCAGCATTCGCGGGCCACATGCCAATCCATGCAGGTATTGAACCATCCTGAATGCTGGATTTCATTGCACTTATGAGCAAGAAATACGTGAGGTAGATAAGAATAGCTGGTCCCATTTTCGCGAAGCGCCCTTGACGAGGGTTAACTTTCGAAAGTGGAACAACAAGCATGGTCAATAATGGAATGCAGATCACAAGGGATATTCGCCACTGAAGCTCTGCTTTTGCTTGTAAGTTTGACGATTTCAGTAGTTCCAATGTCGGTGTTGCTTCCCAATCTCTACCCGGCTGGCCTACCGCACGCTTACCGATAACACCTGTATATTTATCAAAATTCGTGACCATATAATCAAGACGAGTCGGCACACCCTCATAGCGCGTACCATCATACAAAGTGATGACTTGGCGACCCGTTTTTGACTCAGAAATATTTCCTGTATGAGAGAACATCACGCTTGGCAGCAAGGAACCTTGCGGCCTAAGCTGAGCAACAAACACGTTGGTTAACTGTTTGTCTTTTATATTGTCAATGAATATGACCGATGAACCATCAGGTGAGGGCTGAAAAGTTCCTTTTTTAAGGAGCTCTACGGAGTCTTGAGCTTCTATTTTAGCCAGAATTTCACCCACTTTGTGCTGTCCCCAAGGGGAAAGCCACAGCGAGTTAAAGGAAGCGACCCCCATGGTAATCAACGCCAGATATAGAGCAGCATGAATCAAGAACTTGTTGCCAATACCCGTGGCGTTCATCACCGTAATTTCACTTTCCGCATACAAGCGACCAAATGTCAGCAAAATACCAACAAAGATACTAAGCGGAAGCATGAGCTGTCCCATCTTTGGCATATTAAGCGCAACAATTGGAATAATCATATTAGCAGGGATATTGCCATCAGATGCATCACCCAATACACCAATAAACTGCTGACTTAGAAACACCAAAAACAGCACAAAAAAGATCGCTAACTGGCTCTTGATTGTCTCGCGGATCAAATATCTAACAATAATCACGCTGAAATTACCTACACAAAACTTGTATTTTTAATCGAATCACTATAATTTCCCGTTGAACCTTATTATTTTTAAATTTTTTTCTAACTGTTAGTTTGCTAATTTAAAGACGATCCGCGCGCGGATTCAACAATTAAGATGCATTATCTAACATTTAGTTCTATTTGTCTTCAGGATGTAGGAGTACGCATGGAGTTCAGTGTAAAAAGTGGTAGTCCAGAAAAGCAGCGAAGTGCATGTATCGTTGTCGGAGTATTTGAGCCACGCCGCCTTTCTCCAGTAGCTGAGCAATTGGATAAAATTAGCGATGGCTACATCAGCTCGTTGCTTAGACGAGGCGATTTGGAAGGCAAACCCGGGCAGATGCTACTGCTTCATCAAGTTCCAGGTGTGCTTTCTGAACGCGTTCTTTTAGTTGGCTGTGGTAAAGAACGTGAGCTCGGCGAACGTCAATATAAAGAAATTATCCAAAAAACCATTAGCACTTTAAATGAAACAGGCTCTATGGAAGCAGTATGTTTCCTTACTGAGCTGCATGTAAAAGGTCGCGATACTTACTGGAAAGTAAGACAAGCGGTTGAAGCGACAAAAGATGGCTTATATACATTTGATCAATTCAAAAGCAGTAAGCCAGAAACTCGTAGACCACTTAGAAAGCTAGTGTTTAATGTACCGACTCGCCGCGAGCTAAATATCGGTGAAAAAGCGATTGGTCACGGCCTTGCTATCGCATCTGGTGTGAAGGCGTGTAAAGATTTGGGCAACATGCCACCAAACATCGCCAACCCTGCGTACCTAGCATCACAAGCTCGTCGCCTTGCCGATGACTTCGATACCGTCAAAACAAAAATTGTCGGTGAAGAAGAAATGGAAAAACTAGGCATGACGTCTTACCTTTCTGTCGGTCGTGGTTCTAAAAATGAATCAATGATGTCTGTGATTGAGTACAAAGGCAATCCAGATTCTGACGCGAAGCCAATTGTCCTAGTTGGTAAGGGGCTAACGTTCGATTCAGGCGGTATCTCGCTTAAACCGGGCGAAGGCATGGACGAGATGAAATACGACATGTGTGGCGCAGCGTCTGTTTTCGGCACCATGAAAGCTCTTGCTAAACTTAACCTACCTGTCAATGTAGTTGGTATTCTCGCTGGTTGTGAAAACATGCCTGGTAGCCAAGCCTATCGCCCGGGTGACATCTTAACAACTATGTCTGGCCAAACAGTTGAGGTTCTAAATACTGATGCTGAGGGTCGCCTAGTACTTTGTGATGCTCTTACTTATGTTGAGAAATTCAATCCAGAGTGTGTGATTGATATTGCAACATTAACTGGCGCTTGTGTTATTGCTCTTGGTCATCACATTAGTGGTGTTATCTCGAACCATAACCCTCTATCACACGAAATCATTAACGCTTCTGAGCAGGCAAGTGATCGTGCATGGCGTTTGCCAATGACAGATGAGTTCCAAGACCAATTGAAGAGCCCATTTGCTGATATGGCGAACATTGGTGGTCGCCCTGGCGGTACCATTACTGCAGGCTGCTTCCTATCAAAGTTTGCGAAGAAGTATCATTGGGCTCACCTTGATATTGCAGGCACTGCATGGAAATCTGGTGCAGCCAAAGGCTCAACTGGACGCCCTGTATCTCTGCTAGTTCAGTTCCTTCTAAACCGAAGCGAAGAAGCTGAAGAGTAATCGTTAAAGGGCCGAAAGGCCCTTTTTTAGCTTTCATTCCTATGGCCAACGCAACCTTTTACATCATTTCAGCAGATACGCCTCAAGCCACAGAATCTGGCTTAATGGAGTACATATTGTTTCTCTGTCACCACTTTGTTCAGCAAAATGCGAAGCTATTCATTAACTGTGAAAACAAGCAACATGCAGAACAACTTGCCGAGATATTTTGGGACTCTGCACCAAGCGATTTCATTGCGCACAATTTAGTTGGTGAAGGGCCTCAATACGGAACCAATGTAGAAATAGGTTATGACGGTAAAACGCCTTCTTGGAACCGACAAATTGTAATTAATTTGGCCAATACTCATACAACCTTTGCGAACCAGTTCACAGAGGTGGTAGACTTCGTCTCTTGCGATGAAAAGGCAAAGCAAATTGCCAGAGGACGATTTAAACAATATCGTCACGCTGGTTTCCAAATGCAAACCATCGACATAAAACACCCATAGTCAAACCTTATAGCTAAGGCTATCTTTTGCTAAGATGCCTCACTTATAACGTTTGACTTAATACTCACAATCACAGTATCCATTAAGAGCGCTATGGAAAAGACATACAACCCAACTTCAATCGAACAAGCTCTTTATCAAGCTTGGGAAGAAAAAGGCTATTTTAAGCCACACGGTGACACCACTAAAGAATCATACAGCATAATGATCCCGCCACCGAACGTCACTGGTAGCCTGCACATGGGCCACGCGTTCCAAGACACAATCATGGATACTTTGATTCGTTGTGAACGAATGAAAGGCAAAAACACCTTGTGGCAAGTTGGTACTGACCACGCAGGTATCGCTACACAAATGGTTGTTGAACGCAAAATTGCTGCTGAAGAAGGCAAAACTAAGCACGATTACGGCCGCGAAGCTTTCATCGACAAGATTTGGGAATGGAAAGGCCAATCTGGTGGCACCATTACTCAGCAACTTCGTCGCTTAGGCGCATCCGTTGACTGGGATCGTGAGCGCTTCACGATGGATGATGGTTTATCTAACGCTGTTCAAGAAGTTTTCGTTCGTTTATATGAAGAAGATTTAATCTACCGCGGCAAGCGCCTAGTTAACTGGGATCCAAAGCTGCACACTGCTATTTCTGATCTGGAAGTAGAAAACAAAGACAAAAAAGGCCACATGTGGCACTTCCGCTATCCACTAGCAGATGGCGTTAAGACGGCAGAAGGCAAAAACTACATCGTTGTTGCAACAACACGTCCTGAAACCATGCTTGGCGATACTGGTGTAGCTGTTAACCCAGAAGATCCACGTTACAAAGATCTGATCGGCAAAGAGATTGTTCTTCCTATCGTTGACCGTCGCATTCCTATCGTTGGCGATGAGCACGCCGATATGGAGAAAGGTACTGGTTGTGTAAAAATCACACCAGCGCACGACTTCAACGACTATGAAGTGGGTAAGCGCCACCAGCTACCAATGATCAACATCCTAACGTTTGACGCCAACATTCGTGATGCTGCGGAAGTGTTTAACACTAATGGCGAAGCAAGCGATGCATACTCGACTGAGCTTCCTGCTAAATACCATGGCATGGAGCGCTTTGCTGCTCGTAAAGCTGTTGTTGTTGAGTTTGAAGAACTTGGTCTTCTTGACGAAATTAAAGATCACGATCTAACGGTTCCTTACGGCGATCGTGGTGGCGTGGTTATCGAGCCAATGCTGACTGACCAATGGTACGTTCGCACAGCTCCTCTGGCGGAAACAGCAACTAAAGCTGTTGAAGATGGCGAAATCCAATTCGTTCCTAAGCAGTATGAAAATATGTACTTCTCTTGGATGCGTGACATTCAAGATTGGTGTATCTCTCGTCAGCTTTGGTGGGGCCACCGCATCCCTGCATGGTACGACAACGATGGTAATGTCTACGTAGGTCGCACTGAAGAAGAAGTTCGCGCCAACAACAACCTTGCACCAGTGGTAGTATTACGCCAAGACGACGACGTATTGGATACTTGGTTCTCTTCTGCGTTATGGACATTCGGTACTCAAGGCTGGCCTGAGAACACAGACGACCTAAAAACGTTCCACCCATCAGATGTACTAGTGACTGGTTTCGACATCATCTTCTTCTGGGTTGCTCGTATGATCATGATGACGATGCACTTCTGTAAAGATGAAAATGGCAAGCCACAAGTACCATTCAAGACGGTTTATGTTACGGGCCTAATCCGCGACGAAAACGGCGACAAAATGTCGAAGTCTAAAGGTAACGTGCTTGATCCAATCGATATGATTGATGGTATTGATCTTGAATCGCTCGTGACTAAGCGTACTGGCAACATGATGCAGCCTCAACTAGCGAAGAAGATTGAGAAGAACACTCGTAAGACATTCGAAAATGGTATTGAAGCGTACGGTACAGACGCTCTTCGATTCACGTTAGCTGCCATGGCTTCAACTGGCCGTGATATCAACTGGGATATGAAGCGCCTAGAAGGTTACCGCAACTTCTGTAACAAGCTTTGGAATGCTAGTCGATATGTTCTTATGAATACTGAAGAACAGGATTGTGGATTCAAAGGTGGTGAGATTGAATATTCACTAGCAGATAAGTGGATCGAGTCTCAGTTTGAGCTAGCTGCGAAAGAGTTCAATGGTCACATTGATAACTTCCGCCTAGATATGGCCGCGAACACAATTTATGAGTTCGTTTGGAACCAATTCTGTGATTGGTACCTGGAGCTAACTAAACCTGTTCTATGGAAAGGAAATGAAGCTCAGCAACGTGGTACACGTCGCACGCTGATTACCGTTCTAGAGAAAACGCTTCGCCTAGCACACCCAGTTCTGCCATACATTACAGAGACGATCTGGCAAAGCGTGAAACCACTTGTTGACGGTGTTGAAGGCGACACTATCATGCTGCAAGCTCTGCCTCAGTATGATGAAGCAAACTTCAACCAAGAAGCGCTTGATGACATTGAATGGGTGAAGTCTTTCATCACAAGTATCCGTAACTTGCGTGCTGAATACGACATCAACCCGGGTAAACCTCTGGAAGTGATGCTAAAAGCCGCTAGTGAGCAAGATGCTGCGCGCCTAGAAACTAACAAACAAGTACTGGTTTCTTTAGCGAAGCTTGAGTCAGTTCGAATCCTAGCTGCTGATGAAGAAACTCCAGCGTGCGCAACAGCGCTTGTTGCTAAGTCTGAGTTAATGATCCCAATGGCGGGCCTTATCGACAAAGATGCCGAGCTTGCTCGCCTTGACGGTGAAGTGAAAAAGACTCAAGGCGAAATCAAGCGTCTGGAAGGCAAGCTAAACAACGAGGGCTTTGTTGCCAAAGCACCTGAAGCCGTTGTCGCAAAAGAAAGAGAAAAACTTGAAGGTTACAAAGAAACGTTAGCTAAGCTAGAAGAGCAAAAGCAAACTATTTCAAACCTTTAATCATCTAAATCTAGTATTTAAAGGCAGCACAATGTGCTGCCTTTATTTGTTCTGAGCCTACCTCTAAAGTTGTATCTTTACCGATCCATTAACTAATATTTATATTGATAGATATATAAATAAAGGCACATTATGGACCTTCGCTTACCGTTCAGAAAGCTTGTCACCAATATAATATTCGCTCTAAGCATTGTTTTAGGCTCTTCTTTTGCAGCTCAAAGCTCCGAAAACAAAATAGTGAAAATCAGCGCTGGCGAGTGGCCGCCTTTTATTGGCCAAGATTTGGAGAACAACGGATTTGTTGCCGAGATCATTACCGAAGCTTTCGCTAGCCAAGGCTACCAAGTTCAGTTCTATTTTTTACCTTGGAAGCGCGCCTATAACGATACTCAACAAGGAAAGTACGATGCTAGTGCGATTTGGATGTTCGATGAAAAGCGAACTGAACATTTCCTATATAGCGATCCTGTTAGCCAAGAACAATTCGTGTTTTTCCACCATATCGACACCCCTTTTGAATGGAAACAGATGGATGATATTAAGGGTAAACACCTTGGAGGCGGCCTAGGCTATAGCTATGGTGAAGAGCTCAATAAGCTCATTGAACAAGGGCAAGTCACGATGAGTCGAGTAAATGAGCCTAAACAAAACTTACTCATTTTGGCTCACAAACGTATCGACCTGTTTCCTGAAGAAGTTCACATTGGAAAATATACGCTCGAGCAACAGCCTATCGGGGTCCAACAGCAAATCACCTATCACCCCACTCCATTCCTCAGCAACAGTAACTTCTTGCTGCTGCCTAAAGCGAACAACCGCAGTGATGAACTAAGAAAAATATTCAATCAAGGGTTGAAGGAATGGAAGGCCAAGCAATCAACAACCACCTCTAAGCCTTAACAGTACTTAACACTTTGGCAGTAATTTATAGTCTGGCAATTGCTCTGCTGGATGAAAGTGCTGAAAAATTTGCTGATTAGCAAGCGGATAAAAATCGCACTTAACAAATGCGCTAGATAGCATTTCAGTCGATGGGTGATAAAAACTCAACTCAGCAGCGTGCAATTGCAATCTATCGGAAAACTCAAGTGCCTCACCAGTAGAGTAAAACTCATCCCCTACAATTGGATGACCTAATGCCTGCATATGTACTCTCAACTGATGAGAGCGTCCAGTAATAGGCAACAAGCGCACTACACAGGTTTGCTGCTCCCTCTCAACCACTTGATATAAGGTTTTTGACGGTTTACCGTGCTCAAAGCACACTTTCTGTCTTGGACGATTTGGCCAGTCACAAATTAAAGGCAAATCAACTTCACCTTCATCCCGCGCTAAGTTTCCCCATACGCGAGCATAGTAAATCTTATGGGTTAAACGATATTGAAATTGCTTTTTAAGAGCTCTCTCTGCCTGCTTATTTTTAGCTAGCAGCATAAGACCTGAAGTCGACATATCTAAACGGTGAACAACTTGTATCTCTGCAAACTCTTCAACAAGCCTGCTCCACATGCTGTCATAGTGCTCTTGCAGCTTGCCCGGTACTGATAACAACCCTGATGGCTTATTCACCACTAGAATGTCATCATCTTGGAAAACAATGTCTATCCAAGGATCTGTAGGTGGGGTGTAGTCAATCATTGCCATCGTTCTGCAAAAGGCCTGTCTCGTTAAATAAGCGGCAAATTATACAGAACAGTCATATCGGTGCTACTAAAAACTCTCCTCACTCACATATAGCTGTAGCTGAACAAGCTATTCAGTGATTTAATACCTAGTAGTAAATATTCGAAACATTTAAATAACAATAACGTTTATATCTAGTTAGCAGGAAGCTCCAATGGATCAATCTCCAGAACTCAACAACACCACTCCTTTACCACTTTCTAAACTAATAAAGTCACTTGGCCCGGGCATAATGATGGCGGCTGCCGCGGTCGGAGGCTCACACCTTGTTGCGTCTACCAAAGCTGGCGCTATTTATGGCTGGCAGCTCGCCGGGCTGATTCTATTGGTCAACATTTTTAAATACCCATTTTTCCGTGCAGGCATCCAATATACGATGGGAACGGGAAAAAGCTTAGTTGAAGGCTATGCTCGACTTGGCCGAGTCTATTTATATTTCTTCGCACTACTTTGCGTCATCTCAGCGGTCATCAACACGGCAGCGCTTGTTATCTTTAGCGCTAGTTTGCTCAGCTACTTTATCCCATTTAACCTCTCAACCCTTTGGCTATCAGGGATCATCATTGCAGTTTGTATGGGGATATTGATTGCTGGCCATTACCGAGCTTTAGACATTCTCTCTAAGTTCATTATGGCAACCCTTTCTATCGCGACTCTCATCGCAGTAGCGATTGCCTTTGATCTACCTACAGCAGCCAATGCTGTCACGGTCGAGGCTTCTCCTTGGAACTTAGCTGCTATTGGGTTTATTGTCGTCACCATGGGGTGGATGCCTGCTCCAATAGAAATATCAAGCATCACCTCTATGTGGCTAAAAAACCAAACCAAGCATCAAAATGTCACCAAGCAATCCGCTTTATTTGATTTCAATGTTGGTTATATCGGAACAGCAGTGCTCGCCTTAGTCTTTCTCGCTTTAGGCGCGTTGATATTACATGGTTCAGGGGAGAAGCTTTCTGCCTCAGGTGTTGGCTTTACTCACCAGCTTGTCGGCATGTATGCCGCGACAATTGGTGAGTGGTCACGCTACCTTATCGCAGTGATCGCCTTCTTCTGTATTTTTGGTAGTACGATTACCGTTATTGATGGCTATGCACGAGTCATATCAGAGTCTCAACGACTAATACAAAACAAACCAGAATGTAGCTCTCGAACGACACAAGCATGGATGTGGATAATCTCGATTTGTGCATTAACGATACTGGCTTTTTTTACATCAGCACTGATGCCAATGCTTAACTTTGCCATGATCATGGCCTTTATCACCACACCATTTTTTGCCCTTTTGAACTATCTGCTCATCAACAGTCCAGCACTACCTGAATCACTTCGTTCAGGCAAAGTGATGAAGAGCCTCTCAATTGTTGGCTTGATATATTTGTTTGGATTTTTAGCCGTCTTTATTTGGTGGAAGTGGTTTTTCTAAATATTTCTGTTAACCACTCAATCTATCGCCTCTTTTATGGGGCGATAGTTGTTTCTGGGGGTTTAAAATTAAGTTTCATGAACAATATGAACTTAATTAATTTATTGCTCTTTATTCTCTTTAATTCCTCTATCTGTGCAATCTAGTTCTCTCGCTCTAAGTTAAAAAATGACAACAAATGCAACATAAACGAAACATTTAAAGCTACAAAGAATAAGTTTATACGGACGAGGAACAAACCATGGTCAAGGTACTGAAGCAAACACTTGCCACACTAGCGATTACCGCTAGCTTTTCATTTAGCGCATTTGCCGCTGATATGGAGAAAATCCACTTTTTAATTCCCGGTGGTGCCGGCGGCGGCTGGGACATGACAGCTCGAGGCACCGGTGATGCCTTAGTCAAATCACATATTGTTGATAAAGTCTCTTTCCAAAACCTCTCTGGCGGTGGTGGTGGCAAAGCGATTGCACACCTTATCGAGACAGCTAAACGTCAAGGCGACACCTTAATGGTGAACTCTACGCCGATTGTCATCCGATCGCTCACTGGCATTTTCCCTCAATCTTTTCGCGATCTGACACCAGTAGCTGCAACAATCGCTGACTATGGCGCTATCGTTGCTCCTGCAGACTCTAAATACAATAGCTGGCAAGAAGTGGTAGAAGATTTCAAGGCCAACCCTCGTAAAGTTAAAATCGCTGGTGGTTCAGCTCGCGGCAGCATGGATCATCTAGTTGTTGCCGCTGCGTTTAAAGGCGAAGGCTTCAATCCTAAAACTGTTCGCTACATTGCCTACGATGCCGGTGGCAAAGCAATGGCTGCTCTTCTATCTGGAGAAACTCAGCTTCTTTCAACAGGGCTTGGGGAAGTGCTAGAGATGTCCAAAAGTGGCCAAGTGAAAATTCTCGCCATCACAGCACCTAAGCGCCTAGAAGCTGCACCAAATATCCCAACACTAGCGGAATACGGAAATAACACCGTATTCGCTAACTGGCGTGGGTTCTTCGCCGCTCCGGGCACCTCTCAGGAGAAGATCGACGAGTTCAACACAGCTCTGTCTAAAATGTATAAAACCAGTGAATGGGCAACCGTTCGCAATCGCAATGGTTGGATCGATAACTACAAAGCCGATCAAGATTTCTACCACTTCCTAGAAGATCAAGAAAAGCAAATGGGCTCGCTAATGCGTGAACTCGGCTTTTTAAACTAAGTTTCAACGTTTCTTATCGAGATGAGCAGAAATTACAGCTAACTAATAATACTTTTCTGCTCAATTTCTTTACCTGCATTCACTGGAAACTGTTATGTCTTCTACAACCAAAAATTTATTTTGTCGTGACCGAGTTGGTGCGATGATTTTTCTCATCGTCTGTTTGTGCTACGGCTATCAAACTTCATTGATCCCGATGTTTCCGGGCGATGAATATGAACCTTTTACCGCCAGAACTCTGCCATCAATATTGACCACTATTGGCGTCATTCTTTCCTTGATACTTCTTATCACTGCGCAACCTGATGAAAAAAGTGGTGCAGTAATGGGGTTCAATTGGAGATTATTGATTGGCTTTCTTGTTTTGATGGCAATGTACGGCGTTGGTTTAACCTACATCGGCTTCATTCTGGCAACAGGGCTATTTTTAATGTGTGGCTTTTACCTGCTAGGTGAAAGGCGCAAGTCCATTCTATTTGGCGCTTCGTTTCCGTTCGTCATCGCTTTCTATTTATTACTGACACAAGGTCTAGATATCTATCTAGAGCCCGGTGTTCTGTTCTCTATGGTTTAGGAGATAGGTATGTTAGACGGAATATTATCAGGCCTTTCTACCGCCGTGATGCCAATGAACCTCATGATGGTGATTGTCGGCTGTTTTGTTGGAACATTTATCGGCATGCTACCCGGTTTGGGGCCGATATCGGCTATCGCACTCATGATACCGATCAGCTACGGCCTTGACCCAGCATCTGGCTTAATCTTAATGGCTGGCGTGTATTACGGTGCCGTTTTCGGCGGTTCAACATCTTCAATTCTTATCAATGCTCCGGGTTGCTCTTCAACGGTTGTAACCGCATTTGATGGTTACCCAATGGCGCAGAAAGGCATGGCAGGAAAAGCCTTAGCGCTAGCCGCTTATTCATCGTTTACTGGCGGTACTCTTTCAGCAATTATGTTGCTGTTCGCTGCACCCGCGCTGGCTAGTGTCTCGCTCAGCTTCCAATCTTCAGATTACTTCGCATTGATGTTATTAGGCTTATCCGCCGTTGCTGCATTTGCAGGCAAAGGCCAAGTACTAAAAGCATGGATGATGACAATTCTCGGCCTGATGATGTCGACAGTAGGTATCGACAAGGGTGTGGGTGTTGAAAGATTTACCTTTGGCTTAACAGACCTAATGGACGGTTTTAGCTTTCTCTTACTTGCGATGGCCACGTTTGCTCTTGGTGAAACGTTAATGGGCATTCTTAAACCTCAACAAGATACTCGTAAAGAAGAAAGCAGCAAGCTCGATAGCATTGGCAGCATGAAAGTCACCAAAGAGGAAATCAAAGAAGTAGCTCCTGTATCGTTGCGCTCTTCAATTCTTGGTTTCTTCACTGGCGTACTCCCGGGCGCTGGAGCAACTATCGCGGCCTTTTTAAGCTATGGCATGGAGCGTAACTTAGCTCCGAAAGAGAAACGTGAAGAGTTTGGTAAAGGCAGTATTCGCGGGCTGGTTGCTCCTGAGTCCGCCAATAATGCAGCGTCAAGCGGTTCGTTCGTACCTCTACTAACACTAGGTATTCCCGGTTCGGGTACCACCGCAATTATGCTCGGAGCCTTGATTGCGTATGGTATTCAGCCTGGCCCTAGATTGTTTGTTGATCACCCTGACGTATTTTGGTCGGTCATTATTTCAATGTATTTTGGCAATATCGTACTGATTATTCTGAACTTACCGCTGATTCCATATATTTCTAAATTGTTGATGGTACCACGCACTGTACTACTGCCAATGATTCTGTTTTTCTCTATCACCGGCGTGTATTTGGTGTCATTCAATACAGTAGACATCTTTATCATGCTGCTGATCGCGGTAGGTGCAATTGCCTTGCGCTTAGCAAACTTCCCACTCGCTCCCCTTCTGCTTGGTTTTATCCTAGGTGGTTTAATGGAAGAAAACTTACGTAGAGCGCTAATGATAAGCGATGGCGAATTGAGCTTTTTGTGGGAGCGCCCTATTACTGGGATATTCACCTTCCTAGCGGTGATCGTCTTGCTAAGTCCTGCTGTTGCCAAACTAGTGAGCCACTTTAGAAACCGGGGCGTGGCCAATCCAACTCACTAGATTGATGATTTAATTGAATTAGTCAGGTAATTCGAGAGGTTACCTGACTTGTTTTTTATACGTTCTTTCTGGCCTACCAACAGAGCCATAATGTACATCCGCTTCAAGCTCACCTGTACTGATCAGATACTCTAAATATCGCCTTGCGGTTGTGCGACTTGCGCCTATTTTTACTCCTGCATCATCGGCAGACATCTGGGTGTCACTCGTAAACAAACCGCGAATTTTATCAAGCGTTACGCCATCAATGCCTTTAGGTAACCTATCACTCTCGGGCTCCGTCTTGGTCGATGACTGCAACATCTTGTCCACTAATTTCTGGTCCAAATCAGAAACCGTTGCCAGCTGCTGTTTCTGAGCCGAATATTTCTGCAAAGCCGATTCTAGGCGAGAAAAAATAACCGGCTTTAGTAAGTAATCAACAACACCACCGCGCATGGCTTCTTGCAACGTGTTAACATCACGGGCAGCAGTAATCAATATGACGTCGCAATGCTGCTTTTGCTGCCTAACTTGGCTAAGTATTTCTAAACCATTCCCGTCTGGTAAGTAAATATCCAGCAGAACCAAGTCTGGCTGCAATATATCTAATTGCATTTCGGCTTCATTTTGCGAAGTCGCGATTCCGACAACGTCAAACCCTTCCATCTGACTTAAATAGCGATTGTGCACCTCAGCAATGCCCTGATCGTCTTCAATGATCATTACCCTTATATTTGTCGTCATACTTGCTTGCCTTTGGGAATATATACCGTTGCGCGAGTTCCTTTCACCGCTCCTGCCCCTAACTCTAGCTGCCCACCATATCGATTGACTAACTTGTTCACCAAATACAATCCAACACCTCGAGTACCATTCGCTTTGCTGGATACACCTTTTTCTAAAAGCTTGTGAATTGAAATATCATCTGGCAATCCACAACCAGTATCTTCTACTTCTAAGATAATTTCAGCGCCATAGTCACTCACAGACACCAACACTTTGCTAGAACTAATACTATTTCTCTCTTCCTTCATTGCATCAAATGCATTGTCGATCAAATTGCCTAATATCGTCACCAAATCTTCGGCCTCAATACTGACTGGTAAAGGTTCTAAACGCGTTCCCGAATCTATCTCAAGCAATAAACCCAACTCACGAGCTCGCTCGGTTTTTCCCAGTAATAAGCCAGCGAGCAGCGGATCTTTAACTGCATCACGTATAAAACCGATTAATGCTTGGTAACGTTCGGATTCTTGGCCAATTAACTTCTGCACTTGCTCTGTTTCGCCAAGCTGAACTAATCCACTAATTGTATTGAGTTTATTTTGATGTTCATGGGTTTGAGAGCGAAGCAAATCCGCATACTCTCGTGTCTTCGCTAATTGTTGTGTCAGCTCTGTTATTTCGTCTTTACGGCGAAAACTAGATACTGCACCTGCAACTTTGCCTTTCACAATAATAGGGTTTCGGTTGGCAACAATTCGTTGATCATTCATATAAAGATCAACATCATGCTGAGGCTGCTGAGTTTTTAGTATATCTTCTAGATCGCTATCAGGTAGCGCAGTTTTGATTGGCTTATTAATGACATCATCGCGCTCTACTTTGAGAATTTCACAAGCACTCTTATTGATAGAGCGCACTGTTCCTTCGTTATCGATGCTTATCACACCTTCCTTTATCGTACTCATGGTGACATCAAGCTCTACATATAATCGACCAATTTCCTCAGGCTCAAAGCCTAATATTGCCTTTTGGAAGCGACGAGAAGCATAGTTCGACAATATCGCATTTGCTATCACAACCAGAAACGCCATTGAAATCAAAAAAGCGAGGTAAGGTTCGATTCGATCTTGCAAGCTATCCAACAAGTAGCCCACCGAAATAACGCCAATAATATTGCCATCTTGGTCGACAACAGGTGTTTTACCACGAACAGACTTGCCTAAAGAGCCTTTTGCATAGGAAACATACGAGCGACCTTGTTTTAACGCTTGCTCGTTGTCGCCGCCTTTCATCGGCTTGCCCAAACGCTCTTCCATCGGATGAACTAATCGAATGCCCTTTTCATTACCTATAACAATGAAAGTGGCGCCAATCAGTTCAGTCAGCTCTTTGAACTCTAGGGGCAACTCTTCAGCTTCTTCGTTGTTCACCATATCGATTACAACAGGTGATTTCGCGAGAAACTGCGCAATACCCAACGCTTTAAGGCCCATTTCTTCTTGCTGAGAATGTTTGATATACACAAAACCAGCAGCGGTGAGCAGTAA
Source organism: Vibrio marisflavi CECT 7928 (assembly GCF_921294215.1). Classification (GTDB taxonomy): domain Bacteria; phylum Pseudomonadota; class Gammaproteobacteria; order Enterobacterales; family Vibrionaceae; genus Vibrio; species Vibrio marisflavi. Next base: position 2,370,608 of record NZ_CAKLDM010000002.1, read on the forward strand.
AAGCTCAATCAAGCCGGATAACGTCATAATCACTAACAGGCGGCGACGAAAGCTAAGATTTCTCCAACGAATCAAGATCAACTCCTTGTTTAACCTGAACTCGGAATAAGAAAGTCGTAAAGCCTTTTTATTCAGCGAGTTAGTGTCATCGATATCAGTACCGACATTTTGGATGGGTAACTAGGCAAAATCATTAGCAATAGTGCTCCTATTGCGTTGATTTTAACAACGTTAAACGCCAAAAAAGTGGTGCTGATAGGCTTAAATTATTCCGTGTGCAGGTTATATATCTATTCGCAAAGATAACAATAAAGAATGAGCATTGCTGTTAGAGATAGCAATAAATGAGCGTTTGCTCTGACAGTATTAATTAGCAAAAAATGCCGTCTAACATATAGACGGCATTTACTGATACTAGCTAAACAAATGTAAGATTAGTTGTGAGAAACGGCGATTAAACGTAAGGAATCTAGCTGAACTTGAGCTCTGCCAATGTATTCTGTTAACTCTTTAACTTGCTGTTCTAAAGCGGTAATTTCTTCATCACGAATATTCGGGTTAACCGCTTTCAAAGCGAGCAATCTTTCTAGCTCGCTATTTAAGCTGTCGTTCATTTCCTTTTCAGCTTGCTGTTTCACAGATTCCAATTGCGACAGAATTTGTGTATCACCAGCATCAATTAAGCTATGAACTTGACCTTGTACCGAAGCAACAATCTTACTTGCCATATGACGATTGATTGGTGACAGCTGACGGTTAAAGCTTTCAAACTCAACTTGCGAAGAGAGATCGTTACCCTTGGAGTCCAAAATCAGACGAATTGGCGTTGCTGGTAAAAACTTATCAATACCGCTGCTTTTCGGCGCCTGTGCATCAACCACATAAACCAATTCAAGCAAGATAGTACCTACAGGTAGCGCTTTGTTTTTCAATAGCGAAACCGCGCTAGTTCCAACACCTTCACTCATAATTAAATCAATACCACCTTGAATCATTGGGTGTTCCCAACTCATAAAGTGCATATCTTCACGTGAAAGCGCAGTATCACGATCAAAGGTGATGGTTGCCCCTTCATACGGTAAACCTGGATAGCTTGGTACCATCATACGCTCAGATGGTGTGACAACCAGAGCATTCTCACCTTTGTCATCTTGGTTTAAACCGATAGTATCAAATAGACCAAGAGCAAAAGTGACTAGGTTAATATCACCGTCTTTAGCTGCGATTTGTTCCACTAGTTCTTTGGCCTCTTCTCCACCGTGAGAATGGATCTCCAACAAGCGGTCGCGACCATGTTCTAATTGAGCTTTCAGTGATTGGTTTAGCTTAGCTGACTCAGCGATAACCGAATCCAACTCTGAGGTATCGCCTGAGGCGAGCATTTCAATAAGAGACTCAGAGAACCTGTCGTAAACTGAACGACCTGTTGGACAAGTATCTCTAAAAGCATTCAAGCCTTCATCAAACCAACGTGCAAGGATCTCTTGCGCGGTATCTTTTAGGTATGGAACGTGAACGTCAATATCACGCTTTTGACCGATACGATCTAAGCGTCCTATGCGTTGTTCTAGCAAGTCTGGGTTGAAAGGCAAATCAAACATCACTAACTGATTAGCGAATTGGAAATTGCGTCCTTCAGAACCAATTTCACTACATAGCAATAGTTGAGCGCCACCTTCTTCTTGAGCAAAGTATGCAGCGGCTTTGTCACGCTCAATGATTGACATTCCTTCATGGAACACGGTTGCACGAATGCCTTCGCGTTCACGCAGTGCTTGCTCTAGCTGCAGCGCAGTCGTCGCGCGTGAAGCAATCACCAAGATTTTTTCACTACGTTTTTGTTTTACTTTCTCGATTAGCCAATTTACACGAGTGTCAAATTGCCACCAGCTCGCTTCATCACCTTCAAACTCTTGGAAAATTTCCTCTGGGTAAAGGTTTTTCAGCGCTCGCGCTTCTTTTGGCATCTTGCCACCAAGCATGCCACTCACTCGCATTGATGTCGCATACTGGCTAGGAATATCCATTGGCATTAAGTGAACATTTCGCTCAGGAAAACCTTCGATTGCGGAGCGAGTATTTCTAAATAGAACTCGACCTGTACCATGCCTGTCCATCAAGTTTTCAGTTAGCTCTTGTCTCGCTGCTGCTTTCTCTTCCTCAGAAGCTGAACTTTCTAGTATTCGGAACAAAGGCTCAACGTCTTGCTCACTTAAAATTTCGGTAATCCGATTTTTCGCTTCATAGGCTAACGCCTCACCCGACATTAACGCGGATACTGCATCAGCTACAGGCTCATATTGCTGCTCTTCTTGAACAAACGCCTCGTAATCATAGAATCTGTCTGGATCTAACAGGCGTAAGCGTGCGAAGTGGCTTTCTCGACCAAGCTGCTCTGGCGTTGCCGTTAATAGCAAAACGCCCGGTGTAGACTCTGCCAGCCCTTCGATAACTTGATATTCGCGGCTGACTTTTTCTTGGCTCCACTCCAAGTGATGAGCTTCATCAACAACAAGTAAGTCCCATTCAGCTTCCATTGCTTGCGTATGACGCTTCTTGCTCTTTTTCAAAAAGTCTAAGGAGCAAAGTACCAGTTGCTGCGTATCGAATGGATTGTCGGATTCAGCGTATGCTTCTACGCAGCGCTCTTCATCAAAAATGGAAAAATGCAGGTTGAATCGACGCATCATTTCCACCAGCCACTGGTGCTGAAGAGTTTCTGGCACGACGATAAGAATACGTTCAGCTCTGCCAGCAAGCACTTGCTGATGAATGATCATACCTGCTTCAATAGTCTTACCTAGGCCAACTTCATCAGCGAGAAGAACGCGGGGAGCATGCCTACGACCAACTTCATGAGCAATATGTAATTGATGAGGAATCAGCCCTGCTCGAATACCACATAAGCCGCGCATCGAGCTCTTGTTCTGATCATATTGGTTCACTAGTGCACGATAGCGAAGCACAAAGTTGTCCATGCGATCGATTTGGCCTGCAAACAACTTATCTTGAGGTTTGTTGAATCGAATCTGGTGGCTAAGCATGATTTCACGAAGCGAAACATCCGCTTCTTGAGTGTCTTCTCGAGTACCTTTGTAGGTGACTATATTGTTGCTCTCTTGTACGTCTGTTACTTTCAGCGACCAACCTTCTTGGCTCTGAACAACATCCCCGACATTGAACGTCACTCTTGTTACCGGAGCATCATTGATAGCGTAAACGCGGTTTTCATCTGATGCCGTAAACATTAACGTCACAGTTCGAATATCTACCGCAACAACGGTTCCTAATCCTAGATCACTTTCCGTATCGCTTATCCAGCGCTGCCCCAAAGCAAAAGTCATCGATTGACTACCTCATCTAATTTGAACGAATCAATATAAGCTAACCACAAAGAAGGCTGCTGACATTATTAAGATTCTGTCAGCCGTGGCTATCAAAAGGTCGCTAATCTTACTCGAACCTGTGAAGCGGGTCACGCGCTGCGCCGCGAAATTGCCATTTTTTTTTATCAAGCTTATGCGTGACATCAAAGTGTCAAAAATCTGTGGCAATTCTAGACTTCAGCATCATGCGAATGACATATACTTTAGCTGAGCAAGCATGATATGTGATTGCCTCAAAGTTGGCATCAAGCATGCATGTTCAAGATACGGATCAACACAGGTTTGCAGGACGTCGTCAGGTAGCCGAGTAAACTCCGAGGCCTTGAACCTTCCGACCTCTCTTGCGGGCTTATTTTGCTAAGCACAAGCCGCGTAGCGGCAAGGAGACGCTTATGGGCGATACCGATCGGAAACTATTTGTACTCGATACCAATATTCTTCTGCACGAACCTTTTGCCATATATTCCTTCCAAGAACACGATGTCGTTATCCCAATGACAGTCCTCGAAGAACTAGACAGAATCAAAGACAGCAAACGAGATGTCGCACGCGATGCTCGAGTTGCTATCCGTGCACTAGAAGACATTTTCCGTGACGCCACCCCAGATGAGATATCAGAAGGTATTAACTTTTCAACTGAATTGGACGCCACTGGCACCATCTCTATTCTGGCAGACTTTGAGTTGCAAGAAACCGTTAAGGCTTTTGCCGACAAAGCTGGCGACAATCGGATTTTGAATGGCGTATTGTATTTACAAAACAAACGCGCTCCTCGAGAAGTCGTCTTAGTGACAAAAGACATCAACATGCGCCTTCGAGCAAAAGGGGCTGGTGTTAGATTTGTCGAAGACTATCGAACCGACCAACTGATCGATGATGTTCAGTACTTAACCAAAGGCTTTCAACAATGCGAAGGCGAGTTTTGGAGTAATGTCGATCAAGTAGAGAGCTACAGCCTTGAAGGTAAAGCGTTCCATACTCTTAGTCGTGAACCCTTTGAACCGACCTTTATCAATCAATATGTGATTGACGAAGAGAGTGACTTTGCCGCTCGCGTCGAGAAAATAGAAACGGAAACCATTACCGTTCGCGATCTAAGTCGTGAGCGCATGATGAACCGTAAAGCGTGGGATATTTCACCCAAAAATGTCTATCAAGGCATGGCAATGGACGCCCTGCTCGACCCAGATATCGATTTGGTAATTCTCACTGGTGCTGCGGGTAGTGGTAAGACCTTACTTGCTATGGCTACAGCCTTAGAACAAACCATTGAGCGTGGTATGTTCGATAAGATCATAGTAACCCGAAATACACCTGACATTGGCGAATCTATTGGTTTTTTACCCGGCACAGAAGAAGAGAAAATGTTACCTTGGCTGGCGGCAGTAACAGATACTCTTGAGGCCTTGCACAAAAACGATCACTGCACCGAAGGGTCCATGAAGTACATTTGCGAAAAAGCCAATATCCAGTTCAAGTCGATTAACTTTATGCGTGGTCGTTCGATTCAGAACGCTTTTGTGCTGCTCGATGAGTGTCAAAACCTCACCGCCTCACAAATTAAAACTATCATCACACGCTGCGGCGAAGGCACCAAGATTGTCTGTTCAGGCAACCTAGCGCAAATTGATTCTCACTACCTAACCCCTGTCACCTCAGGTTTAACCTACATGGTTGAAAGGTTTAAGAACTTTGAAGGCAGCGCCAATATCCATCTAAATGGTGTAGTTAGAAGTCGTCTTGCGGAGTTTGCTGAAGAGAATTTATAGTCAACAAAAGCGAAAGGTAATGCACCTTTCGCTTAATTTTCAAAATAATTATTCACCTTTAGTGCTTTTTTATGTTTTACTTATTCGCATTAGACTTCAGCCTAGGGACTGAGAATCATGGCGAATTTAAAGCAGAAAAACTTTCTTAAACTCTTCGATTTTACCAGTAGTGAAATCCACTACTTAATTCAGTTAGCTGCCAAGCTAAAGAAGGAAAAGAAGCAAGGCATTAAAAGTCAGCCTCTAAGTGGCAAAAATATCGCTCTCATTTTCGAAAAAGACTCAACAAGAACACGCTGTGCATTTGAAGTCGCTGCCTTCGATCTCGGCGCTAACGTGTCTTACCTTGGGCCATCTGGTTCACAGTTAGGCCACAAAGAAACCATGAAAGATACCGCTCGCGTATTGGGCCGTATGTATGATGGCATCGAGTACCGCGGCTTTGGTCAAGAGTTAGTGGAAAGTCTTGGTAAGCACGCCGGTGTCCCTGTATGGAATGGTTTAACCGATGAATTCCATCCGACTCAAGTGTTAGCCGACTTCTTAACCATGTTGGAACATTGCAATAATAAACCTCTCAATCAAATTAAATTCGCTTACTTGGGTGATGCTCGCAACAATGTCGCCAACTCTCTAGTCGTGGGGGCGGCAAAAATGGGCATGGATATCCGCTTGGTTGCGCCAAAAGAATATTGGCCAGAACAAAGCCTTGTAGAGAAGTGCCAAAAAGTCGCCACTGAAACAGGCGCGAAGATTTCACTTACTGAAGAAGTAACATCTGGCGTCATTGGCTGCGATTTTGTCTATACCGACGTTTGGGTTTCTATGGGAGAGCCTATTGAATCTTGGGATGAAAGAGTCAAACAGATGTTACCTTATCAAGTGAACTCAAACTTGCTAGCTGCCACCCAGAATCCTAACGTCAAATTTATGCACTGCTTACCCGCTTTTCACAACAACGATACCGTGATAGGAAAGCAAATCGCCGAGAAATATGGCCTAAACGGCTTGGAAGTCACTGAAGAAGTATTTGAATCCAAGGCATCGATTGTTTTCGATGAAGCAGAAAATCGCATGCACACGATCAAAGCTGTTATGCTTGCTACATTGGGCGATTAAAACACAATAAACTTTGATGCAAACGCTTGCTCTATAGAATGTTCGGAGTATAATTCTCGGCAATTTGTCTGAGGGTAAGTACATGCAGAGCCAATCATTGCAACAAGTAGTGACAAATACTGACACGCCGCAGTATAGCTATTCCGTTCAGTACTTACCTGATTTAGAAAAGAATTTTTGAAGCCTCCCATATGGGAGGCTTTTTTATTGTCATTTAGCAATTTGCCTTTTTGCAACTAGAGAACAGGAAGGAGACCAAGGTGAGCTCGCTTTATCAAAAACACATCATCTCGATTCCAGAGCTTTCGCGCGCAGAGCTGGAACTGATCGTTGACACCGCTAGCCAATTGAAAGCTAAACCTAATCCAGAGCTTATAAAAAATAAAGTTGTGGCTAGCTGCTTCTTTGAGCCTTCAACACGTACCCGTTTGTCCTTTGAAACTGCAATTCAGCGTATTGGTGGCGACGTGATCGGATTTGATAGCGGAGGTAATACGTCTTTAGCGAAGAAGGGAGAAACACTGGCGGATTCTGTTCAAGTGATATCATCCTATGTCGACGCCTTTGTCATGCGCCACCCTCAAGAGGGCGCAGCACGTTTAGCTTCAGAATTCTCAAAAAACGTTCCAGTCATCAATGCTGGCGACGGTGCCAATCAGCATCCAACTCAAACTTTGCTAGATCTTTTCACCATTTCAGAAACGCAAGAAAGGCTCGACGATCTCAATGTCGCTTTTGTTGGGGATTTGAAATATGGCCGTACTGTTCACTCCTTGACTCAAGCTCTGGCCAAATTTAACAATGTTCGCTTCTACTTTATTGCCCCAGAAGCATTGGCAATGCCAGATTACATTTGCGAAGAGCTAGATGAAGCAGGCATCCAATATAGCTGCCACACAGACATGGAGAGTGTGATCCCAGAGCTAGATATTCTCTACATGACTCGCGTACAGAAAGAACGATTTGATGAATCAGAATACGCGCACATTAAGTCTGCTTATATTCTTAGAGCAGAGCTACTGGCAGATGCTAGAGAAAACCTCAAGGTTCTTCACCCACTACCGAGGGTCGATGAGATCACCGTTGATGTAGACGCAACACCGCATGCTTATTACTTCCAACAAGCAGAGAATGGTGTGTTTGCTCGCCAAGCACTTTTAGCATTAGTTCTAAACGAAACATTGTAATTAAGAGGATAGAAATCATGGTAAAAGAAACTCAATTACAAGTTGAAGCGATCAAGAACGGCACAGTTATCGATCACATTCCTGCCCAAGTCGGTATCAAAGTTCTGAAGCTGTTTGATATGCACAATTCAAATCAACGAGTGACTGTAGGTCTAAATTTGCCTTCTTCTGCGCTTGGCAACAAAGACCTGCTTAAAATAGAAAATATCTTCATCAGTGAAGAACAAGCCAATAAGCTAGCGCTCTATGCACCTAATGCTACGGTTAACCAAATTGAAGATTATCAGGTGGTCAAAAAACTGGCTCTGCAACTTCCCGAAACCATCAGTGATGTGTTTAGCTGCCCGAACAGCAACTGTATCACTCACAACGAACCAGTTGCCTCTAGCTTTTCTGTTTTAGAAAAGAAAAATGAAGTTCGCCTTAGGTGCAAATACTGCGAGAAAGTGTTTTCTAGAGAAATTGTGACAGAACGTTAAGACAAGTGGCGAGTATGTGTTTTGTCTGCATATTCGCCTTTACCTGATCGCTTTTTAACGGCACACTGCTGAAACCAAAAACAAAATAGCAAACATAACAAGCGGTAATATTATGACAAAAGTTCTTCAAACTGACTCAGCGCCAGCAGCTATCGGACCTTATGTACAAGGTGTTGACCTTGGCAACATGGTAATGACATCTGGCCAAATTCCACTAGACCCTAAGACTGGAGAGTTTTCTGACAACATTCAAGAGCAAGCTCGCCAGTCACTAGAAAATGTCAAAGCCGTCGTGGAATCTTCAGGGCTTACCGTTGCTGATATTGTGAAAATGACAGTGTTTGTAAAAGACTTGAATGACTTTGGTGCGGTTAACGAAGTTTATGGTAAGTTTTTCGACGAGCACCAAGTGTCAAACTATCCTGCTCGTTCTTGTGTGGAAGTCGCTCGCCTACCAAAAGACGTTGGTATCGAGATTGAAGCGATTGCAGTACGTAAATAGTTTTCTACAGACCGAATGCAGCAATATCTAATGTAATAAAGGCGATCTTGATAGCTCGCCTTTCTATTTCATGCTAGCGCTAAGGCTTTACTTAAAGCCTTTCACCTTCTTAATCATATCGTAAGCATTTTGAATCTCTTGCGACTTCTCTTTAGCGACATTCATCATCTCTGGCGGTAATCCTTTCGCCATCAGCTTATCTGGGTGATGTTCGTTCATCAGTTTTCTATAAGCACGTTTGACTTCTTGACTGTTGGCATCCTCACTTACTCCCAACACATCGTACGCTGCTGACAATTGGTCTTTTTCTGACGCTTGCTGCCAGCCGCTATTACCCTGGCCAAAGCCGCCTTGTTGACCGCCAAACCCACCACTTTGCTGGAATCGAAATGCAGCTTCAAACATGCGGATTCGTCTTTCCAGTTGGCCTGACGTAAAGCCCAGCCCGCTGGCTACTCGATGTAGAACCTCTCGCTCGCTAGGGTGAACATTTCCATCGGCAAATGCCGCAGAGATTTGTAGCTCCAAAAAGAACTGCATCAAGTCATGGCGTCCACCGGTTGAAACTCTTACTCGCTCCAATACACTTTCTAAAGGAAAGCCTGACTCTTTACCTTCTCTAAACGCTTCCTGAGCGGCTTTACGTTGCTCGCCATGGAGGTTCATACGATCCATCATTGCAGATGCTAATTGAATCTCAGATTGGGTAACTTGTCCTTTTGATTTAGCTAGGTGCCCCATTACAGCAAAGGCGGATTTAAAAAACTCGGCTTGTCTCTCAGCTTGACTTGGTCCCGAGCCAAATGGATTATTTGCAAATCCCCCTTGATTAAATCGGCGAGCTTTATCAAACTGATGACCAAGCAACATCCCTAGTATGGCGCCGAATACACCCCCGAATAAAAAACCAAAAAAGATACCAAGAATTTTGCCAAAAATACGCATTATGTGCTCTCAATCTATGAATTTTTCAATTGCGACGTTGTCTGATAGTGGCGCAAGCTATAATTTCCTTTATCATAAGCACCGTTTCCCCATTAATTTTGGTTGAGCATTCACCAAATTAATCAAGTTCAACAGGATAGTAAAACTCGATGCCACGTTTTTCCCGCACTCTGCTAGCCGCTTCTATTACCACTGCTCTATTTGTTTCAGAAGCTCACGCCGAAGCCTCGCTAGACAAAGGTGTGCAAGACATGCCTGCTTTCGGACAATGCCAAGTATTAGACCCTATTGATCAATGCTTGGTCAATGTGCCTGCTCCTAAAAATGCCAAAGATTTACCTGTGAATGTCAATGCCGATAACTTGCAGGCTACCAATAACAACAAAGCTACTTACTCTGGCAATGTTGTAGTTACACAAGGCCATAAGCGCATTACTGCCGACAACGTAACTTACCACAAGAAAGAAAATGTAGTGGTCGCAACGGGAGACGTCAACTTCAGTGATGGCCAACTAAAAGCGGTATCAGATAAGGCTACAGACAACCTAAATACCAATCAATTTACGTTGTCCAACACAAAGTATAACTTCTTGTGTGAACCAGGGCGCGGCACCGCAGTGTATGTATCAAACTCTGGCAAAGCCTTGTATCAAATTGATGATGGCTCAATTACCTCTTGTCCTGAAGGCAATGATGCCTGGCGTCTAAGAGCTTCTAGTATCGATATAAACAAGAATGATGAAGAGGCTACTTTCTACAACCCAAGGTTTGAGATTCAAAATGTGCCAGTCTTCTATCTACCATATTTGGTTGTGCCAATCGGTAAAACACGTAAAACAGGTTTTTTATATCCGTCTGTATCATACGGCTCCACCAATGGTTTTACGACCGAAGTTCCTATCTATTGGAACTTGGCACCGAATTATGATTTAACCACCAACATAAAGAATATGCAGGAGCGTGGTACCCAATTAGACAGTAAGTTCAGGTACTTATCCACTTATGGATCAGGGACAATTAACTCAGAGTACTTGCCATCTGACAAAAAATACCCTGATAAGGGAGCGCGTTGGGGCGTTCAATACACCCATAGTGGGATTTTTGAACAAAACTGGAAGTTCAATATCGATTACTCAAAGGTCAGCGATATTGATTACTTTTCAGATTTAGACTCCAGTATCGGTACACGTTCTGATGGGCAGTTAACACAAGAAGCAGAAGCAACATATCGCTCGAATAACTGGGATGCATCGATATTAGCGCGCAGCTTCCAAATATTAAACTCAAGCAGCCAGCCATATAAGCTACTACCTCAGCTATCTTTTAATTACTATCAGCCACAACTATTAAAGCACCTAGATTTTAATTCGGTCAGTGAGCTATCTAATTTTACAACACAGCAAGCTGGCGAGCCATCAGCAACACGCTTGCACGTAGAGCCAGGTATAACAATACCATTTAGCAACACTTGGGGAACTTGGAAAACAAACCTTCAGTTGCCGATGACTTACTATTATCAGCATGGTTGGGATTCAAGTATTGATTCATCTACCTCTGACCTAAAGCAAAACGTCACACGCGTACTCCCAGTTTTCAGTAGTGATGCGAAAGTGGTACTGGAAAGTAATAACAAGTTCTTGGATGAATATACTCAGACCCTAGAACCTGAGGTTAAGTATGTTTATATACCCGATGTTAATCAAGATGATATCGGCTTGTATGACTCAACTCAGTTAGAAACCGATTACGATGGTCTATTTCGAACTCGAAAATACAGTGGTTATGACCGCTATCAGGGTGCTAACCAAATCACTTATGGAGCGACCTCTCGATTCTTTGATGATGATTATGTCGAGCGTGCCAATATCGCTTTCGGACAGATTCTCTACTTAAATAAAGGACTAAGGCTTGATTCTACTTCAGGCAATGAGTCAAGCTTTTCTGCATGGGCCTTACAGGGTGACTTCAATTACGCAGATGATTGGTTCTATCATGGCAACCTGCAGTATGACTCCGAAATCAGCACACTACAAACCGCCAGTACATACCTAGAATATCGTTTTGACGGAGGCTTCATTCAATCAAATTATCGATATGTGAACAAAGACTACATTTCTAACAATGTAAGTTATGACACAGACTCGATCACAGTCGATGGTATATCTCAAGCTGGACTGCTAGGTAGTTATAAATTGTCAAGAAAGTGGTCTGCTACAGGGCAATACTTCTACGATCTCACTACCGATAGCAATATCGAATGGGTAGCAGGGCTAAAATATACCTCCGACTGTTGGTATATCGCCTTCACTTATAGCAATCAGGTCAAAAGCTGGAACCCTAGTGTATCAAGCTATCCAAATGCCGTTCCCGAGTACGAAAATAACTTTGGTATTAACTTTGGTATTATTGGCTTCGGTACAAGCGTTGGCTCTTCTTCGAGTGCGACAGGTCTTGTCGATGGAGCCAGTACCTCACTGAGCTACACAAACCCATTTTTCTTAAATAACTAATTTTAAAAACCGCTGAGCAGCAATGCTCGGCGGACTGTTCAATAGGAAACCCTATGAAGAAGTGGACAATTTTGCTCTCGTGCGTTTTTGCACTTTTTATGACGAGCATGGCTAATGCCAAACAAGTTGAACTCGACAAAGTGGTCGTGATTGTCAATAAAGGCGTCATATTACAAAGTGATGTCGATATAGCAATGAAAATGCTAAAGCTAAATGCTAAGGAAAGCGACCAAAAATTACCGAGTGACTCAGTGCTTAAACAGCAAGTAATTGACAAACTAATACTGGACAAAATTCAGCAGCAAGAAGCAAAGCGCTTAGGTATTCATGTTGATGATAAGCAGCTCGACACAGCTCTTAGTGATATTGCTAAAAGTCAAAAAATGACGTTAAAGCAACTCATCGCTTCAGTACAAAAAGCTGGCATTAGTTATTCAACATTTAGAACCGAAATTCGCCATGAAATTGCCGAGCGTGAGGCAAGGAATGCTCTTGTGCGCCAGCGTATCAATATTCTTCCTGAAGAAGTGAATAACTTGGCTAAGGTTCTTGCCAATCAAACAAACTCGACTGTCGAGTATAAAATTGCTCATATCCAACTTAACTTTGATGAGCAAGATAAACTGAAAGTTGAAAAACAGGCAGATGAATTGGTGAATAAGCTCAAGTCTGGCACGAACTTTAGCACCATGGCTTACAGCTATTCCAAAGGGCCAAAAGCTCTAAGTGGTGGTCAATGGGGATGGATGCGCAAAGAAGAGATGCCAACTGTTTTTGCTGACCAAATCAAGATGAACAAGAAAGGTAGTATTATTGGACCATTCTTGGCTGGCTCTAGCTATCACATCTTAAAAATTGAAGATGTGAAAGGCCTGAAGACTGTAGCTGTAACAGAAGTCGATGCCAGACATATTCTGATTAAGCCAAGCATTATCCTAAGCGATGCTGGTGCGAAAAAAGAGCTGAATGGTTTTATCAAAGAGATTAAAGATGGCAAAGCTACTTTTGCAGAGCTAGCTAAACAGTACAGCCAAGATCCTGGTTCTGCCGCTCAAGGTGGTGATTTAGGTTATCAAACTCCAGATTCATTTGTTCCAGAGTTTAAACATCAAGTAGAAACTTTGCCTGTTGGCCAAATTAGTAAACCATTTAAAACCGTCAATGGCTGGCACATTGTAGAAGTAATGGGGCGCAAACAAGTTGATAGAACAGATGCTGCAATGAAAAACCGCGCTTACCGCATCCTCTTTAACCGTAAATTCAATGAAGAAGCTGGCGCATGGCTACAAGAAATCCGTGCGGGTGCTTATGTTGACATACTAAAAGGTGATGGTAGCAATGACAGTTAAAAAAATTATCGTCACTGCTGGTGAACCTGCGGGAGTCGGGCCAGATCTTACACTGGCTCTTTCTCAGCAAAATTGGCCACATCAAGTTGTCATCTGCGCCGACAAAAATATGCTGGCTGAGCGAGCTAACGTATTAGGCATACAAGTAGAGCTTGTCGATTACAATTCACAAGCTCAGCCAACCGCTCAGCAAGCAGGCTCACTTGTTGTTGAACATATTCCAGTTAGTGAGCCCGTTGAAAGTGGCATTCTCAATGAGGAAAATGGCTCATATGTGCTGAAGACCCTCGAAAGAGCAGCTGCTGGTTGTATGAGTGGAGAGTTTGATGCCATTGTCACTGGCCCAGTACACAAAGGGGTAATCAACCGTTCTGGTGTTGCTTTTAGTGGCCACACTGAATTCTTTGCTGAAAAGTCCAATACACCTCTAGTTGTAATGATGCTAGCTACAGAAGGCCTACGAGTCGCACTGGTCACTACACATATACCGTTAGCCTATGTGTCCAAAGCTGTTACTCAAGATCGACTGACGAGTATCGTACAAATTCTACATAAAGATCTAAAAGATAAATTTGCTATTGATAAGCCGCGTATATATATTTGCGGGCTTAATCCACACGCAGGGGAAGATGGCTGTTTAGGGTATGAAGAGATCGATACGATCACACCTACCATTGAAGCGCTGCGTGAAGAGTTTGGGTATGACCTTATTGGCCCACTTCCAGCCGATACCATATTCCATAAAAAGTATTTGGAGCAAGCGGATGTCGTCCTTGGCATGTATCATGACCAAGTATTACCAGTACTAAAATACAAAGGGTTCGGTCAATCTGTTAATATCACCCTAGGATTACCATTTATTCGAACATCTGTTGACCATGGAACAGCTTTAGATCTCGCCGGAAAAGGCGTCGCTGATACAGGAAGTTTTATCACTGCACTTAAGCAAGCCATTGAATTGGTTAACAACAAAACAAGTTAGAGAAAGATATGAAAAATGATGTCCACTTAGGGCACAAAGCCCGTAAACGATTTGGGCAAAACTTCCTGAATGACCCATACATAATCGATGGAATTGTGTCAGCAATCAATCCAAAACCCGGGCAAAACCTAGTGGAGATCGGTCCTGGATTAGGCGCAATAACCGAACCAGTTGGAAAAGAAGTCGACAAATTTACTGTCATTGAGTTGGATCGCGACTTAGCTGAGCGCTTAAGAAATCATCCAGATCTGTCCAGTAAGCTCACTATTCACGAAGGCGATGCTATGCGCTTCGACTTCAATGAGCTAGTTAGACCGAACAACAAGTTACGAATCTTTGGTAACCTGCCTTACAACATCTCTACCCCATTGATGTTCCACCTGTTTGAGTTTCATAAAGACGTTCAAGACATGCACTTTATGCTGCAAAAAGAAGTAGTTAATCGGTTAGCAGCAGGCCCAGGTAGTAAAGCTTATGGTCGCTTAACCGTAATGGCGCAATACTTTTGTAAAGTCGTTCCAGTACTTGAAGTGCCACCGACAGCTTTTGTTCCACCACCTAAAGTCGACTCCGCTGTAGTTCGCTTAGTACCATACGAGACGCTACCGCATCCAGCTGCTGACTTAAAATGGTTAGATAGAGTATGCCGAGAAGGGTTCAACCAAAGAAGAAAGACCGTTCGTAACTGCTACAAAGCTCTGCTCGATAGCGAAACTCTTGAGGAGCTTGGTATCAACCCGAGCATGCGCCCTGAGAATCTTACGCTAGAACAATTTGTTGCAATGGCAAACTGGTTGCATGCCAATCACTAATCTTCACAATTAGCCTATCGTGTTTTGTCTCGATAGGCGCTATAAATAATAAAGAAGAGAACTGATCGAGGAGTTAACATGGAAGTTAGTCAACCCTGTATAAAAGTTCAAGTCCACACCAAGTACATCAAAGAACAGTCTGATCCCGACAATAAGCGCTTCATATTCGCTTATATCATTACTATCAAAAACCTAAGTCTACAAACGGTTCAACTCATGAGTCGCAGATGGCTGATCACCGATGCTAATGGCAAGCAAATGTCAGTCGAAGGTGACGGAGTCGTTGGCCAACAACCGTTCATTGAAGGTAATGATGAGTATACCTACAGTAGCGGTACCGCGATTGAAACTCCCGTCGGAGTCATGCAAGGCCAATATCTCTTGCTTAATGAAAAAGGCGAAGAGTTTGTCACTGAAATAGAACCTTTTCGATTAGCCGTACCTAACGTTTTAAATTAGTTGTTAGGGAGTATCAATGTCTACCTATGTTGTTGGTGATATCCAAGGCTGCTTAGATGAGTTGCTATCACTTTTAAAAAAAGTATCGTTCGACAAAGAAAAAGATCAGTTATGGCTTGCTGGTGACTTAGTCGCTCGCGGGCCAAAGTCACTAGAGACCTTACGCTTTATTAAGGGCTTAGGTAATTCCGCCAAAGTCGTACTCGGCAATCATGATTTACACCTACTCGCCGTTTCTCTAGGTCGTTTTAAAGCAAAACCCAAGGATAAAACAGCTGAGATTCTAACCGCCAAAGACAAAGGCGAGCTACTGAGCTGGATAAGAGAACAACCTTTGCTACTTGAGCATGAAGAGTTTGTGCTTAGCCATGCAGGTATATCACCTCAATGGGATATTGAAACAGCCCGAGCAACAGCGTCAGAAATTGAAGTCATATTGCAGAGCAGTGATTGGCAATGGTTGATTGAAAACATGTATGGCGATGGACCCGATACATGGTCTGAACAGCTATCAGGCATAGAGCGCTATCGTTATATCATCAACGCTTTCACTCGAATGAGGTTTGTCGACACACAAGGTAGGCTCGATATGGAGCAAAAGAAGCCACCAAGCCAAGTGAAAAATAGTCATCTAATGCCATGGTTTAAATATTCAGATAGGAAACCAATTGATAAAACCATTCTATTTGGCCACTGGGCAGCTCTAGAGGGCCACAAAAGTAAGCGATTTATTGGTCTAGATACTGGTTGCGTTTGGGGAGGCTCGCTGACAATGATCCGTTGGGAGGATAAAAAGTATTTTACTCAGCAGTCGCTAAACGTGGGTGATTAGCGACCTAGCAAAAATTAGCCAATAGCAACAGCTAGTCTACTGCTTTCTCAAACACATTAAACGTCATGTTATAGGCGTTTTTCTCATCGGCCTGATAACCTTCAGTATGCGCTAATTTCCATTCGCTTCCCCAATCAGGGAAGCGGGTATCACCTTCAATATCCGCATCAATGAAAGTGAGATAGAGCTTGTCAGCTTTTGGCAGACAAGCTTGATATATCGAACCACCGCCAATAATCATGACTTCCGGTTCATCTTGAACACGTTCAATAGCTTGTTCGATTGATGTAACCACGACAACCCCATCAATGTCTAATGTATCGTCACGACTGATGACAATATTTAAACGCCCAGGTAGCGCTTTCCCTATAGAGTCAAAGGTTTTTCTCCCCATGATGATTGGCTTACCCATTGTGCAACGCTTAAACCAAACAAAATCAGCGGGAAGATGCCAAGGCATCTGATTGTCCTTACCAATGACACGATCTTGGGCCATGGCTGCTATCAAACTAATTATCATTGCATTCCTGTCGAACAGTTAAATTATTGGCTTCTGACGATAAAATAATAACCTTGGCATCGCTAAACCAACTGCTAAGCCAACGATAATAAACATCGCTTTCAAGAAATTCTCCGCCAATCCCGAGATCAAATCTGGCTGGAAGCCAAACTGGTTTATCTGCACCAACGCTATCATTGCCTTAAATGCATAAACGCCAGGGATCATTGGAATAAGAGCCGCTACTGTAAACACTTTTGGGTGAGCCAACAACTTTTGTGACCACATGACTCCAATCATTCCAATCAAAGTCGCAGCAAAAAACGTTGCCCACTCTATTGAAATACCATAGTACATCATTAAAAACCGGGCTCCATGACCAACGGCACCACCGATAGCGCAATATTTCAAAGCATTTGCAGGCACGTTAAACACGAGCGCAAAACCAATAGCAGGAATTGCGGCGAAAAACATGTCGTTGAGCAAAGCAACCAGCAATTCAAACAAGCTCATCAGATTACCCACCCCCACACATCAACCACTGTCATTGCAGCTACAATCCCTAAGCTGGTAGCCAGCGTAAGCAATGTTGCCATGACAAAGCGGGCAACCCCCATATTGGTATAACCTTTGAGCATATCTGCCACAGAATTAATCAATGGAAAACCAGGAACTAGCATCAATACTGAAGAGGCCATGGCAATTGTTGGTTGGTTACCAATACTAAAAACGACCGCTTGAGCTGAGATAACGGTTGTAACGAACGCACAAACAGTAAAATTTAAAAATGGATTGAAATGGTATTGTGCCAACTGCAAACGTACAGCCATGCCAAGTGAGGAAGCAATAAACGTCATGACAAACACTAGTTCGTTGCCACCAGACAACCTAGAAAAAGCTGCACAAGACAATCCAATCATAAACGTCACAAGCCAGCGGTTATAACGCTCAGGAGTAATATTTTCTAGTGCTTGCTGGGCTTTTTCACAATCGTATAATTGTTTTTCCAGCAAAATACAGATCCTTTGAACTTGAGTCACTACACGCATATTGATGCCTTTATCCGGGCTCCTTCTTGCTGTAGTCAGACATTCTTGCTGGTAAATAGTTGTTACGACAATTGAGCTTGCCGACAGCGACACCTCAACTTCATCCATCCTGCATGCTAGGCCAATACGCCGCATAATATCGCCAACAACCGCACTTTCAGCTCCATGCGCGAGTAATAGTTGACCAGCACTCGCAATGAGGCGAGAAGCGGCCCTCTGATCCGGCTGCATAGTTCATCCTTGATTATTTCGTCTAGTTAAATCTTGTATAACATTAAACTTGAGGTAATAAAAAACCGCAATGGAGTCATTGCGGTTTTTCATATTTCTAGATGCTATTCGCGCACATAGATAACATGTCCGTCGTCTTCATCATCGTCATCCCAGTCATCATCGTCTTCAGTGATAACTTCGTCGCTGTTCATGACTTCATTGTGATAGTCATCCCACATGAAGTCGACAGACTCTTCTTCAGATTCTGAAATATCCTCTTTAGGTAAGCTCTCCATAAAGTCTGCTAGCTTATAGCAAAGATCTTTTGTACCTTGCTTGTTAATTGCAGAAATTGTGAAATACTCATCTTCCCAACCTAGAGCATCAAGGATCTGATCAATTTTCTCTTGCGCCTCTTCCTCTGGCAAAAGATCAATTTTGTTGAATACCAGCCAGCGCGGCTTACCAGCTAACTTTTCACTATATTGCTCAAGCTCATCGATAATCGTCAGAGCATTTTGCACCGGATCAGATTGATCTATAGGAAGTAAATCGATCATATGAAGAAGCACTCGGCAACGCTCTAAGTGTTTTAAGAATCGAATACCAAGACCTGCACCATCAGCAGCACCTTCTATAAGCCCCGGAATATCAGCAACAACGAAGCTTTTCTCTGCTACGACACTCACCACACCAAGACTTGGAATTAAAGTCGTAAAAGGATAGTCCGCCACTTTCGGTTTCGCTGCGGAAACAGAGCGAATAAAGGTTGATTTACCCGCATTAGGTAAGCCAAGCATACCCACATCTGCTAAGAGTAATAACTCCAAACGAAGCTCGCGAACTTCACCTTTGGTGCCCATGGTTTTTTGCCTTGGCGCACGGTTAACAGAAGACTTAAAGCGCGTGTTGCCTAAGCCGTGCCAACCACCTTTAGCTACCATCAGCTTCTTGCCGTGCGTCGTTACTTCGCCAACGACTTCATTGGTATGAATGTCAACAGCCCTAGTTCCGACTGGCACTCGCAGTACTTTGTCTTTACCACGCTTACCCGTACAGTTACCACCACGGCCATTCTCGCCTCTTTCACCAGCATAGAAGCGCTGGAAACGGTAATCGATAAGGGTATTTAGGTTTTCATCCGCTTCAATATAAACATCGCCGCCATCGCCGCCATCGCCGCCGTCAGGCCCGCCTTTGGTTACGAATTTCTCGCGCCAAAAACTGACCACACCGTTACCGCCATCGCCTGCTTCAACTTTGATTGTCGCTTCATCAACGAACTTCATTTTTCACCCCGCAAATTTCGCGTTGCCATATCACCGATTTCGGCAATATAAATTCTAGCAAATCGAACAACCTTTCGATTTTGTCTTTCTAATAAATAAAAAACCCCGCCATATATGGCAGGGCTTTTGAAATCAGCTTAAAGTCTGTTATTACTCAGCTTCGATGCTAACGAATTTACGGTTTTTAGGACCTTTAACTTCGAATTTTACTTTACCATCAGATAGAGCAAATAAAGTGTGGTCTTTACCGATTCCTACGTTAGTGCCTGCGTGGAACTTAGTACCGCGCTGACGAACAATAATGTTACCAGCTAGTACAGATTCACCACCGAAACGCTTAACACCAAGACGTTTACTTTCTGAATCGCGGCCGTTACGAGTAGAACCGCCAGCTTTTTTGTGTGCCATTGTTAAACTCTCCTAATATAATTAAGCGTTGATGCCAGTGATTTTCACTTCAGTGAACCACTGACGGTGGCCTTGCTGCTTACGAGAGTGCTTACGACGACGGAACTTAACGATTTTAACTTTATCGCCACGACCGTGTTGTACAACTTCAGCAGTTACTTTACCGCCATCAACAAGGGGTGCACCAACAGTGATTTCTTCACCGTTAGCAACAAGTAGAACCTTGTCAAATTCAACTGTTGCGCCAGTTTCAACGTCTAATTTTTCTAAACGAAGAGTTTGACCTTCGCTTACACGGTGTTGTTTACCACCAGATTGGAAAACAGCGTACATATTTTACTCCGCTTTTTCCGCACAGCCTTTGCTTTCAATAGAGCTTTTGGGTGTGCGCTAAACTAATCATCAATAGGGCGCAGATTCTACAGAAACAGTTCTGTGTTGACAAGCCATAAATGAAAAAAATTGGTCGATTGCTAATCACTAAGTATTTTTGCCCCAATGAAGCGCATTAATCATATATTAAACAGCAAGAATTAGTGTATTATTCGCAACCGAATAACTAAAGCATACCTACTCTCAGCCGGATTTATTAATGGATTTTAACGCTATCCAAAAACTTACCGCCGATGATATGGCGCAAGTAAACCAAACAATTCAAAACCAACTTAACTCTGATGTTGCTCTGATTAATCAACTCGGCTTGTATATTGTCAGTGGTGGTGGCAAGCGTTTACGTCCATTATTGGCTGTACTCTCAGCCAAGGCGCTTGGCTATCAAGGCGACCATCATACTACAGCAGCCGCTTTTATTGAATTTATCCATACTGCGACCCTATTGCATGACGACGTCGTCGACGAGTCAGATATGCGTCGAGGCAAAGCAACAGCAAATGCCGCTTTTGGTAACGCAGCTAGCGTACTAGTGGGTGACTTTATCTATACTCGCTCTTTCCAAATGATGACCAAGCTAGGATCTTTAAAGATCTTGGAGCTTATGAGCGATGCAGTTAACATCATCGCCGAAGGTGAAGTTCAGCAACTGATTAATTGCAACGATTCTTCTGTAACAGAAGAAGACTACATGCAGGTCATCTACTCAAAAACAGCCCGGTTATTCGAAGCTGCAACACAAATCGGTGCAATTCTTTGTGATGCGTCAGAAGAGGTGGAAACTGCGTTAAAGAACTACGGCAAATACCTAGGCACAGCATTTCAGCTCATTGATGATGTTATGGACTACACCTCTGACGGCGAAGAGATGGGTAAAAATGTTGGTGATGACCTAGCAGAAGGAAAACCAACGCTTCCTCTTCTTTACGCGATGCAGAAAAGCTCTGGTGAAGATGCGGAACTAATAAAAGAAGCTATAGAGAAAGCCAATGGAATGGATCATTTAGAAAAAATCCTATCCATTATGAGCCAGACAGGCTCTTTACAATATACCCAAGATAAAGCCGTACGAGAAGCAGACAAAGCAATCGCTGAGCTGAATGTTATTCCTGATAGTGACTACAAACAAGCACTGATATCCCTTGCTCACTTGGCCGTTCATAGAACCAAGTAACCTTCGCAACTAAATTGAACAATTACAGATTATCTGTAGATAAAAAAATAGCTGATCACGCGATCAGCTATTTTTAGTTCAGAATGAAATTGCTTTATTTTACAAATTCCACACCAATTTTAATGTCGCCATTTAGCGTTTCTAGCATGTTATCTAGTGCAGATTTTTCGTAAGCGCTAAGCGCTCCGTAGCTTAAAATCTCTTCAACACCATTTTTGCCAAGCTTGATTGGCTGAGCAAAAAATGGAGCGTGCTCGCCGTCACCTTCAACGTATGCACACTCAACAACATTCGCTTCACCTTGCATTGCTTTAACTAAAGAAAGGCCGAAACGACACGCGGCTTGTCCCATAGATAGAGTCGCACTACCGCCACCAGCTTTTGCTTCTACAACTTCTGTACCTGCGTTTTGAATACGCTTGGTTAGAGCTTCGATTTCTTCTTGAGAGAAATCGACACCATCAACTTGAGAAAGCAGTGGCAAAATTGTCACACCGGAGTGACCACCAATAACAGGTACATCCACTTCTGCTGGGTTCTTGCCTTTTAGCTCAGCAACGAAAGTTTCTGAACGGATAACATCAAGAGTTGTGACACCAAAAAGCTTACGCTTGTCATAAACGCCCGCTTTTTTAAGTACCTCTGCTGCAATTGGCACAGTGGTGTTTACTGGGTTAGTAATAATACCTATACAAGCGGTTGGGCAAACAACGGCAATCTTTTCAGCAAGAGATTTCACGATACCAGCGTTAACATTAAAAAGATCCGCTCGATCCATTCCAGGTTTACGAGCTACACCTGCAGAAATTAGTACGATATCTGCACCTTCAAGTGCAGGGGTTGGATCTTCACCAGCGTAGCCTTTGATCGAAACTGGCGTTGGGATATGACTAAGATCTGCTGCAACTCCAGGCGTTACAGGAGCAATATCATATAAAGCAAGATCAGAACCTGCTGGTAAGTGGTTTTTTAGTAAAAGAGCTAAAGCTTGACCGATGCCACCAGCGGCACCAACAACGGCTACTTTCATTGTTTTCTCCTTGGGATGAGATCTTATTTTAATCTTTGGGTATGAGGTTAGGGTCTATCGACCAGACGAATTATAGCAAGAATTCTTTGACTACAATCAAATAAACATCAGCTTTGCGACGTCACGCATTGAGGATTTTTCACACAATTAGAAAAATTTACGCTTACCATTACAAATGCTTTAGAATCAATTAATTAATAAAAACATCAGCTGTAATGATAATTGAACTATTCTCAGAAAAGCTTTAATTTTTGTCATTATGGCTATATTCAAAGAGGTATGCGAAAATATTCACTGTAACGATAGTTAAATAACGAAAGAAACAAAATCATGCGCAATTCAGAAAAACAAGAAAACTTAGTTCGCGCTTTCAAAGCCCTACTAAAAGAGGAAAGATTCGGCTCGCAAAGCGATATCGTTGAATCACTGAAGCAGGAAGGCTTCGATAACATCAACCAGTCCAAAGTATCCCGAATGTTGACCAAGTTTGGTGCGGTAAGAACACGCAATGCCAAAATGGAAATGGTTTATTGTTTACCAGCAGAGCTTGGCGTCCCTACAGCATCGAGTTCTCTAAAAGAGCTAGTACTTGGTATCGATAGAAACAGTGCGTTAATTGTTATTCACACAGGCCCTGGTGCGGCTCAACTCATTGCTCGCCTGCTGGATTCATTAGGTAAATCTGAAGGTATCTTAGGTGTCGTTGCTGGTGATGACACAATTTTTATTACCCCAACTATGGATGTGACGACAGAGCAAGTGTTCCTATCTGTATGTGAACTGTTTGAATATACTGGCTAACTGTTAGACGTATTATATTTCTATCTATTGTGGCGCAGAGATACTGCGCCATTTTTATGCGTTCAAATGCTTATTATCAAATAACAAAATGAACATTTCTCCTCTTCTATGTGTGGTTTTTGTATACACTTTAATGTAGCGACTCGAGCGGTATCAGGGAAATATGCTCATGAAGAAGCAATTGCTATTTGTGGTCTCACTTTTCACCACAGCGCTAACCTTACAAACTAGCTACGCCCAACAGTTTATTACTATTGGTACAGGCTCTGTCACTGGTGTCTACTATCCAGCAGGTGGTGCCATTTGTAAGCTCGTCAATCAAGGAAGAAAACAACACAATACTCGCTGCTCTGTTGAATCGACTGGCGGTTCAATTTACAACGTCAATTCTATCCGTGATAAAGAGCTCGACTTCGGTATTGTGCAATCCGATTGGCAATACCATGGCTATAACGGCACGAGTAAGTTTTCTGAGCAAGGCCCATACAAAAAGCTGCGCGCATTATTTTCCCTGCATACAGAAGTTTTTAACCTAATTGCCCAATCCAATGCTTCAATACAATTGCTATCAGATATCAAAGGCTCTCGGGTCGATATCGGCAACCCCGGCTCAGGAGATCGTGCCACTATGGGAGTAGTAATGGATGTGATGGGCTGGACCAACGAAAGCTTCAAGCAACCCAGTGAACTGACTGGCGCTGAACGTTCCCAAGCACTGTGCAACAATAGCATCGATGCGTTTGTCTACATGGTAGGTCATCCGAATGGACCTATAAAAGAAGCGTTTACCTCCTGTGATGCAAAACTAGTCCCTGTCACTGGGCCACAAATTGATAAAATTGTTGCCGATAACCCCTACTATGCCTACAGCACTATCCCTGCTGGTATGTATTCAGCCACACAGCCTGATACGCAAAGCTTTGGTGTTGTCGCCACACTGGTTACCAGTACCAACACGTCAAATGAGATCGCTTACATAGTCACAAAAGCAGTCTTTGAAAACTTTGACACCTTTGTCCGCATGCACCCAGCTTTATCCAACCTCAAAAAAGAGCAGATGATCTCAGCAGGCCTTACAATTCCTCTCCATCCGGGCGCGAAAAAATACTACCGTGAAATCGGCTTAATCAAATAAAGAACGTATACATTTGTCATATTTGATTCCAACAAGTGGCTTTTATGTTGTCGATCAATGATCAAAGCGTTGAAAATGACTAACGTTATCGCAAATTTTGTTAATTAGCTTTGGACTGCTTCGTGCGTCCACTCTACTGGTTCGATCGGTAGCTAATTACCCTGTCAGTGAACGAGTTAAAATGAAAGAATTTAAAAAGCCAATATTGATATTATTGGCCGTAGTCCTAGTGAGTGCGCTACTGATCTATTCCGCAATTCCTGCTGAATCTAAGCTTGTTATATTTTGCTTGTTGGCCTTTTCGCTTGGCTTACGCCATGGATTAGACGCCGACCATATTGCAGCTATTGATAACGTAACGCGAAAAATGGTGGCAAAGAAACAAAACAGCTACACAGTAGGAATATATTTCGCTCTTGGTCACTCGAGTGTCGTCTTTCTCATGACACTGATGATAGTACTAGGAGTATTAACCTTCCAAGGCAACGCAACACTGAACAATATTGGCGCTGCAATCGGCACGACTATGTCTATCGGCTTTTTAATCGTTACTGGCGTGCTCAATAGCCGTATTTTCTTAAATACCTATAAAAGCAATTCAGGTGATGAAGCACCGACAGGTCTGCTCTTCAAGCTTTTTCATCGACTATTCGACAAAGTTACCAACCCTAAATATATGTACATTGTTGGTTTTCTATTTGGTTTGGGCTTTGACACTGCAACTGAGATAGCATTGCTTAGCATGGCCGCCACTCAGGCGATGAACGGTTTGGCCATCTACTTTATTCTACTACTGCCAATATCTTTTGCTTTAGGAATGGTACTAACTGATGCTTTAGATAGCTGGATGCAGCTTCACTTATGTAAATGGTCAACGCTCAATTCAGATAATCGTCGCCGATACAATTTATGGATCACCGCTTTTTCTGTCATCGTAGCGTTTAGTATTGCTGGAATGGAAATACTGTCTTTATTCAATGATCAGACAGCATTAGTCCAATATTTCGATTCAAACTCTGAGATTATCGGTGTCTTTATTGTCGCAATATTTGCTGGTAGCTGGCTTCTTGTTACCTCCAAGGGCAAAGGCAAACTATCAGTCAAATCAACTTAAATCAGGCTTGAAAGCGAGCTAAATAGTGTTTGAGTGGCTTACGCACAATGAGTCACTCAATGCTATAACCTGACTGCAGATTTGGCCATCAAGCTCAACGACCAAGTCATAGAGATCTTTGGGGTTCTGGTTCTCTAAATCACTGTATATCGGCGCTTCTACCTGAAATATTGCTTTAACATGATTGTCTCGAACGTCCAATGGCAATTGATAGGTCATGCCGTCAAACTTAACTGAAGCAGATACTAAGCCAGGGCTAACAGTAGAATAGAAAACGTTGACGATAAGCTCACAACCTCCACCGTAATGCCATACTTGCTCTGTCTCTACCTTCTCCAACCTAACATTGCTTATCCCCTGCAAACGTGGTGCATGAGAAATGGCTGATTTTGAGTGTTCTTGCTTATTGTTAGCCGTGATAGCTAAATCTTCATCACCTAAATAATCAGCATCGGGCTCGATAAGCAGTAATTCAATTCGGTTTTTCCCCGAGTTGAGTAGCGAACGGATCTCTCGCTGATAGACTTGCTGCGCACCATCGCAATCGAAAACAGCAATGCCATTAACTCGAACCTCAGCAAATCGCTCAATGCCTTCGACAACCAAGTCAATGGCAGGGCATTTTAACAAGTCTTCTTCAAGATAACAGTCATGAGAAAGATACCATTCTTGCTGCTCTATTTGCTGTTGTGAAACACTGCTTGGCAATGCTGAACAGATAGCATTCGGAAGAGTGAGGTTACCTTGGGGGAGAGACGGGTCAGTTAGAGAAGAAAGGTGCCAGTTATCACTTAAGATTATTTGCATGTTGAACCTGAAAAGCTAAAAACTTGATGTAGAAGGCAGCAAGCTCGACAAGCAAGCCACCTTACAATCTATGGCTTATTCTTCGATGTAATCTTCGTCTTCGTAAGCGGCGTCTTCACCTTCGTAAAAAGTGCCCCACCCATCGTAGATAATGTCATGCTTTTCAGCTAGTTCTACTAGCTTTCGTACTTGCTCACCGATAATGTTTTCATCCAGTGGTGACTGCATCGTCGCATCAACACAAAATAGCTTATTGCCATCTTCATCTTCTGTCTCTTCTGCTTCTAGCACTTCGAATCCCATCTTAAAAGCGTCAATGACTGCTTTTTCTAAAGTGTCGAAGTCTTCGGAGAAAAGGTGATGTTCGATATCGTAGACCGCATCGGGTTCACTACCATCTTCCAATAGTGCTTGGATAATGTCTCGGGTATCTTCTTTTTGAATTTCAATCAGTTCTTCTACTGATAGATAGTCTTCTTGAGACATAGCATTTCTCCAATGTTGTTTCCCATAATGCTAGGGTCTGTAATTTGCAAAGTTTTCTAAATTAGGTCAATTGACCTCAAGCCACGCAATATCGCACGGTTAGCGGCGAAATGCCATTACTATCTGACAACTACCTCCGACTTTATGTATACAGCATGAAACTTACTGAACTTAAGGCTCTACAAGTTTGACTCACCTTGATTTAGAACTTTATAAATTGATAAGTGTAATCGTGAAAACACGCAAACTAGAATAAATATCTGCTAGTTGACGATAAAAGCAGCACAGAGAAAAACGCATAAAATTACAACAGCAACTCATTTTCGTAACACAAAGTGCATATTATCGCATTTAATGTGCAATCTAAGTCATCCAATCACGAGACTAGTGTGCGAATAACAACGCATCGATTTATCTTCTATCATTTAGTTATATATACCAAAAAAAGCACATTATTAACCATTTGGTAACATGTATGACTAATAATCAAATATTTACAGTATTTGCTATGATTGTAATGGCTTGCATATCTTTCACAATCTTGTCATATATAAGAGTAGGTATAAAAGTAAGGAAGCAATATGAGTAAGTTGTATGTCGGCTCTGAGGTAGGACAACTAAGACGAGTACTATTAAATCGTCCCGAACGAGCACTCACCCACCTCACACCATCTAATTGTCATGAGTTGTTGTTTGATGATGTTCTTGCGGTGGAAGCGGCAGGAAAAGAGCACGATGTGTTTGCCAATACCTTAACGCAGCAAGGTGTGGAAGTCCTTCTTTTGCACGATCTATTTGTCGAAACGTTGGAAGTTCCGGAAGCAAGACAATGGCTGCTGAATACACAAATTTCAGATTTTCGATATGGGCCAACATTCGCCAACGACCTGCGCCACTATCTTTCTGAAATGGATAACGAACATCTGGCAACCGTTTTACTAGGCGGCCTTGCCTATTCCGAATTGCCAATTCGTTCTTCATCGATGTTACCGAAGATGCATCGTCCATTAGATTTTGTCATCGAGCCTCTTCCAAACCATTTATTTACCCGTGACACATCTTGCTGGGTATACGGTGGCGTATCATTAAACCCGATGATGAAACCTGCTCGTCAAAGAGAAACCAACCATCTGAGAGCTATTTACCGCTGGCACCCAGTATTTGCTAACCAAGATTTTATTAAGTACTTTGGTAATGAAGATCTTCACTACGACAATGCCAACATTGAAGGTGGAGATGTTTTGGTAATAGGTAAAGAAGCAGTACTGATCGGTATTTCAGAACGTACGAAACCACAGGGCGTTGAAAACCTAGCGGCAAGCCTATTTAAGCATGGCCAAGCGAAGCAAGTGATCGCAATTGATCTGCCTAAACACCGCTCATGCATGCACTTAGATACTGTCATGACACATATGGATGTGGATACATTCTCTGTCTATCCAGAGATTATGCGTAAAGATCTCGATACGTGGCGACTAACACCAAAACAAGATGGCGGTATGCATGTCGAAAAAGTACCGAGCTACATTCACGCGATAGAACAGGCTTTAGGCCTAGATCAACTGAAGATCATCACAACAGGTGGTGACAACTACGAAGCAGAGCGTGAGCAGTGGAATGACGCAAACAATGTCTTAACTGTGAAGCCTGGTGTGGTTATTGGCTATGAACGAAACGTTTATACCAATGAAAAATATGATAAAGCTGGCATTACCGTTCTCACCATTCCTGGCAATGAACTTGGCCGAGGCCGAGGCGGTGCTCGTTGTATGAGTTGCCCGCTGGAAAGAGATGGAATTTGATATTCACTAGCTACAATATCTCACAAAAAATGGTGACCATAAGAGTCACCATTTTTTATTCTCATACACAGACTGATTAGCGAAAACTTAATCGGTACCGCCAACCGTGATTGAGTCTAGTTTCAACGTCGGCTGACCTACGCCAACTGGCACACTTTGCCCTGCTTTACCACACACACCGACACCTCTATCAATACTGAGATCATTACCCACCATAGAGACTTGCTGCATAGCTTCAATACCCGAGCCTATTAGCGTCGCTCCCTTAACTGGCTGAGTAACTTTGCCATCTTCAATTAAGTAGGCTTCTGATGTTGAGAATACAAATTTTCCAGAGGTAATATCAACTTGACCGCCACCAAAGTTAGGAGCATATAATCCTTTCTTAACTGTAGATATGATTTCTTCTGGAGTGTGCTCACCTGGCAGCATGTAAGTATTAGTCATTCTCGGCATAGGCAAATGTGCATAAGACTCTCGGCGACCATTACCGGTTGGATTTACACCCATTAGACGAGCATTTAACTTGTCTTGCATGTACCCCTTAAGAACGCCCTTTTCGACTAACACATTATATTGGCCCGCGACACCTTCATCATCGACATTCACAGAGCCACGCAAATCTTTAAGCGTGCCGTCATCCACGATAGTACATAGGTCTGAAGTAACACTCTGGCCGATTTTTCCAGAAAACACAGAAGACTCTTTACGGTTGAAGTCACTCTCTAGACCATGACCTACTGCTTCATGAAGCAACACACCCGGCCAACCTGAACCAAGAATCACCGGCATCGTACCTGCAGGCGCTGCCACCGCTTCCAAATTCACTAGTGCTTGGCGAATTGCTTCATCAGCAAATTGATACGCAACTGTGCTCCCTTCACTGTCACTTAAAAAGTAGTCATAACCAAAACGACCACCACCACCAGCACTGCCGCGCTCACGTCTATCACCTTTTTGTAGCAATACACTGATCGACAAACGAACCAATGGACGAATATCGCCAGCAAAGGTTCCATCTGTCGCTGCGACGAGCATTTGTTCATGTACGGCAGTCAAGCTTACCGATACTTCTTGCACGAGCGGTTCTTTGGTTCTGATATAGGCATCTAGCTGTTTAAGCAACTCTGTCTTTTGCTCTTTTTCCCAGCTTGATAAAGGGTTGATAGATTGATAATACTCAGGCTTTTCATTGCGTTTAAAAGCTTGAACAGTACCGCTTTGGCCTTGTTTTGCAATCCCTCTTGCTGCAATAGCACTTTGTTTCAAGCCATCTAACTGAATCTGATCGGAATAAGCAAATCCGGTTTTTTCACCGGCGACGGCTCTAACACCTACACCACGATCTATATTGAAAGAGCCATCTTTAATAATGCTATCTTCTAGCACTAAGGATTCATGCCAGCTAGATTGAAAATAAATATCGGCATAATCGATTTGCCGAGTTGCGATACTTTCCAACGTGTCTGCAATATCTTGTTCTGTCAAACCCGCAGGCTTGAGTAACGCATCTTCAACGCTATTTGTAGTCATATTATGCTCTTATTTTTCAATAAATTGGTGTCCAAAGCGGCTATGGCTGCGAATTGGCATCTTACTTCGAACTTGCTCAATCAAGCTTAAATCTATGTCCGCAACCACACTCTCTGGCTTTTGATCTAAATGGACGACGATCTCCCCCCACGGGTTGATCACCATAGAATGCCCCCAAGTGCTTCGTCCACCGCTATGTTTACCTGCTTGATTTGCTGCAATAACCCAACATTGGGTTTCAATTGCTCTAGCACGAAGGAGTACTTCCCAGTGAGCTTTTCCAGTCACTTCGGTAAATGCAGCAGGCACCAGTATAATCTGAGCACCTTTATTTGTTAGCTCTGAATAAAGGTGTGGAAAGCGTAAATCATAACAGATTGTTAACCCTAAATAACCTACTGGGGACTCAACAGTAACAATCTGTGCACCCGGTGTGAAAATATCTGACTCACGATAACGCTGATGCTGGTCAGCAACATCCACATCAAACATGTGTAGTTTATTGTATGATGAAGCCAGCTCTCCACGATCATTAAACACCAACATGGTGGTGAATACACCGTTGTCGTGAAGAATAGGGAAACTACCAATGATCAACCAGACACTATGCTCCTTAGCAAGGTTCGCAAGCTGGTTCTGGACTCGCCCCTCTCCTAGCTTCTCTGCCGCATCGTGGTACTCCTGCTTACTACCAAAAACCAATGAGTTTTCAGGTGTCAATATCAGCTTTGCGCCTTGCGCAGCCAACTGTTCAACTTGGGCTTTGATGTAAGCCAAGTTGTCTGATAGCAGAGGCCCAGAAGTCATCTGAACCAATCCAATACGAGCCATTTGCATCCCTCTTATTTCAGCTCATCACGCAGTTTTTCAGGTAATTTAAACTCGCCTTTACTGCGCGAGATTTCCGTTACTTTCGGGTTATCTAAAGGGCCTTTCACTTCATAATTAACTTGAGTGAATACTTCAACCACTGGCGAGATTACGGTTGTAACTGCCAACACGTACAAAGCAGTAACAGGTGTGACAGCAAAAGCACTCAGTACTGGAATCCCCGATGTCATGTCCGGGGTAAAATTCACTTCGGCATCGACCATCTGAGTATTTAGGTTTGCAACACCTTTAATTTTCATCAGCCCTGCTACCGCATCCATTTTGATGTCATTAGTAACAAAGACTCCATCCTTGATTTTTCCTGTCCCAGTGATTGAATTGAAGGCCATTCCTTTATCAAACACGCCAGTAAAATCCAGCTGCATCTTGCGGATTATGGAATCCAAGCTAAATAAACCGAGCAAATTCGCAGCTCCGCTAACATTCGGAATCACACCTTTACCTAGCTTGGTGTTCACTGTGCCATTTAAGGTATCAAGCTGCATCGACCAAGGCGCACCATCCCACTCTAAAGTCGAAGTAATATCGAATGGTGCTTTTTGAATACCTGAAGTGATACCAAACCGTTGCATCAGATCGCTGTTATTCTTCCCTTTGACAGTAATATCAAACTTCGTTTTGCTTGTATCACCATTTAGTATCCAATAGCCATCAGCATCAACATGGTTGGTACCACTAGATACAGATAGCTTTGTCCATTCTATCTTGTCATTTTTACGCACTAAATTAAGGTGCAACTGTCCAACTCGATACCCTTGGAACCAGAAGTCTTTAATGGCAAGGGTTATATTCGGTACCGATTTGTGGAACTCACGGTCGAAGCTTGAAATAAGCGGTTGTTCTTTACCGCTTGCTGTCTCAAATAAGCTTTTCGTTTTCTTCCTCTCACTATCATCTAAACTCGGCACATAAATCTGTAAGCGGTCTAGAGAAACGCTCAAGTCGTAAGGGTCGATATAATTTGCGTCCCCTTCAGCCTCCAAACTATCTAGGTTCATATACCAACCCAATGCTTTCCTCTTCGCGCTAAACTTAACGTCATGCCACTCGAGAGTCGCAAACGTCAGGTTTTGCACATCAAGAGTGACTTTTTGCGGTGTTGGTATCTCGATTGCTCCCATAGTACTTGTAGAGCTATTCGTCCCAGTTGTACTGTCTGAGTGGCTAGGAAAGAGTATTGGCTGCCATTTATCTAGATCAAACTTATCAGTACGCACGACAACACTATTTCCAACCACTGGGCTGACTTTAAAGTTGCCGTTACCCACTACCACATAGTTGGCCTTGAGCACAGGTACGTCTTTACGAATATCTATCTCTGTTTGATATTTTAGGTTGGGAATAGCAAGCCTTGCACTAATAGACTCTTGGTTTCCAGACACTTGTAGCTTGGCTTTCTCTTCGACACCACTTGCTTTGGTAAGTGGGTACGGATACTGACTCGCAACAGTTTTTAGATCTGCTTCTCCATTGATCTGATAGGTAAATCCAGTATCTTTGAGCTGAATATCTACTTGAGTGTACCATGGTGCCCTACCTGATAAACGGCTGGTCCAACGCTTACCGACATAAGGTGTTAAAGGCTTAACTTGCCAGTTTCCATCAAGATGGATTTTAACATCATAAGCTTTGCTGCCGTTCTCACCACTAAAATTGAGTTTGATGGGTTGATCGAGCAAATTCGCTGTCAATTGCTTAGAATCGACCACATCATCATCAAAGTTTATCCTGCCAGACACCGACGTTAAATCCATAGCAGGTGTTTTCACGTGAACGCGATTGTCTTTCAGATCAGCATAACCCCACACGTGAGGCTGATTGCCATTGAGTGGAATGTCGAGCTGGAAATCGGACTTCACAGGGCCATTGATTTGAATCGTTGTAAGAGCTGCACCTACAGAGTCCACCAATGGAGTTGCTGTCATATAATCGCGGACAGCGTTTCCTTGCCCTTCAACCTTTGCTTGTAATTTAAGATGACCGTCAGCAGTTAATTGAGGGATCTCCCCTTTGATAGACAGTGCTTTAACACCTTTTAAATCAGCCTGTTTTGAGTCCAAATACAGCGATTCATTTTGAAATAGCAAATCTAACTGCAAGTCGCTGATCGCTGGCCATTTTGTGTCAAAACTAAATTTGCCATCTCTAAGCTTTACTGATGCTTGAAAGATTCCGTCGTGTTTGGTGTACGGGAAATCTGAGAGCCTTCCGTACCATAATAATTGAGCATTGTTTACTTTACCGGCTTGGATTGCCGCTGACAGATAGTCTGTTAAGCCCTGACCTAAAGCTAAGGTTGGTAAGTAACGCCAAGTTTCCCCAGCATTTTTTAAGCTAGCTTCAGTATAAAAAGACAGGAAAGGGCTTTGGTCATTTGGCACGTCCAACTTAAACTCACCGACAACACTCATATCTGGAGTTTTAACATTCACATCATCGGACCATAGAGACCAACCGTTCGACTCTTTCTGCCAAACAATTTGAACCTTGCCTTTTTTGATATTTAGAGGAGCCTGAAATACATCGCCATAAGGAAGCTCATCGTTTTCCAAACTAGCATTCACAACTGCTTGATTGGCATTTCCTGAGATATTTGCTTCGAGATGATGCGTTTCGGGCAGCAAATACCATTGAGACATACTGCCATTGGTTAGTGAAGCTGAGTATTTAAGTGACTGGAGAGACTCTCCCATAGAGACTCGAATATCACGAAGCACACCACCCGGTTTGAGCTTATCGAGTAAGGAAGTAGTAGATTTAAAGCTAGGTGCTAACCTAAACAATGGCGTCACTGTAGAAATATCAAGTTGAGAGACATTGAGGCGCCATTGTTTTGGCTGCCAATCAAATGCCACCTCTAGGTTTGGCCATTTCTTATGATTGGTTTCAATATCTAGCGACTGACCAATCACTTTCCATCCTTCGCCCTCAGGTGAAAGATTGAACACACCTGTTTTAACTGTTAGCTGATGATTTTTATCCCCTTTCCAAGTCAATTCAGAAGGCTCTAGCTTCACCAAAGCTTCTACAGGCTGGCTGTTTTTTAAAGTCAGCCAACTCTTAAAACTGACCTCGCCTTTTTCAATACCTGTTTCTAGTTTCAGGTGCTTAGTCAACCATGGGGCGACGAGAACATTATGTGCTGATACATAGAACTCACCAGAAACATTTCTTAGAGAACCATGATCAACAAAGTTAGCATTAACGTGGAGTGAGTTAATTTTCGCATCAGTAATACTCACAACGCCCTGAAAACGATGATGACGGCCTTGGTTTTTCCAACGTAACGTATCGATATTGAGCTTTCTTGTTCCACCATCCAAAGACTGATAATAAACATTAGAATTTTTTAGACTAAAGCCATCAAACTGACGCAACATTAGCTTATCAACTGTGTTTAAAAAGTCTTGGTCTTCAGTGTGGTTATCTTGTGTTGAAGTACTATCTGGTGAGTTCAAATTAATGGTACGGATATCCAAGTCCAAACCATTCACCCGAAGATCGGCCACTATTGGCTGCATTTTGAGAATTGACTGCCAAAAATCAATTTCTACATCGATCTCATCGGCCGATAATTTTACTTTACTGCCATCAGGCAACTGTGCGGAAAAATCCTGCAAGGAAATATATGGGTGTAAGTTGTCCCAATACCCACTGATGTTTTGGGCATGAAATTGTAGCCCAGTGGCTTCATTTAGCCACCGGGCTATATCATTTTGAAAATAATCTAGATGAGGCAGCAAGACACGAAAGCTAGTGACCAAAATAGCGAACAGAGTCAGTACACTGGCAAGAGACCAAAGAAAATAGCGCCAGAGACGCCTAAAAGTGCCTTTCACTAACCATCCTTTACATCATTACGACGTCAAATTGTTCCTGAATGTATAAAGGTTCCGCTTGCACCTTTACTTCCTTACCAATAAATACTTCTAACTCGGCCAGCGCATGGGATTCGTCACCTTCCAATGTTTCTGCGACAGCTGGAGAAGCATAAACTACAAACTTATCCGCATCATAAGCGCGGTTAACTCGGGTGATTTCACGCAAAATTTCAAAACAAATCGTTTCGACAGTTTTTACGCTACCTCGCCCTTCACAAGTTGGACAACTAGAACATAGAACATGTTCAATACTTTCCCGAGTCCGCTTACGTGTCATTTCGACAAGGCCGAGTTGTGTAAAGCCGTTAATATTGGTTTTAACACGATCTTTATCGAGCGCGGCCTCTAGAGAGCTTAATACTCGCTTTCTGTGTTCATCTGAAGACATATCAATAAAATCGATAATGATTATGCCGCCTAAGTTTCTTAACCTTAGTTGACGAGCAATAGCTTGGGTAGCTTCTATATTGGTGTTAAAGATCGTTTCATCTAAATTTCGGCGACCAACAAAAGCGCCAGTATTGATATCGATAGTCGTCATTGCCTCAGTCTGATCGATAATCAAATATCCACCCGACTTCAGTGTCACTTTACGATCAAGAGAGCGCTGAATTTCATTCTCTGTTTCGTACATATCAAAAATAGGTTTATCGCCTTCGAACAGTTCAAGCTTGTCGGTCAATTCCGGGACATATTCTGAGGTAAACTCTTGTAGGTTTTCATACTCTAAACGTGAGTCAATAAGGATCTTATTTAACTCAGTACCGACAAAATCACGCAAGATCCTCTGAGCCAAGCCAAGCTCACCATATAAGGTAGTGCGAGTTTTATATTTGGATCTACGCTCAATGATTTTCGACCAAAGACGTTTTAGAAAAGCGGCATCTTGAGAAAGCTCTTTCTCATCTGCCCCTTCTGCAGCAGTACGAATGATAAAGCCGCCAAGTTCATCACAATAGTTTGCCACAACAGCTTTTAAGCGTTCGCGTTCTTGCTCACTTTCAATGCGTTGAGAAACGCCGACGTGACTGGCTCCGGGCATAAAAACTAAGTAGCGAGAAGGGAGTGTTATATCGGTAGTTAGACGAGCACCTTTAGTCCCAAGTGGATCTTTGACAACTTGAACGACAATATCTTGCCCTTGTCGCACCAACTCAGATATATCGCGAACTTGAAACTGTTGCTTCTCATTTTCAGACACGCATTCTGTGTGAGGTACGATATCTGACGCATGCAAAAAAGCCGCTTTATCTAGGCCAATATCGACAAAAGCGGCCTGCATACCAGGCAGAACACGACTGACTTTGCCTTTGTAGATATTTCCAACAATGCCACGACGAGCTTCACGTTCAATATGAATCTCTTGAAGGCTTCCAGCTTCAATCATAGCAACACGGGTTTCACTTGGAGTGACGTTTAACAGCAACTCTGCACTCATAAGAGTACCTCTTTATAATTTATAAAAATTCGTGCAAGAGCTGGTCAGTTTCGTATAAGGGTAATCCAACAACAGCGTGATAGCTGCCTTCTATGCGAGTGACAAATCGGCCACCTTTTCCTTGAATTCCATAACTGCCAGCTTTATCGCATGGTTCCCCTGTTTGCCAGTATTGTTCGATTTCTTTTTCTGACAGAGTCTTAAACCACACGTCGGTAATAACTACAGTAGAACGAGTTTTTTGCTCTGATGCGACAGTCACTGCCGTCATGACTTGATGGCTACGAGCAGATAACTTGAAGAGCATTTGCTTAGCATCTTGCAAGCTATCCGGTTTCTCTAGAATACCTGTATCTACAACAACGATAGTATCAGAACCGATCACTATCGATTCTGGTTCGACTTTTAAGCCTGCCAGCGCTTTATCTTGTGATAAACGCTGCACATACTGATGAGCAGATTCATCAGATTTTCGGCACTCTTCTACATCTGTTTTCACCACATCGAATGAATAGCCGAGCTGACTCAACAATTCTTTTCTTCTTGGTGAAGATGATGCTAATACTATTTTCTTATCAGTCATTTACTTCACGTGCCAATGGCGCCGTACTCTTCTCATCAATAAAAATAGCCATGGCCAAAGTATACAGTTGATCAAAGCACTCCATAGTAATAATGGATTAAAAGTGACATCTCTGATCAAGTATTCACCACAAAATATCAATATATCCAACAACATGGAAAGCAATGCGATTACAACAGCCTGCTGCCACAAAGCCATATTACGCAATACTAAGAAATTCAGCGCCACTAGGTAGATGACTATCGACATCATCATTCCCCGTATGCCCAATGTTGAACCTAGCAGCAAGTCCCAGAGTAACCCAACAATTAAGGCCGTTCCGACGTTGACTCGATGAGGTAGTGCCAACACCCAATAACAGGTAACAAGCAATAGCCATGATGGCCGAAGAATTTCCAAAATTCCCGGCCAAGGGATGGTTTGCAAAATCAGTGCAATTAAAAACGAACACCAGATAACCAGCTTACTTCTCAACACATTATTGGCCATTGCTAGTTACTCCGGTTTTCTGTGTTGGATGTGCATTCAATACTCTTTCTTGCCTGTCTTTGTTTGGCCAGACAAGTAGCAAGTATCTTAAACGTTCAAAGTCAACGACTGGCTTAGCAGTAATATCAGCAAACTCACGTTTAGTATCGCGATTCACTGAGGTTACCGTAGCAACAGGATAGCCTTCTGGGTACACACCACCGAGTCCACTTGTCACCAATAAGTCACCAACTCGAATGTCAGTACTGGTTGGGATATGCTCAAGGTTTATTTGGTCCACTTGACCTGTACCCGAGGCAATCACTCGAATATCGTTACGAATCACTTGTACAGGAATAGCACTATTGCTGTCTGTTAGCAGAAGAACGCGACTATTTTGCGCGGAAACATACGTTACCTGCCCAACAATGCCTTTGTCATTGATCACTGGTTGACCAACATAGACACCGTCTTCACTGCCTTTATCAATCACAATCTGGTGACGATATGGCGTGGTATCGACAGCCATGACTTCAGCGATCATTTTCCGCTCATCTCTTACATAAGGAGAGCCGAGTAGCTTTCTGAGTCGCTTATTTTCTTCTTTGTACTGGTCTAGTAGCAGCAAATCACTTTTTAACAGCAACACTTCGTTTTTCAACTTAGTGTTGGTATCTATTAAATGTTGCCTGGAGTTAAATCTTTCGTAGAAGCCGTCAAACATCGTCCTTGGTAAGTCAGCAGCATATTGAATTGGAGCGACCAAGCTATTGAGGAAATATCGTACACTTGAGAAAGCACCTAAACGACTATCAGCCAGCATAAGGCTGGCTGATATGACTATCGCTAAAAATAAGCGCAGCTGTAGTGAAGGGCCTCTGCCAAAAATCGGCTTCATTAAAATGAGATCCTAAAAATCGGTAAAAATGGTCTGACTAAATAGCAGGTTGATATTGCAAGCAAGAGATTACTCTTCGCTAAACAGGTCGCCACCATGCATATCAATCATTTCTAGGGCCTTACCACCACCCAAAGCAACGCAAGTTAGAGGATCTTCCGCAACGACAACAGGAATACCTGTTTCTTCTGTTAACAAACGATCAAGATCTTTAAGCAGAGCACCGCCGCCCGTTAGAACCATACCATTCTCTGAAATATCAGATGCGAGTTCTGGTGGACATTGCTCTAGCGCAACCATTACCGCAGAAACAATACCTGTTAATGGCTCTTGTAAGGCTTCTAATATCTCATTTGAGTTTAGACTAAAGCTACGAGGTACACCTTCAGCAAGGTTACGACCGCGAACTTCGATTTCCTGAACTTCGTCGCCAGGATATGCAGAACCAATTTCATGCTTAATTTTCTCAGCCGTCGCTTCACCAATTAAGCTGCCGTAGTTACGACGAACATAGTTAATGATCGCTTCATCGAATCGGTCACCACCGATACGAACTGACGAAGAATAAACAACGCCGTTAAGAGAGATAACCGCGACTTCAGTAGTACCACCACCGATATCAACAACCATCGAACCTGTTGGCTCTGAAACTCTCAGACCAGCACCGATAGCCGCTGCCATTGGCTCGTCGATTAGATAAACATCTCTAGCACCAGCACCTAATGCTGACTCACGAATCGCACGACGCTCTACTTGAGTTGAGCCACAAGGCACACAAACAAGCACACGTGGACTTGGCTTAAGAACACTGTTGTCATGAACTTGTTTAATAAAGTGTTGCAGCATTTTTTCCGTAACGTAGAAATCTGCAATTACACCGTCTTTCATAGGACGAATTGCTGAGATATTACCTGGCGTACGTCCAAGCATTTGCTTAGCGGCGTGACCTACCGCCGCAACACTTTTTTGGGGCCTTGAACGATCTTGACGGATCGCTACTACAGAAGGCTCATCTAAGACAATTCCCTGTCCTCTTACGTATATCAGTGTATTGGCTGTACCTAAATCGATAGATAGGTCATTTGAAAACATGCCACGAAGTTTTTTAAACATATTCTTCGTTCGTCCTGCTAGAAAATTAGAAGATAAAAATTTGCACTAAATGTACCAATGCCTTGCCATCTCAGCAAGGCAAAGTGGCACAAAGATGGAGGGAAACACGTAATTTCTAACAAATTCCTTACTTAGAGCATATATTTGACACAAATTACTGCCCAGTTAAGCCAGATTCGCCTCGAAATAGAACTTTGTCATTACCGCGATAAATCCCGAATGTAACAATTGAATGTGGATCTTGTTCATCACTGCCAGTGTTGCTCCAATCATACTGCAACCATGAAAGATCGTTGTTCGTTCCCTCACAACTAGAAGACTCACCACCGCTGACTAAAGTCAGCCAAAATTTGATTTGTTCTCTTGCAGATGTGGTCTGAGAAGCCTTGATGGACCTTGATGTACCTGAAGATACTGTGCCAGAGCCGGACAAACTACCATTGTCAGTCTCACTCGACCAAATCGCCTGCTGACAAAAGTTAGCCGCATCAAAACTGGTGCCACTATCATCCGTGTTAGTCGTAAAGCCACTGCCATCCCAGTACTCCACAGCAAGTGGAACAGTTAAGGTGTCACCTTGAACGCCACCGACATCCGTTAAGTTTATACGCCCAAAACGGATATCAGGCTGATCTGTAAGCGCATCTCCACTGGTGGTGTAGGCAACAGGATCAGTGTTGCTGCTTTGGCTATCTAGACTAATAACCGAAACATCCGAGCTGCCACTTTTGTTAAACGGTCCATCTGCAGAATAATCTGTCGCTTTATTCCAACAAATGCTGTCCGTGCAGTCAGAAGCAACAGTATTGGTAAACGTCCCTATCGAGCTGCTACTGTCTAACGCCCAGATTCCTGCTGAGAAGGTTGGTGAAACAAAGCGAGATGCGTATGAGCTGTTTTCAAGTAAATCAAACCCAGCTTGCAATGAACTATCAAAACTGACGTAATTTTGTACCGCACTTTCACTGCTATTCAGGGCTTCCACTTTAAACTCGACACCATCAAAAGGTTGTCCCATGTAGATAAAGCTCTGCGAATTGGGATAACTCCAAGTGGTATCTGTGACCTTAAAATAAGCGGGATAAAAGCGACCGACAGCGCGATAACCTTGATTAACGTCCATACCTAGGTATGTTGCTGAAGTATCTGCTTGCAATTGAATACTGCCTACTTCATCCCAGCTCAATCCAGAAAAATCGAAGTAGTCACCGCTAGCAGATTTATTGGTATTGGACATCGACGTTGTGCCAGATAAATTGCCAGCATTACCTCCACTTGGAGTATCAATATCGTGAGTGAGAGCTACCGTGGCTGAAGGCGCATCAGAGTCGAAAAAGTTTTGAGTCACAGTGATGCTGCAATAACTACTGGTCTCTACAGCCGCCGTTTCGCTTCCACCAGAAACCCAAATGATTGGTTTCACCATGACGGCAAAACTTTCACCTGAAGCTTTGTAGCCACTGCCTGAGCTGGAAGTGCCGCTAATTGTGTCACTGCTACAAATGGCAAGCGTCCATGGTCTCGCATAAATAGTGTGTGTCCCTGTATACGTTTCACAGTCACCATCATCGTTACATTGTTGGTTGCTCAATGAATAAGAAACAGAGCCAGCTTCTGAGTACAATACATCCATCTGAGCTTCCACTTCAGAACTACCATTTAAGGCAAAGTTCAGTGTTACATCATTAGACACTTCGGTATAACTCGAATCTGAGTCATCTTTGATATACACAGATGCACTATTGGTGGGGCTAGAAGGTTGACTGTAACTGGTAGAAGTTGTGGACAGAGTAATATTGCCAACATAGTCGGTGGAGACGACAGCGACCTCTGAGCCTCCAACCGACTGACATTCCAGTGGTTGCACGGTTACTTGCACTGATTTTCCTGCAATCACTTCTGTAGGGTTGGTAGAAATCTCCAACTTGTTTGATACAAAAGTATACTCTCCCGTTACCGTTGTATTCGACTGATCATCTTCCAAATAAGCAGTCACCGTGATATCACCAACCCCCTCTCCATCTAGTGCTAACACGAGCGTACCATTCGAATCAGGCTGGTAACTGGTGCCAGAAACGTAGCTGCCTGTCGTCACCGAGAGAGAGCCACTATCAGCACTCACGTGAATGCTTCCGGTATAATCACCACTGGCAGCCCCATCACCATCTACGACTTGTAAAGTGATGGTTTGAGCCACGCAGGATAGGCTCGTATCCGTACTTGGGGAAATAGTTAAATCAAAAGAGTTAGTTGCTGGATTTAAACAAGACCCTGAGCCAATGATATTGGTGTTAGCCTCTGAAGTAGTAAAGGTGTTGGTTGTGACACCACCAACAATATCCATCGAATTTGACAGAGTTATCGAGCTAGCCAACAGCTGGGCTGTAATATCTGAATGTGAACTCTCAATAAACGTATAGCTAGCATCCGGGCCATACATGATCAAATCATTATCACCACCTAAATCATTAAACTGAACTGCATTCCCTGAGCTTTCAGAATAAGAGGTAACAACAAAAATTTGTACTCCCGCATAGGTGCTGATTGAAGTTCTATTTGCCCCTCCTCCTCCCATAGTCATTGTTCCAAAGGTGTAGTTACCATTGGCTGCAAATCGGCTATCGACATCACCACTCGCTGTATACGACTCAATGAGAGTCCCATAACCATTCTCTTCACCTAAATCGGTAAATGACACGATCATATTGGCGCCATACCCAGTCACAGATAAGGTTTGCAGCGAGGTGAGAATATTGATCGTCACATCACTACCACTGACGCTGTACGAGCAATTCGTTCCATCACAAACGCTTGTGTAATTGGATGCAGTGATCGACAGTGAAGTCGTGCTAGAAAAAGTCGGCGCTAACGATGGAGGAGTACTGACCTTTGTCGCTCCGGTCGTACAAGCATAGCTGTCTCCGCAGGCCCCAGCTTGCCCAGCCTGATAAGATAAAGTGTCAAACGAGACCGCTAAATTACTGCCAGACAAGTTGGTACTAAGATAGCTTTGTGACCACCCAGAAATCGTACTGCTCGAGTTTTGGATACTTAAAGAGCTACTAGATGCCCAAGCTTGAGCTGGCTCGGGAATATAATTGCAGAGGTTTAAAGTGCTGAAATCAACTGCGTTACAGGTTTCGGGGACGTCTGCAACCAAAGTACCACTGTCTGATATAGTCAGATTCTTGCTGGTCACGGTTCCTGTAACCGTCGCATTTTGCGAAATTTCTAAGTCCGTCTCAGCAAATAAATGTGCCGTTATATCAATATTTGCACCGCGAATTTGTATATTGGAGCTGTTTGTCCCTTCCATAGAAACAATAATGAAGTCATCCGGATCACTTGAAGTGGTAGTGATAGCTGCATTGCCCGAAGTAGTGAGTTGCTCTAAATAAATTGTCACGCTACCATTTATATTTAAAGTACTCGTACCTGTCACATTCAAGCTTTCGACATATAGTGTAACGTCTCCGACCAGATTTAATTCAGCTATGCCCATCAAGGTTAAGCTATCTGTAATACGGTAGGTTCCATTAGATAAAGTCATTGAGCTATTGCCAGAAATAGTCAAAGCAGAGTATGTAGCATCATATGTTAGGGAAGGAACTGTAAACGTTGGAGAGGAATCTAACCTTAAGTCGGGATCAAGAATACAAGTTCCGGTTCCACATGAATTGGTTACATTTGCCACCTCTGACGAGGTATCGAAACCAATTTTCAAATCAGTCAGCCCCAAAATAGCATCGTCAGTGCTAAGCGTGACACTTGCACCACTTCCAACCCATGTTTGAGCGGCAGTCGATACGCAAACTGCATTGCCTAATGGATAGACAGCCTCTGCCCTAACTTGCCAGCCGACCAGCATTATTGCCAATATAAGTGCAATCCTAGCCATCATGACTCCTCACGTATCCATACTTCTTGAGAGCGTTGCACTTCATTGATACCTGAGCCACAAACTGCTGTAGACTCCACTTTGAAGTAGCTCATACCATCAAGAGTACCGATCGTCTCGCAAGTTATGCTGACGCTGGAACAATTTGAAAAGTTGCTTAGTACATTGTTTGCTCCTGTTGAAATGCCACTAGCAACAGGATCGCAATTGCTGGCTACTGCAGACGAAGCGTTCAGAGGATAAAACTGTGTAAGCGCATACTCATTAACCGAATGAGCAAGTAACCAAGCTTGGGTTCCGAGTATATCCCGCACCAAGGCATCTCGATTGGATTGCTCAATACGGATTAAGTTTGTGCCTAAAAACCCCATCACCACTAACGCGAAAACAGCGATGATATACAAGTTACCTTGCTGCCTACTTAGCGAATAATTGCGTTTAAACTTATGGGACATTAAGCACCTGTACATCTTGTTGGTAGTTACTTGATTCTCCATCTTGTTCAAACAACAAGTTAATATGAACTACCCC
The DNA here is from genome assembly GCF_921294215.1 of Vibrio marisflavi CECT 7928. Classification (GTDB taxonomy): domain Bacteria; phylum Pseudomonadota; class Gammaproteobacteria; order Enterobacterales; family Vibrionaceae; genus Vibrio; species Vibrio marisflavi. Next base: position 2,414,370 of record NZ_CAKLDM010000002.1, read on the forward strand.
ACCTCGTTGAAGGTTCGCAGGAAGGTAAGTAAATTGTCCAGAAACAACATTTTCAGCCACCTGAACACCATTTCTCATCACACTGCCACTGCTGTTATACACGCAATATGAAACTTCCGAGCTGTATATATATTGACGATCAACAACCGAGTCACTGGTAATTGAAGACGCACCGCCTGAAATAATATAAGTAGAACCTGAAACGGTCACATCAGGGCTTGCTAGGCTAAAAGCGCTTGCCGTATCTGAATAGCTAGTAGGGTTAATAACTAGAGACTTCCCAGCATCTATTACATTGCTTGAAGAAACTCCGTCATTGCCTAACAAAAAGTGCACATCACTACCACTAATGGCATAAAAGCCAGAGTAATCGATAGGGTAAAATGACACGCAAGAATCCGCACTAGAAACGGCGCTATTGCTAACAATATTGGGAACACTATGGCGGATCTCTCGCGACATTTTTTCTAGTACAAACTTGGCTTGTGTTTGTAGTCTTTGCCTTTCTATTGTTTCGCTGTAGCCTTTCATACCGATCTCGACAAAACCCGCAATGCCTAACACGATGATCCCTCCTACAATTATAGTTAGGATCATCTCGATCAGCGTGAATCCTCTCTCGTTCATCAGTAATTTCCTCGGAAGGCTTTAAACGAAATCGGCGTTTGATTGCTAGCTGAAATTGTCATAGTGATAAGCTTCATACTCCAATCTTCATAGTCGGAGTTATCGTAGGCAACACTGATGGTTACGTTGAAGTTTTTATAGGTCGTTGAACTGTCTTCCACCAATAAGTTTAAATCACCACAACCATTAGTACCGTCGGGCTCCCAGCAGCCAGTATAGTCGTCAACGTCATCGAAATTCGGTGCGCTCTCTCCAGTATCACTGCCTAAAGAGATAGAAGAGCTATCACTTCCGGTACAATCTGTAGATCCTGTATCCGATGAAGAACAGCGGATATAGTCACCATCAAAATCGCTCTCTTCGTCAAACCCACGCCCTAAGATTTGCGACATTAAACTTTGCCCTAGTGCGGCTGCACGCACTTGATAATTCGGATCGCCAGAACGAGCGATTTGAGGAAATAGCACTGTTGTTAAACCAATTATGGCAATCGCAATAATCACCATAGAAACAATAGCTTCAACTAATGTAAATCCTGTTGCTTTATTCATCAGCAGTTTCCTCTCGACACAAAACCTTGAGAGTTAATACATATGTCTGCCGTACTATTGTCCGCACTAAAACTGATATCGACACCGGCGCTAGCATCACTTTCAGGGTTACCAAGAAGATCAAAGGTTACTTGGCTAACGGTTGGGGAAGTTGAAATGGAAACTGAAGAAAAACTAAGAACATCACTGCGACTAGATATGTCAGAAGCACTGCACCCTGCTACTGAACCAATGCAGTTACTCTGAATCGCGAGAACAAAGTTATCGTTACTACTACTAGAGCCAACATTAGACTGCATGCGATTGACTTGGACTTGACGAATAATTGAGATCGCTTGCTCTTGAGCTGCGTAGGCAGAAAAGTGGGTGACTCCAAAATAACGGCTGGCCGCATAAACAGATACAATAGAAACCAACAGTATGACAACAATCAACTCTACTAAAGTGAAGCCCGTTGTTTGGCGATTTCTAAAGTATCCATTCACATCCAAAGCACTCCATTCGCTTTATAGGACTTTATGTTTGAATTTTAAAATTTCTTAGCAGCTTGTTGATGTCACTGTAGAGCTGTAAGCCGAGCTAGCATTCGCCGCTTCGGTGTAGGTTACATAACAGCCTGTTGCTACAACAGAAGATGCGTCAGCAGAAGTACCTGTAAGTGAATCACTATCAAAGGTAATTACTCGGCTTGTACCAGAAACACCGGATGCCCAGTCATTAGATAATCCCGTTACCGCACTAAGAATACCCGTTCCGCTAGGGTAACCATAAACCACGGCAATATTGTCGGACGTGGTTGCTGCAGCGCTTGTCTCTAGCCCTTCAATAGCAGCCTTACCATAAACAATTCCAGCAGCGCCATCAATTGCCCCTTTAAGACCTTGCAGTGAAGCTTCACGAGCGTCACCTTGAAGGTTTAAAAACTTGGGCGCGGCTGTAACAGCCAAAATGCCAAGAATAACAATAACCACAACTAATTCGATTAGTGTGAAACCACTTTGTTTATTCATTAATAAACCTCCATGTTAAAACGGGCAAATAGACTTCCAATCTAAATTACTGCAATAAAACCAATACACTACCAGTTGCTATATCATAAACAAACTTATGTCCTACACCACTATCTAATTGGGTATAAGTACACTTATTATTTGTACTGTCTGCCTCTGCACTAAACTTCACGTCTTCGTCTATATCACCGACGGCTGCAACCAGTGGTGCGTTGTGCAATAAATTATCCATTAAATCAATGCACAACTGAACTGTAATACTGTTAGGATAGTTGAAATTATCAGTATTGACAGCGATCGGGTAGCCATCTTGAAATCCGGTAGCATTACCGTTGGCAGCCGTTGAACTGGTAAGCCAAAAATTCGTGCCATCATAATTGACTGTGTTGTACTTCTCACCATCCACTGTTATCGACGGCCTTGCCTCAGCTTCCCACTGGGCTCTTGCAGACAAAACACCAGCAGCATAACCGCTAGCTACAGCCTCAACCGAAGACTTCCTTGCTCCGCTTACAGTGTCCAATAGCCTTGGCAGCGCAACAACAGCCAGCACACCAATAATGACAATAACAATGATCAATTCTAAGAGGGAAAATCCTTTCTGCTTAATGAACACACACTCATCACTTTCGGTAACAGTTTTATACGTATATTCAGCATGTTTACTTTTGCTTGGCTAAGCCAGACTGTCAAACAACATTAGTAGGTTACGCTACTCCACTTCAAACTTTTCGTTTGTTAACAGAATATGTATATCTTCACCACCTTGAAGCCAGCGATACTTACACCAATACTGTTCGTCAAACCGACTATCAGACACTTCTAGTGCCATCTGTTCTTTGCCAAAGGCTTCAGGGTAGAGCTGTTGCAACCAAACACTACAATCTGGCATATCACGACTCCTCAAAGGAAGAATCCAACCAGAACGGTGAAAATAAAGCGTCTTTCCTTCATAAGCATAGCTCGAAGGCTGCCCTTGAAGCATCCATTGCTGACGGTAGTAGTTTGCTCTATCAGAGATCAGCTTCTTTGCTATGACAAGAGACGTGTTTCCTACTCTACCATCAATATTTTGCCAAAAGCTTAAGAACCCAGCGACAACGGCAGACACCACCAGCAACCACAACGCAAATCTAAAGTAGCGAACAGAGCTGAGATAGTTATCTCTGAATAACATCGAACATGCCCCACATTGGCAAAAAGATGCCCAGTGCGAGAACTAACACCATCCCAGCGACAATCAACAGCAGAATCGGCTCGATTCTCGCTGTAAGCGTTTTTAAGTCGTAATCGACTTCCCTATCATAGAAATCAGAAGCCTCGAGCAACAACTCATCAATTCTGCCTGTCTCTTCACCCACAGAAATCATCTGAATAACCAGAGAGGTAAATACCTGACTATTAATCGCCGCTGACGAGATAGTTGTTCCAGCTTCAATGGCAGATTTCATTTCCAGCAGTCGAGATTCCAAATATTTATTGCCCAACGCCTCAGCAGACAAAGCTAGAGATTGATTTAAAGGAACACCAGCTCTCAGCATAAGTGCAAACGTGCGGGAAAACCTCGACAACTGCGCTCGATTAATGATTCCACCAACAATAGGAATTCTTAAACGAAAATGATCCCACCGTTCTCTACCGCGAATGGTGTTGGTCCAAACCTTAAAGATGAAAATAAACGCTGCAAATAGGGCAATGAGAATCACCCATTGATTGACAAAGAAGTTAGAAGTAGCAATCAACACTTGAGTTAGGAAAGGAAGCTCAACGCCAAAGCGTGCAAACATCGTCGCGAATTGAGGAATAACAAAAATGTTCAGAGCAAACATGGCAACGACGATAAAAGTTATCACCAACACAGGGTATCGCATTGCAGTTTTGATTCGCTTACGTGTTTCCAACTCTTGTTCGTAGTAACCAGATAATTGCTCCAACGCTTCGTCGAGACGTCCAGTATTCTCACCAACGTTTATCATTGATGTAAACAATGTGCTGAAGACTTTCGGGTGCATTTGCATCGCGCCAGAAAGGCTTCTTCCACTAGAAAGCTCGGTACTGACATCTTCTAACGCGTCTTTCAGGCGTTTGTTAGTACAGTTTTGAGTTAACCCTTTCATTGAACGTAAAATTGGTATGCCTGCTTTGGTCAAGCTAAAAAGCTGGCGACAAAAGATAACCAAAATTTCTAACGGAACCGAACGGGAAAAAAGTGTTGCTAGATCCAAAGCATTTTCAGAAGCTTGCTTACCTTCCGCAATTTCAATCGGAATAACACCTTTGCTCATCAGTGTTTCAGCAGCAAGCTCTTGTGTTGCGGCTTCAACACTGCCAGAGGTTTTGCTTCCATCCTGTTTTCTTCCTTGATAACGATAAACTGGCATCTATGTTCCACTCAATTACATCAAAATGGCTTCAACGGACCCTGAACTATCACCCTCACCCAGATGCATTACTTCGTCCAAACTAATCACACCTTCTAAAGCTAGTTCCATAGCGGTGGCTAGCAGGGGCTTATACTGTTTAGAGTTTCTCGCGGACTCAGCGAAGGCCACCGCATTATTGTCTCGTAGAGCGTCCATCATAGAATGGTCTAGCTCGAGCATTTCGAACACACCTATACGGCCTCTATAGCCAGTCAAATTGCAGTTTTGGCAACCATTACCTTTGACAAAACTACTCGCTTTTTGGTTTGGAAATCTCATATCTAACCAGTGCAATCGAGCTTCATCTATCGAGTCTTGAGTCTTACAATCCGGGCATACTTTACGCACTAGTCTTTGAGCAATAACTGCCCTCACTGCACTTGCAACAAGGTAGCCAGGAGCCCCCATATCGATAAGACGCAGCGCACTATCTACTGCGTCATTTGTATGCAAGGTACTTAAAACCAAGTGACCCGTTAAAGCTGCTCGCAAGCCGATCTCTACCGTTTCTTGATCACGCATCTCCCCGACCAAAATAATATCTGGATCTTGACGAAGAAATGTTCTCAAAACAGTAGAAAAAGTAAGATCGATTTTGGGGTTAACCTGCACTTGGTTGATGCGAGGTAAACGGTATTCGACTGGGTCTTCTACGGTGATGATCTTCTTGGCTGGCTGATTGAGCTCCATTAGCGCACCGTATAAGGTGGTGGTTTTACCCGAACCTGTTGGCCCCGTGACAAGTATCATGCCGTGTGGCCGTTTTAGCTGCCCTCTAAACCTAACCAGCAAATCACTTGGAATACCTGACTCTTCTAATTTCCGCACTCCCGTAGATTGATTGAGTAACCTCATTACTACAGATTCACCATGCTGAACGGGCATAGTGGACATACGAATATCAACAGATTGACCTTTAGAACGAATATTAAAACGGCCGTCCTGAGGTAGTCGCTTCTCTGATATGTCCAAATTTGCCATCAGCTTCAGTCTTAAAACGAGTGCAGATGCGATATTCACTTCGTTAAGCAAAGTTTCATGCAAAATCCCATCAACCCGTTGGCGCAATCGAAGTACATTCGCGTCAGGCTCAATATGAATATCCGATGCTCCCACTTGAACTGCATCTTCAAACAAAGAGTTGATTAACTTAACAACGGTAACCTCATCGCTATCGTCCTCTTCTGTATCAAAGTCGAACGCCTCGTTTGTTTCATGCTCTGCTTGCAGCTGCTCCGCAAATGATGCGATCTCTTTCGTACGGCGATAGTAGCGATCAAAAGCCTCTACTAACTGCTTTTCTGGAGCAATAGCAAACTCTATCGAGTATTGTGACAATTGACTGAGTAGCGACTCTTGTGCAAATAGATCAGCCGGATCGCTCATTGCGACACGCAAAGTCTCTCCGTTTTGGCCAAATACTAAAGCGCGTAACCTTCGAGCATGAACTTCAGGTAGCAACTGCACTGCATCAATATCAACTTGAGCTCGACCAAGATCGATAAGTGGCAGCGTTAATTGTTGAGACAAAAAGCTAAGCATCTGATGTTCAGATAGAAAACCAAGATCGATGAGTGTATCACCTAGCTTTCTGCCCGTTTGCTTTTGGCTTACTAGCGCTTCTTCCACTTGCTGCTCAGTTATGATGCCTTCTTCAACCAATAAGTCACCGAGCCTTTTACGCAGCTTAATTTGCACTTGAGCCTCCTTCGAGTGAGCTTAGAAGTTTGAGCCGTTCACGAATAAATTTCTGCGAGCTTTTAGAAATCCCGACTCTAGTCAAAGCATTTTGATAAGATTTGCTGGCACTTTTCATATCCAAGTTGCGTTCTTGCTGTATTGCTAAGCCTAACCACCAGCGTCCGTTGCTACTGTCTTGTGTCACCAGCATCTGATACGTTTCTAATGCCACTGCATCTTGGTTGTTTTTCTGAGCCAATGCTGCTCGTAAAGAAAGATAAGGCGTTGTAGGGTTAGCAGGCAAATAAACTAAAGGAACCAATGCAGCCTCAGCTCTATCTTCTTTAAGTAACAATTTGGCCAATGCCAATCTAAGATTCTCACCGCTCTTATTCAGCTGTATTCCTTGCTGCAATAGCTCGAACGCTTTTCTCGCATCTCCTCGACCGTAATAAAGGGCCGCAAGCTTTTGCCTCACAACTTCGTCAGTTGGAACATAACGCAGCGCAGCAGAGTACTCTTTCAAGGCACCTTTAATGTTGTTGGCATCGAGCGCTTTTTGTGCCTCTTCAATCGCTTTATCAGCTAACTGCCTATGCGTTAGCTCGACATGCTCAATTACAAAGCCATCCGTAGGTGTAGTAATGGTTGTTTTTTTTGTAGCAGGAGCTACAGCTGGAGTTATTGCTTGAACTGGAGGTACTTGAGTGGCTTGTGATTGAGCAGGTTTTACCGCACTTGCTGTTTGGGTCGCCTTGGTTTGTTTCGCTGTCTCTTTTGGTGAAACAACATGTGGTTTCACCGCCTTCTTAGGCTGGATCGGTGCAACCTCTTTCGCAGTATATACCGTAGCTACATCAGGAGTAGCAACAATCGTTGGAGAAGAGGCTGGCATAGGCTTAGCAGTACCTTCAGCTGTTTTTTCACTGGTGACATTCGCCACTATTTTCGTTTTTTCTTCAGCCGATTCTGGTTTTTCTGTCGCTTGGTGTTCTACAGCTTGAACCGTTTTATTTGTAGCCTGAGAATGATTGCCCGATTCATTTTGAGAAGCCACAAACGCCCAGCCTCCAACCGCTAGCAATAAGCTCGAAACACCGACTGTCCAAGGCCATATTTTGAATTGCCTAATAGGCTTAACTTCAATGCGCTCGATCTGGCTTGTCGCACTATTGTCTTTCTCTGTTAACTTCGAAAGAGCATCATTAATCGTACTCATCCACTACTCCATCCCCATAGCAGCGGTGATTTAAATTTTGGCTTACGACTATCAAAAGTGTCATGAATGGCAGAATAAAGATGCAAATTTGTCACGCGCCTTTCACCACTACTAAAGGCCAGCACTAATGTTTTATGACAAATTTGGTTAATAAGCCTAGGTATGCCATGACTTGCCTTCCACACCGCCTTCTTTTGGCTAAGGCTAAAAAGTTTTTCAGACACAGAAGACTTGGTTAAACGACTCTCGATATAGGCAACAGTTTCTTCTAGAGATAACGGCCTAAGGTTAGCCGAAAAAGTGATTCTCTGGCGAAACTGGCGAAGATGATGCTGCTCTAAACGCCTATCTAACTCTGGCTGACCGAGCAATACAATACTAAGCAACTTGTCATGCTCTGTTTCTAAGTTTCCAAATAGCCTAAGGACTTCTAGGGCTTCATCCTCTAGCGCCTGCGCTTCATCGACAATGACAACCACTTTTTGCCCTGAACTCGTCACTTCGATAAGTTTCTTCTGAATATCATCAACAATAGACGCTGGATTCGTGACATCAAGGGAAAGCTCAGATGCGACCGACTGCCTTAACTCTGCACCTGTTAGCGCTGAGTTAGGTAAGTAGACTAACTGAACCGTATTTTCCAAATGCCGAACTAACATTCGGCATACCATCGTTTTACCTGTCCCAACTTCTCCAGTGACCTTTATTACGCCTTCTCCCATATCTAGGGCAGCATTAACCGTTTGAATAGCCTCGTAGTGCGGGGCTAAGCCAACAAATAACTCTGTATTGGGCGTAAGGTGAAAGGGGTACTGCGTAAATCCAAAATGGCTGAGATACATAATCGTTACTTCGCCTCAGGGAACCAGTCGTTAAGTAAACCCTGAGAGCGCTCCAGTTCCTTTTGCCACGTGTTCACACCAACAACCGTTGGCTTCAATAAAATCACAAGCTCAGTTTTCTGAGTGTATTCAGATACATTTCTAAACAAGTGACCTAACCCCGGAAGATCGCCTAAAAATGGGATTTTAGACACCTCGTTTGAAACATTGGTCTTCATCAAGCCACCAATAACCACAACATCTCCATCTTGAGCACGGATGACAGAATCTGACTCTCGAACGGAGCTCAGAGCGAGTGGCAACGTAATCGTGTCAGAACCATAGGTAATGCTTTTATCTTGATCTTCGACTTCGATAACCGCTGGATGAACGTGCAAAATGACATTTCCTTGCTCATCGATTTGCGGTGTGACGTCCAACGAGATACCGGAGAAAAATGGGGTCAACTCGATATCAAATGTGGTTTCAGTGTCAGTTCCGCTGTAAACAACGCTAGAAACATCTGTGACAAAATATTCATCAGTACCAACTTTTATCACTGCCTTTTGGTTATTTGCTGCAGTAACTCTAGGGCTAGATAATACGTTTACATCACCCTGTGTTTGCATAAAACTCAAAACACCAGAGAAAGTGCCATCTGAAACGGTAATGTTAGTCTGGCCATTTAGCAGCGTGCCGATATCATCCAACCCCGGCAGGGTTGAGGCACCTAGCCTTTCAATCACCACTTTTCCATCCCCAAGAGATAAGTTTGACCAGTTAATTCCTTGCTGATAGCCATCACTCAAAGTGACTTCGATTATTTTCGCCTCTAGAATTACTTGGCGGTGCATACGCTGCTGAGAAACTCCTAAAAAGTTTCGTACTTGGCGTATTTCGTCAGGAAATGCTCTAACTGTGACTAAGCTAGCTTGCGGAACTACAACAACACTTTGACCTTTGCCAGAGCCGATTAGTTCTTGAATCGCGGTTTTGAGTTGTGGCCAAAAGTCGCTTTCACTCACCGTTTCAATCTCAGTTCCTCCATTTGAAGAAGTTGAGGAAGAGCTTGATGACGAATCACCAGAAGAAGATGTAGAGCTGCTGGAGTTGTTAGTCGTAATGGTACTGGTACTAATTGAAGTCAGTGAGCGGCCACTTCGCTTAAACTGGATGTAATCAACAGGGATGCTGACTGTTCTTAACCCTGCTGGGAATACTTGGATGACATTACCTGCTTTTTCAATATCAAACCCATAGATATCGCGCACAACGGAGAATACCTCATCCAGCGTTACGTCTGACAAGTTGACGGTAATATTGCCACTTACTTCAGGGTGGATGGCAATACTGTACTGGGTTCCTTTGACCAAACTCGTGAAAAAGGCCTTGGCATCGATTCCATCAGCTTTAATGTTGTAGCGTTTGATCGTTTCCGATTCTGTTGAAGCGCTTTGACTTAAGTCAGGCATCAAGTCAGCCTCTACAGAGGGTGGGAGCTTGTCGAGGTTATGATGGCTAGATTCAGCGACCGCTTGCTTTAGAGCATGTTTAGCCTCCACAGGGTCCCGATGGCCTAGCCCCATAGTGCATCCAATCAATAATATAGAACTAACAAAAACTATTAGATATCTATACATTTATAGTGATTACCTTAATCCTTTATGCTTAAAGGAAACAACTTTAGTTTCCACTGCTTTCCTTGGCTTGATATCGTTACCGAATCCTGTCCAACTGATTTAACGACGTAACGACCAATTCTGTCATTTGTTTTTACTACACGGTTATCGAGCGTTGCGTAGCACTTCCCTTGATCTTCACACATAATACTTTGTAGCTTAGGCAACACGACTGACTCTTGCTTACCCTTTTCTTCCACTTCCTTTGGTTTTACCCAGCCTAAAGGAGCTGTAGGGTCTTTCGCTGCTGACCAAGCAGCAGGCATAATTGTTAGTGCAAGAAACAACATCAGCCACTTAACCACCGATAAACTCCTGCCTCGTCCCTAGCGTATAAACTTGAATCACTAAGCGTGCTGTCGGGTACTCCTCAACTGTGTATTGAAAACTGCGCCAGTAATATTTAACAGGTAACGCCTCCAATGCTTGCAGATAACTCAGTATCGAAAAGTAATTGCCCGTTACCTCTAAACGAATCGGGTGTAAGTAATAACCAGTATATTGGCTAGACTCTTTGTCTTTAGTGATCGGTTCAGCTTTGAGTGACTCCATCGACACTAAATTGACTCCCTTAGTATCCCTTAGCACCTTCTCCAACAGTTGCGCCATTTGAGTTGGAGAGATCAAATTCTCAATTATTTTTGAAAGCTGCAGCGAAAGCTGTTGGCTTTGTTTTAGAAGCCTTTTAAGCTCTGTATTAATGTCTTGGTTCGGGTCACCTTTCAATTTTGCTTTTGCAAAACGAATATCTTTGTTGAGCGACTTAATTTTCTTTTCTGCAACAAGCACTTTTTTATCTGATGCCTGTTTTAATTCTATGGCAGGTTCCAAAATAATTGAGAATAACAGTAGGGAAACGCCGACCAGCCCACAAAAACCTACGAGCAACTTCTCTCTGTGAGTCATTTGAGAGAATTTTTCCGAAACAGACTGCCAGTACTGTATCATCAGTTGCCTCCTTCTTTAGACTTGAGTTCAAAGGAGATGAGTTTTTGATCATTGCGGCTTATTTTTAATTTTTCGAACGTCCTTCCTACTAAATTAAGTTCTGACTTAAATTGGTTTATCCAGCTGGGAATAGAGTCTGCACTACGTGCTAACCCGGTTATGTCCAACTTACGTGAATCCATGACAATAGAACTAAGAGAGATATCGTCTCGGCCAATTTCAGCTAGAGACTTCATGACTCCTGAATATCCTAACTGCTGAGATTCATCATACTCACCCACAGCTTTGAGTGAGTCTTTTTTGGATTGAATTTCCATCTTCAGCCGAGAAACTGCAGCTACTTTGTCTGCCGCTGGTTTATGTTTTTGCAGCTTAGCTTGAAGACGAATAAGCTGGTTGGATAGAATTGTTTCTTGAGACTTGTAGCTCGCGAGTGAACTCTCAAGTTGAGAGTTCTGATAACTGAAAAATAATGTTGCTGTCCCAACAATCGCAGCCACAATACACCAACTAGCTAACACATTTCCTAAGGTTAAATATTCCGTTTTCGGCTTTAGGTGCTGCGGGTATAGGTTGATATAATTGCTCAGCAACATATCTGAGCCAGACACCAATAAACTGCCACTATCTGTGTTTTCTTCCGTTAAAGGCGTGACTTTCACACTGACTCTTTCACTTAATTCAGCAGCAAGAGACGTGTTGTCCTCTTTATCACAATAAACAAGTAAATGGTGCAGTGACGTACCTTTTAGCTGAGATGAAAGGTAGTCAATCGAGCGTTGCAGCTCCAGCGCTGCACCATCTAACGCCAGTCCACTACTTGCAGGGCCAGACAATGGATGGGAAATGCCTCTGAGGGTACGATGAAAAACACACTTTTTGTTGATATAGGCACGCAGCTGATAATTGCCATGCAAACTTCTTTGTAACAATAAAAAATTACTAAGATCACCTGCCAGAAGTCCCCATAGATCTTCTTCAATTAATACTCGACCTAATGAATGCCCGAGGCTAATTGCAATTTGATTGAGGTTTAGAATGAGAGATTTAGATACGGTATATACTTCAAGCTTATTGGTGTTTGGCAGTTCAAACGCATCTGCGACCAAATCAGCAACCCGATCTGTGGTCAAATCTTTTAAGAGAAATGGCAATGCAGTATTCCATTCTTCTTTAGGCAGGTTTGGCTTATCAATTTGATAGTCTTGATATAAACCGGGATGCAAAATCACATCCAGTACAACTTTTTGAGAAAGCTTCTCTAAAACGCTTTGCAGAATAGGTAGCCAATCTCCATCTTGGCCGATCGATACTTTTTCTGGAAGTTCAACAATGGGAGCATTGGAAGAAAAGTAGATAGCATGAAGCTGCACAACTGCATTTACATGCAATTGCCCAGCCTTCTGAGACTTGATCCTTTCTATGAGTGACGTCAATTCCATTGATACTCGCCGTTATTTTCTTCGCCAACGATTCCTTCGTCCTATCTTAACCATAGATTGAACTGGCTTAGATTTACCTTGTTTGTCTAATGGGAAGATTTGCTTTTCTGCATGCAAATATCGACCTTGCATTCCATTAACACCCAATTCCATTAAAGTGTTTCGCTCTTGCTTAGAATCGACCCCTACAGCTATCACTTTAGTATCTATACTCGCACAGGCACCAACTAAACTCCGCACAAACAGTTGGTTTTCGTGCCTTTGATCAATTTGTTTGACCAAACTTCTATGCAGTTTTAAATAATCAATATTGAGATCTTTCAGATAGTGCGTACTCACTACTGAACGACCAGCTTGGTCCACACAAACTTTAAAACCGAATCCTAGCAGCATTTTTACGACTGGGCGCATGTAATCTAAATGCTCAACCAGTCTAGCCTCTGCAAACTCAAAAGTTAGCCTGTTTCGATATAATGACGGCAATTGTAAAAGCTCATCTCTAAACCATTTAAAATGATTCTTATCAGCAAATGGAGTGATATGCATATTGATAGAATAGAGCTTCAATGAAGTAGGATCAGACATCATATATTTGAATATACGATGCAGAGCGGCCCTATCAAGCCTACTTTCATAGCCCACGGCTTCTAAGGCAGCGTTATATCTTGAAGCTTGCAGCAGACCTCGCTCTGGGTCATCAATTCGAACAAACAGCTCATTGTGGGCTAAGGCCAGCTCACTTTGTGCATTGTAAACAAAGCACTCTTGTTCAAAAACAAACAGTTGATTTGGCGCAATTGCCTGATCGAACAAACTTCTCCACCGAACGGTTCCTCGCTCATCATCAAATCGAGCCGTTTTCTTGAATTTACTCCAAGTATTGACCTGCTGAAGTTGAGCACTTTTAACTGCAGATTCAACCTCTTCCATAATCGCTACTTGGTGCTCTCCTTCTTGATAAACAGTAAACCCTATATGGCACCAATCATCTTTATCCAACGGAGAAGGAGGCTCTATTTTTTGCAGCTGCTTAAGACAGCTTTGGGCAATATAAGTCAGATCTTTTGAGCTCAACTGCGGTGCGAAAATAGCAAAATCAGAAGAATAATAACGAGACAAAATAATGTCTGGGTAACGCTGCACAATGTTGGAGACTCGCTCGCCGATTTCTACGATGAAGTCGTCTGCAACTCGCTTGCTATTTTCCTCACGAATCTGCTCAATGTCCTCGATTCGTAGCAACATCACTCCTCCTCGGACACCACTTTCAGACAGAGCAGATTCTAGCTTGCTATCAAACATGACGCGGTTTGCAGTACCTGTCAGTTGATCGAGAAAAGTTTGGCTACGAATAAAAGTATCAAAACGGCTGCGCTCTTGCCGAGCATCTTGCAACTCTTCAATCAAAGTGTCCAACGCTTCACTGGCAGTAAAAGGCCACTCGCGAAAGTCACCTTTCGCGTATTCTTCCACTCGACCTGCCAGTATCATTCGACCGCGCTCTTCTAATAGCTCACATCCATAGAGCTGTTCTTTAAGCCACTTTAAGCCTCGAATAAGGCAGAATATGACCAAAGCTACGGCTAACGTTATTGATGATAAAGCCCCCATTGAATACCCATATCCTAGATATGGAGGGACAGCTTTAATAGACATTTGATAGGTCGGATTTAACTTAAGACGATATGTCTGGCTATATAGGAATGCTGGGTTTGTATGGGATTTCTTATCGACAAATTGATAAACCAAGCCCTGATTATTTGACAAAGTCATGTCGACAACATTTGCTGCGTGCAGAATTTTCGGCATCCAAATACGAAATGATTTGACTGAGTTCGGCTGCTGAAGCTCTTTGTCTACCACTTGGACAATGCCAGACAAGTAATGATTCTGATACTCCTGTCCAATTCGCTTAAAAGACAGTGATCCACCAATGAATATAATAAACATCGCACTGATAACAATAATCGTTACAAATGCGACCAGCCTTGCACTGAGCTTTAAGGTAGGAGTACTCCTCATAACCTATCGAATTCCATTTCCTGAAATGTAATTGGGCGATTTGCATGGTTATAAACCAAGCTATCGCTAATGTGTCGATATTGTCATCATTAACAGACGTTTGTCTACATTAAACTTCAATGCTTGCCCAGTTTGAAGTGTATTGCCTACCCTCAGTTACTAAAAAGCCGCAATAAATTGCGGCTTTTATAAAGAATGGTTGATTAAAACGGAATATCGTCATCAAAATCCATTGGAGGCTCATTATATTGTGGCTGAGCTGGTTTAGGTGCTTGCTGAGTTGGAGCTGAAGGTTGAGCCTGCATCGCTGGTGCTGGCTGCTGAGGCTGACCCCATCCACCTTGAGGCTGTCCACCCATACCTTGATTCGCTGGAGCTCCACCTTGTGCACGGCCACCTAGCATTTGCATAACGCCGTTAAACCCTTGCACAACTACTTCTGTTGTGTAGCGATCTTGGCCGCTTTGATCTTGCCACTTACGAGTTTGTAATTGACCTTCAATATAAACCTGAGAGCCTTTGCGCAGGTACTCTCCTGCAACTTCAGCAAGCTTGCCAAACAATGCAACACGGTGCCATTCGGTTTTTTCACGCTGCTCACCTGTTGCCTTATCACGCCATGTTTCAGACGTCGCGATAGTGATGTTCGCTACAGCACCACCATTTGGCATATAACGAATTTCTGGGTCGTTACCCAGATTACCCACTAAGATTACTTTATTCACTCCACGGCTTGCCATGTTTTGCTCCGTCTAAATTCAATTCGGCTTTCAAATAACATAGTAGGATACCATGCTTTGCTACAACGACAAATCTTGATTATTTAGGTATCAATCAAGTTGGGTTTGAAAATGGCTGTCATGAAAGTTCTTGCAATCCATTTATTCGAAGCAGATCAAGTCACAGCACTACTGATTAAAATGCGTATTACTTTACACTAAGAATCTAGACGCAATTTCTTGGTTTCGTCTCGCCCCATGCCTGTAAATTTTGGAAGATAGCCACTCTTTTACAGTTATATATGAAAACAGATGAAAAAAACCGACTACTCTAGAACAATTTACGCTTTATGCTTAGATAAAGAAGCACCTTGCCAACACTTTACTCATATAGAACAAGCCTATCGCAAAACCATCCCAAAAATTGAAGTAGAAGACTTACTCATCGCCTCCCCGCAACACCCGCACAAAATACTGCTTATTGACTATCGTCACTACCAAGAAATTATGACCAAAGTGATGACTTTACCCATTGCGTCAAATCGTTATGAAATCATCGTATTCAATGTAGAAAAAAGGCTAGTCACCGAAGAGCTTATCTCTATGGGGAATTTAAAGGGATTGTACTATCGTGATGATGACAAAAACGACATTGCAGCAGGTTGCAAGAAAATTGTCGACGGAAAGAATTGTCTACCACGCAATATACTATGTCAGTTATTACACTATTATCGACACATTGTTAGCCATCATCCAACCAGTGTAAGCGTTGATTTAACCAGTCGGGAGGTTCAAATTTTACGCAGCCTGCAAACTGGCGCTTCTAACTCGAAAATCGCAGAGGCGCATTTCATTAGTGAATTCACCGTCAAATCCCACCTTTACCAAATTTTTAAAAAACTGGCAGTTAAGAATCGAGTTCAAGCGATTGCCTGGGCCAACCGAAATTTGGTCAACCAATAACTTTTACTATTCTTGGGTTAAGTGAATCATGTTATTGTACTGCGATAAATTAACTCAAATATTCAAGCCAGAGTCTGAAAATGATTAAAAAGTGTCTTTTCCCTGCTGCAGGTTACGGAACCCGCTTCCTACCAGCTACCAAATCCATGCCCAAAGAAATGATGCCAGTAGTGAACAAACCACTGATTGAGTACGGCGTAGAAGAAGCTATTCAAGCAGGCATTGATGGAATGTGCATCGTCACCGGGCGAGGCAAACACTCTATCATGGACCACTTTGATATGAACTATGAGCTGGAACACCAAATCAAAGGCACAAACAAAGAAGAGCTGCTGGTTGATATCCGTAAAATCATTGATACGGCAAACTTCACCTACATTCGCCAGCGCGAAATGAAAGGTTTAGGTCATGCAATACTAACTGGCCGTGAGTTAGTCGGCGATGAACCATTTGCTGTCGTTCTAGCCGATGACTTGTGCGTTAACAAAGATCAAGGTGTGCTGGCTCAAATGGTCGCCTTGTATAAACAGTTCCGCTGCTCAATAGTTGCTGTTCAAGAAGTACCTGAAGATGAAACTCACAAATATGGCATCGTTCAAGGTGAAATGATCAAAGATGGACTTTACCGAGTTGATGACATGGTTGAAAAACCTGAACAAGGCACTGCCCCGAGCAACCTTGCGATTATTGGCCGCTATATTTTAACACCCGACATTTTTGAGTTAATCGAACAAACAGAGCCGGGCAAAGGTGGTGAGATTCAAATTACCGATGCGCTACTAAAACAAGCAAAGTCGGGATGTGTACTAGCCTATAAATTCAAAGGTAAACGATTTGATTGCGGTAGCGTTGAAGGTTATATCGAAGCAACTAACTTCTGCTTTGAAAATTTGTACCTAAAAGACAAAGTAACAGCAGAGCTTGGCAAACAAACGACTCAGAAAGAAAGCTAATTCTTCGCCACATTGCATTCATAAATACTGTTTATTTATACAGCAAAATTAATTGGCACTCTGTTCACTCTATGTAATACTTGTTCAACTTGGTATTACATAGAGCAGAACAATGGACAAAATTGAAGTTAGAGGGGCTCGAACTCACAACCTCAAAAATATCAGTCTGACAATCCCTAGAGATAAGCTGATCGTCATAACCGGCCTTTCTGGTTCAGGCAAATCATCGCTTGCTTTTGATACGCTGTACGCTGAGGGCCAAAGGCGATATGTCGAATCTCTATCTGCCTATGCGCGGCAGTTTCTTTCTCTCATGGAAAAGCCTGACGTTGATCATATCGAAGGCCTCTCTCCTGCTATTTCAATCGAGCAAAAGTCCACTTCTCATAATCCAAGATCGACAGTGGGTACCATAACAGAGATCTACGATTACCTGCGCTTGCTTTACGCGCGTGTTGGCGAGCCCCGCTGCCCAGATCACCATACTCCCCTTGCAGCACAAACGATTAGCCAAATGGTCGACAGTGTTTTAGCTTGTCCCGAAGGCGCAAAAATGATGTTGCTAGCGCCTATCGTCAAAGAGCGTAAAGGGGAACATGTAAAGACTTTAGAAAACCTTTCTGCTCAGGGCTTTATTCGAGCTCGGATCGATGGGGAGATTTGCGATCTCTCTGATCCACCAACTCTTGAGCTACATAAAAAACACACCATCGAAGTAGTGGTTGATCGCTTTAAAGTACGCCAAGATCTTCAACAACGTTTGGCCGAATCATTTGAAACAGCACTGGAGCTTTCTGGTGGTGTCGCGGTGGCGGCTCCTATGGAAGGAGGTGGTGAAGAAATTGTATTCTCTGCCAACTTTGCTTGCTCTCATTGTGGCTACAGCATGCAAGAGTTAGAGCCGAGGTTGTTCTCTTTTAATAACCCTGCTGGTGCCTGCTCAACATGTGACGGATTAGGTGTTCAGCAATACTTCGACCCTGAAAGAGTGATCCAAGATGAAAGCTTGAGTCTGGCCGAAGGAGCGATTCGGGGTTGGGATAAAAAGAACTACTATTATTTCCAGATGCTCACCTCTCTAGCTGATCACTATGATTTCGATTTGACGGTTCCATTCAAGTCTCTACCAAAGAAAGTGAAACAGGTTATTTTAACCGGTTCAGGTAGAACCGAAGTTGAGTTTAAGTATGTCAATGACCGAGGTGACGTACGCCTTAAACGCCATCCATTTGAAGGCATCCTCAACACACTTGAAAGGCGCTATCGAGATACTGAATCCAACGCTGTCCGTGAAGACTTAGTCAAATACATCTCGACAAAAACGTGTTCAAGCTGCAACGGTTCTCGACTAAGGCTTGAAGCGAGAAATGTGTTTATTCAAGATACGCCACTTCCGAATATCGTAGAGCTCAGCATTGCTGAAGCACTAGAGTTTTTCCAAAACTTAAAATTGGAAGGACAACGAGCACAAATTGCCGAAAAGGTGATGAAAGAAATCAATGACCGATTACACTTCCTAGTTAATGTAGGCCTCAACTACCTCAATTTATCACGCAGTGCTGAAACCTTGTCAGGTGGGGAGGCTCAGCGCATTCGCTTGGCAAGCCAAATTGGAGCCGGCCTTGTTGGGGTTATGTATGTACTTGATGAACCTTCGATTGGTCTGCATCAACGTGATAACGAACGACTACTACAAACACTTGTTCACTTGCGAGATTTAGGAAATACCGTTCTCGTGGTGGAGCATGATGAGGACGCAATCCGCGCAGCAGATCATGTTATTGATATTGGCCCCGGTGCAGGTGTTCACGGTGGTGAAGTTATTGCCCAAGGTAAAGTTGAAGATATTATCGCTAACCCTAATTCATTGACTGGACACTACCTTGGTGGTGCAAAAGAAATTTCGATCCCTAAGCAGAGAACACCTATCGATAAAAAGAAAATGGTGTCGCTACTTGGAGCCTCTGGCAATAACCTAAAAAATGTCACCCTAGATCTACCTGTTGGGTTATTCACTTGCATTACTGGTGTGTCTGGTTCTGGTAAGTCGACCTTAATCAATGATACTTTCTACAAAATTGCGCATACCCAACTCAATGGTGCAACAACAGAAACCCCATCACCATACAGAGAAATAAAAGGGCTTGAGCACTTTGATAAAGTCATCGACATTGACCAAAGCCCAATAGGGCGAACCCCTCGTTCTAACCCAGCCACTTACACTGGTATTTTTACTCCAATACGCGAGCTATTTGCAGGTACGCAAGAATCTCGTTCAAGAGGTTATAAACCCGGTAGGTTCAGCTTCAACGTTCGAGGTGGACGCTGTGAAGCCTGCCAAGGCGATGGGGTTATCAAAGTCGAAATGCACTTTTTGCCAGACGTTTATGTCGCTTGTGATGCTTGTAAAGGCAAGCGATATAACCGCGAAACTTTGGAGGTCAAATACAAAGGCAAATCCATTGATGAAGTGCTACAAATGACAGTTGAAGATGCACGTGAATTCTTTGACCCGGTTCCTGTCATTGCACGTAAACTTCAAACCCTGATGGATGTTGGTCTTTCCTACATTCGCCTTGGGCAAGCAGCAACGACTTTGTCTGGTGGTGAAGCTCAGCGGGTGAAGCTAGCAAGGGAGCTATCGAAAAGAGATACAGGAAAAACCTTGTATATCCTTGATGAACCCACTACCGGATTGCACTTTCACGACATCCAACAACTACTATCCGTTTTACATCGCCTACGCGATCACGGCAACACGGTTGTCGTTATTGAGCACAACTTAGATGTCGTAAAAACCGCAGACTGGATCGTCGATTTAGGGCCTGAAGGTGGCCAAGGTGGCGGTAAAATTATTGCTCAAGGCACGCCGGAACAAGTGATGGAAGTCAAAGGTTCACACACCGCTAGGTTCTTAAAACCGATGTTAACTTAGGCTTATGCTCAACTGAGCGTGTTCAAGTAATCCAAATTGAGTATACTTTTAAAAACCAGCTTGTTAATGCTGGTTTTTGTTTTGTAATTTATTGGGCTCACGGACGAAAATCTATGGCGATATTGCACACTGCTGGTACAAAACTAGAAGTAGAAGCACCAGCGGCACCGCTGAATAGGCACTTCATATTCTCGCTAGGGTTTATATTCCTTGTCGCCATGCACTTCTTTACACCAAACCCTGGCGGTTCAGGCTTAGCATTATCATTTAACCCGGTAATCTGGTTTGGTTTAAGTATTACTTTAGCAATTGGCCTTTATCAGTTAGCAACCAACCATACCTTTCGCTATTCACGTCTGACAATAGGCCTACTGGCAAGCTGTATTTTGCTTACCGTACCGGAGTTTTATACAAGCGCGAATATTGAGGAGTCAGTTACTCGATTAGCAGGACTCTGGGTTGGGCTATTATTCTTTTTCTTGCTGCAGCAGTTCCACTTTAGCAACAAGCAAAAGCAAAGGATTCTTTGGTTTATTATTTTAGCCGTAGTGATTGAGTCACTGTTTGGTTACTTTCAGTATCTTTTTCTGCAACCTGGCAACCTTTTCGGCTACAACACAGTAGTAAACCGGCCATACGGCATATTTCAACAGCCAAATGTGATGGCCAGCTTTTTAGCAACCGGGCTCGCCCTTTCAGGCTACCTTCTTGCTCGTCAGCCAATTAAATATCAAAGCCAAATCAGCGCTGTCTCGCTCCTATACATTATCCCAGCATTAACGTTACCTCTATTGATTGTGTTGGCTTCACGAACAGGGTGGCTTGGCACCGCCATTTCGATATTCATGTTGCTGCCGTATTTGTACTATAACTCAACAGTGAAACGATTTGCTGGCTGGGGAGCGTCGATTATCGTTGGTGTACTCCTTGGGTTTATTATCGCCTTTGCATCTCATGGTGAAAAAAACATTGAGCAAAAAGCCAAGTTAGATAGCCCTAGGTCTTATATCTACAAACAAACCATCGATATGTTCATCGAGAAGCCGTTTACTGGTTATGGCTACGGAAAGTTTGAGCCCTCTTATCTGCTCTACACAGCTCGTCAACATCAGTTAAACCCTGATTATAAGCCGGGGCTACCATCGTTAACTCATCCACATAACGAACTGCTTTATTGGGCTGTAGAAGGCGGATTAGTCCCTGTATTGGGTATTTTATTGGCAGCAGGCTTGGTGCTACTGCGTATTCACCGGGGTAAAAAAGGCACCCGGCTGGCAACCTTTGCACTGTTTGTGCCCATAGTGCTGCATTCACAACTCGAATACCCCTTCTACCATTCAGCGATTCACTGGATCATTTTTATCATTTTTCTCTATTGGGTTGACCAGCGCTCAGCACTTTACAAGACGCGCCCTTTTAGTGAAATAACCAAAGCTCTATTGCGCATTGCCAGCTTGATGCTGCCAATCGTGGTCGGTTTTTATATGATCAGCGCCTTACATACAAACTATGTTCTCACGAAATTTGAAAAATCGAATCCGCCAAACCCAGAGATATTAAGCAGGGCAAGTAATCCTGTTGTATGGAAAGATAGATTGGACTGGGATATTTACAGCACCTACTTGAAAATCGGCTTAGTAAAGAAAGATGCTAAGTTTATCCAACCCTATATTGATTGGTCACAAAAGGTTATCAAGAGAAAGCCGCGTCCCGCATTTTATACCAACTTGATTATCGCGTACCAAGGAATGGGGGAAGATAGAAAAGCGGAGGAAATCAGAACAGAAGCGAAATATCTATTCCCGAATAAAGACTTCGCTGATGTTAAATACATTCCACCATCAGCTGGTGTGAAAACTGAAAGAAGAATTGATGAGCCCTCAGAATAGGGCTCACCGAAGTCGAAGTGTTTAGTTAGTTAACGTTTCTTCTAATGCCTTTAAGCACAGAGAGACATTTTCTGGTCGAGCTCCATAACCCATTAAGCCGATACGCCATGCTTTTCCTGCTAAGCTACCTAGCCCAGCACCTACTTCTAAGTTGTAGGTATTGAGCAGGTGTGCTCGAACTTTTGCTTCATCGACTCCTTCAGGGAAGTAAACGGCATTGAGCTGTGGTAAACGACTACTTTCCTCAACCACAAACTTAAAGCCTAGTTTTTCCAAGCCGACTTTAAGCTTTTCATGCATATCTTGATGACGTCGCCACGCGTTTTCAATGCCTTCATTTTGCAACATGACTAAGGATTCATGTAAAGCATATAAACTGTTTACTGGCGCGGTATGATGATAACTACGTTTACCTTCACCACTCCAATAGCCAAGCACTAGGCTTTGATCTAAGAACCAACTTTGAATTGGAGATTGGCGAGATTGAATTTTCTCTATCGCTTTCGCTGAAAAAGTAACAGGTGATAAACCGGGAACGCAAGATAGACACTTTTGACTCCCCGAATACACCGCATCCAATTGCCAATCATCGACTCTCAGCTCAACACCACCTAGAGAAGTCACAGTATCAACGATCGTTAGCACTCTGTATTGTTTGGCAAGTTCACCTAACGCTTTAGCGTCAGACAATGCACCCGTTGATGTTTCAGCGTGAACAAATGCCAGTATTTTGCAGTCTGGATTGTCTTTCAGCGCTTGTTCTACCTTGTCGGTAGAAACAGGGGCACCCCACTCATCGTCGACAATGATAGCCTCACCACCAATTCGGACAACGTTTTCACGCATGCGCTCACCAAACACACCATTTCGACAAACAATCACTTTATCGCCTGGCTCTACAAGATTGACAAAACATGCTTCCATTCCCGCACTGCCCGGCGCGGAAACTGCAATTGTAAACTCATTTTTTGTCTGAAATGCATACTTAAGAAGTTGCTTCAGCTCATCCATCATAGAAATAAAAAGTGGGTCTAGGTGCCCGACAGTTGGTCGACTTAAGGCTTGTAAAACTTGAGGTGATATATCTGACGGGCCTGGTCCCATAAGAATGCGTCGCGGTGGAATAAAGCTTTGAATCGTCATGTTATCTTCCTATATTCAATGATGCGAATAGTTACATTAGAGTACTTTTTGCACACAAACAACTACAAAGGACTTGTTTTGTTAACAATTATTGATTGACAATTTTCTGATAAACACGTTCAATAAATGGGCTTAATGCAGGAGAGGAGCACTGCCCAGGCAGGCATTTTGTGGAGCCATAACTCCAAAACAAGATGCTGATGGGGAGCAGTGCCGAGATGATTTCAACGTATGGGTTGAGATTGTCGGTTATCGGGGCTGAATCCCCTTAACTGTCACTGGTCTCCCCAGTGAAGAGCTTCTGAAGGTATCTATTACAATATATAAGCCTTTCTCTATAGCTCAGTTGGTCTCTTCAACATTAAACATCATCTAGGTTATTGTAACCTAACGTTTAATTGATATTTTTCGGAGAATTACTGTGAGCAATTTCAACGTCGCTAAATTTGGTGGTACCAGCGTCGCAAACTTTGAAGCAATGAGCCGTTGCGCTTCAATTGTAGAAAATAACCCTCAAACAAAACTGATCGTCAGCAGTGCGTGTTCAGGTGTCACAAATATCTTGGTAGCCCTAGCTAATGGTGTTCAAGATGCTGAACAACGTGACAGTTTAGTAAACCAATTGGCAGACATACATCATGCAGTATTGGATCAACTCTCCGATCCTGTTGAAACAGAGAAAAGTATTCAAACCATACTCAGCTCAGTAGCTAGCGCAGCAGAAGCCGCCTCGTATCAACCAAGCAAAAAACTCACCGATCATCTGGTTTCAACCGGTGAGCTCATGTCGACATTGCTTCTCACGCAAATATTCAAAGAAAGAGGCAATAATGCGGTTCGCTTTGATATTCGAGATGTCATGAGAACTGATGACAATTATGGTAAAGCCGAAGCTCAACTTGAAACCATTTTTTCTCTTGCTCAAGAAAAGCTTTTGCCACTGTGTGAGAGCAATATCGTCATTACTCAAGGCTTTATTGGTAGTGATTCTGAAGGCAACACCACAACATTTGGCCGCGGTGGCAGTGACTACAGTGCTGCTCTGATAGCAGAAGCCGTTCAAGCTAATGGGCTAGAGATCTGGACAGATGTCCCTGGTATTTACACCACCGACCCACGGATTGCTCCCAAAGCAACGCCTATCCCTGAAATTAGCTTTAGCGAAGCATCCGAAATGGCCAACTTCGGTGCAAAAATACTTCATCCATCAACCTTAGTACCTGCTCTTCGCCATGATATTCCGGTATTTGTCGGCTCTTCTAAGCAGCCTGAAAAAGGGGGTACTTGGATACGCCATCAGGTGCAAAGTAAGCCTCTATTTCGCGCACTTGCACTGAGACGTAACCAAACTATGGTCACGCTTCGTAGTGCCAGCATGTTCCACGCTTATGGCTTTTTGGCCAAAGTATTTGAAATCTTGGCCAAGCATAAGATATCGGTCGACCTAATCACCACTTCGGAAATCAGTGTTTCATTGACCCTAGACCAAACTGACACTACAGGCGGTGCCCCAGAGTTGCCAGCGACAGCGAAAGCTGAGCTTGAAGAACTATGTACCGTAGAAGTCGAAAATGACCTGTGCGTTGTAGCATTGATAGGTAACAATATCAGCAAGCAAAAAGGTTATGCCTCGCAAGTATTTAGTGCTGTCGAAAACTTTAACCTCAAGATGATTTGTTATGGAGCAAGCCCAAACAATCTCTGCTTCCTTGTCCACGAGTCTGAATCAACAGACGCTATTGAGAAGCTGCACTTTGAGTTATTTGAGCAATAAACCTTCAAATAAAGTCTCATCATCTTGGACCGAAAGAGCCACAAACGTGGCTCTCATATAAAATAAAAATTCAAACCTTTCGGATATATTTGCCCTAAAAATGGCTATTATTCTGAACAACCGCCCGAATAATAATTTTTTATTCAACATAATCATATCGTTAGTCACTCAAAATAAATTTTAGCTATTTCGACTGCTTGACAGCCAAAAATGGCGCTGTTAGTTTGAATTAAGTTAATTTTTCCAGTTAAAAGTTTTACAGGTTCGCACAATCACCATGATGATCTTCTCGGCTAACACAATTAAACAAATTATTATCGAGATTATTATTATCAGGCGGTGCGGGCTTGAGTGAGTTGTATATCTCAAACTAAGCCTCGCACCTTCGGGTCCGAGGCTTTTTTTATACCTAAATTTGGACGTCATAAAATGAACGTAAAAGCCTTATCAAAAGATCAGTACCAAGAAAGCTCAACCAATTATCGCGTCGCTTGGCTTGCGATAGCTCTTTGCTCCTGTTTCCTGTTTTACAAATATGTTCTGCAGGTCTCTCCTTCTGTCATGACTGGTGAGCTAATGAAAGCGTTCAATGTGAACGGCGCTGGCCTTGGCAACCTAGCCGCCACATTTTTCTACAGCTACTTAGTCATTCAAATTACTTCAGGACCATCTTTAGATCGCTTTGGCGCTAGGTTTATTGGTGCTATCGCGTTGTTTGTCAGTGCAGCAGGTGCCTGGATTTTTGCCCATGCAACACAACTTGTATGGGCAGAAACAGGACGAGCTATGATGGGAGCCGGCGTAGCCTTTGCCACTGTTACTTACCTTAAAGTCGCGTCAACATGGTTTAGTGCTAAACGTTTCGCTTTTCTCAGCGGCTTAGTTCCTACCGCGGTCATGGTTGGGGCGGTATTTGGCCAAGTACCATTGGCGCATGTCGTTTCTGATGAGGGGTGGCGCCGTTCACTAGAACTCGTAGCAGTGCTAGGCGTTATTTTGTCAGTCGCTTTCTTGCTGTTCGTTCGTGATAAAAAAGGTTCCAGTAACGATGTACCAATGTCAGAGAAAGTACATTGGAAAGACAGTCTGCAAGTTTTGAAAAAGCCAGCTAACTGGATGCTTACACTATACAGTGGATTGGCTTTCGCTCCCTTAGCAGTATTCGCAGGC
Organism: Vibrio marisflavi CECT 7928; assembly: GCF_921294215.1. Lineage (GTDB taxonomy): Bacteria > Pseudomonadota > Gammaproteobacteria > Enterobacterales > Vibrionaceae > Vibrio > Vibrio marisflavi. The sequence continues at coordinate 2,440,338 of NZ_CAKLDM010000002.1, forward strand.
CTTTGGGGAAATCCTTTTTTAACTACCACCTATCACATCACAACCTCGCAAGCTGCTTCTTTAACATCATTAGTATTTATCGGCTTAGGTGTTGGCGGACCTGTATTTGGTCTACTTTCAGACTATACAGGTAAACGTACGTCATGGATGTTTATCGGCGGCATCATCACTTTAGTGAGTGTTATGGCCATCCTATATTCTCACCAACTCAATCATATTGAACTTAGCGTGTTGATGTTCCTTTTCGGCTTTGGCACTGGAGCATTTATGATTGGCTTCGCGATGGCAAAAGATCTCAACTCACTGCTGCTTGCTGGCACCATAGTAGCAATGGTCAACACTGGCGATGCTATTCTTGGCGCGATTACCGAACCACTTGTTGGCTACGCACTTGATTTAGGCTGGCATGGTAAAAAAGTGGCAGGGACACCAGTGTTCTCTACGCACGACTATGTACATTCGTTCAGTTTATTACCTATCTATCTTGTGCTTTCGCTTATCTTCCTTGCTCTGGCAGCAAAAATGATGAAAAAAGGCCAATACACTATCTAATAAAATTTAAGGCCAGCAATCGCTGGCCTTATCAAGAAAAAGACTAATCTAAATTAGGCGCTAGCCATTTCTCTGCAGTTTCTATATCCCAACCTTTTCGGTCGGCATAACTCTCTAGCTGATCTTGCTGGATTTGAGCAACGGCAAAGTAACGTGAATCAGGGTGAGAGAAATACCAACCCGAAACTGACGCCCCTGGCCACATTGCATAACTTGAAGTTAAAGACATACCAATAGTTTCTTCAACGTTCAGCAATTGCCACAAGCTTTCTTTTTCGGTGTGCTCAGGGCATGCAGGATAACCCGGTGCAGGACGAATACCTTGATAGCGCTCTCGAATAAGCTCTTCATTCGATAGGCTCTCATCAGCTGAATAGCCCCAAATTTCTTTTCGAACTCGTTCATGTAAGCATTCGGCAAAAGCTTCCGCTAACCGGTCAGCAACCGCTTGGATCATGATCGCGTTGTAATCATCACCTTTTGCTTTATATTCGTCAGCAAGCTCTCTTTCACCAATTCCACCAGTTACCGCAAACGCGCCAATCCAATCCTGTTTGCCCGACGCTTTCGGAGCAACATAATCAGAAAGGCAATAGTTGTAGCCTTTTGGTTTCTCGGTTTGTTGGCGAAGATTATGCAGAACTTTCAACACCTCGCTGCGAGATTCATCAGTGTAGACTTCAATATCATCGTCAATACTTGCTGCAGGGAAAAGGGCGCACATACCGCTCGCCTTAAGAAGCTTTTCTTTTTCTACTCGATCAAGCAGATCATTCGCATCTTTGAATAGCCTTTGCGCTTCTTCGCCGACTTCCTCATGTTGCAAAATCGCAGGGTATTTGCCCATCAATGACCAAGTCATAAAGAATGGCGTCCAATCGATGTACTTTCGCAATTCAGCCACATCAAAGTCTTCGAACACATGCACTCCTGGCTTTACTGGTTTTGGCGGTGTATACCTCGCCCAGTCAATCGCCACTTTATTTTCACGCGCTTTTTCTAACGTAACAGGCTTAGTTCGCGGCGTTTTGCGATTGTGTTGATCACGTACTCGCTCATAATCTAGATCGAGCTTTTCGATAAAGGCAGGACGTAGCTCATCGGAAAGTAACGAAGTACACACACCTACTGCACGAGATGCATTGTTAACATAGACAACTGGCTGGTGGTAGTTTTGCTCGATTTTCACAGCCGTGTGGGCTTTTGATGTCGTCGCACCACCAATTAGCAGTGGTAGGTCAAAGCCTTGACGCTCCATCTCTTTAGCAACATGCACCATTTCATCCAGCGAAGGAGTAATCAACCCTGATAAACCGATAATATCGACATTTTCTTCCTTAGCGACTTTTAGAATTTTTTCACAAGGCACCATTACGCCAAGGTCAATAATTTCGTAGTTGTTGCACTGTAAAACCACTCCAACGATATTTTTTCCGATGTCGTGCACGTCACCTTTAACCGTTGCCAATAATATTTTGCCGTTCGAGTGTCCCGCTTGTTTCTCTGCGTTAATGAAGGGCTCTAGGTGCGCTACTGCTTGCTTCATTACACGTGCAGACTTTACTACTTGGGGTAGGAACATTTTGCCTTCACCAAACAGATCGCCAACCACGTTCATACCGTCCATCAACGGCCCTTCGATCACTTCAAGCGGTCTACTTGCATTGGTACGAGCCTCTTCGGTATCTTCGACAATGAACTCAGTAATACCTTTGACTAATGCATGTTCAAGACGCTTCTCAACAGGCCAAGTTCGCCACTCTAGCGCTGAAGCATCATCCTCTTTGTTTGCACCTTTGCCGGCGTACTCTCCCGCAATATCCAACAATCTTTCCGTTGCATCATCACGGCGATTAAGCACCACATCTTCAACGGCTTCACGCAGCTTTTCAGGGACATTGTCATAGATCTCAAGCTGGCCAGCATTAACGATGCCCATATCCATACCATTTCTAAAACAGTGATACAGGAAGACTGCATGAATTGCTTCGCGCACATAGTTGTTACCACGAAAAGAGAACGAAACATTGGATACGCCACCGGAAATCATGGCATGCGGCAAGTCTCTTTTTATATCTGCGACGGCATTAATGAAGTCGACAGCATAATTATTGTGCTCTTCGATACCAGTCGCGACGGCAAATATGTTCGGGTCAAAGATAATATCTTCTGGTGGGAAGCCAACTTCGTCGACCAAGATTCGATAAGCGTTGGTACAAATCTCCAGCTTACGTTCACGAGTTTCTGCTTGGCCAATCTCATCAAACGCCATCACGATAACAGCCGCACCATAACGGCGTATCAGTTTAGCATGCTCTACAAAAATCTCTTTGCCTTCTTTCATTGAGATCGAGTTAACAATGCCTTTGCCTTGGATGCACTTTAGACCAGCTTCAATCACTTCCCATTTAGAAGAGTCGACCATGATTGGCACTTTTGAAATCTCAGGCTCCGATGCGCACAGCTTAAGGAACTTCTCCATGCACGCTTCGGCATCAAGCATGCCTTCATCCATATTGATATCGATGATTTGTGCGCCATTCTCAACTTGCTGTCTAGCCACCTCAAGCGCTTCATCATAAAGCTCTTCTTTAATTAGTCTTTTAAAGCGTGCAGAGCCAGTGACGTTAGTCCGTTCACCGACATTGACGAATAGCGTGTCTTTTTCAATGGTAAGAGGCTCAAGCCCTGAAAGACGACAAGCGACTGGAATTTCTGGCAAAGTACGTGGAGCAATAGATTCAACTGCCTCGGCCATTTTACGAATGTGCTCTGGAGTCGTACCACAACAGCCACCAATCATATTTAAAAAGCCACTTTCCGCCCATTCTTTAACATGAGATGCCATATCCTCAGGAGAAAGGTCATACTCACCAAAAGCATTAGGTAAACCAGCATTTGGATGCGCCGACACAAAAGTTTCCGATATACGCGACAGCTCTTCCACATATGGGCGTAGTTCATCTGGCCCTAGTGCACAGTTCAAACCAAAGGAAATAGGGTTTACATGTCGCAGTGCATTGTAGAATGCTTCCGTTGTTTGACCAGAAAGAGTACGGCCAGAGGCATCGGTAATTGTGCCGGAGATCATGACAGGTAGCTTGATTGAAAGCTCTTCGAATACACTTTCTACCGCAAAAGCACACGCTTTAGCATTCAATGTATCAAAAATGGTTTCAATTAGAATTAGATCAGCACCGCCTTTAATCAAAGCTCGCGTCGATTCTGAATAGGCTTCAACAAGATCATCAAAGCTGACATTGCGAAAACCGGGATCATTAACATCTGGCGAAATGGAACAGGTACGGTTAGTTGGGCCCAATACACCAGCAACATAACGAGGCTTTTCAGGTGTTTTTGCTGTCCACTCATCAGCCACTTCTCGAGCTAATTTAGCTGCAGCAAAGTTAATCTCTTCACTGAGGCTTTCCATATCGTAGTCAGCCATCGCGATAGTGGTCGCATTGAAGGTGTTGGTTTCAAGAATATCAGCACCAGCAGCTAAGTACTCCGAGTGAATATCTTTGATAATTTTTGGCTGAGTTAATACCAGAAGATCGTTATTTCCTTTTAAGTCGCAATGCCAATCGGCAAAACGCTCGCCTCGATATCCTTGTTCATCAAGCTTATATCCCTGAATCATGGTGCCCATACCACCATCTATCAGTAAAATCCTTTGATTAAGTTGATCAACTATCTGCTGTCTAACTTCACTTTGATGCTTAGCGCTGCTTCCCACAATACCGCCTCAATTTGCCAAATCTTTGCCCCATCCTACCATACAATCAATAGGAGTCTAGACGTCTAAAAATTAAAAGTACCAATTCCTCACTCAGCAAGTTTCTCATACATTGATCCCAGTGATATTTGAAACAATTCAAATAGTGAGTAGGTGGTCAGTAAAAGTGTTTGCTATTTTATTAACATACCTTGAGAATCCGATTCACATTTCGTCTTACAGAGTTTAGGGATATGTCTGTATATTACACGCTTTGTTTTTTATCCGCTGCCGCCATGGTCATTGCCTTTATAAACAGTAAAATAGGCAAGATGCAAACCACTATTGCTATCACTGCTGGCTCAATGACTTTATCACTCCTTATCCTCATCGCAGGGCAAAATGACTGGTTTCATTTAACAACTATTGCTACAGATGTTGTCTCTAGAATCAACTTTGAAGATTTTTTGTTAAAAGGTATTCTCGGCTTTTTACTCTTCGCTGGTGGGCTTGGCATTAAACTGCCACATCTCAAAGATCAAAAGTGGGAAATCACTGTCTTGGCACTGGGAGCGACCTTATTTTCGACTTTCTTTATCGGCTTTGTTTTGTATGCCCTTTGTCAATTGATCGGCATTCAGTTCGACTTGATCTACTGCTTGCTATTTGGCGCGTTGATTTCTCCAACCGATCCAATCGCTGTGCTCGCAATTGTCAAAAAGCTCAAAGCACCAGAACGTATTTCTACTCAAATTGAAGGAGAATCGCTGTTTAATGATGGATTTGGGCTAGTCATTTTTGTCACTCTGTTCACTATCGCTTTTGGCACAGAATCGCCAACGGTTGGCAGCGTCACGAGCTTATTTCTGCAGGAAGCAATAGGTGGTATCGCCTATGGGTTTGTATTGGGTTTAGTGTTCCATTACTTGATCTCTTCAACTGATGACCATTCAATGGAGCTGCTATTTACTATCGGAGTGCCTACTGCTGGCTATGCATTTGCCGAAGTGCTGCACGTATCAGGCCCGCTCGCAATGGTTGTTTCTGGCATCATGATTGGTAACTGGACCCGTTACATTGGTTTTTCCAAAGAAAGTGACAAGCACCTCGACCACTTTTGGGAGCTCGTCGATGAGTTTCTCAATGGCGTACTGTTTCTACTTATTGGTATGTCGATGTTACTGTTTGAATTCCATGAAGAAGACTGGATTTTAATGGCTATTTCAGTACCACTCGTCCTTGCTGCTCGCTATCTGAGCGTGTTTCTCTCCTACATCGGATTCAAACGTTATCGCCATTATAACTCTTGGTCGATCAAGATATTAACTTGGGGTGGCTTACGAGGAGGACTTGCATTAGCAATGGCTCTATCTATCCCATCTGGGATCTGGGTGATCGAAGAAAAAGCTATTGATGTTAAAGAGATCATATTGGTCATGACCTACTCGGTAGTGGTGTTTTCAATCTTGGTTCAAGGTTCGACCATCACACCAATGATCAATAAAGCCAACAAAGAAGAGCAACAAGCTCAAGATTAGGTATAAAAAGGCCGAGCAATCAACATGCTCGGCCCCACTTAAGTCTGTTAGCTTATTCGCCAGCGACTTTCATCGACTCCAGCAAAATAGAACCTGTTTGGATCTGAGAGCGTGTCTCAACATCTGTACCCACAGCAACAATCTGTTGGAACATATCTTTTAAATTGCTAGCAATAGTAATGCCTGAAACTGGGTATTGAATTTCACCATTTTCTACCCAGAAACCAGCCGCGCCGCGCGAGTAGTCACCCGTCACGATATTCACGCCTTGTCCCATCACTTCCGTGACCAACAAACCTGTGCCCAACTCTTTGACTAACTGGTCAAAGTTTTGGCCTGTCGATTTTACAAACCAGTTGTGAATGCCACCAGCATGACCCGTTGGTGTCATGTTTAGCTTACGTGCGGCATAGCTGGTTAAAAGATAAGTCGATAGAACGCCATCAGTAATAATATCCAGATCTTTGGTAATCACGCCTTCGTTATCAAATGGAGTTGAAGCTAAGCCTCTAAGTAGATGCGGTCTTTCATCAATGTAAAACCAGTCTGGTAAAACTTGCTTACCTAACTGATCCAAAAGGAATGAAGACTTACGGTAAAGGTTGCCACCGCTAATCGCCATCATTAAATGGCCGATTAAACCCGTTGCCACATCAGAAGCAAACATCACCGGATATTGCCCCGTAGTCAGCTTTCTTGCATCTAAGCGTTTAACTGTTTTCTCAGCAGCTTTAAGCCCGACAGTTTCAGGAGACCACAAATCATCACGATGTCTGGCAACGGTATAACTGTAGTCTCGCTCCATTTCGCCATTTTCACCTTGACCAATCACACAGCAACTTGTGCTGTGTCGGCTAGAGGCATAACTGGCAAGCAAACCATGGCTATTACCATAAACTTTTACGCCATAATGACTATCGTAGGTTGCCCCATCACTCTGCTTGATTTTTCCGCTGTAAGAGAGAGCTTTTTCTTCTGCTGCAATTGCTACTTTTGCCGCATAATCTGGGTCTGGAGTATCGGGGTGAAACAGATCAAGATCTAAGACTTCTTTGACCATCAACTCTTTTGGAGCTGGGCCTGAGCAAGGATCTTCACTGGTGTATTGAGCAATATCTATCGCAGCCGCTACGGTTTGCTTGATCGCCTCTTCACTAAGATCCGACGTTGAAGCACTACCCTTCTTTTGATCACGATAAACAGTGATACCTAAAGCACCATCACTATTGAATTCAACATTTTCAACTTCACACATTCGGGTTGAAACACTTAAACCGGTCGATTTAGTGATGGCAACTTCAGCACCATCACAACTTGCTGAGGCCATATCTAGCGCTTTGGCAACGGCGGCTTCTAACTCAACACGTTGCTGAGCGACTTGCTGTTTTACATCCATTTCGAATCTGACTGTTTGTTATGATTAGAAGTTAGAATAACAAGAATTTCGCTTTCTCCCCACGATTCTTGTTAAAATAGTCATAATAATAGTTAGAGATAGTGATATAGGCAGGAAAGATGGCTCGTAAAAATCAAAAAGCGCCTTGGGAACCTGAAGAAGAGATCATTTGGGTAAGCAAAACCGAAATGAAAAATGACATGGAAGATTTGCAACGACTTGGCGAACAACTGGTTGAGCTAAAGCCTTCCGTGTTGGAAAAGTTTCCACTAAGTGAAGAGCTAGCTGATGCCATTAAAGATGCCCAGCGGTTCAAAAATGAAGCAAAGCGCCGCCAATTGCAATACATTGGAAAACTGATGCGCACCGAAGATCCTGAGCCAATTCAAGCGGCTTTAGATAAAGTTCGAAACAAGCACTCACAGGCAACAGCGGAACTGCATAAACTAGAGCAGCTGCGTGACCGTATTATTGAAGAAGGTGATAGTGCGATTGCTGATGCAATAGAGTTATATCCTAACGCAGATCGTCAGCGCTTAAGACAGCTTGCTCGACAAGCTAACAAAGAGAAAAAAGCCAGTAAGCCGCCGAAAGCCTCAAGAGAGATTTTCCAAACGCTTAAAGCATTAAACGAAGAGTAAATTGTAAGAGCCAACATTTCAGTTGGCTCTTTTTCTTACTAGCTCTGCTCTCCAGCCATAACAAACTTGCTTAAATAAGGATTGTCATGGCTAGCGGACAGTTCAGCGACCACAGCGGCGACTTCTACTTTTCCATTTGCGACAAAAGCGAAGTTTGTCGCAATCGCTCTTGCGTCACTCAAATGATGCGTCACCATGATGACGGTTATGCCACGTTTAGCAGCCAACGTCTTAACCAAAGACAACATCTCTTCTCGCAAGATTGGATCGAGTGCAGAAAAAGGCTCATCAAGCAGCCAAATGGAATGCGGCTGAACAAAACAGCGAGCAAGTGCCACTCTCTGCTTTTGCCCACCAGATAGCTGCTCTGGCAACCTATCCAACATCGCAGCCACTCCCACTTGCTCTGCAGCCAATTCAACCTGCTGCTTTTGACTGTCAGTCAATTTAAGCCCTGGGTGTAGCCCTAAACCAATATTTTCCCGCACCGTTAAGTGAGCAAAAAGATTGTGCTCTTGAAATAACATAGCAAAAGGTCTTTGATAAGGCTCTTGGCCCACAACCGATATGCCATCTACAGCAATGGAGCCTTTGGTCGGCTCGATAAAGCCGGCGACCAATGCAAGGAGCGTAGATTTTCCTGCCCCACTTGGGCCCATTAAGGCAACCACTTCACCTTGAGCAACTTCTAAGTCAAACAAGAACAACGCATCGTGATAGTAGTAGTGGACATTATTAAGAGTCAGCATATTTCTTTCTCGAATTCGCTTTAAACAAAAACTCTACCAAGCTGAAACAGCCAAGACTTAGCAACAATAATGTCAAAGACACTACCGCAGCCGCATTCATTTGATAGCTGCCCAAAAGCTGGAAAAGATATAAAGGAAGTGTTTTAAAGTCTTGGCTACCAAACAAGGCTATCGCACTTAAGTCGCCGATAGAGAACATAAAGCTGATAGCAAAAGCATGGGCTAACGGTTTCCTCAATGCGCGCCATTCTACCAACTTAAACCTTTGCCAGCCCTTCATACCTAAGCTTGGGCAAAGTAGCTGGTATTGCTGAGCAATATGCAGCATAGGCTGAGATAGCGTTTTGATGACGTATGGCAAAGCCATCAATGCATTGACCAAAACCACAACAAGCAAAGCATAACTGAATGCATCAGCAAAAGAGCGAATCAGCAAGAACAAACCCGTGCTTGTCACGAGCCCCGGAGTAACCAAAATAATGGTACCAATGAGCTCAATTTGGTCTGCTTGAATATGTTTGTGTCGTAATCGCCAAGCACGACTAGAGGTGAGAATTGCCACCCCTGCAGCTAGCGCTATCATGGCAGCTAAAATAGCCACTTTTAGGGATGCAAACAGTGATAACCAAAACGACGAATCAGACAGCACTTTGCCAATATCAGAATTCAGTCCACTCACAACAACCATAAATAAAGGAGGCAATACAAATAAACACACAAGTGCTATCCAACTCCAGTCCCAGCACTTTGCTGGCCAGTTATCTTGAACCATTCGCACACTGGCATTTGATGAACCAGTGCTTACCGATACAGGTTTTGCAAGACGTTGAATAGAGAAAGAGAGTGTCCCGCACAATATAATCTGCCAAATGGCGAGTAAAGCTCCAGATTGCAAGTCAAAGTCAAACTTAATTGCCTGATAGATAGCAAGCTCAATGGTGGTTGATTTCGGGCCTCCGCCCAAAGCCATTACCGTTGCAAAACTGGTGAAGCAGAGCATAAAAACCAAACCAATCACATGTGGTAACTGTTGACGGATTCTAGGCCACTCAACCCATTTAAATTTGTTCCAGTGGCTCATCCCTAAGTGTGCACATAGCTTATGTTGTTCAGCAGGTACTGTCTCCAATGCTTGCAATAACAAGCGGCTGGCATAAGGCAGATTAAAAAACACATGAGCCAGCAGAATACCGCTCAATCCATACACGGAAAACGGCATTTTCTCATTGAACTCTGTAAACCAACTAGCTAGTAAGCCACTGTTACCATAAATAGATAAAATTCCAAACACACCAACCAATACAGGCAAAACCAATGTGGTTGCGAATAGCTTGAGCAGTAGAGTGCGGCCTTTAAATCTCCGGCGGGATAAAGCATGGGAAACCGGAATTGCCAACCCAACACTAATCAGGGTCGATAGCGTTGCTTGATAAAAGCTAAAATAAGTAACGTGACGATAATATGGATCGCCCCAAACAGAGCCAATGCTGAGTGAAGGCGCATGAAGAATCAGTGCGGCAAGTGCGGATATAACAAAGGCCGCGATAACCACCGCGACCCATATTCCAACTTTAGGTATTGAGTTCAATTTAGCCTCTAATCAGCTAATGCGTTCTGCCACTCACGAATCCAAGCTTTACGATCCTTAGCGACTTCTTGTGAAGAAAAGCTGAATGTATGTGTTGGCTTAACCAAAGTATCAAACCCTTTCGGCAACTTAACGTTAGTCACGGGGTACATCCAGTTTCCAGTTGGGATAACAGATTGGAAATCATCACTCAGCATAAATTGCATGAACTCGTCAGCAAGCTTAGGGTGCTTGGTTGTTTTCACTTTTGCTGCCACTTCAACTTGCAGGTACTCACCTTCAGAAAAACTTGCGGCCGCGTACTTATCTGTTTTCTCTTCAATCAGGTGGTAAGCCGGAGAAGTAGTGTATGAAAGAACCATATCGGCTTCGCCTTTTAAGAACATTGAGTACGCTTCAGACCAACCTTTTGTCACTGTTACTGTCTTTTTCGCTAGCTCTTTCCATGCTTGCGGTGCTTTGTCGCCATAGACCGATTTCATCCACAGTAACAAACCTAGCCCCGGCGTCGATGTACGCGGGTCTTCGTAGATAACTGTTAAACCATTTTTGTTTTCAACCAAGTCTTTCAAACTTTTTGGTGGATTCTTGAGTTTGTCTTTGTTGTAAACAAAAGCAAAGTAGCCGTAATCAAAAGGGACGAATGTCTGATTAGTCCAACCGCCCGGAACTTTCAGCTTAGCTACATCGACATTGCTAGGAGCAAACAAACCAGTATTTTGCGCTTCAGTAATCAGGTTGTTGTCTAAACCTAAAACAATATCCGCTTTAGTGCTCTTGCCCTCAAGTCTTAAACGGTTTAATACAGATACACCATCATCCAAGGTGACAAATTTTAATTTGCAGTGATACTTACTCTCAAATGCTTTCTTAATTTTAGGGCCCGGACCCCAATCTGCAGCAAACGAGCTATAGGTATAAACAGTTAGTGTCTTATCGCCACTGTTGTCTGTGTCAGCAAGAGATGAAAAAGAAACAATAGCCAACATCGTAGTCATGGCTATAGATATAGATTTGATAAATTTGGTCACTGCTTACGCTCCATATACGCGGCGTAAATGAGGTAGGACCTATCGATGAACATAGAGAATCCTAACTCAATCCCTACGCCAGCATTATCCGGTTCAGGTTCCTGATCGATTGATCAATTGCGGGTTCCGAGCTGTGCTCGATCTCAGCCATCGTGTAACTAGCTCCCCGATGAGTTGTTACGAATTGTAGTGTTAATAATGTGTTTTGGCTATATGCACTCGATGTCAATCATCCAAGTAATGGCTCGTGTGTATTTATCCCCAATAGTTCTATAGGATTTTACGTAGTCGTTACCAATATTTCCTTCATTAACAAGCATTAAAACTTAGTAACGTTTTCTAAGTATTACATCGATGGAAAAGCAGATCCGAGAAACATACACAATAGAGGATACATGCATAATAAAAGCATCAATCAAATGGTTATGTTTGTACTTTGATTAACAAGGAAGGTTGCTATGAATCTAAATCCAACAGCATCAAAAGTGTACAATGCAGTGAGTGATATTTGCTGCAAACAAAACACCGCTCATTTACACGATGTAAAAGAACTGTCTGGAGTAGCAGAGAACAAAATTCACCGAGTTATTTATTGCCTTGTCGAACTTGGTTATCTCAAAAAAATTCACCGGAAAGCGACTCACGAGACCAAGTCGAGTTATACCTTTGAGCTCATTCCGGCGAGTCAAGTCCATTAATTAAATTTATCAAGCATAGCGTCATCAAGGTGCTATGCTTCATTCCTCTGATCGTACCCCCATCTAGGCACCAGCTCTTGCTCGATGCCTAAATGATCCAAAATGCGTGCAACCATAAAGTCGACCAGATCATCGATAGATTTGGGATTGTGATAGAACCCCGGAGAAGCAGGCATAATCGTCACGCCCAATTGCGACAACTTATGCATGTTTTCAAGATGTAGAGTGGAGAAAGGCGTTTCTCGAACCACTAGCATGAGCTGACCACGCTCTTTTATCACGACATCAGCTGCGCGCTCTATAAGGTTATCCGACATACCATGAGCAATTGACGCCACACTGCCAACTGAACATGGACAAATCACCATTTTTTTCGGCGCGGCTGAACCTGAAGCTACAGGAGAAAACCAATCTTCTTTGCCACATACCTCTAAGCGTTCGGGGTCACAGCCAAAAAGCTTTACTAACGCTTTCTTCGCTGCTTCTGGGCCACTAGGTAGTTTTAGGTCATGTTCAGTTGCCAACACAACTCGGGCAGCAGGAGAAATTAGCAAGTAGACTTTGTAATCTGCTGCCAATAAAGATTCGAGGAGCTTTAATCCATAAGGAGCCCCAGAGGCCCCTGTGAATGCAAGGGTAATTTCGTTTTGCTTTTTATTCGTCATTCAAATATCTAAAGCGACGATTTTAGCTTGCTGTGAATTCCACCAAAACCGCCGTTACTCATTACTAAAATATGATCGCCCGGCTGGGCTTCTTCGCTAATTTTAGCGACTAATGTATCAATATGCTCGCTAATAATGGCACTTTGAGTACATTTATCTGCAATGTCTTGTACCGACCAGCCAATGTTGTCGGGCTGATAGAGATATACAGAGTCGGCTTTTTTCAGTGAATCCGCCAAAATATCATTGTGAACCCCACGCTTCATTGTTGCTGAACGAGGCTCCAAAACTGCAATGATTTTACTATCTCCGATTTTGTTTCTAAGACCATCAATGGTAAGAGCTATCGCCGTTGGGTGATGGGCAAAATCGTCATACAATGACACGCCATTAAACTCTCCAAGTAACTCTAGACGTCGCTTGGTATTGACAAACTTTGCTAGAGCTTCGCAAGCTAAATCTGGCGTAACACCAACGTGGCGAGCAGCTCCAATCGCCATTAGTGCGTTTGCTACATTATGCTCGCCCACTAAGTCCCACTTCACTTCGCCCACAAGTTCACCGTGATAGAACACCTTAAACTGTGAGCCGTCTTTGTGAATGTTCTCTGTATTCCAGCCTTCAGCATCGCCTGTAGTTTGAGTGTCTGTCCAACAACCTCTTTCCAATACGTCATCAATAGCACCGTCGTTGGCTGGAGATAGAATCAAACCATTGCCTGGTACAGTGCGAACTAAATGGTGGAATTGGCGTTTAATCGCTTCAAGATCATCAAAGATATCCGCATGATCAAACTCTAGGTTGTTGATCACTAAAGTCCGCGGATGGTAATGAACGAACTTAGAACGCTTATCGAAAAAAGCACTGTCATATTCATCAGCTTCAACGACAAAAAACATGCTTTCGCCCAAACGGGCAGAAACACCAAAGTTACCAAGCACTCCACCAACCAAAAAACCCGGCTTGTAATCACAATACTCAAGTATCCAAGCTAACATACTAGACGTAGTCGTTTTGCCATGCGTACCTGAAACTGCAAGCACCCAGCGGTCTTTTAACAAAAACTCTTGTAACCACTGGGGGCCAGATGTATATCTCATCGTCGAATTCAACACATGCTCAACACAAGGGTTACCACGACTTAAAGCATTACCAATGACAACTAGATCCGGCTCAGGGCTTAATTGAGAAGGGTCGAAACCTTGTATTATTTCAATACCTTGAGATTCAAGCAAAGTACTCATCGGCGGATACACATTCGCATCACTACCCGTAACCTTATGTCCCAACTGGCGCGCTAATACCGCAGCACCTCCCATAAACGTGCCACAAATTCCCAAGATATGAATATGCATTTACGACTGCCCTTCCTAGCAACTAGCTGTTGGTAAAAGATTATTATACCTAAGTAACACTTGGCTACTGAGGATTTGTTCATTTTCGGTAACAAAAGCGCAAAGGATTATTCTTGCATAGTTAAAGACATACAAAATGAGATCTGTGTCAGTTAGTTTATTACCATTAATAAGATTCGCTACGTAGACTTAATACCTGAATGATAAAACCAAACTTCAACTAGTTATTTCGTTTTGAGAAAGTTAAGGAACCAAAATGTCAGAGTTGCGTACCCTCGGTGAGTTCATCGTTGAAAAGCAAGCAGATTTCCCCCATGCCAGCGGCGACCTTTCTTCCCTTTTGTCTTCAATTAGACTTGCTGCAAAAATCGTTAACCGAGAAATAAACAAAGCCGGCCTTGTCGATATCACAGGTGCTGTTGGTACCGACAATGTGCAGGGCGAAGAACAACAGAAGCTCGACGTGTACGCCAACGAAAAGTTCAAGGCAGCACTTGAGGCTCGCGATCAAGTTTGTGGCGTTGCCAGTGAAGAAGAGGACGAAGCAGTCGCGTTCAACAAAGAACTGAGTAAGAATGCCAAATACGTGGTGCTTATGGATCCACTCGATGGCTCTTCGAACATTGATGTTAATGTTTCCGTCGGAACCATCTTCTCTATTTATCACCGAGTTTCACCACCGGGAACGCCAGCAACTGAAGAAGATTTTTTGCAGCCTGGACATAGACAAGTCGCTGCGGGCTACGTAATTTACGGCTCTTCTACCATGTTGGTTTATACCACTGGTAAAGGCGTCAATGGCTTCACTTACGACCCTTCCATTGGCACTTTCTGTCTTTCTCACGAAAATATGATGGTGCCAGAAGACGGCAATATCTACTCGATTAACGAAGGGAACTACATCAAATTCCCAGCTGGTGTGAAGAAATACATCAAATATTGCCAAGAAAATGTGCCCGAAGAAAAGCGCCCTTATACTTCACGCTACATCGGCTCACTGGTATCAGATTTCCACCGAAACCTGCTTAAGGGCGGTATCTATCTTTACCCAAGCACACAAAGTTACCCAAATGGTAAACTAAGACTTCTTTACGAATGCAATCCAATGGCGTTCCTAATTGAGCAAGCTGGCGGTATTGCTTCTGACGGCGTTAACCGTATCTTAGACCTCAAACCGACTGAACTTCACCAGCGTGTACCGTTCTTCGTTGGCTCTAAGAACATGGTACAAAAAGTAGAAGAGTTCTTAGAAAAGTACCGTGACGAAGAATAACCCTATCTCTTTTTGAACTCACTAAAGCAAGCAGACAAATTCAAGTGTGCTTGCTTTCACTATTGCGTTACCTCCCGTTCAGGCTAGAATTCATACATCCTAGTAAGCTCACGCAATGAACTCTGCAAACAAACTTTCTGCATGTGCTCTGTGCCGAATGTGCTATGAATCAGCTTGGGTATACATTCCCGTCAAAAACGATTATTTTATGCAAAGTTTTGACGTTAAGAATTAATAAAGCCTACATGGCGTAAACACTTCAAAAAGGAAACTTGTATGAGCCTAAATCAAGTACCAGCGGGTAAATCACTACCTGATGACATCTACGTTGTAATCGAAATTCCAGCAAATGCCGATCCTATCAAATATGAAGTAGATAAAGACTCTGGTGCGGTATTTGTCGATCGTTTTATGTCAGCTCCTATGTTCTACCCATGTAACTATGGTTATGTGAACAATACACTTTCTTTGGATGGCGACCCAGTTGACGTATTGGTACCAACTCCATACCCACTTATGCCGGGATCAGTGATTCGTTGCCGCCCAGTTGGCGTTCTAAAGATGACAGACGAGTCTGGTGAAGACGCGAAAGTATTTGCCGTTCCTCATACTAAACTTTCAAAAGAGTACGACCACATTCAAGATGTTGGCGATATCCCAGAGCTTTTAAAAGCACAAATCACTCAATTCTTTGAGCGTTACAAAGAGCTTGAAGCGGGTAAATGGGTAAAAGTTGATGGTTGGGCAGATATCGAAGCTGCTCGCGAAGAGATCCTTACTTCTTACGAAAGAGCGCAGAAGTAATAAGCTTTTTGCCGATATAGAGTCGTAATCCATATCATTGATTACGGCTCTTTTTATAGCGATTGCACCAATCACCAGATACTATTTTCCCTTCAGATAGAGCCTCATCTTGATAGAGGTATAACCAAGCTTCTCCATAAGGTGTTTCAATCTTTTCTCGTCGGTATTCCAGCGGCACGCTCTCTAGCTTATCTAAAAGCTTCAACTCTTGTTCGCTAACAGCATACACTTCACCGATTATCGCAGTTCCGCCTTTTGTTAGGATTGCAGGATACTCGCCTAAATCATACATAGAGTAATTAGCAAGCGTCGTGAAAACTCCAATAAACTCTGCTCGAGAAATGTAGTGATGATTGTATTCACCTTTTCTCAAAGTGCCATATACGAATACCAAGTGCTTCATTATATAGCCTTAGTTAAATTCAAACTGATACAGGATATCGACTGCACTGTCCAATCCGGACACGGCTTCTAGGTATAAATTGGAAATCATCTGGTATCGTACAGTAAACTCACCAACTGGATTAAATATACCTACACCGTATTTCACTTGCAGGTTTGGTAACACATAACCACTGACTACCACTTGAGAAGTATCCCCTGCACCAGCTGTATCTAATTGCAAGTCCTGCACGCCAAACGCTTGACCAATTTTTCCGACAACCTGACCACTTTGTGCCAAACTCAAGCCAATTAAGGTAGTCGTCATCGTACTGTTTCCAGAAGAATCGGTATCAATGTTTTGTCCACGCAGCAGATAAGACAAAGCATTCGCCTGGGGCATGGCTGGATCCGAAAAAACCGAAATTGTCGGATCATCGGCTGGGCCCTTCACCTTGATTCCAGCAGTCACATCATCTTGAGTATTATCTGGATTACGAATCGCGGTTATATTGATATACGGCTGATCGATTGGACCATTCATTAGCACTTTGCCAGATTGAATCTGTAAATCTTGGCCGAAAGATTGGTATGTACCATCTAAGATATTCACCTCACCGACAACAAAAGGCCCTTTGTCATTTTGGGTAACACGCAATTCTCCTTGTAGCTTGCCTTTTAAGCCAAATGCAGAAACAGAGACATCGTTACCTATGGTGATTTTTACATCCGATTGAACTTTAAATGGCACTATTGGTTGGGTGGATTTAGGCTTGAGTTTGGAATTTAATATCACCTGATCCTTTGACACCTTAATCGCACTTGGTGGTAATTTTTCAACTACGATTTGCCCCCAAGGTAGAGCAATATTGCCTTTGATATCAGCAAGCTTTGGAGTGACTCGAATCGTTAAATCAGGCACCACCTTTAGCTTGGCCATCGACGTAGCGTTAACTAGTAAACCAGTAGCGGAAACATGAGCATTAGCTTGCCAATCTTGCAAGCTACTCCAGTTTGCATCACCTGTAAGGTTTACTTTTCCTTCTGGGGTTTGTATCGCACCTACCAATGTGGACTGTTTACCGTCAAATTTGATACTGACTTTTCCTGAATCGACATCAACTGGTGAAATATCCCCTTTAACAACAATTTGCTCGGCGGTCGCTGTACCATATATTTCTGGGTGTTTAATTGCTCCTTTTAGCGCCAAGTCCGAGTTAATGTTTGCTCCTAACTTACTGTAAGAACCTATCAATGGCGCTAAGAAATTTAGGTTCAACTGAGAAACTTTTAACGCTCCATCAACGAGCTTGTTTTTTTGCCTCACATCTGGAATATCCAAGTGACCAGAGATATCACCGTTTTGTTTTAGATTTACAGACCATTTTGAGCTCAATTGATTGTTCTTCAAACTTGCATCAAGGCCTATCGAGCTCCAAGCAATTGTGACTGGTTTGGGTAATTGTCGAATAACCTCACCATCAGGTATAGAAAGTGATACTGATAATTTGGGAGGCTCATTGGGTGCCCATTTCATGTCTGCTTTTGCGTTCGCTACCCCTTTAAAGTCAATACCTTTGGGCAAAAAACCTGCGACTTGATGCAAACTTAAATCATTTACAGATAGAGCAACTTTACCAGACTTACCGACGATTGCTTTCGAATCAAGGCAAATAGAAGAGTTGCCATTTACCCAACAATGAGGTGAGACGCTTGCCTGTTGTTGACTGAACAAATAGGCAATATCAGTCGGTTTGTTCAACTGCCAAACACCAACTCTTGAGCGAACTGACATCGTCTCTAGTTCCCCGCTCCAAGATTCAGAAGGCTTGAAGTTTCCTTGCAAGCTTAGCTGAGTAGACACTCTTTGACTTCCAACATTCAACTTCAGAAAGTGCTGATTGAGTGTCCCCTTCAAGGCAGCTTTAACCGAATTAACTTCCTGATGATTATAGTCAATTTGCTCACCACTCAGCACGAGGTTAGATTGGTAATCGGAAAGTGGGGCTACGGTACCGTCAAGTGCAGCTTGTTTGATTGTTAAGTTGTTTTGCCAATCAAGGTTGACTGCTTTTAGCTTCAGAGCAACTTTAGGCTTCGCAAGAGAATCCGTCACACGCACTGTGCCGTTGATTTGACCTCCAAGCCCGGGCAATGTTTCAGACAGCTTAGGAAGTTTCACTGCTAACTGCATGTTCCATTGCTCGCCTAATTCCCCTTGCGCGGTAATAGAGTTCGGGCCATGAGCCAATACTAGATTTGGAGTGTTTACAATATACTCGCCTTTACCGTGACTATCTGACACCGAGACTGAGCCATCCAAACGAAATGGTTGTTTTTGTATTGAGCCATTAACTGCCACGTTTGGAAGGTTAAGTTGCCACCCACCTTGCTCTGTGGTGGAGCCATTAGTCTCTATGCGTCCGCTTAAATCACCTTGAACTTCAGGCCACTGCTTATTGGGTTGAATATTGGTTAGGTTCAGATCAGCTTGCCATGAAAACAGAGTTTGCCAATCTAACTTCACGTTGCCAACTAAAGTGCCTCCTAATGTGTCTGCATTAAGCTGCTGAAACTCGATACCATTTATAGAACCTGATCCTGTCGTTTTCAGAACTGTCCCTGGAATCTGCTGACCAGTCACATTGCCATCAAGAGAAAAGCCGTATTTATCCAAGTCTCCTTTCATCTTCAGTTTGGCTACCGCAAACTGATAGTCACTCTTACCTTGTAGCGGCCATTGGGAATTGGCACTCTCCAGAGTGAGATCAAACGGCACATTAGAAACTAACGGATGCATGCTTCCAGATAGTTTGCCTTCTATCGGACCAGACAGTTGGCTATTGATCTCTAGATTGCCAATGCTACCAGCAAGAGAAAGCGCAATTTTCTGACCAGAAAAATTCGTTTGATTGATCGTCGCTTTCAGATCACTCGCAAGAGGATAATCGCCTTGTAAACTGACTTGACCTTTCATCTCACCATCGAAGTCAGGGCTTGCTACCGAGAGATAACCAACATCTATATTGTGACCTTGCCCACGACCTTCAAAAACAAATTTATTGATGACGAAGGGTTGGGGCTGCTTAAGCGTAAAACCATCAACTTCGAGCCTTTTAAGTTTGATGTCCAAAGGCAAAGTCACCTGCGGCAAAGTAATACTGCTTACTTTTGAACTTGGCTTCTTGCTGGGCTGAGCGTGTTGTGACTTACTAGACGCTGGCTGAGTACTCTGATCTGGAGCGACAACCAAACCTGAAATTTTGCTTGGGTCGATGGTTAGCTGGTTCCCCTGCCAACTACCCTGTGTTTTAAGGCGTGCGAGCGATATCTTATTGCCATAAACATTGACACTTATATCGGATAAATCTACTCGATCAAAAAACAGCGGTATTGGCAGCGATATAGAGCCTGTTGTTTCTTGTTTCGTTTTAGGTTGAGGTTTAGCCGTAACCTCAGTCAATTTGACGTTTGCCCCTTTAACTGAGATATCTTGAATGCATAGTGACGGTTTCAAAAAGCATGCTGGATTTAGACCTAAAGAAACATTTTTCACTTGAGAATCGACACCAAGTTTTTGATCTTTATAACTCACGTCGTATAAAGTGAAATGCGGAAATACGGCCCCGCTCGCTGCACCTATTTTAAGTTCTGGGACCGTTTTTTCTGCCCCCCAAACCAATAGCTTTAAGCCAACAGGTGTGTAAAACAAACCGATTATGCTTATCAAAGCGATAGCCACGAGCGATGCCATTATGTAGGAGAGCCATTTTGTCGAGTGAATGATCACCTTCATAGCTCAGGCCCTAACGAGAAGTGTATTCGGAATTTCTGTCCGGGAGTTGCATCAAGTCCCCAAGCAAAGTCCAATCGAATCGGTCCTACTGGCGACGCCCAGCGAATACCAAACCCTGTTCCTCGTTTAAAATCTGGTTTAGAGTTAAAAGCATCACCATAATCATAGAAAACAGCCCCCCACCAGCTACCATAAATGCGGTGTTGGTACTCAAGCGAAGAAGTCGCAAGGTACTTCGCCCCTGTCAATGCGCCCGTTGAGTCCGTAGGTGAGATTGAATCATAGCTGTAACCACGAATGCTATTATCACCACCAGCGAAGAAGCGAAGTGATGGAGATAGCTTATCAAAGTCCTCGGTAAAGTTACCGCCAAGATCGATACGGAATAATCCTCGCTGATTTCGGCCATAACTTCTAATCCATGACGAACTCCCTTGAACTCTCAGTACTCTCGTTTCAGAAAAAAACTCCGGATCGCCATATTCAAAAGTAAAGTTCTCGCCGTCTCCCCAAGTCGGCATAGCGCCGCCTCTAATTCTCGTACGTGTAAATGACATTCCGGGCAGTACAAAATGACCAACGGCATCTTGTTCACCTTGCTCATAATTTTCCACTAAATAACGAATACGAGCAGTGCGGTGCCAACCGTCATCTAACAACCAATGTCGTTCAAATGATAAGTTCGACTCGATACTCTTTGTATCTAAGTTATCAACTCTCTTTAATCCATACTGAACCAAATAGTAATCACGCAGCACATCTTCTAACGGGATCTTATAACCAAGTGTGATCACCTGTTCAGGGTTGGACAGTGAAAAACTACTATTAAAGCTGTTGCCATTCGAGCTAAGCCAAGGTTTTTTCCACTTCAATGTGCCACGAACACCCACATCTGTTGAATACCCCAACCCTGTTTCCAATTTATTGCGAGTCTCTGGAGCCAACTCGACGTTCATTGGTAACTCTCGGTTTGTTCCGACATTAGATAAGTCTGGTGTCACCAATACCGAGGAAAACCAGTCAGTACTCGATAAGTTTTGGTTGAATTGAGTGATATCGTTAGCTAAATACGAATCACCTTCTTTATAGGGTTGCAGCGATCGAACACGGCTTAGATGGATTTGACTGCCTGTTATGGTCGTTTTGCCAAATTGGTAACGCATTCCGCTGCTATAGTGAAGAATGATAAACGCTTCGTTAAGCGAAGGGGCAACCTCTAGTCGACTCTCTGTAAACTCTCCTTTGAAGTATCCTTTCCTCAAGGCTAGATTTCGAATGGAGCTTTTTAGCGTTTCATACTGGCCATGATTGAGTATTTCACCCACTTTTAAGCCGCTCAATCCCAATAGTTTTTGGAAGTCAGGATCCGATTTAGCCTCACCAGTAATCTGAAAGTCTATCTTTTTGACTAAAACGGGTTTTCCTGGCTTGATATTAACCACCAGCTTTGTGCCTTTACCTTCAACAGAGAAGCGAAACTTAGCATGGTAATAACCGACTGCGTTCAATGCTTCATTGAGGCTTTTTTCTAACCGTGATTGAAAGCGTAATGTGACTCGATAATCGGATTTTGGGATAGCAGCTAGATAAGCATCGACGTTCTTTTCCAAATCACCACTTAAGCCATTTATCGATAGATCAACATCATTAGCCAGTGCCTTGCTGGGGAGAGCTAAAGCAATAATTAGTGCTGGTAATGACTTTCTCTTCATGACTTAATAAGTAAAATTCAGCTAGATAGTATTGATTCTTTTAATCATAACGTGATTCTTAACCGCTATATGTATGAAATAGGTTAATAATCCGGTCTATATAGACCACGAGTAATGTGTCAATTAGAGCTTTCTTACTAGATATTGTCCAGCTCTACGATAAATTGAAGATTGCCATATACAGACTAATCAATTGATATTACATAAATTCGCTACACAGGTGACCTATGTTAGATAAGCAAAAAATCATATCGGCAAAAGAATCGCTACCGGGCCGCTCAGAAGCGATGAGAGTTAACGATACTCACTTTGTGAACGGCAGCAACCTGAAAATGTCATCATCGGATACGCAGCAAGAGGTTGTGCTTGGCATGGGGTGCTTCTGGGGAGCAGAACGTCTCTTTTGGCAAGTAGAAGGGGTCATTTCAACATCCGTTGGCTATGCTGGTGGCTACACGCCAAATCCAACTTACGATGAGGTTTGCTCTGGTAAAACAGGGCACACCGAGGTAGTACGAGTTGTTTTTGACCCACAAATTGTTCCTTTAACGACGTTACTAAAGCAATTTTGGGAAAACCACGACCCGACTCAAGGTATGCGCCAAGGCAACGATATTGGCACGCAATATCGTTCTGTCATTTACACTAGAAATGAGCAGCAACTTGCCGTCGCCAAAACGTCTATGGCCGAATACCAATCGCTACTAAACAACCAATTAGCCATTACGACAGAAGTTGCTCTTCTCACAGAGTACTACTTTGCAGAAGACTATCATCAACAATATTTGGCAAAGAATCCTGAAGGGTACTGTGGTCTTGGCGGGACAGGTGTCTGCTTTCCACCAGAGAGATAGTGAAGTGAATAGCTGCGCGTTCTAACTAAACCCGCAGCTTTAAAATCTATACTGGCAAAGCGGCAATTTCCTTATTGATCTCTCTAAACGCATTCAGCTTGGTTGAGTCCTCAACTTCAGGCACTAAAACCTTACCGTTATCAAACTGAAATTCACCAATTCCCGTAATAAAGAAGGTACCTTTAAACAACCTTTTTACGTACCTAGCCACTTGGTGGGGGCGATAAACTGAAAATTCTTGATACATACAATCCCTATCTCCTTTAGGTACTTCAAATCCATCAAGTACAACTTACTAACAAAGTTATCACTAATTAGTAACCTTGTAATTATACTCTTTCTTCAAGCGCTCGCAATCTAAGGAAAATTTAAGTTACATTTTTATAACATTTTAACGCTATGTCATATTTTTAACGTTGAGTTATCCGTATACTTACTTTCCCTATCTATACTGCATCGATTAAAATTTAGGAGCCCATCATATGAAGTCCAATATTTTCAAATCTGCCATTGCCTTAATCGCATGCTCTCCCATACTCGCCTTTGCTAGTGGCTTGACCGTCGGACAACCTGTTCCTAAAGCGACGGTACAAGAATATGGACAAATCATGCTGAACGACGGTAATGAGTCGTACCAGAGCTGGAATACCAACGAGCTAGTCGGAAAGGTGAGAGTCATTCAAGCCATGGCAGGAAGAAGTAGCGCAAAACAAATGAACCAGCCTTTAATGGACGCTATTGGTGCTGCAAAATTCCCTAAAGACAAATACCAGACAACAACCATAGTCAACCAAGATGACGCTATGTGGGGAACTGGCTCAATGGTTAAATCATCTGCTGAGGATAGTAAGAAAGAATTCCCTTGGTCTTCTATTGTGGTGGACGAGCATGGCGCAGTCGCAAAAGCTTGGCACCTGAAGGAGCAATCCTCTGCGATTGTGGTCTTAAACAAAGATGGTCAGATCCTATTTGAGCATCAAGGTGCGCTAGATAAGGCGCAAATCAAACAGGTAATCGACCTAGTTAAGTCCAACCTATAGCACTTCCTTTTATAGATCTGCTATTGAAGCCATCAGTTTACCTCAATTGTCTGATGGCTTATTCCATTTGTCTAAACTACCAATTGTGTCAGCATATAGTAAGTTCAATACCTAACGCACATTCCTTCGTTCCAACAAGCAAGTAAACTTGTCTTATAGATACTTTCAACTATTCTTCACACATATCAAAAGCTTATAAATCAGCATATAGAGATTTAAAACTTGGTGAGCTCAGTTATGGAAGACAAAACTAAACCCGTTACCATAGAAAATGAATCATCCAGCGCAAAGCAGAAGTCCAGTTATATTAAGGACAGCGCTAGCCGAGTGTTAAATATTGCTGGTAGTCACGGTTTAGATGCACTTCTTAGACATGAGAAACCAGAGTCTACTGCACTAGAAAGATCTTCCGATAGAGAAGAAAGGCGGCAAGAGCTAAGGCAGAGAAACCTTGAGCAAATATTGAAGTTTGCTCATGGCTTTTGCAAAGATGAAACCGCAGGTGAACCAGACCCAGATTGGCTATTGCGTTTTTTCGATATGGCGCAAGAGATCCACAACTCTTCAATGCAGCGCTTATGGGCTCAAGTACTAAAAAGAGAAGTCACTAACCCCGGCTCCACCTCAATGAAAGCGCTCAAAGTACTACAAGACATGTCTTCTAAAGAGGCTCAGATCCTACAACGTGCGGCTTCTTTAGCATGTAGCTTTGGCGGTGATACTAGCCAGAAGCTGGTGATTGGATACAAAGCACAAGGTGGCATTTTTAGCTTTGGAAAGAATACAACCATGAATATCAATATTGGTAGTTTTAAATTGCCTTATTCAAGCTTGTTGGTCCTTATAGAACTTGGGCTTTTACATGGCTCGGAGCTTGAATCAGGAGAAATAGAAGTCGACCCTCCATTACCATTGAGCTACCAAGGCAAAAACATATCACTACAACCACTTGCTAAAGGGGTTCGATTACTCTATTACCGCTTTAGTCCAACAGGGAATGAATTATGTAAGCTACTGGGCAATAAACCGAGTATGAAATATTACGATCAGTTAGTAGCTATATTGAGTCAAAAGTTCATGCTGATCACCGATAGCGCGGGTGGTAGCGTCGATGAAACAGTTTAGCTAGCCGTACATATAGCTTTTGTTCTCTGCTTCTAACTCAATCTCTGTGGAGTTAAACCACTTCAGCTTTTCCGATAAAGCAACCACTTCACCGATGACAATAAGCGCTGGGGATTGAGCTTGCTTTGCTAATAGTGAAAGTTCAGATAGCCGTCCCTTGAATACCTTCTGACAGCTCTGTGTTCCACGTTCAATAATGGCGATGGGGGTAGAAGCTCCGCGGCCATTTTCTAGCATTTTTTGCTGAATATGTTGAGACTTAAGTAACCCCATATAAATAACCAGTGTCTGATTTTTCCGTGCTAACGTCGCCCAATCCATGTTGTCAGTTTCAGACTTTAGGTGACCAGTAATAAACATTGCTGACTGCGCATAATCGCGATGGGTAAGTGGAATACCTGCATATGCTGTAGCTCCTGCAGCGGCTGTAATTCCGGGAACAATTTGAAACGAGATCCCCTCATCAGCTAACACTTCCACTTCTTCGCCACCTCGACCAAAAATAAATGGGTCACCACCTTTGATTCGAACGACTCGATTTCCTTTTTTGGCAAAATCGACAAGTAGCTGATTGGTTTTCCCTTGAGGAACGCTATGGTGTCCTGCTTTCTTACCTACACACACTAAGATGCATTGGCTATTCACCAACGACATAATCTCCTCAGAAACCAAATAGTCATATAGGACAACGTCAGCTTGTTGCAGAAGATGATAAGCTTTGATAGTCAGGAGATCCGGATCGCCCGGTCCAGCGCCAACGAGGGCGACCTCTCCAGGCTGGATGATTTGCTTGCTACTGGTAGGCAATCGAGCCGTTTGACTTCGAGATAAAGGAAAAGCAGCAATAGAGTTTGATTTAGCCATCATAGGTACCAATTAGCGGATGATGGACTGATTATGTCTTGTACACTTTATTGCTGGAAATTCTAATATGTCATTTTTAATATAGAAAAAGAATAACAACGCGAGTTATAAGTGATTTACTCTACCGCTCTAAACGTGTTTACTTCTTCGCAAACCCACCTGAAGACAGACGGAAAAATATGACTGAGCCAGACGATTTTTCCAGCTGAAGCATATCCAACTGACCTTCTGTATTAAGCTTGTAGCGAATAAGCTGTCCTTTTTGAATATGGCTTAACGGCTTACTTCCGCCTTCTACACTGATGAGGTCATTGAGGTCCGACATGGATAAACCGTTAGTGCGAAATATCTTAGCTAACGTATCGCCAGCTTTGACCACATAATCTTTCCAGCTTGTTTGCGAGTTACTAGGTTTAGTTGACGTCGCTGTGTCTGATGAGACGTTCGAGGTAGAGTTCTTGTTCGTGCTGGTTTCAGGCTGAGTCGTATTTTGCTCGCTGAGCCCAACTGGATTGATCTTAATTGCGACTCGCTTATTTAAGTTTGGAGCCATCTCCGAATCTTCAGATTTAGGTGACGGCATTACGATCAGTAGAAAAACGACTGGTACTAAAACACTTAAAGAGCGTCTATGAAGTTTAGGAAGCTCAGACCAAGTAGCTTTCACTTTCGGTGTCAGTGATTTCCACTCGATTTCAGCCCACTTAGTCTTTATCAAGTCCAAGTAGTCAACTTGCTTTGGCTTCTTCTTCCTACGATTCATTAACTGCACTCTCCTAAATCTAGCTAGCACAGTATAAAAACAGACACTGCGCGAGTATAGATAATTTAAAGTTTATAAGTTAGGAGTTCGCAAAATCTAGCACTTTTTCCTAAGTTATATGAATGGCATCACACCACACTACGAATATGCCAACCACATCGGGTATCCATTTCATCTAAGCGCTGGAACTGGTATCCTCTGTGTTCATTTCGACAAAGTAAGAGAAACTTTAAATGTCAGACGTTAAATTTGAAACTGTAGAGCAAAAAGCAAGCTACGGTATCGGTCTACAAATGGGCCAACAACTAGCAGGTAGTGGTCTAGAAGGACTAAATGTTGATGCTATCGCTGCAGGTATCGCAACTGCACTAACTGGTGATGCTCCAGCAATCGAAGTTGATGAAATCAACAAAGCACTTCAAGAGATCCAAACTCGCGCTGAAGCAGTTCGTCAAGAAGCAGCTAAAGCAGCAGCGGCTGACGGTGAAGCGTTCCTAAAAGACAACGCTCTACGTGATGAAGTGACTGTTCTTGAGTCTGGCCTTCAATATGAAGTACTAACTGAAGGTACTGGTGAAATCCCGACTTCAGACAAGCAAGTTCGCGTACACTACCACGGTGAGCTAACTGACGGTACTGTATTTGATAGCTCAGTATCTCGCGGTCAACCTGCTGAGTTCCCAGTAACTGGCGTAATCAAAGGTTGGGTTGAAGCATTGCAACTGATGCCTGTTGGTTCTAAGTGGAAACTATACATCCCACACGATCTAGCATATGGTGAGCGCGGCGCAGGTGCTTCTATCCCTCCGTTTGCAGCTCTAGTATTTGAAGTTGAGCTTCTAGATATCCTATAAGCCTCAATATACGTATATTGATGTAAGAAAACGTCGCTTTATGCGGCGTTTTTTATTGTCTTCTAAGCAGAGACATTTAACTTTTATCGACGCGTAAAACGCAAAAAGCCGAGCATGACGCTCGGCTTTTAGTTCATACGAACTACTGATTACTCAGCTGCAGCTTCTTCAGCAACTTCTGGGCGATCTACAAGCTCAATGTAAGCCATTGGAGCTTTGTCACCAGCACGGAAGCCAGCTTTTAGGATACGAGTGTAACCGCCTTGGCGGCTAGCGAAACGTGGACCTAGTTCGTTAAATAGTTTTGCAACTACTTCGTTGTCACGAGTACGTGCAAATGCTAGACGACGGTTAGCAACGCTGTCAGTCTTAGCTAGTGTAATCAAAGGCTCAACTACGCGACGTAGCTCTTTGGCTTTTGGCAAAGTAGTCTTGATAACTTCATGACGTACTAGCGAGCTAGCCATATTGCTGAACATCGCTTTGCGATGACTGCTGTTGCGGTTGAGTTGACGACCACTCTTACGATGGCGCATGACCTAATCCTTCTAACTAGTATCGATTAATCTTCAGCGATAGACGCTGGTGGCCAATTTTCTAGGCGCATACCTAGAGACAAGCCACGTGATGCAAGTACGTCTTTAATCTCTGTAAGAGATTTCTTACCAAGGTTTGGAGTTTTTAATAGCTCAACCTCAGTACGCTGTACAAGATCACCGATGTAGTGAATCGCTTCTGCTTTCAGACAGTTAGCAGAGCGAACTGTTAGTTCAAGATCGTCTACAGGACGCAATAGGATTGGATCGAATTCAGGCTTCTCTTCCTTCTCCTCAGGAACTCGTACATCACGTAGATCTACGAATGCATCCAACTGCTCAGCTAGGATTGTAGCTGCGCGACGGATAGCTTCCTCAGGTTCAAGAGTGCCGTTCGTTTCCATATCGATAACAAGCTTGTCCAAGTCAGTACGTTGCTCAACACGTGCCGCTTCAACCGAGTAAGCAATTTTGTCTACTGGGCTGTAAGTTGCATCTACAAGCAAACGACCAATTGGGCGCTCATCTTCTTCAGTATGGATACGAGCTGAAGCTGGAACATAACCACGACCACGTTCTACTTTAATACGCATTGCGATTTCAGCATTGTCATCCGTTAGGTGACAAATAACGTGTTCAGGGTTAGCGATCTCCACATCACCATCATGGGTGATGTCACCTGCAACAACAGGGCCCGAGCCTGATTTGTTCAACGTAATAAACACTTCATCTTTGCCTTCGGCAACGCGAACAGCCAAACCTTTAAGGTTTAGAAGAATTTCAAGAATATCTTCCTGAACGCCTTCTTTAGTGCTGTATTCGTGTAATACGCCATCAATCTCTACTTCTGTTACCGCACAACCCGGCATAGACGATAGAAGAATGCGGCGAAGTGCATTACCAAGAGTATGGCCGAAACCACGCTCTAATGGCTCAAGAGTTACTTTTGCGTGTGTCGTGTTGATTTGTTCGATATCAACCAGACGTGGCTTAAGAAATTCTGTTACAGAACCCTGCATTGTGTCCTCTCTTTAGTTTAAACCTTACTTAGAGTAAAGCTCGACGATCAATTGTTCGTTGATGTCGGCTGATAGGTCTGAACGCTCAGGCATACGCTTGAATGTACCTTCCATTTTACCGGCATCTACTTCAATCCAAGTTGGTTTTTCGCGTTGTTCAGCAACTTCTAGAGCCGCTTTAATGCGAGATTGCGTTTTAGCTTTCTCACGAATAGATACAACGTCGTTAGCCGTAACTTTGAAAGAAGGAACGTTTACAACTTTACCGTTTACTAGTATAGCCTTGTGGCTAACTAATTGACGTGCTTCAGCGCGTGTTGCACCAAAACCCATGCGGTAAACTACGTTATCTAGACGACCTTCAAGAAGTTGCAGCAAGTTTTCACCTGTGTTGCCTTTAAGGCGTGCAGCATCTTTGTAGTAGTTACGGAATTGTTTTTCTAGAACGCCGTACATACGACGAACTTTTTGCTTCTCGCGAAGCTGAACGCCATACTCAGATAGACGACCGCGACGAGCGCCGTGTACACCTGGTGCGTTATCAATTTTACACTTGGTATCGATCGCGCGAACACCAGACTTAAGGAATAAGTCAGTGCCTTCACGACGGCTAAGCTTCAGCTTAGGACCCAAATATCTTGCCATGATCTTTCTCCAATATTCCTAGAAACGTTATACGCGACGTTTCTTAGGTGGACGACAACCGTTATGAGGGATTGGTGTCGCATCAACAATGTTAGTGATACGGAAACCAGCAGCGTTCAGTGCACGAACAGTAGATTCGCGACCTGGACCTGGACCCTTAACCATAACCTCTAGGTTCTTTAGGCCATATTCTTTAGCCATTTCTGCACAACGCTCTGCAGCAACCTGTGCAGCGAACGGAGTAGATTTACGAGAACCACGGAAACCAGAACCACCAGCAGTAGCCCATGCAAGAGCATTACCTTGACGGTCTGTGATAGTTACGATTGTGTTATTGAAAGATGCATGAATGTGCGCAACGCCATCAGCAACTTGCTTGCGTACGCGCTTACGAGCGCGTGTTGGTTGTTTAGCCATTGTACTCTACCTTCCCGATTATTTCTTGATCGGCTTACGCGGACCCTTACGGGTGCGAGCGTTGGTTTTAGTACGCTGTCCACGTAGTGGTAGACTGCGACGATGACGAAGACCACGGTAACAGCCAAGGTCCATAAGACGCTTGATGTTCATTGATACTTCACGACGTAGATCACCTTCTACAGTGTACTTAGCTACACCATCACGCAGTTGATCAATCTGCTCTTCAGTTAGTTCACTGATCTTTGCATTTTCAGCAATACCCACTTCAGCTAGGATAGCTTGAGAACGAGTTTTACCGATACCGTAGATTGCAGTTAATGCAATTACAGCATGCTTTTGATCAGGAATGTTAATGCCTGCTATACGGGCCACTATTCACTCCTAGTACTTAAATAAGAAATTATCCGCAGCAAAGCCCGTCGAGGATACGCTGCGGCATACTACTTCTTTTGCACGCAAAAGGTAGGCCGAGGAATATACGCGACACTACCTTATATTTCAAGTAAAAATTTCTGCTAATTAGCCTTGGCGCTGTTTGTGCTTTGGCTCACTGCAAATCACGCGAACAACACCGTTGCGCTTGATGATTTTACAGTTACGGCAGATTTTTTTAACGGAAGCACGAACTTTCATTGCTAAACTCCGTAATAGAAATCTGTAACTAAAGTCGAATTAACGACCGTAGCCTTTCAGATTCGCTTTCTTCAACACAGAATCATACTGTTGTGACATCAGATGAGTCTGTACCTGTGCCATAAAGTCCATGATAACAACCACTACGATTAGTAGTGATGTACCGCCAAAATAGAAACGTACGTTCCAAGCGATCATCATGAACTGTGGAATCAGACAGATAAAGGTAATATATAGAGCACCCGCGAGAGTTAGTCTAGTCATTACTTTATCAATATATTTCGCTGTCTGCTCACCTGGGCGGATGCCGGGTACGAATGCACCAGACTTCTTCAAGTTATCTGCTGTTTCACGCGGGTTGAAAACCAACGCCGTGTAGAAGAAACAGAAGAAAATAATTGCAGCTGCATAAAGCATTACGTAAAGCGGCTGACCTGGACTTAGTGCCAAAGACACGTCCGTCAACCAACCAAACATAGGGCTTTGGCCGTTTTGGCCGAACCACTGTGCAATTGTTCCTGGGAACAAAATAATGCTCGATGCGAAAATTGCTGGAATTACGCCTGCCATGTTTATCTTCAGTGGCAAGTGAGTACTTTGTGCAGCAAATACTTTGCGACCTTGTTGACGCTTCGCATAGTTAACGACGATACGACGTTGACCACGCTCCATGAAAACAACAAAGTAAATAACTGCAAAAGCTAATACAGCAATTAACAGCAGAAGAAGTACGTTCAATTCACCTTGACGCGCTTGCTCAATTGTTTGACCGATTGCATTAGGCAATCCAGCAACAATACCTGCAAAAATTAGTATCGAGATACCGTTACCAATTCCTCGCTCTGTAATCTGTTCACCTAACCACATTAGGAACATGGTGCCGGTTACTAAACTTACGGTTGCAATTAGCGTGAACATGGTTTGGTTGATAACAACCAGATTGTGGACCATGTGCGGTAGGCCAGTTGCGATACCTATAGCTTGGAATATTGCAAGTACAAGCGTGCCATAACGCGTATATTGGGTAATCTTACGACGCCCTGCTTCGCCCTCTTTCTTGAGCTCAGCTAACGCTGGATGAACTACAGTTAGCAATTGGACAACAATCGAAGCCGAAATATACGGCATGATGCCCAATGCTAATATAGATGCACGCTCTAATGCACCACCGGAGAACATGTTAAACATTTCAACGATGGTACCTTTTTGCTGTTCGAACAAATTGGCAAGTACAGCTGCGTCAATACCAGGGATCGGCACAAAAGAGCCTGCTCGGAACACGATAAGCGCACCAATTACAAATAATAAGCGCGACTTCAGTTCACTTAAGCCGCTCTGAGCACTACGAAAATCTTTTCCTGGTTTCTTAGCCATCTGTACCTCGTTCCTCGAGATTATTCCTCGATTTTACCGCCTGCAGTTTCGATTGCAGCTTTAGCGCCTTTAGTTACGCGCAGACCTTTTACAGTCACAGCTTTGTTGATTTCACCAGAAAGAACGATCTTAACGAATTCGATATTCTTAGTGATAACGTTAGCTGCTTTTAAGCTGTTCAAGTCCACTACGTCACCAGTTACTTTCGCTAGCTCAGCTAGACGAACTTCAGCAGACACTAGGCTCTTACGAGAAGTGAAACCGAATTTTGGTAGACGTTGTTTTAGAGGCATTTGACCGCCTTCAAAACCTGGACGAACGCTTCCACCTGAACGTGACTTTTGACCTTTGTGACCGCGGCCACCTGTTTTACCAAGGCCAGAACCGATACCACGACCTACACGCTTCTTAGAAGGTTTAGAGCCCGCAGCCGGTGATAGAGTATTCAAACGCATTCTGATTACTCCTCAATTTTAACCATGTAGTTAACCTTGTTGATCATTCCGCGAACACACGGAGTATCTTCAAGTTCAACTGTATGGTTGATTTTACGAAGGCCTAAACCTTTCAAGCACGCTTTGTGCTTAGGTAGGCGGCCAATTGAGCTTTTAGTTTGAGTAACTTTAATAGTTGCCATGGTTCTTACTCCGAAATAGATTCAACAGTTAGACCACGTTTAGCAGCAACCATTTCTGGCGACTTCATGCTACCTAGTGCATCGATCGTTGCACGAACGATGTTGATAGGGTTCGTAGAACCGTATGCTTTAGATAGTACGTTATGTACACCAGCTACTTCTAGTACTGCACGCATCGCACCACCTGCGATAACACCAGTACCTTCTGCAGCAGGCTGCATGTAAACTTTAGAGCCCGAGTGACGACCTTTCACCGGGTGGTGAAGAGTGCCTTCGTTCAAAGCGATCGTAGTCATGTTACGACGCGCTTTTTCCATTGCTTTTTGGATCGCAGCAGGTACTTCACGGGCTTTACCGTAACCGAAACCTACACGACCGTTACCGTCACCAACTACTGTTAGTGCAGTGAAGCTCATGATTCGACCACCTTTAACCGTCTTAGATACACGGTTAACAGCGATTAGCTTTTCTTGCAAATCACTCGCTTGTTGTTGTTCTTTAGCCATCGATCAACCCTACCTTAGAATTTCAGACCAGCTTCGCGAGCAGTATCTGCTAGCGCCGCTACTCGACCGTGGTATTGGAAACCAGAACGATCAAATGCAACAGTAGAAACGCCTTTTTCAAGAGCGCGCTCAGCGATAGCTTTACCTACTGCTTTAGCTGCATCGATGTTACCAGTGTTCTTCACTTGCTCACGGATCGCTTTTTCTACAGTAGAAGCTGATGCGATAACCTCAGAGCCATTTGATGCAATAACCTGTGCGTACACGTGACGAGGAGTACGGTGTACTACTAGGCGAGTTGCACCAAGTTCTGCAATCTTACGACGTGCGCGTGTAGCACGACGGATGCGAGATGCTTTCTTATCCATAGTGTTACCTTACTTCTTCTTAGCTTCTTTAGTACGCACGATTTCATCGGCGTAACGGATACCTTTACCTTTATACGGCTCAGGCTCACGGTAAGAACGAATGTCAGCCGCAACTTGACCAACTAATTGCTTGTCACAACCAGTTAGTACGATTTCAGTTTGGCTTGGGCATTCAGCTTTGATTCCCTCTGGTAGAGCGTGCTCTACTGGGTGAGAGAAACCTAGTGTTAGACCTACAGCTTTGCCTTTCATAGCAGCACGGTAACCAACACCTTTAAGCACTAATTTCTTAGTGAAGCCTTCAGTAACACCAACAACCATGTTGTTAACTAGTGCACGAGCAGTACCTGCTTGAGCCCAAGCGTTAGCAACACCTTCTTTAGGACCGAAAGTAAGGTTGTTTTCTTCCTGTGCAATCACAACCGCGTTGTTTAGTACGCGAGTTAATTCGCCTTTAGCGCCTTTAACTGTGACTTCTTGGCCGTTTAGTTTCACCTCTACGCCAGCTGGAATAGCGACAGGTGCTTTAGCAACACGAGACATATTCTACTCCTATTACGCTACGTAGCAGATGATTTCACCACCAAGACCGGCTTTACGCGCAGCACGGTCTGACATAAGACCCTTGGAAGTGGATACTACAGCAATACCAAGTCCGCCCATCACGTTTGGTAGCGAGTCTTTGTTCTTGTAAACTCGTAGACCAGGACGTGAAACACGTTTGATTTGCTCTATTACTGGTTTAGCTTGGAAGTACTTAAGAGTAACTTCTAGCTCAGGTTTTGCTTCGCCTTCAACAGCGAAGTCAACGATGTAACCTTCAGCTTTTAGTAGTGCAGCAATTGCAACTTTAAGCTTTGAAGAAGGCATTTTAACAGCAACTTTGTTTGCTGCCTGACCGTTACGAATACGGGTCAGCATATCCGAAATCGGATCTTGCATGCTCATATGATTTACTCCAAATGATTAAGTGGCAATTACCAGCTAGCCTTACGAAGTCCAGGAATCTCGCCTTTCATGCAAGCTTCGCGAACTTTGATACGGCTTAGACCGAACTTACGTAGGTAACCGTGTGGACGACCAGTTTGGTTACAACGGTTGCGCTGACGTGATGCACTTGAATCACGTGGAAGAGCTTGCAGTTTAAGAACTGCGTTCCAACGATCTTCTTCAGATGCGTTTACATCGCTGATGATAGCTTTTAGTGCTGCACGCTTTTCAGCGTATTTAGCAACTAGCTTTGCACGTTTTACGTCACGTGCTTTCATTGATTGTTTAGCCATAACAGTAACCCTTCACCTTACTTACGGAATGGGAAGTTAAAGGCAGCCAGCAGAGCACGGCCTTCCTCATCGGACGCAGCAGTTGTCGTGATAGTAATATCAAGACCGCGTACACGATCGACTTTATCGTAGTCGATCTCCGGGAAGATGATTTGCTCGCGAACGCCCATGCTGTAGTTACCGCGTCCGTCAAAAGACTTAGCGCTAACACCACGGAAATCACGTACACGTGGAAGAGCAATAGAGATTAAACGCTCTAGGAACTCCCACATACGTTCGCCACGTAAGGTTACTTTACAACCAATTGGGTAGCCTTCACGAATTTTGAAACCTGCAACAGATTTACGCGCTTTAGTGATAAGTGGCTTCTGACCAGAGATCATTGCCATATCAGATGCTGCGTTTTCTAGCAGTTTCTTATCGTTGATTGCTTCACCAACGCCCATGTTTAGGGTGATTTTCTCAATCCTAGGGACTTGCATGACGCTTGTGTAGCTGAACTCTTTGGCAAGCTCAGCGACTACAGACGACTTGTAGTAATCATGCAGTTTCGCCATAGTAGAACTCCAAATTACTTCTATTAGTTAGAAACGGTTTCGCCGTTAGACTTGAAGAAACGAACTTTCTTGCCGTCTTCAATACGGAAACCGATGCGGTCTGCTTTACCAGTAGCTGCGTTGTAGATTGCAACGTTAGAAGCATCAATAGCTGCTTCTTGTTCAACGATGCCACCTTGTTGGTTCAGAGCCGGAACAGGCTTCTGATGCTTCTTAACAAGGTTGATACCTTCAACGATAACTTTACCGGTTGCTAGAACCTTAGTTACTTTACCTTTCTTGCCTTTGTCTTTACCGGCAAGAACGATTACTTCGTCATTACGACGGATCTTAGCTGCCATTTCTCGTGCCTCTTACAGAACTTCTGGAGCCAGTGAAACAATCTTCATGAATTTCGCGTTACGAAGTTCACGAGTCACTGGACCAAAGATACGTGTACCGACTGGTTGCTCAGTATTGTCATTCAACAATACGCAAGCATTACGGTCGAAGCGAATGACAGAACCGTCTGGACGACGTACGCCTTTACGGGTGCGAACTACAACCGCCTTCAGAACATCACCTTTCTTAACTTTACCGCGAGGAATTGCTTCCTTAACAGTAACTTTAATGATGTCTCCGATATGTGCATAACGGCGGTGAGAGCCACCCAGAACCTTAATACACATTACTCTACGAGCGCCGGAGTTATCCGCAGCGTCGAGTGTACTTTGCATTTGGATCATTGTTAGTGCTCCGCTAAATATTAAAAACTAGACCCTCTCGGGTCGGGCTGCCTCTTTAAAGGGACGCGAATTGTACCACCCTTTCTTTCAATTGGGTAGCCAAAAAATAAACGGCTCCAAAAAAAATTTGGAGCCGCTTTATTTTCATAGAAAAAACTAGATTACATCTTCGCTTTTTCTAGAACTTTTACCAGTGTCCAGCACTTAGTCTTAGACATTGGACGACACTCTGCGATTTCAACTGCGTCGCCTAGGCCACACTCGTTGTTTTCGTCATGTGCGTGTACTTTAGTCGTGCGCTTTACGAATTTACCGTAAATTGGGTGTTTAACCATGCGCTCGATAGCAACAGTGATAGACTTTTCGCCTTTGTTGCTAACAACACGACCTTGTTGAGTACGTTTTACTTCGCTCATTATGCGCCTGCCTTCTCAGTCAAAACAGTTTTCACACGTGCGATATTACGGCGTACAGCTTTTAGAGTATGAGTTTGCTGTAGTTGACCAGTTGCAGCTTGCATGCGCAAGTTGAACTGTTCACGTAGCAACTCAATTAGCTCTGCATTAAGCTCTTCAACGCTTTTTTCGCGTAGATCTTGTGCTTTCATCACATCACCTGCTTAGTTACAAATGTAGTTTTGAAAGGCAGTTTACGTGCCGCTAGGCGGAACGCTTCACGTGCCAATTCTTCAGGTACACCGTCCATTTCGTACATAACCTTACCAGGTTGGATTTGGGCTACCCAGTACTCAACGTTACCTTTACCCTTACCTTGACGAACTTCAAGTGGCTTTTCTGTGATAGGTTTGTCTGGGAACACACGGATCCAGATTTTACCTTGACGCTTAACGTGACGAGTCATCGCACGACGAGCCGCTTCGATCTGACGAGCAGTTAGACGGCCACGGCCGACTGCTTTAAGACCAAATGTGCCGAAGCTTACGTCAGTACCTTTAGCAAGACCACGGTTACGACCTGTTTGAACCTTACGGAACTTAGTACGTTTAGGTTGTAGCATCTGTCGACTCCTTACTTACGGCCTTTACGCTGCTTCTTAGGCTTGTCGCCTTTTGGCTCTACTGCGTTAGCAGCTGGCATACCGCCTAGGATCTCACCTTTGAAGATCCAAACTTTAATGCCGATCACACCATATTGAGTGTGAGCCGAAGAAGTTGCGTAATCAATGTCTGCACGTAGTGTATGTAGAGGCACACGACCTTCACGATACCACTCAGAACGTGCAATTTCAGCACCGCCTAGACGGCCGCCTACTTGCACTTTGATGCCTTTAGCACCTAGACGCATAGCATTCTGTACCGCGCGCTTCATAGCACGACGGAACATAACACGACGCTCTAGCTGAGACGCGATGCTGTCGCCAACAAGTTGTGCGTCCAGCTCAGGCTTACGTACTTCAGCGATGTTAATTTGCGCTGGTACACCTGCAATTTTAGCTACTGCAGTGCGTAGCTTTTCTACGTCTTCACCTTTCTTACCGATAACAACACCTGGGCGAGCAGTGTGAATAGTCACACGGATGCTCTTTGCAGGACGCTCGATAATGATGCGTGATAGAGACGCTTTCGAAAGTTCCTTAGTTAGGAACTGACGTACCTTGAAGTCGCCGTCTAGGTTGTCAGCGAATTCGTTGGTATTAGCAAACCATGTAGCATTCCAAGGCTTAACGATGCCAAGACGAATACCATTTGGATGTACTTTCTGACCCATTGCTTACTCTCCTAGTCTCTTAACGATCTGCTACAACAACAGTGATGTGGCATGAACGCTTCAAGATACGATCTGCACGGCCTTTAGCACGAGGCATAATACGCTTCATGATAGGACCTTCATCTACGAAGATTTTAGCGACATTAAGATCGTCGATATCTGCACCTTCGTTGTGTTCCGCGTTAGCGATTGCTGACTCAAGAACTTTCTTAACTAGCTCAGCAGCTTTTTTGTTGCTGAAAGTTAGAGTTTCTAGAGCTTGGTCAACAGATTTACCGCGAATTTGGTCTGCAACTAAGCGAGCTTTCTGAGGCGAAATGCGAGCAAAGTTATGTTTAGCTAATGCTTCCATCATCTACTCCTTAACGCTTCTTCGCTTTCTTATCTGCAGCGTGGCCGCGATAAGTGCGAGTTGGTGCAAATTCACCCAGTTTGTGACCGATCATTTCGTCGGTTACGAAAACTGGTACGTGCTGACGACCATTATGGACAGCGATGGTCAAACCAATCATTGATGGAATGATCATTGAGCGACGGGACCAAGTCTTAATAGGCTTTTTGTCTCCGCTTTCCACCGCTTTCTCTACCTTCTTCAGCAAGTGTAGGTCAATAAATGGACCTTTCTTGAGAGAACGTGGCATGGCGATTCCTCTTTATAGATTATTTGTTACGACGACGTACAATGTACTTGTCAGTGCGTTTGTTCTTACGGGTCTTGAAGCCTTTAGTTGGCATACCCCAAGGAGAAACTGGGTGACGACCACCAGAAGTACGGCCTTCACCACCACCGTGTGGGTGGTCTACTGGGTTCATCACAACACCACGAACGGTTGGACGAACACCGCGCCAGCGGTTAGCACCAGCTTTACCTAGTTCACGTAGCATGTGCTCTGCGTTACCTACTTCACCGATTGTTGCACGGCCTTCAGATAGGACTTTACGCATTTCGCCAGAACGTAGACGGATAGTTACGTATGAACCTTCACGAGCTACGATTTGAACGTATGCACCAGCAGAACGAGCTAGCTGAGCACCTTTACCAGGCTTAAGTTCAACACAGTGTACAGTTGAACCAACTGGGATGTTGCGCATCGGCAGAGTGTTACCTGCTTTGATTGGCGCATCTACACCAGATTGGATCTGATCACCTGCTTGAACACCTTTAGGTGCAATGATGTAACGACGCTCACCGTCTGCGTACAGAACTAGAGCGATATTTGCGCTACGGTTTGGATCGTATTCTAGACGCTCAACTTTCGCTGGAATACCGTCTTTAGTACGTTTGAAGTCAATTACACGGTAGTGGTGTTTGTGACCACCGCCGATGTGACGTACTGTGATACGACCGTTGTTGTTACGACCACCATTCTTAGAGTTTTTCTCTAGAAGAGGTGCGTATGGCTTACCCTTGTGTAGGTCAGCGTTAACAACTTTAACAACGTGACGACGACCAGGGGAAGTCGGCTTACATTTAACAATAGCCATTTCTAACTACTCCTGTTACTCAGCACCGCCAACGAAGTCAAGATCTTGACCTTCTTTCAAAGTTACGTAGGCTTTCTTAACGTCTGAACGACGGCCTTGACGCATACCTTGACGCTTGGTCTTACCCTTAGTGATAAGAGTATTTACAGACTTAACTTCAACTTCAAATAGCTTTTCTACAGCTGCTTTGATCTCTTTTTTAGTAGCATCGATTGCTACTTTGAAAACAACAGTGTTTGCTTTTTCAGCAGTCATTGTTGCTTTTTCAGAGATAAGTGGAGCACGTAGAACTTTTAGTAGACGCTCTTCATTGATCATGCCAGCATCTCCTCAACTTGCTTAACTGCTTCAGCAGTTATTAGAACCTTGTCAAACGCGATAAGGCTAACTGGGTCGATACCAGCAGCGTCACGTGCGTCAACTTTGTATAGGTTACGAGCAGCTAAGAATAGATTCTCGTCTACTTCACCAGTAACGATGAGTACATCGTTAAGCTCAAGTTCTTTAAGCTTAGCTACTAGCTCTTTAGTTTTTGGTGCTTCTACTGAGAAGTTATCAACAACAACTAGACGCTCTTGACGAACTAGCTCAGAAAGAATGCTCTTCATAGCACCGCGGTACATTTTTTTGTTTACTTTTTGGCTGTGATCTTGTGGTTTCGCAGCAAAAGTAACACCACCTGTACGCCAGATTGGGCTACGAATTGTACCAGCACGTGCACGGCCAGTACCTTTTTGACGCCATGGCTTAGCGCCACCGCCAGAAACTTCTGAACGTGTTTTTTGAGCACGTGTACCTTGACGAGCACCTGCTGCGTACGCAACAACTACTTGGTGTACAAGAGCTTCGTTAAACTCACGTCCGAAAGTAGTTTCGGAAACAGTTAGTGCATCAGCACCTTTAACCATTAGTTCCATTACTTACTCCTGAGACGTTATGCTTTAACAGCTGGTTTAACGATCACGTTGCCACCTGTTGAGCCAGGGACTGCACCTTTAATAAGAAGCAGGTTGCGCTCAGCGTCAACACGTACGATCTCTAGGTTTTGAGTCGTTACACGCTCAGCACCCATGTGACCTGCCATTTTCTTGCCTTTAAATACGCGACCTGGAGTCTGACATTGACCGATAGAACCAGGAGCACGGTGAGACAATGAGTTACCGTGAGTCATATCTTGAGTACGGAAGTTCCAACGCTTAACAGCGCCTTGGAAGCCTTTACCCTTAGATGTACCAGTAACGTCTACTTTTTTAGTTTCGTTGAAAAGCTCAACAGTTAGCTCTGCGCCAACTTCAAACTCTTCGCCGTTTTCTAAACGGAATTCCCAAAGACCGCGACCAGCTTCTACACCTGCTTTCGCAAAGTGACCAGCTTCTGGCTTAGTTACACGGCTAGCTTTCTTAGCACCAGCAGTTACCTGGATTGCTGCATAACCATCGTTCTCAAGAGATTTAACTTGAGTAACACGGTTCGCTTCAACCTCAACAACAGTTACTGGGATAGAAACGCCTTCTTCGGTAAATACGCGGGTCATACCCACTTTACGTCCGACTAGACCAATCATTATTCTAATCTCCCTTAACCTAGGCTAATTTGCACATCAACGCCCGCAGCAAGATCTAAACGCATTAGAGCATCAACAGTTTTGTCTGTTGGCTCAACGATGTCGATTAGACGCTTGTGAGTACGGATTTCGTACTGGTCACGTGCTTTTTTGTTTACGTGTGGAGAGATAAGAACTGTGAAACGCTCTTTACGTGTAGGTAGTGGGATTGGACCACGAACCTGTGCGCCTGTGCGCTTAGCTGTTTCGACGATCTCCGCAGTAGAAGCATCGATTAGTTTGTAATCAAAAGCTTTTAGGCGGATACGAATACGTTGGTTCTGCATGAGACAGAGCTCCAAATTAATTAAATTACACAAACAATATCGCCACTCAGACTCGCAAAGGCGAGAGAATGCCGATTGATTTATGTGAAACCGTAGCACCCTAATTGGGTACATTGTCAGCTAATTTTCGATTAGCTCTTTATCAGAGCCAATTGTATTAACTGCGAACATAAGCCGAGTCTACATTACCTGAAAAATCAAATAGATAATTCAGCTCCTCGCTGCTCATTGGTTCACAACTGGCTAGGCCAGTGCGCGGTATTATACATGTCAGCGCTTTACATGCAAGGGTTGATTGAAAAATAAACGGAAAAGAATGGCGGCATATGAAAGGAAAATATGAGGAGCTAAAAATATCAGCTTAACTCCTCAATTGAGATGCTTAGTTTGAACTGCGCTGACGTACTGCTTCAAATAGACAAATGCCAGACGCTACAGATACGTTCAGGCTAGATACACTTCCTGCCATTGGGATCTTTATGAGGTCATCGCAAGTCTCGCGGGTTAAACGGCGCATGCCGTCCCCTTCTGCGCCCATTACAATCGCCAGAGGTCCAGTCAGCTTAGAATGATAGATATCGTGCTTCGCTTCACCCGCTGTACCAACAAACCAAACGCCTTGTTCTTGTAGCGCGCGCATAGTGCGAGCTAAATTCGTCACGCGAACCAAAGGCACTGTTTCAGCAGCGCCACACGCAACTTTACTGACTGTCGCATTCAGTGGTGCAGACTTATCTTTCGGCACAATAATCGCTGCAACGCCAGCAGCATCAGCATTTCTTAAACAAGCGCCGAGGTTATGTGGATCAGTCACACCATCTAAAACCAAAAGCAGCGGCGATTCATGTTTGGCTAAAATCGCATCTAAATCATTTTCGTTTAGCGGCTTAGCAGGTTTGACTTTGGCAATCACACCTTGATGGTTAGCACCTTTAGCTTTGTCATCCAGGGCTTTACGACCCATTTGTTGTACAGTAACGCCAATGTTTTGTAGCTCGTTTAAAATTGGCATTAAGCGCTCATCTTGACGGCCTTTTAGAACAAAGGTTTCAATAAAACGTTCTGGCTCGCGCTCTAGAAGAGATTTTACGGCGTGAATACCGTAAATAAATTCGTTGCTCATTTACTACTTACCTATTTTCTTTTACCGCGGTTTTTATTGGCTTTTGTCCGCGATTTTTTCTTGCGCGCTTTCTCTGCCTTGGTCTTTTGCCGGGTAGGCTTCTTATCTTGTTCCTCGTCCGAGCCCACTTTTTTTGCAGGTTCGATTAATGGTTTAGCTTTACCACGAGAACGTTGTCTACCCGACTCTGCGCGCATTTTTGCGTTTTTCCTAGCTTCAGACGCGCGTTTTTTCGCCGTCTTACCTTTGCCGCGCAGTTTACGACTTGTTTCAACTAATTCAAAGTCAATTTGTCTATCTTCTAGGTTTACCGAAAGCACTTTTACTTTTACTGCATCACCCAGACGATAGATATGACCGAAACTTTCCCCGATTAGACGCTGACCAACTGGATCAAATTGGTAGTAGTCATTCGCTAATGATGAGATATGTACTAAGCCATCAATATGCAGTTCAGATAAACGAACAAAAAAGCCAAACCCGGTGACATTAGCAATCACACCTTCCAGCTCTTCGCCGACATGGTCTTGCATGTACTCACATTTGAGCCAGTCTGATACTTCGCGTGTTGCGTCATCTGCTCTACGCTCTGTAGTAGAACACTGCTCACCGAATACATCCATATCATCGAAGGAGTAGTGATAACCACCTGTCGGTGTCCATCTATCAAGATTACGTCCTTCTTGTTTAGCGATGAGGTATTTAATCGCCCTATGAAGTAGCAAATCTGGGTAACGTCGAATAGGCGAAGTGAAGTGAGCATAACGTTTCAATGCCAAACCAAAGTGGCCCGCGTTGTCAGCGTTATAAACCGCTTGTTTTAGAGAACGTAAAAGCATGGTTTGAATGAGCTCTTTATCTGGTCGCTCACCAATTTGTGTCATCAAATGCGAGTAGTCCGTTGGCGAAGGTTGTAGGCCACCTGATAGATTTAGCCCTAGCTCACCTAGAAAATCTCGAAAGCCTTGTAGTCGAAGCTCGCCCGGAGATTCGTGGACACGATACAGCGCTGGTTCTTTAGCTTTTTCCACCAAAGAAGCCGAAGCAATGTTTGCTAAGATCATACATTCTTCAATGACCTTGTGGGCATCATTTCTTACGACTGGTTCAATGCGGTCAATTTTCCTGTCTGCATTGAAAATGAATTTCGTTTCTACGGTTTCAAATTCGATAGCGCCGCGCTTATCTCGGCCTGTTTTTAGTACTTTGTAGAGTTTGTGTAACTCTTCAAGATCGGGGACCAACTTCTCGTAGCGTTGACGTAACTCTTCGTCACCATCCAAAATGGCGCCCACTTTGTTATAAGTCAGTCGAGCATGTGAGTTCATCACCGCTTCATAATGCTTATAGCCTGACAGTTTACCGGCCGCCGAGATAGTCATCTCACACACCATACAAAGACGGTCGACATTTGGGTTGAGTGAACATAGGCCATTCGATAGCACTTCTGGCAGCATTGGTACTACTTGCGATGGAAAATAAACCGAGTTGCC
The DNA here is from genome assembly GCF_921294215.1 of Vibrio marisflavi CECT 7928. Lineage (GTDB taxonomy): Bacteria > Pseudomonadota > Gammaproteobacteria > Enterobacterales > Vibrionaceae > Vibrio > Vibrio marisflavi. The sequence goes on from NZ_CAKLDM010000002.1 coordinate 2,484,156, forward strand.
GCGGTTAATCGCTTCTTTATCTAACGCTGTGTTGGGACGAACGTAGTAACTCACATCTGCAATCGCCACCCATAAACGCCAGCCACCGCTTTTCTTCGGCTCGCAATAAACGGCATCGTCAAAGTCACGCGCATCTTCACCATCGATAGTCACGAGAGGCAGTTCGCGTAGGTCTACTCGGCCTATTTTAGCTTTTTCTGGTACATGCTCTGCCAAGTTTTCAATTTGCGCTTCGACTTCTTCTGGCCAAGTATTTGGAATTTGATGAGTGCGAATGGCAATTTCCGTTTCCATACCTGGTGCCATATTTTCACCCAGTACTTCGACGATTTTACCCATCAGCTGTTTGGTTCTACTTGCGCGCTGAGTAATTTCCACGACCACCACGTTACCCATTCGAGCGGTACTTTTATCATCGTTAGCGATTAAGATATCTTGGCTAATGCGTGAGTCATCTGGCACCACGTAGGCATAACCGCCTTCTAAAAAGAATCGACCAACAATTTGCGTGTTGTGTTCTTCCAGCACTCGGATCAATCGGCCTTCTTTTCGACCTCTTTTATCCGTTCCTGCCGGTTGTACCATGACTAAGTCGCCATGAAGCACGCTACGCATTTGGTGGTGAGGCAGCAAAATGTCATCTTCTTTATTGGTTTTCCCTTCAGGCCTTACCCAGCCATAACCATCTTTGTGCCCAATGACATGACCTTTGATCATCTCCAACTTATCAGGCACTGCGTAGCACTGCCTGCGTGTAAACACCAGTTGGCCATCCCGCTCCATCGCACGTAAACGACGGCGAAGGCCTTCATATTGCTCTTCACCAGAAAGCTCAAGCGCTTCGAAAAGGTCATTTCGGTTAAGTGGAGCATCAGCTTTGGTAAGGAAGTCTAGAATGAACTCTCGACTAGGGATGGGGTTTTGGTAATTTTCCGACTCACGTTCGGCAAAGGGATCCGTATGGGATTTGTTCGACATTGCATACCTAGCAAATTTTTTGAATACTCGCTTAGTATATCTGACTCTGCATGATAGCTACAGAAACCTGTTCAAATTAGCGCAAATTATCAAAATCATGGCAATATTACTGCGCGATGAATATGAACCTCATTTACCAGAAAGTATCTCTACGTTTAGCTCTAGCAATAATATTCTGCGGCATACGAGTTTCTAGCCCTTTACGTAACAGATCGATTCTTCTGTGAGTCAGCTTATCGGCCGTGACTGAGTTATATAGCCAACGATAAGCGTCTTCGAAATCAAGCGGACTGCCATAGTCCCGAAGCAGTAGCTCTGCCAAGTGAATCCGGGCAGGAATATTGCCAAGTGCCGCTGCTTCACGAAGGTAAGGTATCGCACGCTCTTTGTCTTGCTGAACCAAAGTTCCACTGGAGTAGTAACGACCAAGTTGTTCGAGCGCCGCTGGCAAGCCTTGTTGGGCTGCACTTTCAATATAATAGAGGCCGAGTTCTACATCCTGATCAACGCAAACTCCCCAAGACAGCATGTCGCCATACAAGAATTCATATGAAGGTAAATTGATACGAGTTGCACGCGCAACGATATCTTCAACCAGCTGACATTTGTCTGCTTTGACTCTTTCTAGGTGTTTATTCTCGTTAATTAGCTTTATTAGCTCAGCTTCACTATAGATCGGAACCGGCTCACCCGGTCCTACCTCTGCCGCATACGAAAAAGAACAAAATACGGCCATGATTGAAGCGGCTACGTGTCGTAGCTTCATATTTGCACTCTTCAATGGATTCAATAGCCCCCATACTCACTCAATAAGTATAGTCTTCACCTGAAAAACTTGGGCTTGATTGATCTATCGGCATGCGAGATAAAGTCTTTAGGATAGATTTTAGGTTGGGTGATAAATGAATAACAAAAACGAAAAAGCCGACCTAATTAGGTCGGCTCAAAATAGTTTGGTTTTCCCAATTACGCGTTAAATGGGTGAACCTTAATGATCGTTTCGTTACGATCTGGGCCAGTTGAGATGATATCAACTGGAACACCTGTTAACTCTTCAATACGCTTGATGTAGTTTAGAGCTGCTTGTGGAAGATCATCGATAGACTTCGCACCGAACGTTGTTTCGCTCCAACCTGGCATTGTTTCGTAGATAGGCGTTGCATCTTCAAATGCTTCTGCAGCCATTGGAGAAACTTCTAGTACCGAACCATCTTTCATTTGGTAACCAGTACAGATTTTTAGCTCTTCTAAACCATCTAGAACGTCAAGTTTAGTTAAGCAGAAACCCGTTACAGAGTTGATCTGGATAGCACGACGCATAGCAACAGCATCAAACCAACCAGTACGACGTAAGCGACCAGTCGTTGCACCAAACTCGTGGCCAACATCACCTAAATGTTTGCCAATTGGGTCTTGCTTGTCTTGACCATCGTATAGTTCAGTTGGGAAAGGACCAGCGCCAACGCGAGTACAGTATGCTTTCGCGATACCTAAGATATAACCAAGGTAACGTGGACCAAAACCAGAACCTGCAGCGACACCACCAGCGGTTGTGTTTGAAGAGGTTACATATGGGTATGTACCATGGTCGATATCAAGTAGCGTACCTTGCGCACCTTCAAACATGATCTTGTCGCCACGTTTGCGAGCTGCATCTAGCTCGTCAGTCACATCGATAACCATAGAAGTCAGTAGGTCAGCATAGCTCATTGCTTGCTCAAGTACTTCTTGATAGTCAACAGCGTCAGCTTTGTAGAAGTTCACTAGCTGGAAGTTATGGTATTCCATCACTTCTTTTAGTTTGGCTGCAAATGCTTCTTTGTTGAAAAGGTCACCAACACGTAGGCCACGACGAGATACTTTGTCTTCGTATGCTGGACCAATACCACGACCAGTTGTACCAATTGCTTTTTTACCACGAGCAAGCTCACGAGCCTGATCTAAAGCAACATGGTATGGCAAAATTAGAGGACAAGCTTCAGAAATGAATAGACGTTCGCGAACTGGAATACCACGCTCTTCTAAAGGTTTCATCTCTTTAAGGAGTGCTTCAGGTGATAGAACTACACCATTGCCGATAACGCATTTAACGTTATCACGAAGAATACCGGATGGAATTAAGTGAAGAACGGTTTTTTCACCGTCAATGACTAGAGTATGACCTGCATTGTGACCGCCTTGATAACGAACCACGTACTTTGCATCTTCAGTTAAAAGGTCTACGATTTTACCTTTTCCTTCGTCACCCCATTGGGTGCCTAGAACGACTACGTTATTACCCATCTTTCCAAGTCTGATTGCTAGTTAAAAAGGGATTCTAGCACCGAATCCATTTTTATGCAGTCGTTTTTTAGCCATCTCAATTAAATGGCGAGATAACCCATTGAGCTAAAGAATAATTAACTTAGCAATAAGACGATTTTATAAACAAAAAATTACTCATCCGCGTATATTTTTACAGTTTCGGTACCATGAATATCAACGACTGCGCGATACATTCCGGAACTATTCATTGCAAAATGTACATTGCCCCTCGCATCAATCGCGATCAACCCACCTTCTCCACCGATGTCTTTCAATTCACCTTGAATTATAGTTTCACAGGCCGTTTGAATATCTTCTTGCAAATATCGCATTCGCGCAGCAACATCACCTGCCACAGTTTTACGAATAAATAGCTCGCCCATTCCTGTAGTTGAAACAGCGACATTACCATTTTCAGCAAACGTACCCGCACCGATAATCGCAGAGTCTCCAACTCGACCAAATTGTTTGTTGGTAATACCACCTGTACTAGTTGCTGCCGCCAAATTACCGTGGCTATCTAGAGCCACCGCACCAACAGTTCCGAATTTTTTGTCATCGGGAAATCGGGATTCAGATAAAGCGTATTCACCTTTGCTTTTCATATGCTGGAGCTGTTCATAACGTCGCTCGGTGTAGAAATAATCCTGTTCGGTGTAGTCATAGCCATTTTGGAAAGCAAACTCCTCAGCGCCTTCACCAACTAAAAATACATGCTTACTGTTGTTCATTACATCCCTTGCCAAAGCAATTGGATTTTTAATATGGCGTACGCCAGCCACTGCGCCAGCTTGCATTTTCTCGCCATTCATCACCGACGCGTCCATTTCGACAATTTCCTTGTGAGTGAGCACCGAGCCTTTTCCCGCGTTGAAATTTGGTGAGTCCTCTAATACTTTGACAGCCGCGACGACCGCATCTAATGCATCACCGCCTTGCTCTAGTACTTTGTATCCTGCTCGCACTGAGTTTTGTAAATCAGAAATGATGGACTGCTTGAGCTCTTTAGACATTTGCTCTTTTAAGATCGTACCTGCGCCACCATGTATCGCGATTGAAAATGGATTGCTCATGCCTTGCCCTCACTTCTGATTTTCCCATAACCTTAGCCCAGATTTATCAAAACGTAGAAAAACAAAAAACGCTACCTGAATCAACAGATAGCGTCTCTATAACACGTACTAATATGAAGAATTAGTTAGACTTGCAGCTACCGCCACCGCAGCAACCTTCAGCTTTCTCTTCACCTTCAGTATCACAACAGCCTTCTTTTTCTTCGCCACCACAGCAGCCACCCGCTTGGTGAATATGACCGTGTTCAATCTCTTCTGGAGTTGCAGCACGAACAGCGACTACTTCTACATCAAAGTGTAGTGTTTGACCTGCAAGCATGTGGTTACCATCAACAACCACTTCATCGCCATCAACTTCTGTGATTTCTACTGGGATTTGGCCTTGATCAGTATCCGCTAGGAAACGCATACCCACTTCAATTTCGTCAACACCTTGGAAAACATTAGCTGGTACACGCTGAACCAAAGCTTCGTTGTGTTCACCGTATGCATCATCAGGAGCAACTGTTGCTGTGAATTTATCACCTGCAGTTTTACCTTCTAATTGCTTTTCTAGACCAACGATCAGGTTGTTGTGGCCGTGAAGGTAATCTAACGGTGCTTCTGCTGTAGATTGATCAACTACAACGCCGTCTTCTAGTGTTAATTGATAAGCGAGGCTAACAACAACGTTATTTTCAATTTTCATAATTGCTCCAAAGCAGTGTTATGAGTGAGGCAAGCCTCAAACGTAAAGGAATTAACGGGTAATATGGGGATTAAATCCAAGAACTCAAATTATTCTGGCTTAAAAATTCCAATCATATCTCGTTTTGCATGTGTATTCCCCTCAATTGACTGGGGTTTTCTTTGCTCAGAAAATCCACACTCTACGCATTCAACATGCTCAATATTGTTTTCTACCCACCATCTTAAAGTGTCAGAACTATTGCATTGCTGGCAACTCGCACCAGCAATAAATCGTTTTTTGCTGCTCAAAAGACTCTCGCCTCACCGTACATCAATGTTTTTCCCAATAATGAGTCGACTGCTTATCATTGTCCATCTCTCGATCGAAAATTTCTTCTAGCTCTTTTCTCGCTTCCATCGCCCTGTGTACCAGCTGTTTGTCGTCAGTATGTTGCGGCAATAGTTCTTGCAGCATGGCGTTATCTAGCTTTCTAAAATGCGCTTCAGCTCGCTTGGCTTGATATGGATGCATACCCATTTCGATAAGAGCCTGACGACCTAAATCGAGCGCTCCTAAGAACGTTTCTCTAGAGAATGTCTCCACCCCATTGCTCAATAGTTGATACGCCTCAACACGGCTACGAGCTCTAGCCAAAATTTTCAAATTCGGGAAATAGGTTTGGCAAATGCCGACTATCTTAATGATCTCGTCAGGTGAGTCGGTACACACCACAATCGCCTCTGCTTGCTCTGCTCCAGCAGAACGTAACAGGTCGACTTGAGTCGCATCACCATAAAACACTTTATAGCCAAACTTTCTAAGCAAACGAATTTGGCTAGCATCACTTTCTAGGACCGTCACTTTCACTTTATTGGCATACATCAAGCGACCAACAATTTGCCCGAATCGTCCAAAGCCAGCAATGATAACTTTCGGTTCTTCGTTCGTGACCTTGTTTTCATCTAGGCTCTCATCTGGCACATTGAGTTTTTTCGCAAACCATTTGTTCTGCGCCATTAGAAGAAGTGGTGTTGTTACCATCGACAGACTAACCACTAAAAGTAGAAATGATGACTGCTCAGGATTAAGTAACCCTTCCGTACCCGCGGCTGTGAATATCACAAAGGCAAATTCGCCACCTTGGCTTAAAATAGCGGCTACGCGGCTACGCGCTTTGGAGCGAATACCAGAAACCCTGCCAAGCAAATAGATGATGAGCGCTTTTATCAGTACTAGCCCTATCACTGCTGCTAACACTTTGAATGGTAATAATAGGAATAAACCTAGATTGACAGCCATACCAATGGAAATGAAGAACAAGCCGAGCAATAAACCTTTAAATGGCTCAATGGCAATCTCTAACTCATGGCGGTACTCACTATCGGCCAACAGCACACCCGCTAGAAATGTCCCGAGTGCCATCGATATTCCAAGGTGCTTCATGATAACTGCAATACCGACAACCAAAAGCAGTGCCGTCATGGTAAATAGCTCACGAACGCCCGTCATCACCACATACCTAAATAACGGTCGCAGTAAAAAGTGTCCACATACAAACATTCCGGTGACACCACCTAGCATCCAAGCTGCATCATACCAATCACCAGCAGTGTTACCCGCTAATATTGGCAGAAGTGCTAACATTGGGATCACGGCGATATCCTGAAAGAGCAAGACTGCAAATCCTGAATGTCCCGTTGGCGTACCGGCTAGCTCTTGCTCTTCCATTACTTTTAGAGCGATAGCGGTAGAAGATAGAGCTAACCCCATACCGATGACTAAACTTGTCTGCCAGCTTAGTCCAGCCAAGTTAGCAATACTGGATAACACAGCGGTAGTGATAACAACTTGAGCACCACCAAGGCCTAATATTGGGCCCCTTAATTGCCATAACTTTCGTGGGTTAAGTTCTAAACCGATAAGGAATAACAGCAACACCACACCAAATTCCGCAAAGTGTAAAATGGCTTCAACATCATCGATTAAACCAAACCCCCAAGGGCCAATTGCCACACCCGCTAGCAAATAGCCAAGTACCGAGCCCAAGCCTAACCGCTGGGCAATAGGTACCATAACAACGGCTGCTGCAAGAAATACTGCACAGCTTTCGAGTATGTCATTGTCAATGGTCATCGCCGCCTCCTTGTGTTGCTTCTAGGCTAGAGAGCCAAAGACGATAATCCTCTGCATGTTGATAGCGCTCTGTGTCGCTAACGTTACGCGCCCAATATAAAATCAGTGGTTCCAGCCACTCCATTTTGCAAAGAGCAGCCATCAGTTCAAAAGGTTGTAAAATCTCCTCTAATGGGTATTTATTATAGCCTTTAGAACCAAATGCTTCTTTGTTGCCGCCTGTTGTGATGACACTACGCCAAATTTTACCCTCAAGCGCGGTCTGCTCACCAAAAGCAAATCCTTTGTTTAACACTCGGTCAAACCACTCTTTTAGCAGCGCAGGACAAGAATACATATACATAGGGTGTTGAAACACGATGACATCATGCTCCATTAAAAGTTGATGTTCTGCATTTGCATCGATGAAAAAATCAGGATATTGAGCGTATAGATCATGGATAGTCACATGATCTAACCCCTGTATTTTTTTTATCATGGTGAGATTAGCGATAGAGCTTTCAGATTCTGGATGAGCGTAAATCACTAAGACTTTAGGGGAAATAGAAGGTACCAATGTAGAATTCGTCATTCGCCGTTTCGCTTTCCTTATCGTATGAATGGCAATTGCCCTTTGCTGATGAGATTGGGCCTATCTTCTTTAGAATCATACCTCAAATTGCATAATGATCGACATTTATTACTATTCCCCCTACTATTCCCCCGAGACAACAGTAACAAGATCCCATTTATTTTTATGATTACCTTTTCTGAAATTCAACTTCTGCGCGGTGGAAAGGCTTTACTTGATAATGCTTCAGCCACTATTCAACCTGGCAACAAAGTGGGGCTAGTGGGGAAAAACGGCTGTGGAAAATCCACCTTATTTGCGCTTTTAAAAGATGAGCTAACCATAGACGCAGGTTCCTTTAACCAACCAGCGCATTGGGAGTTAGCTTGGGTGGCGCAGGAAACTCCAGCTCTTGAGCGAGAAGCTATTGAATATGTGATTGACGGTGATCGAGAATATCGCAATTTAGAAAAGGAATTGGCACAAGCCGAGCAATCGAACAACGGAACCTTAGCTGCTGAGTTACACGGTAAAATTGAGACCATCGGTGGCTATAGCATAAAGGCAAGAGCATCTGAGTTACTAAATGGCCTTGGGTTCAGCCAAGAGCAAATGAGCTGGAATCTGACTCAATTCTCAGGTGGTTGGAGAATGAGGCTCAATCTTGCTCAAGCACTGCTGTGCCGTTCAGACTTGTTACTGCTTGATGAACCGACTAACCACTTAGATTTAGATGCGGTCATGTGGCTGGAAAAATGGTTGCAAAACTATCCAGGCACACTGGTTCTAATTTCCCACGACAGGGATTTTCTTGACCCTATAGTGAATCGAATTATTCATATCGAGAATCAGCTGCTTAATGAGTACACGGGTAACTACTCGTCATTCGAAAATCAAAGAGCGCAAAAATTGGTGCTGCAACAAGCCATGTACCAAAAGCAGCAAAAGCAAATGGCGCACATGCAAAGCTACATTGATCGCTTCCGTTACAAAGCATCAAAAGCTCGCCAAGCTCAAAGCCGAATTAAAGCGCTAGAGAAAATGGAAAAAGTCTTACCCGCGCAATACGACAATCCATTTAGCTTTAACTTCAGGGAGCCTTCTGCTTTGCCAAACCCAATTCTTCGTATGGAAGATGTCTCTGTTGGCTATGGCGACAAACTGATACTAAATAAAATCCAACTGAATTTGGTGCCTGGCAGCCGTATTGGTTTGCTTGGCCGAAATGGCGCAGGTAAATCAACCTTAATCAAGTTGCTTTCGGGTGAGCTCAAAGCGCAGGGCGGCGAGTTCCACTATTCTCAAGGGGTAAAAATTGGTTACTTTGCCCAACATCAGTTGGAAACGCTGCACCCTGAAGAATCGCCACTGCAACACATGATGCAGATTGCACCAAATCATACTGAGCAACAACTTAGAGATTATTTAGGCAGCTTTGGTTTCATCGGTGATAAAGCACTGGATAAAGTCGCGCCATTCTCGGGGGGTGAAAAAGCCCGTTTAGTATTGGCTCTCATCGTTTGGCAAAAGCCGAATCTGTTGCTATTAGATGAACCGACCAACCACCTCGACCTCGATATGCGCCAAGCTCTGACAATGGCTTTGCAAACCTTCGAAGGAGCGATGGTCATTGTCAGTCACGACCGCTTTTTGCTTCGCGCAACCACTGATGATCTCTATCTGGTTCACGACCAGCAGGTTGTACCATTCGACGAGGACCTAGCTGGTTACTATAAATGGCTGACAGAGCAGCAAAAACAGAACAAGCGAGAGACTCGATCAGACACTAGCGACAAGTCAGCAACCAATAGCGCGGCTTCAAGAAAAGATCAGAAACGCAAAGAGGCTGAATTCCGTAAACAAACCGCTCCAATTCGCAAAACGCTGACAAAACTGGAAAGTGAAATGGATAGATTGAATGACGCACTAAACGATGCGGAAAATCAATTATCGGACACTTCCCTGTATGAAGCCGAAAATAAAGCTAAACTTACACAAGTACTTGAGCTTCAAGCGAGCAGCAAGTCTCAGCTTGAAGAGGTAGAAGTTGAGTGGATGTCACTACAAGAAAACCTCGAGCAGATGGAACAGGAATTCAATCAATAATGACTCGAAAACCAGCGCGCACCTCTTTGACATTAGAGCGTCTATGGCAATTCAGTTTGCAATACTATGGTGTGCGCCGGGTAAAAGAAGCCTGTCTTGAGTTACAAAATCAGTTTCGCGGCAATGTTAACTTACTGCTTCTACTGAAATGGTTAGATGAACAAAAGGTCACTTTTCAAGAAGAAGACTGGCACAAAGTTGAGGAGTGTTTAGGGCGGTCTGAAACCCTGTTAAATAGTTACAGAGAATTACGCCGTAAGTATAAACAACACTTACCGGACACTTTATATAGAGAGTCGCTACAGTTTGAGTTACAGCTAGAAAAGCAGCAGCAATCTGATCTGGTTGAGTGTGTAAACTCTATTCCTTTAATTGCTAACCAAGGCGACCCTCTCACCTTACGTTATTGTCGCCAGTTGGGAGGAGAGCGTTTATATTCCGCCTTTTCTGATCCCGCATCTAGATATACCAATGTGTAAAAAATAACAGGGGAACATGTGATTATACCGTGGCAAAAAATCGATCCTGAAACACTGCGCAATCTCATTCGAGAGTTTGTATTGCGTGAAGGAACTGACTATGGTGAAAACGAAATTTCACTTGAAGACAAAATCGATCAGGTAAAGTCTCAGCTCGAATCAAACGAAGCTTGCGTTGTCTTCTCAGAGCTTCACGAAACCGTAGATATCCAGCTACGCAACACTTTTCAACATGAGATTTCGTAGCCCATTCACTTCCTGTTATAGTCACATGAAAACAGGTGAGTTCGATTCAAGACAAGGTCCGTCATGTCAGCAAAACATCCAATAATAGCCGTCACAGGTTCCTCTGGTGCGGGAACAACTACCACCTCAGAAGCTTTCAGAAAAATGTTCAACATGATGAAGGTGAAGCCTGCATGGGTAGAGGGAGATAGCTTCCATAAATTTACTCGTCCAGAAATGGATGTAGAAATCAGGAAAGCCAGAGAGCAAGGTCGCCACATTAGCTATTTTGGTCCTCAAGCGAACGACTTTCCTGCGTTAGAAGAGTTCTTCAAAACATTTGGTAATGAAGGTATAGGAAAAGTGCGCCGTTATCTGCATACTTTTGATGAAGCCGTACCATACAATCAAATGCCTGGCACTTTTACACCTTGGCAAGAACTGCCAGAAAACTCGGATGTTCTATTCTATGAAGGGCTACACGGCGGAGTTGTAGATGGAGATGTGAATGTCGCACAGCATGTGGATCTGCTGATTGGCATGGTACCCATTGTAAACTTAGAGTGGATCCAAAAGTTTGTTCGCGACACTCGCGACAGAGGTCACTCTAGAGAAGCCGTGATGGATTCTATCGTTCGCTCAATGGACGATTATCTAAACTTCATCACTCCGCAATTTTCCCGAACTCATATCAACTTTCAGCGTGTTCCGACTGTTGATACTTCCAACCCACTAAACGCCAAAGGCATCCCAAGTTTGGATGAAAGCTTTGTGGTAATCCGCTTACGCGGCATTAAGAATGTCGACTTTCCATACCTGCTAGCTATGATTGATGGCTCATTCATGTCTCGCCACAATACCCTTGTGGTACCTGGCGGCAAGATGAGTTTTGCCATGGAACTGATCGTCAGACCGATACTTCAACAGCTGATTGAGACTGGCAAGATCGGTTAAAAATTAGACACGGATCGTGTTTAGTTTTCATACCGTGATCCTATGCACACTTTTGCGCTTAAAATGGGGCTGTCTACCCGATTAAAGTCAAGAAATCGTATTCGAAAAAGGATACTATTTGAATGCGAAACACAAGATAGCTTGCAGCATAAGGAAAGAGTTCTTATCCTGATAAGCCCATTTGGGCTTAGCTAAAATATGGAAAGCAGCAAGTGTCCCCTGCAGAGGAAGTGAGATATTATGGTTCTAGGTAAACCTCAAACTGATCCAACGTTAGAATGGTTTCTTTCACATTGTCATATTCATAAGTACCCTTCAAAAAGCACGCTAATTCACGCGGGCGAGAAGGCGGAAACTTTATATTACATTGTTAAAGGTTCTGTGGCGGTTCTGATCAAAGACGAAGAAGGTAAGGAAATGATCCTTTCTTACCTAAATCAAGGCGATTTCATCGGAGAGCTCGGTCTATTTGAAGAGGACCAAGAGCGTACGGCATGGGTTAGAGCTAAATCTCCTTGTGAAGTGGCAGAAATTTCATTTAAGAAATTCCGCCAACTAATCCAAGTTAACCCAGATATCCTGATGAGACTGTCTTCACAGATAGCAAGTCGTCTTAAAGTAACCAGTCAAAAAGTAGGCGACTTAGCCTTCCTAGACGTTACTGGACGTATTGCTCAGACGTTATTGAATCTTGCTAAACAGCCAGATGCAATGACTCACCCAGACGGTATGCAAATCAAGATCACTCGCCAAGAGATCGGCCAAATCGTTGGTTGTTCTCGTGAAACGGTAGGTCGTATCTTGAAGATGCTTGAAGAGCAGAACCTAATATCTGCACACGGTAAAACCATTGTGGTTTACGGTACTCGATAAGCATCAAAAACACCCTACGAAAAAACAGGCCACCTCAATCGGTGGCCGTTTTTTTATCTGTCGCTTTTAATCTCACGAAAGGTGCGATTACTGCGAATCAGTACTTTCAAAGATTTTATCTGCAGAAGCGGCAACAAAGCCCGGATATAACTCTCCATTTTGCATTGTGTAGCGCTTGGCAAACTCATAAAATCCGCCCGGAATTTGATGTGTACCATCACTGAAAGCTACATCCACTTTATCTGCCATAGTCGAGGATTGCTCTAATAGCACTTCAGGCGAGCCTTTCACTTCTCCGCCAGATGTATTAATTCTAAATCCGGCATCACTTAGGTAATCATTCACACCTTGCACTTCAGCAAATCGATTGAGTTGATTGACACTCACGGTGAAATGATTTGCACCATAACCATGCGCAGCCAACCATGCCGCATATTCGCTTTCTTTCGCTAACGTTAGATAATCTTGGTAACTAACTTGCCAAGGCCTACCTGAATAAATGAAATTGCTCGCATTCACCGTATCTTGGCTCACTTGTGAGACAAGCTTGTTGATAATGCTTTGAACTTCATCAGAGAACTTCTCTACTTCAAGCTCACTGATAAACACTTTAGGTTGAGTAGGATCAGTGTGCTCGAAATGTTTAGCGACTAAGTTTTTACTTTCAAACACATAGTCTCCACATTCTTTGTAACCAAGCGTAATGAAATGCTTGGCTAGTGATTCAAGTCCAACTGGCGCTAAATTGTATGTACGCAAAGCAATATGATCGTTGATTAACGCTTCGTCTTCTTGCAATAGCTCATGCACTTGATGTGCAGAAGGACATAACCTCTGGATGTAATCACTCCAAATCGACTGAAAAAAAGTTGCAGGCGTCATGACGTCTCCTTTTACAATTTAATACCAGGACTTAATGAATCAGGGAGTATTGGTGACTGTCCTTCCATCGAAGCCATTGGATAAGCGCAATAATCCGCCGCATAATAGGCACTTGGTCTCAAGTTACCTGATGCGCCTGGGCCACCAAATGGAGCATCACCACTAGCGCCGGTAAGCTGTCTATTGCGATTTACAATGCCAGCGCGGATATGATCAACAAAGTATTCCCACTCTGCGTCATCGGTAGACACTAGCCCTGCTGACAATCCATAGCGAGTATCATTGGCAAGCTCAACAGCCTCTTGCAAAGTGCTATAACGAACCACCTGAAGCAGTGGGCCGAAGTATTCCTCATCAGGAAGCTCTTCAATCTTGCTAACATCAATAATTCCCGGCGTCACGAACGCCGCTTCACCAGCCGTAGCTTCCAATAAGCTTACACCACCAAGTGACTGTAAATTCTTTTGCGCGTTTAGAATAAATTGAGCTGCTTGCTGAGAAATCTGCGGCCCCATAAATGGCGCAGGATCTGCAAATGGCTCATCGACACGAATATTTTTGGTTGCTTCCACTAAGCGAGAGATCAGTTGATCACCCTTATTTCCTGTAGGAACATAAAGACGTCGCGCGCAAGTACATCGCTGGCCTGCACTGATAAACGCTGACTGGATAATGGTATAAACCGTCGCATCAAGTTCACCAAATTGTTCAGATATCACCATCGGGTTATTGCCACCCATTTCTAGCGCAAGCATTTTTCCGGGCTGACCGGCAAATTGGCGATGCAGAATATGTCCTGTGTTAGCACTACCAGTAAAGAGCACACCATCAATTCCTTTAGCTTCAGCCAAAGCGATCCCAGTATCTTTTGCACCTTGAACAAGGTTTATCACACCATCAGGCAAGCCTGCTTGCTGCCAAAGTTTCATGGCAAATTCGCCAATCCAAGGTGTCAATTCAGAAGGTTTAAACACAACCGTATTGCCAGCCAAAAGCGCAGGCACAATGTGTCCATTCGGTAAGTGACCAGGGAAGTTGTAAGGGCCAAATACAGCCATGACACCAAGAGGACGGTGGCGCAGCACAATTTGGTTACCCGCAGCCTCTCGAGCCGCCTCTCCTGTTCGGTCGTGGTAAGCGCGAATAGAAATAGCAATTTTACCTGCCATTGCACCAGCTTCAGTACGAGTCTCCCAAAGTGGTTTGCCAGTTTCTTGGGCAATTATTTTGGCAATTTCTTCGCTGTTCTGTTTGACCAATTCTGCGAATGCCAAAACGACTTTTTCTCGCTCAGAAAAACTGGTTTTCTTCCACGTCAAATATGCCGTTCGCGCAGCCGAAACGGCTTCAACAACCTGATTTGCCGTCGCACTTTTGCCCTGCCAAATTTCTTCATTGTTATAAGGGCTAATTGAAGTTATCAACTCCCCCTCACCTTGTTGCCATTGTCCAGCAATCCATTGAGTCATAATCATTTACCTTCGACTAATACTTAAAGAGCCAACATTCTCACTTTACTTCCTTCTTCAACCTGCAGTGCTTTTGCGACCTCTTCGCTCAGCAACACACTTTCTGTTTCTTGGTCATAGGCTGCTTTGGCTGTAGTAGCCCGGAAGTTTTCGAACGAGGTATTACTAATCAAGTAATCTTGAGAACTGGAGTGTTCGCTGATTTGAACACTCGCTCTGAATGAATGGCGTACCGATTCAATGTTCTTAAGATCACATTCAACTGTCGGGCCCCCATCAAAAATATCGACGTAGTCTCGGCAACAGAAGCCTTCACGCTCAAGAAGTTTTAAAGCAGGTTTAGTGTTGTCGTGAACTTGCCCGATCACTGCTTGCGCTTCTTTGCTAAGTAAATTGATATAAATCGGCAGTTTTGGCATGAGATCAGCAATGAAACCTTTTTTGCCAATACCAGTTAGGTAGTCTGCCAATGTAAATTCGATAGAGAAGAAGTGCTCTTGCAGCCACTGCCAAAATGGAGAGTTGCCGTCTGCATCTGAAACACCGCGCATTTCAGCGAAAATGGTTTCAGAGAAACGCTCAGGGTGCTCTGCCATCATCATAAAACGGCATTTAGACATTAACCGTCCATTCAGGCCTTTACGAAAATCTGGTCGCAGAAACAACGTACAAATTTCACTACAACCTGTGTAATTGTTGCCGAAAGTCAGTAGCTTCACTACATTGTTGACGCCTAACTTAGGCGAAGAGTGAACGACTTTGCTGATGTGATAAGAATAAAAGGGTACATCCCAACCAATAGAGGCTTCTATGCCTGTCGTGCCTGCAATTTCTCCAGTTTCACTATCAAAGCCCACCATGAGATAACCTTCATCTCCGGGCTCAGATACATCTGGTTTACCAAAGCTATATTCTGAATGTTGAATTC
This sequence comes from Vibrio marisflavi CECT 7928, assembly GCF_921294215.1. GTDB lineage: Bacteria > Pseudomonadota > Gammaproteobacteria > Enterobacterales > Vibrionaceae > Vibrio > Vibrio marisflavi. The sequence goes on from NZ_CAKLDM010000002.1 coordinate 2,499,780, forward strand.
GATTGGTGAGAAGCTCTTCATTTACAGGTAAAGATGTGAAGCCATGACCTGATTCAACCGCGCACTTATGCAGCGCATCGTAATCATCCATGGTAATAGGTCGAACTACCAGCATCGATACTTCCTCCTGACGCTAAATAAGGCCTAAAAGACTGAGCTTTTAGACCGTCCTAAACCTACTCAATCTGAAGATAAGAATTGCAAATACAAGTAAGGTTTTACTCCATATTCAAGAATGCTTCTTCAGACTGACTCGGTATGCAAACTATATAATTGAAGCAATTGCCTTATCGAGTTTTGCCAAACCTTCTTCTATATCTTGCTTTGAAATCACTAATGAAGGTGTGAAGCGAACCACATTTGCACCAGCAACAAGCAACATTAGGCCATGCTTTCCAGAAGCAACAAGCACATCGCGAGCTCGACCTTGCCATTCATCATTTAATGCAGCACCGATAAGAAGGCCTTTACCACGAATTTCACTAAAGATATTGTACTTAGCGTTAATAGCTTCGAGTCCTGCTCTAAACAGCTGTTCACGCTCTTTCACACCCTCTAGTGTTTCAGGCTTGCTCACTACATCAACTACAGCTTCAGCTACTGCACAGGCTAATGGGTTACCGCCATAGGTAGAGCCATGAGTGCCAATTTTCAGATGCTTGGCTAGTTCTGTAGTTGTTAGCATCGCTCCAATTGGAATACCGCCACCTAGAGACTTAGCAGTACTCAACACATCAGGTGTAACACCTAAACCTTGGTATGCGTAAAAGTCACCTGTACGACCATTACCAGTCTGAACTTCATCAAAGATAAGCAAAGCGTTGTGTTTGTCGCATAATTCGCGAACTGTTTTAGCAAACTCATCACTTGGAGAAACAATCCCGCCTTCACCTTGTAAAGGCTCCATCATGACTGCACATGTGCGGTCAGAAATGTGCGCTTTTAGGCCTTCCACATCGTTATACTCAAGATGAGTCACGTCACCGGGCTTTGGTCCAAAACCGTCTGAATAAGCAGCTTGCCCGCCAACCGTTACGGTAAAGAAAGTCCTGCCATGGAAGCCTTGTTTAAAAGCAATGATTTCAGATTTCTCTGGCCCATGAACATCCGCAGCCCAGCGGCGAGCTAGTTTCAATGCAGCTTCATTGGCCTCTGCACCCGAGTTAGCAAAAAACACTTTCTCTGCAAAGCTAATTTCCGTTAGCTTTTTGGCAAGACGCAAGGCTGGCTCATTCGTCATCACGTTACTCAGGTGCCAAAGCTTTTGTGCTTGATCGTTAATCGCTGCAACCATCGCTGGGTGACAATGCCCCAAGCAGCTGACCGCAATGCCACCAGCAAAGTCGATATACTCGTTACCTTGTTGATCCCAGACTCTAGAGCCCTCACCCTTCACTGGAATCATCTCCATCGGGTTGTAACAAGGCACCATGACTTCATCAAATAGCCCACGTTCTACTTTATTTCCTAATGTCATTGCTCACTCCTATCAATGCCACACGCTAGCTTGAGCGCTTATCTGCCGCAGCAAGAATATATTGTTTTGAATTTAGCAGAATATGGCATTTTATTTACATTTGATTAACCATTTCAATAGTAGATAATTCTTGCTATTTACCTTTGCAGCCAATATTAGGCATAAGATGTGACTAAATATGCACCAAAAATGCTACTAAATAACACCTTCTTTTATAATGGGTTAAATGACAAGTAATAAAGAGGCTAATTTAAAGCTGTCACGTTTTACAGAATGCGGGAGCGAATATTCTTGCAATCGAGAAGAAATGTGGAGTTTAGATAGATGATATCAAAAAGAAGATATTGATCACAAAATTTCTACATTTAAGAAATTTTTGAGCAACAGGTGGCCCTGTTGAGTTTTGATTGACTCAGGGTGAAATTGAACCGCGTAGATGGGCAATTCTTTATGTTGGTATCCCATGATCTCATCCAGACTACCATCTGGAAATTGACTCCAAGATGTAACCTCGAAGCAATCTGGCAACGACTCTTTGCATACGATAAGAGAGTGGTAGCGGGTTACCCGTAAAGGGTTACTTAGCTCAGCAAAGAGCCCTTTGTCTGAATGACCAATCAACGATGTTTTACCATGCATTACTTGGCGCGCTTTTTTCACTTCTCCACCAAATACCTGAGCAATAGCTTGGTGACCAAGGCAAACGCCTAATATAGGTAACTTACCCGCGAAATGTTCGATAGCGAGCAATGAAATACCTGCTTCGTCAGGTGTGCATGGGCCGGGGGAGATCACTAAATGTGTGGGCTTTAATGCTTCTATATCCTGCAACGTGACTTCGTCATTACGTACAACTTCTACTTCAACATTTAATTCACGGAAGTATTGATACAAGTTGTAGGTAAAAGAATCGTAGTTGTCGATGATAACCAGCATAGCAATGGATCTATTAAAAATGAACGAGGTTGGTGTCTCAGTGGCAGCTATTGTGCAGCTCAAAAATAGAAAGGCAAGCGAAAATTCTTCATCTTTATCTCTGGAAGCCCACGCTATGCCAATCACATCGTCCACACAGCTAGCCAATAGCAAATATATTGGTAGTGAATAAGAGACTATTTCGCTTATACTGTGCCACTCTTTATCACTGCCCTCGCCATGGATTGACTCAAGCAGCAATAAGTACTGAATTCCCCCTGCAACGTTTTACTAAAACAGGTGATTAGATTGATAGACGTCAACCACTTAATAGACTCAATGAAGCCTTTACTGGAGCATTACGGTTATTTGGCGTTAGTGGTTTCCATTTTCTTTGAAGGAACTGGTATCCCTCTACCCGGTCAATCAATACTCATCACCGCTTCCATATTGGCCTCTCAGGGTGTAATGAACTTTCCGCTAGTGATTGTGGTTGGGTGGCTAAGTTGCTTCCTTGGCAATACTTGCGGATACATCGTTGGCTACTATTTTGAAAGCTGGCTGGCGAAGAAAGGCTACATTTCAGAAAGTAAACTGCAGAAAATGCATCAGAAAATACAGAAATATGGCCCTACGGTTTTGGTTATTAGCCGTTTTGTTGAAGGTCTAAAGCAATTTATGCCACTTGCATGCGGAATGGCAAAAATGTCTAAGCGAGCATTTTTTATTGGCAACGCCATTGCCTCAACGCTTTGGGTGATTGTGTTTAGTGTTCTGGTCAATTACATTTTCGTTCACTTAGACAATGTACTGCACTTTTACCATCACCATAAGATTATGCTGTGGACTCTATCTGGGGTAGCAATCGCAGCTATCGCTTACTTTATACTCAGGAAGAAGCGCGGATAAGCCTACCCTTAAAGGGCAATCTCAACCAATAACACTAGCATTGCAGCTAACGCGCGTATATCTATGCTATATTGCGCGCTCATTCAAATGGCTAGACAATAAAAATATCATGAACAAATTTAAACTCGCGATCTTGGCTTTGGGTGCCGCTATAGCGCTTTCAGGCTGCCAGACATTAAACCCACAAGATATTCAAACTACCGCTTCGACACAAACCATCGAGTTCGCGAAACAACATATCAAACCAACTCACAATGGTCGCTATGATGTGGCGGTTTATGACAATGGCGTCATTTACATCAAATTCAAAAAAGCACCGGGGACAATCTGGCTAACCGCAGAAACCAATGAAGCCGGCTATCGCGTTGCGTGTGAAAACTTACGACCATATGTGGATAAGGGAATGGTTGTTGAGGTTAATTTCCAAGGTAATGGCGCTAGGCAGTACAATCAACATCGCTGCGAAACAGAAACGCCTACCAACCTTTTCGCGAATTGGAATTAATAACGTAAATTTCAGATAAAAAGAAGCCCCTTGAACTCTATGAGTTCAAGGGGCTTTTCTATAGGTTGGCATCTAAGCTCTTGCTACAAAGCCCACCGCTTCATAAGCTTTCGCCAAAGTAACCGAAGCACGCGCTGAAGCTTTCTCAGCTCCTTGCTTCATAACTGAGTTAAGATACGCTCTATCTTCACGAATGCGCTTGTATTCGGCTTGAACAGGCTCAAGCATCGCCACAATCGCGTCACCGACATCTTTCTTAAATGGGCCATACATTTCCACACCTTGGTATTGCGCTTCAATTTCTTCAAAGCTTTTACCTGTTGCTGCTGCGTACAGCCCCATAAGGTTGGAAATGCCCGCTTTATTTTCGATATCGTGCGCAATACGTGGTGGAGTTTCGGTATCTGTTTGCGCTTTATTGATCTTCTTGATGATAGATTTCGGCTCTTCAAGCAAGGTGATAACGTTCTTACGGTTATCATCAGATTTCGACATTTTCTTAGTCGCATCTTGAAGGCTCATTACACGAGCGTTCACTTTTGGAATGTATGGCTCTGGCACAGTGAAGATTGGATTGTCAGCACCGTAGATATTGTTAAAACGAGTCGCAATATCACGAGCAAGTTCTAGGTGCTGCTTTTGGTCGTTACCAACCGGCACTTGATGTGCGCCATAAAGCAGAATATCTGCAGCCATCAATACTGGATAACCAAATAAACCAGCATTGACGTCGTTCGCATAGCGACTGGATTTGTCTTTGAACTGAGTCATTCGGCTCAATTCACCCATTTGGGTATAACAGTTAAGAAGCCAACCTAATTGAGCATGTTCTGGTACGTGTGACTGAACAAATAGTGGGCTCTTTTCCGGATCAACGCCAACAGCAAGGCAGATTGATAGTGCGTCTAACGTTGCTTCATGCAGCGCTTTCGGGTCTTGGCGAACCGTAACCGCGTGAAGATCAACAACACAATACTGGCAATCGTAATCATCTTGCATTTGTTGCCATTGACGAAGAGCACCCAAGTAGTTACCAATACTTAGTTCACCAGAGGGTTGAACACCACTCAATACAATGGGTTTGCTCATAGGTTTTATTCCTTAGACTTCTTCATAAAATTCGGCTAGAGCTGTGTCAGTTAATGAGTACACAGCGAGTTCAGTGTACTCATTAACCAATATATTTCTAGTGAAAAATGGGGGAATATGAAAATTAAGCAGTGACTGAAACTAACTCTAGCAAATCTCGCAGTGAATCGGCGACATAATCGGGATTGGAGTTTGCAATTGGCTCACCGTGGTTGTAACCATACGTCAGCGCTAAAGAGCGACAGCCAGCATTTTTCGCAGCCAGAATATCGTTTTTAGAATCCCCTACCATGAGCATTTCTGATGACTCTAGGTCGTGCTTATCTAACAACCAATTTAACGCTTCTGGATCTGGTTTTTTATTAACGAAAGTATCACCACCAATAACATCAACGAAGTAGGTATCCAATGCGTGTTTTGCCAATACCTCAGGTACAAACTTCGAAGGCTTATTCGTCACTAACGCAAGTTTGAAGCCAGCTTGATGCAGCTGTGCTAATACAGCTTTAACGTGTGGGTATAAATGACTTAATCGGTGCTCACCTTGAGCGTAATACTCATCAAAAAGACACCGTGCTTTGGCAAGTAGTTCAGGGCTCAACTCAGGCGAAACTTGCATGTTTTGGCTGAGAGAGCGGCCAATTAGTAAGTCAGCACCATTGCCAACATAGCTTTTTACTTGCTCTAAACTCACTGACGGGTAACCTAGTGACTGCACTGCCTTGTCGGCCGCTTCCGCAAGGTCTGGCACGCTATCAAGCAAGGTTCCATCGAGATCAAAGGCAATCAATTTTATTGAATCAAATGACATCTTATATCCACATACAACTTAAATTAAAGAAAAACGAGTTATTGAACCTTAGCCAGTTCTGCTCTCATCTGGTCAATCACTTCTTTATAATCTGGCTGACCAAAAATCGCAGATCCTGCAACAAACATATCCGCGCCCGCTGCTGCAATTTCAGCAATATTGTCAGCCTTAACGCCACCATCAATTTCTAAACGTATATCGCGACCAGATTCGACGATACGCTGTTTTACCGCTCGCAGTTTATCGAGAGTATGAGGAATGAAAGATTGACCACCAAAACCAGGGTTTACTGACATCAACAAAATCATATCGACTTTATCCATGATGTAATCGAGGCATGTTAAAGGCGTCGCTGGATTCAAAACCACCCCAGCCTTGCAGCCATGATCTTTGATAAGCTGCAAACTTCTATCTACGTGCTCAGACGCTTCGACATGAAACGTAATCATTGATGCTCCTGCTTTAGCAAAGTCCGGAATGATGCGGTCTACAGGCTTAACCATTAAATGCACATCAATAGGTGCTGTGATGCCGTAATCACGCAGAGCCTTACAGATTGGTGCACCAAAAGTTAGATTCGGAACATAGTGATTATCCATAACGTCGAAGTGCACAACGTCTGCTCCTGCAGCAAGTACGTTTTCCACTTCTTCGCCTAAGCGAGCAAAGTCAGCAGATAAAATCGAAGGAGCAATTAGAAAATCTTTCATGTCAGGCCTCTTAGGTAGCGCGATATTTGAACTATACGCGCTGATTCTACCTAAGCCTGCCATCAGATCATAGATGGAATTGATGGTTTAAGGTTTATTGAGCTGTAAATACAGAATTAAACAAATCTACTCAGACTCTTTTGGCATGTACAAAGCCAGTAGCTCGTCAACTTTGTTACGACCATTGCCATTGCGACTAATCGTTCGTTTCACTTTCACTACATTGAGCGAAGCACCATGATATAAGCGTCGTGTTAGGGTCGTATCATGATTTGAGATGAGTACTGGAATTCCCCTCTTCACTGCCGCAGTTTCTGATATGTCAGCTAACGCTGCCTGATCGTCTAAAGAGAAGCCATTGCCTGCGTATGAGGTAAAGTTCGCTGTCGTCGATAACGGTGCATATGGTGGGTCGCAATATACAACGCTGCCTTTACGCGTTTTCTTGATGCTATCAGAGTAACTTTGACAAACGAATGTCGCCTTCTTTGCTTTTTCTGCGAAGTACTCTAATTCAGCTTCAGGAAAATAAGGCTTTTTGTACGAGCCAAAAGGAACATTAAAGCCGCCTTTCTTGTTATATCGACACAACCCATTGAATCCAAAGCGGTTCATGTACAGAAAAGCAAGTGAGCGATACATAACATCGTCAGTTTGGTTAAACTGAGCACGGACATCGAGATACACCTCTTTGCGATTGTGCTCTGGGGTAAACCAGCGCTTGGCTTCTGATATGTATTTTGTTGGCTTTTTCTTAAGTAAGTTGTATAGGTTAATCAGATCAGGGTTGATATCTGCTAACAAATATTGCTCGTAGTCAGTGTTGAGAAAAACTGATCCAGCTCCGACGAAAGGCTCAACTAACTTTCGAGCAGGAGGCAGATGGCGCTGAATGTCTTCTACAAGGCTGTATTTTCCACCTGCCCACTTCAGAAAGGCTCGTCTTTTCATTTCCTGCTCAATTTACCTTGGGTTTGTTGATCTTTTGAGGTTAAATTTTGTTCGCAAAAGGCCCACATGACCCAAGGCAACAATAAGGCTGCGGAATGTAACATATTTTCGCGCGAAGCTCAGCGTTAATTCGTACGATTAATTTCTCTTTGTACCTGACTTAGAGATTTTGCCCACGGCCCGACACTTTGCAGATCTCGAGGAAGTGTACTGACAGCATCACGAGCAAGCTGGATCGTTGGATAGTTCTCATAAGTAACGATGTACCAATCTTGACCACTTCTTACCGTTGGGTAGACGAATACCTTATTGTTTAGCTTATACTTTTCGATAAATTTATTTACTTCAGGCAGAGTATTCACTGCTGCAAGCTGCAGGGTGTAACTCCTTGGCGAAAATGCTTCAAGCTGTTTTGTTGAGAAAGCCACAGGCGCTGGTGTTGCTTTCGGAGAAGAAACTTGATTGGCGACAGTATTTGCAGATGTTGTGTTCGCTTCGCTCTGAGCGCCTTTTGCTTCTTGTGCTGCGGCAGGTTTCACTGCGGATTCATCTTGCATCAACTTATCTACGATAGCAGAGGACACCACTACACGATTTTTGTCGCTGTCCACATGACCAACACTGGCAGTTTTCGTTACAACTTGAGGAGGTAAAGAAGTCGAGTCGTCCACAGCGTTGGAATCAATGGCTTTTTGAATCGCAGCCGCTTGTGGGTTAGTGCTTTGGTTAGATGAAGAGCTCTGCTGCGCAACTTGAGAATTTGCATCATTGGCAGTTGATAACGTTGGTATCGCGGTCTGTTCTTTGGACGTATTAGCTATCGAGTTTACTTGACTATCTGGACTTGGTTGCCCCAATAACCACCAATAACCACCGCCAACAATTATTGCGAGCAACACAACTAAAATGGCTATTTTGCTAGGCGATCCTACCATCGAACGTATGATGATTCGCTTTGTCACTTTTTGTTCTCCTAATCGCATAATTTCACCGGGGAGCAACTTAACCTTTCGGTATGCATTGCGAACTCGTCGCTCCATGTCATCTTCGACAAAACGTACCACTAATTGTTCAAAGAATCGATCTGCTTCTTCTTGATTTAATGGTTCTATTTCAATATCGATAGACTGTTGTTCTTGGCCATGACTCAATCGAGACAAGGTTGCTTCAGTGTGTTTTGATTGTGAGAACAACAACACATTCAGTGACCAAGTTGGGTGTAATTGCGCTTCTTGTACTAACGCCCATAACTCGCCGATGAATGCCTCTGTTAAGTGGTGTGCATCATCTACGACCACAACAATATCGCACCCATCATCTTCAAGAAGTGACGTAAAGCTTTCAGCTAAAGAATCTTGCGGATTAAAGAGAGGCTCGGAAAACAGCTGAGTGATTAAAATCGAGCGATGCTGCTCATCATTTTGGCTAGGATGACACATGATGAGCGCTTGATTCTTATCGTCAGACCAAGCTTCCAAGTAGCGATGAGCAATCCAAGACTTACCAGCCCCTTGCTCGCCACTAATTGTCACTAGATTTGAGCCGAAATTAGTCAGCAACTGTAAGCGCTCTAACAATTCGACTTGAGATTCTAACTCCAACACACGTAATTCATGCGCTAAGCTCATTCAGCCATCCCTTGGGGATTCTCCCTGTGAGTTAAGAAGAAATCAGATTGTTCGACAATAATTTATTGCTTGCTCAATCACCGTATTCGGTACATTCTTCACAACTTCTGCTGTGCCAATACTGGTTGGTAAAACTAATCTAAGTTCACCTGCTAAAACCTTTTTATCACGCATCATATGACGCATAAAGTCTTCAAACGACATACTTTCTGGCGTTTGAACCGGTAGCTTAGCTTTTTTCAGTATAGATATAATCCGTTCAACTTGCTGCTGAGTGATTAGTCCTTGGTATTCAGCAGTTTTTGCTGCCATAGCCGTTCCAGCAGCCACCGCTTCACCATGAAGCCATTGACCATATCCAAGCTCAGCTTCAATAGCATGACCGAATGTATGACCAAGATTAAGCAAAGCACGAATACCGGACTCTTTTTCATCGAGAGCTACAACTTCTGCTTTGATTTGGCAACACTTTGCAATAGCGTAAGTCAGAGCCTGCTCATCGAGGACATAAAGCTTATCAAGGTTTTCTTCTAACCAATCGAAGAACTCAGCATCATAAATAATGCCGTACTTAATCACTTCTGCTATTCCGGCGGCAAATTCTTTCTCTGGAAGCGTCGACAAGCATTCGATATCAATCACAACTGATTTGGGTTGATAGAATGCACCAATCATATTCTTACCCATAGGGTGATTGACCGCCGTTTTTCCTCCTACCGATGAATCTACTTGAGAGAGCAAAGTTGTTGGCATTTGGATGAAGTCAACACCACGTTGATAACACGCAGCAGCAAAACCCACTAGATCACCAATGACACCGCCTCCTAAAGCGATTAGAGCAACGTCACGGCTGTAGCTTCCTTCGAGTAAATAGGTCATGACGGTATTGAACGTATCTAAAGACTTGTATTGCTCACCATCAGGTAGCTCTAACAAAGTCGCGACACAGCCTAGTTGCTCTAATTGGGACATCACTTTATCAGCATACAAAGGAGCTACTGTCTCATTGCTGATAACAACTACTTTTTGTTTGCTGGATAAGTAAGGGGAAAGATAGGCCGGATCACTGAACAATCCGGCACCGATAGAAATTGGGTAGCTTCGCTCACCTAAGTCGACCGTAATCCGATCCATGGCTTGCACTCCAAATAAAAATTATGATTAGCGTTCTTCTAACATTTTTACTATTTGGTTGGCTACCACTTTCGCACTTTGATCGTCAGTGCGAACAGTATAATCTGCCACTTCTTCATACAAACCGTTACGTTCACTAGCTAGATCCTCGAGAACCTCTCGTGGATTGTCAGTTTGTAGCAATGGACGCTTTTTGTCGCGGTTAGTACGAGCTAGCTGCTTGTCGATAGTCGTTTCTAAATATACAACGACACCTCTCGCAGACAAGCGATTGCGGTTATCTCGGCTTTTAATTGAGCCACCGCCTGTTGCTAGAACAATACCTTGTTGTTCTGTTAGGTCATTAATGACAGCTTCCTCGCGTTTGCGGAAGCCTTCTTCACCTTCTACATCGAAAACCCACGCAATATCTGCGCCGGTACGCTCTTCAATTACAGTATCAGAGTCTACGAACTCCATATGCAATTGTGAAGCAAGGTGTCTACCAATTGTGCTTTTGCCAGCCCCCATTGGGCCAACTAGGAAAATATTGCGTTTCTCAGCCATGTTCAGCAGTAATTTACAACGTTAATTCAATGACATCGCCACAAGAAAGTCAGTCTTCACCAACATTTAAGACGCTTGTGGCACCTATTCCTCACAGATAATTCGTGATAAGACCCGAAATTATCTAGATATGATGGCATTAATGCAACTTTATTTTTTTGATAAATTCATCTTTGTACGCTCATTACTTTTGGCGTAACGAAGATAATTAACTCACTTTTCGTTTTCTGTTCGTAGCTACGACGGAACAAAACGCCTAGTAGCGGCAGATCTCCCAACAAAGGAACCTTCTCTGCAATTTCGATACTACTATTTTGATGAATGCCCCCAAGTACCACAGTTGCGCCATCATTTACCAGTACTTGAGTTCCAATTTTTTGCGTATCGACAGCGACCGCCTCGCCCGTACCTGTTTGAACGACTTCGCCGGGATGATCTTGCGTCACATCAATATCGAGCAATACTCGATGGTTCGGCATTATCTTAGGTGTCACTGTCAAACTCAACACCGCTTTCTTAAACGATACAGATGTTGCGCCACTCGACGAAGACTCCGAATAAGGAATCTCCGTCCCCTGTTCAATATAAGCAGGAGTTGAATCGGTAGTAATCAGCCGCGGACTAGAAATCACTTCCGCTTTAGATTCCCTTTGCAAAGCAGTAAGCTCTAAATCCAGCAATGCACCACTACCAAATTTCGCCACCTGAAATGCCAACGTTGCAGCCCCTGTACTTGTGGCTGGCAAATCAACATTAAACAAATGATCAACACCAGATGAACTCATATCGAGTGAATCTGAGCTGTTTATCTGGCTTGCGGAAGTATAGCTCCACTTAACGCCCAATTCATCCAAATTGCCCTCTTTAATTGATACGATTCTCGCTTCAATCTCAACTTGCTTCCTTTCCACGTCAATAATAGAGAGAAACTCATTAATAGTATGAATCCTATCTGGCAGATCGCTCACAATAAGGCTATTCGTTCTAGCTGAGATCGTAACTGAACCATGTAGTGATAGAAGCCCTACCCCAGCCTCCCCAGTGATCAAATGCTCTGCTTGAGCAATGTCTATATGGTTGACCTGAAATATTCGGGTTTGCAATACAGGCTTGAAAGTTGAACTTTCTTGAGTCTTTTGCTCTTCCGCTGTAGTAACTAAAATGACGTTGCCTTCGACTCTTTTTGTCAGGTTTTTCATCTGCAAAATAATATCGAGTGCTTTCTGCCAATCAACATTTTGTAGGCGAAGAGAAAGGCTACCAGAAACCTGATCGGAAACGACGATGTTAAAGCCGCTGTACGTCGCTAGCAATTGCAGCACATTCCGCACTGGGATGTCTTGAAAATCCAAGTTGAGTAGGTCTTGTGAGTGCTCTCCATGTCCACTTTGCGAAATAGCTTTATTGGAGGACAATGCAGTTTGCTCGGCAGCGAAAGGCGAACAAGGGAAGATTAGAAACACAAAACCTAACACCATCAACAATCGTCGCTTTTTTGCAATCTTGCTAAACACTTCTACCTCTTATTCACGAACTAACTTAACGGTTTGGCGGATATAGCAGCCCCGCGAGTTTTGTACTGATTCTTCTACGCTAATTTCTGCTGGCATGATTTCAGTTACTTTGCCGTTGTTTAGCCCCACAGTATCGCCTACTGATACTTGCAGCAGCTTGCCTGATGGTGTCTCCACCAAGGCGCTTTTATGAGAATTGAGCTCAAAATAACCTCGATAGCGAAGCTCATCACTTGAATACGGAGAAATGACAACAGCCTGATGGTATTTTTTCGGCAAAGGGCTGCAGTCAACTTTTTGCGCTGAATCTGAGGAGCTTTGCATTTGAGAAAGAAATAAAGGCGTAATGGGAGACTCAATATAGATGATTGAGTTTGATGCCTGATGAGATTGTGACGTTACTTGCCCATCAGCTAACACTGATTTAGGTGTCACCAAGAGCGAACTTTCTAGCTGAGATACAAAGCTCTTTAGAGAGTCTGTATTCGCTTTGCATCCAGACAGAGCCGCTAGGATACAAGCGCAGAATATCTGTAGAAATTTTTCAAACTGCATATGTTCTCTATGACTGAGTGACTAGTTGAGCCATCACTTGTAGGTTAACTAGTTGGCTTTCAGACTGGTCGCCATGCCAAACCATACGATTAACAATAAACAACTGCGGCAAATGAGCTAAACACTGCAGGAAATAACCAGCATTGTTCCAATTACTCTTAACTTCTAACGAAATCGGGGTTTGGGAAATGCTCTGCTCAACTACGTTCTTACCCCATTGAAAACGGCTAATATGTACGTCTGTTTTCGAGGCGCAAGCTTCAATATCCGTCATCATTTGAATCGTATTGCCTTTTGCGTCATGAGCTTTGGATAGCGCGATATGGTGTAAATTGAGGTCTGCAAGCTTTTCTTCTAGCTGAGAAGCTTTAGCCGCTTGATTTACTTTGCGTGTAAGCGCTGCTTTCAACACCTGCTCTTGAACAATATAGCTTTGCAGTTCATTCAATTGGCCTGCGATATAAAACCAATAACCAAGAGTAAAAACGCAGATAAAGACACCTATTGCCAACAGACATACCTTGACCCACAGTGGTTGTAACCATTGCTCTGCAACCTGAGCATTAAGCCAAGAGTTCACTATCAACTTACTCTCCTTGCGTTAAATAGACAGAAATGTGAAAGCTATATGTTTCTTTAATTTTCACCGACAAAGATTTACTCACTGAGCGCACTTTCCATTCGCGAATTATTGGGATGGCTTTCATGCGATCCAATAGACTAGCAACACCATTGTGACTAACACTTGCCCCTGAGATCTCTATTTGCACATTACTAGCAATAATCTTCTCAAAATAAAGCTCTCTACTCGCGATATTGCTGAGTAAGTTCATCAATAGGACAGGTAGATTTCGTTGTTTTTCAAACTCAGAGTAGGCGGTGTTTTTTTCATTCAGGTATTTGAGTTGATTCTTGAAAATGGAGAGATTTTTTGAGGAGTGCTCAAATCGTTGGATTTGGCTAGTTAGATAGCTATTGCGAGATTGTTGTATCTGCAATTGCCGCTGCAAGTTACTGCTAGCAAAAAATAACGAGACTAGCGCGACAGCAACACCAACCAAACCGCTTACTAGAAGCTGCTGTCTATTGGTTTTGGCAATGCGCTCTCGCCATGGCAGTAAGTTGATACTACGCAATTTTGCTCTCTACCAACCATTGCAAGCCACTCATTGAGGCTCCAGCTGCCATCAAAAAAGACAATTCTTCGCTCGCTTCTACGAAATGAGATGCCGTACACAAATGCTGAATTATGCTCAATAGGGAAATGGTTTTGCAGGGCAATTTTAATATAGAACTAAGCCGTTCAAGCTCGTCGCCCGTTGGTTTGTTTTCGCCGGAAAAGCATATTCCTTTTATAGACTCAGCAGCGCAGTTGAGTTTGAACCTTTTAACTTCATCTATAAACTGTTTGGTGGCGAAGGCATTATCGAAGGTAACCTCTGACGGATTGATAGCATGCAAGGTATGAATGTATGGTTCAGTTTCTCTTGGCGAGATACACAGAATTAGCCGAACTCCAATACTATAAACAAGAAGCCAGTTTTCTAGAGAGTTTATTTGGCATATGTGTTGCCAAACAAAAGCAAGACACCTGGCTTTGCTGTCCATCAAGATTGGCTTAAACCCCGCTTTTTCCAAAGCCTGCGTAATGTGAATGGCATAGGACTTCTTAGTTGCGTAAACCTGATAACAAGTGTGATTGCACTGATAGCCATTACTCAAGTGATTTGAGCTATCGCCATCTGAAGCGAAAAAATCGATACTTAACTCATTTGGGTAACATGCAAGCTGCTGTGACATTGCTGTAGTTAATGCATGTAGTCTTTCTGAACCTTCTAGAACACTATCTATCTGTATTTTCTTGCTTATTACTAATGCATCATCAATAGTAATAGATACTTTACGACTATTTGAGGGCAAGCTCTTTCTTAGTTCTTTGAGTTTCTTTACAATTTCCTGATAATCTTGCGTGAAGTTATCAGAGAATACGTACATTTCTATCGGTATTTCTTTGCAACAGATAAGCCTTAAAGCTTGACTCGTCTGCTTTAAAACAACGGCTTTTACACTTTTTGGGCTAAAGTCCAAACCAGTGATCAATGAGTTACCCATAAAACTGAGCTCCAAAGTTTAAGTAGCTCAGAAATAATCAGTAAGAGTGATGAGTTCAACATCATTCAAATTTGAGCTAAATTTGTTAGCTCAGAATATAAAGGCTTGCTGTATGGCAACCCTAACTAATCAGGGATTCTCCGGTGAAGTTCATAAAGCGATTGTTTATTTTTTTCTTAGTTTGCACGGTTCTAGGAGTCGGTACTATTTTTGGTCTTTACATGTACGTAAAGCCTTCCCTTCCTGATGTCGCCACTCTTAAAGATGTAAGATTGCAAACACCAATGCAGGTGTTTAGCCAAGACGGCAAACTCATTGCTGAATATGGCGAGAAAAGACGTATTCCAGTTTCATTCAGCGAAATCCCACAAAACCTTATCAATGCACTTATTGCCACTGAAGACAGCCGTTTTTATGAACACCCTGGGTTCGACCCAATTGGTATTGTTCGTGCCGCATTCGTCGTTGCTATCTCAGGGCACGCAAAACAAGGGGCAAGTACAATTACTCAACAGTTAGCAAGAAACTTCTTCCTCACAGATAAGAAAAGTATCATGAGGAAAATTAAAGAAATTTTCATTGCTGTTCACATTGAACACTTGCTAACCAAAAATGAAATTCTCCAGCTTTATATCAACAAGATATTCTTAGGCTATCGGTCGTATGGTTTTGGAGCAGCTGCACAAGTCTACTTTGGTAAGCCATTGCAAGACTTAGACCTTAGCCAAATTGCGGTACTAGCAGGCCTACCTAAAGCGCCATCAACACTAAACCCAATCTACTCAGTAACCCGTGCAAGAGACCGACGCGATACTGTTCTTCAACGCATGCTTGAAGAGAACTACATTACTCAGCAGCAGTTCAATCAAGCGAAAGCTGAGCCCGTGGTTGCTAGCTACCACCCTGCAGAGATCCAACTACACGCACCTTATGTGGCAGAAATGGCACGTGCATGGGCAGTGGCACATTACGGTGATGAAGCGTATACATCAGGCTTAAACATCTACACCACAGTAACCGCTAAGCTACAAAAAGCAGCCAACAACGCGGCTATCGACAATCTGCTTAACTACGATGAAAGACATGGCTATCGTGGTCCTCAGCGAGTTTTATGGCAACCAGATCAAACTCCATTTACTCAAGATCAAATTCAAGCTGAGCTTAAAAACACTCCAACTTATGGAAAGCTCAGCCCAGCAGTTGTTACCGCTGTAAACGACAAAAGTGCAACGGTTTGGGTTAAAAATCACGGACAACAAACCATCATTTGGGATGGTATGAATTGGGCGAGAAAGTTCGTCACTGATGATCGCCAAGGTCCGGCCCCAACTAGCGCAGATGACATCCTCGCCGTTGGTCAAGAAGTCTGGGTGCGCAAAGTTGACACACCTAAAGTTGACCAAGATAACTTCCCAGCCAAAATGTGGGCATTAAGCCAAGTACCAAATGCTAACACTGCGTTTGTAGCAATGAATCCTGAAAACGGAGCCATTTTGGCACTAGTCGGTGGATTCAACTACGTTCACAGTAAATTCAACCGCGCAACACAATCTATCCGACAAGTCGGCTCAAGTATTAAGCCATTTATCTACTCGGATGCACTCAATAGCGGAATGACACTGGCAACATTGATTAACGATGCGCCAATTAACAAATGGGATAAGAGTCAGGGAACTGCGTGGCGTCCACAGAACTCACCACCAATCTATCTCGGTCCAACTCGTCTGCGTATTGGCTTAGCACAATCGATCAACGTTATGGCCATTCGAGTGCTTCGAGCAGTTGGCTTAGAGAATGTTCGTCACTATCTAACTCGATTTGGCTTTAAGCTCAATCACCTTCCGGATTCAGAAACCATCGCACTTGGTGCAGGTAGTTTGACACCGGTAAGGCTTGCGCAAGGTTACTCCGTGTTTGCTAACGGTGGTTACTTCGTTAAGCCATTCTTCATCAGTAAGATTGTTGGTCCTTATGGCGATGTCTTGTACCAAGCGAACCCAAGTGTGGTTTGCCAGTCTAAAGATTGTGAGGCCGACGTGCCGGATGCAACTAAGCCGCAGACAGCAGCAACTGGTCAAACTGGTGACACAGCTCAGCCTGCTGATGCTGAAAACAATGACACTGACAACCAGCTAAATACAGTCGCTGCACAACCTAGTGCCGCAGATATCGATAAAATCATCCCACCGACAGCTTTAGTCAATAAGGATGAAATATCGCAGACTACACCTGTTCCACCAACGCCACACTATGCTGAGCGCGTGATCTCGCAGCAAAATGCTTTCTTGGTAAGACAAATGCTTTACAGCAACATTTGGGGTGGAGGAAACTGGACGAAAGGTACTGGTTGGAACGGCACAGGCTGGCGAGCTCAAGTGCTGCACAGAAGAGATATTGGCGGGAAAACCGGCACAACCAACGACTCAAAAGATACTTGGTACAACGGATTTGGGCCAGGCATTGTTGCTACAGCATGGGTTGGTTTTGATAATCATGGCCGCGACTTAGGACGTACAACTCGTAACCCTAACCTTGGCAAAGCTCAGATATCTGGCGCTGAATCAGGAGCAAAAACAGCAGAGCCTGCATGGATAGATTTCATGAGAGTCGCACTGAAAGATCACCCAGAGCACGAACTTGTTCTGCCACCACATATTATCCGCGTACGGATTGATCGAGCGACAGGTTTGCTTACCAACAAAACTGACTACACGTCTATGTTTGAATACTTTGTTCAAGGCACGCAACCTACTGAGTATGTCAGCGATAGCTCCTCTGACAACACCTCAGCGACAGAACAAATATTCTAAAGCAATAGAAAAATAGCTGATGGAAAGGAGAGCATGTTTGCTCTCCTTTTTCGTTTTTGCTTCATGGTTAAAGCAGTGATTGAATAAATTCCGCTAGCTGTTCAAAACGGTTTCTTAAAGGCGAACCGGGGCGGTAGGCTAATACAATGCTTCGCGTCGGTATTGGGTTGACGGCTTTGATATAGCAGACTCCATCCTTTTGCTTCTCTTTTGGTAACGACAACTCAGGAAGCAGAGTAATTCCTGCGCCAGCTGCTACCATATTTCTCAGCGTCTCTAAACTGGTCGCTTTAAAACGCTCATCATCCTTTGCGCCAGCAGCAAAACAAAAACCTAACGCTTGATCTCTCAAGCAATGACCATCACCTAGAGCCAATACTGTTTTACCGTTGAGCTCTAACATATCCAACTCTGCTAGACTTGCCCATTCGTGGTCGCAAGGAACCGCGATACTCATCGGCTCCTCATAAACCTCAATTTCTTTGAACGGTGCTGTCTCTTCCACAGAGGCCAAAACTAAGCAGTCAAGCTTGCCATCTTCTAGCTGCTGAACCAACTGATGTGTCTGAGCCTCATGGAGAAACAGTTCTAGCTCTCCAAACTGCTCTTTAATCGCAGGCACAATTTTTGGTAACAGATACGGTCCAACAGTGGGGATAAAGCCAATATTCATTGGACCACTCATTTCACCAGTTTGCTCTTTAGCCATTTCTTTGAAAACTTTCACTTCTCTCAGAATTGTTTTGGCTTGTTCGATAAGCTGCAAACCTGAATCAGTAAAGAGGACACGGCGGCTGCTTCTCTCTAAAAGTGGAGAACCAAGCTCATCTTCTAACTTTTTAATTTGGCCGCTCAGCGTAGGCTGACTAACAAAACAAGCCTCCGCAGCTTTGCGAAAATGTTTATGCTCTGCGAGCGCAACCAAATACTCAAAATCACGAATATTCATTAAACCTCCGATAGGAATAATCTATCGATTTAATAAAACCAAACGATTGGAGCTATCAACATAGCTTCAGCATAATACATATACCAAATACAGAACAACAACTAAGATTAACTCACAGTCAGCTTATATTTCAGAAACGAGGAAAGAATTATGTCAGTAAACAAAGAAGGCCAAACAGTACCACAAGTTACTTTTCCAACTCGCCAAGGCGATGCTTGGGTAAACGTCACTACAGATGAAATTTTCAAAGACAAAACCGTCATTGTATTTAGCTTACCAGGCGCATTTACACCAACGTGTTCATCAAGCCATTTGCCTAGATACAACGAACTTCATCCTGTGTTCCAACAATATGGCGTAGACGAAGTCGTATGTGTTTCTGTCAATGACACCTTTGTTATGAACGCTTGGAAAAGTGACCAAGAAGCGGAAAACATCACCTTTATCCCTGACGGCAATGGTGAGTTTACTGCGGGAATGAACATGTTGGTAGATAAGCAAGACATTGGCTTTGGTAAACGCTCTTGGCGCTACAGCATGCTGGTTAAAAATGGCGTGGTTGAAAAGATGTTCGTAGAGCCAAGTGAGCCAGGCGACCCGTTCAAAGTATCTGATGCAGACACAATGCTTAGCTACATTGCACCGGAGCACAAAACCCAAGAATCTATCACTGTATTCACAAAACCAGGCTGCCCTTTCTGTGCAAAAGCCAAACAAGCACTGATCGACCAAGGCCTACAATATGAAGAAGTCGTTTTAGGCAAAGATGCAACAACTGTGAGCCTGCGCGCTGTGACTGGCCGCACTACTGTTCCTCAAGTATTTATCGGCGGGAAACACATCGGTGGTAGCGAAGAATTAGACGCCTACCTAGCTCAATAACGCCAAAGTTGCCCTAAGGCGATAAGCCTTAGGGGCTCTTAATCAACCTGTATTAGCACAGTGAGAACAGTATGAAACAGTTAAATGTAGATGTAGCAGTGATTGGTGGTGGTACGGCTGGATTGGGAGCCTACCGCGCAGCAAAATCACACACCAACAGTGTAGTCATGATTGAAGGCAGTGTTTATGGCACCACCTGCGCTCGAGTCGGTTGTATGCCTTCCAAACTATTAATCGCAGCAGCAGAAAGTGTTCATCAAATAGAGAAAGCTCCGGGTTTTGGCGTTTATCCTCAAGGAGAAACGAAAATCAACGGTCGTGAAGTGATGGACCGAGTGAAGCGAGAAAGAGATCGCTTTGTTGGCTTCGTATTAGAAAGCGTGGATGAAATCCCCGCGCAAGACAAAATCTCTGGTTACGCAAAATTTGTCGATGACAATACATTGGTTATCGACGAACACACAAAGATTAACGCTAAACGAGTCGTCATCGCAACAGGCTCTCGCCCTGCATACCCTGCTGTTTGGAACGAGCTTGGCGACAAACTTATTGTCAATGATGATGTATTTGATTGGGATGACCTTCCTAGCTCCGTTGCAGTATTTGGTCCGGGCGTGATTGGTTTAGAATTAGGGCAAGCGCTACACCGACTGGGTGTTGACGTAAAAGTCTTTGGCTTAGGTGGTCAAATCGGTCCTCTTACCGATCCAGAAGTAATGAGCTACGCCGAAAAATCATTTCAAGATGAGCTCTATCTTGATGCCAACGTCAATGTCGAAAGCATGAAGAGAATCGAAAGCTCTGAAGGCGATAAAGTTGAGATTCAGTTTATTAACCATCAAGGTGATTTAGATACTTTCGTTGTTGACTATGTACTTGCGGCAACAGGAAGAAGACCAAACACAGATAAGCTCGATATAGAAAATACCTCAGTTGAACTTGATAACAAAGGTGTGCCGGTTGCTGAACCATACACAATGCAGACTTCCGTCGAACACATTTTCATTGCAGGTGATGCAAGTAACCAAATACCTTTGCTGCATGAAGCTGCCGATCAAGGAAAAATTGCTGGTGATAATGCCGGCCGATTCCCAGATATTCGTGCTGGACTAAGGCGTTCAACCATTTCAGCGGTATTTACGGATCCGCAGATTGCCATGGTAGGTGAAAGCTACCGCCAATTAACAGATCGCTTAGGCGATTGTGGCTGCTTTGCGACAGGGGAAGTCTCCTTCGAGAATCAAGGCCGCTCTAGAGTCATGCTAAGAAACAAAGGTATTCTGCATGTCTACGCAGAGCAAGGCACAGGGCGATTTCTTGGTGCAGAAATGATTGGCCCTGACGCCGAGCACTTGGCACACTTGTTAGCTTGGGCGCATCAAAGCAAGATGACTGTATCCGAGATGTTAGACATGCCCTTCTATCATCCAGTGATTGAAGAAGGTGTACGAACAGCATTAAGAGACGTCAATGCGAAACTACACTTAGGTCCGGAGATGATCAAACATTGTTTGGATTGTGGACCCGGTTGTTAAGGCCAAGAAAAGAAAAAAGCCCCAAAACCAATACTGGTTTGGGGCTCTCTTAGATTTTTCTAAGAAAAAGCAGTGGTACAGTAATAGACCCGGCTCTTTCTAAAATGTTCCCTAAAATTGTAATTATTTTTAATAAATTTTAAATTTAGTTAATTTTCAACAACTTACGCAACACTGCATTTGGCGATAATTTGCTCAACCAAATTCACTTCTAAAGCAACTTCGTCACAAGCATGTTGACGAGGACATTGCTCGCAATCCTTTAAGACTTTTTCAGGTAACAAAGCTTTTGACGTCGGTATAAAGTCCTGCTTCATAAAGAATTCAGGCGTACGTGTTAACACAAACACTTTCTTTATTGCCATTTTTTTCGCTTTGTTCACCAAATGTTGAACGATAGCACTTCCCTGCCCTTGTCCTTGCCAGCCCGCCTCAATGCCTAAAGAACGAATTTCAGCTAGCCCAGAGTCGTAGACATATAAAGATGCACATCCTGTCACCTCTCCATGATGCTCAGCCACGGCAAATGAACCAATATCTCTTATCAATTCACTGCGAGAACGCGGTAAGTTCTCACCCATATTTGCCCAGTAAGTCACCATACCTTCAAGAGCTTCAATATCAGTTAACCGTGCGGCGCGAACTTTCACATCTAAGTTGTCTCTTTGCGCTAGACGCTTGCTTGCTTGACCAATCGCAAAAGCCACTTGTTTATGGGATACACCACCAAGCGCACTTCGTTTTTCTAGGCAGGATTCGATGGTTAATATTTCATACACATCCTCTTCTATCACACTAGAGAATGCTTTGAGTTCTTCAATAGACAGCTCTTCTAAGGCGCATTGCTTGGAAATGGCATCCACCACCGCCACACCTACAATATGGTGTGCTTCCCTAAATGGGATACCTTTTGCTACTAGGTAGTCAGCAAGTTCAGTAGCATTAGCATAACCCTGCTGCGCAGCTTCTAAAGTACGCTCCGAGTTAACCTTGATACCATCGAAACAAAGCGCAGCCATTTCTAAGCAGTCGTTCCAAGTATCTAGCGCATCGAATAGGCCTTCTTTGTCTTCCTGCATGTCTTTGTTGTAGGCAAGCGGCAGAGCTTTCACGGTCATCATCATACTCGCTAGAGAACCATAAACCCTGCCCGTTTTTCCACGAATTAGCTCCAATGCATCTGGGTTTTTCTTTTGTGGCATCAGCGATGAACCAGATGTCACCGTATCAGCAAGCTCGATAAAGTTAGACTCGCCAGAGTTATAAAAAATCATGTCTTCTGCAAGACGCGAAAGATGCAGCATCGACATCGAAGCTACCGACATAAGTTCAACAACATGGTCACGATCGGATACCGAGTCGAGTGAGTTTCTTGTTGCTCTTCTAAACCCAAGGTTGTGCGCAAGCTTTTCTCTGTCGATTGGGTATGCTGTACCAGCTAACGCACCAGAGCCTAGCGGGCAAGTATCGAGTCTTTTGATTGCATCAGACAAACGAGAGTAGTCACGTTCAAACATTTCTACATAAGCTAAGCACCAATGTGCAAATGTCACGGGCTGAGCTCTTTGTAGATGAGTATATCCCGGCAATACCGTATCTTGATGGTTACTTGCTACGTCTACTAATTGAGATTGAAGCTTATCCAATGCGATAAGAAGTTGATTACCTTGCTGACGGCACCAAAGCTTAAGATCGGTAGCCACTTGGTCGTTACGTGAACGTCCAGTGTGCAGCTTTTTACCTAAGTCACCTACTTTACCTATCAGCTGCTGTTCAACCCATGAATGTATATCTTCTGCAGATGAGTGAAGTATCTGGCTCGGATCTTCCATCACTTCCAACTTAAGCTCGTTTAACGCAAGCTCGAGCTTTTGCTGCTCTTCCTCATTCAACACGTTGACTGATAGCAAAGCCTTGGACCAAGCAATAGAGCCCACAATGTCTTGCTCAGCCAATCGGTAATCAAAGCGCAATGAATCATTAAACTCTTTGAACCTTGTGTCTGCTGCTTGGGTAAATCTTCCGCCCCATAATGCCATTGTGTCTCTCCCAGTGATTAAAAGGATCTAGCGATGCTAGATCCATAAGTAAGTTGGTTTGCCAGTGAAGTCTGTTTGATTGTTATTATTTTACTTTTTCTCGTTTAGCGCTCTGATGCGGCTTGCCAAAGAGTATAAGCGAATGAATCCACCAGCATGGCTTTGATCATAGACTTCATCTTCCCCAAAAGTCGCAAACTCTTCTGAGTACAAGCTATTATCAGAGCGTTTTTGCGTTACCGTAGCATGTCCTTTATAAAGTTTGATCACCACCTCACCATTGACATCTTTTGCCAGCTCTTCTGATGCTGCTAGAACAGATTTACATAGTGGAGTGAACCAGCGACCGTCATACACTAAGTGGGAAGCTTTTACAGCAAGCTCTTCACGGAACTCAAAACTGCTTTTATCAAGAACCAGCTGTTCGACCGCACGCAGCGCTTCCATCATGATGGTTCCCCCTGGAGTTTCATAGCAACCGCGAGACTTGATGCCTACCAAACGGTTTTCTACGATATCAATACGGCCAACGCCATGTTTGGCACCTTTCTCGTTTAAGTACACTAAGGTATTGTATGGCGTCATAGCCTCGCCATCCACTTCAACGATTTCACCTTGTTGAACTTTAACTGTGACAAATTCCGCTTCATTTGGCGCTTGCTCTGGATCAACGGTCCACTCCCAGCAATCTTCGTTAGGTGCATTCCAAGTATCTTCTAACACGCCACCTTCCGTTGAAATATGCCAAGCATTTGCATCACGAGAGTAGATTTTTGTTAGCGAAGCTGTACATGGGATATTGCGCTCTGCAAGGTAATCAAGACACTCTTCACGGCTCACCAAGTCCCATTCACGCCATGGCGCAATAACCATAAGCTCAGGTGCTAACGCTGCAAAAGCACCTTCAAAACGCACTTGGTCATTGCCTTTACCAGTGCAACCATGGCACAGAGCGTCAGCACCAACGTTTCGAGCCACTTCTACTTGCGCTTTCGCAATGATTGGACGAGCCATAGACGTCCCTAAAAGATATTTACCTTCGTAACAAGCACCGGTTTTCAGTGTTGGGTAAATGTACTCCTCAACCATTTGCTCTTTCAAATCCACCACGTAACATTCTGTTGCACCAGATGCGATTGCTTTCTCTTCAATACCATTAAGTTCTTCTGCACCCTGACCAACATCCGCCACAAACGCAATCACTTCGCAGTGATAGTTTTCTTTTAGCCAAGGAATAATCACTGAGGTGTCAAGACCGCCAGAATACGCCACTACTACTTTATTGATTTGTTGTTTCGTCATTTCATTTTCTCCAGTGTCTGCCCTGCGCCTGGCGGTCAGAGCAAAAAATTCCATTATTCTTAATCTTGTTCTACGTTTGGTAAAAATTGGGTTCCAATGCTCTCACCCGATAGCAATTTGGTAAGCTTTTCTGGATAGCGCCAGCTGGCAACTTCGATTTCTCTGCCTAAAATTTTTGCCGCTTCTAAAGCTGCTTGAACTTTGACAATCATCCCATCGGTGATCACTTGGCCTTCAATCAGTTGTTCAGCCTGCTTCTCATCTAAGCTTTTTATTAGATGTCCTTTACCATCAAGCACACCACTCACATCAGAAAGCAGAACCAAATGCGCATCCAATGCCCCCGCAACAGCAACGGCAGCCTGATCAGCATTGACGTTCATTAACTCACCTTGCGCAGTTAAGCCAATTGAGCTGATAATCGGCAGTGCTCCCGTCTCTAATATTGCTTGAAGCACACTTGAGTCACCCGGCGTGGCTTTACCTACAGCTCCCAATTCAGGATCAAGCTCAGTCACTTGGCATAACCCGCCATCGGCTAGGCTTAAACCCACAGCTTTTATGCCTGCTTTAACGGCATTGCCTTGCAGTATCTTATTTGCAGTTCCGGCTAACGCTCCTGCTACCACATTGATCTGGTCGTAAGGAGTAACACGCAACCCTTCTTTTTTAACCGTTTTAATCTGCAAGCCGGAAAGTAGATCGTCCACTAGGTAGCCGCCACCGTGAACGATGACAATTCGTCGGTTTTCTTGTTTTTGGTAAATAGAAATTGCACTAAACACTTGATTTAAAGTATCAGGGCAAGACAGTGCGGCTCCCCCTAATTTAATCACCAATGATGTATTATTATTGTTAGTCATAACTATTCCCTTGCCTTGAAAGCTATATCAAAGCTGTCATTTCAGAAAAACCGTAATGGATATTCAAACATTGCATTGCTTGGCTTGAAGCACCTTTGAGTAAGTTATCGATGGCCGACACCACGATGATATGCTGTCCACTCACTTGCCATCCGATATTGCAGAATGGTGTATTTTCCACGTCTTGAATACTTGGCATACTGTCAGCTGTTACTCTGACACATGGTTGAGAGCTATATGCGCTTTCAAACGCTGAATTCACCTGTTGCTTAGAAACGCCATCAGCAAGTTTCATGGTGATAGTCGCTAAAATTCCACGCTTGAAGTTGCCTAAATGCGGGGTAAAAATTACGTCGCAATCGAGATGGTTAGAAATTTCAGGTTGATGACGATGATTGAACACTCCGTAAGGCTTCAAGCTAACTTCACAAAAGCTGTTAGTCGTTGCCGCTTTACGGCCAGCACCAGAAACACCACTCGTTGCGTTAATAACTGGCCACTGTGCCGAATCAATTAACCCTTTTTCCAACAAAGGGCGCATAGCTAATTGAGAAGCAGTTGGGTAGCACCCCGCGACAGCAACAAGCTGTGCATGCTGGATTGCCTCTTTATTCCACTCAGCTAACCCATAAGCCGATTTATCTAGCCACTCTTCATATTGGTGTTCGAAGCAATAATATTGAGGGTAGAATTGCTCGGCCTTCACACGAAATGCGCCCGATAAATCAAATACCTGACAACCTGAAGAGAGAAACAATGGTGCAAGGTCATGACTCACTTCATGAGCCGTGGCCAAGAAAACAACATCTGCCTTGCTAGCCACACCTTCTACATCCGTTAAGCCCTCAATCGGCATATCCACCACTCCCAAAAGCTTGCCATGCAGCTCAGAGATGGGCTTTCCTGCGTCTACACTATTGGCGGATACATATAAACCTGTTAGCGTGAGCTCTGGGTGTTTCTCTACCATCAAAGCAAGCTCACAGCCTGTATAACCACTTGCGCCTATAATTATGGTGTTTAACATTTCAAACGTTCCGTTACCATTACATTTCAATTGCCATCGAGTGACTTTTAATGCAATTAAAATGCGATATTTCGTATTTTTATTCATTAAAAATGATTTAATATGTTTTTAACGTCTAAATAAGAATCTGTCAACAGTAGAAGTGGAGATAATATGCAATTACCAGGATTCAAAGAGATTTACAGTGGGTTAATTTCCACTTCTTCGATTAGCTCAACAGACCCGTCCTGGGATGAAGGTAACTTGCAAGTCATTGAAAAGTTAGAATCTTGGCTGAACGATATTGGCTTTGATGTGCAAATAAATCAAGTGAAACCCGGAAAATATAATCTGATAGCTAAAAAAGGCTCTGGAGAGGGTGGATTACTCCTAGCAGGCCACAGCGACACCGTTCCTTTTGACCAAGGACGCTGGAACTATGAACCTCATGCGTTAACAGAAGACAACAATCGCTTTTACGGCTTAGGCACGGCCGACATGAAAGGCTACTTCGCTTTCATCATCGATGCGGTAAAGAATATCGACTGGAGCAAACAAACCAAGCCTCTATATATTCTGGCTACCTGCGATGAAGAAACCACTATGATTGGTGCAAGAGATTTCGCCCACAATGCACCTTTTAAACCTGACTACTGCATCATTGGTGAACCCACAAGCCTTGTACCAATTAGAGCTCATAAGGGTCACGTAGCCAACGCTATACGAATTACAGGAAAATCTGGACACTCTTCAGATCCAGCACTTGGTGTAAATGCCATAGAAATTATGCACGAAGTGTTGTTTGCCCTAAAAAACTTACGCGACGATTTGATTAAACAATATCACCATCCCGGTTTTGCAATTCCAACACCAACATTAAACCTTGGCCATATTCATGGTGGAGACAGCGCAAATCGAATTTGTGGGTGCTGCGAGCTGCACTATGATATCCGCCCACTTCCCGGAATCAGCTTAGACGGTTTGGACAATATGCTGAAGCACTGCCTACAAGAAGTTGAACAGAAATGGCCGGGGCGCATTGCGATTACACCGTTACATGAGCCAGTTCCGGGGTTTGAATGTCAGCACGATCACCCGTTTATCTCGCAGATGGAAACGATCTGTGAGCTCCCATCTGAAACAGTAAACTATTGTACAGAAGCACCTTTTTTACAGCAGCTTTGCCCAACATTGGTGCTAGGGCCTGGGTCAATCAATCAAGCTCACCAGCCTGATGAATACTTAGATTTCAAATTTATTCAACCCACCTTAGATGTGCTGTCGAAAGCCATCTACAAATACTGTTTTTAGATACTCCTCCTTACTTCACGAGCGGTTAAGTAACAAGGCTTCACCGCTCGTAATCTGTAGTAAATTTTCAGGACACTTTCAAAACTGTGCAATAGATCACCAAAAAAGAGCAGATCTTATAAATTTAATCCGAGATTTCGGTCACCATTTGACTCTTTAGGTAAAATTTAGCTAGATTGTTTCACTATTGAGGGATATTTAATGTAATTAATTTACAAAAGGCAGGACGAGAATGAACGAGAAGTACTCTGCACTAAAAAGTAATGTCAGCATGCTCGGACGTTTGCTTGGTAACACGATCCAAGAAGCTCATGGAGATGCTATTTTAGAAAAAGTAGAAACCATCCGTAAGCTTTCCAAATCGGCACGTGCAGGCAACGTTACCGACCAAGACAGTCTCATTGAAGAAATCAAAAACCTTCCTGACGAGCAGCTCACTCCAGTTGCCAGAGCTTTCAATCAATTTCTTAACCTAACCAATATGGCAGAGCAGTACCACACTATTTCTAGGCACTGTGAAGACCATATCTGCGAGCCAAACTCCATCAGCACACTGCTATCGAAACTGAGTCAAAATGATGTTAGTAAGTTAGATACCGCTCAAGCAGTGAAAGATCTAAATATCGAAATCGTGCTGACAGCGCACCCTACAGAAATCACTCGCCGTACAATGATCAATAAATTGGTCAAGATTAATGAGTGTCTTTCTAAGCTTGAACTCAATGATTTATCGCAAAAAGAGCGGAATAAAACTGAGCGTCGCTTAGAGCAATTGATCGCTCAAAGCTGGCATTCAGATGTGATTCGTAAGCAAAGACCGACTCCGTTAGATGAAGCGAAATGGGGATTTGCTGTTATCGAGAACTCTCTTTGGGAAGCCGTTCCTGAATTCTTGCGTGATTTAGATGAGCGACTGGAGTCTTATCTCGGAGAAGGGCTACCACTTGATGCATCGCCAGTACATTTTTCTTCATGGATGGGTGGAGACCGCGACGGCAACCCATTTGTCACTCACTCTGTCACACGTGAAGTGCTATTGCTATCTCGCTGGAAAGCCGCAGATCTCTATCTGAATGACATCAATGAGCTCATTAGCGAGTTGTCGATGACAAAATGTAATGATGCTGTTCGAGAGTTAGCGGGCAATGACGAACATGAACCCTATCGTGCCGTTTTAAAAGAGATCCGTACTCTGCTTACCGAGAGCATCGAGATTCTTGACGCTAAAATTAATGGCCAACAACTTACGGTCAAAGCACCTTTAAGAAGCGCAGAGCAGCTTTGGCAACCTCTGCAAGCTTGTTATCAGTCTCTTCACGAATGTGGAATGGGCGTGATTGCTGATGGTTGTTTATTAGATACTCTTCGCCGCATTAAAGCATTTGGTGTGCACCTTGTTCGCTTAGATATCCGTCAAGAAAGCACTCGCCATTCAGATGCTATATCTGAATTAACTCGCCACCTTGGTATTGGTGATTACGACCAATGGAGCGAACAAGACAAAGTTGCATTTCTAACCAACGAGCTAAGCTCGAAAAGGCCTCTACTACCACTAGATTGGCAACCATCTGAACCTGTTAAGGAAGTCCTCGACACTTGTCGAATTATCGCAGCGCAACCCAGGGAAGCTTTTGGAGCATACGTGATCTCAATGGCACGCACAGCTTCTGACGTACTAGCTGTTCATTTGCTGTTGCAAGAGGTGGGTTGCCCATATCGCATGGACGTTTGTCCATTATTCGAAACTCTTGAAGATTTAAACAACGCCGAGTCTGTAATGAAGCAATTGATGGATATCGATCTCTATCGTGGCTTTATTCAGAATCACCAAATGGTCATGATTGGTTATTCAGATTCTGCAAAAGATGCAGGCGTAATGGCCGCTGGCTGGGCGCAATATCGTGCTATGGAAGCTTTAGTCGAACTAGGTGAAAGTGAAGGTATCGAGCTAACACTTTTCCACGGCCGTGGTGGAACAGTGGGACGCGGCGGCGCTCCTGCCCATGCTGCACTGCTTTCCCAACCACCGAAGAGCTTGAAGAATGGCCTACGTGTTACCGAGCAAGGTGAGATGATTCGCTTCAAGCTAGGATTACCTGATGTGGCTGTCAATAGTTTCAACTTGTATGCAAGTGCGATCCTAGAAGCCAACCTTCTGCCACCACCTGAGCCGAAGCACGAATGGCGTAATCTGATGGATGAATTATCAGATGTTTCGTGCGAAGCCTATCGCGGGATTGTAAGAGGTGAACCTGACTTTGTGCCTTATTTCCGTCAAGCGACGCCAGAGTTAGAGCTCGGTAAGCTGCCACTCGGCTCAAGACCTGCAAAAAGAAACCCTAAAGGTGGTGTCGAAAGCCTGCGCGCTATCCCGTGGATTTTCTCGTGGAGTCAAAACCGTCTTGTATTACCAGCTTGGTTGGGGGCAGGAGAAGCAATCCAGAACTCGATCGACAAAGGACATCAAGCATTGTTAGAGGATATGTGTCGCGAATGGCCGTTCTTCTCAACAAGGCTAGGGATGCTAGAAATGGTGTACTACAAGTGCAGCAGTGAAATCTCTCGTTACTACGATCAAAGACTGGTTGATAGCGCTCTTATTCCACTTGGTGACAAGTTAAGAACGCAGCTGCAAAAAGACATTATGGCGGTACTTAACGTCGAGAATAATGAGAACTTAATGCAGAGCGACCCGTGGGGATTAGAGTCTATTCGTTTGAGAAGCATCTACGTTGAACCACTGAACATGCTACAAGCGGAACTACTTTATCGAACTCGCCAAACGGAAAACCCATCTGCTGAGCTAGAAGAAGCTCTCATGGTCACCATCGCGGGTATTGCAGCTGGAATGCGCAATACTGGTTAACATTCCGATCAAGCAAACTAATGGTTGGTTAAGTAGAAAATTCTATTTAGCCAACCTTATTTTCCCCAAACCCTGCTATTTCCACAGATACGAGACAGCTCACCAAGCATAATCCACAACATTTATCACTGCATAATG
Organism: Vibrio marisflavi CECT 7928; assembly: GCF_921294215.1. Classification (GTDB taxonomy): domain Bacteria; phylum Pseudomonadota; class Gammaproteobacteria; order Enterobacterales; family Vibrionaceae; genus Vibrio; species Vibrio marisflavi. Next base: position 2,530,337 of record NZ_CAKLDM010000002.1, read on the forward strand.
AGTAAAAATAACGAGCAACCAGATTATAATTCCAACTTACAGTCTTATTGATTATTTTGTCAGTTTTTTGCCGTTATTTCCCCATCTATTCTACTTTATGCTTATTATTTAGATATACTACTGCTCCGCTGCGGGCACAATTAAATCTACATTTCGCAGTATTCGATACATCAATTATCGATCTAGGTGATAAAACGGCTTAAGTAAGGAGACATTGCCAACGTAGTTTTTTTGTTGGGTTTTGTTTGAACTTACTGATGATTAAATGCCTCTAGAAGCATGACAGCTGTTCAAACAATTTATTATTTGTTTATTGAGCATTTGGATTGAAAACATGTCATTACCACACGTAATCTTAACAGTTTTAAGTACGCGCGATGCGACAGGATACGATATCACAAAAGAGTTTTCTGCTAGCATCGGCTATTTTTGGAAAGCAAGCCACCAACAAGTTTATCGTGAGCTAAATAAAATGGCTCAGAACAATTTGGTCACGTGTGTCCTTGAACCACAAGAAGGCAAGCCAGATCGTAAAGTTTACTCTATTACGGATTTGGGACGCAGCGCATTAGGAGAGTGGTTTGATCAACCAACTGCTCACCCAACAATTCGTGATGAATTTTCAGCGAAATTGATGGCCTGCTCCGTGCAAGCTTCTGGACCATACAGAGTTCAACTGGCAGAGCTAGTTGAGGAGTCTTATAAGTTAGTCGCACATTACCAAGAAATTGAAGCGGCTTACTACTCTACGCCTAGCACGCTAGACAAACAGCAGCGCCTAGAAAGACTCACACTTCGTCGTAACCTGTTAGTTCGCCAAGCTTGGATTCAATGGGCTGAAGAAGTACTTTCTGAACTTGACGCAATGGCGTAATTCTCAATATTTGACCTGCCTTAGAATTATTTAAGGCAGGTTTTTTCATTGAGGTGCCAGAAAAATGTAGGGTTAAATTCCCTCGCCATCAGAGAAACTCTGGGACTTACCATTGAACTGCTGGTCCATATCAAGAGATGGTTTGTCTGATTTCGGCTTGCCAACCACCTTAGCGGGAATTCCTGCAACAGTGGTATGTGCTGGCACGGCTTGAAGTACAACAGAGCCAGAACCTATCTTTGCCCCTTCACCCACTTCAATATTGCCGAGTATTTTAGCACCAGCACCAATCATGACGCCTTCACGTACTTTAGGGTGTCGATCACCACAATCATTACCCGTACCACCAAGCGTCACATCCTGCAAAATAGAGACATCATTTTCAACCACTGCCGTTTCGCCGATCACGATCCCGGTTGCATGGTCAAGCATGATGCCTTTACCAATCTTCGCAGCAGGATGAATATCGACCTGGCAAGCAACTGATATTTGATTTTGCAGGTAGCTTGCCAACGCTTTTCGTCCTTGCTTCCATAACCAATTAGCCACTCTATAGCCTTGTAAAGCATGGTAGCCTTTAAGATACAAAAGAGGAGTAGAATACATTGCGACAGCAGGGTCACGGTTAACCGTTGCACAAATATCACAGGCCATTGCTGATGCGATTGTTGTGTCAGAATTAAACGCTTCTTCGATGACTTCACGCACCGCCATTGCTGGCATCGATGCGGTATTGAGCTTATTTGCCAATATGTAGCTGACAGCAGAGGTTAAGCTCTCATGCTTTATGATGGTTGCATGGTAGAAACTCGCGAGCATCGGCTCTTGCTCTGACAACTCTCGAGCTTCTCGCACGATAGCTCGCCAAATCTGCTGTTTTTCACAATGTTTCATGTAGACCCTATCCAAAAATCAATGGAGTGTTAGCTTTCCGCTTTCTTGTCTCGCGCTAGCAAATCTTGAGCGGCTAAGCGCGCATTCTTACTTTGATACAATACTTGATAGATTTGGTCAACTATTGGCATCTCTACACCAACACGTTTAGCCAATAGCCACACCTCTTTTGTATTGCGATACCCTTCGACGACTTGACCGATTTCTTCCTGAGCAGTATCAACACCTTTACCCTGCCCTAAAGCCAAACCAAACCTTCTGTTACGAGACTGGTTATCGGTACAAGTTAAGACTAAATCACCAAGCCCCGCCATTCCCATAAATGTATCTGGCTGAGCACCAAGTGCTAAGCCAAGTCGAGTCATTTCAGCTAAGCCACGAGTTATTAGGGCTGTACGCGCGTTCGCACCGTAACCAATACCATCAGAGACACCCGCTCCAATTGCGATGACATTCTTTACCGCACCACCTAGTTGCACACCAATGAAGTCATCATTCGCGTAAACTCTAAAAGTTTTGCTGCAGTGAATTTTCTCCTGTAGATCAGCGACAAAATCAGGATCAGGAGAAGACACAGATATTGCAGTTGGTAAGCCTACCGCAAGCTCTTTAGCAAAAGTTGGCCCAGAGATCACCGCTAAAGAGTATTGTTCCCCCAACACATCTTTCGCGACATCTTTTAGCAATCGACCAGTTTCGGGCTCAAGTCCTTTGGTTGCCCAGCAGATTCGTGAAGCCGGAAGCAGATAAAGAGCCATATTATTCAGCACAACACCAAAGACATGGCTAGGTACAACAACAAGCAAGTCTCTACTCGACTGCACCGCTGTTTGCAAATCAGATTCGATGATCAAACTCTCAGGAAACTCTACACCAGGTAGGAATTCGTGATTCGCTCTGTCGGCCTCTAGGCGCTGCATGTGCTTTGGGTCATGGCCCCAAAGTACAATGTTTGCTCCGTTGCGAGCTAAAGAAATAGCTAAAGAGGTTCCATATGAGCCTGCACCTAGTACAACCATTGAAACATCTTTTCCATATGCATTATTGAGTTGTGTACCTGTCATTCTATGCCTACCAATGTTATTTATTGACTTAAACCTTACTGGCCGCTGAAACCATCAATGTTTAGTCATTTTGAATTTTTAATTGTAAACAAAAAAATGCACTTGTCACCGATAGTTAACTCGATGGCCAGTGCATTTTTAGTACCTTATTTTGAGGTAATATTAGAGACTAATATTTACGCGCCGACTTGGTCGCTACCTTCTTCTTGAGCTTGCTGTTGTAGGTAGTTCATAAACAGAGCATCAAAGTTTACAGGTGCTAGGTTTAGCTGTGGGAATGTACCTTTAACAACTAGGCTAGAAATCGTTTCTCTTGCATAAGGGAACAAGATGTTCGGGCAGAATGCACCAAGGCAATGTGCTAGTTGACCAGCTTCCATCTGATCTGCAGTGAAAATACCACCTTGCTGAACTTCGCACAAAAACGCGGTTTCTTCTTCGTTCTTAACCACAACTGTTAAGCGTAAAACAACTTCATAGACACCTTGGTCTAGCTCGCGACTTTGTGTATCAAGGTCAAGTTTTACATCTGGGTTCCAATCTTTTTGGAACATAACAGGTGAGTTTGGTGCTTCAAAAGAAACATCTTTTAGGAAGATGCGTTGAATTGCGAAATTTTGTGCTTCTTGTTCTGGTGCTGCTTCAGCCATTTTTGGGGATCCTTAATGTTGTCCATTCGTATGTGCTGGACTTTATAAAATCTATTTTTTACCGCGGACTAACGGAAGGTTTGCCTCGTTCCAAGATATCAAGCCATTTCTAAGCAAATTGACCTTCTCAAACCCAGCTTTCGCTAGTAAGTTCGCGCTTTCACGAGCCGTTTGACCTGTTTTACATACTACGATGATTGGGTCAGATTTATGCTTTTCAAGGCTGGCTGTGTTCCCTTCTTTGATTTCAGAAGGCAAAATGTGCAGTGAGTCAGTAATATGACCCGACTTGAATTCGTCTTTAGTACGAATGTCGACTACTACACCTTTTTCTTTGTTCATTAAAAAGGTCGCTTCAGCTGCTGTAATAGTTTTAAAAGGTGCGGTTGAAGACTTGTACATGGTCACGATAATTGCAACTAAAAGTCCCACCCATACTACTGACAGCATCAAGTTTTGTTGGAAGAATTGGATATACTCTTGCATGTTTTCTGCTCTAGCTAAATGTCGATATAATTTTCAGAATAGGAGTATAACGAGGATACTACCAAGATGCGAGACGAGAACCATTAGAAGCTGTAACAAGCCTCAGTTCATAGTCCCACACCTAAACGCGTCGATAGGAAAATTACAAGTCCACCGGATGAATTAGGCGAACTTTCACAGAATCTTGTTCAATCAATTCAAACACTTTTGGGCGAATAGTGCTTACCCAGTACTCATCATAGGTTTCTTGTGTGATTTTTTGCCGTGCTTCTTCATTTTCAAATTCGCGCAACCAAACAAAATAGTCTTCGCCATCTTCGCCTTTGTGCACATGAGTAGCGACGATCTTCATCCCTTTCGAACGCTGCAATGGCAAAATCTCGTCTTTCATCCATTTCAACCATTGTTCTGTTTTACCCGGCTTTATTTTGTACTCACGAAGCTCTGTAACCCTCAATGTATTTCCTTAGCTTTTAATAATTTGGAATGAGATTTAAACGCAAAAGGTCGACGATGTCACCGTCGACCTTTTAAATAGCTAAAGCATAATGCTTTAAATCTTTTGGCAACCCCACTCAGGGAAGTGCTTTCTCACGTAAGCATTGAGATCTTTCTCTAACTGAGAGTACTCACGCTCAGGCGCGTTGCCACTATCGAGAAGTGACGAAACCATTCCAGCGCCAACCGTCACGTTAGTATTTCTGTCGATAACAATAAATGCACCTGTTTGAGGCAGATCCTGATAGTTATCAAGCGGCACCGCATCGGTTAGTTTCACTGAAGCCAAAGCTATTTCATTCAGTTCTAAACTCTCACCGCCCTCGCGGCTTTGCTCTAATGTATTTACATCTACTTTATGGGCAATACTCGTGTAAGATCCTGTACAACTTTTCGTAGAGAACTTGAAGATATATTCTTGGTGAGTGCGCATCGGTGTTTCGCCCATCCACACTGTATGTGCTTTAAAGTGACTGGTGGTATCAGGCTCATGTCCTGTATGAACCAACATGTCTCCTCGTGATACGTCGATTTCATCTTCCAATGTTAACGTGATTGCCTGCCCCGGAAATGCACTTTCTAACTCACCATCGTAGGTAAAGATAGATTTGACCTTAGAATGCTTACCAGAAGGCAATGCGGTAATATTGTCCCCGACTTTGACCACACCAGATGCGAGCGTGCCGCAAAATCCACGGAAATTCAGGTTGGGACGATTAACGTATTGAACCGGAAAGCGCATGTGCTCAAGATCTTTATCTTGGTTTACTTTCACCGTTTCCAACAGCTTCATCAGTGTAGCGCCGGGATACCAATCCATATTTTCACTTGGAGAGACAACGTTATCCCCTTTAAGCGCAGAGATTGGCACAAAGCGTATATCGTCAATATTGAAGCTTTTCGCCATCTCTCGATAATCGGCTTTGATTTTGCGATATACCGTTTGGTCGTAGTCCATTAAGTCCATTTTGTTAATAGCAACAATGATGTGCTTAATGCCGAGCAAACTACAAATATAGCTATGGCGACGAGTTTGCGTTTGAATACCGTGCCGAGCATCCACCATTACAATCGCTAAATCGCAAGTAGACGCGCCAGTCACCATATTTCGCGTGTATTGCTCATGTCCAGGTGTGTCAGCAATGATAAATTTGCGCTTATCCGTCGAAAAGTATCGGTAAGCAACATCAATGGTAATGCCTTGCTCACGCTCGGATTGCAAACCATCGACTAAAAGTGCTAAGTCAAATTCTTCATCGGTAGTATTGAACTTTTGCGAGTCTTTCTCTATCGCAGCCATCTGATCTTCATAGATAAGTTTGCTGTCATACAACAACCGTCCGATCAAAGTAGATTTGCCATCGTCGACGTTTCCACAAGTTAAAAATCGGAGCAAATCCTTATTTTCATGCACCTTCAAATAGGCTTCGATATCTTTAGCAATTAACTCGGACGAATGTGACATATGAGCTTCCTAGTATTTTCATGGTTCACGCAGCAGAGAACACTCAAACTGCATGTCAATTTAATTCAGTCGTAATAACGATTGAGCGTGTCGATAAACACTGCTTTTTCGGTGAGTGGCAATTGATTAATTCCAGCTGCGGCTTTTCTGCCACCACCTGTAACAAACTGGCAGCACACCTCATCGGCTCCCACTCGATTATTGAGCGGAGCACGCACACTCACGGTAAAATCATTTTTATTCGGGTTTAGCGTTAACACTGCATGAGCTTTGTTTGGTTCTTGGTTGGCAAGTTCATTGCCAAAAACGCCACTGATTCGTCTTGCCCAAGCCTCTGGGGGCAATTCAAACACACGTATATTGCTCGACTCCTCAACAGGTGAAAGCTTATCCACGAACTGACGGTCTTGCTGGTAGGCACTCTTTAGCTGGTAATACGGAGAAGAAGTGTCTTCTCGCAGCTGGAATGGGCTCTCAAATGGAAGCAGTTGACGATACAGGTCGACAGGAGGAATGTGTAAATCCTCCACAGACGCGCCATAGCCATTGTAGTTAATCAAAGTACCTAGCTCTTTTAGATACTCTCTATCAGCATCCGAGACTTCATTTTCTATCGCAAGTTTATCAGCAGTCGAATGCAGGTTGTCACCATAGGCGGCAGCGATTGCCCAATGCAGATAACGGCCATTCAATTCTTCGTTTACCAGCAAACTTGTACAAACTTCCGAATCTGTGTTGATGCGGCTAGTTAAATAGTTCGAATCGGGAATATCGCCCGCTCGATGATGGTCGCAATAAAATACTTCAACTTTTCTGGCTAATAGAGCGCTTAACGCATCAATGTTTTTTTCTAAAGATATGTCCAAAACCGACACAGAAGTCACATCAGGTTGACGTTCGACTTGCCTAAGAAGTGCGGTATCACGCTTAACTCCCGTGATTAACTGGCTGTGAATCGGCTTTGCTAGCCGTAGTTGTAGTAATGCGATAATGCCGTCTGCATCGCCATTGAAAACGTCGTAATGCATGGTCTAATCCTTGACTTCCAAAATACTAAGCTTAATTAATTCATCCAGCACCAGCTTAGCACATTGCTCAACCTGCAACCCTTGTGTGCGAATATGTATCTCGGGCGAGACCGGTGCTTCATACGCAGAATCAATACCTGTAAAGTTGGCAATCTTTCCTGCTCGAGCTTTTTTGTATAGTCCTTTGGGATCTCGCTGCTCACATACCTCTAGCGGCGTATCTATATAGACTTCTAAAAACTGACCTTCCTTTACTAACGATCTCGCTTGTTGTCGATCTGAAACGAACGGCGAAATGAAAGCAGTGAGAGCAATTAGGCCAGAATCAACGAATAGCTTGGCAACTTCTCCAATTCTGCGAATATTTTCCACTCGGTCTTGATCGCTAAAGCCAAGGTCTTTATTCAAGCCATGACGAATATTGTCACCATCAAGCAAGTAGCTACGCTGCCCCATTTCAAACAGCAATCTTTCGACGGCGTTGGCAATAGTGGACTTCCCCGAACCACTTAGTCCAGTAAACCAAAGCACTACAGGCTTTTGTTGGTTGGCACGAGATCGATCTTGATGGCTGATAGCAGTGTTATGCCACACGATATCTTCGCTAACAGAGTCGTGCTGCTTTTTTTGGTATACAGACATATTTTCCCTGCAAGTAGCCATAAGTTAGAAATACCCTTCGCGCTTTTTCTTCTCCATCGAACCAGCGCTATCGTGGTCAATAGCGCGGCCTTGACGCTCAGATGTCGTGGTTAGAAGCATCTCTTGAATAACTTCAGGCAATGTTGTTGCCTCGGACTCAACTGCTCCAGTCAACGGATAACAACCCAAGGTTCTAAAGCGCACCATTTTTTGCTCGATTTTCTCGCCATCCTTGAGCTCCATACGCTCATCGTCCACCATAATGAGCATGCCATCACGATCTACGACAGGGCGTTTTTGGGATAAGTAAAGCTCTGGTATTTCGATATTTTCAAGGTAGATGTATTGCCAGATATCAAGCTCGGTCCAGTTTGATAGCGGGAAAACTCTAATGCTTTCGCCTTGATTCACTTTACCGTTATACACATTCCATAGCTCTGGACGCTGATTTTTGGGATCCCATCGATGATGCTCATCTCTAAATGAGTAAACTCGCTCTTTCGCACGTGATTTTTCTTCATCTCGGCGCGCTCCACCAAAAGCGGCATCAAAACCATGCTTATCTAACGCCTGCTTTAAACCTTGAGTTTTCATGATATCGGTATGCCTTGAGCTACCATGAACAAAAGGGCTAATGTTCATTGCCAACCCGTCAGGGTTCTGGTGAACAATAAGCTTCATACCCACCTTGTCTGCCATATAGTCACGAAACGCGATCATCTCTTTAAATTTCCATGTCGTATCGACGTGCATCAAAGGGAAAGGCGGAGCCCCCGGCGCAAAGGCTTTCTTAGCTAAGTGCAACATAACCGATGAATCCTTTCCGACAGAATAGAGCATCACTGGGTTATCAAACTCTGCCGCAACTTCTCGAATAATATGGATAGACTCGGCTTCGAGCTGTTTTAAATGAGTTAGTTTTTTCGGAGCAATATTCATCATTTATCCTATTTCGATTCCTATAAACCGACAAAAAAGTAGATAGCGGTAATGACAGTAATGCCATACGCAATACTGATAGGCACACCAACTTTGACAAAGTCACTCAGTTGATATTTTCCCGCGTTAAACACCATTAAGTTTGTCTGATATCCGTAAGGGCTAATAAAGCTAGCACTCGCACCAAACGCGACAGCCAAAATATAGGCATGAGCGTTGGCCGATAATGCAATAGCCAAGCTGTAAGCAATTGGGAAAATAAGCGCTGCCGCGGCATTATTCGTTACCAGTTCGGTCGTTATCCAAGTTAGGCAGTACACCGCGACTAGACCTATTAAGGGCGTCAAAGTGCTGCTGTTGGCTAACACTGTTTGATGGAAATATTCTAGTGCGCCACTATTAATAAGCGCATGTGAAAGAAGTAAAGCAGAGGATATGATCAGCCAAATTTGCTTAGGTATACGCTGCATAATTTCATTAGAATTCAAACTTCCAGAGAGAAGCAAAACGCCAAGCAGTAACAACATCCCTTTAAATAAAGAAAGCACTCCAAAAGCTGATAAAGATATAGCAAGGAAAAAGCCGAGTATGGCGATCCTTTCCTGAATCGGATTAAGTAACTTTTCTACTTCTAAACCACTTATTAGGAAGAAATTTTTAGCTATATTGTGTCGGCCCTTAAAATCATCTCCGACAGCAAGGACCAAAAAATCACCTGCATTAAGCTGGAGGTCACCCAATTTCCCTGATATGGACTCACCATCTCGACGCATTGCGACAACTGCAGCATCAAATAATGCTCGAAATCCAGTCTGTTTTAGGCTTTTACCAATCAGAACACTTTCAGGCTTAACAACAACTTCTCTAAGGTTATTGATTGGCAAACCATTTTTATGTGCATACAAGTCTAAGCCGTCAAACTGATTCAATACGGAAACTTTCTTTATATCACCGGTAAACATCAGTCTATCTCCAGCTTCAATTTCTTCACTGGGAGAGACGGGAGAAATTAAACGGCCTCGACGTAATATTTCGACTAAAAACAACGACTCTAGATTTCTAAGCCCATTAGCTTCTATCGTTTTTCCCACTAATAACGACTCGAATGAGACTTTTGCATCAATAAAATATTTCGACGCTTTAGGTCTTTCATCGACTTTATTTGGTAAAAGTCTGGAAATAAAGTAGAGCAATACACCACAAACAATCACAACACTTAAACCAATCGGTGTGAACTCAAAAAAACCCAGAGGCTTACCATGTTGGCCAAGCACCATGCTATTCACGATTAAATTGGTAGAGGTACCAACAAGTGTCAATGTGCCACCAAAAATCGCAGCATAAGACAGCGGAATTAATAATCGGCTAGACGAGTGAAATTCACTATTTCGTATCGGAGACAACATAGTAGAAACCACAGCCGTATTGTTAAGAAATGCCGAAGAAACAACAGTTAAACTGAACAAACGCAACCATGTTGCTTTATAGTTTTGCTTCATAACGTAAGAGGTAATGACCCTCAATAGCTTTGTTTTCTCCAGCGATAAAGAACAGGTCATTAGCAAGATAAGCGTTAGTAACCCTTGATTAGAAAAGCTACTTAATACTTGCTGAGTCGAAACAGTATTCGTCATATAAAGCGCGAGCAAAGCCACACCAAATACCCGCGCAGGATAACGCTGATATTTTATTAGCCCAAAAATGGTTGCCATAAAAATAGAGATAACGACAAGTGTAGGTGTTAAATCGGGCACAACTGTTCCAGCAGAGAAATAGAATACTGAAAATAGTAACTCTCGCGTCACACTTTTATGAATGATGTTTTAGAAATATAAAATAACTTAAAAGAATTGATTGAAATAATCTAAGTCTGGTGAGGGAAATATCAGGATATTTTCTTTTTTAACACGAAAAGAAAAAACTATTTTCTATATTTCTTATTTGTAAAGAATACACTTCCTATAAAACAATAATTTATTACATATACCAAAACGCGTTTTTTACCGTCAGTATGTACATGCAGGTAAACTTGAAAGGGGTTGTAACATGAAAGTGGAAGCACTAGACCACTTCCAAAGGGTGAGTAGATAAGACTGCAATACGTCGCTATCGATTTTCAACGTAGAATGTTGTGTCTATAAATTGTCGCCTAGTACGGAAGCCTTATCTATCTAGCGGAATCAAGCATCTTGAGGTTGCTTGCGTATGTACTACGCCCGAGGAAAAGGAAATGCGGTGACTTGATCGATATGATCAGCACCAATTGCCAGCATAATCAGACGATCAATCCCAACCGCCACGCCCGCACATTGAGGCAGTCCTTTTTCCAACGCAGCTAGCAAGTGCTCATCTATAGGCTGAGGCTGTAAATTCATCGCTTTGCGCTCCATATTGTCGAGCTCAAACCTCTTTCTCTGCTCTTGAGGGTTGTCTAGTTCATTGAAACCATTGGCAAGCTCTATACCCTTAAAGTACGCTTCAAATCGATCGGCTACTCTTGGGTCGTCTTGATTAATTTTTGCTAGTGCGGCTTGTGAAGCCGGAAAGTCATACACAAACGCTGGTACGTCTTGACCAATCTTTGGCTCTACTCCAATGGAAAAAAGCAGTTGCAGCAAGGTATCGCGATTTTGTTCAGGTTCAGCAATATCTGAAAGGTTTAAATTACTCGCAACAACTTTTAATTCCTTCATCGAGCTTTCTAACGGGCATACACCTAAAGTCTGTTTGAATGCTTGCTGATATGTCAGTTTTTGCGCAGAGCCACAACCCAACACGATTTGGAATAGCTCATCCATTTCATTCATCAAATCATGGTGATCAAACCCGACTCGATACCACTCCAACATCGTAAACTCTGGATTGTGATAACGACCATTCTCTTCGTTACGAAACGCCTTACCAATTTGGTAAATGCAACCACTACCAGATGCTAGTAGTCGTTTCATGTGAAATTCTGGACTCGTCATCAGATATAGTTTTCTACCGCCTGCATAGCCTGGCCCAACAAACTCAGTCGAAAATGTATGCAAGTGAATATCTGTCACTGTCGCGTGGCTCATTGCCGGAGTATCAACTTCAAGAACATCTCTCTCAAAAAAGAACTGACGAACTTTACTTATTAAGTTCGCTCTTTGCTGTAACGCGGATCGAGTTGCGCTGGGCTGCCAATTTAACTGTTTCATATTGATAATGAATGAGTCCTGAAAATGTTTCAAAATATTAATAGTTAATACTGTTATTAAGCCACTTCTATAAAAATAAACAATGATAGGTGACAAATATCACATGTATAGAAATAAGATAGCAACTCACCCAACAACCGAACGAAATACCTGATTAAGTCAATTTTTTACGTACAGCTTGCCCCTAGACTAGCGTCAAAACATGCGATTCACTCCTACCAAAAATAAAAAAGTGGAGTATTCGAATTAGAACAAAAGCATTGGAGAGCAACGTGAAAACCATAACGACAGATATCGCAATCGTAGGTGCAGGTGGCGCAGGTCTTCGAACTGCAATAGCAGCAGCAGAAGCAGCACCTGAGCTGGAAGTCGCACTAATATCGAAAGTATACCCTATGCGGTCCCACACTGTCGCTGCCGAAGGCGGATCTGCTGCAGTCATTAAAGATGAAGATAGCTTAGATAACCATTTCAACGACACTGTTGGTGGCGGAGATTGGCTATGTGAACAAGACGTTGTCGAGTATTTCGTTAAAAATGCGACACGCGAAATGATTCAAATGGAACAGTGGGGGTGCCCTTGGAGCCGTAAAGAAAATGGTGAAGTCAACGTTCGCCGTTTTGGTGGAATGAAAATTGAGAGAACTTGGTTTGCAGCCGACAAAACAGGTTTCCACATGCTTCATACCCTTTTCCAAACATCAATGAAGTACCCACAAATCAACCGTTTCGATGAGTATTTTGTTCTAGATCTCCTTGTAGTTGAAGGTGAAGTTCAAGGCCTAATTGCCATTCATATGTCGGAAGGCGAGTTGGTCACGATTAAAGCTAAATCTGTTGTATTGGCGACAGGTGGTGCCGGCCGCGTTTATCACTGCAATACAAATGGTGGAATCGTGACTGGTGATGGAATGGCAATGGCTTATCGACATGGTGTGCCGCTACGTGACATGGAGTTTGTTCAATACCACCCGACAGGTCTACCTGGTACAGGCATTTTGATGACTGAAGGTTGCCGAGGTGAAGGCGGTATCATGCTTAACAAGAACGGCTATCGATACTTACAAGACTATGGTCTTGGACCAGAAACGCCAGTAGGCCAGCCAAAGAACAAATACATGGAACTTGGTCCAAGGGATAAAGTATCTCAAGCATTCTGGCATGAGCAACAAAAAGGCAACACTATCAAACATCCACTTGGCGATGTTGTACACCTCGACTTGCGCCACCTTGGTGAAGAATATCTACAAGAACGACTACCTTTTATCTGCGAATTAGCCAAAGCCTACGTCAATGTCGATCCAGCGAAAGAGCCGATCCCAATTCGTCCAACGGTTCACTACACAATGGGTGGTATTGAAACAGACAAAGGCTGTGAAACAAGAATCAAAGGCCTATTTGCTGTCGGCGAATGTGCATCTGTCGGCCTACATGGGGCAAACCGACTTGGCTCAAACTCGCTAGCAGAATTTGTCGTGTTCGGCCGCGTAGCCGGTGAAAATGCAATCAAGCGAGCCAAAGAATTCACCGATTGGAATGACGCATCCATTCAGCAGCAGATAAAAGATGTTGAACAGCGCATCGAAACACTGCGCAACCAAGAAGGTGACGAGAACTGGGCAGATATCCGTAGCGAAATGGGCAAAACCATGGAAGCAGGTTGTGGTATCTATCGCCAAAAAGACTTGATGCAAAGCACCATTGATAAAATCGCAGAGCTAAAAGAGCGATACAAGCGGATTAGTATCAAAGACAAGGGCACCGTTTTCAACACTGACCTACTGTATGCCATCGAAATCGGCTATGGATTAGAAGTCGCTGAGGCGATGGTTCACTCTGCAATATTACGTGAAGAGTCACGCGGCGCACATCAACGTCTTGATGATGGATGTACTGAGCGTGATGACAAGAACTATCTTAAGCACTCACTTGCCTTCTATGTACCTGATGCCGCTCCTAAAATCGACTACAGCAACGTAACGATTACTAAGTCGCAACCCAAAGCCCGACTCTATGGAGCAGCTGCTGAAAAAGCTGCAGCTGAGGAGGCCGCTAAACAAGAAGCTGCGCAAACAGAACAATGCATGGAGGAGAAGTAATATGTCTGCGAATCGAGCACAAAAAGTAGAGATCTTGCGTTACGATCCTGAGCATGACGCAGAACCACACTTCCAATCCTTCGATGTCCCATTTGATAAGACTATGTCTATCTTAGATGCGATTGGTTATGTCAAAGATAACCTAGATAAAGATCTCGCCTATCGTTGGTCTTGCAGAATGGCGATTTGTGGTTCTTGTGGTGTGATGGTTAACGGTGTACCAAAACTGGCTTGTAAGAGTTTCCTTCGCGACTACCCAAATGGCGTCAAAATTGAGCCTCTTGCCAATTTCCCAATTGAGAAAGACTTGATTGTCGATATGACACCATTCATTGAACGCCTAGAAGCAATTAAACCTTACATTATCGGCAACGACAGAACACCTGAAGATGGTGCAAACCTACAAACTCCAGCGCAAATGGCGAAATATAAGCAGTTTGCTGGCTGTATCAACTGCGGCCTGTGCTATGCCGCTTGTCCTCAATTTGGCCTAAACCCAGAGTTTATTGGTCCTGCAGCGTTAACATTGGCGCATCGCTACAACCTAGATAGCCGCGACAATGGTAAGTCTGAGCGAATGAGTCTTATCAATGGTGAAAATGGTGCTTGGGGCTGCACTTTTGTTGGATATTGTTCTGAAGTATGCCCGAAAAACGTTGATCCGGCTTCCGCGGTAAACCAAGGAAAAGTGGAATCTTCAATGGATTATGTCATCGCAATGTTTAAACCTGAGGAGGCCTAACATGAGTCATCGCAAACCTTATGTTCGCCCTGTTGAGCGTACTTGGTGGAAAAATCATCCTTACTACCGTTTCTACATGCTTAGAGAAGCGACGGTACTTCCACTTGTTCTATTTACGGTATTTTTGCTATTCGGGCTAGGCTCACTTGTGAGAGGGCCAGAGGCATGGGAAGGCTGGCTACACTTTATGGCAAACCCTGTCGTCATTGCCATAAACATCGTCGCGCTAGCTGGTAGCTTATTTCATGCACAAACCTTTTTCAGCATGATGCCTCAAGTTGTTCCTGTGCGCATTGCAGGAAAAACAGTATCTAAAAAAGTTATCGTGTTATCGCAATGGGCTGCAGTAGCCGTTATTTCTCTTGTCATTCTCTATTTGGTGTAAGGAGCGCACAATGAAACAAGATTCAAAAGTAAACCTATCACCAAAGCGCTCTGAAGAGCCTATCTGGTGGAGCTTATTCGGCGCTGGCGGCACTTGGTTTGCTATGCTCACTCCGATCACTATTTTGGTTGTTGGTATCCTGATACCACTAGAAATCATCGAGCTAGAAGCACTGCATTTTGAGCGCGTTTCCGCCTTTGCAGCAAGCTTCATCGGCGGCGCATTTATTATTGCTTCTATCGCACTACCCATGTGGCATGCAATGCACCGAGTACACCATGGAATGCATGACTTAAAATTCCATACAGGTACCACAGGTAAAGTCTTTTGCTACGGATTTGCAGCACTGATGTCTGTGCTTGCGATTGTCTTTATCTTTATGCTTTAAGCTCTATCCGTAAATTCGAACCATAGACAAAAAAGCCCACTTCATTTTGAAGTGGGCTTTCTAATTTTATGATGACCTTTGAGGTTAAAGAATGAAGCGGCTTAAATCTTCATCGTCAACGAACTCACCAAGCTTCTCTTTGACATAGTTAGCATCGATAGTCATTTGGCTACCTGCTTTATCTGTTGCTTCAAATGAGATTTCATCCATTAGTCGCTCCATAACAGTATGTAGGCGACGTGCTCCGATGTTTTCCGTAGATTCATTCACTTGCCATGCAGCTTCTGCTATCTGCGTAATACCGTCATCAGTGAAGTCAATGTCAACATTCTCGGTTTTCATCAGGGCGATATATTGCTCTGTTAGTGAGGCTTTAGGCTCTGTCAAAATACGCTTAAAGTCATCACTAGACAGCGCTTCCAGCTCAACTCGAATTGGCAAACGACCTTGCAGTTCAGGGATAAGATCAGAAGGAGTTGCAACTTGGAACGCTCCAGATGCGACAAACAGAATATGGTCCGTCTTAACCATACCGTGCTTAGTTGAAACTGTACTTCCTTCAATCAGTGGCAATAGGTCTCTTTGTACCCCTTCACGAGATACGTCTGGACCAGAGCTTTCACCACGCTTACAAATTTTATCAATTTCATCGATAAATACTATGCCGTTATTTTCGACATTGTAAATCGCGTTTTCTTTTAGCTCTTCTTGATTAACCAGCTTCGCCGCTTCTTCTTCAGTTAAAGCTTTGAACGCCTCTTTGATTTTTAGCTTGCGCTTTTTCTTCGTGTCACCAGCAAGGTTTTGGAACATACCTTGAAGCTGGTTAGTCATTTCTTCCATACCTGGAGGAGCCATGATTTCGACGCCCATTTGCGGAGCCG
Source organism: Vibrio marisflavi CECT 7928 (assembly GCF_921294215.1). Classification (GTDB taxonomy): domain Bacteria; phylum Pseudomonadota; class Gammaproteobacteria; order Enterobacterales; family Vibrionaceae; genus Vibrio; species Vibrio marisflavi. The sequence continues at coordinate 2,546,560 of NZ_CAKLDM010000002.1, forward strand.
CGATATCTACTTCAATTTCTTTGTCGTCTAACTTGCCTTCACGAAGCTTTTTACGGAACACTTGGCGAGTATTACTGCTGTCCTCGTCTTTTTTCTCTTCATTTTGTCCCCAAGCATCACGAGCAGGCGGCAATAAAGCATCAAGAACTCTCTCTTCAGCTTGCTCTTCAGCACGAAACTTCACCTTTTCCATCGCTTGTTGATGAGTCATCTTGACTGCTACATCCGTTAGATCGCGGATAATGGTTTCCACTTCCTTACCCACATAGCCAACTTCGGTAAACTTTGTTGCTTCCACCTTAATAAATGGCGCATTAGCCAACTTAGCTAAACGGCGAGCAATTTCAGTTTTACCCACACCAGTTGGGCCAATCATCAATATGTTTTTCGGCGTCACTTCTGCGCGTAAGCTTTCTTCAAGCTGCATTCTTCTCCAGCGATTACGAAGAGCGATAGCCACTGAACGTTTAGCGTTATCTTGGCCAATGATATGGCGATTTAATTCATGAACAATTTCACGAGGAGTCATTTCAGACATGGGTAATTCCTTAAATTCTTAACAGTGCAATCATCAAACATCTACTATTTGTTTTTTACTCAGCAGGTATTTCTAGTTCTTCAACAGTGTGATGATGATTAGTGAATACACAGATATCACCAGCAATTTTCAGTGATTTTTCTGCAATTTCTAACGCACTCAATTCTGTGTTATCTAACAGAGCAGTCGCTGCTGCTTGGGCAAAGTTTCCACCGGAGCCGATAGCAATCAAATCATTTTCAGGCTGAACAACATCGCCGTTACCAGTAATGATAAAAGACGCTGTTTCGTCAGCCACTACAAGCATTGCTTCAAGTCTACGAAGAGCTCGGTCACTTCGCCAATCTTTCGCGAGTTCAACCGCCGCTTTAGTTAAATGCCCTTGATGCATTTGTAGCTTGCTTTCCAAACGTTCAAATAAGGTAAATGCGTCCGCCGTACCGCCAGCAAACCCAGCAATAACTTTGTCGTTATATAGTCTGCGAACCTTGCGCGCATTCCCTTTCATGACAGTATTGCCAAGGGAAACTTGTCCATCACCCGCGATGACAACTTTGTTATTTCGACGAACAGATACAATGGTAGTCACGAGTATGGCCTCTTTAATTTAAATTCAATAAACGTTAGAAGATATATGTGGGTCGTTGAGGATAAAATCAAGGGAAAATAAAAGAGCACTGGTTAAAGTGCTCTTAGAGTGACTATTTCAGTCTATTGGTTCTGTTTCCAAATCGCGCAGGGTTGAATCTTCACGCGCTGCAGTTTGTGCTTGTCTTTTTCAGCATCCCGCTTTGTTTTGTATGGACCTAGTACCACCCGATACCACGAGCTACCTTCTTTCTTGACGATATTACTCGTCAAACCTTGGAAAGCGATGTCTACTTTGCGAGTTTCAGCTTGGTGCTTGGTTTTATAAGCCCCACATTGCATCACATAAGGAATCTTAGATTCAACTAATGGTTTTGCTTTTACCTCAATCTCGCGATTAGGCAATGTGTCGACATAATCCCACTTTTCTTCCGGCGGTGGCGGTAGTTTAGCAGCTGGTTTAGAACTAATACTCTTACTTGGCTGTATAACAGCTTTTGGCGGTTCGGGATCTTTACTTAAAGTATATAAGCCATAGCCAAACGCAGAAACTAAAATGACGGCAATGATACCGCTTCGCCAGGGTTTGCGGCTTGGGCTCGCCTTTTTCTTGCTACCACGCTTTTTGTTTTGACCGCTACCGCGCCTTACGTAATCTTTACTTGCCACAACGTCTTACATTCACTATTTCGAAATTAACTACATACTAAATGACTTTATTGAGCGATGACAGATTAATAGTGCTTTATGGCGGTATGACATCACACCAAAATCACGTCGACCCTATCGCCCAAGCATATTGAAGCAAGCTAGATTATTAGCAAACTCGAGGTGGCGCTACGCTGTTTCTTACCACAAGTCTGGTTTCCAGAAGTCGAGAACCTGCCCTAACGTCTTTACCTCTTAAACGCTCTAAGATCATTAGCATCGCTTGGCGGCCAATTTCATATCTTGGCTGAGCAATAGTGGTCAACGGTGGATCGCAATATTGAGAGAACTGAATATCATCAAAACCGACAATTGATAGATCTTGTGGTACTCGCAAACCCAAACGCTTCACTTCTTGAATAGCACCAATTGCCATAATGTCACAATGACAGAATATCGCCGTTGGCGGCTCGGCTAGTGAAAGAAGCTTGCGTACAGCAACCGCGCCAGCTTCAAATGAGTAATCAGCATACACGGTATAGTTTGGACGCATGGTAATGCCTGCTCGGCGCAACGCCTGCTGATACCCTTGCGAGCGGAACTTAAAAATAGCGGCAGATTCAGGGCCAGAAATCTGAGCAACTCTCTTATGCCCCATTTGAGTAAGGTAGTTCACCACCTCAAACGCTGCAGTTAAGTTGTCAATGTGCACAGTTGGAAGTTCAAGCTCAGGGGCGAACTCGCAAGCCATAACTAAAGGTGGTAGGTTTTTCTGCTCGGATTTACTGACATCAAACGGAAGATCTGCACCTAACAAAAGTATTCCGTCAGCTTGCTTAGCAAAAGCTAAACTGGCTAAGGATGTCGAATCTTTACGCTTTTGCTGACTGCTATCTCCTAGCAGCACAGTGTAGCCATGCTCAACTGCAGCATCTTCGATACCACGAATAATATCGGAATAGTAAGGATCACAAATATCAGGTACGACTGCGACGATTGTCTTAGATTCGTTTCGACGTAAATTCCTAGATAAGGAATTAGGGGAATAGCCCGCTTCTAGTACTGCATCTTCAACGCGCTTTCGAGTAGACGTGGATACTTTCTCGGGGTTCATCAACGCTCTTGAAACTGTTGCTGTTGATACACCCGCGAGCTGAGCAACATCCTTCATTGTCGCCATAATAGCTGCCTCATAAATTCAATGAATGCAATCACTTACATTCATACTTCACCATAACCAAACGTTTTAGAACTCTCTTGTTATTTTTTATTGGAGCTCATTTATCTGACACTATTCTATTCAATTCAACGCAGAAAGTTACGACAAATTTATCAAATATTACATTTTTTTCGTGATGTTAATCACAACATTTCGAATAATAACAATATGCACCTCACTACCAACTCAAAAAAAAGCGAACATATAAAAAACATTTTTATAACAATTGATTGCAAATGAGTCAGTAATGGAGCGATCACCTAGTGTGTTAGCTCAGATCTTGAGGATCTCTATCGATTCCCCAGCGCACTTTCTTGGACTCGGGAAGCGTTTGAATGACAGGCTTTGAGCTCAGAAGAATTTTCTGCATTAAGCTACGTTCGGAAGTCTGCAACATCATCTGCCAGCGAGCTTTGCCTGCCCTCTTGGTTATGGGTGAAGGCGTTGGCCCCAGCACCATACAAGTTTCATCAAACAAAGGATTCGATTCCAAGGTTAATCTTACTTGGCGCAAAAATAACTCGGCCACAGCACTATCGTTTGCTTCTGCTCGAAGCAGTGATAAGTGAGTAAATGGTGGAAGGAGCGCCATTTTTCGCTCACCCAACACCATTTTGCCAAACTGCCCATACGGGCTATTAAGCAGCCCTTGCAATAAAGAATGTTCAGGATGATGAGTTTGCAAAACCACTTCACCTTTTTTGCTGGCTCGGCCGGCTCGACCTGCCACTTGGGTATACAACTGAGCAAAGCGCTCTGACGCTCTAAAGTCACTACTATATAAAGCGCCATCAACGTCCAACAGAGCGACCAAAGTAACATTCGGGAAGTGGTGACCTTTGGCTAACATTTGCGTGCCAATTAATATCTGATACTCACCCTTTAGGATTGAAGCTAAAGCGGATTCCAACTGCCCTTTCTTACGCGTACTATCACGATCTATTCTTATCGATTTAAACTCAGGGAATAGATCCGTTAAATGAGACTCTAACTGCTCGGTTCCAACCCCAACAGTCACAACATGGGATGAACCACAGCTCTGGCACTGTCTCACTACAGGCTTGCGGGAGCCGCAATGATGGCAACACATTTCGTTGTTTTTCTGATAGTAGGTGTAGTAACTCTCACACCGATAGCATTCGGCCAACCAACCACATTCATGGCACATCAAGGCCGGTGAAAATCCTCGCCTATTCAAAAACAATAAAACCTGATTTCCAGCTTCTAAGTGCTGTCTCATTTCAGCGATCAATGGCGCTGACAAACCACTTTCGAGATATAAGCCTTTTATATCCAAAACTTTGTTGGTTGTTGGTGTAGCGTTACCAGCGCGTTTCGTCAGCTGTAAATGGTGATATTTTCCGCTCAACGCATTATGTATTGTTTCCAGTGCTGGCGTGGCTGAGCCCAACACAATTGGGATGCGCTCTTTGTGCGCACGCATAATGGCCACATCTCGGGCATGATATCTGAGTGTGTCTTGCTGTTTGTAAGAAGCATCATGTTCTTCATCCACTATGATGATGCCCAAATGTTCAAACGGAGTAAAAACCGCAGATCGAGTACCAATGACGATTCCTGCTGCTTTATCTCTAGCGGATAGCCAAGCGTTAAGACGCTCTGATTCATTTAGACCCGAATGAATGACTTCAACAGGCACATTAAACCGACTTTCAAAACGCTGAATGGTTTGTGGGGTTAAACCGATTTCTGGCACAAGTACCAGAGCCTGCTCACCACGCTCTAATACTGGCGTAATTAAATTAAGATATACCTCAGTTTTGCCTGAACCAGTCACACCATCAAGTAAATAACAGGCGAACCCTTCGACATTATTGACGGCGGCTATAGCAATAGCTTGTTCTTGGTTGAGAGTCGGTTTCTCTTGCTCAGACTCTACAGCGCTGGGCCAGTGTTTTATTTTCGGCAGCGTTTCTAGTGATTCTATCCAACCTTTGTCTTGCAGCGTTTTTAAAACAGTTGAGCCAACTTCTGCATCAATAAACTCTTGATGAGAAACGGAGCCAGATTGCAACATTTGCATCACTTTGGCCTGCTTCACTGCTCGACCAAAATTACTCATCAGCTGATTGCGACCAATATCAGTCAGGCGCCACTCTTTGATGCTGGTAAATTCTGCACGCCTTTTTTTTCTTAATGCCCCCGGCAGAGCAATGTTAAATACATCGCCCAGCGGGTGAACATAATACTGACTGCACCATCTCAAAAGTTCATACAGTTCAGTCGACCAAACTGGCGCACGATCTAAGATCTGAGAAATCGACTTGAGGTGTTGAAGGCTGACTTCTGTTTTTTCTGATATTTCTATCACGATACCAACCAATGACTGTCGCCCAAAAGGAACGACAACTCTTCCACCAACGATAGGCAAATCACCGCCGGGGAGCAGGTAATCAAAAGTTTTATCGAGTGGCACAGGGAGCGCTACTCTTGCGATGGTTGGCTGCATATCAAATTTTGGTTGGCTATATGAAATGGAAACTCAGTCTAAAAGATAATAGCCCTTAATCACAGTAGAGCATGCTTAAATCACTGCACTATCGCTGAAAAAGTCAGCTAAATTGGTTGATTATCAGGCACGGATTCATTACTATACTGCGCCTTAGTGGCTAGCGTGTGATATTTTTCACAACTACGCACACTGACTAATTTTATTAACTACGTGTGGTGTCCGGCATAGAATCGGATAGCGACACGGCCCAATTTGAGGTTATCCCATGAAAACTGGTATCCACCCAGAATACAAAGCTGTAAAAGCAACTTGCTCTTGCGGTAACTCTTTCGAGTTCAACTCTACTCTAGGCAAAGACTCAATCCACCTAGACGTATGTGACAAGTGTCACCCATTCTACACTGGTAAGCAACGTATCGTTGATACTGGCGGCCGTGTTGATCGCTTCAACAAGCGTTTCGGTGCACTATCTAGCAAGAAGTAATTTTTACTCTGCACAGATTCGAAAAGGGCGCTATTTGCGCCCTTTTTTAGTTTTGAATCGCAAGATCAGGAATGATTCGTCTCTATGCTTTCGCAATACTGCTCATCATAGTCTCGAATATAGCCACTATTCCCAGCCCACTCTGTACGTACCACCATACCATGTTTGACATACTCCCGAAGAGACTCACAGGCGACATTATTGCTTATCTTAATCACAGTACTGCTTTGCCAACGGACGCCCCCCCCAGGTAACGTCCTTTTAAATACAATCACACCATTATCCAACACTTTTAGCTCTGGAATATCTGCTAGCTGAACCTGCGCCATATGGATAGTGCTCTGACTCGCACTGGTATGGATATTCTCTGGATTCAATGTCTGACAACCCGACAAAGCCAACAATGCACCCACTGCAAGCATCAGCTGTTTTAATTTACTCATTTGTCAATTTCCGTATTTTATGATTCTCAAAATTTAAGCACACCAAATCTATCATAAGTCCTGCGGCATTCTTACCAGAAAGCGTCCTCTAAAGGAATTATCCGACTCTAGTCACATTCTACTTTTAACCCTGAAATGCTGATTTAAACTCAATACAAAAACAACAATTGAAATGATAATGATTATCATTATAATGCTCATTTGCAAATTTAGTGGTGATTATAAAACGATTAATAACATCATAAAAAGCAATACAAAGGGAACGTATAATGATAAGTGCTGATTCGCTCAACGCAGTACAGTCTGGCAATCAAACGCAGCCAGAACCCAGTGATTTTATTTTTAACCAAGAAAACCTTCAGGCTTATGAAGCCAGCCTGCTTCAAGGCCTAAATCTAGTCAAAAGCCGCATAGAAAAAACAGAGAAGCCGTTTAGCGGCGTTCTGCCAAAAGAACTCGCAAGCCAGTTTGCTCAGTTAGATCTCGAGCTACCATTAAATTCCATATCAGACGCACTGCAAGAAGTAGAATCGCTCTACCTTAAAGACGCTATCTACTTCCACCACCCTAAATACATGGCGCATTTGAATTGCCCCATCGTATATCCTGCGATTTTGGCAGAGCAGATCCTATCGTCGATCAACTCCTCTCTTGATACATGGGATCAAAGTGCAGGTGGCACTCTCATTGAACAAAAGCTACTCGATTGGACGTTAGGCAGAATCGGATATGACCGCAATGCAGACGGTATTTTCACGAGTGGTGGAACGCAATCTAACCTGATGGCAATGTTACTCGCTCGAGACAGCTATTGTGCAAAACATGGTAACCATAACGTCCGTGAGCAAGGGTTGCCTCACTATGGTCATAAGTTTCGTATCTTCACTTCAGAGATAAGCCACTTTAGCATTCAAAAATCTGCAGCTTTGCTTGGGCTAGGATATAACGCTGTTGTGCCTGTTGCTGTAGATGAACAATTCAGAATGGATATCCAAGCGCTCAAAAGTGAAATTAGCAAAACCATTGAGCAAGGGTGTATTCCACTAGCAGTGGTGGCAACAACTGGAACCACCGATTTTGGCAGTATCGATCCTGTCCATCCAATCGCACAGCTATGCCAACAGCATGATATTTGGATGCACGTTGATGCCGCTTATGGTTGCGGCACCTTGGTATCAGCGCAAAATCGACACCTTTTAGCTGGTATAGAGCAAGCCGATTCCGTTACCGTCGATTATCACAAGTCTTTCTTCCAACCTGTTAGCTGTGGCGCTTTCTTCAGTAAAGACAAGTCGAAACTCAGCCTTATAACCCATCATGCAGAATACTTAAATCCTCTCAGCCAAAAGCAAGAAGGCACACCCAACTTAGTCGACAAAAGCTTACAAACTACCCGACGCTTTGACTCATTGAAACTGTGGCTAACGTTAAGAATCATGGGCGCTGATAAGATTGGAGCTATTTTTGACCAAGTAATTGATCTAGCTAAGCAAAGCCATCAACGCTACCAAGCTGACAAACACATTGAGCTACTTCATCAGCCAGAGCTCAGCACACTCGTATTCCGCTTTATTCCACTTCACCCGACCACCAACGAAGAAACTGACAAAGCGAACGAGTTTATTCGCAAAGCTATATTCCGCAGCGGAGAAGCAGTTATCGCAAGTACGCAAGTAAAGGGTAAACGTTATTTGAAGTTCACATTGCTCAATCCTGCTACCCAAATTGACCACGTTTCTGAGGTAATTGAGCTCATAAAACAGCTGGGTCAACAATACTTTTCGTCAATACATCAACAACACCAAGAAGAACATTTTCAATCTAACGCAGTTTGCATGGAGTCTCTGTAATGAATAATCCCGTTTACGATTTTATTGCCATTGGTTTAGGGCCTTTCAACCTTGGATTAGCGGCATTAACGCATACATTGGACGACGTAAATGGTCTATTCCTAGATAAGAATGAAGGTTTTGATTGGCATCCGGGAATGATGCTAGAAAGTGCCCATTTGCAAACACCCTTTATGTCGGATTTAGTTACCTTAGCGGACCCAACTCACCCACTGAGTTTTCTTAACTACATCAAACAACAAGGCAGATTGTACTCGTTTTATATCCGAGAAAGCTTTTTCTTAATGCGCAAGGAATACAACCAATATTGCCAATGGGCAACCCAGCGGATGCCAGAAATACGCTTTAAGCACAACGTGACTTTGGTTAGCTACGACAAATCCACAGATCTCTACCAAGTTGAAGCGGAAGATCTCACAACAAATAGTACTGTCACTTACCAATGCCGACATATAGTGTTGGGTACAGGCCCTGCTGCTTATGTTCCAGAAGCGTGCAGAGAATACATGGACAAAATGACTCATACCTCTAACTACTTATTTAATAAAGAAAAGCTACAGAAAAACAAGTCGATCACTATTGTCGGAGGAGGGCAAAGTGCGGCTGAGATTTATTATGACTTGCTACAAGATATTGACAGCAAAGATTACCAACTGAATTGGGTGACTCGCTCACCACGTTTCTTTCCTCTCGAGTACAGTAAACTCACGTTAGAAATGACCTCTCCAGAGTATGTCGACTATTTCTATCACCTACCACCAGCTAAGCGCGACCAGTTGATCGCAAAACAAAAGCATCTGTACAAAGGCATCAATGCTAGTCTTATCAATGACATTTTTGATCTGCTTTACATAAAAAGACTGTCTGGAGACGTCAATACTCGGCTAATGACAAACACCACGTTAGAGCAAATCTCACGTGCAAATAATCAATTCACTTTAGGGCTACATCAACACGAGCAAGACGCTTCATTTAAGCTTGATACAGAAGGGCTCATTTTAGCGACTGGCTATGTCTATCAACTTCCTGACTTTCTTGCCGGAATTAACTCAGAAATTCAATGGGACAAACAGGGTCGTTTTGACGTAAACCGCAACTACAGTATCGACAAGCAAGGTAAACGTATCTTTGTGCAAAATGCCGAACTGCATACCCACGGATTTGTCACCCCCGACCTCGGAATGGCGTGTTATCGCAACTCAATATTGATCAAAGAGATCACAGGAGTGGAACACTACCCAATCGAGAAGCGCATTGCATTCCAAGAGTTTGCTGCGCCAAACCTTGAAGGGGCACTTGCGACAATATGAGAAGCCTCAAATATTCTCTGATAGTGCTTACTTTGGTCTCTGTTGTGGCAGATTCCATGCTACTCCCCTTTTACTCACAGTTTTTTGCTCAAGCTTTTGATAGCCATTCTTCACAGCTTGTTGGTTATTACATCGCTGCAAGCTGTTTTACCGTAATTGTGAGTTTTCCTGTTTGGGCAAAGGTAGCTAAAAAGATCAACGAATTGCATTTGTGGATTTACACACAAATCATCGCTGGCGCACTTGGCCTGGCTTGTTATTACAGCAGCTCGCTTTTGCAATTTTGGTTACTGTCGCAGCTCATGTTGGTGTTCAAAGCAAGCTATCTGTTGATTTATCCATTTGTGATTCGACTTGAAGAAAAAGATAAACACATGAACATGGTGAGTCTTTTCTCTGTTTTGATGCACTTTGGAGCGATTGGTGGCGCATTATTGGGCGGCGTCATTTTGCAAATGTTTAGCGCAAAAGATGCCTATCTCGTTATGCCTATCAGTGATGCCATTCAGGTGCTTGTCTGCTTATTTATTATCTTTAAGCTGCAAGTCCCATTCTGGGCAGAGCAACAAACAACTGACAAACCTTGCGTGATATCACCAGAGCACAAAAAGTTCATTCTCAACCTCGGCATTGTCTCGATGTTGTTCTACTTTAGTACCTTCTTGATACGCCCATTCTTCTCTCGATATTGGGAGTTTGTTTCTAGTTTCGACAATGACATTGTTTCCGGGATTATCTACTCGATTCCGGGCTGGGTAGCCTTGATCGGATTGTGGGTTAACAGCAGAGCAAAAACGTCCAGCAAGCATAGCCATCATATCGTAGCAGCAATGCTCATCGGCATTGCCGGCTTACTCATTCAAGGCGCACAGCAAGAATGGCTAGTCATTGTTGGTCGCTGCATTTTTGGTTGGGGACTATTCCAAGTAACAGTCCGACTAGAAGTGTTCATGTTTGCCAACTCCACACCTGACAAATACGCAAGTGACTTCTCACGTGTGTATTTATTCCAAAACATAGGCGTTATCGCCGCTTCATTTGCCGTTGGTTACATAGTAGACCACAGCCCACTTGTCACTACATTCTTCATCGCCGCCATTGGGCTATCGACAAGCCTTGCATATTTTGCATTCGCATTTAGAGATAAGTTCCGTTTACCTTCGGCCAATATACAGGAGGCCTCATGACATCTGTATTCACTACGCACGACAAGCTGATAGGCGACATCAGCTTCGAGCCACTAAATCTAGAAAAACACATAACGCAAGTACACTGTTGGGCGACAACACCTCATGCGTCATTTTGGCAAATGCAAGGATATGACCGTCAGCAAGTCTTCGAGTTTTACAGCGATTTAGAACAAGGCGAACACACTGACAGCTACATTGGTACTGTGAATGGCGAGCCATGCTTCCTAGTAGAGATTTATGATCCGAAACTCGACCAAGTCGGCAAGCATTATGATGTGCAACTTGGTGACAAAGGAATGCACATACTGATTGCTCCATCAGAAAATCCAAGATCAGGGTTTACCTATGCGGTCTTTAAATCAGTACTGCATTTTATGTTCAGTGACTCAAGTATCAAACGCATTGTTGTCGAGCCGGACCATCGCAATCACAAAATCCACCAGCTCAACAAGAAAGCCGGCTTTCAACATATTAAATACATTCAAATGGGTGAGAAGCTCGCAAACCTTGCCTTTTGCACCAAACAGAAGTTTTACAACGCATTAGCTTTAGAAAACGAGAAACACGAAATGGACATTCAGAAAAACCCTGAGCTCGCCGTATCCTCAATCAACAGCCAAACTTGGGACAAAGTAAATCGCCTTCATATCAGAAAATGTCTTGCAGAACTGAGCCACGAAAGGATATTGCAACCAGAACAAGTTTCTCAAGATGGCGAATGGAGTGTTTTTATACTCTCGCCCAATGATGGGCAAACAGAGTATTCATTCAAAGCCAAGAGGCTTGAGCTAGAACACTGGCTTATTGATAGCAAGTCCATTAAAAAACAAACTGATGGAAAAGACGTAAACCTAGATTCAGTGAGCTTTATTATTGAGTTTGCAGCGTCACTGCAAATTCCTCAAAATCTTCTGCCAACTTACTTAGAAGAGATCACCAGCACGCTATATTCTGCGGCCTACAAAGAAAGTAAATCATGGCTAAGCTCAGAAGAGTTACTTGAAGCCGATTTTCAACAAGTGGAAGCGGCAATGAGTGAAGGTCATCCAGCCTTTATTGCTAACAATGGTCGAATTGGTTTCGACGCGCAAGATTTTGCTCACTTTGCACCAGAAGCTGGAAAGCCTATATCACTCATTTGGCTTGCAGGGCATAAAAGCCGCACGGAGTTCTCGCACAGTCCAGAGATTAGTTATGAATCTTTGATGCAACAAGAGATCGATATTACGACTCGCCAAGCCTTTGCAGACAAAATTATAGCCAAAGGCCAAGCCCCTGAAGACTACACGCTAATTCCAGTTCACCCGTGGCAATGGTTTAACAAGCTTGCCAATGTTTACGCGCCGGATATCGCTACCAATCACCTAATATGCTTAGGCTATAGCGACGATAGCTATCAGGCACAGCAGTCTATCCGTACCTTCTTCAATCGTAGTAACCCTGAAAAGTACTATGTGAAAACCGCGCTATCGGTTCTCAATATGGGCTTTATGCGCGGACTCTCTTCTTACTACATGCGCACCACACCAGCAATCAATGATTGGGTGCACTCTTTAGTACAACATGATCAATATCTGCAGAGCAAAGGCTTTCAGATCCTAAGAGAAATCGCTGCAACAGGCTATCGTAATCCATACTACGAGCACGAAGCTCTCAAAGATAACCCTTACAAAAAAATGCTGGCAGCTTTATGGCGTGAAAGCCCAGTCAGCCGATTACAGCCGAATCAGCGTTTGATGACTATGGCGTCACTGCTACACGTTGATCCAAATAATACTGCTATGCTGCCAACGCTAATAAAAGCATCCGAATTATCAACAAAAGCATGGCTAGAGAAGTATTTGGATGCCTACCTATCGCCATTGCTACACTGCTATTACCAACACAGCTTGGTATTTATGCCTCATGGCGAGAACCTCATATTAATCTTTGAAAACCACGTCCCGGTAAAAGCCATCATGAAGGACATTGGCGAGGAGATTTACTTACTCAACTCCGATATCGAGCTACCGGAATGTGTAGAACGTATTTCAATACAAGTCCCACAAGAAGAGGAAACGCTATCTTTTCATACTGACGTATTTGATTGTTTTTTCCGCTACATGAGTGCCATTTTGGTTGAACACAGCGACTTCTCAGAGAACGAGTTTTGGCTATTAGTAGCAAACTGCATTCAACAGTACCAAGCCCAAAATCCTCACTTACAAGATAAATACGAAAAACATGATTTGTTCTCGTCCGACTTTGCTCATTCTTGCTTAAACCGGTTGCAACTGGCTAACAATCAGCAAATGGTTGACTTAACGGATCCTGCCAGCAGCTTGAAGTTTGCTGGGAGGCTGAACAACCCAATAGCCAAGTTCACTAAGCAAACGGCTGAAAGTGAAGTGGAATCACCTGAGCAGAACATTGAGGCATAACAATGGAAGCTTCACCTCAAGCGCAAATACCAAAGGTGGCGTGCAGTCGTATCCAACAGGTTTTGAATTATATACATCAGAACCTCAACCAACCTCTGATGTTAGAAGATATCGCTAAACATAGCTGCTGGTCACGCTGGCAGCTTCAGCGGGTTTTTAAACAACAAACTGGAGGTAGCGTTGCAAGCTACGTACGTGAGATTAAACTCAATGAGGCCGCTCGCCGTCTCACTGACAGCCCAGATCGGGTCATTGATATCGCGTTGGCCCTAGGCTTTAGCTCAGAGATATGCTTTAGCCGCGCATTCAAACAGATGCATGGCGTAAGCCCAAGCATCTATCGAAAGCATCTGTCGCAAGTGAGTTAGGCGTTCATTTCAGAAGGCCATTTAAACTAAAGACATAGCTATCGAATAGCTGTGTCTTTATTCCCTTCCCTACATAGAAACTATATCTATATCTATATCTATATCTATATCTATATCTATATCTATAAAACTTAAACCTATATATTTCTGATAGTTATAAATTAGTTGATGATAATTCGCTGATTTGCACCAAATTGTTAAGTTTTCTACATACGCCAAGTTAGAATGCAAATGATATTTATTCTTATTAAGATATAGCAGTAGTAGAGGAAGACATGGATATTTCAGCAAGCCTAAAGCGCAGTGTCATTGCATCATCGCTTCTGGCTCTTTTTTCAGCCCCACTTTTCGCTGACGACCAAAACAACACTGTCGCTCAAACCAATAATAATAAAACCACAAAACAAGACGACACCATCACCGTATACAGCAAAACCTATCGCAATACGGCAACCAAAACCACGTTAGAACCAGAAGAAACACCACAAGGTTTAACCGTCATCGACAACGAGCAGCTTCAACAACGTGAAGTACAGTCATTGAATCAGGCTTTGCGTTACACGCCGGGCGTCACTACGGAAACCAAGGGCGCCGATGTCACCTTAATGGACAACTACCGCGTGCGTGGTTTCGAGGTCAGTAAAAGCTACTACGATGGTCTTGTACTGCCTTACTTAACAGGCTGGAATCTACAAACCCAAATTGACCCGATCGCGATACAGCAAATAGAGGTATTTAAAGGCCCAACTTCTGTACTTTATGGGGCGATGAACCCTGGCGGAATGGTCAACATGATTGCTAAGTCGCCACAAATGGATCAAGCGACAACTGTCGATGTCGGCACAGGATCTCGCAACTTAATGAAAGCCTCAATTGATACCACAGGACAGATTGGCGATAGTAACCTTTCCTACCGTTTTATTGGGTTAGCTAGAAAGCAAGATAGCCAAGTTAATGATGCCCAAAATGAGCGATATGTTGTAGCTCCATCATTGAATTGGCAAGTAAGCGACAAAACGTTGCTCAACTTCAATGTTTACTACCAAAACGATCCACAAATGGGTATCAATTCAGCGCTTCCTGCATCGGGAACAGTCACTAGTAACCCAAATGGTTCAACTTCCCCATCTACATTTGCAGGTGATGTTAATTGGAATAGCCTCAAACGCGACTTCTTGATGGTCGGCTACAAAATTGATCATGATTTCAATGATAGCTGGTCGTTCCTACAAAATGCTCGCTACACAAATGGCTCATTCCATCAGAAAAACACCTACAGTACATCGTTTAACAATGATGGCACTCTAGTTCGAAACATCTACAGTACCGATGAGAAGTTGAATGCTTTTGCTATTGATAACCAATTGTCAGGCAAAGTAGAAACTGGCGAGTGGCAGCACAACTTATTGCTGGGGGTCGACTACCAAGAACTTAGCGGCAGTTCAAACTACAAAGAGTACGACACCTCTGGTATTTCGGGCTGGAGCAGCTTCAATATATTCAACCCGGACAATAATTTAATCACCAACCCTAGCTCACTAAGCGTTACTTACAACCAAGACGTCGACATTGATATGGACCAAGTAGGCTTCTACTTCCAAGATCAAGCCAAACTTGACCGTTTAATACTGCTTGCTGGCGGCCGTTTTGATAGCTATAAATCCAATACCGATAAAACAACAACCAGCGTAACGTCGTCTTCTATCGACCAAAATAACTTCTCATATCGTGTCGGCGCTTTATACACCTTTGACAATGGTATTGCCCCATATGCAAGCTACGCAACTGGTTTTGAACCGACCACCAGCCAAGACAGTGACGGTAATTCGTATAAACCAGAAACAAGCGAGCAAGTTGAAGTAGGTGTGAAGTATCAAGCACCTGATATGTCGAAAAGTGCTTCTATCTCTCTGTTCCATATTGAGAAGAATGACGCAATTATTGCTAACCCAGATAACTACACCGATCCAGCATTACAAGTTGGCCAGATAACTTCTAAAGGTGTCGAGCTGCAAGGTAAATGGTTTATAACGCCAAGCTTAGATATCGCACCAAGCTATACCTATACCGATATGCAAATTAGCAAAGATCCTGTCTACAATCTTCAAGGTACGACACCGGTGTATGTCCCTACACACGCAGCATCTATCTGGGCCAACTATTACCTCTACAACGGCGCCTTAACTGGAACCCGTGTCAGTGCTGGCACTCGTTATGTGGGAACAATGGAGATGGATGCCACCAATACACAAGGCAAAGTCCCTGCTTATACCATAACCGACTTATCAGTAGGTTATGACCTAAGTGAGTTAAGCCATAGTCTTGCAGGCGCGTCCGCTAATTTCTTGGTCAATAACCTATTCAACCAAGAAAACTATACCTGCTTCAACAACACCAACTGTTGGTATGGAGAGGAAAGATCCATTGAACTGCACGTCAAATACGAAATGTAGATAAACGTAAAGACAGGTTAACTGAGCAGCCCATTTCACGGGCTGCTTTTGTCGTCATAAGGCAACCAAGATGTATCAGCTAAACAATATCTTAGTGACACGAGAACAAAGGGACATTCTCAATGTTGAATCTCTCAAAATTCCTACAGATAAAGTCACTGTCATTTTAGGTCACAACGGTTCAGGGAAGTCGACTCTGGTCAATCTACTGGCAGGGCAAACTAAACCAGACTCTGGAAATATTGAATTGAATGGCCTTCCGATTGGCAACTTAAGTAGTCGTAATTTGGCCAAACAGGTCGCCTATTTACCACAGCATTTACCACAAGCTGCTGGACTGTCAGTGCGGGAATTAGTCAAACTTGGGCGTTTCCCTTGGCTCGGTACGTTTGGCCGAATGAAACAAGCCGATCACCAAGCAATTGATCTCGCAATGGCAGCCACACAAGTTGAACAATATGCTGGCCATAGTGCGGAAAAGCTATCTGGTGGTGAACGACAACGCGCTTGGGTAGCGATGTTACTAGCCCAACAATCTCCATTATTGATATTGGATGAACCTACATCAGCTCTGGATGTTCACCATCAATATCATCTCATGGAGCTGCTTAGCCAGCTCAATAGAGAACAAGGCAAAGGTGTGATTGTTATTTTGCACGATATCAACCTCACCTTACGCTATGCCGAACATATTCTCGCTCTAAAGCATGGCCAAGTCGTGTTTTCGGGAAACAGTAGCGAACTTATGGACTCATCTAAATTGAGCGAGCTATACAACACTGAGATTCAACTTCTCGACCACCCAACACAAAACAATAAGGTTGCGGTTATATGCTAGTAAAACGCCGAATACCATTTACCCAATTTTTAATAGTGGCGTTAGCTACGATTGTTTCTTTTTCCACGCTAGCCTCATACAAAGTTGTCGATAGCGAAGGGACGAAAACTCTTAGCAAGATTCCAAAACGGGTCGCAGTACTCAACTGGGGCGTCGCTGAACAAGTGATTGAGCTTGGCACGATTCCTGTTGCAATGAGCGATATCAAAGGCTACCAACAATGGGTGGTAAAACCCGCCGTACCCAAAGGTGTGGTAGATATAGGGACACGCGCCGAGCCCAATTTTGAGCTTCTGGCAGAACTAAAACCCGACGTCATTCTGATTGCTTCTCCGCAAAAAGATCTCGAAAAGCGATTAGAACGAATCGCGCCTGTTCTTTACTATCAAACCTTCAGTGAAAGTCATAACAACGCTCAAGCGGCGATCACTAACTTTCTACGCATTGGACACGTACTTGGCAAAGAAAAGCTGGCAAAGAAAAAGCTGGCTCAAATGAAGCACAAAATCCAGCTGCTCAAAGAGAAACTCAATGTGGCTTATCCAAATGGAAAGCCCAAAGTCACTGCTTTTCGCTTTGCGAGCACCACATCAGTTTACCTGTATGGCAACAACTCGATCCCCCAATATGCGCTGAAAGAGTTGGGCTTTCAAAATGCCATGCCCCAGCCAAGCACCCAGTGGGGTGTCACGCAAAAGCGCCTAACGGACTTAAAAAACATTGGCAACGGCATTGCTCTCTACTTTCTTCCTTTTTCCCAACAAGCTCAGTTAAACCGTTCGGTAATATGGAATGCAATGCCATTTGTGCGAGACAAAAAAGTAGCCAGCGTTCCATCGACATGGAGCTATGGTGGGGCGCTTTCTATTCAGTACAACGCCGAGGCACTCGCGGAAAGTTTACTTAAATTAGCAGGCAGTTAATGACACGTTGGATATTATTGCTAGCAGTGACATTAGTCGCTGCTATTATGCAAATAGCCGTAACACAAAATCAATTTGGCTCCAGTTACCAGTTATTTTTGGCTTTGCTTAATCACCAGCTGGACTTCTCAAACTCATTTGAGTGGACAACTTTCCTTCATGCCACACTACCTAGGTGGGTAATGGGCCTAGCTGTTGGTGGTTCACTGGGCATCGTAGGTAGTCTTTTCCAACAGCTGACCCAGAATAGAATGATGTCTCCTTTAACGCTTGGCACCTCATCTGGTGCTTGGCTAGGGCTGGTAATTTTGAGCGTGCTCGCTCCGCAGCTGGCAGGTTTTTATCCTGCATTATTTGCCATGACAGGCGCTCTCGTCGCTATGGGACTCGTGATCGCGATTGTCGGCATTCGCCATTTAAATGGGCTGCCTATCATTCTTGCAGGCATGGCGGTTAACTTACTTCTGGGCGCTCTGGCCACTGCCATTATCTTGCTACACAACGAATACGCGCAGAACTTGTTTATATGGGGTGCAGGTGATTTAAGCCAAAATGGCTGGGAATGGGTTACTTGGCTATTGCCTAAACTTGTCCCTATAATCTTGCTTCCTATCATTGCACCACGTGTTTTAACTTTATTGAGCATCGGCTCTTCTGGAGCTCAGGCACGTGGACTCAATATTGGCGTAACCTTTTTAGCACTCGCTTTAATTGGTGTTTGGTTAGTATCGGTTGCAATCACTTCTGTTGGCGTCATCAGCTTTGTTGGCTTGATTGCACCCAATATTGCCCGCCACTTGGGTTTTGTGAAATCTCGTAGTGAACTTATCGCGAGTCTGATTCTCGGTGCGGCTTTGCTCATGCTAACTGACACGTTAGCGGTCTTCTTAAGCTTCTGGTCGTTAGACATCATTCCTACTGGTACAGCAACAGCAGTCATTGGAGCGCCCGCTCTGATAATGCTTGCACGCAGGAAGATGTCTGCTCAAGACAATATGTCGCTGACGCTACCAAAGGGTCGAGACCAGTTGCGTCCGAAAATCACTTTAGCCGTATTATTAGCCGGTTTCATTGCTGTCGCTGCCATTGGCACCTTTGTTCAAGCAGATATTGGCGGATTGGTTTGGCATGTACCAAATGCGTTTAGCTGGTCAGTTAAATGGCCGAGAATGTTAACTGCAATAAGTGCAGGTGCTGGATTAGCAGTAGCCGGTGTGATTTTGCAGCGCCTTGTCTACAACCCACTGGCTAGCCCTGATATTTTAGGTGTATCAGCAGGCGCCGTTTTAGCTCTGGTGCTTGCAAGCTTAATCTTTGGCTCTTCCATTCACACACTTGGACCATGGGTTGCGCTGCTAGGAAGCTTAGTCGCTTTAGCTATCTTGCTATTGCTAGGTAGAAAACATAACTTCGCCCCATCGATTCTGATTCTCTCCGGAATAGCACTCACCGCTATGATAGAAGCCTTGGTGCAATTCTCACTGACTCGTATCGGGCAAGAAAAGTTTGTTCTACTACAATGGCTAGCGGGTTCTACTTACCGTGTCAGCCCAACAGCCGCTATCACTTTAGCAATATTAGTGAGCTTTTTGATCATCGTAGCCCAATCGCTCTCTCGGTGGATAACCTTAATCGGCACTGGCCGACAATTTGCTTTCGGACGCGGTCTAAATGTCTCTTTTGCTTATATAGCTTTGCTGCTTATCGTTGCGCTGCTTTGTGCGTTTGTGACCACAACAATGGGGCCTGTTGGATTTGTAGGCTTAATCGCCCCGCATATTGCTGTTCTATTGGGTGCCAAGCAAGCAAGAGTTCAATTATGGTTATCTGGGTTGATCGGCGCTCTGCTGCTGTTATCTGCTGATGTCATTGGGCAGATTGTTGTTCATCCGGCCCAAATTGCTGCCGGAGTCCTCGTGTCGATTATTGGAGGGGTTTACTTTATTTTCTTGCTAATTCGCGAGCGCCACTAGCCATCACTTACTCAGCCTTTTCATTTTCTCAGTGATCTAAATCGTTACTTGGATCACTGAGTGAAAAACTAATTGTCCTCTGACTATCGAAAACCATGAAGTTAATTACACTCACTACTAGGCATTCTGGTTTGCGCTCATTAGAATAGCCGCCCTTAATGATAACCAATAGGGTCTTGGACCCAAATATAAAGTAAAAATTATGCCTGAAGACCAACAAATGGATTCCTCCACAGCAGAACTCACTGCAGAAGAAAGTTTACGCCAAAGAGCTTTGGACTATCATGCACTGCCAACTCCTGGAAAAATCGAAGTTTCTTTGACAAAGCCTGCCGAAACCGTTGAAGACTTATCGCTTGCTTATAGCCCGGGCGTCGCTGAGCCCGTAAGAGAAATCGCTCAAAACACAGATAACGTATACAAGTACACGGCGAAAGGTAATCTTGTTGCTGTCATTTCCAATGGCACGGCGATCCTTGGTCTAGGCAATTTAGGGCCAATGGCATCAAAGCCAGTGATGGAAGGTAAATCGTTACTGTTCAAACGCTTTGCAGGCATTGACTCAATTGATATCGAAGTAAAACATCGTACGATCGAAGAGTTTGTCGATACAGTTGCTAATATCTCAGACACTTTTGGTGGCATTAACCTTGAAGACATTAAAGCCCCAGATTGCTTCGAAATAGAAAAACAGTTGATCGAACGTTGTGATGTTCCTGTATTCCATGACGATCAGCATGGTACTGCTATTGTTACGGCCGCGGGCATGCTCAATGCTATCGAACTGCAAGGAAAGAAATTGCAAGAAGCGACTATTGTGTGTTTGGGTGCTGGTGCGGCGGCTATTGCTTGTATGGAGCTACTGATCAAGTGTGGCGCTATGCGAGAGAAGATCTACATGCTTGATCGTAAAGGTGTGATTCACACTCGCCGAGACAACCTGAACGAGTACAAACAGCTATTTGCCAACAATACCGACAAGCGCACCATAGAAGATGTGATTGAAGGTGCCGATGTGTTCCTTGGCGTATCTGGTCCTAACCTACTTTCGCCAGAAGCGCTTAAGTTAATGGCTGACAAACCAGTAGTGTTTGCTTGCTCTAACCCAGATCCTGAGATTAAACCAGAAGTCGCCCATGAGGTTCGACAAGATCTCATCATGGGAACAGGACGTAGTGACTACCCGAACCAAGTCAATAATGTACTTTGTTTCCCATTCATTTTCCGTGGAGCACTCGATGTAAGAGCGCGCGAAATCAATGACGAAATGAAACTGGCAGCTGTAGAAGCGATTCGAGAGCTAGCCAAAGAAGATGTGCCAAAAGATATTCTCAAGGCAGCAGGCGTAAAAGAGCTGAAATTTGGCAAAGACTACATCATTCCAAAGCCAATGGACTACCGGCTATTACCAAGAGTCGCGAAAGCCGTCGCACAAGCCGCTATTGATTCTGGAGTCGCTCGGATCGACATGCCAGAAAACTACATGCAGGGCTAACACTGAGGTTAGCCAAAAGCTACCTAAATCCAAAATAAAAAAACGCTGACGGTTCATCAGCGTTTTTTATTGGGTACGCATTAGCTAAAACTAGTCTTCATCGTAAGATTCAAACTCAATGCCCATTTCAGTCATGAGTTTTTTCGCTTCCGCAGGGATATCATCTGGGCGATCTTTACGTAAATCTTCATCTGTCGGCAGAGGCTGGCCAGTGTAGGCATGCAAAAATGCTTCACACAACAATTCACTATTTGTTGCATGGCGAAGGTTGTTGATCTGGCGTCTTGTTCGCTCATCAGTCAAAACCTTTAACACTTTCAACGGTATAGAAACCGTAATTTTCTTCACTTGTTCGCTTTTCTTTCCATGTTCAGCGTATGGGCTAATGTACTCACCATTCCAATCTGCCATTGCGCACCTTTAAAGTTCATTGTAACGTCAAATTTAGTGTGGATTTTAGCTGTATTTAAGGCCACAAGCAAAGACATATAGACGTCTAGAAGTGTTGACGTCTCATTTTTTGACAAGTAAAGTGTGCAACACCGACAAAAATCTGTCTAAATAACCTGTGTTCAGAATAAAGCAGCAATCAAGAGCTTCTTTTTTTGAACGGAGGTTAAATAACATTATCTAGGAAGGAAACTGATTATGAGCGCCCGTAAGCCAGCCACTATTGCCGTACGTACTGGTATCGAATCTGACTCACAGCATCATGCCGTGGTTCCGCCGATTTACCTTTCCACTAACTATGGTTTTCCCGCTTTCGGTGATGTACCTCAATATGACTACACCCGTTCAGGCAATCCAAATCGTGGCCTACTAGAAACAGCATTATATGAGTTAGAATCGGGCAAAGGTGCGGTTGTCACCAATTGCGGCACGTCTGCGCTAAATTTATGGGTCTCAGCATTCCTTTCTCCTGACGACCTCATTGTCGCACCTCACGATTGCTACGGCGGCACATATCGGCTGTTTAATACTCGTGCACAAAAAGGTGACTTCAAAGTACTCTTTGTCGATCAGTCCGATCAACAAGCACTTGATGCGGCTCTAGCACAAAAACCAAAACTCATTCTCATCGAAACACCTTCCAACCCATTAGTTCGAGTTATCGATATCGCGAAGCTCTGCAATCAAGCAAAGCAGGTCGGCGCACTTGTCGCGGTCGACAATACCTTTTTGACACCGGTGTTCCAAAAGCCTTTAGACCTCGGCGCAGATTTTGTTATTCACTCAACGACCAAATTTATAAATGGCCACTCTGATGTCATTGGCGGCGTAGTGATCACCAAGTCCGAGCAGCATGCTGAAGACTTAGCTTGGTGGGGCAATTGCATTGGCGCCACTGGGACACCATTTGATAGTTACATGACGCTGAGAGGCATACGCACTTTGCAAGCTCGTATGCGGGTACATGAAGAAAGCGCAAATACGATTTTGCAGTACCTGCAATCGCAGCCATTGGTGGGTCAGTTGTATCACCCTAGCCTACCAGAGCACCCGGGCCATGAGATTGCGAAAAAGCAGCAGTCTGGCTTTGGTTCTATGCTTAGCTTCGAATTCGGTGGCAGCTATGAACAGTTAAAGCACTTTGTCGGTGAACTAAAGTTATTCTCACTGGCAGAGTCTCTCGGTGGCGTAGAAAGCTTAATTTGCCACCCTGCATCAATGACACATCGAGCAATGGGTGAAGAAGCATTAGAAGAAGCCGGCGTTTCTCACCAGCTCCTTCGCCTCTCGGTCGGACTAGAAGATGCACAAGACTTGATTGAAGATTTGAATCAAGCATTTGATAAAGCAAACGGATTGGCTAAGTAATAGGAGAAGCCTGTAATGACACTTTCTCGTCAACTGCATAAATTTGGTGGTAGCAGTCTTGCCAATGCTGAGTGCTATCAGCGAGTGGTTAAGATTCTCGCACAATACTCAAGCGACAACGACTTAGTGGTTGTTTCCGCGGCGGGAAAAACGACGAACAACCTCATCAAGTTTTTAGCTGCACTAGATAAAGACGGTCGCGTGGCTCATGAGACGCTTCAAGAAATCAAACAGTTTCAATCTGATCTGGTTAAGCAGCTGCTCACTGGAGAAGCTCAAGAACAATTGCTTGCCCAGCTTAACGATGAGTTCAGTACACTTGGAGAGCTGCAAACTCCCGTGTCAGAAAATCGAAAAGCAGCAGTACTTGGCCATGGTGAACAATGGTCTTCTCGATTATTAGCGGCTTTACTCTGCCAACATGACCTTCCTTCGGTTGCTCAAGATTCTCGTGCATTTTTACGCGCTGAGGCAGGCACACAACCGGAAGTTAATCGCGGCACTTCCTACCCACTTCTGAAAGAAATACTGGCTCAGACCACTACCCAAAGAATCATTATCACGGGTTTCATGGCTCAAGACGAAGCAGGCCAAACAGTGTTACTTGGTCGCAATGGTTCAGATTACTCTGCTACCGTGATTGGCGCACTGGCAGAAGTCGATCGCGTCACGATTTGGAGTGATGTGGCAGGCGTATACAGCGCAGACCCAAGAGTGGTGAGCGATACATGCTTGTTGCCGCTACTGCGTTTAGATGAAACCAGTGAGCTTGCTCGTTTAGCAGCTCCGGTTCTTCATAGCAGAACGCTTCAGCCTGTCGCACAAAGCAGCATGGATTTACACCTGCGCTGCAGTTACGAGCCAGAATCTGGCTCAACGCACATTGAACGTGTTCTCGCTTCAGGTCGAGGTGCGAAGATTGTCACCTCACTTGATGAAGTGTTACTGATTAATATTACCTTCGCATCAGGCCATGACTTTGAGCGCCTTGAGCAGAAAGTCCTTGAAGGATTAAAGCAAGCTCAACTTGAACCTCTGACTTTCGAATCACAACCCGATCAGCACTGCCTCAAGCTCGCCTACACCGCTGAAATTGCCAACGGCGCTCTGCGCTACTTGCAAGATGCTGCGATTGAAGGTGAGCTCAAGCTTAAAGAAGGTTACTCCCTCGTAGCTGCCGTGGGTGCTGGCGTCACTAAGAACCCGAATCACTGCTATTCGTTCTACCAGCAGTTAAAAGACGCGCCTGTCGAGTTTATCTCTGAAACTTCCTCCAGTTTAAGCTTGGTTGCGGTACTGAGAAAAACCGATACGACGCCACTCATTCAAGCGATTCACAGCCGACTTTTCCAAGCTCAAAAGCGAGTGGCTATCGCGTTGTGTGGCAAAGGAAACATTGGTGCGAGCTGGCTATCTCTGTTTGAAAGCCAAAAAGAAGAGCTAGAAAAGAGACAAGGAATGAGCTTTGAGCTCGTTGCTGTGATAAGCAGTCAAACTTTCTGGTTCGATGAATCTGGCATTGATGCCAAAGCCGTGTTAGACAACTTTGACGACGAAGCTGTGGAGTACGAAGGCCATGAATGGATAGAAAGGCTTGGTGCGATTCAGGGCTACGATGATGCTGTTGTATTGGACGTTACTGCAAGTACTGAACTTGCCAATCAATACTTAGAAATTGCTAGACAAGGTATTCACCTTATCTCAGCAAATAAAGTCGCAGGCTCTGCCTCTAGTCATTACTACCACCAAGTGCAAAATGCGTTTGCCAAAATTAATCGCCATTGGCTATACAATGCGACCGTTGGTGCAGGATTACCGATTAACTATACGGTGAGAGATCTCAAAGAAAGCGGTGATGAAATTATCGCTCTATCGGGCATTTTTTCTGGGACACTTTCTTGGCTGTTCCAGCAATACGATGGCTCGGTTCCATTCTCTGAATTGGTCGATTTAGCTTGGCAGCAAGGGTTAACCGAACCCGATCCTCGCGCCGACCTTGATGGCTCTGATGTCATGCGTAAATTGGTGATTCTCGCTCGTGAAGCCGGACTATCTATAGAGCCAGAACAAGTAAAAGTAGAATCACTGGTACCTAATGAGCTGAAATCCCTAACATTGGATGAGTTCTTAGACAAAGCTCAGCTTCTTAGTGAACAACTACAGGAAAGATTAGAGAGAGCTCAGCAACAAGGTAAAGTCCTGCGCTATGTTGCTCGTCTGGATAAAGATGGCACTGCAACGGTAGGTGTAGAGGCACTCTACAAAGAGCATGCGCTCGCTAACCTGCTACCATGCGACAATATCTTTGCCATTGAAAGTAAGTGGTATAAAGATAACCCGCTAGTGATTAAAGGCCCGGGAGCGGGGCGTGATGTGACAGCTGGTGCGATACAGTCGGATCTTAACCGGCTTGCTAGTCTTATCTAAACACTCCTCCAAAAATGGCCAGAACTTTCTGGCCATTTTGCTATCTTCTGCCCCAACTCCTGTGATTTGTCTATCAACCGTTATATAACTTTATAGTGCGGTGTTGATGTTGAAGCTCGCTCATCGTCATCATGAATAAAATTCATGATGACGGTATTGACAGCAAATCGTATTCAATTCATTCTATGGACATATAGACGTCCAAACGTAAAAGCAGCTAAAAATCGTGGTGAGATAAGCCGCAGGGAGATGAACATGGGATATACACACGCTAGCCATATCGACGCTTTAAACCAAAACATTGCAGAGCTATCGGACAACATTAATGTCTCATTCGAATTCTTCCCACCGAGTTCTGAGAAAATGGAGCAAACTCTGTGGAATTCAGTGCACCGCTTAAAGGCGCTACAGCCAAAGTTTGTATCAGTAACTTATGGTGCAAACTCAGGTGAGCGTGACCGTACCCACTCGATTATCAAAGAGATCAAAGATCAGACAGGCTTGGTGGCAGCACCTCACTTAACGTGTATTGATGCAACCAAAGACGAACTCGTCCAAATTGCCGATGATTACTGGAACAATGGAATCAAAAGTATTGTAGCGCTACGTGGAGACATCCCTCCCGGTGGCGGCAAGCCAGCAATGTACGCATCTGACTTAGTTGAATTGCTAAAAGCTCGTCACGATTTCGATATTTCAGTGGCTGCTTTTCCGGAAGTTCATCCAGAGGCCAAAAGCGCGCAAGCCGATCTTCTTAATTTAAAACGAAAAGTAGAAGCTGGCGCGAATCGAGCGATCACACAGTTTTTCTTTGATGTAGAAAGCTACCTACGTTTTCGTGACCGTTGCGTCGCTGCTGGTATTGATGTAGAAATCGTTCCGGGTATTTTACCTGTATCTAACTTCAAACAAGCATCGAAGTTTGCCGCGCAGAATAATGTCAAAGTCCCGGGTTGGATGGCGAAGCAATTTGAAGGGCTTGATGATGACCCAACGACGAGACAGCTTGTAGGTGCGAGTCATGCCATTGATATGGTACGTGTGTTAAGCCGAGAAGGCGTAAAAGACTTCCATTTCTATACCTTAAACCGCGCTGAAATGACCTATGCTTTATGCCACACATTAGGCGTCAGACCTCAGGTTTAAATCGAATTTGACTCATAAAAAATGCCAGTATAAATACTGGCATTTTTTATTTTATAGCAAGCAAAAAGAATGAATTATTCAACTTCTTCCATCTTTCCTAAAAGGTTGCGGATTCGCTCTTGCCAAGCTGCATGCTCTTGTTGCATCTGCTCAGTTCTGCGCTCTAGCTCTTCGCGGCTTTCTTTTAGCTCGTAAGCTTCGTTAGCCAATTGTTCTTTCTGTCCTTTTAGCTCTTCTACTTCCATTTGTAAAAGTGAAATTGTATCAACTGCAGTTTGAATTTTTGCTTCTAATTGTTCTAGTACTTCAAAAGACATTTTTGCCTACCTTGTGTGTTAATCCTATACAGCCATTCTACTCAGCTAATGTCCCAGAAACATCATCTATCTTTGATTTTTCCGCTATTCGGTCAAAAAAACCACGTAAAATTATCAATATTTTTCCCTTTCACATCATGAGCAACCTATCAAGCTTCTTCAATCAATGCATTTGTTCTATTAATTGCTCAAGATCAAGCCACTGATAATGAATAGCAAACGTTTACTTACTCATGTGGTACTATCTCGCCAAAGTTTTTCCTCAATAGATATATTCAATTTGGAGTCTTCATGAAACGCGATTTAGCGATGGCCTTCTCACGAGTTACTGAAGGTGCAGCACTTGCTGGTTATAAGTGGCTTGGGCGTGGTGACAAAAACGCAGCTGACGGCGCTGCTGTAGAAGTGATGCGTTGCTTGCTCAATCAAACCGAAATCAATGGTGAAATTGTAATCGGAGAAGGTGAAATTGATGATGCTCCGATGCTCTACATTGGCGAGCAAGTCGGCTCTGGTGGTGATGCAGTAGATATCGCTGTCGACCCAATTGAAGGCACTAGAATGACAGCAATGGGCCAATCTAACGCTCTTTCTGTTTTGGCTGCCGGTGAAAAGGGTAGCTTTTTGAAAGCACCTGATATGTATATGGAAAAATTGGTAGTTGGCCCAGGTGCAAAAGGCTGTATCGACCTCAATAAGCCAATTAAAGAGAACTTACAGAACATCGCACAAGCACTAGGAAAGACACTGGATACATTAGTTGTAATCACGCTTGCTAAGCCTCGTCATGATGCAATCATCGCTGAAATGCAAGCCATGGGCGTTCGCGTTTTTGCAGTGCCTGATGGTGACGTAGCTGCATCCATTCTAACTTGTATGCCAGACAGTGAAGTCGATGTGATGTACTGCACAGGCGGAGCTCCAGAAGGCGTTGTTTCAGCGGCCGTGATTCGAGCTCTGGATGGTGACATGCAAGGGCGACTGCTAGCTCGTCACGATGTCAAAGGCGATACGGAAGAGAACCGTCGTTTTGGTGAAGAAGAACTAAAACGCTGTGCTGAGATGGGCGTTCAAGCGAACGTTGTTTTAAATCTTGCAGATATGGCTCGCAGCGATAACGTTATTTTTTCTGCCACGGGTATAACGAAAGGGGATCTTCTAGAGGGTATCAGCCGCCAAGGTAATATCGCTACAACCGAAACCCTTTTGGTTCGCGGACGCTGCCGCACCATTCGCCGTATCAAGTCTATCCACTACTTGGAACGCAAGGACGCCGACGTTCGAAAGATTATTTTATAGTCGAATCGACATCCTTAGACACCGAAAACTGGAAGGAGCACAACGTTGCTCCTTTTTTAGTACCAAGTTTTACACACTTCTTACACTTACACTTTTCAAAAAACTTAATTTAGATAGGATATACCCAAACAATTTGGTCAATGAACCGAGTTTAAAAAGTCACAGTTAAATGGACTACGAGATACAATCTTATGAAAATTAACAAGAAACTGGCAGCAGTTGCGATTGCTGGTACCGTTGCTCTATCCGGTTGTACAACCATCAACCCGTATACGGGTGAACAACAGACCTCATCAGTAGCTAAAGGTTCTGCAATTGGCGCAATCGGTGGTGCGGTATTAGGCGCAGCGACCAGCAGCAACAAAGGTAAAGGAGCTCTAATTGGCGCTCTTGGTGGTGCTGCTGTCGGCGGAGGTATTGGCTATTACATGGATGTGCAAGAAGCCAAACTTAGACAGCAGCTGCAAGGCACTGGTGTCAGCGTGACTCGTAACGGCAACAATATCACTCTGAACATGCCAAATGCGATTACGTTCGCAGTGAACAGCAGTGATCTTAAGCCTGGTGCTGATGAAGTACTGAGTAGCGTTGTTCTTGTGGTAAAAGAGTACGAGAAAACACGTATCAATGTTCTTGGATATACCGACAACACAGGCTCTGCGAGCTACAACAAGCTGCTATCTGATAAACGTGCAAACGCTGTGGGCGGATACTTCCTATCTCATGGCGTAAAATACGCTCGCTTGAATCAGCAAGGCATGGGTGAAGCAAACCCTATCGCAAGCAATAAGACATCAGCAGGTCGAGCGGAAAACCGCCGCGTTGAAATCGTATTAACACCGATGTAATGACGTTGAACGTATAAATATGGAAAGAGTCGCGCTTGCGACTCTTTTTACATCTCTAAAACTTTATTCTGCACGCTCAACAGAAACCGTATACCCGCTTTCACTTTCCCTAAACTCAACAAAGTTGTGTATCGCATCCAGTGCATCTTCTTCATGGTGAGTCACGTACAGTATCTGACTTAACTTAGCCTGCGCAATCTTGTTCAAAACAAGGAACACCAACTTTCTACTGATGTAATCTAACCCTTGATATGGCTCATCTAAAATCAACAACTCTGGCTGTTTGATAAGCGCTCGGCCAATTAGCAATAACCTTTGCTGCCCATATTCCAACGAGCGAAAACTGACTTTCTCTAGAGCGCTCATCTCTAGAACATCTAACCATTTGTAAGCTAACTCTAGCTGCTTTTTACTTGGTGGGTCATACAGACCAATCGAGTCAAAGAAACCGGATAGCAATACATCTAAAGCACTGCAGCCGATCCGATATTGCAAATGAAGTGACGATGAGACAATACCTATTTGGCGCTTAATATCCCAGATGCTTTCCCCACTTCCCCGCTTCATACCAAGCACAGTGATATTGTTGCTATAGCTTTGCGGGTGATCCCCAGTGATAAGTCCAAGCAATGTACTTTTCCCGCAGCCATTTGGCCCTTTTATCTGCCAATGCTCACCAGGCTTCACCTGCCAATTTAGCCCTTGAAAAATTCCACGCTCAACATAGCTAACACTGACATCCTTCATCTCTATTAGAACGTCACGGCTTTCAAGCTTCTGGGCTTGAAATTCGACCAAACTCAACATCACCTCTGATTTTTGTTCAGAGAGAGCTTTCATTTGGCTCTTGATAGGATGCGAAGTCCACTCTATACGGCTCATACTATCTGTCATCGATTCACTATCAAACAAAGCGATGTGGCTAATACAGCTTGGCAATTCATCTTCACGTGACGTGATAATAATCAGCTGAATATCTCTTGAAAGCACATCTAAAAGCTTGCTTAGCTGATCGCGGTGATGAGTATCCATCCCCGAATACGGTTCATCCAAAATAAGTAGCTTTGGCTTCTTTGCAAGTGCCATCGCCAACATGACTCTACGTGACTCTCCGGTAGAAAGTTGTCTAAAGCCTGAGTAACGAAGGGAGTTTAAATCGGTAAGAGACAGAATGTTTTCAAGCTCAAGAGTTGTGCATCCAGCTTGCAACACCAAGCCCTCAACTGACGTACCATAGTCTATGTGATCGAGAAAATCAGTTTCTTCTTTAGCCAACTCCTCATCCAATAAACCTTGCTGCATCGATAGTGATACACAAGCGACCGGAGTTGGGACATCAACAATAGAACCCGAAGT
Source organism: Vibrio marisflavi CECT 7928 (assembly GCF_921294215.1). Taxonomy (GTDB): domain Bacteria; phylum Pseudomonadota; class Gammaproteobacteria; order Enterobacterales; family Vibrionaceae; genus Vibrio; species Vibrio marisflavi. The sequence continues at coordinate 2,576,984 of NZ_CAKLDM010000002.1, forward strand.
TGGCTGAAGCTCACCAGTAATGAGCTGCCCGAGAACCGAGCTACTATGGCTTTCAGAGGCGAATATTCCCCAATGCTGACCGGACTCGATTTTCCAATCCCTAATTTTTAGCTGACTAGTGGCGCTAGAGTATTTTAGTTGTTGTATTTGCATTGTTACCCTACTTACCTTTTGCTTAGAATTATTGGTCATTCGACAACTTTAACAGATAAAAAAACGGAGACACAAAGGCCTCCGTTCTTTATAACACAGGGAAGTGTTGGGTGATGATGATTACATCATCCCTCCCATTCCGCCCATGCCGCCCATGCCGCCCATGTCAGGCATTGCAGGCGCATCTTTCTGTGGTAGGTCAGTAACCATTGCTTCAGTAGTGATCATTAGACCAGCGATAGAAGCTGCGAACTGAAGTGCAGAACGAGTAACTTTAGTTGGATCTAGGATACCCATTGCAATCATGTCGCCGTATTCACCAGTTGCAGCGTTGTAGCCGTAGCTACCTTCACCAGCGCGAACATTGTTAGCAACAACCGACTCTTCATCACCAGCGTTGCTAGTGATTTGACGGATTGGCGCTTCCATTGCACGTAGTGCAACGCGAATACCAACGTTTTGTTCTTCATTGTCACCTTCAAGAGAAGTTAGCTTAGAAGCTGCGCGAATTAGTGCAACACCACCACCAGCTACTACGCCTTCTTCAACTGCAGCGCGAGTTGCGTGAAGTGCGTCTTCTACGCGGTCTTTCTTCTCTTTCATTTCAACTTCAGTTGCAGCGCCAACTTTGATTACCGCTACACCGCCGGCTAGTTTAGCTACGCGTTCTTGAAGCTTTTCTTTGTCGTAATCTGAAGTCGCTTCTTCAGCTTGTTGACGAATTTGTGCAACACGGCCTTGGATAGCTGCCTCTTCACCGATGCCATCGATGATAGTTGTGTTTTCTTTAGTGATGTTAACGCGCTTAGCTTGACCTAGATCTTCTAGAGTCACTTTCTCAAGCTCAAGGCCAATCTCTTCAGAGATAACAGTACCAGCTGTTAGAACCGCGATGTCTTGTAGCATAGATTTACGACGGTCACCGAAGCCAGGAGCTTTAACAGCTGCAACTTTCACGATACCACGCATGTTGTTCACAACTAGAGTTGCTAGTGCTTCACCTTCAACATCTTCAGCGATGATAAGTAGAGGGCGAGATGCTTTTGCTACTGCTTCTAGAGTTGGAAGTAGCTCACGAATGTTCGATACTTTCTTGTCGATTAGAAGAATGAATGGGTTTTCTAGATCAACAGAACCTGCGTCTTGGTTGTTGATGAAGTATGGAGATAGGTAACCGCGGTCGAACTGCATACCTTCAACAACGTCTAGCTCATCTTGAAGTGCTTGACCTTCTTCAACAGTGATAACACCGTCGCGGCCCACTTTTTCCATTGCTTCTGCAATGATGTTACCAACGCTTTCGTCAGAGTTTGCAGAGATAGTACCTACTTGAGCGATAGCTTTAGTGTCTGCACAATCAACAGATAGGTTTTTCAACTCTTCAACAGCTGCAGTTACTGCTTTGTCGATACCACGCTTAAGATCCATTGGGTTCATGCCAGCAGCAACTGCTTTTAGGCCTTCATTTACGATAGATTGCGCAAGCACTGTCGCAGTAGTTGTACCGTCACCCGCTGCATCGTTCGCTTGAGATGCAACTTCTTTAACCATCTGCGCACCCATGTTTTGGAACTTGTCTTCAAGTTCGATTTCACGTGCAACAGAAACACCATCTTTAGTGATAGTTGGTGCGCCAAATGATTTGTCTAGAACTACGTTACGACCTTTAGGGCCAAGCGTTACTTTTACTGCATCAGCTAGAACGTTAACACCTTCTAGCATTTTAACTCGTGCGTCGTTACCAAATTTAACGTCTTTAGCAGCCATCTTTTATTTCCTTTCTTAATTCGGTTTTAATATATCGTTTTAGAATTAGAGCAAAAAATTACTCAACGATCGCCATGATGTCGTTTTCAGACATGATTAGAACTTCTTTGCCATCGATTTTTTCTGTTTTAGTTGCGTAGCCTTCAGAGAAAATCACTGTATCGCCAACTTTTACATCTAATGGTTGAACTTCACCGTTTTCTAGGATGCGGCCTTTACCAACAGCTAGAATAGTGCCGCGAGTCGATTTTTCCGCAGCAGAGCCAGTTAGAACGATGCCACCAGCTGACTTTGACTCAACTTCTTGGCGCTCAACAATAACACGATCATGTAATGGACGAATGTTCATCTGTCGTCTCTCCTGAAAATTTCCATGTAGTTTAATTAAATGCTCTCGTATCAAGACAACCTCGATACAGCGGCTTGTGAAACATATGTGGGGTGTGTTTTTTACGATCCCAAGGGGGAACGAGAAAAAAATTGTGATTTGGCTAACGCAATTTACCGTTCAATTTCAACTCTTAGGGCAAACAAAGCCACCAATTGGAAGACGAGAATGTAAATACTTTGCTTTATTTATCTGATCCTACATAATAAAAAACGAATGTGGGGAGAAAGATGAAAGCAGTCGACAGGATTTTACAAACCATTAAAACCAATGGAGCTGTGACAGCAAAGCAACTTGCTGACGAGCTTAAAATGACCACCATGGGCGCAAGGCAGCACCTGCAAGGCCTCGAAGATGATGGCATTTTGGAGTTCCACGATATCAAAGCAAAAATCGGTCGCCCGACTCGCCATTGGTCGTTAACAGCGAAAGGTCACGCTCAGTTTACAGATAGGCATGGAGATCTCACTATTCAAATGCTCGATGCTGTGGAGCATGTCTTCGGTCAAGATGGCTTACAGAAAGTCGTTGCTGAACGCGAGAGCCAAACCTTTCAACAATACCGACAAGAACTACGACAATACGAGACTTTGCTAGATAAGTTAAATAAATTGGTTCAGCTGCGAGAGCAAGATGGTTATATGGCCGAACTATTAAAAACCGACCAAGGTTATCAGCTTATCGAAAATCATTGCCCGATTTGCCGAGCTGCGACTCGGTGCCCAAAACTTTGCCAATCAGAACTTAATATTTTTCAAAAACTTCTAGGTAATTCCTTTCAGGTTTCTCGTTCAGAACACATTATTCAAGGACAGCGGCGCTGTACTTACGATATAAAACCAACCTCATAAGCATATTTCTCAATTGTGAGAAAAACATTCCATCGCCTAATTTTTGCGTTCTCCTTTGCGTAGACTTTTTATACAGTCAGTCGTAACCCAAGAGTTGTTAGTGTTCACATTTACGGTGTAATTCTACGGTTGATTGGGTTTGCTAAATTGACTCAATTGGGAAGGAATTAGTATGGGCGTTTCAACAAACTACCAAATCCTACCTTCATTTGATGAGATGGTGGAGCTTGCGAAAGAAGATCCACAAGCATTTACTCGTTTTAAAAAGGACATGTGTGAAGAGATGATTCTCTCCGCATCAGAATCTATGCAAGGTAGATTACGAGCTCAGCAAAGTCATATTGACCGAGTAGTGAGCCGGTGCAAAAATCCAAATCATACAAATGTGGTATTAATGAGAGAGCTCTCTCAACAAATGTATCGATTCCAAGAAATCTTGGATGGCGATGGCAATAATGCTCCGCAGCAGGCGACGGTCATTCCTTTCGCTCCAAGACCAGGAGATGAAATAAAAGACGAAAAGTAACGCTAAGTTACGATTCTGAAGGCGCAGTTATTCGTTATTTCGCAAAGAAATTTCACCACCAATGAAACTTTGCATCCCTTGGGGAGTGCTTAATAATATTGCGCCTTGCTCATTGATACCTTGAGCGATGCCCTCGATTTCTTTTGCCCCCATCAACAGCTTAACTTTTCGGCCTAGATAATTATCCAATCGATTCCAGCGCTCTACGAATTGGTTCATACCAAATGATTCATAATCTTCTAAGGTACTCACCAACGTTTTGATTATCTCAATGGCTAGCTTATTTCTATCTACAGGTATTTGTGTAATCTGGTTCAAACTCGTCCATGGCTGGGTAATGCCATCTACGTTTTCATCCATAGACAAGTTCATTCCGATACCTATGACTAAATTGGCAGCGCCACCAGCTTGACCAGACATTTCAACCAAGATGCCGGCCAACTTTTTGTCATTGTGATATAAATCATTTGGCCATTTAAGCTTTATGCCTTCTATACCGAGCTTCTCAATAGCTTCCGCTATGGCAATACCAACAACTAGGCTCAAACCCATTGCTGCAGCCATGCCTGCCTCTAACTGCCAGAACATAGATAGATATAAGTTGGAACCAAAAGGTGATATCCACTCCCTCCCTCGCCGCCCTCTGCCTTTAGATTGATATTCGGCAATACAAACAAAACCAGAATCCAGCTCTCGAGCATTGTCTAAGATGTATTGGTTAGTCGACTCTATAACCGGAATAAGTGCAAAAGGTGTAGCAACACTAGAGTTCAAAACTGATTCATCAAGGAGCTGCAAAGGGTTTGCTAGTTGGTATCCTTTTCCTTGGACTCGGAAAATATCAACGCCCCAGCCTTGGATACCTTTGATGTGTTTACTCACTGCTGCTCTAGAAATTCCTAACTCATCACCGAGCTCTTCTCCTGAGTGAAAGCCACCTTTAGATAGGGCTCTAAGTAACGATAACTTAACAGTATGTTGCTGGGGTTTCATAGTTTATCCCCCAATAACTGCTTTAGGGACGTCTCTCCACTTCGACCGATAAAACGGACTTCGTGCTCGAGCTCTACAGCAAATTTATCTAGCACGCTTTGCCTAACATATGCCGCTAGATCCACTATATCCTGAGAAGTTGCATTGTCTTTATTGATGATGACTAAGGCCTGCTTTTCATGCACCTGAGCCCCACCAATTTGGTATCCTTTCAAGCCACATTGATCGATAAGCCAGCCAGCCGCTAGCTTCATCCCTTTGTCAGCAGGATAGGCAACGATACTTGGAAATTTTTGTTGTAGTTTTTCGAACTGAAGTTGCGGAACGATTGGATTTTTAAAGAAGCTACCAGCATTACCAACGACATTTGGGTCTGGCAGTTTACTGGAGCGAACTTCGCACACTTTTGAATAAACCGTTTTTGGCGTGATTTCGGAACTTATTAGTTCCTGTAACGGGCCGTATTTGGTATTAGCAGCCCAGCTCTTAGTGAGAGTTAGTCCAACCGAGACGATGATAGATTTTTGGTACAGTTCATGTTTAAAAATTGAGTCTCGGTAACCAAATTGGCATTGCCCTTTAGATAAGCGTTTTACTTTCATACTTTCCAAACAAAGGTAGTCTACATATTCGCAAACATCACAAAGCTCTACGCCATACGCTCCAATATTTTGAATTGGGGCACTGCCAACACAACCTGGGATCATGGCTAGATTTTCCAATCCACCAATACCTTTATTGACCGCCCATTCAACAAGAGACGGCCAATCTTCACCCGCATTGATATGCAATTTCCAATCAGCTTCAGTCTCGTTAACCTCAATACCTTGCAGTCGGTTGACGATAGCAACACCTTCAAACGGTTCAACAAATAGTACATTGCTTCCCTTGCCCAACATCAACTTGGGTAACGCTTTCCATTCTTCCTTTAGATACACGCTTTTAAGATCTTCAATAGACTCGATTTCCACTATGTATTGGCTAGTTTGAGATATGGAGAAGGTATGATGTAAAACTAAGTCAGCACTTTTATATATTTGCATGGGGGTCAATCTGTCATCTAAACTGCACACATTCTACATCAAACTGTGTATCCGTGAGAATGAGCAAGCTACGTATTGAACTTCTCGAACCAATAAAATTGCCCTTAATAACCAAGCTATACAAGGCACACTACCCTTCTGGCAAAGCGAAAAAAAATGAAAAGATTATTGTTGGATATCTAGATAACCAAATAGTGGCTGTTGTTCGACTAAGAAGCATAGCTCCTTATCGCCTTTTGACTGGTATGCTAGTGATTCCAGAGCAGCGCGGTTTTGGGTTCGCTAGCGAACTCCTGCAATTCTGCCAACAGTATGAATTGAAAGAAAAAGACTATTGCTTTGCCTATCCACACCTCGAGCAGTTTTACTTATCGCAAGGGTTCAAGAAAGTAAACTCCAGGCAGCTTCCTACACTTCTAGAGCAACTGTTCAGCCGCTATACCAACTGTGGCAAAGCTCTCATAGCTATGCAATACATAGATAACCAGCTGTATTGTTAGAACCTTTGCTATTACTTATCTCGCTAACTTTGCTATCATGTTTGGCTCGCTGCTAGATGTTACTTATCTTCGGCAGTTTGAACAGACTACTTTTGAGGTAAAGCATCCCACATGATGACCAAAAGGAATTTATTCGCTCAGCTTCCTACCCTTGCTGTCGATCCTGAAAACTTTGAGACTCTTTATGCAGCAAAAGATTATAGGGAGCGTTTAATCAAGTCGATTAGAGAAGCAAGCAATAGAATTTACCTCGTAGCCTTATATTTAGAAGACGATGAAGCAGGACGAGAAATTTTATCTGAGCTTTATCAGGCAAAACAGAAAAACCCACAGCTTGAAGTCTCTGTCTGCGTAGACTGGCATCGTGCTCAGCGCGGTTTAATTGGAGTAGAAACCAAGAAAACCAACGCATGCATGTACAAAGAGTTTGCAGAAAAAAACGAGCACCAAGTGCCAGTGTACGGTATTCCTGTTCGCGGGCGAGAAGTGTTTGGTGTTCTTCATCTAAAAGGCTCCATCATCGATGATGATGTGATTTACACCGGCGCTAGCTTAAACAATATCTATCTGAATTTTGAAGATAGGTATCGCTTCGACCGCTACCATATCATTCACCAGCCAGAATTAGCTGATAGTATGGTGAGCTTTATCCGCAACCAAATGATTAATCATCCAGCGGTCAATAACCTAAACTGCCCACACAAGCCAAAAACCAAAGATATCAAGAACGATATTCGTCAGTTTAGAGCCATACTTGCAAAATCTGCTTATCAGTTTTCACCAGAAAGCGTTTCATCCGATCAAGTTGCGATAACCCCTCTTATTGGCGTCGGTAAAAAACGCAACAAGCTTAATCAAGGTATCAATCACCTTATTAGCGAGGCTAAAGAAGAGCTGTTCATCTGTACTCCATACTTCAACTTCCCTCGAAGTGTGGCCAAAGAGGTGAAAAAAGCACTCAGAAGAGGTGTGAAAGTTGATATTGTTGTAGGTGATAAAACTGCCAATGATTTCTATATTCCACCGGCAGAGAGCTTTAAAACTATTGGCGGCCTGCCGTACATGTATGAGATGAATCTAAGGCAGTTTGCCAAGGCAAATGAGGCAAAAATCGCCAGCAGGCAGCTATCTATCCACCTTTGGAAACACGATGACAACAGCTTCCATTTGAAAGGCACTTGGGTCGACAAGCGCTACATGCTTATCACAGGCAACAACTTAAACCCTAGAGCTTGGAAGTTGGATCTTGAGAATGCGTTGTTCATCCAAGATCACAATAATCACTTAACAGAACAATTTGAAAAGGAAGCTGATAACATACTGCAGCATACGGAGCTTATCTGCACTTATAAACAATTAGAGAAGGTAGAGAACTACCCTTTAGAAGTACAGAAGTTGATTCGTAAGGTGACTAGGGTTAAAGCTGATAGAGTTTTGAAGCAGATTTTGTGATTAAGGTAAGTTGCTTAGCCTGCAAAGCTAAGCAACCAACTAGTGAACTATTTTATTTTTATCGGTGCTCGCCTGAAGCTGATTCCAAACAAGATCACCAATTTCATCACTCGGTGAAAAATCGGTAGGGGCACCTAAAAGCAAATCTCTAATCATGTCTTGATCATAGTTATGGCAAGCAGCATCAAGCTTTTCAAGAAACTCTTCATACTGTCCTAAACCTAGGAATCGCTCACTGGCAGTCATGATTCTAGGATGTGCTGTAGATTCAACATTGTCCCCTATTAGCAACTCTTCAAACAGTTTTTCTCCTGGCCTTAAACCGGAGTACTTAATCTCAATATCACCGTAAGGGTTATCATCGTCTTTGATTTCAAGTCCAGATAGCTGAACAAGGTTTACTGCTAAATCACTGATTTTAACAGGTTCACCCATATCAAGCACAAATACATCTCCACCTTTCGCCATAGCTCCCGCTTGAATGACTAACTGGGCAGCTTCGGGAATAGTCATGAAATAGCGGATAATATCTGGATGAGTAACAGTGATTGGGCCACCATCTTCAATTTGCTTCTTAAATAGCGGAATTACAGAGCCTGAAGAGCCTAGTACATTGCCAAAACGTACCATAGAAAAACAAGTGCTAGGCTGTTCATCTGTTGGTTTCTGCATACTATCCGATAGTGCTTGAAGGCCTAACTCGGCGACCCTCTTCGTCGTTCCCATAACATTGGTTGGCCTGACAGCTTTATCTGTTGAAATTAGCACGAAAGACTCTACTTTAGCCTCAGCAGCTGCTTTCGCTGTGTAATAGGTGCCAAAAACGTTGTTCCTAACTCCTTCAACAACGTTGTATTCAACCAACGGAACGTGCTTATAGGCGGCAGCATGATAGACAGTTTGTACACCAAAGCTCTTCATTGAGGTTGATAGCCTGTGTGATCTTTGAACCGAGCCAAGCAATGGAACTAACTCGACTGATAACTCAGGATCAGATACTAAAAGAGATGATAACTCTCTATCAATTTTGTATAGAGCAAATTCTGAGAGCTCAAATAGAATTAATGTCTTAGGCTGTGATTTTATAATTTGCCGGCATAGTTCAGAACCAATCGAGCCTCCAGCACCAGTCACCATAACTACCTTATCCTTAACATTCTTTTCCATTAGGGACTGTTGAGGTTCAACACTATCTCGGCCAAGTAAGTCTTCAATCTCAACATCTTTCAGCTCATCAATTTCTGCCTTACCTGCGATAATATCTTTCATATCAGGAATGGTAAGCACTTCTGCTGGCAAATGAACTAACGAGTCAATAATCTGCTTTCTTCGTGCACGAGTCGCACTAGGTACAGCTAGCAAAATCTGCTGTACGCTATGTTTTTCAATCAGCTGTTTCACTTTATCAGCAATACTAACTGTTAAGCCCATAATAACGTTATTACGAAGAGTCTTATCGTTGTCTATAAAGCCGATTACTTTGTGGGTATCTGAATTTTTCAAAGCTAACGCTAGTTGGCGACCAGCTGCTCCTGCACCATATATTAGAACCTTTTTACAGCCTTTTCCGTTAGCTTGAGCAACAAGAGTTCGAGCGATTAACCTTGCCCCCCCACACAGGATGCATAGAAATGAACCATAAATAACTGGTACTGAACGAGGCAAAGAAGCATCCAAAAAAAAAGCAAATACTGAAATAGATAACGCTGATATAAGCGTCCCTAAGCTAACGACTGCAAGGGCATGAAAAGTTAAGTAACGTAGCACTGCTCGGTATAAACCTAACTTAGCAAATACTACTAGCGTAATAAACAAAACCCCTAAGGTAATCAGCTGAAATGATTGGCTACCGAGTGGAGGTAAGGCGCTCACTCTGGCCCAATAAGCCGAATAAAAAGACACGATGACAAAGATAGCGTCTACAATCAGGCTAATAATTCGTTTGCTAAATCTGGAGAGATTAAAAATATAATTTAGGTGAGCCATATAAGCTATCTTTCTCTGTGCAATTGCAACGCTAGTAGTAGTTTTATAGGCAGTCTAGTGTAGACTATCTCTATGTAACCTAATAACGAAGTATATTTTCTGAGGTACGTCACACTTTCCGTGCTTCCTTATGAAGTTAGTGAAGGCACATCAAACTCAGCGTATTCATCAGTGAAGAGCCGTATCTTGGCGGTTTATTATTTCCTGCATTACTTTAAACACAACAAGTAGTATGAAGCCTCCGTTAAGTGTTTCTCACTTTTGACCTTGAGTATTACTGCTATTGTAGTTGAAAAAGTTTCTATACCATGTAACAAAGTCTCTAACACCATGCTCAATTCTAGTCTTGGGTTTATACCCTACAACACTGAGTAAATCGTTGGTATCAGCATAAGTTTTATAAACATCCCCCGCTTGCATCTCGCAATAATTTTTCTTTGCTTCAACACCAATTTCGTTCTCTAAAGCACCTATAAAATCCATAAGGTTGATTGGTTCTCCGTTACCTATATTATATATTGAATATGGAGCAGAGCTTACCGATGGTGTAATAGTACCTAATAGGTGCTGCGGACTATTTGCTGGGTAAACGTCAGCTATTCTCACAACCCCTTCAACTATATCATCGATATATGTAAAGTCACGCCACATGTCTCCATTGTTATTTATATTAATTGGTTTACCCTCCAAAATATTCTTTGTGAAAATAAATGGAGCCATATCTGGACGCCCCCAAGGGCCGTAGACCGTGAAAAAACGGAGACCGGTAGTTGGTATACCATAAAGGTGAGAGTAACTATGAGCCATCAACTCATTAGATTTCTTAGTTGCAGCATAAAGGGACACTGGGTGATCGACTGAGTCCGATGTACGAAATGGGACTTTAGAGTTCAGGCCATAAACTGAGCTAGAAGAAGCGTAAACAAGATGTTGAACCCCTGTATGCCTACAACCTTCCAGAATATTCAAGTAGCCTACTAGATTTGATTCAACATACGCTCTCGGGTTATCTAGAGAGTAACGTACACCAGCTTGAGCCGCCAGGTGAATAACTCTTTCAAACCGCATTTGTTCAAAAAGTTCAGTAACCTTTCTAGCATCAGAAATATCCATTTGAATAAAACGAAATAATGGGTGCTCAATTCGAGATAGCCTTGCGTATTTTAAAGAGGTATCATAATAATCATTGATATTATCAACACCAACAACAGTATGTCCGTCTTGCATCAACTTATCTATCGTTGCGCTGCCAATAAAACCAGCAGCTCCGGTAACCAAATATTTCATCCTATAATTCTCTGTGACAGTCTCTTTAAAAAATTGAAATTACATTCAGTCAAAAACATTGTAAATAACAATCATCTTTTAGTTTTGTTTTTTCAACTCAGCAGCTCTAGTTGCAATTTATTTTACTACACGCCCTTCTTTTCAAGGCGTAGGTTAACTATTCGCATACTATTGAGGCAATACCACTCAAGTAATAATATTCACTCAATCAGAGCCAAACAAATCCCGAGTATATACCTTATCTACAACATCCTGTATTTCTTCAACCATTCGATTAGAAACAATTACATCTGCCAGTGACTTAAACTCTTCCAAATCGTGAATAACTCTAGAGTGGAAATAGTGACTTTCTTGTAGAACCGGCTCGTACACTACAACTTCTATACCTTTAGCTTTTATTCGCTTCATAATTCCCTGAATTGAAGATGCATGAAAGTTGTCCGAACCAGCTTTCATTATCAAACGATAAATACCCACTACGTTTGGTTTCCGCTTCAGGATCGAATCAGAGACAAATTCTTTTCGGGTACGATTTGCGTCTACTATTGCACCTATAATACTATTCGGTACATCTTGATAATTAGCCAGCAACTGTTTTGTGTCTTTTGGCAAGCAATACCCGCCATACCCAAAAGAAGGGTTGTTGTAATGAAGGCCTATACGAGGATCTAAGCCCACACCTTGGATAATCTGTCGTGAATCTAGGTCATGTGATTCCGCATACGAGTCTAGTTCATTAAAGTAAGCAATACGCATAGCTAAATAGGTATTGGAGAACAATTTGACAGCCTCAGCTTCGGTTGCTTCTGTGAACAAAACCTCAATATCTTTCTTTTCCGCCCCTTCTAGCAACAAACTAGCGAACAATTGAGCTCGGTCACTTATCTCACCAACAATAATGCGTGAAGGGTAAAGGTTGTCATACAAAGCGCGGCCTTCCCGCAAGAATTCAGGGGAAAAAATTATATTATCACTACCGAGCTCTTTCTTAACACGCTCAGTGTACCCGACCGGTACAGTGGATTTAATGATCATAACCGCACTAGGGTTTATAACCATAACATCCTTGATCACTGACTCAACAGAAGACGTGTCAAAGTGATTCGTTACTGGGTCGTAGTCTGTTGGCGTCGCTATTATCACGAAGTCAGCATTATCATATGCGAGAACTTTCTCTAAAGTCGCTTTGAAGTTAAGATCCTTTTCTGCTAAAAAATGTTCAATCTCTGCATCAACAATCGGTGACTTTTTTTCATTCAATGACTTGACTCTATCAGCTAGGATATCGACCGAAATCACTTCATGGTTTTGCGACAACAACATTGCATTGGATAAACCTACGTAGCCCGTACCTGCGATTGCAATTTTCATTCTATCTCTTCTACTAAACCATTATACCAACAATCTTACTAACAAAAGTTTTAAATTCACCAAATAATGAAATCACGGCTTTCTACTTATACGATCACCTGAGCCACGACCAGATATTGTTAGAATTAAGTAGCGAAAATAATTTTTCACATTCATGTTCTCAATCATCTCAGCATCTGTTTTTGCTAATAATTGAGGTGTTGACATATCGATTTCTTTGACCTGAGCTAGCCCCGTAATTCCAGGCCGGACAGAATAGACGTCCATAGCGTCACGGCAGAGTGTCAATTGTTCTTGGTTATATAAACCAGGTCTAGGCCCTACTAAACTCATATCTCCTGTCAGGACGTTCCATAACTGAGGAAGTTCATCAAGCTTGGTACGGCGTAAAAAGCGTCCGAAGAAGGTTATAGAAGAAGAGCTTGCAAGATGCGTAGCTACGGAAGCAGTCCCTTTACGCATAGTACGAAACTTAACAAGTGTAAACGGCTGTTTGTGCTTCCCAACTCTTTCTTGCCGAAAAATAGGCGAACCACTATCGATGAGACCAATTAATACTAGTAAAACTAATATTGGTGCTCCCAATACCAGCCCTATTAACGAAAATATCACGTCTAAAGTTCGAATCACAACTATGTTCTCTTAGAAGGCCTGTGAATTTGACTACCCAGATAATCACTATTTTTGACAAAGCAGCTATTTAGTCCAGCATCAACAGAATAAGGAGGGCGCCACTCCAAAAGATTGCAAGCCTTAGATATGTCTACTTGTTGGGAAGAAAACAAGCGGTCTGCTAAGTCCTTTTTTCCCAACACCATCGAACCTAGTTTTATAGCCGTTTGAGGTATATAGAATAAATGATGTCGCTTACCCATAGCTTGAGCAAGACCACGAAATAACTCTGTAGTTGACATATCCTCTCCATCTGATGCCATAAAAACCTGATTCTTTGCTCCAGGATGCTCAATACACTTCGCTATTAAATGTGTCAAATTATGTATACAAATAAATGAACGACTATTGTGGATTGAGGCAAGTGGGAGTGGGAATCCTTTTCGAACCAACTGAATTAGACTTCCAAAATTACCTGGAACATTTTTACCATAGACTAGAGGCGAGCGAATAATGACGAACTCCATTCCAGCTTTCGTCCCAATTTCACACAGCTCTTGCTCGATTTTAAACTTAACCCTACCTGCTGCACTATTTGGCATAGGGATATCATCTTCAGTAAAAGGCTGGCAAGACTCATTACCATTTACCAAAACGGAGCTTATATAAATAAACCGTGAAACACCTGCATTTGCCGCACTCGTTACAAGCTGTATAGCCGCTTCATAATCTGCTTCTAAAGAGTCAAGGTAGCTCTCCTCTGGAGAGCTTTTTTTTAAATGCGCTCTGCCTGCCGCATGAATAACCACTTTACAGCGTTCTAGGGCACTAGACCAATCAGTTTTAGAATTAAAGTTCCCGAGAGAGTAGGTATTAGAGTCGTCTCGAACCCCCTTTCTTACTGCCAAAGATAACCGTTCGCCATACCCAACCTCCATCAAATAGCGAGTAAGCGCTGAGCCTATAAAACCATTCGCACCTGTAATCAAAATTCTGTGAGGGCTATTTAACATATTTCTTCAAGACCACCTTCCACCTCTGAACGATCTATAGACTACTTAACGCTATCTATTGCATCGAGCATTGCTCTATTCACTTTTTTTACATCAAACCTATCCACTGCCAATTTGATTGAAGCTCGCCCCATATGCTCAATAGTCCTGGGGTTAACTATGAGTTTCTCCATTGCATTGGCTAAAGAGTCGGCTGATTGAGGGGTAACTAAATATCCATTGCAACCATCCTTCACTGTTTCCCTACATCCAGGAGCATCAGTTGTTATAACTGCTCTTCCCATTGCCATAGCTTCCAGAACGCTTCGTGGCACCCCCTCCCTATAAGAAGGTAAAACTATAACTGATGAGCCAGCTAAAACACCTTTTATATCATCCACTTCTCCAAGATAATCTACAAACCCCTCATCGGTCCATGACTGGAGTTCCTCTATGGGTATTGATTCAGGGTTCACATCAACTCCCCCTGCAATTTTGAACGACACTAGAGGATACTTAGATTTGAGCGCTCGGCAAGCTTGGGAGAACTCCCTAATCCCCTTATCAAACAATAACCGCCCTACAAAAACAAATGTAATACCATCAACAGGTAGTGGTGTTGGACAAAAGGTATTTAAGTTGACTCCCGATCCATTTACAACAGCGGTAGAAGTTTCCTCATCAATAATGTTCAGCTCTTTAAATAATGATAAGTCATCAGGGTTCTGAAAAAATACTTTATGACTGAATTGCAAAGCGAATCGATAAAGCCCTCGAGCAAAATACTGTACAAGTTTATGTTTGAATTCGCTCTTATCACTAGCCAACGCATAACCAACCCCAGTAATCAATGAGTAACTATATTTAACATTGAGAAGCCTTGAAGCTAAGTTTCCCCAAACCACTGGCTTAATTGTATAACTGAGAACCTCATTAGGGCGTATGCGCCGAATCAACTTTAGTAAAGCTACAAATGTAATAACATCTGAAAAAGGGTTAATACCTGTTCGCTCAATAGGCACACTATGTACTATTACTCCTTTTTGAGAGAGTTGCTGGCCTATTTGAGAAGCAACGGTAAGACCTGGTGCACAAACATGCACTAGTTTTCCTTGAGATTGAATATCTTGGATTAGGTCTAAACGAAAGTTGACTATAGTTTCTGCCTTATTAGAAATTAGCAAAAAGACCATTATTCTACCAAAAAGCTTATGTACCATGGCATAGACTTGGAAATCCCTCGATCTATATTATACTCTGGGGAATAACCTAACAACTTCCTAGCTTTTGTAATATCAGCCATTGAGTGGCGAACATCTCCAGCCCGAAATTCAACGTACTTCGGTTCTCTTGTATAAGACTTTCCATTGTCTAACAGTGTGGACTGCAATGCCGAAAAAAGAGTTTTCAATGTTGTTCTGCCCCCAACTGCCACATTGTAAACCTCATTCTTAACCTCTTCTTCTGCGACCGCTGCTAGCAAGTTGGCTTGAATGGCATTTTCAACAAAACAGAAATCACGACTAGTTTCTCCGTCCCCATTAATAAACACATCACCATCATTAAGCATCGCTGCTATCCACTTTGGTATAACTGCGGCATATGCTCCCTCTGGGTCTTGACGTTTACCAAAAATATTGAAATAGCGTAACCCTATCGCCTTAAACCCATAAGCCCTAGCAAATACACTTGCATATAGCTCATTAACATACTTAGTAACAGCATATGGTGACAATGGATTTCCGATATTTTCTTCTATTTTTGGCAAAGCATGATGATCGCCATATGTCGAGCTACTAGCAGCATAGGTAAAGCTTTTGACATTTGATTCTTTAGCTGCCATTAGCATATTTACGAAACCGCCAATATTTGTATTGTTCGTGCTTATAGGATCTGCTATGGACCGAGGAACTGAACCAAGGGCTGCTTGATGTAAGACATAATCAACCTCATTACATGCTTCATAACAATCTTCAAGGTTTCGGATATCACCATGAATAAACTTGAACCCCGCCCATTGTTTCGAACTAACTATACTACGTACTTCATCCAAATTTCGCTGATGGCCAGTTGCAAAGTTATCCAAACCTACGACTTTTTGATCTAGCTTTAAGAGCTGCTCCAATAAATTAGAGCCAACAAAACCTGCCACCCCAGTAATCAACCATGTTTTGGGGTTTGCGGAGAGGTCTTTGAGTAATCTTGAATATGTAATCATATATGCTTGCTCGCTTTACGAGCCTTCTTAGTTAAACTGAATCTATTACAAACGTAAATCACTTTCTACTACGGGCCGGATATACTTTAGGTCATACAGCACGTGTAATGGTTTGCATAAAGAATGAATTTGTTCAGAGCTAAGCTCAGAAAATTCGCTATGCGCGACAGCCGTAATAACAGCGTCATACTTTTCTACAGGCAAAACACTTATAGGAGAAATCCCGTACTCTATTTCAGCTTCGTTAGCTTTTACCCATGGGTCATAACAATCAACTTGAACACCATAATCCTCAAGCTCCGACACAATATCAATAACTTTAGTATTTCGAAGATCGGGACAATTTTCTTTGAAAGTCAGCCCCATGACAAGGACTTGCGCTCCCTCGACGTGAATTCGCTTCCTTAACATCTCTTTTACTAACTGGCTAGCTATATATGCACCCATACCATCGTTTAACCTACGTCCCGCCAAAATTATTTCAGGATGATATCCCACTGATTGAGCTTTATAGGTTAAATAATATGGGTCAACACCGATACAGTGACCGCCAACTAGTCCAGGACGAAATGGCAAAAAATTCCACTTAGTTCCAGCCGCTTTTAGTACTTCTTCAGTATCAATTCCCAATCGATTAAAAATCAGTGCCAGCTCATTGACTAAACCTATATTTACATCCCGCTGGGTGTTTTCTATAACCTTCGCCGCTTCTGCAACTTTAATTGAGCTAGCTTTGTGAGTTCCTGCTTCGATTATGGATAGGTACAACTGGTCAACAAACTCTGCAGCCTCGGGTGTAGATCCAGATGTAATTTTTAGTATAGAGCTGACTCTATGTTCTTTGTCTCCTGGGTTAATTCTTTCCGGGCTATAACCACAGAAAAAATCACTATTAAAGACCAGCCCTGAACCATTTTCCAGTACAGGAACACAATCTTCCTCAGTAGCGCCTGGATATACTGTGGATTCGTAAATTACGACATCACCTTGCTTCAAAACATTAGCTATAGTCTTACTAGCTAAGATCAAAGGGCTTAAGTCTGGCTGTTTACTCTTATTTATTGGCGTTGGTACAGTGACAATATATACCTGACATTTTTTCAGGTCATCTAATGAGTCACTGTAACTAAGCCGGCTCGCAGTGGCCAGCTCCTTGTCGGTTACTTCTAAAGTGTTATCACGGCCTTCGCGCAACTCTTGCAGGCGGCTCAGATTTATATCATACCCTACTGTGTTGAATTTTTTCCCAAACTCCACCGCCAATGGTAGCCCAACATATCCCAATCCAATCACACCAATTGTCAGTTCGTTATTAAACTCTAATCTCATAAGTCTAAACTCCACGAGTAATACTAGAAAAATAATTGTCAAATCGTTCAGACATAACTTCTAAGCCAAATTCTGTCGTCCCAGCCTTTACAGCTTTATGTCTGTTGCTTCCATTCAGAAGAAACATATCAAGCTTCTCCTTTAAGTCATCACTATCTCCTACTAGAAAAGACAAATCATCAGCACCCAATATCTCAAATATTCCACCTTTACAGGAGCTTGCTAAGACAGGAATACCGATTGTCCGAGCTTCCACCAATGCGTTGGGATACCCTTCAAATCGTGAGGCTAAAACAAAAAGATCACATGCCCGAATTAAGGGGAAGGGGTTTTGCATGAAGCCATGAAAAACCACTTGCTTACGGACACCTAGCTTTTCTGATAACGCAATTAAATCTTCTTTTAGTGGACCACGCCCAGCTATATGTATAACTACATCATCACGATCTAGAGCTGCAAGAGCCTTTATCAATAAATCATGCCCTTTTTGGTTGGTAAGGTGCCCTACGGATACAACATTTATACAGTTACTAGGTAAATCATAATGTAATGGTTCGTGTGATAAGTGCTGCAACCTTTCGACATCTACACCGTTATTTATCACAACCGTCTTATTTTCATCTACACCGAAATGTTGAACTAGATCATCTTGCATATCATGGCTCTGACACACAACATGTTTGACTAACCTATAGCTAAAACTGTATATCGCACGAAGGAACTTCCTCCCAAATGCATGGGAATGTTTAACGCTAAGAACATTGGACTCCCTAACAACATAGACAATGTGTTTGGGCAAAAACAAAAAAATAAAGCTCAAATACAAATTAAGGTAACTAAGAGAAGACATCACTACATCTGGCTTCAGAGCTAAAACTGTTCGAAGTACTGAAGTTCCAGAGTAGACAACATTGGTTCGGTTTAAGTAAATTAACTTAACTCCCGCCTCCTCCAAAGTACTAATATCAAGCCTCGAGGTTTCCAAACCACCATATTCTTTATCTATTCGGTGAATAACAATGAGCGACACATCTCTACCACGCTTAGCTAGGCCTACTGCTAGATTACACATTGCCCTTTGGGTTCCACCAACCAAGAGGTTAGGAATAACTAATACACATTTCATCGACGTTTCTGTGCCCAAGCTACATAAACAAGCAATTTCCAAATATCGGTTTGAGCATTCACTTTACCGGACATATGATCATGAATCATATCCAAAACTGCCCTAGAATCAACTCCATTAATAGCACCTAAAGTACCGGGAGTTAGTTGATCTTCTACGTACTCTCTTAATTCACCTCTGAACCAAGATGAGAGAGGAATAGAAAAACCTCGTTTTCTCATTTCTGTAATATCACTAGGCAAATATCGAGACGCTAACGATTTGATAATAAACTTCTTGCTATTTGGTTTAAATTTATACTTTTTAGGTAATAACAGGCCATACTCAACCACACGGTGGTCTAGAAACGGAGCTCTAGCTTCTAACGAAAAGTGCATTGATGCTCGGTCTATTTTTACATTAATATCATTAAGTAAGTAGTGTTGAAGGTCATACAAACCAGCTAAAGAGATCGGATCTAAACTCGAATCACAAAAACTTAATACGTCTTCGAAAGGTGATTGCTCAGACACATACCAAGATGATGTGTCTGTTTTCAACAATGCAGAATAGAACTCTCCAACTGTCGAGAATTCACTTACTTTTTGAACACGACGAGCCAATTTTTTAGGCAAAAGGTTGAGTAAATGAGATACTCCTTTTCTTACTGGCTTTGGGGTTTTCTGCCAAGCAGACAAAAATGGTAAAATAGAGGACAGTTGAGAGTATCTATTGTAACCAAGAAAGACCTCATCTGCACCATCGCCAGTCATTACGGCTTTAACGTGTTGAGATGCAAACTTAGACACCAGTAATGTTGGTAAAGCTGATGAATCCGCAAAGGGTTCATCATATGCCAAAGACATATCTTCGATAAGATCAATTAAGTCACTGGACCTACATTCTAAGATATGATGCTCGAGCCCTAACGAGTCTGCGACACGACTTGCTACTCCACTCTCATCATACTTTGGATCATCAAAAGCAACTGTAAATGCTTTTATTGGCACAGCAGATTTTTTTTGTGCTAAAGCAGCAACAAGAGTCGAATCAACACCACCCGACATAAGAACTCCAACAGGTACATCGGATACAAGCCTTGACTCTACTGCTTCAGAAAGAAGCCCCTCCAATTCATTACAAGCATCGTCGAATGAACTGGATATCATAGGCGTTGTGGAAACTAGGTGCCTAGGATCCCAATAACATTCATTTGCAACTATTTTACTATCTATCGTGGAAATAATCATATACTCACCAGCACCCACAGAGTATATGCCGTTGTATATACTCTGTGGGGCACTGGTGCATTTGCTAGAGAAGAAGCTC
Organism: Vibrio marisflavi CECT 7928; assembly: GCF_921294215.1. GTDB lineage: Bacteria > Pseudomonadota > Gammaproteobacteria > Enterobacterales > Vibrionaceae > Vibrio > Vibrio marisflavi. The sequence continues at coordinate 2,596,886 of NZ_CAKLDM010000002.1, forward strand.
CCCATAGCTTGACTACTTATTGAAACCTCTTGACCAACCCCTTGTAACACAGTAACTACTTGATCCACACTGGAAGCTGCTGTAAAACCTTTTCCATGAAAAGAGTAGAATAACGGTTTTTTCCCTAACCTATCTCTCGCGCAAAACACTGTTTGAGCATTTGCATCGTATATAGCAAAAGCAAACATCCCAATTAGTCGTTCTAAAATCTTATGACCGTACTCCAAGTACCCAGCCAAAAGAACCTCAACATCGCCCTCTGTAGAAAAGGTATACCCGCCTTTTTCCAAAGATGCCCTTAGTGACCTGAAGTTATAAATCTCTCCGTTGAAAACGGCGACCAAATGCTTATAAGAAAAGGGCTGGTTGGATCTTGGATCTAAATCCAATAATGCCAAGCGCGTATGAGCAAGAGTCTGCCCCCCTACTCTCATAGAACTCTGAGCATCTGGCCCTCGCCTACTGGATAGTGCGATAACTTTATTTAGACGCGTATAAGATATATCCAAATTGGTGTAAAAAATCCCACACATAAGTTAACTATATTTTCTCCGTACAAGTTTTACAAGAAAAAGAACAGTAAAGAAAACAAAAGAATAAAATAAGATCCGTCTCATTTGAAGTAGAGAGAAATAAATATCATTGCGATAAAAATAAAACCCTATGATTGGAACAATAGGTAGTATAAATATTCTTGCTAAGTCTCCATACTTGCGTAAGATAGTTGAGAGTAAAACAAGTAACAATGGATATAATAGGCAAAATACTACTATGCCTAGTACTCCAAATAAGGCGTACATCTCGCCTATAGAAGAAGAGCCTAGGGCTCCATCCCTAATACCATGATAGAATGGAGCAAAGACAGACGTAAATTTTACAACCTGTGCATTACTACCAAAACCAAATAGTGTAATTACACTATTAAACCACTCATGACGGTTAAACTCTATTGAGTGTTTTACAACCGTATTAAAAATAGAAATCTGTGGAAATGGCTCCATACGTCCTATATATGTATATAACCTAGAGCTACCATCAAAATAGGAAAAAAACTCCCCTGTCGTAACAAAAATACGCAACATTGGTTTTATAAAAATAACAGTAAAAACTAGAAAAATCCCTGCCACGAAGCTAAAAACTGCAGATTTAAAGGAGAGTCTATAGCCATAGAAAACAATAAGAATAGAACCAACCAAAGCTATTGTTATGTTGACTCTCATTCCTACCAATACAACATCAAACATAAGCAAGAATATAGAAAGAGCCGCTATATAGTGATATCTCGCGATAGCACAAAGAAAAGAAAGTGATATGAGATAATAAACAACCCAATTATATATACTCGGCAAAGATTTTAGTACTTGTACTTTTTCTATTCCAGCCCTTATATACATACCAGTACTAACAATATCAATAGAAACATATAAAACCAAACCCACAGCTATAATTGCAAGAAAGTATATAACCAACCTAGGAAAAACGAATTGTGAAACTGGTTTAACATTGACTCTATCTATATATTTATCATGTACAAACACCACCAACAGGTATACTACACTAAACAATATAAAGTAAAAGTATAAAAAATGGTCTAATTCTAGTCTATTATCATATGGATAATTAGGAACACTACCTACTAGAATTGGAAATGAGTATATAAAAAAGCCGACAAAACTAAAAGAGAAGACATCGACTCTACGACGATAAAAGGAGAAATAGATTAGACTAAAACACCCCAACAACCAGCAAAAAACTAACAAGATCGACATCACTTACACTCTACACGCCTGTCCAAACCACTGACGCATAACGATGTTTGTATCAATGCAACCAAAAGCATAATCATAAAAATCGCCCAAAATACATAAATAAAAGAAAGGTACGTAAGTACTAATGGTATCAAAACGACATTAATAATACCAAACGTAATAGTTATCCTTTTTATCACTTTATCTAAAGAAAAAATGACTAAAATATATGTGGTATATGCTGACACAACAAACAGTACGGATAAATATAGGAAATGAGAAAAGAATACCATTGCTTCATCAGTAATAGCATTTCCATGAAAAAAATATTTTAATATTGTTCGGTCAAAATAGTGCAAAATAATAGACAAAAGAATAACTGACACCATTTGAAACAGATAAACAATGGCAAATAATCGGGAAAACTTATATTTATTGCTGCTATGTAACTTTAACAAAATCGGATATAAAGCCCTATTAATTGGGGAGAATAAAGAAGCTGCACCTCTATAAACCTTTTCAGCAACACTATACACTGCTACAAATTGAGGAGGGAGTAATGATGAAACAAAAACTGTGTTAATATTTGTATAAAAGTATACACCTAAGCTTGAAATAAATAGATCTGCACCATCTCTAAATCGAGTCATCATCGTCCTTGTTTCGGGAACTACAATAATAATTTTTCTATATAAGAAAATATAGACAAATGCAGAAACTCCGACGAGAAAGTACATAACTGAGTTACAAAACAATACGTATTCCAATGTCTTCTCAGTCGGCAATATTAAGGTGAAAACAAAAAATAAACGTGAAAACAGTGTTATAAATAGCAGTACAGAAGTGTTCTGCATTGCTTGGAAATACCATTCATTAGAAAGTACAAAACCCAAAAGGCGAAGTGTAAGAATTATAGCCAGAGAAAGTGATGATATTTGAGGTATTTTTGACGTATAAACAATTTGGAATAGTATACAAAATATAACAATAGCTAGGAGTGATAAGCATAATCGAATACACATAACTGATATGATAAGTTCAGACATGCCTTCATCGTCTGAAACATTCGAAGCCTCTCGTGTAGCGGTAGTCCTAAAGCTGTAAGCAACTACTATTTCGAGCATACTAAATAAAGCTGCAACCAATACATAACTTGCATACTCATTTACTCCTAACGTTCGGATTAACAGGGGTATTATAAGTACGGGGAATAGTGTTAGTAGAAGTTGAAGGCCATATAATGAAGTTAGGTTGAGGGAAAAGGTTTTATATTTCACTAACATTTTTAGCTCGATTTAAGATATAAATATACTCGGTAGATAGCCCCATTCCTTCGAGCAGTGGTTTTAATGAGTCAAAACCAATACCATACCCTGTAGAAATAGGACCTGGTAGTACATCAACGACTTCATATCCACATTCTTCAAATATTCTAATCCATGCAGAACGCCTAAACGCCTTAAACTCTTGAAATAGATTATTTGACACACCGTGAACAGGAGGCAGTAATCGAGATAAGAAACTTGGTTTTGCAACGTCTATTTTCATGTTATTCCCCCAGGAAGACTTCGCAGCAACTTCTTTCTTCGAAAATAAACGCCCTATCAGGTTACGTAGTTTAATAGGATAATATAGTAACGTAGAAAACAGCCTCCAAGTAGGGTTGGGCAGAATATGAACATAAAATGAGTTTTCATTGGATACTAAGAGTGATGTATCTAAACAATCTTTAACATTAGGTAGGTGTTCTAACACATTCGAAGAGAATACTAGATCAAATTGTATAGGAAAGTCTACTTGATCTAATTGTTCAGCATCTGCAACCAGCAAAGTCTGAGACTTTAAATTGTTACCTGAAAATAACCGTTCTGAGTTTAAATCTATAGAAAATAGAGAGTTACTGGCTAACTTATAAAGAAATTCGGATTGAGAACAATTTCCAGCACCAACCTCTAGGACATTTTCAAAATGATGATCTTTTCCAAAGTACTTTACTAGCAACTCAACTTCTCTAAGTTTCAGTTTTAAGTTACTTTCTCGCCATCTAGTAGCCTTCTCACTTACCAATAGCATTTTTATTGCTCCAAAATTTAGTCGACCAATCAAGTAAGGCTTTCAGAATATATCTGTCAAATAGGTATAGGGACAGCAGGATCAAAGTGGGGATTACTACCCATACGACAAACACAGCAGAAAAATCTCCTCGAGCGGACTTAATAATAAAAGTTAACACTGGTACTATAAATAATGGACCTAGGCGGGCTAGCACTAATAATACTACTGTAAATAAAACGCAAAAAACAGGCAAATATAAACCAAAATTTAACCATAGCTCCAGAGCATGGTTAAAACCTGTGCCTGTCATGTTCGCCGTATAATACTCAGATGCTAACCTTGAATTTGATATCAAGCTATCGCCAAAAACATTACGAATCCAATGTGGATAATATATAGATTGATGCAAATAGCTAGGATTATCTCCTAACATGTACGAGTACATTATATTGAGCGCATGCCTAGCATCAGCAGCAGAAAAACGAAGGAAATGCAATATATCATCAAACAAAAATGTAGGATTATCGCTTCCTGTTACATAGTTAAAAAAGGACTTATAGAATAATATAGATGTTATACCTAAAATAACAAGAGCAACTCGACTCCTAGTTTGTTTCAGTGAAAACCAAACCAATGCTACTAGAAACAAAATATACTCCCGCTCTCTTATAGCAAAGATAATCACAAAAAATATTGCAATAACAAACACCTTCTCTCTAGATGTTCCACGCACACCTAGTAGATAAAGAAGCATAGATGCAGCGATTAGGACCTCACCAGGCCAAAACCCTACTGATTCCTTATATATATACCGATCCACACCTATCCACGGTAGGTAGATTATCATTACTACAATCAGCAACACATACACAATTCGTTTACTAATAAACAAATCATAGCTTACAAACTTATCTAATTTACCCAGTCTGTTTATCAGTAAGAGGTACGCAAATGAATATGAAAAAAGCACAAATAATGATAAAAGGAAACCAGAAAAGAACGGCGGATCTATAGATATATTTTGATATCGATATAACCCTCCACCCCACCCCTTTGTCAAAAAAAATACAACATATGGGTATACTAAAAAGTAAAGTTGAGAAGCAATCAAAGACATCATATAAAAGCTGAATATAGCTTTTGTACTTGTAGCCTCTCCGTTACTGGAAAATACACATAGCTGTTTATTCATACTCCCTCTGAACTATCTTATATAATTTAGACACATTGCTAACAAGTGTTCGTATTGAATACTGCTCAGCAACAGCCCTACACTTTTTTGCTTGGGCGTAGTCAAATTTTGTCGCCGAGTACTCTGCAATTTTATCACCCAAACCAGTAGAATCACTAACGTTCACTAAACTGCTTACTTCATTGTTTAAAATAGAACTTAATGCACCAGCCTTTGTAGTAACAACAAATTTACCACAAGCTAAAGCTTCCAAGACTACTTTAGGAAAACCTTCTTTAATTGATGAGAGAATAAAAAAATGACAACTCGACATCAATGTAAAAATCTCAGACCGAGACTTTGAACCTTCGAACGAAATTCTATCTCCAAGTTTTAGCTGAGCGACCAAGTTTTCCAGTTCCTCTCTTTGAGGACCTATACCTACGATTTTTAATGGATAAACATCAGGGTTTATAGAAATAGCGTGAGCATAGGCGGCAATTAGTGTTTGAATATCTTTCTGCCACCTTAAACTAGCTACACATAACAAAAACTTACCATTCTTAGGAGGGCTTTCAACCAATGAAAAGAATTCCGTATCAACGAAATTTCCAATATATTTTATTGGCTTATCTGGAAACATCTCTTTAATCGGCTTTGACATTAGAGGAGAAACATAAATAAAACCATCATAATATCGAAAAACCATTCTTGCTATTCTATTCTTTTTAACTCGGATGAAATCAGTACCGTGAAAACCAAATACGACAGGACAACGAAGCAGTAGTTTTAGGATCAAGCCAGTAAACATAAATCCTATGCTATGTACATGTACTAACTTTACTTCTTTACGAATAGACCAAAGCTCTTTAATTGCCTCAAAACTACATATAAAATCCCCAAATAACTTAACAATAAAAACAGATAGCTTCCCAAAAAAACTAGTCTTATCACCTAGCACAGCATCTGGTGAAGAGATTCTAACTATATCGACATCATTGCTAAAGTCATATTGAGTCGCAGCCCCTTTATAAGGAACAAATATTTTCGTTTTTTCTCTAATATAATCCGAATAGTAGAAAGCATGTTGACCAGCTCCAGGTTGACTTTCCATTGGCAATGTTCTCGTTAAACGTACAATCATATCCATTTATCCAGACGACTAATAATTTTAATCCTTACAATCACCTTTATAACGTTTACTAAAGTAAATATGATAAAATATCCAGTCAATAAATATGGTTCACTCATACTGGTCAATAGCTGAAATATAGACAAGATAGGTATAAGGTGAAAAAAGGCAACATTCGTAAACAGTACTTCTCCTACAAGCCGACCATACCCCTTTATAGGCATTGTTGTCGCCTTTTTCTTGTCTTTTACTGTTAGTTTTTCTGATTTGTTATTTTTATCTAAGTCGACACCGACTAAAACTCTCAAGTCCCTTAAAGCAATATCGCTTATATGAGTCAAAACCAATACAAAAGAAACGTACAAAATAATCTTATTATCAAGCCATAAATAAAGCCCAACCCCTGCACCAAAATAAGCACTTACATCTGTAATATAGTGTGCAACTCTATCGTAATAATCACCAGTCAAGCTGGTTTTATTTGAATACCTTGCGACCTCACCATCCGCAGCATCCAGTATATTTAAAATTATCAAAGCAAGGCCACCCAGAGCCCAATTAATATTTCCTCCACAAGAAAATAGAAGCCCACCTATGATACCAGTTGGGATCATAAGGAGTGTTAAAGTATTTGGGTGGATGCTTTTTCTATAGCAATAGGCAGCCAAAATAGGGGACAACTTACCTGAGATTTTCCGTGAGTAAAACTCTTTAAAAGACTGTCGCTCATATATGTCAGAGACAATATCAAAAAAACTCATACTACTGAACCTCATAGACCATAACCCGAAGTCTAGTCTCCTTCCACTTATTTAATCCAGATGCATCATCAAACATATCCATATCATGAATAAGAGTAGCGTTTAAGCAACTAAATAGCTCCCGGTACTTCTGTGGCGTTCTATATATTGCACTATAATTATCTCCAAGAGCTGTTGAGTATTTATTTGATATGATATGATCATCTTTTAAAAGTGACATTCCATCTCTCAATATTATCCGCGCACCTGGCTTTAAGCATTTCGATAGTTTAGTCAAAATCCTTATTATATCTCCATCTTCCAGGTAAAGGAATAGTCCAGAAATAAGCACAACATCATAATCATTATCAAAGTTAAAATCACACACATCAGATTGGAGGAATGTAATATTTCTCAGATTATTTTCTTTCGCTATTTCCTGTCCATATTGAATAAGATTTTGGTTATATTCAACTGCTATTATTTTTTTAAAGTACTTACTAAAGTGGATACTCCAATAGCCGTACCCACACCCTAAATCTAAGAGGTTAGTATTATATGAACCCTTAAAAACTGTCTCTAATACTCGAGATTCAAGTTTGACTTTTTGCTCAGATAATTGACTATTAGTTTCTAGATTGGTAATTGATACTTTATTGCTAGTCTTATCCAACTTTTCAACTCTTGAGTCCCAAAACTTCCTTACAAGTTCTTTGTCAAAACTAGCCACTAGAAAAGTCCCTGTATACATGTATCGTTTAAGAAATCGTGATTAAAGTGCGTAACTGCTCCTGCGCGTTTACCTTGTATAGGAAGAAGTCTCAAACCAAGTGGCTTATTTAGTCGACTTGCCATCATAGCCAAGTCTAAAGCAACACCAGCTATCGTAGCTTCCGAAGTTTCGCCTGGTATAGGCACCATATCGACACCAACACCACATACTGACGAATACATAATTAGATCATTAACAGTGACAGCACCCTCTGAAAACCTGCGAGCTAAAAGGTCATCCTCTAGCACACTCAGCATAACACCGTTAAAACCGCTCGCAATGACTCTTTCATCAGAGGCCATACCTTTAAGCTCAGCTGTAAGTCTACCCACAATTGAAAGTGCGCCAGATGAGCCAATAGTATAGCCTTGATTTTCAATCAGCTGTGCAACTGAGTCGGTGGTATGTGGTATCGGAGCTAAAGACCAATCACCTCCCAATAATGGAATATCACATGATTTAAGATTAACCTCTGCAGCACTGTAACACTTGGACAATGAATCCAGCGCGTTATCAGAGAGTTTAATTTCCTTAACTTCATCAAACTCTCGTACCACTACAGGCAGGGACTCAATACCTAGAGATGCCCCAAAGGATGAGGAATATGAAAACGGATAGTACGGTGTACCTGAAACTATCTCAAAGCCTATGCCAAACCGGAAGTTAATACCCCCAGTACTATCCGCTCGTGATAGAGATTTGCATATTGAAGCATATAACTTCGCAGGTACTGAACTGTTGTCAAACCCAGTGGAGCGAATAGAAACAAATAGATTTGGAAGCTCTACCAAAATAGCAACTATCCGCGCGACTACCGCAGCATAAGAGTGTTCCCCTTCACTTCCTTTATATACAATAGGCTGGTTAACCCATCTTACACCGCTATGCCGAAACTTATCATAATTCACCTTTAGCCCAGTCATAGCCTTTTCTAGCTCATATAGATCTGAAAAGGTTATTGTTTGGAGTGTGACTCTTGAAGTTCGAACTTCTGACATGGATGAAATAATTGGTAGCGCTTTACAAATTTTATTTACTCTCTCTCTCTCTTCTCGAGAATGTGAGATACAATCATCACCCAAAAAAAATGTATAGGTCCTAACTTTCACTTTTGTTTCCTATAAAGACTCTTTTGCTGTCAAATAATCAACAACCGAGTTAATTTCAAACACATCTGATTTTGACAGCACACCGAATCTAAAATCTTGTTTACACTTTAGTACTGCCTCAACTACTGAGACATCAGAATTATTTCTACAAAGCTCTTTTATTTCATAAAGGTGCTCAGCATCGAAAATGATTGGGCCTCGATACAGTGGATCACTTATGTTTCTAACATGTCCCATATATACAGACTTTACTACATCATTTTCCAATGCTAAGTTGGCAGATTCAGGGTGGCGAAACTCCGTTTGTATGCCAAAAATAGTCGAAGCTCTATTAACCTTAAATTGCTCAACTGCCATATCAGAAAAGATGAGATCACTCGGTATGATACAAATTTGTTCGTTTTGAGCTGTGTTGTCTAGAGCATCAAGCCCTAAGAATGCTGAATACGCGCTTCCAGTTTCGTGCCAAAATGGATTTAAAACGTGTTTTGCAGTATACGTACTAGATATAACATCCGCTGCTCGATAGCCAACAACGATGATGAGATCATCACCAAACTGTTTCCTCAATCTGTCGAAGACTGTGTTCCCATCTGGTCCTACTACGAGCGACAGTCGGTTTGCTCCATCTAGTGATACTCCCATTCCTGCAGCCACTATGATCGTTTTCATAACTCGTTCTCTTTTCTTACGTCTACTTTAGTTCTTTTAGAGGAACTGCTATAAAGCTCTCTCTTAACTCAGGAAAATCATGTTTCGCAGTTTTATAGGGGAATATGATCCCTGCTGAAGCATTGGACTTGATTATCTCATAAGAAACGTCCACATCTTCACGAAGGCTGTATAGCTCAACTTCTTTATACTCAAACCGTTCTATAGGAACATAAGATAAGTCAAGTGCAAGCGCTGTTTGGTGACGGTGATGCCCATCCATAACGAACCCTTCTGAGCTAACACAGATTGGGACAGTCCACAAACTTTCTGTCGATATTTTTGACATTAGCCACTCGACTCTATCTCGACTATAATCCTCAATAGGCTTCAGATCATGGGGAGAAATTAATTCAAATCTACTTTTCATTTAAATTTAGCTCTTTATTCGTATTGAAAGAAAATGCATCAAGTCCAAAGTCATACACAGTATGCTTGTAGGAGGATGGGGAATCAAAAAAGACTTGATGAAAGTAACTAGGAACATCGTAATTAACATCTGCAACTTGTTCGAAAAATCTACTAGTTTGTTCATGTGAAATTCCTACTATACCGAACATTTTCAATGAACCTGGCTGTTCAGCTAGACTGCGATATTCATCACCAGAAGCTATATGAGGTTGCCAAGCGCTGTCCTTATGCTCAGGCACGAGCACTCCACCATTCTCATAGTTGTTTGCTGCACCAATGCACCCCCATATTATACTACTACTATTAGTTACGCTACTCGCAAAAGAGCTCAGATCACTATCCTCAAATACGCAATCAGCCTCTATTATAATGGAGGCGGACTTTGAACAGCACTCCAACGCTTTTTTTACGGAATAAAAGTTATTGTCCGCGCGGCTTTTCTCATTCTTTACATATTGGATACCATCAATGCCGGTGAGCGATTGTTTGATCTGCTTAACCTGCTCCTCATCTTCTCCAACTACGACAATAACCTTTCCTTCAATGTTTAGTCGCAATGCCTGTAAAACAATTCTTCTAACCAGTGGAATACCATTAAAAGGGACTAATTGCTTTAGTACCTTGCCACCCGATTTAAAAAATCTACGCCCCTCTCCTGCAGCTAGAATAATAATATTCTCAATTGAACACTCGCTAGATACCACCAATTCTCTCCTTCAACAACAACATACTTATAAAGTAAGTCAAAATATAATATATTGATACAACAGTAAACACTCCTAGGTAAGCAAAACCAAAATAAAAGAACGAGGAAGCAGTAACTAACGCAAGAAAATGAATTAATACTAATTCACTGTAACGACGATTTGACATTAGATATACATCAATTGAGGATTTTCTATAAAAATTCGATGCATGAATAATCACTATGGTTGCAGATATTAGCATGAACTCCTGTTCTAAGTGAGAAAGCCTAGGAACCAAATCGACAAATACCTTCCATTCGCTGGGTATATCGAAATATGTAATAAGAACAAGAAATAAAACTACTACTGTTAATGACAGGAAAAGTGAAGCTCGGTTGGAATTTGAACCAATTCTTGGGTCGAACTTACGCCCATAATACTTCTTAACTTGACTAGGCATTACAAAAAACTTAACTGCATTAAACAAAGTAGCAATAAAACGCTGTACCAAATCCATCACCATTGTTACGAAATCTCTAGAGTCCGGATAATGGGGCAGCACTACAAAACGTAGGAATGCTGGCACAAACCCTTCAGAAATTTTCAAAAGAAAAGAGCCGCCAAATACAGAAAACATCTCAAATATTGTTCTCCTCTCGTCCAATAAACGAGCCCGAAGAATAAATTTAATTGTTGAAGGGCCTACAAGACAAACAGAACCTAGATAAGACATTATGAAGAAAACACTAAAACTAAAGCTAAAACTAACATATAAATCTAAAAACCATGAGAATAAGACAAACAGTAAAAGCAGGAATGATTGACAATATAGCAACTTTAATGCTGATTTAAATTTTCTTTCGGACCTATTCAGCTCAACAGAGTATTGAAATAAAGACAGCGCCAATATTCCAACTAGGTCTAATGGTTTCAGTAAGCCGAGGAGCCACAAAAAAACAAAAAATACTAATAAGAATAAAAAAAACTTCCTGAATATATATGCGAGTGTTTCTACAGCAGTGCCCTTATCGGAACTAGGTATAATAACAACCAAGCTAAAATAGACAACTCCTAATGTCATACCTGATATATATGACACGAGATAAACAAAGTTTGAGTTCTTCGCATATTCACCTCCATCTAGGAAGTAAGAAAAAAACCACAAGGAACTAATATTCAGTATCCCAGGTAGACTTCTATAAGTAACTCGATAAATAACAAAAAGTAAACTATTAAGTAAACGTTTCACCTTAAACAACCGAGATATTCCTTTATTCAAAATTACTCATCCCTATACCATATTACCTCAGGCTCAGCTAATATAACCCATACTGCAAAATATATTCATTCCATTTTCAACATGAGAAAGTTACCTAGTTAAGCACGCCTATGCTCAAGCCCCATCAAAAACTACATAAGTTGCAGACCCAGACAAACCTTTGCCAAAAGATCACCCTTACATAGTCCTATCTCTACACTCCACTATACATAAAAAGCAAGCCATATTTTTAAAAGGTCAACATGTATTATCAAATTAAGGTTAGTTTTTATCTATGTTAATCGTTAGATGTTTTGCAAACGTTTAAGGCTTCTGAAGTTACTGCATTTTCATGTCCGCTCAAGGGGCATTCACTTATAACATACTTCCTACCAGAGTGTAGAAGCGCCTCCAAATGTATTACTCTAAAAGCGAGTGTTTCATCATACGTAATGGCAGAAGCGTAATACTAAACAGTTAAACTGATTGTACAACTTTCCTCATAGAAATTACTACTTTTTCGAACATTGGCTATAGAGGAGAAACACCAATAGTTTTCTATACAGGCACTTCAATCAAGTTCCAAATCCTACATTTATGCGCTCAGTTATCTTTATATGCCTTATCCAACAACATACGATTCTCCAATGATACGTTGGAGGTGTATGATGTATTCACCTTTGTCCCTGAGGGAACCCCACGAACTCAAACTGTAAACCTTTGATTATTCGATAGGTCATTCAGTATTTTCCCGATCATGTTTCTCCAAACATCTATTGATATGCGCAACAATGGCTTTTGATAAATACGTAATCCTAGATTGAGGTAACTCAATACTCGCCGCTCTTTAATAGTATTCGCTTGAAAACGATGGTGAAGCCCCTGTTTTTCTGCCACTAAACCTAACAACATCAAAAGGGTATGGGCGATTGTGCCTATCAAAACTAATATGCTCATTCTTTGTAACTGTTTAGTTCCATGCAACGACATACCTAAACCGTATCGTTCTGATTTGCCATCTCGAAAGGCTTCCTCTATCTGCATTCTCTTTTCATAAATACCAACGGCACGTTTGGCTAAATGTTGGCGAGCAGGCAGTGAGGTAACCAATATCCATGGGTCATGGGCTCGCCGAGCGTTTTTTTCGACTGTAATTGGATTGTTGACGGTGCCCTTTTTTAGTTTTAGCGACTCTCCCTTTCGGTTTCGCCTTATACAGTATGATATTGACTTTGTAAGGGTTTACATTTCCCATATACCCATTTCTTATGAGTTGGGGGACGGAGGTTGCCAGTGGAAACAACGTTTTGCATAGCGCCCCTTTTTCTTCGTTTTTACTCAGGCAAACACGCCCACGAACTCGCCCCATAAAATGCCAGCCTAGAGCTCTGACTGCTTTAAACCAAGGTCTCTTAAATCCAGCTTCTGTGACAATAATAGGTCGACTAGAAGACGGTAGTAACAGTTTGAGAATGACCAAAAAATCAGAATGTGTCTTGGCGGTCTCTTTCGTTTCCAATGAATGAACTTCTTCATAAAGCGTTAGGGCTCGACCTTCGAATGACAAAGAGGCACGGATAAGAAAGAGTGTTTTTTGCTTATTTAAATCAGACCAATCAACATGAATGATCGGAGTCTTCAAGTGGGAGGTAAGCAGGGTAACAATATGTTTATAAATAACAACTTTTGATCGACTCAAGTGGCAGTTAGAGCACAGCCTATCCGCCCTTTTTATCGAGTGTTTTTCATAGGCATGAGTAGAAATACCTCGTCCAATGGATGTGACAGAAAGAGAACTACCGGAAAGAACACTTTCAACGCAGGCTTTCAGTGCATTAGCTCTCGCTTTATGCATGTTGCCAAAGATTGAATTGAGAAAAAGCGATACGATAGTATTTACATTCATGGTGCTGTTCCTTACTAGGGTGATAAGCAAATTTGTTGTGGTGATAAACTTGCGTTCACAAAGCACCATGAACGTTCCTAACTAAATGAATTTATTTGCTATTTGTCTCAAATTTAAGGGGATACCTCAGCCTCTGTCCCCCTAGCTCAATTTAACCTAGATTGATCTTTTATGGAGTCCCACAAATACATTTTTCTTATCGCCTGAGCAAATAATCTCCACATACTTATCAAATTAGAATGTGTATTTATACTCAAGGCAACGGTAGCGTGACTATCACCCCCTACTTTATCAATGGCTTAGCTTGCTCACAAAATCAGCAAGGCACTTTGAAGTAATTTAACATACAGCTTCTTATCACTTATTTAGTTGCTCTATTTTAATGAGCTCTAGCTCTTCTATCGCAACGGCTTTGTTACTTAAATCGTTTGAACTAAATCAAGAAGCTACAATCTGATCTACTACGCGAATTATCTGCCGTTACCTCATACCTAAACCTCATATCGTAACAACTAACTGGAATGTACAATAAAGTCTTAATCAACCGTGGTTCTCTAACCTTCTGAAGTGACGAGAAAGCGATAATGAGTCGAATCCAAACAAACAAGACAAACATAGTAGGCCTGCTATTTCAGCGATTTAACCCCTACTATCGCACTGATGGTAAACAAGTTTTTTATACCATTGAGAGCGCGGCGAGGTTTCTAGACTCAGTTTTTAACCTAGCGATTATCCCGCTGGTTTGTCAGCATTATACCCGTATAAGCCACAAAACTATGGATATTTAGGCTTCGTTTATAGCTGTGACGCAACTTCTGGTCATCGATGCCGCTAGTCTCAAACTTCTAGCGAAGATGAATTGAAGATCAAAAAGCATTGTACTGATAGGAACAGGGGTTCCCTCGCGATTCGGCGGTAGATTGTCAGAAGCTCTACGGTTCCAACAAAATTAGGAAAAACAGTATGCTTATCGTGAACGATTGCTATAAAAAACAGCAATGTATCTAGTGAAACAGTTGTTAGGGGGGTAAAGTAGCCAAAGAGATTACAACGCTTAAGTTGATGAGACTTACGCATTAAAAAAACTACTGCAATTCTAAAAGTAAATCTTTCTCTATCCTCTACCGAATCTAATTGGAGATGAATGAATAGTTGACGAGCCTCAACGACAAACGTTAGGGCTTTTTGCGATCGCAATGAAAGTGTTATACTCGGCAAACTAAGGTAACTTACAGGTTGGTAAAAGAGAATGATCATCGTAACTGGTGGTGCTGGCATGATCGGCAGTAACATCACAAAAGCACTTAACGAACAAGGTATTAACGACATCTTAGTTGTCGATAATCTAAAGAACGGTAAAAAGTTTCAGAATATTGTTGACCTAGACATTGCAGACTACATGGATCGCGATGATTTCCTTACCCAAATCATGGCCGGTGATGACTTTGGTCCAATTGAGGCCGTATTCCATGAGGGAGCTTGCTCCGCGACGACTGAGTGGGATGGCAAGTACATGATGCTCAATAACTATGAGTATTCAAAAGAACTTTTACATTACTGCCTAGAACGTGAGATTCCTTTCCTTTACGCCTCATCAGCTGCAACCTACGGTGAAACAACAACCTTTATCGAAGAGAAACAGTATGAAGGTGCACTGAACGTTTATGGCTACTCCAAACAACAGTTTGATAACTATGTACGTCGTGTATGGCAAGATGCAGAGCAACATGGCGAAAAGCTGTCTCAAGTAACAGGGTTTCGTTATTTCAATGTTTATGGGCCGCGTGAGCAACATAAAGGCTCAATGGCATCAGTTGCTTTCCATTTAAACAATCAAATGAATGCTGGTGAAAACCCAAAACTGTTTACTGGTAGTGAAAAATTTCGACGTGATTTTGTCTATGTCGGCGATGTTAGTGCCGTTAACTTATGGTTTATGGAACATGGTGTCTCTGGTATTTTCAATCTCGGTACTGGACAAGCCGAATCCTTCGAAGAAGTCGCAAAAGCAGTTATCAAGTATCACGGCAAAGGCAATATTGAAACGATTCCTTTCCCTGAACACTTAAAAGGTGCCTATCAAGAATTCACTCAAGCTGATTTAACAAAGTTACGTACAGCCGGGTGTGACCACAAGTTTAAAACTGTAGCTCAAGGCGTTGAAGAATATATGAACATCATCAATAAATAGCCTGCTTAGTAGTATACGATTGCGTCTATTTGTAAATAAGAATACTCCGAGTAATTGAATGAATATCTTAATGGCCCTCTCCCAGTTAGAGGTAACTGGCGCTGAAGTTTATGCCACGACCCTAGGTAATACACTGACTAATCGCGGGCACAATGTTCACTACGTATCAGATACTCTTACTAAACCTCACAAAGGCCCCTTTTATAAATTAAGGTTCAACAAGAGGAGCATACCTCGACGGTTTTGGCATGTTGCCTATCTGATTTATTTGATAAAAAAACATAAAATCCAAATAGTTCATGCTCATTCGCGAGCATCAAGCTGGAGCTGTCATATTGCTTGCAAAATAACTGGCATCCCAATGCTTACCACCGTTCATGGACGACAGCCAGTGCATGCATCGCGAAAGCGATTCCATGCAATGGGCGATAAAGCCCTTCCGGTTTGTGAAGCAATCAAAGACCAATTAATTGCTGATCTTAACGTGGCTGAGGAGTTTCTGACTGTAAGCCGCAATGGTATAGAGACAAAATCTTTTACGCGCACTGACGCGCCAGTCAATGATAAACCTGTAATAAGTATTATCGGTAGGTTAACAGGACCAAAAGGCGACCTTTGCTATCGATTACTTGATGAATGTCTAGATAGCAGTAAATATCACATCCAAGTCATTAGTGGCTCGAATGTTGAAGAACGATTTAACCGCTTTAAGTCACATGTAGATTTCGTTGGCTACTCCAAAGATATTCCGTCTATCATGGCTCAATCTGACCTAGTTATTGGCGCAGGTCGCGTTGCTATGGAATCATTGCTATGTGGCAGGCCTACTCTGGCTATAGGCGAAGCAAAGTCAATTGGTCTAGTGGATGAACACAATATCACGCAAGCTATGGAAACAAATTTTGGTGATATAGGCCCTAAGGATCTAGATATAGATTTTTCCAGCATCAAGCTGGAAGTTGAGAAAGGGCTAGCGTCAAGTTATTGCTCTAAAGAAGTTACCAATAAAGTTCACCAAAGCTATAACTTAAAAACTGTAGCTGACCAAATTGAAGATATTTATCAAACCGTTTATGTGAAGAAACTTAAGAAAGAAATACCTGTGATAATGTATCACCGCTTTATCAAGAGTGAAGATGAGAAAGGGGTCCATGGCACGTATCTACATGTGGATATGTTAGAAAAACATTTTAAGCTTTTAAAACGAATGGGGTTTGAAACTCTCACGTTTGAGGATCTAGCATCGAAGCGCTTAATTGATCGCTTTGAACTGGGTAAGCGCTATATCATCATTACCGTTGATGATGGGTATAAGGACAACCTCAATTTACTTCTTCCACTGCTGAAAAAATATAACTTCAAAGCGGTAGTCTATGCTGTTACTGGTGAATCCTATAATAAATGGGATGTAAATGTCGAAAGTAATCCTGAGAAGCCAGTTAGTTTAATGGCATTAGAAGAATTAAAAACACTGTCTGACTCTGGTCATGTAGAAATCGGCGGACACACACTAACCCACCCTAGGCTCGCCTTACTCCCCTTAAAAGAACAAAAAGAAGAGATAGTAAAGAACAAACTACTATTAGAGGAGCTTTTAGGAAAACCTCTGACTTCTTTTGCTTACCCATACGGCTCCCTAAATTCCGAGACAAAAGATATATGTAGAAATGCCGGCTATCAGTATGCCTTAGCTACTGATAGTGGACCACTATGCCTACATAGAGACGTGTATCAAATTCGCAGGATTGCAATTTTTCCTAAAACTGATACTTTGGGCCTCTGGAGAAAAATAAAAGGGAACTATAACTTCAGGAAGAGTAAGGCCGAAGTAAAAAATAGTAACATAAATAGTCAAGCCAAGTGATTTTAACTCAATGAATAAAACCTTAGAATTCAACATCAAACAAATAAGTTTGTGTGTTTTTCTCGTTCCTGCATTACTTTTATGCACGCCTAACTTCAGTGTCGCTGTAATTATTTTTTGCGTTCTATCCTCTTTATACTGCCTCATTAAAAATCGACAAGGTTATTTAAAGTTAAACAGTTTCGACTGGCTTTGTTTATTTATATTGTCTACCTATTTAATATCCAACATACCGGTAGCTATTGTTGACTGGGGAAATTTTAGATATTTCAAAGGGGGGGCGAGGTTGCTATTGTGCATTCCTATTTATTTGATGTTAATAAACATATTAAATATGGATAGGATAAACTGCATTTTTAAACATTTAACATTTGGCGTAATTTTTGGTTCTATTGCAACTTTAGGGGTAGCTCTCTATCAGTATATTATCTTGAATGAAGTGCGAGTGGGAGGATTCCTTTACAGCATAAACTTTGGTTATTTATCTTGTTCACTTGCTTTTTTGGCTTTATGCCTAATGAAATCAGAGCAAAGCAAAAGCTGGCTGTTTTTTTCCTTTATATCTGCCAGTATTGCTACAATCTTGACCCTTACTAGAGGGGCTATTTTCGCAATTCCATTACTTCTTATGCTAATTTGTGTTGTAAGGTACAAACAACTATCAATGAAAAAAGTTGTAAGCTTGTTGTCTTTGTTGGCTATTGTAGGCCTAGGGCTCTACTATAGCTCAACTGACATCCAAAGACGAGTCGCAGAAAATGCAAAAGAATTTGCACATCTCGAAAGTGGACAAATAGCCAAAGCTCCATCAGCAGGTGGTCGAATAGAGCTATGGAAAACCGCATATCAAGCTTTTGTAAGGAGCCCGATTATAGGTATGACCTTCTCTCAAAGAGTAAACCTAAATCAAGAACTATATAGAGAGCATGAAACAACTCACTGGGTAACAACCGTTGAACGAGCTCATGCTCATAGCCAATATTTCGAAATGCTTGCCAGCACTGGTATTTTAGGTGTTATTAGCTTTGTAACTATTCTATTTTTACCTATTTTTATGTTTTTCCATCACTACAAAAAAACAAATAGCTTGGTTGGCTATGTTGGTGGCATATTCGTTGCCGGTTTCGCTATCTTCGGCCTAACTGAAGTATTACTAACAGCGAATCTTATCGGCGCTTTCTATGGTTTCTTCCTTGCTATTTTTCTAGCTATAATGCGTGTCGAAAAGTATGGGCAAAATGAAGAGAAGATTGAAGGTACTTTAGTCCAATGAACATTCTTATAATTGGCCCATCCTGGGTTGGCGATATGGTAATGTCCCAAAGCTTATACGCTAACCTGAAACAACAGTACCCTTCCTGTACGATAGATGTCCTTGCGCCTGCGTGGTGCAAACCTATCTTAGAAAGAATGCCTGAGATAAATAAAGCCATTGAAATGCCCGTTGGGCATGGAAGTTTTAACTTGAAGACACGTTGGCGTATAGGTAGACAGTTGGTTAAAGAGAACTACTCGCATGCTTTTGTTTTACCCAACTCAGCGAAGTCTGCACTAATTCCTTTATTCGCCAATATACCGCATCGCACGGGATGGAAAGGTGAAATGCGTTATGGCCTCTTAAATGATCTGAGGCCTAATAAAGCTGCATTTCAATATATGGTTGAACGCTATGTAGCTCTTACCTACTCTAAGCACGAGATGCTTGACTTAGTCTCTTTAGACAGTTGCCCAAAACCTAATTTAGACATTGATCAGTCAAACCTTAATGAGATTTCCACTAACCTTTGTCTTGAGTTAGAAGTTCCCACAATTGGAATTTGCCCTGGAGCTGAATTCGGCCCGGCCAAACGATGGCCAGAGGAGCACTACGCTAAAGCTGCTGAACACGCAATTAAGCGTGAGCAACAGGTTTGGCTATTCGGGTCTAGCAATGACGTCGAAGTATGTGAAACCATTCGCTCTCAACTTCCAAGTGATCTCCAAGCGAAATGCTTTAACCTCTCTGGTAAAACTAAGCTTGTTGACGCAGTCGATTTACTTTCAGCATGCCACACCGTAATAACTAACGATTCTGGTCTCATGCATGTCTCTGCGGCTGTTGGATGTAATATTATTGCGATATATGGCTCTTCATCACCCAATTACACTCCACCGCTATCACAACATGTTCAAATTATTATGCAAGACATTGAATGTCGCCCATGCTTTAAGAGAGAATGTCCACTGGGC
Organism: Vibrio marisflavi CECT 7928; assembly: GCF_921294215.1. Taxonomy (GTDB): domain Bacteria; phylum Pseudomonadota; class Gammaproteobacteria; order Enterobacterales; family Vibrionaceae; genus Vibrio; species Vibrio marisflavi. The sequence goes on from NZ_CAKLDM010000002.1 coordinate 2,616,869, forward strand.
CACTTAGAGTGTTTAACCAAATTGGATGCGTCTAAGGTAATACAAGCACTAAACGGATTTATTAATAAAGACAATGAAATACCTCTGGTTTGAGCGTGGAGCTTACGCATCTAAAAAAGCAAAGAAATACTTAACAACTCAGTTCTCTCCACAAACGATAAAGAAAATAGCAGTGATTCGCCATGCTGCATTGGGTGATCAGGTGATTACTCGCCCTTTCCTCATTGAGGCACGAAAGTTTTTCCCAAATGCAAAAATCACTCTTGTTAGTGTTACCAACTATGCGTATGGCACTCCAGAAGACCTCGCGGATGAAACCATCTATATGGTTGGTCGTCACCGGAAGCATGAGCTTACTTGGAAAGAAAGAGTACGCGAGTTTACGCAACTTGAGGAGCAAAACATCATATTTGATGTTGCAGGGACAAGTCGTTCATATTGGTTAACGCTATTTAGCAAAGCAAAACTGAAATTTGGCTTCCCTTATAAACCATACCTATACGGCTCTCTGTACAACGTCGCGGTATTTCGATCTGACTTCCAGCCTGAATTGGAATGTATGCTTGATATGCTCAAGCTCCTTGGGCATAACCCAAGTCGCCCTCTTGATTTTGGCTTACCTAATCACCACGATGTTTATGAACAACGCACTACTAAGCCCATAATTATTTACTTTAACGGCGCCTCAACACAATCGAAAATACTCGATAAAACCCAAATAAAGCAATTAATTGATAGTGCGTTAGATAACTTTCCTAACTACCAGCATGTTTTCTTGGAAGGTAAAAAAGATTGCGAAAAAGGTGAATTCCTAGCTGATTTAGAGTCAAGGGCTAACTTTTCAATTCAACCAGTGATGCCTTTAGATTGTTTGGTCGATTACGTTGCTCGTGCTAGACTTGTCGTCGCGCCAGACACGGGGATTCGTAATGTAGCAGTCTCAACCCATACTCCAACTGTGGGCATTTTCTATTCTACTGTTCCGTTTCGCTATACACCACTAGATGGCGAGCATCGTATTGTTATGAATTCTGAGGGTTCTATTCCACAAAACACTCAAATACTTGACGCAATACAGCTATCTCTGGCGGCAGATATCAATGAACAAAGGCAGGAATATGAGCACTTTTCCAATCATGGTTGCAAATCGAGCAATAAAGTTAGTGGGTAACATTGTAAAGACTCTCTCTTACCCATTTCATTTTGTATTTCCTAAAGCTCGATTTACTATTCCAGAGTACTCTCCAGCTAAGGTGCGTTCGAAAAAAACAGCTGGAATTACAAAAGTAATATGGCAGACCAACTATTCAAACAAGTCCACATTGCCAGTATACATAAACTATTTGTTTAACCGACTAATGTCTCTTGATTATGAATACCGTTATGTCAGCACTGAAGGCCGAGCTGAGTATTTGAAAGAACACGCTTCAAAAGAGGTTTACCAAAGTTACATAAAACTGACTGATGGTGCTGCCCAAGCTGACCTTTGGAGGCTAGCTGTTCTAAGCAATGAGGGAGGAATATATATGGATATTGACGCAACTCTCGTCTGGCCGTTAAAAAAAATACTTAAGAATATATCTCCTGCGCTGTACATAAAAATAAAAAACAACACTGAGTTCACAAACTACTTTCTTGCGACCATACCGAACAACCCAGAGTTCCAGCAGGCTGTCGATATTGTAGTGGATAATATTGAGAATTATGATGACAAAGAACGGGTTAAGGGTGTTTTTGATACAACAGGCCCTATGGTAATCAATAGAGTACTAGAAAAAAAGAAAGCCAACTCAAGAGATCGCAATTATGTATGCATACAAGGCGCATTCACCAACGAACACTTCCAATACCTAGATAAACCAAGAGGGAAGTGGACACACCTAAATCCTGATGACCTTGTAAAGAAGTGATATTTTCTAGGTAATATTAGTTTGATTATTAGATTTATTTATACACTAGCTTTAACTCTGATTGCCCCCCTACTTATTTGGGAACTATATCGTTCAAAAGGTGGGAAGCCACGAGTCGGCGCAAGATGGAAAGAGCATTGGGGCGTAATCTCTTCTCCAGCATTTAAGTCTAGGCCGATTTGGATTCATGCCGTTTCGGTGGGCGAAATGCTTGCTGCAATCCCCCTGATTGAACGTATTAGCTCAGAATATCCAGATTGTGATATTCTTATAACCACAACTACAACTACTGGAGCGGAGCAAGCTAAAAAGCTCAGCGGGCTAGCAACGCACTTATACATGCCATTTGACTTTCCTTTTGCAGTAAAACGTTTTATCAATACAATAAATCCTAGTCAGCTACTTATCATGGAAACAGAGTTATGGCCAAATACACTACATATAGCCAAGCAAAAGCAAATTCCTGTTACAATTGTTAACGCGCGTTTATCTGATAAGTCACTTCACGGCTATCGTCGAGTTTGGCCTATTGTAAATCAAATAAGCAAATGTATTCATAAAGTTTTATGCCAACACCAAAGCGACGTTAAAAACTTCGAGTTACTTGGGTTCTCACAAGAAAAGTTAGCAACCACAGGCTCAATCAAGTTTGATATACAGATAAGCACTAGTGTCCAAATAAAAGGAACTAGTCTTAGAGCAACAATTGGCAAATCTCGTCCAGTCTGGATAGCAGCTAGTACACATGCAGGTGAAGATGACATCATTCTATCTGCACATAAAAAATTACAAGAGGAACTTCCAACTGCTTTATTAATATTAGTACCTAGGCACCCAGAGCGATTTAAACAAGTTGAACTTTTAGCAAAAAAAGATTTTCACACCATAGCTAGATCTAGTAGGTCTATGATTGAACCTACTACACAAGTATACCTTGGTGATTCAATGGGAGAAATGTTGGAGCTAATTTCAGCTTCTGACATTTGCTTTATGGGGGGGTCTCTAGTAGGAAGAAAAGCTGGAGGGCACAATTTACTAGAACCAGCTGCTTTAGCCAAACCTATATTAACGGGCCCCAGCTACTATAATTTCAAAGAAGTCACCAACACTCTTATCGCAAACGGAGGCTGTGAAATCATACATAGTGACACCGAGCTAGCGGCTAAGCTCTACTCTCTTTTTATTGACCATCAACATCGAGAAGAACTAGGTCAGTCAGTACTACACGTCGTTCAAGAAAATTCAGGTGCTGTTGACAAAACAATGTTACAACTTACTAAAATATTCGCAGAAAATTCTAGCTATTTGAGGTCATAACTAACAATGAGAGAAGTTAGCAATAGAATCCAAAGAGCCTCTCACTCAGGTGCTACTTTAGAAGTTTATCAAGAAGCCAGCTCCTATTGTGTGCGAAAAACAGTCCATCTAGATATAGAGAAAAATTACGAAGCAATCGTTAAACAACAGAACTTCTCCTCCCTTCAGACTCCCACATACAATATAATAGCTATCCCGGTTTTAGGCACAGAGAAATCTAAATCTAGATTGTCAATATCAATGCCGTTTGTTGAAGGGTTAGGTGGTGAGCAAGTGGCGTACAAAGGCTCAAAAGCCGTCGCTATGAACTTAAAAACGGCACTAGACTTCTACCTTATTAATTCCGTTGCGCAAAGCGAATATTCTACATTTCCAAGCTCAACGGTTAGAAGTAAGATTAATTCAATAAAAGAGAAACTAGGAAAAAATTTATTTTTATTTCCGAACCTAAGAGACAGAATGGCCATTTTGAATGAGTACTGTCAGAAGGATTTATCCTTACCTTTAGGGCCATGCCATGGAGATCTAACTTTATCAAACATAAAAGTAACTGAGAGAAACGAGCTTGTACTTTTTGATTTCCTAAGCTGCGAAATAAATAGCCCGTTGCAAGACGCAGCCAAACTTACTCAAGACTTCGAGTATGGGTGGAGTTTCAGAAAAGAAAAAGCTAGCGTAAGGGTTAAGGGTGAAATATTTTGTGAACACTCCAAACCTAACTTTCTAACTACCTTAGAACGGTTATTTGAATATGAGACGAGAATAATTGAAGCTCTAACTGTACTTAGAATAGCTCCATATATAAAAACCCAAGATAGCATTACAATAGATTGGTTTAATAGAACAATGGATAAAACCATACGTAAAATAACAGGATAATATATGTTTACACTAATTCTCCCTGTAGCAGGTCGCTCTTCTAGGTTTCCAAACATGAGACCGAAATGGCTACTAACCATGCCTGACGGAAAGCTGATGATAGAAAAGTCGGTAGAATCCATTGATCTCGATAAGTTTGATCGTATAGTTATTGTGTGTTTGCAAGAACACCTTGAGCAATACACAACACAAGACTCTGTTTTGTCAAGTTTCCATAAAGCAACTGGCATAACACCAGATCTTGTAGTTCTTGATGGACCAACATCTTCTCAATCAGAGACTATCTATCAAGCAATCAAAAAAGGTCATATTGAAGGGGCGTTCTTTATTAAAGATTGCGATAATAGATTTTCATGTTCTCCTGAGCCTGTCAATGCGGTAACAACAATCGATTTAAATAATATAGAACTAGTAGACGCTAAGAATAAAAGCTATATTGAGGTAGACTCCTTAGGTGTCATTTCAAATATTGTAGAAAAAGAAGTTATCAGCAATTTTTTCTGCTGCGGGGGCTATAGCTTTGCATCTACAGGTGATTTTTGCAGCGCCTTTGAAAGCATAACCTCTACTAATGAAGTCTATATTTCTCACGTTATTTATAAAATGCTAATGTCAAACGAAGAGTTTATTCGTAAGTCAGCATCAGACTATGTTGACTGGGGAACCTTACGGGAATATCGTCATTTCTGTAAAAAGCACCTAACAGTATTTTGCGATGTTGATGGGGTATTGCTAAAAAACGGGAGTAAGTTTGCTAAAAACGGCTGGAAGACCTCTGGCTTAGAAGCAAATTTACGTAAGATTGCAGAGTTACAAAAAGACAACGGCTTATTTCTAGTTTTAACCTCCTCTAGGCCTGAGAGTGAAATAGAATATACTATACAAGAACTTGCTAAATTTGGTGTTCGAGTTGATCGCTGCTTATTTGGCCTGCCTCACACTCGCCGCTATTTAATCAACGATTACTCTGCAACCAACCCTTACCCTTCTGCCATTGCTATCAATCTAGAACGTGATAGCGAGACCCTTAGCCACCTATTCGATGACTAACCTTGTGGCTCAGCCAAAAAAGCTGAGCCTTTTTGAATGTATGCTTCATGAATATAAAAGATAAAGATATTACATTCGTCGTTCAAGGCCCTATTCAAGCGAGCAAAGAACGCGAACAAATCTCTGGAATTACAGAGCAATGCCTAGCCTCCATTAGGCACTACTTTCCCGAATCTAAAATTATACTTTCTACATGGAAGAATCAGGACTATTCTGGATTGGACTACGACCAGTTGCTTGAGCTTGACGATCCAGGTTCAAACGACATTTTTCAGGATGACCAAAAGGTTACTCTAAACAACAATCGTCAAATCTACAGTACTCATCAAGGTCTTAAGGCCGTGAGGACAAAATATGCTGTAAAACTACGAACAGACAATAAGCTAACCAGTCGAAAGTTTGTTGAGCTATACGAAACATACTCCAAACTAATTAGAAATGAAAAGTTCAGCTTCTTTAACTCTAGAGTAGTGACCAGCAGTACGTTCTTCCTTACCTCTCACTCTGGTCAAAAAGTTCACTTTCATAAAAGCGACATTTTTGACTTTGGTGAGACAAGCGATTTACTAAAAATATGGAGAGAAGACTTCATACCTAAGTTACATTTTTCCAAAGTACAGGGCTACAAGTCACGATATCCAGCAACCGAGCAATTTTTGAGCCTAAATTGGTTATCAAAGTTAGTGGGAAAAAGTTTGCATATAAATAATAAATCTGGAGATGATGCTGGCCTTGGTGAAAACTTTTGGGATATGTTTGTAGCAAACAACCTAATAGTCGATGCACCAGAGAAAATTGGTCTAGATGTCACGGATAGGTTTTATGACCGTGGAAACTTATCCCTTGAGTTAGATCTTACTGACTGGAAACAACTTAACTGTATAGAAAAAAGAACATGGGATAGAAAAAAAATAATAAGAACAATAAAAGCTATTGAAAGAAAAGTAATAATGCTAGTTAGAGGAAGGTAACATTACAACCTAACCTCGACAACCAACCTATAAACAAGATACAATATTTGTTTGTTTCCATCGGTAAGCCCTACACAGGATCGTGTAAGTTATTCAAGAATGAATGCGCTTAATACACTTTCGCATTAGTAGTGTTTACGTCAAACCCCTTTTAAGTGACCTAAACAATACAATATAATTAAGGTTCCGTCATGAAAGTAGGGTTCTTCTTAGGTAATACTAGTTACCAATCCGGTTTATACAATGCAACTAAAGATGTTGCTCGATGTATTTCAGGGCATGGAATTAGTGTCCGGTATATTTTTTGGCATCAAAGAGAAACCATGCAAGCAGATGACGACCTAATTAATATCTGGGGTTTATCTAAGCATAAGCTTTCTAGTAGGTTATTCCGAAAGTTATCCAAAAGCCTGCTTGGATATAGTGTTTCTGAGTATTTATTTAGCAGATTATATTCCCGACAACTTGAAAAGTTTATTAAAGAAAGTGGCTATGATATTGTTTTTTTTCATGGACTTAACTTTGTACCCTTCCATAGTTATAAGGGTAAGTCTTATGTCGTAATTCATAGCTGTAAATATGACAACCTAATAACAAGAAGAACCGGTATAAAGAAAATATTCTACCATAAGCTATACCAACACCTTTACTCAGGAAAGAATATTCTCTCCGTATCAAATAGTGCTCGTGATGATATGGTTGAAAAGCTTCGAGCAAGACCAAATTCAATCGAAACTATTTATAATGGTTTCGATTTTGGTAAGTTAGAAGTCAAGTCTAATCAACCATGTAACATAGCGTTACCTGAAAGGTTCATAATGGCAGCAGGAAGAGCTGACAGAACTAAAAGGTTTGACATTCTCATTGAAGCTTACTCTCAAACCAAAGCAAAGAACCAGCATAAACTTGTTATATTCGGTGATGGTAAGTACATTACAGACTTAAAAAAACTAGCTATTGAACTTGACCTAGCAGATCGTATTATATTCCAAGGTTTTGTTTCCCCTTTAAACCCTATATATAAACATGCAAGTCTTTATGTTCTCAGCTCCGATATAGAAGGTTTACCCACTGTTATTATAGAGAGCTTAATTGCAAAAACTCCTGTTGTAGCAACTAATGCCGGTGGAGTGAATGAACTATTGACAGGGAAGCTCAATGACTTCGTTTGTGAAAAAGGTGATATTGAATCATTAGCGAGAAACATAGATAAATCGCTAGCACTAAGCTTAAACGTTAGTTATAAAGACATTTCATTTCTAGATGTTGAGTTAGTAGCAATGAACTATATTGAAAAAATAAATGCTTTGGTTACTCCTGAACAAATTCCACCGACAACGAATACAAATAATAAACTTTCTTCATATGACCACCCAACATGTAATACTGCTTAGTATTGCTAATATTCCTAGCACTAATAACGATTCCGTTAGAGGCGCTAGGAATATTGGCATTTGCATCATTTCTAACATTTGAGTTTTTTGTACATTTTTCGATTCCAAAGCAACATTAGAATGAATCGATAAAACCGATATAACTCCCTTGTTAATTTAAATAGAAGTGGCACTTTTGAAAGTTTTGCCTTACCTTGGATTGTACTCTCCATATCATTTGGAGCATAAATAGCGTAAGGGATAATACCTACACTAGGCACACCATGAAGATAAGTTTCAGATATAAAGTTATCTACAGAGCATTTCCATTGGCGACTAGCATTTAAAAACTTTTCAGCACCTTGCGGGGTAACCATATAACCAGTTGCTCCTTTAGAATTATCTAACCACAGTACCTTTTCTACGGCTCCATCAAAACCAATACTAGACCCTTTTGTAAATTGAGGCTCTAGGCGAACATAATCATACTCTTCAGCTAAAACAGAAAGATGCTCGATGACATTTTTGAAGTATTGAGTTTTTTTAAAGTCATCTTCCAATATTACTATTGGTACACCAAGCTCAACACATCGCTCCCAAAGCTGGTAATGACTAGCGTAAACTCCTCTCTCTCCTGGTGTTAGAGGACGACTCCTAAAGATTTTTCTATGTGTATCATTAACCTTATTTTCTAGCTCGTCTGGTAAACCTAGATAACCATTAACTGCGTCAAAGAACTCAAAATCAACGCAACTCAACTCTTCTTTGACTCGCTCCCTTCTCCCCAGCGAATCAATCAAACTAATCACAAATATCTTCATTTACGCACCTAGTCAAATTACTCCAATCACCTAGAGTCCAACATATCCCACTTTTTACTACTTCTTTTTCAAACGATCTCTTCAATCGTTCTAAGTTTCTGCGCTTCCACTGACTTCCTACCTGCTTTACACACTTATCAAAATCAATAATCCACACTTTGTCTTGGTCATCGATAAGAATATTGTGGATGTTAAGGTCTGTATGATTGGTCTGCGCATCGTGCATCTTGCGAACCTCTAGCCCAATTTTTTTGTACATTTCAGGAGGAAGTGGCCTCTCTTTTAGAATCGAAACTAAATCTCGAGCGTTAGGAATTTTTTCACTGAGTAAGTCAGCTTGATAACTAAACGTGCCTTTTATTGCTCTAGCAGCTACTGGTCTTGGTACATTAACACCGGCCTGAATTAAATGATTAAGCAGCTGGAGTTCTTGATAAGAGCGCGTATTCCCCCACCCAGAAAACCAATAATTGTCTTTAATCAGCTTACCAAATAAGCCACCGCGACGATAATGGCGAAGAGCTGCTTCTCCTTTCATCGTTTTAACAAACCAAGTGGTTCCACGCCCTCGTGCACTTCCGATCACTCTATCATTCGATTTCCAATACTCTGGGTCGAAACAACGCTTGGGGTCTTCTAGTAGCAAAGAGTCGTCATACCATATTTTCTGATTCTCGAAAGACAGTTCTTTAATCATCTAGCCACAGCAATATAAACACGCAAAATGGTATTTTACATCTAACTGCACAAACTTCATAATCTCGATTGACTGTTTTAATCGACTTGAAATTATGCCCTTATTCCCCTCTCCTCCAAAATCACTCTGTATCCTGCGTTTGTCAGCCATAGGCGATGTCTGCAATACAGTTTCTGCCGTTCAAGCAATCCAAAGACAGTGGCCTGATACAAAGATCACTTGGATTACAGGTAAATTGGAGTCGAAGCTTATTCACGACCTTCCAGGCATTAAAGTTATTGTTTTCGATAAGAAACAAGGCTGGAAAGGATACAAATCTCTTTGGGGTGAGTTAAAAGGCGAACACTTTGATGCTCTATTACACATGCAATACGCTTTTCGTGCCAGCATTGCAACGTTAGGTATTAAGGCCACATATAAATTAGGTTTCGATTCAGCTCGTAGTCGAGATTTTCAGCACTTATTTACTAATGTAAAAGTTCCTTCGCCAAACAAAAACCATGTACTCGATGGATTACTAGCTTTTGCTTCTACGTTAGGTATTGAAGACACAACACCACAATGGTTCATTCCCTACTCCGAGAGTGATAAAGCTTGGGCGCTAAATCATATCGAGAACAAGAGTAGAAACTTAATAATCGTACCAGCAGCAAGTAAAGCCTACAAAAACTGGCACTCTAAGGGCTATAGTGACGTAATACAACATGCCTATGATCTTGGTTGGAACGTCATCCTAGCAGGAAGCCCTACCCAAATTGAGCTCGATCTAGCTAAGGAAGTGGAATCTTTATTGCCTATACCAATAACTAATATCGTCGGCCAAAGTAGCTTAAAGGAAATGCTCGCTCTGTTAGATGCCGCCGATCTTGTTATCGCACCAGATACTGGTCCTGCCCATATGGCCAACTCAGTTAGCACACCAGCTATTGGCTTATATGCTCATCATAACCCAGAACGTACCGGACCATACCAATACCTTGATTATGTGGTATCTGTCTACTCAGAAGCTTTAAAAGTCGAGACTGGCAAAGAGCCAAAGCAAGTAAGTTGGCGCACTCGAGTTAAAGACAAAACTGCGATGAACCGTATTCAAAGCGAGCAAGTAATCGAAATGTTCGATAAGGCTGTTTGTGACTTCAACTTGAACTAGTTGTAGTCAGAGATACAATAGGCAGCATACTGCATTGACTAACTTTAATTCTTTGAGGATTTCGAGTGACTAAACCCACACTAGCTGTAGCGATTATTGCGAAAAACGAAGCTTTGCACTTAAAAGCATGTCTAGATACGGTAAAAGGCTGGGTGGACGAGATTGTAGTTCTTGACTCAGGTAGCACTGATAACACTGAAGAAATAGCACGCAGTTTTACTGACAAGTTTTATGTCAATGATAATTGGCCTGGATTTGGCCCACAGCGCCAACTGGCACAATCTTATGTCGAATCTGACTACGTGCTCTGGCTTGATGCCGATGAGCGAGTAACACCTGAGCTCAAAGAAAGCATTACAGCGGCTATCGCTAAAAATCAGCCTAACGTTATATATCAGTTTTCTCGACTAAGTTGGGTATTTGGCCGCTATATCCGGCATTGTGGCTGGTATCCCGATAAGGTCATCAGGCTCTACCCAACGAAGCTCACTCAATACAACGACGCGTTAGTGCACGAAAAAGTCGAAGTGACTTCTGCCATGCTAGTACAAACTCTTAAAGGGGATGCTATTCATTACACCTACAATGATATCCATCATTATTTGGTGAAGTCCGCTGGGTATGCAAAAGCTTGGGCAGAACAAAGAGAGAAAAAAGGCAAATCGAGTAGCATTAGCCAAGGTATGTTGCACGCCCTTGGCTGCTTCTTAAAAATGTATGTCTTTAAAGCCGGCTTTTTAGACGGGAAACAAGGCTTTCTATTGTCAGTGTTATCTGCCCATTCTACGTTTGTAAAATATGCCGATCTTTGGGTTAGAACTTCAACTGACACACCCAAGGATTAACCTTAGAAATTACGTCTTTCACATCCACTCGTGACATATCCTCCTGCTGCTCTTTGCCTTCGGCTTCGGGTGGGCAGAAAGCGATATGTCGACCCTCTGAATTAATAGGCTTCCATCTAAGTGGCGTGGCAGAGCGTTTACTTGGGAAAAAGCCGACTGTCGGTACATCGGCTGCAGCGGCGATATGAAGAGGTCCTGTTGAGCCCGCGATAAACAGGTTGGCACAAGCAATCGAGCAAGCAAAATCGACTAATCCATCGTTTTTACTGTAAACCTTCGCTGGCTTTCCTTGCTCTGCAATCAAGGCTTGCAACTCAACCGCTTTTTCTTTTTCCCCCGGGCCTGCAGTTAGAATAAGTTCGTGGCCTCCATCTAAGCCACAAATTAACTGACAATATTGCTGCAGCGATAGATTGTTGGCTGACCCGCCACTGCCTGCATGAACAAAGTACCAAGGCTTGTTTCTATCTAAACCCAATGTAAGCGAGAGCTTTTCTTTTTGGGCCGCTAGTTGCTCTGAGGAAAATTCCAAATACGGCGCACTAGGTTCAACAACAGGTTTGCCAGTATCGGTAAAAAAAGCTCTAACTAAATCTAGATTGTACTCATATTCAGGTTTCGCTGATTGAGACCGCTTTTGCTTAATGCGCTTGTTATAAAAAATCTGGGCGATTTTAGTTGCTGGAGCAAGGCGGTAAGGGATTTTAGCTTTCCAAACTAATTTGGCATTGTAGGTTGTCGAAAATAGATTAATTGAAGCATCAAACTGCATTGATCTGATTTTTTCAATAAGCGCTCTCTGCTGCTCTTTTTCCGCCTTTTTTCCACAATCTACGATAACGTCGTCAATCCAAGGACATAGATTGGCGAGATCAGCCGTGTAGTTGGGTACTAGAGCAGTTATTTGGCAATCAGGTAAAGAGTGCTTTAGCATAGCGAAGCTTGGCCAAGCCAACATAAAGTCGCCAATCTTATCGTTTCGAATTACCAGTATCTTTTTCACTGAATTTACCTAAGTACACCTATTGAACATCAAGTTGCCAATAATACCCAGTTAGATAGGTAATTTCGAAGCTTTTTGATACTATTGAAAGAGATAACCTTTCTGAGAAATGGATTGTGAGAAAAAAACAAATTTCTAGAGTGATTTACCCTGGCACCTTCGATCCTCTGACTAATGGCCACTTAGATTTAATTGAACGTAGTACAGAAATGTTCGACGAAGTCATTATCGCCGTCGCAGCAAGCCCTAGTAAAAACACCATGTTTACGCTAGAAGAACGCGTTCAGTTTGCTGAGCAAGTGACTGAACATTTGGACAACGTAAGCTCAAAAGGATTTTCTGGCTTGCTAGTTGATTTTGCTAGAGAAGAGAAAGCTAATGTACTCATTCGCGGCCTACGAACAACCGTCGACTTTGAGTATGAATTTGGTTTAACCAATATGTATCGCCGATTGATGCCGGGCTTAGAAAGCGTATTCCTGACGCCAGCCGAAGAACATGCCTTCCTATCTTCAACAATAGTGCGTGAAGTGGCAATTCACGGCGGTGATGTTGATGGCTTTGTTCCCGAGGTCATAGCCAAAGCACTAAAGGAAAAAGCGAAAGTTTAACGCTAGCTTTGGCAACTTGAGCAGAAAAACGTATTCCGCTGACCAATTTTCTGCTCTTGGATCTTTTCACCACAATTTGGGCAAGGCTGCTTAGCTTTACCGTATATTTTCAACTCTTGAGCAAAATACCCCGGTTTTCCGTCTGCTTGAGCGAAGTCTTTCAATGTTGTTCCACCCTGCTCTATCGCTGTGTTAAGCACTTGTTTTATTTCAGAGACTAACTTTTCCCATTCGCTTTCCGATAACTTTCCTGCTGCACGTAAGGGCGAAATTCCAGCGGTAAACAAGGACTCATTGGCATAAATATTCCCAACACCAACGACAATTTTGTTATCCATTATGAACTGCTTAATCGCGACACGCTTACCATTCGCTTTATCATGCATATATTGCACATTGAAAGCATCCGTCAGCGGCTCAGGTCCAATATTCACAAGAAGTTCGTGCTCTGTGCCTTGTTCGCACCAAAGCCATGCTCCAAAGCGCCGTGGGTCGTTGTAACGAAGTACTTTGCCACTGTCTAGCTGCATATCAACGTGATCGTGTTTCGCTGGTGGATGAGTCGAGTCTAAAACTCTCAGTGAACCAGACATACCGAGGTGGACCATAGCACTGCCCACATCCGTTTCTATTAACAAATACTTTGCTCGGCGATATACACCAGTTATCGTTTGCCCTTGCAAAAGTTTTAGTTCATTCGGAATATCCCACCTTAGCTTAGACGTACGGAAAGTAAGTTTAGTAATAACATGACCTACGAGGTGAGGAGTGATTCCCATTCGACTAACTTCAACTTCTGGCAATTCGGGCATAGTAACGACTTCAAAGCAATGATAAGGGTTATAGTAGCAAATAACTCGGAGCGACAGAGATTGCAATCCACTGCTCTTGCCAATTTTTTAACAGCAAAAACTGTGGTGTTTTATATAAGGTGATCCTTTGCGGCTCTTCCTGATCCCTATACCAGACTTCTACGCTTTCTGATGCGCCAAGTTTAGGTATCAAAGCTTCAAATGTTGGTTCGTCTACATTTGTTCCGAGTAAGCTCTGCCAACGCTCTTTTAACTCATTAGCTGCAATAGTACTTTTGGGGCTCAGTAACCATTCGCCTTGATTGTTCTCTAAAGCCCAACCATTTGATTGAATAGATTGTAGAGGTTTGTTTGGATTAAGCAGATAACTTTGGTTTGGGTGCTCATCTTCAATCAAGTAACTTTTTATAATATTTGGCAAATTCAACAGCAAAATGAATGCGATGATGGAAAGAATAAGAATATTGTTCCAACGGCGACGGTTGTATTTCATAGTGGCTATCCATGCCTAAATGTATAGGTTGTTTGAGGTTATCACACTGCGAAGGAATTTCAGACAATAAAAAACCCAACTATAAAAGCTGGGTTTTCACACTAATAAATCAGGAGAATCAAGATTACTTGATTTTCGCTTCTTTATACATAACGTGCTTACGTACAACTGGATCGTATTTTTTGATCTCGAACTTGCCCGGCATGTTGCGCTTGTTCTTATCAGTTGTGTAGAAGTGACCAGTACCAGCAGATGATACTAGACGGATTTTCTCACGAATGCCTTTAGCCATTGCTTAATTCCTCTTAAACGTTTTCGCCACGTGCACGGATATCAGCAAGAACAGCATCGATGCCTTTCTTGTCGATAATACGCATGCCTTTAGCAGTTAGACGTAGTTTAACAAAACGTTTTTCGCTCTCTACCCAGAAACGATGAGTTTGTAGGTTCGGCAGAAAACGACGCTTAGTAGCATTTCGTGCGTGTGAACGGTTGTTACCCGTTACTGGACGCTTACCAGTTACTTGGCATACTCGGGACATGAATGTCTTCTCCAAATCGTTTCAGCTCGATATCAACCTTGGTGGCCGAACCTCTCTCTCATAATAAAAGAAGTTTGAGGTTAAAAACCGTTATGGAAAGTCCATACAAGGCTATCAAAGGTCGCGCATTATACTAACTTGACATGCATTGCTCAAGACCCGAACAGATCCTTTTTACAGGTTTTCGTGATCTTTTTTGAGCAGAGCTGAATTCAGGTTCAAATTTTGTCGGGCGATTCTATCAGATTTTGCTCAACTAACAAGACAAAAATGTGCGTTAAATCAATTGATGTTATTTGAATCCTTATCAAATCAGCCCTCGCTCAGCAAATGACACTACATCGGGGTCTCCAACGACAAAATGGTCCAGCACACGTATTTCAACAAGACTGAGCGCTTCTACTAACCTTCTGGTAATTCGTTTGTCTGACTCACTGGGCTCTGCTATCCCAGAAGGATGATTATGAGCAAAAATAACCGCTGCTGCATTTTTCTCTAGAGCGCGTTTTACTACTTCCCTCGGATAAATAGCCGCAGAATCTAGCGTACCTTGAAACAACACCTCGTCGCTTATAACTCGATGTTGATTGTCTAAGAACAGAACATGGAATGTTTCACGGGGTTGGTGTCTTAATAGCACTGACAAATATTGCTTGGTATGTTGCGGGCTAGTCAGGACATCGCCTCTTTGTAAAGATTCAGACAAGTACCGCTTAGCCATTTCTAATATAGCCAATACTTGGACGTATTTCGCCTGTCCTAACCCTTTGTGCTGACAAAAATCTGTTTCTGTTGCGCAAAGAAGTGCCGATAGAGAACCAAACTGACCAATTAAGTAATCTGCCAGCTCCAGAACATTCATAGAACGACTGCCAGTACGAAGAAAAATAGCAAGCAGTTCAGCATCACTTAACGACTCGGCTCCTTGGTTTAACAGTTTTTCTCTCGGCATACTTTCTCGCGGTATACGCTGCAAGCTCATATCAACCTCCAACTGCGACATAAAATACCTAGAGTAAAAGTCATCGCGTCGCGATACTTGATGAAAACCATAGTCCGAGAGTCAATAGAATGAAAACTGCAAGCACAATGTTGGTAACAAATGGTTAGCCGTGCTGTTCTCTAGGCACCACAAGGCGTTTCTGCTATCTTAGCAACAGAAAATTGAAGGATAAAAAGAACATGCAAACATTAGCAGGAAAAAAAATCCTCCTGGGTATTAGCGGTGGTATCGCGGCTTATAAGTGTGCTGAATTAACACGTCGTTTAATTGAGCGCGGCGCAGAAGTTCGCGTCGTAATGACAAATGCAGCAAAGGAGTTCATTACTCCTCTCACCATGCAAGCAGTGTCGGGACACCCTGTATCAGATAGCATATTTGACCCAGCAGCTGAAGCTTCGATGGGTCATATCGAACTTGCTAAATGGGCAGATCTCGTTCTGCTTGCTCCAGCGACTGCCGATCTTATCGCTCGCATGGCAGCAGGAATGGGCAACGATCTCTTGACCACGCTAGTGCTTGCGACCGACTCTCCGATTGCTGCTTCTCCAGCTATGAATCAGCAAATGTACTCTAATGTTGCTACACAAGAAAACATCGCTACACTCGCACGCAGAAACATGCAGATTTGGGGACCAGCGGCAGGAGAGCAAGCTTGTGGCGATGTGGGCCCAGGCAGAATGTTAGAGCCAATGCAGCTTGTAGA
Source organism: Vibrio marisflavi CECT 7928 (assembly GCF_921294215.1). Classification (GTDB taxonomy): domain Bacteria; phylum Pseudomonadota; class Gammaproteobacteria; order Enterobacterales; family Vibrionaceae; genus Vibrio; species Vibrio marisflavi. Next base: position 2,633,049 of record NZ_CAKLDM010000002.1, read on the forward strand.
AAAGTGTGAAGCTTATTTCCAGCCTAAACTTTTAGCGGGTAAATCGATACTGATTACTGCCGGTCCGACTCGTGAAGCTATTGACCCTGTCCGCTATATTTCTAACCATAGCTCAGGGAAAATGGGTTATGCGCTTGCAGAAGCAGCCGCGCAATATGGTGCAAACGTCACTATCATCAGTGGCCCTGTCAGTTTAGGTACACCAAATAGCGTAAATAGAATCAATATAGACAGCGCTCAAGAAATGCACGAGCAAGTCATGAGCCTTGCAGAAAAGCATGATGTATTCATCGGCTGCGCTGCTGTTGCAGATTATCGTCCAGCTAATATTGCAGAGAATAAAATCAAAAAGACCGATGATAAAAATGACATGTCGATTGAAATGGTCAAAAACCCAGACATCATTGGATCTGTAGCTGCGCTAAAATCCAATCGCCCATTTACCGTTGGGTTTGCAGCTGAAACCCAAGATGTAGAAAAATACGCAAAGAGCAAGCTTACAAAGAAAAACCTAGATATGATTTGTGCAAACGACGTATCTATTGAAGGGCAAGGCTTCAATAGCAATGACAACGCCTTAACACTTTATTGGCATGGTGGTGAGCAGCGCTTGCCGCTACACTCAAAAAAAGAGTTAGCCAAGTCCATCATGCAAAATATCCATGAAAAGTTAACTAGCTCAAAGAGCGAGTAACGACTCAGCATCAACATCTAGCATTCACAATCTCAAGCTACCTAACTTAACAAACTGCATTTAAGGTCTAGGTAGCTTTATACTTTATCGGTACGCACTTTGGGTTATAAGGATACGATTAATGGCCGGGACTAGAAAATCGAATCGTCGCGAAGAAATTCTACAAGCATTAGCAGAGATGCTCGAATCCACTGAGGGAGCATCACGCATCACAACAGCTAAACTTGCCAAGCAAGTCGGTGTGTCAGAGGCTGCACTTTATCGCCACTTTCCAAGTAAAGCACGCATGTTTGAAGGCTTAATTGAATTTATCGAAGAGTCACTAATGTCGCGCATTAATCTCATCTTAGATGAAGAAAAGGACACGCTAAATAGGCTCCAACTAGTATTGCAGCTTATTTTGGCGTTTTCCGAACGCAACCCAGGGCTTACTCGAATTCTATCCGGACATGCCTTGATGTTTGAAAATGAGCGATTACGCGATAGAATTAACCAACTGTATGAGCGTATTGAAACGTCTCTCAGACAAATACTCAGAGAGCGCAAGCTCAGAGAAGGCAAGTCTTTCCCTGTCGATGAGTCCATCCTAGCAGCGCAACTGCTTGGGCAAGTAGAAGGCAGTTTGAACCGCTTCGTTCGCTCTGATTTCAAATATCAACCAACTGAAAACTTTAAAGAATATTGGGCACTTCTCAGCGCTCAAATACTGTAATAATTATGAATGATAACTACGTGGGAAAGCCCGCGTTTTCTCTCTCTTTGCTGCACCCAAAATATTGGGGTGTTTGGTTTGGTTTCGGTTTGCTGGCATTAATTGTCAACATTTTGCCATACTTTATTCTACTCAAGTTAGGCCGCTCGCTCGGTAAACTAGGCAATCTAATTGGCAAAAAAAGGGTATCAATTGCTCGCCGAAACTTGGAGCTCGCGTTTCCAAACAAAACAGATGTGGAAATTGAAGCATTTGTTGACGAGAACCTGAAAAATACAGGCATGGCGTTAATGGAAACCGGTATTACTTGGTTTTGGCCAACTTGGCGCTTTAAGCGTATCCTTGTAGACAAAGACACAGAGGTACTAAAGCGCCTAAAAAAGGAAAATCGAGGGATTCTTTTTTGCGGTGTACATGCACTAAATCTAGAGGTTACCGCAAGAGCGCTAGCAGTGTTAGGCATGGCAGGTTATGGCGCATATCGACCTCACAGTAACCCAGCTTACGAATTCATCCAATATCGAGGTCGCACACGAAATAACAACAAACTCATCTATCGTACCGATATGAAGAAAATGGTTCGTGTATTAAAAAAAGGGGAGCTATTCTTCTATCTGCCCGATCAAGATTATGGCCACCATCGCTCCGTATTTGTACCTTTCTTTGCAGTGGAAGAAACATGTACAACGACTGGTACCAGCATCCTCGCATACACCAGCAAAAGTGCAATTGTGCCCGGCTCTGGATTTCGCAATAGCAACGGCAAGTATGAAATTATTGCGAACGAAGATATTGAGCCAAACTATCCGAAGAAAGATCCGGAAGCAGCTGCAGCATACATGAACAAATATGTGGAAAAGATTATACTTCGCGCACCTGAGCAATGGCTGTGGTTACATAAACGATATAAATCACTGCCAGACGAAACCAAAACCAATTCGCGCTACCTTTAGTAAGTGGCAAATTTTTAGATAGGTATTTGCCAATGAGCACCGATAAAAACAGTGTTGACAAGCACTTACACAACCCAACATTTCAATGGAACTTTCTTCACCCGAAATACTGGGGAACATGGATAGGCATCTTGTTTGCAGCTCTACTCGCATTTATGCCAGTAAAACTTCGTGATCCTATGGCTGCTAAGCTTTCAAGATTAGTCTTGAAAAAGAATGGCCGTGTTGTTCGCCGCGCTAGAACAAACTTAAGGTACTGCTTTCCTGACAAATCAAAGCAAGAGCGCCAAGAGATATTAGAAAAGACGTTTGCTAAAGCCGCGCAGTATATGCTGGGCTATTCTGAGTTTTTAGTGCGCTCAACCAAACATAATCAAAGCCGTGGCGTAATGATAGGTGAAGAAAACCTGTTACCTTTGCTCGATGCAGGTGAAAACGTCATTATCTTAGCCCCTCACGCATGGGCGGTGGATTATCCAGCGGTCATGTTGGCAGCTAAAGGCTACAAAGTGACAACAATCATGAAGCCGCAGCGCGATCCTATCGGCGACTGGTTAATGCAAGTCCAGCGCATGCAATATGGCGGACGCATTTTTGCACGTGAAGCAGGCGTTAAGCCCTTTGTTCGCTCTATCAAAGATGGTTACATTGGTTACTGGTTACCAGATGAAGATTTTGGCGCACAGAATTCCGTATTCGTTCCGTTCTTCGGAACTGAAAAAGCTACGCTGAAAGGCTTTGGCAAAATGGCCAGGCTATCAAAAGCGAAAGTAGTCCCGGTTTTGCCTACATACAATGACAAGACCAGTAAATATGAAGTTCATATTCTACCAGCTTTGGAAAACTTCCCTACTGGGGATGAAGAGCAAGATGCAAGAGCAATGAATGATGCCATTGAACGTTTAGTTACCCCACATCCAGAAAACTACATGTGGAACTTAGCACTGCTCAAGACAAGACGTGACGGTAAAGAGATCTACGATAACTCCCATCGAGGGGATCGCACCGACATTGAGCTTGAAGAATAATATCTCGCATATAAAAATGCCCTGTAGCTAAAATTACAGGGCATTTCTTTAATCACGAGTCGTTACTTAAACGCCATATTCTTCACGATATGCTTTAACAGCCTCAAGCTGCTGAGCATTGTCACCTTTCTCTTCAAGGTAAGTGATCAAATCACCTAAGCTGACAATTGATACGACTGGGCAGCTAAAATCACGTTCTACTTCTTGAATCGCAGATAACTCACCTTTGCCTTTCTCTTGGCGATCAATCGCTACAAGTACACCAGCCAAACCGGCATTACATGCCTTGATAATCTCCATCGATTCACGGATAGCCGTTCCTGCAGTAATCACGTCATCAACGAGCATGATGCGACCTTCAAGTGCACTACCAACTAAGTTGCCGCCTTCACCATGATCTTTTGCTTCTTTGCGGTTAAAGCAATATGGTGTATCGACATTGTGCTGATCTGCCAATGCAACCGATGTTGTTGTTGCGATTGGAATGCCTTTATAGGCTGGGCCAAATAGCACATCATATTTAATACCCGACTCTACCAATGCCGCAGCATAAAAACGCCCTAGGCGTGCAAGATCTCGCCCAGTATTAAACAATCCAGCATTAAAGAAATATGGGCTTTTACGGCCAGACTTTAAAGTAAACTCACCAAACTTTAAGACTTCTTTTTCAAGTGCAAACTCTATAAATTCACGTTGATATGCTTTCATGTGCTCTCTCTACTACTTCATTTATACTTATATAAAAAAATAGCCCCGAATATCGGAGCCATTTAAATAATTAATTTGAACGCGATAACTTTTGCGCTTCGACAATATTGGCAATGCCTACCTTCGCCGACTCAAGTAATGCCATAAGTTGCTCTTGACTGAAAGGTGCTCCTTCAGCAGTACCTTGGACTTCAATCATGTTTCCATCTTCAGTCATAACAACATTCATGTCTGTATCAGCCGCTGAATCTTCAACGTACTCAAGGTCACATAGGATATCTTCACCAAGAATACCTACAGACACTGCTGCAACATGACCTTTCATTGGGTTGCTTTTCAGCTTGCCACTTTCAACCAATGAATCAAAAGCATCTGCCATTGCAACACTTGCACCAGAAATTGATGCAGTACGTGTACCACCGTCAGCCTGAATAACGTCACAGTCAACCGTAATCATGATTTCACCCATAGCTGGCAAATCAACCACTGCACGTAAGCTACGAGCAATCAGACGTTGGATTTCCATTGTACGACCACCTTGCTTACCGCTAGCCGCTTCTCGGCGAGTACGCGAATGAGTTGCGCGTGGCAACATGCCGTATTCTGCTGTCACCCAGCCTTTACCTTGGCCTTTAAGCCAACGTGGAACATTTTCTTCCACGGTTGCATTACATAACACTTTGGTATTGCCAAACTCAACCAAAACTGAACCTTCAGCATAAGCAGTGTAATTACGAGTAATTTTAATAGGGCGAACTTGGTCCGCGGCGCGATCATTTGGACGCATAAAACTTTTCCTTATGGCTAAGAAGTGACCGACAGAATTGGTGCAGCATTATATAGGAATTCCACTCAGCTTCATAGGCTGACACTGTACGGCAAACGGAAGATAATTTCTGAACGATATATGCTACTATAGCGACCATCATTTTCTTTATTCCGTAAGCAAGGACAAATCAATGATCTACAGCATGACGGCCTACGCACGCAAAGAAGTCAAGAATGACTGGGGTTCAGCCGTATGGGAAATTCGTTCGGTCAATCAGCGTTATCTAGAAACTTACTTTAGAATGCCTGAGCACCTGCGCAGCCTAGAACCTGTTCTTCGAGACCGTTTTCGAAAGCGCCTTGCTCGCGGAAAAGTAGAGTGCAACCTCCGTTTTGAAGCTAACCCAGCGGCGCAAGGCGAGCTCACTATCAATGAAACTATGGCTAAGCAGGTTCTCTATGCTGCTCATCAAGTCACGCAGCTTACTGGCGGTGAAGAAATCCGTATCAACCCATTTCAAGTCATGCAATGGCCTGGTGTGATGGAAACACCAGAGCAAGACATGGATGCAATTAAGCAAGAGCTACTTGCTGCATTTGATGAGGCTTTGGGTGAGTTTATCGAAGCTCGTGGCCGTGAAGGCGATAACATGAAGTCGCTTATCGAACAAAGGCTCACCGCAATCAGCGAAGAAGTGGTGAAAGTGCGCGCCAGAATGCCAGAAATCATCAAATGGCAACGTGAACGTCTACTGACCAAGTTTGAAGAGGCAAAAATCGAACTTGATAGCTCTAGAGTAGAACAAGAGCTCATCATCCTAGCGCAAAAATCAGATGTGGCTGAAGAACTCGACCGCCTAGATTCGCACGTAAAAGAAACCACCAATATTTTGAAAAAAGGTGGCGCTGTTGGCCGAAGACTAGACTTCATGATGCAAGAGTTTAACCGCGAGTCCAACACCTTGGCTTCGAAATCAATCAGCACTGACGTGACTGCATCAGGTGTTGAGCTAAAAGTTTTGATTGAACAAATGCGTGAGCAGATCCAGAACATAGAATGATGTTTTTGCCAGTTTTGGCATGAATCGGATTTCATTATAAGCCCCTATAAAATGGGGCTTTTTTGATTCTCTCTGTTTTATTCCGTTTCCCATTGTATCATACTAAGTGATGACACAGGTGATGACACAAATGGCTGTGTCATCAAAAAGCGAACGAAATGATGACACAGATTTTCTCTCGTTATGATGCAAAGGATTCGGGCTTAAGATGAACAACAAACAAATTGATGCTTTGATACGTGCTGGAAATAACACCATGAAGTGTGTTGATGACGGCCTATATTTACGCATTGCCCGCGGTAAACCATCTTGGGTTGTAAAATACTCGATTGGAGGAAAGCGAAGCCAAATTGCACTACCCAATGCTTATCCAAGCATGTCGATTAGCGAAGCAAAAATGGCAGCTCTCCAAATCAGAGAAGAGGTCAAACTTAACATCGACCCAAAGTCGAAACGCAAAGCCGCTGAACTAAAGTCGATTAGAACCGTAAATCAGCTTTTCGAAGACTGGTATCAAAGCTATCTCATCAAGAACTTTAAACACCCTGATATACCTGCTCGTTACTATCGTAAAGAGATGAAAAGGCATATTGGCGTTATGGCCGTATCTGAAGTAACACCTCAGCATATACGGCTCATTATTGACACTGTTGTATCTTCAGGAAGGCAAAGTGCTGCAAACAAAACTCTGCAATATGCCAAGCAAATGTTTAATCACGCTATAAAGCTCAACCTGACAAGCTACAACCCAGCTCAAGCCTTCACCCCAAAAGACGCTGGTGGCACTGAGCACAGCAGAAGCCGGGCCTTACAAAAGCACGAAATTCACTATGCTTTTACTATTCTCAATCAGCAGAGTCATATTTTCACACGAGATAATTATCTTGCTTGCTGCTTACTCCTCTGTTTGGGCTGCCGAAAAGGCGAACTGATCTCCGCAAAATGGGAGCAATTCGATTTAGAAAACCAAACCTGGCACTGCATCACCAACAAAAAGCGAAAAGACGCACCGACTGAAACGATCGTCATTCCACTAACCAAGTTAGTCATTAGCTGGCTCGAAGAGTTATGCGTACGCTCGGCTGGCTCTGCTTACGTATTTCCAGCAAGAAGGGCAAGCAAGCGAAGAGGATATATTTCAGACGATACACTCAACCATGCGCTCGCAAAGATATTTGGAATGAAGGTAGACAGTAAGAAAAAGCCCTACCCTAATTTTTTACCTGATATCGAGCCTTTTACTGTGCACGATTTACGAAGAACCTGCCGAAGTTTACTAGCAGAGATCGGTATCAACGAACAGATTGCGGAAAGATGCCTCAACCATAAGATTCAAGGTTTAATAGGTATCTATGACCGCCACAATTATTACGAAGACAGAAAATCGGCATTGCAAAAACTGTCTGACTTAGTTGAACCCCTACTTCCATAGAACAACAAGAAGGCCAATCTTGAATACTACTTGTATTGCATTAGAAAGACTTACTGACTGGTATATACACAATGACTACTCGCAGGTCGAAAGCTGGACAGTTGCTAAACTACTTGAGCAAATTGATATCCGACTAGACTTACTTGATCATGCTCTTCGCAACAGTGGACACATAGAAAACGATATTCGTTGGCACTCACTCAGTCACAACGATATCGACCTAAGCAATGTTAATCACAGCCGCCCTGCATCAGCCAACTCAATGAAAAGTGAATATGCTGAACTCATCACTAAAGCAGGAATGGTAGGCTTAGCAAGCTCGAACTCACAAGAGCATACACCTATACAGAAAGACTACATCGTTCGTTTACCCAATGATGAACGGGGCCTCGTAGCGTATCTTCCATTGAGCTCGGCAACCGATGATGCCATTCTTCGTGACCTATCCCATTTGATTAAACAAGCTAGGCAGAGGCTCGATATTCCTGAACCAGCAGAACCTCGCTCTAACCCTTGCCGTAGCGCACTAAAAAGCATCATAAAATACAAGGCACTATCGTATTTAGATATCTGTTTGTACAACATTGTTGAAGGGAAACTAAACGAACATCCTAAGAAATTCGGCCATATTGCTACAGCTTTGAGTCACCATCCACTTTCACGCCATGTTAGCAGCGAGGTGTTGCCGGAAGAGGTAAGACAATGGAACCTCCGCTTCTACTCATGCAAGTTGCTCAATGAAGATTGGATTCGGGACATAATGGTCAATATTCATGCTGACAAATCACTGCAAAACTCGCTGGTGGGAGAATTCATGTTGTCAAGGTACAAATTAATTTAATAATTTGTACCTTATACCCGCTGCGAGCTGAATTTATAGTTTCCACATTGACTTACACAACTCAAAGCAACGGAAACTATGAACATTCCAATCAGTAACGAACGTTTAGTAAAAGAAAAAGATCGCGAACGCATTACCACTATCTCTCGCTCTCAAGCATGGAAACTAGAACAGAAAGGCCTATTTCCTAAGCGGCTCAAGCTGGGAGACCGCTCAGTCGCATGGAAGCTTTCAGAGCTTCTAGATTGGATCGAACAGCAAGAAAGAGCGTAGCGGTTATGAAACACTTTGATTTTTGCAGGGAGATGACTCGACAAAGAGTCAAGATCGTAACAAAAACTCAACTGGCGAAAGCCCTAGGTGTTAGCGAGGCGACTATTTATCGAATGATTAAGCGCCACCAGCTACCTACACCGTTAAGGACACCACAAGGCTATACTCGGGGTTGGCTGCGCGCCACACTCGATGACTGGTTTCAAAACATTACCAATTCAAAGGGAGCTTAGCTCCCTTTCTTTTTACTTTGCCGTGACCACATTTGTTCACTATTGCAATGCAAACTCACTAACTGACACCACACCAGAACCTTAATGCGGCCAGAACTCATGGTGGTTTGGCATGAGTTCTGGTTCATTTTTTCGCAGGATATAAATAATGTTTACAAGCTCTGTCACTTTGCATCCAACACGTCGAAATGTAGCCTACTACCATTACAAAGGCGAAGAGCAACCCATCCTATATTCTGAGAAAGGTGTTTGCACAAAAATCCTTAAGGCTACCTTTGAACAAATAGATAAACTGTTCAGCTACTACTCTAAAGTCACCATTGTACTCACTCAACTTCACCAGTCGCAGTACAGCAATGATAATGCAGCACTCTCTAAGTACTTCAAAATAATGACTAGGAAATTGAAAAAGCACTTCGCTACAAAATACATGGCATATATATGGGCTAGAGAACAAAGCACACCTGATACTCAGCAGCACTATCACATTGCATTTATTCTAAACGGACATAAGTGCAACAAGAGCTATACGGTCGATGGTTTTAGTGAAGAAGTATGGAAGCAGGTTAGCGAAGGAGGCTTTGTGTACAAACCCAAGAATAGAGTGTTCCTACTTTACCGTTCAGGAAAAGATGCCTTGCTTCGTAGTGCCAGAATGAGGTTAAGCTATGCTGCTAAACATCAATCTAAAGACCAAATTCAGGCTGGAATTAAGCGCTTTGGCGTCAGTCAACTGCGCTACAAACAGAGCTAGCTGCATTCGATCGCCTTTCGATCGCACTGTTTAACAAAACATTTCAACTTTGAGCAAGCACTGAATACCAAGAAGGCCAAAATCTCAGCCGATACAACAACAAAAGGCACAGGAGTGATCTGCGCAAAAGCCCGTTAAGTGACTATCAAACTGCACAGAAAGGGGAACCTTAAGTGCGCATACTCGATACTATTTGCTGGATAAGTGCTTGCTTGGCTGGTGGTTGAATATATTGGTTAGTTCGCACTTGGATTGGGTTCTTCAACTGAGCCATGAAAGCTAAAACACTTTTGCCCCTAACCTTCTTAGCTTTTGAATTTGATAAATTTATCTCAAGTAAATTCACCTATATAAAATTTATCTGACTACTTCACTGTCTATTGTAAAAAGTGTCTGAAGTAATTCGAATCGTATTGGTAAATACTACCTACATAAGTTGGTGTCTAAAACCATTGGAGAAGCCTACTTAGATGAAGGGGAATACTGGACATCGGCATGCTATGTGGGACAATGCGACCACTATCAACTGGAAGTTCATAGTTCTTAGAATTCCCTCACCATAAGATTAAAACTGATCTAGTAAGATAACTGATGTTCAAAAAATATCCGAAGCTAATCAAAATCGCCATTCCTTTCGCGTGGGTTATAGCGATAGTCGCGCCTATATATCATGCCTTTTTTCCATGGCCTCCGATTCAAGCTGAGATCAACAAATATCCGCACGACATAGCATTTTTTACCAGCTCTCACTCCACGACAACTATCCCAAATAATTATGGAGATGATAGTAAGACTGAAACCACTGAGTCTTACGTGCCAATTACGTTCGAACCATTAACCTCTTCAACTTTAACTCTTACCGAATATCCTGATGGAAAGCTAGCTCCCAGCATTGAGCCTGGCGGTTTATTTACCATTATTTATTCGTATATTTTCCTGATGGTAATGACTTACGTGTTTTGGTTTCGAAGAAAGAATGAGCTTAAGAGCGATAAGTAGCTTGTAGAAATTCGTCTCCTCCCCGTCATGTTTCAACCTGAAGGAGAGTCGATAGAACTTTAAGTGAATAATCTGGATCGATTTGACTAAAAATTTTATAAGGCACCTAGCACGATATTGCCCCTTTCCGTGTTAGAGTCTTAACTCAAACGGCATGTTAATATATCAATTCTCCTTATATTTACTAATGTAGAGAATTGGTCCGTTTCCATTTCACGAAATCTATAGAAGTGGTCGAAACAGAAAGTGTATGCGATAAACAGAAAGTAGGCAGCTACCCGTTTAAACGCCATTGATGCTCAATTCTAAACTGCTTAGGTGTTACTGAGCTATATGCTTTAAACGCTTCATTAAATGAGCGAACGGAATTGAAATTACTTTGCTCCGCGATAATCGAAATCGGAATGGATGTTCTCGCCAATAACCTCTGAGCTTTCTTAATCCTGATATACCGATATAACTCGGTAAAGTTAGTATCTAATTCTTTCTTTAACAACCTTTTCAAAGATGACTCACTCATATTAAATTTCGAGGCACAATCAGTAAAAGAACGAATTTCATCAGCACTTATATACTCTATAAGTCTAGGTAGCCAGGCTTGTTGAATGGCTGTTATATGCGGCTCATTTTTATCACAACTGGTGCGTAGGGAATCAAGAATACTAACTACTTTGGTTACTTGTTCGACTGAATTTGACTGCTTCATCTCTAACATCGGTGTTTTGTATAGAGATTCTTTACATTTTGTATCGAGTGTTAAAGTAACTACCTGATTAATAGCCTTCAGCCAATGTATAACAGGTTGAAACTCAGGGATGGCAGTGTCGAGCAGCTCATTTCCAAATAACACTACTACGATATCTTGAGCCTTACTTTCACAATCCCAAGTATGCCGCACATATGGTGGAATGAGAATTAGCTCATTTTCCTTTGTTCTAGATACTGAATCACCGATATAACGCATACCATTACAATTAGTTAACATTATTAATTCATAACTGTCATGAGCATGGAACTCAAACATTGGAAAACTATTTTTTAAATGATGAACTCGTATCGAACGGTTCGGTGAAAAGCGAGTTAACTTGATATTCGCCATTTGGACTAAAACCTCTCCAAGGTGAGCTCAAACCGCCAAAAATACCATGGGTAGTCGTTAAAGTTAAGGACGAGGTAACAAAATGAATAACCAAATTTTTACATTTTAACTCTCGTACATATTTTTAATTTATTAAGGTAACTAGCATGGGTAATGGGAATCTAAATATTGTTTTCGACTTGGACGGAACCATAATTGAACACGGCAAACCGTTAGGTAGTCAAAAGGCTAAAGATATAGTGAGGCTTACATCGGGTTGTAATTTGTTTTTTGCTTCAGCCAGACCGATTAGAGATATGTTACCGTTGATACCTGAAGAATTAAGAGGTGCTACATTTATCGGTTGTAATGGTGGGCAAGCATGGAAAAATGGCGATATGATTTTTTCAAATCAATTTCCCTATGAAGAAATAGGGCCTATACTAGCCCTTTTAAAAACCAAGTCCACTCCCTATGTTATTGATAGTGAATGGAAATATTCATTCTCACAAAAGAAACATGATTTCCAGAGTTATATTGAATCACTATCAGATTTTAGAGTATCTGAGGAAGACATCATTAGGCATGGCGTTACTAAGCTCTTAATTCTCTGCTCACAAGTAAAAAAAGATATAGAAAAGTTTATTTTGTCTAATAATTTGAAATGTAGTCTTCATTCCCATACTCATGACAATTTTTTTGACTTAACACCCATCAAAACGAACAAGGCAGAAGCCCTTGATAAACTCGGCGTCGAATTCGAGAACACTTTGGCAATAGGTAACGACTACAATGACTTTGACATGTTAGATAACTCGAAAATATCAATTTTTGTTGGAGAGACAGGCTCTTATGATAAAGCAAGTTACCGCTGTTCATTTGATCGCGTTTTAGATGTAGTGGCAGATATTATAAAAAAAACGAATTATAATCACTAAAGTAGTTTAGGGGAGTCGGGCAATCAGTTGGGCGCCTTCACTTCTCCCATAATATCTAATGAGTATTACCATCAAATAGGTTAACGACTCTAACGAAGTTTTGTCCAACAAATTAGCTAGTTCATGTGATGGCTAATTCAGATGTGCATTATTAAACTTAGGTATTTTACGAATATATAATTTCGTTAATTCTGACCATATGAAGTAGATACCACTTCTTTGACCTCTTTAATGATGCTTTTAAGGGATATAACTTTATTGTTAAATGACCGCCCACAGTGGCGGTCTTTTTTACCTTAAAGGTACTTTGTGAAGAAGTTACCAATACTTTTCCTAATATCAACTAGCCTGAATAGGGCTGGCTATCTAACAAAGTTTTGTCCAAAAATTTAATAATGAACACACTTCATTACTGTGATCTTGGCTAGTATGTACTGCTTAGTTCTGCGCTGACCTATTACATAGCAGTAATGATTGGTAGAGCACTTCAATGAGCAATAATTTAGGTTGGGTTTTGTAGGGAGTGAGGTGACTGAAAGCTCAGCTTGTGCTCAGGGCGGAATCTTGTGCAAAAAGCCCGAATCCTGCCGTACAGAGCTAAACTTCCAGTCGGTGATGAAAGTCGAGAATGACATACTGCCAAGCAGTTTGCACAGCCAGAATAATAACATCCGTCACCTTTGTTGAAGATACAGATAGGCACCGTAGTAAGTCAAACTTTCGAGATTGACTCGATTCAAGTTATTAAAAAGTTACTAAACAGATTTGTATCAATAATGAACATAAGCTTACTGTTTGACATGTAGAGCTCATACACCACTTTCAAAGGCAGCTCCATAACTTAGAAAGCCTTTACCCCGACAATTGTTGCCATTTACTATACGCTGAGTTTTTTACAATTGGCTTTGATTTAACTATGCAGCATCACCAACCTATGAATTTCTCAATAAGCAAGGGCTCAAAGGGAGTTTTAATCTTTAGCATTGTCGTTTTTTCTCTCTTTTCTGTACTTGGTTTTACACAGGTTTTCATCCCATCAAGCTCACTTCAAGAGCATCAACAGAATGTTCGTATTGGATTGACCGTTGGTTTAATGATGATTGGTATGGCCGCTGTCATTTATAGATCTCTTAAAAAGCTACCCACTTGCAACGTTACAATTGATGATGATGGAATTTGGGGTAGCCACCTAACCAAAGAGGGCAATCTCGTATACTGGGACGAAATATGCAGCTCACGGCACGCTCCGTCATTTCAGAAGTGCTTTTACCTACTGGATAAAAACAGAAGGAAACTCTTCACAGTTCACTATCAGACAGAAAACTATGAAGAACTAGTTAGACTAATTCGATATCGAGCTAACATTCAAATTGATGAGCAATCTCACGCAAGAGTTAGGGTTGTAACGAGAACCTGAGCGACACAGGCGAAAAGTGTTTATTTCGATTTTCGGTTATCTGGCCTATCGCACCATAAGAACCAGTAGACAGTAGAGGCAAGGTTTTCGAACTTATTCACAAAGCAGAATTACACTCTACTGCTAGATATTCTTTTAACTATTTAGCGATTGACCAAATAAGAACTTAGTTGTATACCTAGTAGTCTGAGGAGCAACTTAGACCGAAACCGGGATTCGGACTCACCCTGTGAGAAATCGCCCCGTACGCTGGTAGCTCCTCAACTTTACTTCTTCATCAAAAGGAAAGGGTATGTATAGGCTAATTGAGTACGTCGAAGAGCATGCAGTAGGCTTAACTTATATCTCAACCTTTCTCGCTATTATCGCCGGAATCTATTTGGGAATCTTCTATTAGCCCATTTAGCGTTAGGAATGTAGAAACACCCACCAGCGACCACCAGCTTTTTCACCTCTGCATATTGCCAATTGATGACACAGGTGATGACACAATCTAAAACCAAGACAAAAAATCAGTGTAAGCTTTTATTTTAATTGCATTTTATTTGTTTACTGTTTTTTCAGATCCAGAACATAGAATGATGTTTCTGCCAGTTTTGGCATGAATCAGCTTTCATTATAAGCCCCTATAAAATGGGGCTTTTATTTCGGCCGTTCTGTTTGAGTAACATGTTATCTATCCAACACTAACTCAACTTTCTACGTAAGGTATGGATATATCAAACGTTACGCCATGCCCCAGCACAGAGTGGCATGATATTTTCCCTTTTAATAGTTGAACGACAATATTGAAGACCACGTGAGCTCCTAAGCCATGGTGCTCTCGGTGACCGCGTTTACTGGTTACAAATGGTTCAAATATTTGCTCTTTCATCTCGCTATCCATCCCGCAGCCTGAATCTTCATACTTAATATACAAACGGCTAGCCTTTCTCTTTATGGATATGCTGATAGTTCGATCGCCACTCCAGTCATTGAAAGCATGATTAAGAGAGTTCAAAGCTAAGTTTGTGTATATTTGGGAGAAGCTATTAGGTGTACCAAAGAAGGTGAGCCCTTTGTCACAGTCAATACTGATTTGACATTGAGCACCATCTATTTGCTCTTTGAGAGCGTTAAGAGATTGGGTCAAGTTCTCATAAAGGTTAAATTTACAGCCAGCATCTTCCTCTTTGGTTTCCATAACAGAAACCTGCTTAAAGCCACTTACTAGATCAGATGCCCTCTTCAGGTTTACTTGCAGCAACTCTGCTGACTGCTCCATATCCAACATCAACTCAATTAAGTCTTCCTTAGAGATGTCTCCAGAATGGATGCTTGAAGTCATTTGACTCACTCGATCTTTTAGATATGTCACGGCCGTAGTGCTCACTCCAATAGGGGTATTAATTTCATGAGCAACTCCAGTTACCAACCCAGCCAAAGAAGACATTTTTTGCGCCTCTAGTAGATCTTTTTTCTGGTTCATATCGTGGGTAATATCAGACCATGTATGTATCACTCCGTTGATGTTGGTTTTATTCTTTCTTAGCATCCACCACTTGTCATCATGAGACTGAATTTGGATATAATCTTCAGCATCTTCGGTATCAAGTATTTTCCTTAGCACTTCTTGTTTTTCTTTCATTCCAGAAAAGCGAAACTTCGTTGAGATAATATCCTCATACATGTCAAAGATACTAAAGTTACCGTCCTTAAATAACTCTTTTTGGTGGCCGAACTCGTCATTAAATTGTTTATTGATTAGCAACATCTCGCCACTATCATTAAAGAAAACGAATCCATCCCTCATGTTATTTATTATATCTAAGGTCCGTTTGTACTCTTTTAATGAATCCAACTCCAACAATCGAATCTTGTTTTTGTAGTGGGTAATAACTAAAAGCAAAAGCATCAAAATGATAATGCTGCCAACAACAGCTCGCTCAATCACTTTGTTCGCAACTCCGGATACAACCACTAAGTCATCAGAAAAGAAGTAGCTTGCAGCCATTGCAAGGTAGTGCATACTCGCTACTGAAAAACCAAAGAAAAAAGCGCCAAGTATTGTCCTTTGCACCTCATTTAGCTTTTTCGCACTTAGCCCAGTAATGACTAACAACATACTTGCAGACATCAGCCAAGATATTACTACCGAGATAGTCAGGATACGCAAGTCGTACACCATGGAGGCCTTCATCGACATGGCCGTCATACCCACCATATGCATCAGTGAAATACCAAGCGTTAGCACCAGAGCAACACCCACCACTTGCTTCTTGGTAATATTGGGCAAACTTAAATAATGCAAAACAATGATGGACGCTAATATCGCTGGAAGTACAGATATAACGGTAATAAGCACATCGTAGTACACCTTTACAGGCAACGTAAAAGCGCTCATTGCTGCAAAGTGCATACTCCAAACGCCAAAGCCCAAAATCACCCCACCAATCACTTTGAGATGTATCGTAGAACCCGCTTTCTGGGAAACAATAAAATGGTTAACACTTAATGCACAAAAGCCAGCAATCACAGCGATAAGAAAAGAAATAAGAACAATCGTAGGCTCATAATTTCCCTCAATGGCATTGTGAGTATTTACTACCAGTTGAAAATGCTCGTGAGAAGTCATGTATTAAGTCCGTTGAAACATTGAGCTATAAATAGCGTTAATTTTGAGTATAGGCTCCCTAGAAACTTTCCGACAAGATGACCACCACTCGAAGAACACACTCCTCACTTGTAGAATGCACGCAAAACATGCTACGCTTCGCGTCCATTTTTCTGGCCTGATTTGGTAATCCAATTTGAGTCAGTGCTATCTTTAATACTGAGTCAATCGTTCTCAGAAACATAAAATCCAACAAGCGTGGTATGACACCTATGGGCAAAGGTACTCTTTATATCGTTTCGGCACCTAGCGGAGCTGGTAAATCTAGTTTGATTGCCGCAATGTTAGAAACTAATCCGACTTACGCAATGAAAGTTTCTGTGTCTCACACTACTCGAGGCATGCGTCCAGGCGAACAAGATGGTGTTCACTATCATTTTGTACAAAAAGAGCACTTCGAAGAGCTGATCGAAAAAGATGAGTTCCTAGAATATGCCGAAGTGTTTGGTAACTACTACGGCACATCACGTGTTTGGATTGAAGAAAACCTAGAAAAAGGTATCGATGTTTTCTTAGATATCGATTGGCAAGGCGCTCGTCAAATACGTGAAAAGATGCCATTGGCACGCAGCGTGTTTATATTGCCGCCGTCAAATGGTGAGCTAGAGCGCAGGCTAAATGCTCGCGGACAAGATAGCGATGCTGTGATTGCAAAACGCATGGCAGAAGCAAAAGCAGAAATCTCACACTATGACGAATATGATTATGTTATCGTCAACGATGATTTTGATGCCGCTTTAATGGACTTTAAAGCAATAATTCGCGCAGAAAGATTGAAGCAAGATAAACAAGCTGCTAAATATAACGGTATGCTTAAAGCGTTGCTGTCTGAATAAACAGCTTACTCAACTTGTTTGGGTATAGAATATATCTTGCTAAGACTGTATACTTTCTCGTCATTCAAAAATTTAGTTAACTATTTGGAGTTCTCATGGCACGCGTAACTGTACAAGACGCTGTTGAAAAAATTGGCAACCGTTTCGACCTTGTTCTCATTGCGGCACGCCGCGCACGTCAAATGCAAACTGGCGGTAAAGATTCCCTAGTGCCTGAAGAGAACGATAAGCCAACTGTTATCGCACTACGCGAAATCGAAGAAGGTCTTATCACAAAAGAAGTCCTTGATGCTCGTGAGCGTCAGGAGCAGCAAGAGCAAGAAGCTGCTGAACTAGCCGCGGTAAGTAGCATCGTACACAACCGTTAATTTAAAGTTCGATAACCTCCCGGGTATATAATTTGTATCTATTTGATAGTCTCAAAGACGTTGCCCAAGAATACTTAGCAGAGCCTCAAATTGAGGCTCTGCGTCAATCTTATGTGGTAGCAAGAGACGCCCATGAAGGGCAAACTCGTACCAGCGGCGAACCTTATATCATCCACCCTGTCGCCGTCGCTCGTATCCTCGCAGAAATGCGCCTTGATATAGAAACACTTCAAGCTGCACTCTTACACGATGTCATCGAAGATTGTGACGTCACCAAAGAAGAATTGGGCATCAAATTTGGCAATACTGTTGCCGAACTCGTAGATGGCGTATCAAAACTCGACAAGCTGAAATTCCGCGATCGCAAAGAAGCCCAAGCTGAGAACTTCCGTAAGATGGTTCTTGCCATGGTGCAAGATATTCGCGTCATTCTAATTAAGCTAGCTGACCGTACCCATAACATGCGCACGCTTGGCGTGTTAAGGCCTGATAAAAAACGTCGTATTGCTCGTGAAACGTTAGAAATCTATTCTCCACTGGCTCACCGTTTGGGTATCCACAACATCAAAGTGGAACTGGAAGAGCTAGGTTTCGAAGCGCTTTACCCAAATCGCTATCGAGTGCTGAAAGAAGTGGTTCGCGCTGCTCGCGGCAATCGAAAAGAGATGATTCAACGTATCCACAGCGAAATTGAAGGTCGCTTGGAAGACGTGGGGTTAAAAGCTCGTGTCGTCGGTCGTGAAAAGAACCTCTACTCCATCTACAACAAAATGAAAACCAAAGAGCAGCGCTTCCATACCATTATGGATATCTATGCTTTTCGCGTCGTTGTAGAAGATGCAGACACTTGCTATCGGGTACTTGGCCAAGTGCATAGCTTGTATAAGCCGCGTCCGGGTCGTATGAAAGACTACATCGCGGTTCCTAAGGCTAACGGCTATCAATCGCTACATACCTCAATGGTTGGCCCTCATGGGGTTCCTGTCGAAGTTCAAATTAGAACGGAAGATATGGACCAGATGGCCGACAAAGGGGTTGCTGCTCACTGGTCATACAAAGGCAATGGCGATAGCACTGGTACAACAGCGCAAGTTAAAGCACAGCGTTGGATGCAAAGCCTGCTGGAACTTCAGCAAAGCGCTGGTAACTCGTTTGAATTTATCGAGCACGTCAAATCGGATTTGTTCCCAGATGAGATTTACGTCTTTACGCCAAAAGGCCGTATTGTTGAGTTGCCTGTTGGCGCAACAGCCGTAGACTTCGCGTATGCAGTGCACACTGATGTCGGTAATACTTGTGTGGGTGCTAGGGTAGACAGAAATCCTTACCCACTGAGTAAAGCGCTTAAGAACGGCCAAACTATCGAAATCATCAGCGCTCCAGGCGCGAGACCTAACGCTGCTTGGCTGAACTATGTCGTCACCTCTCGTGCTCGTACTAAAATTCGTCAAGTGCTGAAGACTATGCGACGTGAAGAGTCGGTAACATTAGGCCGCCGCTTGCTCAATCATGCCCTTGGTGAATTGTCATTGTCGGATATTGACCAAGAAAACGTGCAAAGTGTGCTTGCCGATCTCAAGGTAGAGACAGAAGAAGACTTGCTCGCATCCATTGGCTTAGGTGAATTGATGAGCATTGTCATCGCGCGTCGTCTATTAGGTGATAGTGACGAGCTTGCTGATGTCGCGACTACTGATGGCAAGCCAAAGAAAAAGCTGCCAATCCGCGGAGCGGAAGGCATACTGCTCACCTTTGCAAACTGCTGTCATCCAATTCCAGACGATCATATCATCGCTCACGTTTCTCCGGGCCGTGGCCTTGTTGTACACAGAGAAACTTGTCCGAATGTTCGCGGTTATCAAAAAGAGCCCGACAAGTATATGGCCGTAGAGTGGTCGGAAGATTATGACCAAGAGTTCATCTCTGAACTGAAAGTCGACATGCAGAACCACCAAGGTGCTTTGGCCGAACTTACCAATGTCATCGCTAAAACTGGCTCAAACATTCATGGCATTTCTACAGAAGAGAAAGATGGCCGTTTGTACACAATCACGGTGCTCATCACCACAAAAGATCGCGTACACTTAGCTGGAATCATGAAAAAGATACGTGTTATGCCACATGCTCTGCGCGTACGACGCCGGAAAAACTAACCTCTATGGGCTACCACTCGGTAGCCCTGTTTTATTGTCATCACTATGAATTTAGAAAGATATCAACGCATCCAACAAGTTCTTAAAGCCCGTCAACCAGACTTAACTTTGTGCTTGGAAGAAGTACATAAGCCCAACAATGTTTCTGCTGTGATCCGAACTGCCGATGCAACAGGCCTACATAAAGTTCACGCTGTTTGGCCAACCGAGCAAATGCGCACCCTAAGCCACACCTCGGCTGGTGCTAGAAATTGGGTTGAGGTTGATACTCACGATACCATCGAAGATGCAGTTTGCTCTTTGAAAACGCAAGGCATGCAAGTGTTAGTAACCAACCTATCTGATAAAGCGGTAGATTTTCGAGAAATCGATTACACCAAGCCTACCGCAGTTATTTTGGGCAGTGAAAAGTTTGGTGCCTCGAAGAGCGCGATTGAGCTTGCTGACCAAGATATTATTGTCCCGATGATGGGTATGGTACAGTCACTCAATGTCTCTGTAGCCAGTGCGATTGTTCTTTATGAAGCACAGAGGCAACGCCAAGAAAAGGGCATGTACGATAGAGAAGTCAGTGCGTTACCAGAGGAAACTATCCATCGCACTTTGTTCGAGCGCGGTCACCCGGTTCTTGCAAGGGTCGCTAAATGCAAAGGGCTACCTTATCCCCCGCTTGATGATCAGGGGCAAGTCGTCGCTGATGATGAGTGGTGGCAGAAAATGCAAAGCAAATAACAGCGTGAGCACAAATTTCCTGTACAAATACACAGTCTAGTG
The DNA here is from genome assembly GCF_921294215.1 of Vibrio marisflavi CECT 7928. Classification (GTDB taxonomy): domain Bacteria; phylum Pseudomonadota; class Gammaproteobacteria; order Enterobacterales; family Vibrionaceae; genus Vibrio; species Vibrio marisflavi. The sequence goes on from NZ_CAKLDM010000002.1 coordinate 2,653,722, forward strand.
ATTAACTATTTGTTGTGTATTACGTTTAGGCCCTTACTATGAGTCAGCTACTATCTGCCATTCCACTATCTTCTCTAACTGGAGTTGGAGCTAAAGTTGCAGAAAAGTTGGCTCGAATTGGTTTACACAACGTCCAAGATCTACTGTTTCACCTACCCGCTCGATACGAAGACAGAACTCGCGTCTACCCGATAGCCAAAGTACATCCTGGCCTTTGGGCTTCAGTACAAGGCAAAGTAATGAGTGCGGATACGATTTTTGGTCGTAAGAAAATGCTGACGGTAAAGATAAGCGATGGTAATGGCACAATCACGCTGCGCTTTTTTAATTTCACTGCTGCAATGAAGAACAACTTCTCCGTCGACAAGCAAGTGCACGCCTATGGAGAAATTAAGCGCGGTATGAATGGCCTTGAAATCATCCATCCTGACTACAAATTCTTTCAGCCAAAGCAAAAGCTGCAATTAGAGCAAAGCTTAACTTCAGTTTATCCCACCACAGATGGGCTGCGCCAATTAACGCTGAGAAGTCTCACCGACCAAGCGTTAGAGTTGCTAGATAAATCGGCTGTACAAGAGCTTTTTCCTGAAGGCTTGTACCCAAATCAACTAACGATGAATGACGCACTACGTATCATTCACCGCCCCGATCCAAGCATTGATCTAGAAGCCTTTGAGCAAGGCAAACATCCGGCACAAGTTCGGCTTATTTTGGAAGAGCTGATCGCGCAAAACCTATCAATGTTAGCGGTTCGCAGCAAAGGCCAACAAGATTCTGCACTGAAGTTGCCAGCCTCAACTGTACTAAAAAACCAATTACTTGCTCAGCTTCCGTTTACTCCAACAAGTGCCCAAGCTCGTGTTGTACAAGAGGTAGAGTCAGATCTAGCAAAACCTTTCCCAATGATGCGCCTTGTGCAAGGCGACGTGGGTTCAGGAAAGACATTGGTAGCGGCCTTAGCTGCACTCACTGCAATTGAGCAAGGTTACCAAGTCGCACTCATGGCTCCGACAGAAATCCTCGCAGAGCAGCATGCCATCAACTTTGCAAACTGGTTAAAACCATTAGAAATTCAAGTGGCATGGGTTGCAGGAAAACAAAAGAAAAAAGAAAAAGATAGTCAACTTGAAGCTATAGCATTAGGCACCGCTAAAATGGTGGTTGGCACTCATGCATTGTTTCAAGAAAACGTTCATTTTGCGAATTTGGCATTAGTCATTATTGATGAGCAACACCGCTTTGGTGTTCACCAGCGCTTAGAGCTTCGAGAAAAAGGAGCCAAGCAAGGCCATTACCCGCACCAATTGATCATGACCGCAACGCCAATTCCTCGTACGCTGGCAATGACGGCTTATGCCGACTTAGAAACATCCGTGATTGATGAACTGCCACCCGGTCGTTCACCTATCCAAACGGTTGCGATTCCTGACACCAAACGTGGTGATATCATAGAGCGCGTCAAAAATGCCTGCCTAAATGAAAACAAGCAAGCCTATTGGGTGTGTACACTCATTGATGAATCTGAAGTGTTAGAAGCTCAAGCTGCAGCAGACACGGCAGAAGAGCTATCAAATAAACTACCAGAGCTTAAGATTGGCTTAGTTCATGGCCGAATGAAGCCTACAGAAAAACAAGCAGTAATGGATGCGTTTAAACGCAACGAATTAAGTTTGTTGGTTGCCACAACAGTCATTGAAGTGGGTGTCGATGTGCCAAATGCCAGTTTGATGATCATTGAAAACCCGGAGCGCTTGGGTTTGGCGCAATTGCACCAGTTAAGAGGTCGAGTAGGCCGAGGTAGCGTAGCCAGCCATTGTGTGCTGTTGTACCACTCGCCACTTTCCAAGACCGCTCAAAAAAGGTTAGGCGTACTTCGAGAAAGCAATGATGGCTTTGTCATTGCCCAGCGAGATCTAGAAATTCGAGGGCCGGGTGAGTTACTCGGAACCAAACAAACAGGCATGGCCGAGTTTAAGATTGCCGATTTAATCCGCGATCAGCACTTAGTTGCCGAGGTTCAGCGCATTGCTAACCACATTCATCGCCAATATCCGACCAACGCTACAGCTATAATAGAGCGTTGGCTTGGCAACCGAGACCAATACTCCAACGCCTAACTAGATCACGATGAGCCCAAACGGCTCTAACAATTGGGCTTGTTGCCAATCACAGATTTTGACGCCATGTAGAGAAACCCTGCGAACGTCCACACCTTCTAGATCTACATTGGTTAAATCACAATGCTCTAAGCTAAATGTCCCCCATTGTTCTGAGCTAAATTCACCACGAGACAGGTCAGCTCCGTTTAAGCTAGCACCCGATAAGTTTGCCCCACTCCAACGGTTCTCAAATAAATCACATTTTTCCAACTGTGCATTTTCAAAGTTGCAGTAGCTAAGGTTGCACCCGGTGACAAAGGCTGAGCAAAAATAAGATTTCTCAGTAATGTAGTTAGCAAAATTAGCTAACTGAAAGTCTGCTCCTTTTAGATCACATTTACGAAACTCAATACCAAAACAGTCAGCACGACTAAACTGGCACATCGCCAGCATACAATCGGTAAAACTCGCATCTTTAAGGTTAGCACTACGAAAACTGCTGCCAATCACCTCGGTAGGCTCGATAAAACGGCAGTCAATAAACTTCGCATCTCTCAAATCGGCATAGTCAAAACTGCAATTGATAAACTGACAACGCCTAAATGAACTACCCTGTAAATCTTGCTTCGAAAAATCTCTTTGCTCGAAAATAGTATCGACTTTGTTCATAGCTACTTCGCTTGCTTAGTCGGAAAGCTTATTTGCGCACGTAAGCCACCTTCACTTCGGTTGTTAATCACAACCGAGCCGTGATGCTGGCTAATAATTCGCTTCACGATTGCTAGGCCAAGCCCTGTTCCTTCGCTACCACGCGCAGTATCGCCGCGAGTAAATGGTTCAAATAGCTTGGCAATTTGTTCTTGTTCAATTCCGGGGCCGTTATCTTCAACGCAAACCCATACTAGCTTTTTATCCGCGGTCATCCCTGTGCTTATTTTTAGCCAACCATTCCCGTAACGAATCGCATTGACTACCAAGTTGGTCACTGCGCGCTTAAGTGCGATTGGACTACCGATAGCTGGAAGCGTGTTGTCACCAATGACAACATCAATATCTGCGTCTTTTGAACCTTCCGCATTGGCGACATCTTGCGCAATGGTATTGATGTCAACAGGTTCAAATGACTGCTTATTTACCGGTTTCAAGTAATCCATAAATTGGTTGATGATCTCGTTGCACTCTTCGGTATCGCTGATAATTCCATCAGCCAAATAACTTTCCTCTGGAGACATCATTTCAGTGGCTAATCGAATTCGGGTGAGCGGTGTGCGCAAATCGTGACTGATACCCGCCATTAGCAAGGCTCGGTCTTCTTCCAATGCTTGTATCCCTCTCGACATTTGATTAAATGCCCGTGTCACCGCACGTATTTCTGATGGACCTTTCTCGTCTAACGGTGGCGGAATTTCTCCTCGGCCAACTTCTTTCGCCGCTTTCTCTAGAGCAATAAGCGGACGGTTTTGTAGCCGAACAAACAACCAGCCACCTGCAACGATAAGAATGGCCATAAACAAGCTATTACGGAACAAAGGAGCAAAATCACCTTCACGCAATTCGGTAAGAGGTATGCGAAGCAACGAGTTAGGCATCGAGTCTATTTTCATCCAAAGTACATAACTGTGGCTATCGACCGTCATGCGCACTTCAGTATTTACGCCAAGCTCGTGACTCATATCTTCACTCATAAGCTCAATTGGCACCGACTGGTTGTACTCTTTTTCTACCAATGGGTTCTTGAGGGAATGTATGGTCACACCCAGCTGGTCTAACACCCTGTGTCGAGCAGGATCACCAATTTTCAATGAGTCTCTGTTGTTTGACTCATCTAGCATCAAGCTGATTTCATGACCAAGGATCTTATTGAACTGCTGCAAACTAGGCATTAAGGCGTAATTGAATACCGCATAGTAAGAGTAGACTTGGCTCGCGATTAACAGCGTAAAAAAGATAATAATAGATTGAGTAAAAGAGCTGCGGATGCGCATTGGAAAGATCCGAATTTGAAGTGACTAAAACGAAAAAAGCACTGACTACGCTGTCAGTGCTTTAGAAAAGGTTATTTATACCTCTTTACCATCAGGGACGAACACGTATCCGAGCCCCCAAACAGTTTGGATATATCGAGGTTTACTTGGGTCAACCTCTAGCATTCGGCGTAAGCGAGAGATTTGAACATCTATCGAACGCTCCATCGCAGAATACTCACGGCCACGCGCCATATTCATTAGCTTATCACGCGACATTGGCTCTCGAGCATTAGTAACTAATGTTTTGAGTACAGCAAACTCGCCTGACGTAATTGGCATCGACTCCTCGCCGCGGAACATTTCTCGTGTACCAAGGTTCAATCGAAAATCACCAAACTCGACGATAGACTCTTCAGTGCTTGGTGCTCCAGGCGCTTCTATCGTTTGGCGACGTAACACCGCTTTGATGCGAGCAAGTAACTCTCTAGGGTTGAATGGCTTAGGCAAGTAATCATCTGCACCTACTTCAAGGCCAACGATACGATCGACTTCATCACCTTTTGCTGTCAGCATCAAAATTGGCAACATGTTATTAGCATTGCGTAGACGGCGACAAATAGATAAGCCATCTTCGCCAGGCAGCATTAAGTCGAGCACCATTAAATGAAAGTTTTCACGTGTCAGTAAACGATCCATTTGCTCACTGTTTGCTACGCCACGGACTTGGAAGCCTTGTTCAGTTAAATAGCGTTCCAATAGTGAACGTAAGCGTGCGTCATCATCGACCACTAAAATTTTGTAGTTTTCTTGCATCTTTCGACCCTACCCACTTCAATTAGACTCGACAACTTAACGAGCCCCAAAAATGTAACATCCTTTTGGCAGCCAGTGACACAAAGAATTGTTAACGTATATTTCTTTTTATCGGATACGCCCGTGAGTTGCAATTCACTACATCGTATAAGTTGATTAAAAACACTAATATTAACGCGCTCCTGAAAGTAGTAGCGCTTTCCCATTAGGATTAAGAATGAAGAGAAGCCTTGTTAGCTGGGGAACTTATGAATAAACACGTCCAGAAAGAGCAGTAGCGAGCCCTTTTACTATTCGATAAATTGACCAAATGTAAGTCAAAAATAGGATCACGTAACCAATCATCAGAAATGCTGTCACACTACCCAGGATCGATAACAGAAGAGAAACCCAAAAAGTCGTAATCATATTGGTGAAGTGATGGTAATAAAGAGTGCCTTCCGCGCTAGATTTCTTCACCATCGCCCAAATAGCGCCAATCAGCCAAAACAGACCAGTGAACAAACCTATAGCCATAAGGATATACGCAATCAGCGCTTGAGTTTTAGCCTCAGCTTCTCTTTGCGACTCGAGCATAGTTTACTCCTTGTTTAATTAAGATTTCTCATACTCAATCGAGTTTACAAACCACTCTTTCTCACCCTCTGGGGTTTTTACCACAAACTCGTCATCGACTTGTTTCTTCAAAAGAGCCCGCGCCATCGGTGAATCGATGGATATATAGCCTTTGACATCATCACCGTAAATCTCTTCAGGGCCGACAATGCGAAACTTCTTCACTTCGCCAGCTTCATTTTCGATTTCAACCCAAGCGCCAAAGAATACTTTACCTTCTTGCTGCGGTGAGTAATCAACAATAGTCACTTCTGGCAGCAGCTTACGCAAGAAACGTACGCGTCTATCAATTTGCCTCAATAACCTTTTGTTGAAGGTGTAGTCGGCGTTTTCTGATCTATCCCCAAGGCTTGCCGCCCAAGTAACTATTTTCGTCACCTCAGGGCGTCTTTCATTCCACAGATAATCGTGCTCTTGTTTAAGTTTGTTATATCCTTCACGGGTAATCAGCTTGGTTTTCAACTCACTTCCTCAATCAATGTTACTTTCCCAGTCGATAGTTTTTGTCGCTACCAACCAAGACGCCATACTTTAGAAAATTTTGTCCTAATATCATGCTGTAATCAAACCGAGATCGATCTTGCAAGTTCACTCTAATCGTTTCTTCAAGATTGCCGAGCTTCACTTTCATTTCGACTACAGGTCGCTGATTCGCTTTCTCGCCTTTCTTGGCTTTGATTTTCACCATATCGACAACAGGAAGCGTGAATACTTTTCCATTGTCTTGTTTATCCTGATAAAGAAATCTCACCATTTGTTTGCCATTTTCCTTAAACAAATGGATGTTCTCGGCACTGATAGAACTGATATCTGCGCCCGTATCAAGCTTGGCAGAGAACGTCATTCCAGCTACCTGCACTTTCTCTATATGACCAGCCCTAAACAATGGGTGTTCAGTTAAAAGCTGATCAACTCTTGGGTTAACCAATACCGGGTGGTTATTGAACTTTCGGCCTATTGTTAAGTAGGAATACTCTTTGTCTTTACTCAAAGTCTGCAACGCAAAATCAACCGATTGAGTGCTACCTAAAATCGTCAATTTGTCTGTAACTACAGGACGTCGATGCTTGCCAATGGTTAGCCAGCGCAGAACAGGCTTGGTCTTAGTGACTCTCTCTCCTGACTCATTTTTGAGCGTGTACGTCACCTTTTCACTTTTCCCTGAGCCCAAATAAGACATCTCGTCAACTCTTAGCAACGGTGTGACTATACGAGAAGAGACCGTTGTCGCAATGCGTATACCTTCAACAGAAAGCTGTTCAAATGGGGAGATCGCTAATGCTTCATTTGCTTGCTTCCACTGACGATACGTTATTAAGTCTTTCTTAAACAAGTTCTTCTGCTCAGGCTCAATCAGCAGATAGCGGCTGATTGTATTGTTACCAATGCGCAGAGAGCTTTCACCTTTGGGCGAATCATCTAGGTATGCCAGCCAATATTGCTTAGTTGATTTGTCTAAGTTTACTGGCAGGTAAACCAAAGGCTTCATTTTTCCACTCACTTTCAACATGCGTGCAATCGGCAAAGTCAGTGTTTTGCTCTTATCGTTTGTCCCTTCTACTTCAAACGTGGCTAATTGTCGCTGCTTGTCTACCTTAATATCGTCTGCATACAATCGGCTAAAGTTGTATTTAAAAGAAAACTCAGACTTCACCGCTATGCCTTCAATTGAAATCGTTTCTTTTCGGCCAGCAATAATGGCGTTCGGCTGCTCTTGTAAATACTTATAGCCACCAAACACCCAAGCTTTACCTGCTAATAACGTTCGGCCAATTAACACTTGAGCGGAGAAGTGACTGCGATTGGTCAGGTTAACCACAGTATCAAACGTTTTACCTGCAATGGTAAGAGGCATAGTCACCAATGGGCGTAAAATTGGCTCATCGCTACTTCTGCTGCGTATTTGGCTTACCTTCACCAATGGGCGTTCTACTTTGGTTTTCTCACCTGTATACGGGTTGACCAACATAAAAGAAACAAAAGTCGCGTTTGATTTCTTGTCCAGCCAATCAGCGGTGTGACGCTTCGATAGATTGAGGATCGCAGCTAACAGAGCTTGGTCTTTTAGGTGGGCAAGCTTATGGTTGATGGTTCGAATATGAATATCTCGCGCATCAATCGAGGTGGAATCAGCACCTGTATCAATTTTCGCAATGAAGGGGACTTTTTCTAACCCTTTAACTGAAGAGAAATAAACATTCTCTTCTTCACCAAGCACCAGCTTTTTGTCTAGCGTGTAAGCGGGCTCTCTCACCGAATAGCTGTCCAGCGCAAAACTCATACTAACGCCGACACTGATGGCAATGGCAAATGCAACGAGCGCAATTTTTTTCATTTATCATATCCATATTGATGTGTGCCCCAATATATGGGTATAAAAACGTCCTATAACAAAATTAACATAGCCATTGAGGAATGTTGTCGTAATTTTCACCCGAACCATGACATTTCATCCCAGAAACAATTGCAAAATTGTTGTAGAGCCCCAACTTCATTGAAACATATTTTTCTAAAGAGATTCACCGGATGAGCCAAGCAATCTGTCAATTAATTGCCAACGAACTGCAAGTTCGCCTCGAACAAGTAAGCGCAACAGTGACCTTAATCGATGATGGAAATACCGTTCCGTTCATCGCACGCTACCGTAAAGAAGTCACTGGCGGGCTGGATGACACCCAATTACGCAATCTAGACAGCCGCTTATCCTACTTGCGGGAGCTTAGTGGCCGTCGCGAAACCATTATTAAATCAATCAAAGATCAAGGTAAGTTGACTGATGAACTGGCTAAGCAGCTAGAAGAGGCCGATACAAAAACGCGCTTAGAAGACCTTTACCTACCATACAAGCCGAAACGTCGTACTAAAGGGCAAATTGCAATCGAAGCGGGATTAGAGCCGCTGGCCGATACCCTCTGGCAGCAGCCTCAAACCAACCCAGATCAAGAAGCGGAAAAGTATTTCAATGCAGATAAAGGCATTCAAGAGACCAAACAAGCTTTAGATGGCGCTCGTGCAATCGTTATGGAGCGGATTGCTGAAAACGCGGAGTTGATTGCCAAACTGCGTCAGCACCTAAATAAAAATGCCATGATTTCTTCTCGAGTTGTGGATGGAAAGCAATTCACTGGCGAGAAATTCAAAGACTACTTTGAACATGACGAGCTGTTAAGCAAAGTGCCTTCTCACCGCGCTTTAGCCATGTTGCGCGGTCGCAATGAAGGCGTACTTACTCTATCGATGAATGCCGACCCAGATCAGGAAGCTGCAGTAAAAGAGTCGTTTTGTGAGAGCCTTATATACCAGCATTACGGTATCAATTTAAATAACGCACCAGCGGACTCTTGGCGCAAACAGGTAGTTAGCTGGGCATGGAGAATCAAGCTTTCCATGCACATGGAGACGGAACTAATGAGCGCACTTAAAGAGCGTTCTGAGGTTGAAGCCATCAACGTCTTTGCAACCAACTTGAAAGACTTACTTATGGCGGCGCCAGCAGGACCACGAGCAACACTTGGTCTCGATCCGGGCCTTAGAACTGGTTCTAAAATTGCCATCGTCGACACAACAGGCAAGGTACTAGCAACGGAAACCATCTATCCTCATCCGCCACAAAGTCAATATGATAAGTCAGCGCAGATTGTCGAAGCTTTGATAAAAAAACACCACGTGGATCTGGTAGCGATTGGTAATGGTACGGCTTCACGTGAAACCGATGCATTTGTTGCGGATATCATTAAACGCAGCAAACTCAACGTACAAAAAATTATGGTCAGTGAAGCGGGTGCTTCTGTGTATTCGGCTTCTGAGCTTGCAGCGAAGGAGTTTCCAAATATGGATGTATCTTTAAGGGGTGCAGTATCCATTGCTAGGCGCCTGCAAGACCCTCTTGCTGAGCTGGTTAAAATCGACCCTAAGTCCATCGGTGTTGGTCAATATCAGCACGACGTTAGCCAATCCCTACTATCTAAGCAGTTAGATGCCGTAGTAGAAGACTGTGTAAATGCGGTAGGCGTTGACGTAAATACTGCCTCTCCTGCGCTTCTTGCACGCGTTGCTGGACTTAGCAGCACCATTGCTCAAAACATTGTGACTTATCGCGATGAAAACGGTCGATTCGAGTCTCGCTCAACACTGAAAAAGGTTGCTCGCCTTGGGCCCAAAGCATTTGAACAATGCGCAGGCTTTTTACGTATCCTAAATGCCAAAAACCCTTTAGACAGTTCTGCTGTTCACCCAGAAGCCTATTCACTGGTCAAAAGCATTGCTGAAAAGAACCAGAAGAATATTAAGGATCTAATTGGCAACGGTGATTTCCTAAAACGTCTGCACGCGTCAGACTACATTGATGAAAACTTTGGCTTGCCAACAGTTCGAGACATTATCAAAGAGCTCGATAAACCGGGGCGTGACCCTCGCCCAGAGTTTCAAACCGCGACCTTTGCGGATGGCGTCAATGAGATTTCTGATCTTGAGCCAGGAATGGTGTTAGAAGGAGTAGTGTCAAATGTGGCAAACTTCGGTGCATTCGTTGATATCGGCGTTCACCAAGATGGGTTGGTGCATATTTCAGCTCTCACGAATAAGTATGTTGCCGACCCACGCGAAGTCGTCAAAGCGGGCGATATCGTTAAAGTGAAGGTAATGGAAATAGACGTGAAAAGAAAACGAATCGGCTTATCGATGCGTCTTGATGACGAAGTTGGCCAAGCATCAGCATCACGCAAGCCCGATAACCGTTCTCCGCGCAACCAGCAGAGAAAACAGCAAGCCCCACAAAATAGTGCAATGGGTGGTGCATTCGCTCAAGCCTTTGCGAAAGCGAAAAAGTAACCGAGAAACTTTACGTCATTGCTAACGATAAAATACCCACTTACCAAATTGGTAAGTGGGTATTTGTTTTGGACGGTTTTAACATCTGGCACATCGCTATAAAACCGCTATCACGTCAGAAGGTGTGTTAGGTAGAACCGCTTGCCCGTAGTGATACTTGATCACAGTGCGCCGACACGCCATTCGCCCTTCTGTTATCGCTGCATCAATAACACGCTTAGGAAGCCTAAAACGCATTGTATAGCCTTTCCCTTGATGCTGGCTGTATGTCTCTAGCGACAGTAAGCTGAACAGTTTTTCGAGATGCTCTCGATTCTCTTCCTCTTCAGCAGAAGGCTCGTCATCAGGAGGGTTCTCCATCTCATAGCTCGGATGTTCTGAAGGATCCCATGATGGTCGATTCCGCTGTTTGTCGTCACCTTTAACTTTTCTTTCAGCATTGGTTTTGACCAATTCAACCGTTGGCACTATTGGTTCACGTGACTTATTGTCACGCGCGACCTGTTCCGTCTGCACATTTACTGATGGGGCGATAAGCGGCACACCAACATTCGCTGGTGACACGATCATAACTGAAACCTCCTCAGTATCGCCCGCTACCCAATAGTGCATTTGCGCTAAATCACCACTAGGTTAAACCCCTTATCGGCTATTTATAGAAAAGGTTTAGAAATTGTTTAGATTTTGTGCGCACTTATGCCTAAAGGCTAAACTCAGTAACCTGATCACAAAACGCATCCAGTTCGGTCATAAATGGGGCGTGCGACGATTGCGAGAAGACAAATTGCGAAGAAGTGGGTAACAAATTTTGTAAATCATGAGCGACTTTAATTGGCACTAAACCGTCTAAACGCCCATAAAGCCTTAGTATCGGTAACGTTAGGTTTTGCAGCTGCTGCCTTTGGTCTACATCGGCCAGTAAACTGAGTCCATACAAGAGCGCATCAGTATTTGGCTCCGGCCTTGTGAGTACTGATTTCTTCAGCTGTTTCAAGTCGCTTTTCGCTGTTGGACTTCCCATCGCTTGCAGCGCCATAAAACGCTCGACAGTTAGTTTAAAGTCTTCCATTAGCTGTTGAGTAAAGTTCTTCAGTACAGCTGGTTGAATGCCACGCCAAGGTTTTTCTGCAGCAAATTTTGGAGAGCTAGAGACAGTGATAAGCTTTTCAACTCGATCTGGATGATGAATCGCGATGTGGGAAGCAATCAAACCACCCAATGACCAACCAACCCAAATAGCCTGTTCAGGAGCTTGCTTGAGCAGCAATTCGCTAATTACATCAAGATCGTCTGCTTTCACTGCATGGCTGTGACCATAGCCCGGTAGATCAACAATATGAACTTTAAAGGACTCGCTAAGCTTCTCAGCCGCTTGCTGCCACACTGCTCCGTTCATTCCCCAACCGTGAAGCAAAACAATATCTTTACCTTCACCGATTGTTTGCCAGTACAAGCTTGATAGTAAGTTCACATTCTCTACCACTAATTCCGTCCTCTAACAGCCTTAAACTACATCAATATGGCAAAACCATATTTTGCCGAAAGTTGCGACATGTTATCTCAATGGCTGCGAAAATGCATTCATCATACGTTTCACGGGCAATGCGACTTATGTCGATTACCAATACAATCTCTCAATCAAACCTGCTGGTGCCATTTTTGCCAAGACTTGATGCAAGAGCTGCATCAATGTAAGCGCTGTGGGTTACCTGTTGTCACTTCCACAAACCAATGTGGGCATTGTTTGTCTTCTCCACCACTATGGAGTCAACTATATTGTGTCGGACAATACTGCCCTCCACTATCTACATACATCCATAAGCTCAAACACGGCAAACAGTTTTGGCAGGCGAAAAGCCTTGCTCAGTTGCTCGCAACGAAGGTTTCTAACACACCAGACAGTATCACTTTTGTCCCTCTGCATTGGCGTCGTCAGCTGACTCGAGGTTTTAATCAAAGTGAACTTTTAGCCGATGAACTGGCCAAGCTTCTGCATGTGCCAATCGAGTATGGGCTTTTCACCCGCTTAAAGGCGACCAAGCAACAACAAGGGCTAAGCCAGCAGCAGCGGCGTACAAACGTGCACAACGCTTTTCAAATTCACAAATCCGTACAAGGAAGGCATATTGCGATTGTTGATGATGTGGTGACGACCGGGGAGACCATCAATCAGCTGGTAAAGTTGCTATTGATGCGAGGAGCAAAAAGCGTAGATGTATACTGTATTTGCCGCACTTCCATCAGCGACGATTGAAATTGAATAGCTAAATAAACTAAAAAACTAGATCTCTGGATAGACAAGAGTAGAATAGTGACTAATAACTTACAAAATTAGTCAGGTATTAATTGTGTCCGATTCCATCACCATTACTGAAGCAGCTCAAAGCCACTTTGTGAACCTGCTAGAACAACAGCCAGAAGGCACCAATATTCGCGTATTCGTAGTTAACCCTGGTACGCAAAACGCTGAGTGTGGCGTTTCTTATTGCCCAGTTGAAGCTGTTGAAGCATCAGATACTGAGCTTAAGTTTTCAGGCTTCTCGGCGTACATTGACGAGCTGAGTCTACCATTCTTAGAAGATGCTGAAATCGACTATGTCTCTGACAAAATGGGCTCTCAACTTACGCTAAAAGCACCTAACGCAAAAATGCGTAAAGTCGCTGATGATGCTCCGCTAATCGAGCGAGTTGAGTATGTGATTCAAACTCAAGTAAACCCTCAGTTAGCAGGCCATGGCGGTCATGTAAACGTGGTTGAAGTGACTGAAGATGGCGTTGCTGTTGTTGCGTTTGGTGGTGGTTGCAATGGCTGTTCAATGGTGGATGTAACTTTAAAAGAAGGTATCGAGAAACAGCTACTTGAGCAATTTGTTGGCGAGTTAACTGCTGTTCGTGATGCAACCGAACATAACCCTGGTGAACACTCTTACTACTAATACAGAGCTCGCAGTCAATGTATACTCGAATAGCTAGAGCCAACGCTCTAGCTATTTATTTTCTCGTTATCTCTCTTCAAAATCATCTATCACTTCCCAAGCGCCCCTGTTTTCTCATATAGTTAAGAAAAGTATTAGTAGCATGATGCTCAGGAGAATGTGCAGTGAGCAAAAGAAAGCCGCCCGTCATATTAGCCAAAAACTCAGTCGCTCAATCCAGGCTATTTACGATTGAGTCACTCGATCTTCGCTTTAGCAATGGTGTAGAAAGAACCTACGAGCGTTTAAAGCCGTCTAATCGCAACGGCGTCATGATGGTTCCAATTACCGAGAAAGGTGAAATCCTACTGATTCGTGAGTATGCCGCAGGCACTGAAGATTATGAACTTGGCTTTCCCAAAGGGTTGGTCGATCCCGGAGAGAGCGCTGAGCAAGCGGCAAACCGAGAGCTAAAAGAAGAAATTGGATTTGGCTCCAACTCCCTGACCCAACTAAAACAAGTCGTCGTCGCACCATCATATTTTTCTAGCAAAATGACCCTTTTTCTAGCGCAAGATCTATACTCAGAGACATTAGAAGGTGATGAACCTGAGCCGCTTGAAGTTGTGCGCTGGCCCTTATCACAAGCAGAAGAGCTATTGTCTCATCTCGACTTCTGTGAGTCTCGCTCCATCACCGCATTAATGCTTACACTAAAGCATCTAAAATTATTATAAAATTTAGGCGTTAGGAGTCCATATGCCTGCCACTTCAGATTTATCTCACCTTTTGCCTTCGATCATCGAGATCGCCCGCTCTGCTGGCCAGTTGATTCTCGATATTTACGAAAATAAACAATACCAAGCCTACACAAAAAGCGATCACACTCCTGTTACCAGCGCCGATATCGCAGCACATAAGCTGATAATGAAACAACTTTCTGAGTTGACTCCGGATATCCCGATCCTTTCTGAAGAGGCAGCGGATATCAGTTTAGATGAGCGCGGCCAATGGGATAGGTATTGGCTTGTCGACCCACTCGATGGTACACAAGAGTTCATTGCACGCAGCGGTGATTTTGCCACGATTATTGCTCTGATTGAAAACCACCAACCTGTGATGGGTGTGGTTTACGGTCCGGTCTCAGGGGTTACCTATTACGCCTACAAAAATAAAGGCGCATGGAAAATACCTAATTTGGATGAAAGCATCCGTATTAATACGCTGAAACATGAAGAAGAGACTTCATCCATTTCAATAGCCATTAGCCGTAGACAAGATATCAATCAAATCACTGGCCGCATGAGCAGTTCCTATAACTATGACTTAGTACCTCTTGGATCCGCTGCACTCAAAGCTTGCCTTGTCGCGGAAGGTGCAGTGGATTGCTATTTGCGTATTGGGCCTACGGGCGAATGGGATACCGCAGCGACACAGTGTATTGTGGAAGAAGCTGGTGGACGAATTCTAAGCACTCAATTAGCACCTCTCTCTTACAACGAAAGAGAAAGCCTAGAAAACCCAAACTTTATTGTACTTGGAGATGAAGGGCTACCTTGGGATGAGGTATTAAAAGTAAAGGACTAACCCAATGGTTAGCCCTTTTTAAACGAGTGACTTTAAAGTGGTATAGCCGTTAGATTCGACCAGAATGATTGAAGTGGAAACGACCTTGATTATCTGGTCTGCCTAGCCACTGAAGTTGTTGAACCAAATCGGTTGGGAAATCGGCGCCAGGTTTAAACCACCCCTTAACGCTATAACCTTGTCTATTATTGAGCTGCGCTGAGAAATCACTGCTAAGTTGGCCGTTGTTTTGCTTGCCTGCCAATGACCACTGGTTGTTTGCATAATTGACATCTGCCATTACAGGGCCAAGTTTTAAGCTGCCGATTGGCGAACCTAAATAGCTGTTATTCCATACCAAAGTACCCACTTTGTTTTCTGGCTGTGGATCGCCAAAGTCGATATGCCTCACCGATAGCTCCATCTGACCACCTAAAGTGACTGGCAAACCTGGATTAACAAAGCTCACGATCTTTTCTGCCGCCATGGATGCAATCAAGTTCTTCGCGTATGGGCCACTTGGTTTATAACCGACGATGCCTTTCCCTCTCAGACCTAAGTCACTACCTCGACCAAAACGCACTTGCGCTTCAACATTGGCCAAGAAAAGAGGCAAAACATCAATATTCCAGTCTACTTCTCCAATAGAAGTACGTTGCCATGCTACGTTGCTAGCACTTCCTTTCCAAATGGTTCCACTCACACCATCTAAACTTAGTTTTGCAGGCAGTGGTAAGTGTTTAACTACTAGTGAAGCCGGCATGTGAGCAATCAGGCTAACAATAAAAACCATTACCAACAAAGCAATCAAAAACGCCTTACTTCCAAAAATCGCTTTTACTCGCACTCGGCTAACCTCGCTTAAACTGAAGTCGATTTATCTTAACCACTCCAGGTGTGTCCGTTTTCGAAATATCCATAAACGCTATACCAACACCCTGTTTTTCTGACAAATAATCGAGCCAATTAACCAATTGCTTAAACGGTAATGGTTGGGTCCACACTTGTAGCATGTCTCCATTCGGTTGAACACGAATGAGCTCAATATTAAATCGGCGAGTAGACGAAGAGATCACTTGGTTGAGAGTTTGGCTTGAGGTCGATACACCACTTTGCGCGCGCAAAGTCGTTATTTGATCGGCCTTCTCTCTTACCCATGTCAACAGTTCACGATCGCTATTGATACGCATATGCGCCGTTTCTGTTGCTTGAGAAAGCGGCTTAAGTATCACGCTATAGATGATAAATACTGCAAACACCACAGAACAAATAATCACTAGTCGCTGTTCTCTTTGTGAGATGGTGCCCCACCACGCTTTGGCAGGTTCAAGTAACTTTTCCATAAACGTCTTAACCTCCTTTCTGCGTGAGTAGGAATGTACCACTGACCACTTCACCATCTCGGCCAAGTTGCCCTTCTTGTACTTTAAATTGCTTCTGCAGCGCTATACGAGCTTTCTCAAAACTTTGGAAGTCTTTACTGGTTGCTTCAATTCTTAGTTCACCGCGACCACTATCGTATTTAATGCTCTGAAGTTGCATCCCGGGCACACTGCCCACTGTTTCAGGCAGCTTATTTAACCAAACTAATAGTGATGCATCATTCGTTGTGCCAGAAAGGTGCTGAACTTCCTCTTCCATCAAACGTTTAAGGTAGCTGATCGTTGGGATGCGGCGACGATTAGGAAACACCTCGCGGAAAATACGTTCACTTTCGGCGCGGTATGCTGAAGCTTGATTCTCGTATTGATTCACCTTCAACAGGTTGTAACCTGTCATAATCACAATCAAAACTGCCGCTGCTATTGCCGTTTTTTGCCATACCTTCCAGTGCTTGAGCAACGCTGAGCGCGGCTTGAAGGCTCCCGTAAGCAGGTTGAACGAGCTCTGTGCAGCTTGGCCTGCCAGCAACTCTAATGCGGGTTGTTGCTGTTTAACTTGCCATAACTGGCCTTCCTTCTCGCTTAATTCTGGAAGAGAAGAATAAGAATCAAGAGCAAGAAATTCATTTTCCACTTTAACCCAGTCAGAACCTTTAACCGACTCAAGCCACGCACTCTCAACCGATACTCCAAGGTATTCACCTTTTCGAATCAACCACTGCCCCTGATTTTCTACTGCTGACAGCCCACTTTCAGGTATAGGCAGCGCTAATACATCAGGTAGTACGCGCTTTACTTCAAGCCCTAGCGATGCAAATTCCGCTAGAATTTCACTGAGCCACACACGGCTGACACCACAAACATATGCTTGTTGGCCCTTTTTAGACAAAACAGAAAAGTGCAGTTCATCCACATCCTGTGCTAAGTCATCTTCAAGTAAATATGGAACTAGCCCTTCAAGCTGACGAGCCGCTCCGGGTGGTATCTCCACTTCAGACAAAATGACGTCGGCAGTATCAAGCAGCAAAGTAATTGGCCTTTGCTCAGCATGTTGTTGTATCTCAGATAAGTCGTCCCATGATGCGAACTCACCCGTCTCTACAGCTGAGTTTTGACTTAGTGACCATACGGCCCAACGTATCGGGGCCGTTTTTTGACTACTCAGACGAACGATCAAGCACTCGCTCACTGATTCCTCCAAAGCGACGGCGTATTACCGTGGCAGTTTTTCTATCTTTACTAAACAATAAGCTTCGAATTCTTACTCTCGAATCTCCAACGAATATTTGTGCATCCAAGCTAAAATAAGAGCTGTCCACCGTTAGGTACTTTTCCGCTTCTTCACGCACCGTATCACTTAGTGCAGATAACACCGACGAAGAAGACATAAAAGCTGACACCGTATCCCAGCCTTTCTCGGGACGACCTGAAATGATCTCTTTCGCATCAGATACACTTAAATTAGGGTAAAACAGCGCCGCCAACAAGTTAGCCTGATCCGGTTCCAATGTATTGACGTTCATTTTCCACTCGCTAGTTGGCAACGCGCAGATAAACGGCTGGATCTCTAGCATGATTTTGCCGGTCATCTCATTAACAGCCCGCAATTCACTGCTGTCTGCGATCATGCCATTTGGCGGTAAAAAAGGCGGCTTCAATGACTCATAATGGCTATCTGCGATACCCGTTTTTGCGCGCACAGCTTCTGTAGGATTAACGTATGACCAGGTAGAATTTGCGATTACTTCCGCTTTGTAGCTTTCGACTCCAACGCTTTCCATCAGGTTTTGCAAAACCTGAACTAAATAGGGTGCACTGCTCGACGTCGTATTTGGTGTAACCGCCGATAGTGCGTTTATATTAAAGCATGCCTGTTTGTCGACAATTTTCCCTTGCAACGTTCCATAATCCAGAGGAAGGTTCATTTCCTTGCCATCGTTGGCCCAAGGCTGTGACAAATTAGTGGTTTTGTTAGTGTCGTTTTCCGTGTCTTTATAGCTTTGCTCAATAGCCTTTTTCGCTAAAGCTTCAGCACCAATAGCATACCAATAAGTCTGTTGGTGATTAATTTGATTGCCCGCGCGTTTAAACTGAGTAAACAAACGCTCAGACATCGTCGCAGCAATCGCCGCCATGATTGCTACAAGCATCAAGATAATGATAAGGGCTACACCACGTTGGCGTGTAGCACGTTTTCGCGTGCGGTTAGGTATCACTGCTACCTCCGCTATCACTTGAGTTACTAGAGCTGTTATCGTCGCTCGCCACTAGGTAGATTCGCTTTATCTTTCCGTAGTCGGACAAAGTCAGATCGACTTCAATAGCCTTCGGTAACTTACTGTCTTGATCCCATTCCTCAGACCACTCTGAACCGTCATAAAAACGAAGAGAGAAGCTTTCCACTCCAGTAAGCAATGGCATGACTTCACCTTTGTCACCCGCAGGTGTATCTGGGTAACGCCACCACACTCTTTGCAGCACTTTATTTTTGACTCGGTAACCCACCTTGGTCACTTCACCTCGTGGAAACTGCTGCATTGGGTTGAAAAAACCGTAACGGGTAAACATCACCCCTTTGTCATCAGAATCAAGTAGGTATTCTTGGTAATCGATATAGTTCGAGCTAGGATCGCTACCGTTGGTGCGAAAGTGTCTCTGTGCGATCTGGCGAAAATCATTATTTAAAAACACCAATGCTCGCTGCAGTTGCTTTAGCTGGTCAGTCTCTTTACGAGAAACCTCATCACTTCTTTGAACTTGATTGACTACTTGATACGCAGCCACACTCATGGTGGCGAATATAGCGATGGCGACCAACACCTCAATGAGAGTGAAACCTTTATTGCGACGCACTTTAGTTGCTGCTATTCGGCACATAACTTCTCACTGTCACTATTGGACTGCTTGTTTTACTGGTTGCCACACTGACATCGAACGCCTTTAGCAGGTTGTCGGTTGTAGCCACTGGCATTACTTTCCAATACCAAGTTTTGCCTGCCATCTCTTCCTTACCAGAACGCTCAGTTAGGTTAGTCGGAGCAAGCATCTGCAACGCCATTTGATTGTCCACTACCATGGAAGCGAACGTTTTTTCCTGCAAATAGCTCAGAGTATTAATGTGCTGTGTCACCGTGCGGATAATCGCAATCGCTGCAGTAGCAAAAATGGCTAATGCAACCAACACTTCCAACAGTGTCATTCCTCGAACTTTACTTCTCATCGGATTCTCCGGGCTCTTTGAGGAGAATCTGTCCGTTAGCTTTGGTGAGCACTGTCCAGCCATTTTGAGAAATAGAGGAGTCAGATGGATAAAGAATAAGAGAGAACGGAGTGACCTCACCGCTAGATAAAATAAAAATTTGTGGGGGCTTCTGTTTTTTCTCTTTTTCAGACTCTTCGAATTTGCTGTCTTCAAACAAGCTGCCCGGTTCGAATAAACGCTCGCTGTCTTTCCATACCCCACCACCCAATTCAAATTTAATCGTAAGGTCGCTCGGTAACGTGGTTTCTTCGGGCATATCTTCGAGCTTCTTCGCCTGCCAGCCCTTTTCGCCTAACGTCATTATCGTGTATCGAGATTTAGACTGATCAATACGCAGGCCAAAATCTTCACCGTTGAGTATGGCTTCCTCATTCAGTAGCTGTATACGCTGGTACAATAGCTGAGCAGATTTTTTGGCTGCATCTTTTTTGTTGGTCGGCAAAGTCGTAACGACAGCGGCAGCGCAAATCGCTATTAACAAGACGACTAAGAGAACTTCGATGAGGGTGAAACCACGATTTGAGTGCATAGTGAATTAGGGTGGCTTTCGCCACCCTCTCTAACGGTTATTGGAACTTCTGAATATTCCAGTTACCAATATCAGAGTTTGCACCAGTACCTCCTTCTTGACCATCAGCGCCAAGCGTGAAGATATCGATAGTACCGTGCTGACCTGGGTTAAGATATTGATATGGACGTCCCCACGGATCATTCGGTAGACGCTTGATATAACCGCCATCACGGTAGTTGCGCGGTTCTGGATCGCCACTTGGTTTTTTCACCAATGCATCTAAGCCTTGGTCTGTCGTTGGATAAACGCCATTATCTAATTTGTACATATCCAAGGCATTTTCTAGCGCAACAACGTCAGTAACCGCTTTTTGTTGGTCTGCTTTTTCCTTGTTACCAAGTAGATTCGGAACAACCACACTCGCCAACAGACCCAAAATTACAATTACAACCATCAGCTCAAGTAAGGTAAAGCCAGACTGTTTCTTTTTTCTTATTTTCATATTTTCTCCGGTATATTTGCCCAACGAGTCGACATTGCAGAGCTCATTATCGACTCATCAAATTATTCATTTCTAACATTGGCATTAGGGTTGCCATCACGATAAATAGCACCATCGCAGCCATTAAAGCGATAATTGCTGGCGTAAAGATGCCAAGAGCGATATTCACTGTCGATTCAAAGTTAGCGTCTTGGTTATCAGCTGCACGTGTGAGCATGCTTTCCAACTCGCCACTTTGCTCGCCACTGGCAATCATATGCAGCATCATTGGTGGAAAGAGTTTGGTTTGGTCAAGAGACATACGCAAACTCGCTCCTTCACGGACACTCTCCATCGCAATGCCCACTTGTTTCTTAATGAAACGATTAGACATGACATCCATCGCTACGTTCATTCCATCTAAGATAGGAATTGCACTGGAGGTACAGATTGATAAAGTTCGAGCAAAGCGCGAAGTATTCAACCCCTTTGAGATTTTTCCGATAAGCGGCATCGATACCACTTTTTTATCCCAAGCCAAGCGGATCTTAGGTTTATTTAATAACCACTTAATCAGGTAAATCACCGCCAAAATAGCCAAGAAGAGCTGAAGACCCCAATTCTGAACAAACTGACTCGCTGCCAGCAAGAATTGAGTAGACTGAGGCAGTGCTTGGCCCATTTGGATGATAGGGTCGACAATCTTAGGCACTACGTTGGCCAACAGAAAAGCTACGATACCAACAGCAAACACAACCAGTACAACTGGATAGATGAGTGCTTGCTGAATTGTGGAACGCATTTTCTGCCTGCTTTCGGCGTAATCAGCCAATCGCTCCAGTACAGCATCTAAATGACCAGATTTTTCACCAGCCGATACCATTGAGCGAAACAGCTCATCAAAGATGTGAGGGTAATCCGCCATACTGTCAGCAAGTGTGTAACCTTCGGTCACCTTTGAGCGAACCGCCATTAACATGTTGCGAATACGCGGTTTTTCTGATTGCTCTGATACTGCCCTTAGACACTCTTCTAAAGGCATTCCAGATTGAACAAGAGTGGAAAGCTGACGAGTGATAAGCGCAAGATCTGGCGTACTAATGCCACGCTTGAAACTGACACCCTGAGAGCCACCACTACTGCTTTGAGCTTTAGAGCGAGTTTCTGCAACTTCAACAGGAATAAGGCCTTGCTCTTTTAAACGAGAACGAACTTGTTTGGCATTGTCGCCCTCCATGACGCCTTTTTTCTGTTTACCTTTTGCATCTAACGCTTTGTACTCAAATGCCGCCATTAGGATTCCTTCGTTACTCGCATGACTTCCTCAAGAGAGGTAATACCTTGCCTCACTTTTTCCAACCCATCCGCTCGTATACTTGGTGTTCTCTTACGTACCGAGTGTTCAATCTCTTGCTCACCAGCTTCACTATGGATGAGCTCTTGAACTTGAGCATCAACAAGTAGCAACTCATGAATACCAGTACGTCCGCGATAACCTTTGTTGTTACATTTCTCACAACCTACAGCTCGATACAGTGTCAGAGATTCGTTTTCATCTAACTCAAACAGCTTTTTCTGCTCTTTATCTGCTTCATACGGAGCCATACATTCTTGGCACAGTGTGCGCACAAGGCGCTGAGCCAATACACCAAGCAATGAAGAAGAAATTAAAAACGGCTCAATGCCCATATCACGTAGACGAGTAATCGCACCCACCGCAGTGTTGGTGTGCAACGTCGACATCACTAAGTGGCCAGTCAATGACGCTTGAACCGCTATTTGCGCGGTTTCTAAATCTCGGATTTCCCCGACCATCACAACATCTGGGTCTTGACGCAATATCGCACGCAAGCCGCGAGCAAATGTCATATCAACTTTTGGGTTAACTTGAGTTTGGCCGATACCATCGATATCAAATTCAATCGGATCTTCAACGGTAAGAATATTGCGTTCGTTGCTGTTGATCTCAGTTAGACCTGCATACAAGGTGGTGGACTTACCGGAACCTGTCGGGCCAGTAACCAATATAATACCGTGGGGCCGTTGGATGAGTTTACGGAAGCTATCGTGGTTGCGTGGCGTCATACCTAAGCTATGCAAATCTAGTCTAGTGGCGTTTTTATCCAGAAGACGCATTACAACGCGTTCGCCATGGGATGACGGCATAGTAGACACACGCACATCGACCGCGCGCCCACCAATACGAAGAGAAATGCGTCCATCTTGAGGGACCCGCTTTTCCGCAATGTCGAGTTTGGCCATGACTTTAACACGTGAAACCAACAAAGGAGCGAGCTTACGACTTGGCGCCAATACATCTCGCAGCACCCCATCAATACGAAAGCGTATCGATAGCGATTTTTCGAATGTCTCTATATGGATATCCGAAGCGCCTTCTTTAATCGCCTCACCCAACATTGCGTTGATCAGCTTAATGATAGGTGCATCATCTTCAGCTTCGAGCAAATCTTCATCTTGTGGCAATTCTTCTGCAAGAGAGAAGAAGTCATCACTATCAGCACCAATGTCTTCCATTAACTGACGCGCTTCCGAAGAGTCGCGTTGATACACTTCAGTTAACTTGGTATCAAACGCTTCGATGCTCACTTCTTTGAGCGCAAATTCAGATTGCATCACCCGCTTCACTTCAACTAAAGCTGGGATAGAAACTGGCGGTACAAAGTAAAGAGTCGCACTTCCCTCTTCGGTTTGGGCGAATACCATCTTGAATCGATTGGCGAAACTAAATGGAAGCCGCTTTTGCGAGCCCATAGTGGATACGTCATCCATTACTTCTTACTCGTCTTAGTTACCTGATCAATGATGGCCTGCAACTCTGGTGGGTGATTACCATCATCACCGTACTTCGGCAGCACTGGGATATTAGAGTTCTTCAGAAGATCCAAACCTTCATCTGCTTTGTATAACTGCTCGGCGCGAATATAGTTATATTTACGCTCAGTGACACCATCAGCAGCAACACCCGTGCGAATAATGGTTGGTTTGATAAATACCATCAGGTTTTTCTTTTCCATGCTGGTAGACGTCGATCTAAATAGCGCACCGATAATTGGGATGTCTCCCAAAAGTGGCACTTTCGACTTACTCTCTACTGCTCGCTCGTCTATCAAACCACCTAGCACCAGCATTTGACCATCGTTTACCATAACTACTGTATTAAGCTGACGCTTAGCAAAACGCACATCCACAGCACCATCGGCAGGTAGTACGTTTGATACTTCTTGCTGGATAGTCAGTTTAACTGCATTACCTTCGTTAATTTGTGGCGTAACTTTCAACTTGATACCCACTTCTTTACGGCTAACCGTTTGGAATGGGTTGGAGTTATTAGAACCTGCCGTCGAGCCTGTTACAACCGGCACTTCCTCACCGACAATAAAGTCCGCTTCACTGTTATCTAGCACCATAATGCTTGGTGAAGATAAAATGTTCGCATTGGAATCGGTAGAAATTGCGCTGATCAAAGCGGTCCAGTCGCCCATCATTAGACTCACTGCCGCTCCATTTACACCACTCAGAGCACTAGCCAAATTATCATAAGACCCTGATGTCGTTGATGTATAAGGAGTTCCATCTGTACTAATGTATGTTTCTGTCTGGTCTTTTGCATCCTCAAGACCCGTCATCACACCACCAATTGGTACTCCTGTATTGCCAAATTGAACAACAGAACCACTTTCCAAAGACCCCCATTGAACGCCAAGTTTTATACCTTGCGATTCACTCATCTCTACAATCAGCGCTTCAATGAGAACCTGAGCACGACGAATATCGAGCTGCTTGATGATGCTCTTCAGCGATTTCATGATATCTGGCGGCGCGGTAATGACTAGCGCGTTAACTGACTTAGATGCTTCGATAGATACATCTGCCGCCGAAGATTTACCCGTGCCTTTGGCTGCTTTCTCTGCTTCTAATGTTTTTGCGACACCTTGTAGCACTTTAACAACATCTTCCGCCTTGGCGTACTTCAAGTACACCACTTGGCTCTTGCCTTTAGAGATCATGTTGACGTCAAGCTGCTCAATTAGCTTGACCAAACGCTCTCTCACTTCAGGGCTACCCGAAATCAAAATTGAGTTGGTTCTGTCATCAGCAACCAATTTTGGCTGCATGTTCGTCGGCACACTTTGTGAATTATTGGACTTAATCAGAGAATCAATAGTACGCACTACATCGGAGGCATTGGCGTTTTTCAGCTCAATCACTTGAACATTCTTATCACCGATTTTATCTACTCGGCGGATAATCTCGACCAACTTATTCACCGTATCAGCACGACCGGTGATCAGGATAATATTTGATGGTTCATAGTGAACAACATTACCCGCACCTGCGTTATCGATTAGCTGGCGAAGAATAGGTGAAAGCTCTCGAACAGAAACATTGTGTACTGTGACCACTCGGGTGATCACTTCATCGCTGAACTTTGCTTTGTCGTTGCCAACCAATACTGGGACAGAGGCTGTCTTCGCATCTTTTGCTTTAATAACCTTCACAACGCCATCTGGCAAAGTGACAGCAGCAAAACCATACGTCTCTAATACGTTTAAAAATAGGCTGTAGTACTGCTTTTCGTTCAGAGGATCGTAACTTCTGACATCAATTTTACCACGCACAGAAGGGTCAATAATGATGGTTTTACCTAGATTGCGCCCAACGCTATCAATGAACTCTTGAATATCGGTACCTTTGAAGTTAACACTAAACTCATTCGCCATCGCCATTGTCGGCACAGCCAATAAGCTCAGAATTAATAACCATGTACCCTTGTTAAGCCAACGCTTCACTTTTCACTCCTCTACCTGCGTGAAACCGCACAGGCCCTACATATTAATATTGACGTCACGTTGCTGCCCATTACGTTCTATTGTTAGGTTTAGCTTATGATCTTTGATTATCCCTTGGAAAACCTTCTCCAAGCTCGCGGGATCTGTGAGCTCATGCCCATTTATCTTGGTGGCGATATCGCCACTTTTGAGTCCCAAAGAGGTAAAGAGTTCCGGACTCGCTCCCGGAGAAATACGATAGCCGATAGATTGGCCATTTCTTTTGACTGGAGAAAATTTCACATACTGAAGAATCATTCGTGGCTGCTCAGCGAGTTTGGCTAACAGCGCTTGCTGTTTCACTGGTGGCATATCGCTAACTGCTACTGGCTGAACAGGTTTGATAGTGGCGTTAGAAATTTTGGAGTATTTCACCCCTTTTAGCATTAAGGTTTCATCACGCCCATTGTTACTAATGATGACTCGATCGATTAACACGGCTTTTAGTTTTGCGCGTGTCCCTTTGATAACATCATCAATTCCGTAGGTTGCTTGCTGACCTTTATTGGCAATAACAGCAACACCTTGGGTAGGCTCAGAGCTTGCAACAGTTCCAACCAAGGTTAAATTCAATGTGGTTTTAGGTGCGTTTTGAACAACCTGAGTGACAACTGGCGCTGCTTTCTTTTCATAAACGCCAAATAAGTGGCTTTGTTCTAATTTAGAGAGGTCGAGTGCATGATGATTACTTGAGGAATGATTGACCGCTGGCGGTGTCCAGCGAGCGACCTGAGCAGAGTTGCCACTAATCATCCAAACGGCATCACCCAAGGTCCATGCTGCAACAACTAGCAACCAAGCTGTTAAAGCTACGCTTAGCTTTTGCTGCAATTCAAAACTATTTTCATTGAAAAAATTCAGCCAAAAGTCTGGTTTTGACAATGCATTTAAGTCAATGCGTTTCACTCATGTCCCTTATTATCACCTAATATATAGTGGCTACGCGGCATCCAATTTACCGGAGAGCGCCCAAATATAGCATAGCGCACTGCATATGCATCATATATGTCTGAATATTTCAATGCTACCTTGAAAATTAAGTAGTGAGACACCATTTTCATCATTAATTAATATTATTAACAACTGTTAGAGCAAGTATTCATATATGACTACTCAATCTGATTCTGTACGACTTGATAAGTGGCTTTGGGCTGCAAGGTTCTACAAAACGAGATCTATCGCACGAACTATGGTCGATGGCGGCAAAGTGCACTACAATGGTCAACGCAGCAAACCTAGTAAAATCGTAGAACTAGGTGCGGTCATTAGCCTAAGACAAGGCAATGAAGAAAAAGTTGTCGTGATCGAAAAAATTTCTGATCAGCGGCGAGGAGCGCCAATCGCTCAAACTCTTTATAAAGAGACGGATGACAGCGTCAAAAAGCGCGAAGACAATGCGCTCAAACGTAAGCTGAATGCTCATAATCCGAGCCCTGAAAAACGTCCCGACAAAAAACAACGTCGCGACATTATCAAATTTAAACATCAATAAGCTGGAGTTTTCCCAATGGCAAACAACGTGTTAAATCGCTACCTATTTGAAGACCTATCGGTACGCGGCGAACTGGTACAGTTAAGTGACGTGTACCAACAGATGTTGTCGAACAAGGAGTACCCAGCTCCAATAGAACACTTGCTAGGTGAAATGCTAGTTGCAACCACTTTGCTAACGGCAACGATCAAGTTTGAAGGTTCAATCACCATGCAATTACAAGGTGACGGTCCTGTATCACTTGTCGTTATAAATGGTAGCAATGAACAGCAAGTTCGCGGCATTGCGCGTTGGGAAGGTGAAATTGCCAACGACGCAAACCTACACGATTTGCTAGGTAAAGGTCACTTAGTTATCACTATTGAACCAAAGCAAGGTGAACGCTACCAAGGTGTGGTTGGCCTCGAAGGTGACAACTTAGCGCAAATTATTGAAGGATACTTTGAGCGTTCAGAGCAGCTTCATACTCGCCTTTGGATACGTGTGGGTCAACATGATGGTAAACCTCATGCAGCTGGTATGCTACTGCAAGTCATGCCAGATGGTACAGGTAGCGACAATGACTTTGATCACCTTGAGAAGCTCACTGAAACTGTGAAAAACGACGAACTGTTCTCCCTAGAGGCCAATGAGCTACTTTATCGCCTCTACAACCAAGAGAAAGTGCAGGTTTTTGAGCCTCAGGCTGTCGAGTTTAAGTGTGGCTGTTCAAGAGAGCGCAGTGCATCCGCGATCCTCACTCTTGATAAAAAAGAGGTAGAAGACATTTTATCTACTGAAGGTTCTATTTCTTTACATTGCGATTACTGCGGCTCAAGCTACTTATTCGATCCTTCAGACGTGACCGAGCTCTACGCCAATGCCTCTAAAGGCGATGATACGCTGCATTAATTCTCTTTATAAAGAAAACCTGTAATTAATCATCAAAAGGTCAGCCACGCGCTGGCCTTTTTGTGATCTAAAAGCCTAAATACAACCTATAAGCAGTAAGAAAATAACTTGTTAATTTTTTACTATAAATAAGCCTCATAATCCTAGCCGAAAGCAATAACTACGGGATACACTAAGAGCTCCAATGCATGATGAGCAGTGCAAATTCGGAGTGATTTATGAACTAACTCCCTGTTTTCCACCTGCCTCGTTGATAGCATAGTGAACAAAATATTATAAGAATCTTACAAAACCCCTACAAAATATCCATATAAAGGAGCACCTATGACCGTTATGGAACATACGCAGGCTGCAACCATAGACTTAACCAAACACGGGATAGTCGGCGTGACTGAGGTTCTTCGCAATCCTAGCTATGAACAGCTATTTGCAGAAGAAACTCGATCTGACTTAGAAGGTTACGAGAAAGGAATCGTGACTGAGTTAGGTGCCGTTGCTGTCGATACTGGTATTTTTACTGGTCGTTCCCCGAAAGATAAATACATCGTTAAAGATGACACAACGAGAGATACTTTGTGGTGGTCTGATCAAGGTAAAAACGATAACAAACCCATCTCTACTGAAATCTGGAACGATCTTAAGTCTCTCGTTACTACTCAACTTTCTGGCAAACGCCTATTTGTCATCGATGGATACTGTGGTGCAAACCCAGACTCTAGACTAAGTGTTCGAATCATTACCGAAGTGGCTTGGCAAGCGCATTTCGTTAAAAACATGTTTATTCGCCCAACAGAGCAAGAGCTGGAAACATTCGAGCCTGATTTTGTTGTGATGAACGGTGCAAAAACCAATAATCCAAACTGGCAAGCGCAAGGTTTGAACTCTGAAAACTTCATTGCTTTCAACCTAACTGAACGCACTCAGATTATCGGCGGCACATGGTACGGTGGCGAGATGAAAAAAGGTATGTTCTCAGTAATGAACTACCTTCTACCTCTCAAAGGTATTGCTTCAATGCACTGTTCTGCCAACGTTGGTGAAAAAGGCGATGTTGCCATCTTCTTTGGTCTATCGGGCACAGGCAAAACAACACTCTCTACCGATCCTAAGCGTGAGCTGATTGGTGATGACGAACACGGTTGGGACGACGACGGCATCTTTAACTTTGAAGGTGGCTGCTACGCAAAAACTATCCGCTTGTCTAAAGAAGCAGAACCTGACATCTACAATGCTATCCGTCGCGATGCGCTACTAGAGAACGTTACGGTAACTTCTGACGGTAAGATTGATTTTGACGATGGCTCAAAAACGGAAAACACTCGTGTTTCTTATCCGTTGTACCACATTGAAAACATTGTTAAACCAGTCTCTAAAGCGGGTCATGCGAAGAAGGTTATCTTCTTAACTGCTGACGCGTTTGGTGTATTACCACCTGTTTCCAAGCTGACTCCAGAGCAAACGAAGTACCACTTCCTATCTGGCTTTACTGCCAAACTAGCAGGTACAGAGCGTGGTATTACAGAGCCAACACCAACCTTCTCTGCAGCGTTTGGGGCGGCATTCTTGTCACTGCACCCAACTCAGTATGCTGAGGTTCTGGTAAAGAGAATGAAAGCCGCTGGAGCAGAAGCTTACTTGGTCAACACTGGCTGGAACGGCACTGGCAAGCGTATTTCAATTAAAGATACACGTGGCATCATTGACGCTATCCTTGATGGCTCTATTGATCACGCACAAACTAAGCACATCCCAATCTTTAACTTGCAAGTACCTACAGAGCTGCACGACGTTGATTCAAATATTTTGGACCCTCGTGATACCTACTCTGAGCCTGAGCTGTGGGATGAAAAAGCGAAAGACCTAGCATCTCGCTTTATCAATAACTTTGCTCAATACACCGATAACGATGAAGGTAAGTCATTAGTTGCAGCAGGCCCGCAACTAGACTAAATCCTAGATAATTGATAACTAAGATCCAAGCCCCTAAAAATAGGGGCTTTTTATTGCCTCTTTAGATAATTTGTTTCAAGCTATAGCCAATAGAAAATAACATTGGCGTCACGTTGGATGAGAAAGCTAGCTAAAGTCGTTATTGCATTACTGTGTTTGTTGTTACTCACTACAGCGACTCTTTATGGTTTACTCTTCACAAAATTTGCTACGCCTGTAGCCAATGCACTTATTCATTACACGCTAAGCAAAGACGTCACAGCGAAAAAAGTTGTTTACCAATCACCCTGGACCTTCGAATTTGAAGGGGTAACAACCAATCTCAATCGTGGCAAAGCCTACATTCCTAAAGTGACTATTTGGGTAAACCCGAGTGTGATTCACAAAGGGAAAATAGCTTTAGATAGTGTTTTGATCGATGGTTTAAGCCTGCAAGGTGCCCTACCAAACTTTTCATTTAGCAAAGACTTTTTCTTATATCAAATTGCATTCCATAATCTCGATTTTTCCGCCAACAATTTTGTTGCCCGCAACCTAGACATTCAAGTCAACAAACCAGTTTGGACAAAAGAAAACGTCATCTTGCCATATGGCCGAATCCAACTCTCTGCTGATCAAATTTATTATCAAAGCCAAGCCTTAGATAACGTACTGATAAACGCCAACTATAAGCCTCAAGACAGTACTATTTATGGCGCATCGTTCACATGGCAAGGGGCTTCTGTTTCAGGACAAGCTGAGCAATACCCATCTGGCTGGTCATTGGTGAACTTGACCATCAGTAAGTTAACGCTGACTGAGCAGCAGGAATCTGAAAAGCTGAAAAATATTTTGCGCCAATTGACATCACATATCAGTCACATTAACAGCTTGGACTTGCTCAATAGTGAACTGCAATATGGTGATTGGGCATTCAACAACGTCGATGCGTCAATCGAGAATATACAAACCAATCAATCTATCTGGAATCAAAAGCAAGGCTATGTTTCCTTTAATGCCGATAGCATCAACTACAAGAACCTACAGTTTGTTCAACCGAGTGCACAAATCTACTTTGCTCCAAACAAAATTAACCTAGCAGAGTTAGATACGGACTTTGAACAAGGCCGAGTGAAAGCCAGTGCAGACTTTACCCCAAACTCTGCCAATTTCTCACTGCTGCATGCCAGTGGCATCAAGTGGTCAACAGATGCCAAGACCGATTTGTCATGGCTAAAACATGTCGTTCCACCTTTAGATGCACTCACCATTCAGCAAATGGACGTAGAGAACTGCCAGTTTATTCAATTAACTGACAGGCCATTTTGGCAGCTGTCTGGGCTAAGTTTTGAAGGCACAAACCTTGAGTTAGTCAAAGATAAGCGATGGGGGCTCTGGAATGGGCAATTCCAAGCAAGTGCTAGTAGCGCGAGTTATGGTGACCTTATTGCTTCGCAAGCAATAGTGCAGACCCACTCTGAGCAGGGCGATTGGTCTCTTGATCGACTATTCATTCCACTGAGAAATGGTTATGTGGATGCGAAAGGAAAATGGAACCTCAATGAAAATGGAGAGCCTTGGCAACTAACACTAAAAGCTGATAGCGTCCCTGTCGCGCAGAATGAACTGTGGAAAGCGCCGCCGTTTGAATTTGATGGCACTTTAGAGGTAAGCGCCGAGCTAAAGGGGCTAGCAAAAAGCAAAGAGCTGTTTAACTATTCATTATCAGGTAAAGCAAATGCTAACTTACGCCACGCAACACTTTCTCAACATCATCAAGTCGATGGACAAACCCGCAGCTTAGTTTTGCCACTAGAAGTAGATAACGTACAAGCAACATTAGATAGAGGCCGAGTGAGCATATCAAGTAACGATATAAGTGGCCCAAATATTAAAGGGAAACTAGCGGCGACACTCGACCTTACTTCGCCAGAAACAGACCAGGCGAACCTGACGATAGATGAAAAGTGCGAACAGAATCGACTCAATCTCATCACCGGTGAAATCAAAACTAAGTCGACCTGCGATAACGCTGCCCAAACTAAGAAACGCTGAGTATAGCCAGCTACGTTCTATGTTTACTGCTCTTAGCTTATTCTTGCTCGGCACCTTCGCTATTAGGCAAAATCATATAGGTGCCGATAAAATCTACGGCAGGGGTGTCACCACTGTAAATCGTAACGTTAATCACCACTCTCGCTTTTCGACCAGAAGCCAGCCTATCGAGATCTCCACTTATACCATCTAAAGAAGTCGAAGCGACAGGAGAAAACTCTACTGGCAAGCGGTAACGTATGCGGCTATCAGCTAAGACGATATCTCCAGTAAGATTGCGCTCTTTCATCAGAAGCCAAGTCATCCCCCAGCCAGTCAACGTCGCCAGCGTAAATGCCGATCCTGCAAACATTGTGTTGTGAGGGTTTAGGTTCGGGTTCAATTGCGCAGAGCATTCAAACTGATAACCATTGTACTGGTTAATTTTGATGCCCATTTTATCGCTGATAGGGATCTGCTTTTCCCAGCGTTGCTGCAGCTCGCTACACCACTCTGGTTTTCTCAACACGTCAGCCATCGGGTCTAACTGCTTAACCATTTGCTGGTGACGTACTGGACCACGTTGATCGTTGAGCTCACCCCGCGCTTCAAAGCCATTTTTTTGATAAAACGGAATGGCGTCTTCTCGAGCGTTACATACCAATCTCTTTGCGCCTTCTTGGCGAGCTAGAGATTCTAGAGCAACCAGTACAAGCGATCCCATACCTTTACCTTGCCTACCACCTTTAACCGCCATAAAACGAACCTGACCTTCATGATCAGGCGTAATGTATAGACGACCAATTGCAATTGGTTTACCCCGACCATCGACGATCATCCGGTGATGACTCATCATATCGTATTCATCACGCTCAGAGCCAAGAGGCATCTGCCAAGGCTCACGAAGCATTTGCCAGCGAAAGTGATAATACTTATTTAGCTGATTGTCTGTTTTTGGCGTAATCAGTTTAAACATTCATTTTTCTCAACATTTTATAATTCGTGTGCCACTAACGAGGATGAACCGCATATCAAGTTTAGGCTATGGGGGTGTTTGTTCTAGACTTGCAACCAAAACGTCACAGGGCCATCGTTCACTAACGACACTTTCATGTCCGCAGCAAAACGACCTCGCTCCGTTGCAATAACGGTTTCACAGTGGTTACAAAAAGATTGGTAAAGTTGCTCAGCCTTTTCCGGACTAGCACCTCGAGAAAAGCCAGCTCTCGTGCCTTTCTTGGTATCTGCAGGTAACGTAAATTGAGAAACAACCAAGAGTTTGCCATCAACTTGCTTAACGTTTAAATTCATTTTCCCTTCCGCATCTTCAAACACTCGGTAAGTAGACACGCGTTCCATCAATCTTTTTGCTTTGGCATCGTCATCATCTTTTTCTACCCCAAGCAGCACAAGTAGACCTTTGTCTATTTCGCCGACCACTTCACCGTTAACCCTAACGGCAGCTTCACTTACTCTTTGTATCAGGGCTATCACTTACTTTTCCTTCGATGCTGTTCGCTGACTGAGCAGCAAAGTCTATCACGTTCGGTTTCAAGCTCCAGCTTTCATGCTCACCCAACGCAGCGGTGATCTCAGCACCAATTAAAACAATGAACCAACTTAAATATACCCAAATAAACAATATGGGAATAGCGGCCAAAGCACCATATATCAATTGATAAGAAGGAAAATGTGTGATGTAAAGCGTAAATAGCTTTTTGCTTAACTCAAACAAAACCGCAGCTGAAAAAGCACCAGCCATTGCATGATACAAACGAACTTTAAGATTTGGCACCAATATATACAGGCCAGCAAAAGTGAAAAATGACAGCAAAAACGGCAGCCATTTCAACATCAAGTTATACACGCCAGTAATCGTATCGTAATCCAAAATTTTGAGTGATACGACGTAGGAAGAAATGGCAATACTGGTTCCCGCTAAAATGGGCCCCAAAGTGAGAACCATCCAGTACATCGAAAATGAATACACTGCGCGGCGTTTATTCTTAACACGCCAAATATAATTTAGATTCTTATCAATATTAGCAATCAGAGCCAAAGCAGCTACAAACAATACGCCACTACCAACAGCAGTCATTTTTCCTGTATTGGCGATAAATTCAGATAATGCTTGGCGAACCGCATCCCCAGCCGTTGGCACAAAGTTAGTAATGATGAAGTCTTGAATGGTATCGCCCACATTAGAGAAAGCCGAAACTGACGACAAAACAGATAGAAGTACAGTCAACATCGGCACGATAGAAAGCAAAGATATATAAGCCAGATAACCTGCGCTAACATTCACTCTATCGTGCTTAATCCTATTGAATAGGTAACGAACAAATCCTTGTGTTTCAATAAGAAAGTTATCGACTTTCAATCGACTACCCCCAGGGTCAAATGACCTCATCAACATACTTAACTCTGTTAAGTGTAACAAATGGTCGGCAAATCTTACCCCTTCAAACACCTAGCTCATTAGATTCTCATCAACGACTCGCAAGAAGGGTGCAAGTTAATGTTGGTTTTGATAGTCTTCTAGAGCTTTATAATAATCTTTTTCATAAGCTAGCGATCCCCATAACGCATGTGCTTTAGCTTGGCGAACCACTTCAGGCTCGACAATTTTTTCCTCTAATGAGTCACTTTTGGGGTCATAAAGGTACGTCGCGGGTGCTTTTTCCGGCCTAATAACCACCAACTCATTTTGAGCATTGAGCCAACCAAAGTTACGATCTCTTTGCATCAACGCCCTCTGCTTATTTAACGGCACTTTCTTCGTCAAATCGTGGCCTATCATAGGTGTATAGCCGCTAATACCAGCTAATGAAAGTAGTGTTGGTGACATATCTATCTGACTAACTAACCGCTTATCAATGTGAGCAGGAATAGACTTACCAAGAATAATGGCTGGAATATGGAAGTGCCCAACAGGAACAGGTAAAGAGCCCGTTGCTCTAGAGTCATGGTCAGCGATCACTAAGAAAATAGTGTCATCCCAATAAGTAGATTTTCTAGCCTTATCGATAAACTTACCAACCGCATAATCCGCGTATTTCACTGCATTCTCTAGAGTCGCATTCGGCGAATTATAATGCTTTATCGTTCCTTCAGGGTATTCATATGGCGTATGGTTTGAAGAGGTAAAGACCAAGCTGAAAAACGGTTTTCCTTCTTTGTTTAACTTGGTGAATTCTTGATCAGCTTTATCAAAAAGGTCTTCATCTGACGCGCCCCAAGAACCAACAAACTTTGGCGAGTTGAACGTTGGTAAGTCTTTGATATCTGTAAAACCATTGCCTAAGAAAAAGCTTTTCATGTTGTCGAAGTGACTTTCACCACCATAAACAAACTGAGTGACATATCCTTTCGACTTGAGTAAGTCAGCGATAGTAAAAAAATCCGTCTGACTTTTACCAAGCTTAACAACAGCCCGCGAAGGTGTGGGGGTAAAGCCGGTAATTACAGCTTCAATTCCGCGAACAGAACGTGTCCCAGTTGAATACATGTTGGTGAATGCCCAGCCTTCATTCATTAGCCGATCTAAATTCGGTGAAGTATCAATGCCACCAAGGCTTTTAACATATCGAGCTCCCTGGCTTTCCATCAGAACAATGACAATATTTTTTGGGGCACTTTCTTTTGGTGATTGGTGATAAGTTAACGTTGGTTGTTCACTAGATTCAAATTTGCGCTGCCCAACATTCATTGAGTCTCTCACAACTTCAATCACCTCCTTCTCAGGCATGTTAGGGTAAAAATCAAAGGCACTTTTTTCAGAGCTCATCTGTTTTGCTGCGAATATTACAGAGTAAGAAGAATTTAGAATTAGGTCATTCACCATTGGATCGCTAGAGTACGCAACTAACGCTGGATTTAATGGACGATGCCCCAGTGTTGAGCGAGCGCCCATAACACCAATAGCCACAACTAAGATGGCCAAAAACGGACGCCAATACCACTTTTGGTAGTGAAGATTGCTAACCAAAGAGCGAGTCCAGCGCCAACCTACATATAAGGTCAATATGGTTGTGGCAGTCGAAATAAACAGCTCAAGCTTGTAACCGGTCCAGAGCATACTAAACACTTCTTTGGGGTAAATAAGGTATTCAATAAAGTTCCGGTTTGGCCTAAGGTCATATTGTAAAATAAACGGTGGAGTGGCAACTTCCATATAGACTACTAGCCACAGTCCAGCGGTTATCCAAACCCGTAATAACCAATTCCAAATTTTACCAACAACATTGTCGAATGACAGAAGCGTGGCTAGCAGCGCTGGCAGAATCAACAAATAGCTTACTGACGCTAGATCAATTCGAACTCCTCTACCTAATACCGTCAGCCAGTCACTAATGCTGGGTAACCTCTCATAAAGCCATATAGATAATACCAACCTAGAGATACCAAATAGAGCCAAAATAACCAATGCTGATATAACAATGGGGTAAAGCACGCCCAGTCTCTTTTTGAATATATTCATTTCAGTCCCTTGAAAAGATATCTATTTGAGTACTACAAACTTTAGTTTGAATTGGTAGATAACTATTGACTACATTTAGGATATAGCCTTCCAATAGACTGCGCGTAATATGAGTAAAGCTCAACGCCCGAATATGAGAGTTTTGACCAGACTCTTGTTTGAGAAACAAAATAGAGCATTAACTCAACAGTAAAGATATAGTTGTCACATTGGTTCTCAGCTACCCTCAACTATCTTAGGTGTCTGAATGAAAAAAATTTTTCTTGTCGCGATAGTTATCATCGCTATAGGCGTCTATGGGTTAAATAAATATGTTGAATCTCAGCTCGAAAAGATGACACATAACAATGCGTACGATAACTGCAATAAAATATGGTCGGCAAGAGGCTTATACTCAGATCGGAGTACCGAAAATACGATAGAAAGCTTCCAAAAGGCGTTTGCTGCGGGTGCTAAAGGGGCAGAAGTAGATTTTTTTTATGACCCGGAGACTCAAGTATTTTATGTTACTCATGATAGCATTGTACGCAATCCTGATGGTTCAATAGAAGATCCTAATGCCCTAACTCTTGAACAACTCCTCTCGTATTTTGGCAATCAATATTATTGGTGGCTCGACTATAAAAATTTAGGGCGTATTACTAGTGAGCAAACCCAAGCCGCTATTAGAAGGCTTCAGGTGATTATGGACAAAAATCAAGGGCTCAAGGAGAAGGTATACATTGAAGGCTCCAACCCGTTGATGGTTAGCGAGTACACTAGAGCAGGCTTTAAAACTATCCTCGCGCTAGATTTACTACCTGCTAGCAATCCATTATCTGAGTATTTGGTGAATCTATACAAAATTGCATATTACTTTTCAGACATAACTGTTGTAGCCAGCCGTGCTACACATAGAGTAAACCCAGAAAACCCTAAATATACCACTCGCATCCAAGAGCAGTTTTCTAATATTCCGATTTTCTTGTTCCATACACCAGATGATCCAAAATATTTGCAAGAGTTAATGGACGACCCTTTGGTTAGAGTAATTTTGGTCGGGGCCGGCCAGAGCATAGATAGATTTGATATCAGCAATTGCTCTCAGAAAGCTTCAACCAACAACTAACCTCCACAAACAAAAACACCCCAAGCTTGGGGTGTTTCGCTTTTAGAGTTCTATTCTTCAGCTTTATTTCGCCGCGCGACTTGCACGTTTACGATCGTTTTCCGTTAGGTGTTTCTTACGAATACGGATGTTTTCTGGTGTCACTTCTACTAGTTCATCGTCATCGATAAACTCAAGTGCTTGCTCTAACGTGTACTTGATTGCAGGTGTTAGAACCTGAGCATCATCAGTTCCTGACGCACGAACGTTAGTCAGCTGCTTGCCTTTTAGGCAGTTTACTGTTAGGTCGTTAGAGCGGTTGTGAATACCAATGATTTGGCCTTCGTACACTTCGTCTGCGTGCTCAGCAAATAGGCGACCGCGCTCTTGCAGGTTAAACAGCGCATAAGTCAACGCTTTACCCGTCGCGTTTGAAATCAATACACCATTGATACGCTGGCCAATCTCACCGCCTTTATGTGGGCCGTAGTGATCAAACGTATGATAAAGCAGACCTGAACCTGAAGTTAGGGTCATGAACTCAGTTTGGAAACCGATAAGACCACGTGAAGGCATCATAAAGTCCATACGTACACGGCCTTTGCCGTCAGGCGCCATATCGGTTAGCTCACCTTTACGAAGACCAATGTTTTCCATTATGCCACCTTGATGCTCTTCTACCACATCAATAGTAACTGTCTCATAAGGTTCCATTAGCTGACCATCTTCTTCTTTGATGATAACTTCTGGGCGAGATACGGCTAGCTCGAAACCTTCTCGACGCATATTTTCAATCAAGATAGAAAGGTGAAGCTCACCACGACCAGAAACACGGAATTTATCAGGGTCTTCAGTTTGCTCTACACGAAGCGCAACATTGTGTACTAGTTCTTTTTCCAAGCGTTCAAGGATGTTACGTGACGTTACGTACTTACCTTCTTTACCAGCAAATGGAGAAGTATTGACTTGGAAAGTCATGGTTACAGTAGGCTCATCAACCGAAAGCGGAGTCATTGCTTCGACATTGTTTTGGTCACAAATTGTGTCGGAAATCTTCAGCTCACCAAGACCTGTAATTGCAACAATATCACCAGCATTCGCTTGTTCAACTTCATGGCGTTCAAGGCCTAAATAACCAAGTACAGTGCCAACTTTACCGTTACGCTTGCTGCCATCTGCACTCACAATTGTTACTTGCTGGTTTGGAGCAACAGTACCACGCGTAACACGAGCAACACCAATAACACCTACATATGAGCTGTAGTCTAGCTGAGAAACTTGCATTTGTAGCGAGCCTTCAACGTCCACTTTTGGTGGTTCAACTGTATCGACAACCGCTTGGAATAGTGGCTCCATGTCCTCGCCTACTTCACCTTCTTCTAGGCTTGCCCAACCATTAAGTGCAGATGCGTACACCACTTGGAAATCAAGCTGGTCATCTGAAGCACCTAAGTTATCAAACAAGTCAAACACTTGATCCATAACCCAATCAGGGCGTGCACCAGGGCGGTCAATCTTGTTGATAACAACAATTGGCTTCAAGCCGTGTGCAAACGCTTTTTGTGTCACGAAGCGTGTTTGTGGCATTGGACCATCAACAGCATCAACAATAAGCAACACAGAGTCGACCATAGACATGATACGCTCAACTTCACCACCGAAGTCTGCGTGTCCCGGAGTATCTACGATGTTGATTCGGTAGTCGTTCCAGTTAATCGCAGTATTTTTCGCAAGAATAGTAATACCGCGCTCTTTTTCAATGTCGTTCGAGTCCATGACTCGCTCTTCAGCTTCACCGCGAGATTCTAGTGTGCCTGACTGCTGTAGCAGCTTATCAACCAAGGTTGTTTTGCCGTGGTCAACGTGGGCAATGATCGCGATATTTCTTAACTTATCAATCTGTGGAGTGGCCATGGATTTCGATTCACTTTATAAAAGAAGTAAGCTTTTCTACTGACTATCAGTTGAAGTCTACATTCTTGATTAAAAAAACGGCCATAATGTACCAGATTTTGACGAAAAACCCAGAAATATGTGATCTAACACGTTACATTTCATTGTCAATCGTGGCTAAGTCAACAGAATTCGAACTCACTTTCCATATCACTCCAATCATATTGACATCAAATCGAAAGAAAGGCTGAATATCATACAAGTAACTATTCACCTTGGTGCAAAGCCCATCATTTTGCACCATTTTGGACGCACAAAGCACCACAACAGTGCAAAACAACGCACCACAGAAAAGCAACACACATAAGATACTGAATTTATTGACTATATTTTTTGGCACGTTTTTAGCTAACTTGGAGTCAGCATCGATTAATCCATTTGAAACATTAATCAATGCTAGATTTCTTTATTCTGGCTTAAACCGCTTTAACAACACTGGAGGTTATCCAAGATGTCAGTAGAAAATGTTCTTTCACTTATCCAAGAGAACGAAGTTAAGTTTGTCGATCTACGTTTCACAGATACAAAAGGTAAAGAGCAGCACATCTCTATTCCTGCTCATCAAATCGATGCTGACTTTTTTGAAGAAGGTAAGATGTTCGATGGTTCTTCAGTTGCTGGCTGGAAAGGTATCAACGAATCAGACATGGTGATGATGCCTGATGCTTCTTCTGCGGTACTTGACCCATTCACTGAAGATGCCACTCTAAACGTTCGTTGTGACATTTTAGAGCCTTCAACTATGCAAGGCTACGATCGCGATCCTCGCTCTATCGCCAAACGCGCAGAAGATTTCATGCGTTCTACAGGGATTGCAGACTCTGTATTGATCGGTCCTGAGCCAGAGTTCTTCTTGTTTGATGACGTTAAATTCTCTACGAATATGTCTGGTTCATTCTACAAAGTCGACGATGTTGAAGCATCTTGGAACTCAGGTGCAGACTTCGAAGAAGGTAACAAAGGGCATCGTCCAGGAGTAAAAGGCGGTTATTTCCCTGTTGCTCCTGTTGATTCCTCTCAAGATATCCGCTCTGCAATGTGCCTAGTGATGGAAGAGATGGGCCTTGTGGTTGAAGCACACCACCATGAAGTAGCAACAGCAGGCCAGAACGAAATCGCAACTCGTTTCAACACACTTACGAACAAAGCAGATGAAATCCAAATCTATAAATACGTTGTTCACAACGTTGCTCACGCATTTGGTAAAACGGCTACCTTCATGCCTAAGCCACTTGTTGG
Source organism: Vibrio marisflavi CECT 7928 (assembly GCF_921294215.1). GTDB lineage: Bacteria > Pseudomonadota > Gammaproteobacteria > Enterobacterales > Vibrionaceae > Vibrio > Vibrio marisflavi. Next base: position 2,694,118 of record NZ_CAKLDM010000002.1, read on the forward strand.
TGACAACGGCAGCGGTATGCATGTTCACCAATCTCTAGCAAAAGATGGTGTTAACCTATTTGCTGGCGACAAGTATGGTGGCCTATCTGAAACAGCGCTTTACTACATCGGTGGTATCATCAAGCACGCACGCGCAATCAACGCATTTGCAAACGCATCTACAAACTCATACAAGCGTCTAGTCCCTGGCTTTGAAGCACCTGTAATGCTTGCATACTCTGCACGTAACCGTTCTGCATCTATCCGTATCCCAGTGGTGCCAAGTCCAAAAGCGCGTCGTATCGAAGTTCGTTTTGGCGATCCAACGGCGAACCCATACTTATGCTTTGCTGCAATGCTAATGGCTGGTCTTGACGGTATTAAGAACAAGCTTCACCCAGGTGATGCTATGGATAAAGACTTATACGACCTTCCAGCAGAAGAAGCTGCAGAAATCCCAACAGTGGCATACTCACTAAAAGAAGCTCTGCAATCTCTAGACTCAGATCGTGAGTTCCTAACAGCTGGCGGTGTATTCTCTGATGACTTCATCAACTCTTACATTGAACTGAAAGAGCAAGAAGTAGAGCGTGTAAACATGACGACTCACCCAGTTGAGTTTGAGCTTTACTACTCGGTATAAGCCCGCATTCAAATGGATATTTACTAGCCCACCCTATCGGTGGGCTTTTACTTTCTATAAGCCGCCAAAATAAATCTCAAACAATTGAAAATTAAAGTGTTAATCTCAAGAAACTCATCAAGTTAGGCAGGGTATTTGCATTATGTTTACCCATTGCTGTGCATTGAAGCTCCCTTCTCTGCACCAGCGCCCAAACCTTGGGCATTTTTAAGACAAAATTGATTGGGTTCTATTCAAGGATGCGTCATACTGAAAATAGCATCGCACCAAGTTGGTGCAGCGCGTCTTTTTAGCCAATAGAGAGGATGAGTTTGTGAAAGATGATCTTAACAGTACGATACTCAACAATGTCGTCACTGCTATGCTCATGCTAAATGAGTCTCTTGAAGTGCGCTATGCTAACCCCGCTGCAGAACAATTATTTTCACAAAGCGCGAAACGTATCGTAGACCAGCCTTTATCCAATTTAATCCAGCACGCTTCTATGGATCTTGCACTTCTCTCACAGCCCCTGCAAAGCGGCCAAAGTATCACCGATAGCGATGTTACGTTTGTAGTAGACGGCAAGCCATTGATGCTTGAGGTAACCGTTAGCCCCGTGAGCTGGGAAAGCGAAGTACTCTTGTTAGTTGAAATGAGAAAAATCGACCAGCAGCGTCGATTAAGCCAAGAGCTCAATCAGCATGCTCAACAACAAGCTGCCAAGCTGCTAGTTCGAGGACTCGCGCATGAAATTAAAAACCCTCTTGGCGGGCTGCGAGGTGCTGCGCAGCTATTGCAGAGAATGTTGCCAGATCAAAGCTTAACCGAATATACACAGATAATTATCGAACAAGCCGATAGGTTACGTGGCTTGGTAGACAGGTTGCTTGGCCCACAAAGGCCGGGGATAAGAAAACAAGAGAACCTTCATCTTGTGCTGGAGAAAATTCGCCAACTGATAGAGCTGGAATTGGGCAATCAAGTGATGATTGAGCGAGATTATGACCCTAGCCTGCCAGATATCATGATGGATACCGATCAGATTGAACAAGCACTTCTCAATATTGTCAGCAATGCAGGGCAGATCTTATCTAATCAACCAAATGGCAAAATAACCATTCGCACTAGAACCGTGCACCAAGCCAATATTCATGGCCACACGCACAAACTCGCCGCTCGTATTGAGGTTATCGATAACGGGCCGGGTATTCCAACAGATTTACAAGACACCCTTTTCTACCCGATGGTCAGTGGTAGAGAAGGTGGAACAGGTTTGGGGCTATCAATTTCACAGAACTTAATTGATCAACATAAAGGTAAGATCGACGTGGAGAGCTGGCCAGGCAGAACCACATTTACTATCTACCTACCAATTTAGCCCAATGCTAAATAGAGCTAGCATTAAGGAATCAAAATTATGAGTAAAGGATATGTATGGGTTGTAGACGACGACAGTTCTATCCGATGGGTAATAGAAAAAACGCTCTCTTCAGCCAATATTAAATGTGAAACATTCTCTGATGCCGAAAGTGTTTTGCTCGCCTTAGAACGTGAAACACCAGACGTTTTAGTTTCAGACATTAGAATGCCGGGCATCGACGGCATTGAACTACTCAACCAAATCCAGCATCGCTCACCAGATCTGCCCGTTATTATTATGACGGCACATTCCGATTTAGATGCCGCGGTGAATGCGTATCAAAAAGGCGCATTTGAGTATTTGCCCAAACCATTTGATATCGACGAAACACTCGCACTAGTCGAAAGAGCTATATCGCATAGCTTTGAGCAAAGACGCGGCCAGTCTATTGAAGATAATTCACCACAAGAAACGCCAGAAATTATTGGTGAAGCACCAGCCATGCAAGAAGTATTTCGAGCTATCGGCCGATTATCTCGCTCTTCCATTTCTGTGCTGATTAACGGTGAATCTGGTACAGGTAAAGAGCTGGTAGCACACGCTCTTCATCGCCATAGCCCACGTGCGAAAAAACCATTTATTGCCTTAAATATGGCTGCCATTCCAAAAGATCTGATTGAATCTGAGCTATTTGGCCATGAGAAGGGAGCATTTACGGGAGCAAACAGCGTTAGGCAAGGCCGCTTTGAACAAGCCAATGGCGGAACACTATTTCTCGATGAAATTGGTGATATGCCGCTGGATATCCAAACACGTTTGCTAAGAGTTCTGGCCGATGGGCAGTTTTATCGTGTTGGTGGCCACTCTGCAATCAAAGTAGACGTGCGGATTGTTGCTGCAACTCACCAAGATCTGGAAAAACTAGTACAAAAAGGCGACTTCCGTGAGGATTTGTTTCACCGTCTAAACGTCATCCGAATTCAAATACCAGCGCTAAGGGAAAGAAAGCAAGATATCGAAAAGCTCACTCAGCACTTTCTCGCATTGGCATCGGAAGAACTAGGCGTCGACATGAAAGCGCTTCACCCAACTACAGTCGATATCCTTAACAAGCTAAACTGGCCTGGCAATGTTCGTCAGCTGGAAAATATTTGTCGCTGGCTAACGGTTATGGCTAGCGGCAGTGAGATTCTACCAAGAGATCTTCCAGCTGAATTGTTAGAGGAAAAACCAAACTACTCGCTTGCTGCAGAGATGACTTGGCAAGATCAGTTGTCTAGCTGGGCAACTCAAGCATTGAGCTCTGGAGAAACCGATATACTTTCTTTTGCGCTGCCTGAATTCGAACGTATATTGCTAGAAGCAGCTCTCAATCATACCAATGGCCACAAGCAAGACGCAGCAAAAGTTCTTGGCTGGGGAAGAAACACACTCACCCGTAAACTGAAAGAACTGTACTAGCTCTCCAACAAGCCGCCATAGATTATCGGCTATGGCGGCAGCAATGATTGCAAAATCATCAACAGAATTCGTTACTATCGGCAAGCAACGGGCAAATATTCAGCGAATTATCTTCATTCACTACTGACACCTTTATCATAGCTTTTTATACTGTTTTGAAATGGGCAATCGGAAAATGACTATGATAACTAAAACTCTTCCACTAACAGATATTCACCGCCACCTTGATGGCAACATTCGCACTAAAACCATCATTGAACTAGGCCAGAAGTTTTCTGTACAACTGCCCGCATACGACGTAGAAGGTCTAACTCCTCATGTGCAAATTGTCGAAACAGAACCGTCACTCGTTGCTTTTCTATCTAAGCTTGACTGGGGCGTCGCTGTTTTAGGTGACTTAGACGCTTGCCGACGTGTGGCTTATGAAAATGTCGAAGACGCGTTGAATGCTCAAATTGACTACGCAGAGCTTCGCTTTTCACCTTACTACATGGCAATGAAGCACAACCTACCGGTGCAAGGTGTGGTAGAAGCTGTGATTGACGGCGTACAGGCTGGCATCAAAGACTTCGGCATCAAAGCAAACCTTATCGGCATCCTAAGCCGAACATTCGGCCAACAAGCTTGCCAAACTGAACTGGATGCAATCCTCTCGCAGAAAGATAACATTGTAGCCATCGACCTTGCAGGGGATGAAATCGGCCAACCTGGTGAACTCTTTACCAGTCACTTCAAACAAGTAAGAGACTCTGGCCTAAACGTAACCGTTCACGCTGGTGAAGCGGCAGGCGCAGAAAGTGTATGGTTTGCAATGCAAGAGCTAGGCGCAACCCGCATAGGCCACGGCACAAATTCAATACATGACCCTAAGTTAATGGATTATCTCGCAGAAAATCGTATTGGTATTGAGTCATGCATTACGTCGAACTTCCAGACCAGTACTGTCGCGAAAATCGAAAATCACCCAATCAAGCAGTTCTTACAACATGGTATCCTAGCGAGCATCAATACCGATGACCCAGCGGTTGAAGGTATTGAACTGCCTCACGAGTATGAAGTTGCTGCCGTTCAAGCTGGTCTAAGCCAACAGCAAATCAAACAAGCTCAAATAAATGGTTTAGACATTGCCTTTTTATCAGAGCAGGAAAAGCAACAATTGAGAGAAAAAGCCGCTACTAGAGGCTAACACTCTTCAAGCCCTAAATTGAATGCAATATCGCTGACTAATTTAGGGCTTTTTATCTAGAAAAACTTATTCCCTTATATTCTCAGCCCACACCCTTACTCACTTTTAAACCAATATTCATGGCATTAGGTAGCTAGCACTATCGATCAAGATATAGAGTTTATGTTGCTTAAAAAACAAACATGAAATGTTCTATGCTTAATATCTATTGATAAACATTTAAAGGAATAAATGTCTCATGAATAGGCTGCTAAACGGATTTATTGCTACTACCTTTCTTTGTCTATCGACTTCAAGTTACGCCAACGAAAGTGCCGAGCAAATTGCAACTAACCTCGACGTTGTGTGGGTACTGGTTGCCACTGGGCTTGTTTTCTTCATGCAAGCGGGATTTACCATGCTCGAGTCGGGCATGATTCGCGCGAAAAATAGCTACAATGTGGCGGTGAAGAATATCAGTGACTTTACTGCTGCTGCGCTGTCTTTCTGGTTAATTGGCTTTGCGCTAATGTTTGGCCAATCCGTTGGTGGATGGTTTGGTAGCGTGACTGATTCTGGCATTACTTTTAAGCAGCCAATGGACTATGCGTTCTTTATCTTCCAAGCAACTTTTGTCGGAACAGCGGCAACTATTGTGGCAGGCGCCGTTGCCGAGCGCATGAAGTTCAATGCCTATTTAATCATATCTGTCGCAATTAGCGTGGTCATCTATCCAATCAGTGGCCACTGGATATGGGGAAGTGCGCTACTAGGTGGTGAAGCTGGTTGGCTGGAAGCAAAAGGGTTTATGGATTTTGCAGGCTCAACAGTCGTGCACTCTGTAGGTGGTTGGGTCGCCTTAGCTGGTGTAATTGTTCTTGGTGCCAGAAAAGGCCGCTTTGACAAAGATGGGCGCGTGCAAGATATTCCAGGGCACAACCTGCTTATCGCAACACTAGGCGTGTTCATTCTTTGGTTTGGCTGGTTTGGCTTCAATGGTGGAAGTACCTTGTCTGCTGACGGCTCTATGGCCAAAATCATAGTCAATACCGTTCTTAGTGGCTGCTCTGGCGGACTTACCGCACTTCTCATTTCTGGATTATTTAATAAAGGTCTAATTCGCGTAGAACACGCTTTAAATGGCATATTAGGCGGGTTAGTCGCTATCACCGCTGGCTGCGCCTTCGTTGAGCCCAATAGCGCCATCATTATTGGCGTAATAGGCGCTGCCATAGTCTATGCAGCGGAAGTCGCCTTGGTTGAAACTTTTAAGCTTGATGATCCTGTGGGAGCAATTGCGGTTCACGGCGTAGGTGGCGCTTGGGGCACACTGGCAGTTGCGCTTTTTGCTAACGAGTCCAGCTTATTAGCAGGTGGACGTATCGAACAATTTATGGTGCAACTGACAGGTGTAGCATCGGTATTTATTTGGTCCTTTGGTATGGGGCTACTGAGCTTCTATTTACTGCGTTTCTTCCATGATTTACGAGTATCTTCAGATGAAGAGGATCAAGGCTTAAACGTTGTAGAGCATGGCGCAAAGACCGTTTGGTTAGATACCATGAGAACGATGCACAATATCGTGACTACGGGAGATTTACGCTCTCGGGCAGAAGTTGAGCTCGCCACCGAAGCTGGCGAAACAGCCATCTCCTTCAATCAGCTGTTGGATAGGTTCCATCACAGTATTTCGCTAATGGCGAAGTCTTCTGCCGCCTTGCAAAACGACACGCAAAAGCTCGACCAAGTAGTCTCGTCAACAAAAAGGCAAACCGCTGAACAAACCGACTCTGTCAGAGATATTTCTCAGATCATGTGCCAGATATTAGATTCAGCAAAAGGAATCACTGAAAGCTCCACTGAGAATGCAGATAAAGCCAGCGATGCCTCTGAAAAGGTTACCACTAGTGTCAACCAAATTAAGCACTTATCGGACTCGATCGAGCAGCTTTCCCAAGACCTCGACACCGCTTCGAAGAAAGCCTTACAAGTTTCGGAAAAGACCAATAACATCAACCAGATCCTCACCTTGGTACAACAAATTGCCGAGCAAACTAATCTACTGGCACTCAATGCTGCTATTGAGTCAGCAAGAGCTGGAGATCTAGGACGTGGCTTTGCAGTCGTTGCAGACGAAGTAAGAAACTTAGCCCAACGAACTCAAGCCGCCACAACGGATATTCAAGAGCAAATTGAACAGCTACAACAAATGGCTGGAGAGTCATCGAAAGAGATGCAAGATTACTCAAAACAGATGACCAATAGCTATGAAGACTCTCGTACAGCTATGTCTTCCCTCTACTCCATGATTGATGCGATTGACAGTATCACAACACTCAACAAAGCGGTTGAAAGCGCAAGTAAAAGCCAAACCACGCTTTCTAGCCAAGCGCACGACCTGTTAGAACACATTCAGCTCAATGTAGAGGAAAACATCTTATCAAGTCATCAGCTTGATAACGTTTCAAAATCGCTCAAATCTGACTCGAACCGATTTAACGAAAACGTATCCAACTACAAGATTTAAGATCTTTCACGCCAAGAATCACTGCCCCTTCGATTAAATGATTTGATTGAAAGGGCAGACGAGACTTTAACTCATAGCAATAACCCGCGGTTGGCCAGAGGAGATATTCTTTTTGTCTACCTGATAATCAGTAGAGTAGCGACGCAGCTTACAATCATTACCTTCGTTACAGCCACAACTTAAGCAACGTTTAGCTTCATCAATGGCTGCTTGGTTACTAAAGCCTTTTTCTACTTCATCAAAACTTAAGTGGCGCTGGTCTATGGTAAGCTCTGAGACTTTCACGCGCATGAACTTTTTCAATAGTTGATTGAGGTTTGCTTCGATTTGCTCTTTACCCTTACCCGGAGACATTGAGCGAATGGCATTGGTTAACCTATCAACATGATCGGTATTAATCAGGTGAGTTCTCTCCAAGTTTCGAGCTCGGAAAGATTCAACGTAAAGCTTTTCCATGTCTCCACCAAGATAGGTATCGATACCTTTTGCTGCTACTCGACCGTCTGCGATAGCTTCTATCGCTGTCGCGGGGCCGCGTCTCACATCCCCTATCGCAAAAATATTTTTTGCGCCGGTGTGCATGGTCTCTTCTTCAACATTGATAGTATTCCAACGGCTGATATCTAACGGCAGAGAATCATCTTCAGCGAAGCTTAAATCAGCCTTTTGCGAAACTGCGGCAATCACTGTATCAAACTCTTCGGTGAAGTATTCTCCTGTAGATTGAGGGCTGCGACGACCAGATGCGTCTGGCTCACCTAGTGCCATTTTCTCAAGCTTTACTTGATGCACTCGTCCCATTTCGTCGGCAATATTTTCAACCGGATTGGTCAAGAAGTGGAATTTAACCCCTTCATGTTCGGCTTCTTCAATTTCATAATCTTCAGCAGGCATCTCTGAGCGAGTACGACGATATATTAGTGTCGTCTCTGCGCCTTTGCGCAAAGCCGTGCGTGCGCAGTCAATAGCCGTGTTCCCGCCACCAATGACCGCAACTTTCTTACCCACTGAATATTGGTTCTCAGTTGCTTGATCTTTTAGAAAGTCGACGCCCAAATAGCAACCTTTCAGATCACTTCCCGTATAGCGCATTTCACTCGCCAAAGACGCTCCCACAGCCAAACATACTGCATCATATTCTGCGCTGAGATCGCTTAACTCAAAGTCCACCCCAAGTTTTTGGTTGGTCTGGATCTGCATACCATTCGCGCACATTAACTCTATTTCTTTGTCCAAGACTGCTTTAGGAAGGCGATATTCTGGAATACCATAGCGCAGCCAACCACCGGCTTTAGGCATGGATTCAAAGACCGTAACCTGATAGCCCTCATTGCTAAGGAAATAACCACAACTCAATCCACCAGGGCCACCACCGACTATCGCAATCTTTTTATCTTTAGCTGGTTTGCTTTCAGGCGTATAGGCTTCATATGAAGACAAATCGAGATCCGCTGCATGACGTTTTAAATGGCGAATAGCAATTGGCTCGTCTACTTTTGCCCTATGGCAATCTGCTTCACAAAATGCAGGACACACACGACCAATAGAGAGAGGCATTGGCAGTGTTTTCTTGATAACTTCAATCGCCTTACGGTGCTCGTTTTGAGCGATGTAGGCTAAATATACCTGAATATCAACTTTAGCCGGACACGCTACCTGACAAGGCGGCACACTGCAGCTTGCGTTCGGTGCAGAAAGAATCTCTTCCAAACGACGTTTTCTGAGCTTTGCCAAGGAAGAGGATTCTGTGACAACGCATATTCCTCGCGTTGCAATAACATTACTCGCCTTCGTATAACCTTGACCGTTGACCTCTACCACGCAAAGGCCACAATCATTTCCTAAACCATCAACACCACACAAGCATGGAATATCCAATCCTTGGCTTTTCGCCACGTCTAACAGGTTTTGCTTTGACTCTACTAAACATTTTTTTCCATCAAGGGTGATCTCGACCATCTCCAGCCTCTTATAAATTTAATTGCGATACCAAAGCGGCCGAGCGGCCTGCTGGCTTTAAGACATCGATACCCAACAACCGCAAAGCATTCCCTTTCGGCTGTTTAGGTATTATTTTTAAATTTCACAAATCTGATAAATTTCAGCGCAAGCAAGATAAGATTCATTAACCGAATAAAAACCAGGTCGAATCATTTTCCATTGGCTGATTACGTTATTAACCAAACTATGTATAAAAAAGAAGCACGTAATTTTCCTTGATATGAATCAACCGTTCGAGATTAAGATCGTAAAACTATTCAACAAAATGTAATTGATAAATTACTTAAAAGACAAAACGTTAATTAATGATTACTGGCATAGTTTTGCAGAATCTAATCCGTCAAAAGGATAGATATCAAATAGGCGTGTCATTTGAAGGAAAAGCAGCCCACATAAAGTTAAGCTGCCTTAAATTTTATCTATGCGGGATAGTCATAAAAGCCCAACTGAGCGGAAACTTGCTTTCCGACTGCCTTTAGCTGCGCAACATAACTCTGTTTCTGTGTTTCATCAAAACGAATGGTAGGGAATGAAATTGAAGCACTTGCGATGATTTGTCCCAGCCGATCATATACAGGTACTGCGATACAGCGAATGCCGATCTCTTGCTCTTCGTTGTCTTCTGCAAATCCTTGCTCTTTTACCTGTTCAAGCTCCGCAAGAAGTTGATCTGTACTTTCGATAGTTTTGTCTGTGTGCTTAATAAATTCTATCGGCTCTAATATCTTTCGCACATCAACTTCATTTTTACCTGAAAGCAAAACTTTACCAATTGCAGTGCAATACAGTGGGTTTCTGCGACCAATACGAGAATACATCCGCAGATTGTAGCCAGAGTCAATCTTGTGAACATAGACAATGGAACCTTCATCCATAATACCTAAGTGCAACGCTTCGTTAGTTTGCTCCGCTACGACTCGCATTTCCTTGTCTGCGATAGAAACCAAGTCCAAATATTCCAGAGACAGTGAGCCCAGCTCAAACAACTTTATCGTTAATGAATACTTGTCAGCCTCACCTTGCTGAGACACATAGCCTAACCCTTTCATTGTTTGTAGAAAACGATAGGTGGTCGCTTTGGACATCATTAGACGTTGTGATAGCTCAGACACTCCAATTTCCTTCTGCTCACCTAATGCTTGGAGTATATGGAACACTTTCAAGACAGATGAAACCGCTTCGGGCTGAGTCGACTTTGCCATAAAAGATATAACCTGTTTTACAAAAAATTCTGTCCAATATAAACCACCAAGACAGAAACATTCAACTCGCTAATTCCTTCCTAGATATAAGAAAACCAAATTACACGTACTTAACTAACCAATATTTCGATTCTAGATCAAAAAATAAATATTATCTTTTGAAACGTTGTTTTATTTTTATTGATTAACAAGTTCACAAAGTGACATAATGCCAAGAGTCAAAGCTTAGAGAAAGAATTATGGAACCAGTAAATAAAGTCGCTGTAATTGGCGAATGTATGGTTGAGCTGAGAAAGTCAAACGCCCAAGTTGAACAAAGTTTTGGTGGGGATACACTGAATACTGCTTTGTATTTGTCTCGATTGACCAGCACTAAAGGTATTGAAACCTCATACGTAACTGGCATGGGGCATGACCCTTTTAGTCGCGACATGATAGCGCAATGGAATAGCGAGCAGATAAATACAGACATGGTTTATCTATCCGACACCAAGCTACCTGGGATCTATGCGATAGAGACTGCTGATGATGGTGAGCGCTCATTCTACTACTGGCGAGATGACTCCGCTGCGAAGTTCTGGCTGAGAGATACGACTACTGAAGCAATCGCACGTGCATTGTCTAATCATGGCTTAGTTTATCTAACGGGTATTAGTCTGGCTATTCTGCCTGAAGACTGCCGAGAGAAGCTCATTGAAAGCTTAAAACTATGTCGTAAAGATGGGGTTAAAGTAGCTTTTGATAACAACTATCGCTCAACACTCTGGACTAGCATCAATGAAGCTCAGCTGTGGTACGGCAAGATCCTATCGTTAACGGATATCGCTTTTCTCACTTTCGATGATGAAGTAATGCTCTGGCAAGATGAGCATGAAAACCAAGCTATCGAAAGAACAAAGCAGCTTGGTGTACGAGAGATAGTGATTAAGCGTGGTGCTGACGCCTGTATCGTTGTGGAACAAGACAATGAGTACCTTATTGCCACTCAAGCTGTAAACAAGGTTGTGGACACGACTGCAGCGGGTGACTCATTTAGCGCTGGTTATCTAGCAAAAAGACTTATTGGTGGGAGCTGTGAAGACTCCGCCAAATCTGGCCACAGTTTGGCTGGAACCGTTATTCAGTATCGGGGAGCAATTATTCCTCAAAACGCTATGCCTGACCTTTAAGGAAGTAAACATGAAAGCCTTAGAACAACAATTACAAGATATTAAAGTTGTACCTGTTATTGCTATCGAAGATGCCAACAAGGCTGTGAAACTCGCACAGGTTTTAATTGAAAATGGTCTACCATGCGCCGAGGTAACATTTAGAACTGAGCAGGCAGCTCAAGCAATCGCGAATATGAGAGAAGCCTATCCAGATATGCTTATTGGTGCTGGCACTGTTTTAAACTCGAAACAGGTAGATGAGGCGATCAACGCTGGCGTCGATTTTATTGTTAGCCCAGGCTTTAATCCAACCACTGTAAAGTACTGCCAGCAACGCAACGTACAAATTGTTCCGGGAGTAAACAACCCAAGCCTTGTAGAACAAGCGATGGAAATGGGCTTAAAGACTCTCAAGTTTTTCCCAGCAGAGCCTTCTGGTGGCGTATCCATGCTTAAGGCACTATCGGCAGTTTATCCAGTACAATTCATGCCAACTGGTGGTGTTAAACCATCAAACGTTAAAGATTACCTGTCAGTGGAGTCAGTCGTAGCCTGCGGTGGTACATGGATGGTGCCCAATGATTTAATTGAAAATGAAGACTGGGATGAGCTAGCTGCACTTGTAAAGCAAGTAGCAAATATCATCGCTTAACTCCACTTTCCCGTTTTTATACCTAAGTCCTACTTTTTGGCTACTTTCGCCGGCGCCTAGCTTTCAGTTAGGCGCTTTTTCGCTCACGGGTAAGAAGAGATAACTTAAACTCTTTGGGATAGCCACTGCTGCGCAGTGAAAGTGGGGTGGCGATGCGTGTGTAGTACACGCTGTTTGGGAGTCTCAATAAGTACATCTGTGCTACCTTTATGTGCAAGATGATTTTCGAGGCTTCAGATGCGAAAAAACCGCTGTAAAAAACAGCGGTTTAATCTTTAAAAGTGGCGGAGAGATAGGGATTTGAACCCTAGATACGCTATTAACGTATGCCGGTTTTCAAGACCGGTGCTTTCAACCACTCAGCCATCTCTCCACAAATTGTCATCATCAGATTAGTACACTGAAGATGTTGTTACATGCTAATGCAGTAACGATAATTAAAGCCCGGCGATGACCTACTCTCACATGGGGAAGCCCCACACTACCATCGGCGCAGTTGCGTTTCACTTCTGAGTTCGGCATGGAATCAGGTGGGTCCACAACGCTATGGTCGCCAAGCAAATTCTTCATCATAAAGTCATACGACTCTATGATTTAATTCGGAAAGCTGTTTTCGTTCTATCTACACATTCAATGTTCTAGTTTGAGTCCCACAAAAACCCTTTTGGTGTTGTATGGTTAAGCCTCACGGGCAATTAGTACAGGTTAGCTCAACGCCTCACAACGCTTACACACCCTGCCTATCAACGTTCTAGTCTCGAACAACCCTTAAGGACACATAAAGTGTCAGGGAAGACTCATCTCAGGGCTCGCTTCCCGCTTAGATGCTTTCAGCGGTTATCGATTCCGAACTTAGCTACCGGGCAATGCCATTGGCATGACAACCCGAACACCAGAGGTTCGTCCACTCCGGTCCTCTCGTACTAGGAGCAGCCCCCTTCAATCTTCCAACGCCCACGGCAGATAGGGACCGAACTGTCTCACGACGTTCTAAACCCAGCTCGCGTACCACTTTAAATGGCGAACAGCCATACCCTTGGGACCGACTTCAGCCCCAGGATGTGATGAGCCGACATCGAGGTGCCAAACACCGCCGTCGATATGAACTCTTGGGCGGTATCAGCCTGTTATCCCCGGAGTACCTTTTATCCGTTGAGCGATGGCCCTTCCATTCAGAACCACCGGATCACTATGACCTGCTTTCGCACCTGCTCGAATTGTCATTCTCGCAGTCAAGCGGGCTTATGCCATTGCACTAACCTCACGATGTCCAACCGTGATTAGCCCACCTTCGTGCTCCTCCGTTACTCTTTGGGAGGAGACCGCCCCAGTCAAACTACCCACCAGGCACTGTCCTCACCCCAGATAATGGGGCCAAGTTAGAACATCAACACTACAAGGGTGGTATTTCAAGGACGGCTCCACCACATCTAGCGACGCGGTTTCAAAGCCTCCCACCTATCCTACACATGTAGGGTCAATGTTCAGTGCCAAGCTGTAGTAAAGGTTCACGGGGTCTTTCCGTCTAGCCGCGGGTACACTGCATCTTCACAGCGATTTCAATTTCACTGAGTCTCGGGTGGAGACAGCGTGGCCATCATTACGCCATTCGTGCAGGTCGGAACTTACCCGACAAGGAATTTCGCTACCTTAGGACCGTTATAGTTACGGCCGCCGTTTACCGGGGCTTCGATCAAGAGCTTCGACCGAAGTCTAACCCCATCAATTAACCTTCCGGCACCGGGCAGGCGTCACACCGTATACGTCATCTTACGATTTAGCACAGTGCTGTGTTTTTAATAAACAGTTGCAGCCACCTGGTATCTGCGACTCCCAATAGCTCCATCCGCAAGGGACTTCACCGTCGAGAGCGTACCTTCTCCCGAAGTTACGGTACCATTTTGCCTAGTTCCTTCACCCGAGTTCTCTCAAGCGCCTTGGTATTCTCTACCCGACCACCTGTGTCGGTTTGGGGTACGATTCCTTACAATCTGAAGCTTAGAGGCTTTTCCTGGAAGCATGGCATCAATGACTTCACTACCGTAGTAGCTCGACATCGTGTCTCAGCCTTAAAGAGAGCCGGATTTACCTAACTCTCAAGCCTACGCACTTGAACCTGGACGACCGTCGCCAGGCCCACCTAGCCTTCTCCGTCCCCCCATCGCAATTGTAAGAAGTACGGGAATATTAACCCGTTTCCCATCGACTACGCCTTTCGGCCTCGCCTTAGGGGTCGACTTACCCTGCCCCGATTAACGTTGGACAGGAACCCTTGGTCTTCCGGCGAGGAGGTTTTTCACCCCCTTTATCGTTACTCATGTCAGCATTCGCACTTCTGATACCTCCAGCAGACCTTACAGTCCACCTTCAACGGCTTACAGAACGCTCCCCTACCCAATACAATAAATTGCATTGCCGCAGCTTCGGTTTATTACTTAGCCCCGTTACATCTTCCGCGCAGGCCGACTCGACTAGTGAGCTATTACGCTTTCTTTAAATGATGGCTGCTTCTAAGCCAACATCCTAGCTGTCTAAGCCTTCCCACATCGTTTCCCACTTAGTAATAATTTGGGACCTTAGCTGGCGGTCTGGGTTGTTTCCCTCTCCACGACGGACGTTAGCACCCGCCGTGTGTCTCCCGGATAGTACTTACTGGTATTCGGAGTTTGCAAAGGGTTGGTAAGTCGGGATGACCCCCTAGCCTTAACAGTGCTCTACCCCCAGTAGTATTCGTCCGAGGCGCTACCTAAATAGCTTTCGGGGAGAACCAGCTATCTCCAGGTTTGATTGGCCTTTCACCCCTAGCCACAAGTCATCCGCTAATTTTTCAACATTAGTCGGTTCGGTCCTCCAGTTGATGTTACTCAACCTTCAACCTGCCCATGGCTAGATCACCTGGTTTCGGGTCTATATCCAGAGACTGAGCGCCCAGTTAAGACTCGGTTTCCCTACGGCTCCCCTAAACGGTTAACCTTGCCACTGAATATAAGTCGCTGACCCATTATACAAAAGGTACGCAGTCACACCACGAAGGTGCTCCTACTGCTTGTACGTACACGGTTTCAGGTTCTATTTCACTCCCCTCACAGGGGTTCTTTTCGCCTTTCCCTCACGGTACTGGTTCACTATCGGTCAGTCAGGAGTATTTAGCCTTGGAGGATGGTCCCCCCATGTTCAGACAGGATATCACGTGTCCCGCCTTACTCGATTTCACTTATGCTGCGCTGTCGGTTACGGGGCTATCACCCTGTATCGCGTGCCTTTCCAGACACTTCACCTGACGCAATAAAAGCTTAAGGGCTAACCCAATTTCGCTCGCCGCTACTTTCGGGATCTCGGTTGATTTCTTTTCCTCGGGGTACTTAGATGTTTCAGTTCCCCCGGTTCGCCTCATTAACCTATGTATTCAGTTAATGATACATGCTTATGCATGTGGGTTTCCCCATTCGGAAATCGTAGACTCAAGTGGCTTTTACTGCCTTATCTACGCTTATCGCAAGTTAATACGTCCTTCATCGCCTCTGACTGCCAAGGCATCCACCGTGTACGCTTAGTTACTTAACCATACAACCCAAAAGAGTTTTGTATGGTCAACACTAAAGGTGTCTCAATTTATTTAAACATGATTGAGACTGATAATTGCCGGACTCAAATATGAATAACTCGAAAGTTATTCCCAAGAACACTTGAATGTGTGTTGGTACCTAAATCAATACAGATTTAGGATTTGAGAACTTTTAATGAATAACATGAATCACATGTTATTCGTCAGCTTTCCAAATTGTTAAAGAGCAAGATGCATAAAACATCATTCAAATATTCTCGATAGAAAACATTCTGATGATGCAGTTTTTCTTCATGGGTATGGAGAAAAGTGGTGGGCGATACCGGGCTCGAACCAGTGACCCCCTGCTTGTAAGGCAGGTGCTCTCCCAACTGAGCTAATCGCCCACATTCGTTTTTTCGTTCTTGTGGTAGAACGTTTCAAGATGGTGGAGCTAAGCAGGATCGAACTGCTGACCTCCTGCGTGCAAGGCAGGCGCTCTCCCAGCTGAGCTATAGCCCCATTTATTTGTTTCCACTTTAAAAAGTAGACTCAAACTCTTGAAATGGTGGGTCGTGCAGGATTCGAACCTGCGACCAATTGATTAAAAGTCAACTGCTCTACCAACTGAGCTAACGACCCAATGGTATCCCGTAGGGGAGTCGAACCCCTGTTACCGCCGTGAAAGGGCGGTGTCCTAGGCCTCTAGACGAACGGGACACTGGATTGAATGTTTGGGAACATTCAACATCTCTTTAATCTTTATAAACCATCAATCTGTGTGAACACTCATCGCAATAATCTTTCGTATAAGGAGGTGATCCAGCCCCAGGTTCCCCTAGGGCTACCTTGTTACGACTTCACCCCAGTCATGAACCACAAAGTGGTGAGCGTCCTCCCGAAGGTTAAACTACCCACTTCTTTTGCAGCCCACTCCCATGGTGTGACGGGCGGTGTGTACAAGGCCCGGGAACGTATTCACCGTAGCATTCTGATCTACGATTACTAGCGATTCCGACTTCATGGAGTCGAGTTGCAGACTCCAATCCGGACTACGACGCACTTTTTGGGATTCGCTCACCATCGCTGGTTGGCCGCCCTCTGTATGCGCCATTGTAGCACGTGTGTAGCCCTACTCGTAAGGGCCATGATGACTTGACGTCGTCCCCACCTTCCTCCGGTTTATCACCGGCAGTCTCCCTGGAGTTCCCGACATTACTCGCTGGCAAACAAGGATAAGGGTTGCGCTCGTTGCGGGACTTAACCCAACATTTCACAACACGAGCTGACGACAGCCATGCAGCACCTGTCTCAGAGTTCCCGAAGGCACCAAAGCATCTCTGCTAAGTTCTCTGGATGTCAAGAGTAGGTAAGGTTCTTCGCGTTGCATCGAATTAAACCACATGCTCCACCGCTTGTGCGGGCCCCCGTCAATTCATTTGAGTTTTAATCTTGCGACCGTACTCCCCAGGCGGTCTACTTAACGCGTTAGCTCCGAAAGCCACAGTTCAAGACCGCAACCTCCAAGTAGACATCGTTTACGGCGTGGACTACCAGGGTATCTAATCCTGTTTGCTCCCCACGCTTTCGCATCTGAGTGTCAGTATCTGTCCAGGGGGCCGCCTTCGCCACTGGTATTCCTTCAGATCTCTACGCATTTCACCGCTACACCTGAAATTCTACCCCCCTCTACAGTACTCTAGTGAATCAGTTTCAAATGACCTTCCGAGGTTGAGCCCCGGGCTTTCACATCTGACTTAATCCACCACCTGCATGCGCTTTACGCCCAGTAATTCCGATTAACGCTCGCACCCTCCGTATTACCGCGGCTGCTGGCACGGAGTTAGCCGGTGCTTCTTCTGCAGCTAACGTCAAGCAATGCAGTTATTAACTACACTACCTTCCTCACTGCTGAAAGTGCTTTACAACCCGAAGGCCTTCTTCACACACGCGGCATGGCTGCATCAGGGTTTCCCCCATTGTGCAATATTCCCCACTGCTGCCTCCCGTAGGAGTCTGGACCGTGTCTCAGTTCCAGTGTGGCTGATCATCCTCTCAGACCAGCTAGGGATCGTCGCCTTGGTGAGCCATTACCTCACCAACTAGCTAATCCCACCTAGGCGTATCCAATAGCGCAAGGCCCGAAGGTCCCCTGCTTTGCTCCAAAGAGAATATGCGGTATTAGCCATCGTTTCCAATGGTTATCCCCCTCTACTGGGCAACTTCCTAGGCATTACTCACCCGTCCGCCGCTCGTCAGCAAAGAAAGCAAGCTTTCTTTCTGTTACCGCTCGACTTGCATGTGTTAGGCCTGCCGCCAGCGTTCAATCTGAGCCATGATCAAACTCTTCAATTTAAGATTTTGTCGGCTCAATGAATACTGAACATTACATAAAGTAATGTTTGAATTGACTGTGCCAAGTCCGAAGACTTGAATTGGTCACTCAGTTCATTGAAACCTAATTTGATACCGAAGTATCTAATTTGATTATCATCAACGAGTGCCCACACAGATTGATAGGTTTATATTGTTAAAGAGCAATGCTTTGAAGTTCATCTCAAAGCGGACGGCCATTCTAGCGATTTAAGTTTTAGTGTCAACCACTTTTTTCAAAACTTTTTTAAGCACTGGGCTTAGCTAGTAGACCTTGCTAACTCGTTGATTGCTTTGTTTGAAGCCATCCCGTGTTAGCGAGGTGGCATTATAGAGATCGGCGTCACGTTGGCAAGCGTTTTTTTCAATTTTTTTAATATTTTTTATATCTGAGTATTTTCTGGTCAAAACAGGCTATTTTTCTTACTCTTTTACGCTTAAATAGACCCAGCTTTGCAATTTTAAGGATTTATTATGAGTTCTATTCGTAGTTACAAGGGCATTGAGCCAAAACTCGGTGAGCGCGTGTATATAGATAGTAGCGCTGTTATTGTTGGTGACATCACCATTGGAGACGATTCTAGTATTTGGCCACTTGTTGCAGCTCGGGGAGATGTAAACTCTATAACAATAGGTCAACGCAGCAATATACAAGACGGTAGTGTGCTGCATGTTACTCATAAAAACCAAGAAAACCCGAACGGATACCCTCTCATTATTGGGAATGATGTCACCGTTGGCCATAAAGTCACTCTTCATGGCTGCATTATTAAAAACCGCGTTTTAGTTGGAATGGGTGCCATCGTTCTTGATGGTGCTATTGTAGAAGATGAGGTAATGATCGGTGCTGGAAGTCTGGTCGCGCCAAATAAGGTACTTGAAAGTGGTTATCTGTATGTTGGAAGTCCTGCAAAAAAAGCGCGACCTTTAACAGATAAAGAGCGCGCCTTTCTACAAAAATCATCAGATAACTATGTGCAAAACAAAGAAGACTATCTACATCAAGTGAAGCCTGTTTAAACGCACACTATATTTGTATACGTCCAGAGGAGTCATACTCCTCTTCTTCTATCGCTTGTTCAGCTAACTCTTCAACATCGAATCTCACTTGCTTAAAGCATTCAATCGCTTGTTGTGCGGATTCTATCTTTTCTCCAGATAGCTTTGATAAAACCTGACTCTTAGCTATACATTCCACTAGCATACCAGACACCTGTACAGGAAAAACAATAGCCTCAAGCGCTTCATCCCAACGTTGTTCGTCTGGAAATATTATTGATTGGTTCATTTGTTCTGTAGCTCTTCTCTTAGCGAAGCTTCCACTATAGTCGTTTCTGGGCGAATACCCCTCCACACCATGAAACTTTCAGCGGCTTGACCTACCAACATTCCAAGACCATCTAATGTTTTCAAAACACCATTCTCTTGAGCCCAGCGATTGAAAGACGTCAGCTCTTTCTTGTACACCATGTCATAGCACACCTCACAACTAGAAAAGATCGCATCAGAAACATTCGGCAGTTCGTCGGATAAGCTGGTTGATGTTGAATTGATCACGATATCAAAACCCTTAGCTACCTCCTCAAAGCTAGCAGCCTTTACATCACCAAAAGCACTAAACCTATCAACTAACTGCTCTGCTTTCTCTACTGTGCGGTTAGCAATAACGATCTGGCTTGGCTTCTGGTCAAATAATGGTTTTATAACGCCACGCGCTGCGCCGCCAGCTCCAATAAGCAAAATAGATTTCTTTTCAAACGACACGCCGTTTTGCAATAAGTCTTGAACCAGCCCTTCACCATCAGTGTTATCACCTAGAATTTGGCCATCGTCTAACTTTTTAAGAGTGTTGACCGCACCAGCTAATTCCGCCCTTTCAGTCAATGAATCAGCAAACTGATAAGCATCACCCTTAAATGGCATTGTGATGTTGCACCCTTGCCCGCCGTTTGCGAAAAATGCCTCTGCCGACTGTGTAAATCCATCTTCAGGTGCTAGCTCAGCGGTATAGATTATCTCTTGCTGAGTTTGCTGAGCAAAAAGCGTGTGAATCTGTGGTGATTTACTGTGACTAATTGGGTTGCCAAATACCGCATAACGGTTTGTTTGCTTGGTCATTTTGCTTCCTCAGGCTGGCTAACTATCGATGATTGTTCGAAGCTTGAAAACTATCACTAACTTCAGCCAGCCTCAATGTTATTCATTGGCTTGATGGGTAAGCTGCTATGGTTATTGCAAGACTTACCATTGTCTGGGTTTTAGATAGTTTTGATATAAGTCCGCTTCAGGGGAGCCATCTTCAATCTGATAATTGTATTCCCAACGCGCTAGTGGCGGCATCGACATTAAAATTGACTCAGTGCGACCACCACTTTGCAAACCAAATAAAGTGCCTCGATCGTAGACTAAGTTAAATTCAACATAGCGGCCTCGACGATACAACTGGAACTGACGCTCTCTTTCACCAAATGGAGTATCTTTGCGACGCTCGACAATTGGGATATAAGCTTGGGTATAACCTTGTCCGACTGCCTTAATGTAATCAAAACACTTTTCAAATTCCCAATGATTCAAATCATCGAAGAACAAACCACCCACCCCACGAGTTTCTTCACGATGCGGCAGATAAAAATATTTGTCACACCAAGCTTTGTGTTCTGGATAAACTTCATCACCAAAAGGCGCACAAAGCTGCTTGGACACATCATGCCAATGCTGGCAATCTTCTTCGAATGGGTAAAACGGAGTTAAGTCAAAGCCTCCACCAAACCACCAGATTGGCTCTTCACCCTCTTTTTCTGCGATAAAGAAGCGTACATTTGCGTGAGAAGTCGGTACATAAGGGTTGTTTGGATGCATGACCAAAGAGACACCCATGGCCTCAAATCTTCTGCCAGCAAGTTCAGGCCTGTGAGCGGTAGCAGAAGCGGGCATTTGTCTTCCTTCCACATGTGAGAAGTTCACTCCACCCTGCTCAAATACTTTACCTTGAGTCATAATTCGTGAACGGCCACCACCACCGAGCTTTTCGCCCGGCTCTCTCTGCCACGCATCTTCTTCAAACTTTGCTTGTCCGTCAGCCAATTCAAGCTGCTGGCAAATAGAGTCTTGTAGATCGAGTAAGAATTGCTTTACTGCTTGCTTATTTATTGAAGTCATTGTTCGCCTTTTCTGCCTTATCCTTGACGTAAAACTTTCGAGTTTTTGATGTCTCTTATTTCACTTGGGTTCTCACGACCACCCGTTTTGCCAGCTAAAACGACGAGAGGCTGCTCTCCAAGCTGATCCATGACTTCTTCAGTTGTTTTACATGGTGGAAGACCAGATAGATTTGCGCTGGTTGAAGTAATTGGTTTGCCGAAAGCATTAGTCAGCGCTTGTACCAATGGGTGATCAGTGACACGTACTGCAATAGTGGAAAACTCACCAGATACCCATTGAGTGACTTTTTCGCTTGCTGGCATAATCCAAGTAACCGGTCCAGGCCACGTATTCATTGCTTTCTCTAACTGTTCGGCCTTGAGTTGAGTCAAGTCGATATATGGTACTAATTGCTCGAAGTTTCCTGCGATTAAAATCAGACCTTTTTCTACTGGCCTCTGCTTGATCGCTAGCAATTGCTCGATAGCTTGCGAGTTATCAGGATCGCAACCCACACCAAATACCCCTTCAGTTGGATACGCGATAACTTTTCCTTGCTGCAATGCTTGCACAGCCTGTTGAAGATCGGACACTGATTCACCTTCACTATTTGTATATTTCGTTCTAATAGCGCTAAGTTTAACGACAAAAAGCAACCAGGCGAAAGTTTAATTTTGCAGCAATAAAAGAAAACCTGTGCGACGGAAGACGCAAACGTTTGCTTAGAATTTATTTCGCCGTATAATGCGCTCAAATTATCAGCTCGCCTATTACCATAAACGAAGGAGTTCGAGATGACTGTCGGTATTATCATGGGTTCTAAATCTGACTGGCCAACAATGAAACTAGCAGCGGATATGCTGGACCAGTTCGGTGTTGCGTACGAGACTAAAGTTGTTTCCGCTCACCGCACTCCACAGCTTCTTGCAGATTACGCTACAAGCGCAAAAGAACGTGGAATCAAAGTGATTATTGCTGGCGCAGGTGGTGCTGCGCATCTACCGGGTATGGCTGCAGCATTTACTAGCCTTCCTGTTCTCGGCGTTCCAGTACAATCCCGTGCTCTTAACGGAATGGACTCTCTACTATCCATTGCTCAAATGCCAAAGGGTATTGCAGTTGGCACATTAGCTATTGGTGAAGCAGGCGCAGCCAATGCAGGTATTCTTGCTGCTCAAATCATCGGTACGCACAATGAAGAAGTGATGGGGAAAGTGGAAGCTTTCCGCGCACAGCAAACCGAGACGGTATTGGCTAACCCAAATCCAGCAGAGGACTAATCAAATGCGAGTCTTAGTATTGGGTGCGGGACAACTAGCAAGGATGATGTCATTAGCCGGTGCACCTCTCAATCTTTCCATTACCGCTTTTGATGTGGCTAGCGGTAAAATCGTTCACCCTTTAACTCAGGCTCATATTGGTGATGGCTTAGAGAACGCAATTGCACAAGCTGACGTGGTTACTGCTGAATTCGAGCACATTCCCCAAGACGTGCTCGAAGTTTGCGAAAAAAGCGGTAAATTCCTACCCGGCATGCAAGCCATATTGACTGGCGGTGACAGAAGAATCGAAAAAGCGCTACTAGATAAGGCGCAAGTTAAAAACGCCAAGTATCACGTTATTAAAAACAAAGCGGACTTTGAGTCGGCAATCGAAACCGTTGGCGTACCTATGGTATTGAAAACAGCTTTAGGTGGCTACGATGGCAAAGGTCAATGGCGACTCAAAGAGCAAGCTGATGTGGACTCTATTTGGAGTGAAATGGAAGAATGCTTAGCCGATACCAAACAGGCCATCGTTGCAGAAGAGTTCGTACCATTCAATCGTGAAGTTTCTCTTGTTGGGGCGCGCAATGCCAAAGGTGAAGTTGCAGTTTATCCGTTGGCAGAAAATGTCCATACTGATGGCGTGTTAAGCCTATCGACTCCGATCAACGATATCGAGTTACAAGAGAAAGCAAAACAGATGTTTACTGCCGTAGCTGAAACTATGGACTACGTTGGTGTGCTGGCTATTGAGTTCTTTGATGTTAACGGCGAGCTGCTCGTTAACGAGATTGCTCCACGTGTACACAACTCTGGACATTGGACGCAGCAAGGTGCAGAAACCTGTCAATTTGAGAACCACTTGCGTGCAGTATGCGGCCTGCCATTGGGAAGCACTAAGCTTGTTCGTCCAACCTGCATGATTAATATCTTGGGTGAAGACACATTACCAGAAGAACTTCTCAAGCTCGAAGGTTGCCACATTCATTGGTATGGCAAAGACAAGCGTGCCGGACGTAAGATGGGGCACATCAACGTTAGCGCAGAATACACTGCGGAGCTAGATAGGAAGTTAGCCTTGTTAGCAGATGTGCTCGATAATAAAGCTTTTCCGGCAATGCAGCGCTTCAACTAACAAGTAAGTTGATACGTTATTGAACTAAAAAGGTGTCGTTATGACACCTTTTCTTGTTGTATATGATGGCATTTTTTATCTGCACACTGATACCTGTCACCGCTTGCTAGCTTCTTCTTTATTAGCAATGGAAAACCGCACACTTCGCAGGAGCCAATCACAGGTTGCTGATTCACAGCAAATCGACATTTTGGGTAGTTGTCGCAAGAATAAAACACTTTGCCGAAGCGATTGTTGCGCTCAACGATGTGTCCTTTTTGACATTCAGGGCAGGTCGGCTCTGATTCTTGAGTTTGCGGATGATGATTTTCTAGACTTTCAATGTGATGACATTCTGGATAATGGCTACAACCAATAAACATTCCGTATCGACCTTGCCGAAGCACCAGCTCTTGGCCACATTCAGGACAAGCAACACCCAATGCTTTCACTACATGGCCATCATTTTGATGCAGTGGGCGCATGTAATCGCATTGAGGATAATGATTGCAGCCGAGAAACGCACCTCTCTTGCCGTACTTCATGTGCAATTGCCCTCCACACTGAGGGCAACTCTCGGTTTCTAACGCGTGCTCATGAGCACTGAAAAGCTGGTGATCGATTTTACTACTCATAACTTCTAGAGCTTTAGGGCCGTCTATCTTTAATGCAAAATCCCTTGCTCTTTGGTGTACAACAGCTCTTCCATTAGCGTGTAGGCGTTCTCATTACCCGGCACATTAAATAGCACCATTAAGATAATCCACTTCAGATCATCCAATTCAAACTCATTGGTTTCGAGCCCCATAACTCGGTCGATAACCATTTCGCGAATCTCAGTTGTGAGAACTTTTATCTGTTCTAAAAACATTAAAAAGCCGCGGCACTCTAAATCGAGCCTCGACATTTCGGTGCGGGTATAAATACGTGTAGATGTGGCTGCACTGGTTGCGATAGCTGAGTGAGTATCGCTTTGTTGTAATGCTGCTAACCCCTCTAACCAGTGGAGGGCCTTGTAGATATCTTCTTGGTGAAACCCTGCTCTTAACAATTCATCTTCGAGCTCGTCTTGATTGACCTGTAACTCCGCATCACTATGGATGTACGTCTCGAACAAATACATAAGTATGTCCATCATCATAGCTCGCCCCTCCCCTTTCTAATATAGCCACCGGAAACTGCAACAACATGCCCGAGGAGTTCTAACTCCAAGAGCTGCATCATGACTTCATGCACAGGAATATTGGTCCTGTCCGCTAAAATATCAACTGGCGTAGCCTCTACTCCTACGTTAGCTAACAGATCAGGAAATGGCAATTCTTCTTGCGCATCATTTTTATCAAAAAGTACCGCTTTCACGCTTTTATTATTATTTATCGACCAGTTCACTAATATTTCAACTTCATCTAGGACATCTTGCGCTTTTTGTACTAAACATGCTCCTGATTTTATTAGCTGATTGGCCCCACGGTTATTAGGGTTATGAATAGAGCCCGGAATGGCGAAAACATCTCGCCCCTGTTCAGCCGCATACCTTGCGGTAATGAGCGAACCACTTCTTTCCGCAGCTTCCACAACCAAGACACCCACAGACAGGCCGCTGATAATACGATTTCTGCGAGGAAAATGATTTGATCTTGCTTTTGCTTGCGGTAAAAACTCTGAAACAAGTACGCCACCTTGGTCGAGGATACGCTGAGCGAGAGCTTTGTGTTGGCTTGGATAAATTTGCTCGAGCCCAGAACCCAACACTGCTACCGTTGAGCCGCCCCCTTTCAGTGCCCCATCATGGGCATAGCCGTCAATGCCCAATGCTAAACCACTTGTTACCACTAAACCTTGTTCAACGAACTCCTTTGCAAAAGCATGGGCGGTTTGTAGAGCTTCCCTACTCGCGTGTCGGCTTCCCACCATAGCTATTTGTGCAAGCTCAAGCACTTCACTGTTTCCTTTGGAGAAGAGAATTGGTGGTGGGGAACTAAGCTGATTGAGAAGTGAAGGATAATGATTATCGGTTGGGATCAATATGCGATTTTCTGCTGACTGACTTTGCCACTCTAAACATTTCTCTACCTCTCTAGGCGCAATATCTTGAATGTAAGCGATCTGCTTTTGAGTAAGTCCAATTTTTGCTAGTAAGTTGCTGTCGTAGCGAACTATGTGTTCAATGTCGTCAAAAGTCGAAAGCCGAGATAATGATTTAACGCCTAACCTTGGTGTTAGAGCGAGCGTTAGCCATGCCGATAAATAGTGTTCGTTCAACCTATCTTCCTAAAATTAAGACAAATGTAAACGTGTTGCTGAAAAATGGACGCAGAAGTGAAAAATTATACTTTTGGCATGCTGTCATTTGACTGGTAGAATGTCTAGAATTGACCCAGTTATTTTACGCCGTTTCGGCAGAATTCAATTATTTGAGTGTATATGTCTGTATTAGAAGTATTAACGTTTCCCGACGATCGCCTACGCACTGTCGCTAAACCGGTCAAAGAAGTGACCCCAGAACTTCAAAAATTTATCGACGATATGATCGAAACGATGTACGACGAAGAAGGGATTGGTTTAGCCGCAACCCAAGTCGACTTTCATCAAAGAATCGTTGTGATTGATGTCTCTGAAACTCGTGATCAACCAATGGTGCTGATTAACCCAGAGATCACTGAAAAACGTGGTGATGACGGTATCGAAGAAGGCTGCCTTTCTGTCCCTGGAGCGCGTGCTCTTGTGCCAAGAGCTGCAGAAGTATCAGTAAAAGCGCTCGATCGTGACGGCAAAGAATTCACTTTTGATGCTGACGACTTATTAGCAATCTGTGTTCAGCATGAATTGGATCACTTAGAAGGTAAGCTGTTTGTCGACTATCTATCGCCGCTGAAACGTAAGCGCATCCAAGACAAACTCGCCAAAATTAAGCGTTATAACGAAAAACAAGCCAACAAAGGGTAACTTGTTTACCCTTTAGTTATAAGGAAGCCTACCTTGAGCTCGTCTTTAAAAATTGTATTTGCAGGTACTCCTGATTTCGCCGCCAGACATTTGGCGGCGTTATTGTCTTCACAGCATGAAGTTGTTGCTGTTTATACTCAGCCCGACCGCCCTGCGGGTCGAGGAAAGAAGCTCACTGCTAGCCCAGTTAAATGCCTAGCACTAGAGCACAATATTCCAGTATATCAACCAGAAAACTTCAAGTCTGACGAAGCTAAGCAAGAGCTAGCTAACCTCAACGCCGATATTATGGTGGTTGTCGCTTACGGCTTACTGCTGCCCCAAGCGGTGCTCGATACACCGAAGCTAGGCTGTATTAACGTACACGGATCTATATTGCCTAGATGGCGTGGCGCAGCTCCTATTCAGCGCTCTATTTGGGCTGGCGATAAAGAAACAGGTGTCACCATCATGCAGATGGACATCGGCCTTGATACTGGAGATATGCTGCATATTGCTACTCTGCCGATTGAAGCTCATGACACCAGCGCTTCTATGTATGAAAAGCTTGCTGAGCTTGGCCCTAATGCACTCGTTAAGACACTGTCAGATATCGCATCAGATAAAGTTAAGCCAATCAAACAAGACGAGGCTCTTGCTAATTATGCTCAGAAGCTGTCAAAACAAGAGGCAAAGATCGATTGGAATGACAACGCTGAACACATTGAACGCTGTGTGCGCGCATTTAACCCTTGGCCGATGAGTCACTTTTCCGTTGCCGACAACAACGTTAAAGTTTGGCAAAGCCGCGTCGAGAATACGACATGTGAACAAGCGCCGGGAACGGTGATTAAAGCTGACAAAACAGGAATCTATATCGCCACTGGTGAATCTGTTTTGGTGCTTGAATCTATTCAAATTCCAGGCAAAAAGGCGATGTCTGTACAAGACATATTGAACTCACGCTCAGACTGGTTTGCCGTCGGTACTCAACTAAACTAGTCATAAAGCCTGCCGCAATATGACTTCGGCAGGCCGTCATTTCAGGGCAGAGATGTCCTCTACTTTAAGGTAACAGCTATGAATGTTCGCGCTGCCGCTGCCAACGTTTTATATCAAGTTGTAGATAAAGGCGTTTCTCTATCTTCAGCTCTTCCCTCCGCACAGCAATCCATCAAACCTAGAGACCATGCTCTATTGCAAGAAATTTGCTACGGCGCTTTGCGTTACTTGCCGCGTCTAGAGTCTATTAGTGGGAAATTGATGGATAAACCTCTGAGAGGAAAGCAGCGGGTATTTCATCATTTGATTCTCGTGGGCATCTATCAGCTGAGCTTTATGCGTATTCCAGCTCATGCTGCTGTGGGAGAAACG
Source organism: Vibrio marisflavi CECT 7928 (assembly GCF_921294215.1). Taxonomy (GTDB): domain Bacteria; phylum Pseudomonadota; class Gammaproteobacteria; order Enterobacterales; family Vibrionaceae; genus Vibrio; species Vibrio marisflavi. The sequence goes on from NZ_CAKLDM010000002.1 coordinate 2,721,977, forward strand.
GTAGAGGCAACGAAAACACTCAAAGGCCCCCGCCTTAGAGGTTTAATCAATGCGGTCTTGAGAAATTACCAACGCAACCAACAAGAGCTGGATCAGTTTTCAGTTAGCCACAACGCAGGTAAATATGCCCACCCGAGTTGGCTTCTCAAGCTGCTAGAACAAAGTTATCCGGAACAATGGCAAAACATCGTTGAATCGAACAATTGCAAAGCGCCAATGTGGCTAAGAGTCAATCGTAAGCATCATACAAGGGACGAGTATCTTGAGTTGCTGAGCGAGCAAGATATCGAAGGTATCGCACACCCAGAAGCACGCGATGCTATCAAGCTAGCGAATGCTTGTGATGTCACTAAGCTGCCCGGTTTCGAGCAAGGCTGGGTTTCTGTGCAAGACGCTGCCGCTCAACTATCTGTAGAATATTTACAACCACAAGCTGGCGAACTTATCTTGGATTGCTGCGCCGCACCCGGCGGTAAAACAGCTCACATTCTAGAACGCAACGACAATGTACAGGTTGTCGCACTAGATTGCGATGAGACTCGTTTAAAGCGAGTACAGGAAAACCTGCAGCGTTTAAACTTAAAAGCGCAAGTGATCTGTGGCGACGCAAGAAACCCTCAAGATTGGTGGACTGGCGATAAATTTGACCGAATTCTTCTCGATGCGCCTTGCTCTGCATTAGGTGTTGTTCGCAGGCACCCAGACATCAAGTGGCTGCGTCGCGCGGAAGACATATCAGCCCTTGCAACATTGCAAAGCGAAATCATTGATGCGATGTGGCAGCAGTTAAAATCGGGTGGCACCATGGTCTACGCGACTTGCTCCATCACACCGCAAGAAAACGCAGAACAAGTGAAAGCTTTCTTAGCAAGAACGGCCGATGCCGAGTTAACCGGCAGCGACAAGTCGAATCCAGGGAGACAAATATTGCCTGGAGAAGACGATATGGATGGTTTCTACTATGCAGTTATCAAAAAGAGCTGATCAACATAGCCATTCGTAGACAAAAGATTCATGGTATTTAAGGATAAGCTAGAGAATTCAATATGAAAATCATCATTCTTGGTGCAGGTCAGGTCGGCGGAACACTCGCGGAAAACCTAGTGGGTGAAAACAATGACATAACCATTGTTGACAAAAACAACGAGCGGCTACGTGAGTTACAAGACAAATATGACTTGCGGGTCGTCAATGGTTACGCCAGTCACCCTCATGTTTTACAAGAAGCGGGGGCACAAGATGCCGATATGCTTGTTGCTGTAACCAACATGGATGAAACCAATATGGCGGCCTGTCAGGTCGCTTTTTCTCTGTTTAATACTCCCAACCGCGTCGCCCGTATTCGCTCTCCGCAATACTTGATGGAAAAAGACGCTCTGTTTAAATCTGGCGCTATTCCTGTTGATCACCTCATTGCACCCGAAGAGCTTGTGACTAGCTACATTGAGCGCTTGATTCAGTATCCCGGCGCATTGCAAGTCGTCAGCTTCGCCGAAGAAAGAGTTAGCTTAGTTGCTGTTAAAGCTTACTACGGGGGTCCTTTAGTCGGTAACGCTCTCTCCGCTCTACGCGAGCACATGCCTCACATTGATACTCGCGTTGCGGCGATTTTCCGCCAAGGCAGACCAATTCGACCTCAAGGTACAACGGTTATCGAAGCAGATGACGAAGTATTTTTCGTTGCTGCGAGTAACCATATTCGCTCTGTCATTAGTGAACTGCAACGCCTTGAGCGACCTTATCGTCGCATCATGATAGTTGGTGGCGGTAACATTGGTGCAAGCTTAGCGAAAAGGCTTGAGCAGTCGTACAGCGTAAAACTCATTGAACGCAACTACCAACGGGCAGAAAAGCTATCGGAAGAGCTGGAAGATACCATCGTATTCTGTGGTGATGCCGCCGATCAAGAACTTCTCACAGAAGAAAATATCGACCAAGTAGACGTATTCATCGCGCTAACCAACGAAGATGAAACCAACATCATGTCGGCAATGCTTGCTAAACGAATGGGCGCCAAGAAGGTTATGGTGCTCATCCAACGAGGAGCTTACGTAGACTTGGTACAAGGCGGAGCAATTGATGTGGCCATCTCTCCACAGCAAGCGACCATTTCAGCCCTACTGACCCATGTACGTCGTGCGGACATCGTGAATGTATCTTCTCTACGTCGCGGCGCGGCAGAAGCAATCGAAGCCATTGCGCACGGTGACGAAACCACCTCTAAAGTTGTCGGCCGAGCTATCAGTGACATCAAACTGCCTCCGGGTACCACCATTGGTGCTATTGTCCGTGGCGAAGAAGTATTGATTGCTCATGATAGAACCGTGATAGAGCAAGATGATCACGTTGTGATGTTCTTGGTCGACAAAAAGTACGTGCCTGATGTAGAAGCTTTATTCCAACCAAGTCCATTTTTCCTTTAGGTTGAAATTACTATGGTCAACTTTCGTCCAGTACTGTTTGTTATAGGGCTAGTTTTATCAAAACTGGCTTTATTTATGTACGTCCCGACTGTTGTGGCATTTTTTACCGGAACAGGCGGATTTATCGAGTTCGCCAAAGCGGTCATCATTACTCACATTGTCTCACTTATATGCTTGTCATTTGGTAAAACCAAATCATTTAAGCTCAATGTACGTGACATGTTTTTGATCACCAGCTTAGTCTGGATGATCACCAGCATATTCGCGGCACTGCCGTTTGTTTTTATCAACCACATTAGTTTCACAGACGCCTATTTCGAAACCATGTCTGGCCTTACCACAACGGGCTCAACGGTGCTTAGCGGGCTTGAGAGCATGGCGCCAAGTGTCATCTTGTGGCGCTCGATATTGCAGTGGATTGGTGGTGTCGGCTTTATTGTTATGGCTGTTGCCATCTTACCGATGCTAAACGTCGGTGGTATGAAACTATTCCAAACCGAATCCTCAGATTGGTCAGACAAAAGCAGCCCAAGAGCAAAAACAGTGGCAAAAAATATTGTTGCCGTTTATTTGGTACTCACTGCATTGTGTATTCTAGGCTACAAGCTTGCAGGTATGAGTTTGTTTGATGCGATTAACCACGCATTCACGACTCTATCCACCGGTGGTTACTCTACAACAGACAGTTCGATGAATCGCTTTTCTCATGCTGCTGACTGGGTTGGCACCTTGTTTATGTTTCTTGGCGGCTTACCGTTTCTTCTATTTGTAACCGCCATCAAAAAGCGCAGGCCCAAAACTGTACTCCTTGATGAACAAGTAAAAGGCTTTTTCTACTTAGTTCTCATCTCTAGTTTGTCTATTGCGATTTGGATGACCTTAAGAGACGGCTATCATCCACTAGACGCACTTAGATTATCAATGTTCAATGTAGTGTCAGTTCTTACCACTACTGGCTATGGCCTTGGTGACTTCACAGCTTGGGGCGCACTGCCCACCACTATTTTTGCTGTGTTACTCATGATAGGCGCATGTTCTGGTTCAACAGCGGGCGGCATTAAGATTTTCCGCTTCCAAATTGCCATGACGCTTCTTAAAAAACAGATGATGAAACTGATTCATCCATCAGGTGTTTTTGTACAAAAATACAATAGCCGACCAGTAACAGATGATATCGTGCGCTCTTTGGTTGCTTTTACTTTGATGTACTTTATTACCATCATTGGACTTTCTGCGTTTCTGAGTGCGCTAGGCTTAGATCCAGTGACAAGTATTTCGGGCTCAATAACTGCTGTTGCTAATGTTGGGCCGGGTATGGGACCAATTATTGGACCAACCGGAAACTTCGCACCTCTCCCAGATGCAGCTAAATGGGCTCTTAGTCTTGGCATGCTTATGGGTCGTTTAGAAATACTCACCTTGTTGGTGTTATTCTTCCCTGCTTTTTGGAGACGCTAGTGTAAGTTGCTGGCAACAAAACTATGAAAAGACGACTAATACTACTTTTACTAATGATTGCCCCGCTAAGTTATGCAAGCGAGGTTGTTGTACTTAAAGATGGACGTAAAGTGCAGCTCAACGATAATTTTACTTGGCAGTATGTCCAAACAGATAGCCAGAAAAAGCAAGAAACAAAGCCAGCTTCGGCTGTCCCAACGATTCCGGTTATTAAACAACAGCCAAGTAGCTCGCTCACCATACTTGGCGCCAACAAACCAACTCTACAATTAGAGAAGTCTGGTGTAGATGTGCTACTGGGCGCCTTACAATACCAATCTGGCAAGCTCATTATTCCAACATCAATCACGAACCAAGGTACGGAGTCAGTCATCTTGGTGACACTGGATATTACTATTACTGATGCTCAAGGAAATGTTCTAACAACACAAACTGTCAATGTCTGGGAATCAATAAAACGACTGGCTGACACTTACTTAAGGCCGCAAAGCCAAAGTGAAGGAAGAACAATCTCATTAGATGTAAATAAGCTGAAGCAGTATAAGATATCAGCTGCTATCACTCAGGTGGTGACTCGCTAGACTGGAGTCACATACAAATAAATGGCGAGGTAGTGGCAAACACTGCCTCCCAACACAAACAAATGCCAAATAGCATGATTGTAAGGAAGCTTTTTGGCCGCATAAAAAATAGCGCCAACCGAATAAACTACGCCTCCCGCAGCTAATAAAATGATACCGTTAACCTGTAAATGCAGCACCAGCTGATATATGACGATTAGCGACAGCCAACCCATCACCAAGTATGTTGCTAACGATAGCTTTTTATATCGATAAACAAAAATCACTTTAAGTATCACGCCAGCAATTGCGAGCAACCAAATCACCACCATCAAGCCCACGGCGAGAGGTGTACGTAAGCTGACCAGCATAAACGGTGTATAGCTACCTGCGATAAGAAGAAAAATCGCGCAATGATCTAGCGTTTTCAGCCAGCGCTTTGCTTTGGGAGAAGGAACGGAGTGGTAAAGAGTTGAAGCTAAAAAAAGCAGAACCATACTTGAGCCGTATATGGCATAGCTCACGACACTCAAAGTATCCGCATGACTTTGATTGGCTTTAATCAGAAGGAGCACCAATCCAGCAATACTGACTATCAAGCCGACACCGTGAGTCAAAGCGTTCAACAGCTCTTCTTTCGGCGTATAACTGTTTGATACTGAACTCATGGCACACCTCATCGGCCAAATCCGCAGCTCAGTATCACACATTTAGCTTACACGTGTAAGTTAAATTTTCAGCTAAAGGTACGTCTCTTCCAAATAGCTAATGACCGTGTCTCCCGCTTGCTCTGCGCTAGCCGATAAAGGAATGGATAGGTGGTGTGTCAGCTTACCTTCACTCAGCAAACTCGCTAACATGCCTTTAGTGCCCTTACGATTTCTATCTATCTCAAACCACATTTGCACATCCTCATCGGAGTAGTGACAAACCAATTCTAGCTCGCGCCAACAGCCATGATACGGGCCATCGATAGGAACAAACTCAAACTCTTGCACATACGGCAATGGAAACCCTTCTACTGCCTCACACTCAACTTGCCGAATACGTAGGCCTTTATTCTCTAACGCAGAGAAAATACCATCCATCAATGGATCCGGGCGAACGGTCAGTATGTCTTTATCTGTAGGATCGGGCGCTTTCGCTATATCCACATCAGTTTGAATCCAAACCTTAGTGTCTCCTATGGTGATAGGGGTATTCCAAGGAATATCTAGCTCAACATCAAAGTCACGTGTCTCACGAGGTGAGATAGCAAAGGAGTACGGGAGATCCCAAGTCAAAAGCGTATAGTGCTCATGTGCTCGTTTAAGTTCGTCAGAACTTTCGTCTAACGCCTCTTTGATATAACGACAACACAACCTTAAGTGAATGTTTTCAATTTCCTGCCGTTCACTTCCACCATAAAGGTGAATAGTAATATTGGCCTTTTTCCCAGGAAAAATGACATCTTGGCGCAGCACAGAGTCTACTTTGACCGAGCCAATTCCAAAGCTTGAGAGGGTTTTATTTATAAACGACATCGACACCTCCATTTAGGTACTATTGATATTAATCTGGTTTACTATCGCAACTCAATGGACCTATTTCACTATTTTAGTATCTTTACTAAAGATTAATTGTTTAACTATCGATCAAGACTATATTAAATGCTACCATTCTCGCGATATATGTTTTCGTATATCAAGAGTTCCTGGATAGTGATTTGGATTGGCCGAAGCCAGAAGAGCCACCCTTCGTTTTGCTGTAGAAGTTCAACTCATTATTATTCAGGCCTATGAATTGACAACGGATTGTCGGAGATTTAGGTAAACCAATGCACCACACGCCTATTAGATTTGCACACAATAGTCGAAGTGCTGCGCGTCGTAGTGGCTTCGCTACGACTCCAGTCGCCAAGAAAAAGTAGTACATAGTTCTCGATGTAATACCTCATGATGAAAGCGCAGTTACCCTCTGCGCTTTTTTATATCTACTTGCTCAAACTTAAAAGCACACAAACTCCATTGGTATTTCAATACCAGTTTGATATTTTAAGGCGCAAAGTAAAGTGACTAGGAACTAATAATGAATCAACACAGAATCAATGAACTTCTGGATCTATTGAAGTCCGATTGGCTACAAGACTCCGATTTAAACTTACTCGAGTTTATCACTAAGCTTTCTCAAGAAGCTGGTTATAAAGACGACCTTGCTAAGCTGACTGACGACGTGCTCATTTATCATCTAAAAATGCGTAATAGTGACAGCAAAGAACAAATCCCCGGCTTGAAAAAAGATCACGAAGAAGATTTTAAAACTGCTATTTTGAAAGCCAGAGGCATTATTTCCTAGCAACCAACAGTACCTGTTCATGCGTAACGCTCAATTTATGATCGCACAAAAGGACACGTACGTATCAACTGATTAAACTACCGCTTACGTGAGCGAAATTCGCTAGCTCATCACAGCTCTATTTACGTATTGGGCTAGCGTCTGAAGAAGGACCTTCATATGAGTCAAGATAAGATTGACGTCAAGGATATCTCTGCCAAGGCTAAAAAAACGCAATCATCGAATAATAAAGCCACACAAAATAGCGACCGATTCAATCCAAGCAATCGCATTTATGTACGAGAGAGTAAAGGTACGTTTCAAAAGTTGCGCCAATATGGTGGTTGGTTTTTCCTAGCACTATTTGCCTTAACACCTTGGTTAAATTTCGATGGGCATCAAGCGATATTGCTTGATATCGGTAACCAACGATTTAACTTTTTTGGTACCACGCTATATCCTCAAGATCTTACTTTGCTCGCTCTACTCTTTGTCGTTGCTGCTTTTGGCCTGTTCTTCCTAACCACATTTTTAGGTCGAGTTTGGTGCGGTTATCTATGCCCGCAAACCGTTTGGACCTTTATGTATATTTGGTTTGAAGAAAAACTAGAAGGCAATGCGAATAAGCGCCGAAAACAGGACTCTCAACCACTCACATCACAGCTCATCTATAGGAAAACACTCAAGCACATCGCCTGGTGGGCCATCGCATTAGCAACCGGGCTCACGTTCGTCGGCTATTTTGTGCCGATCAAGTCGTTGGTTATAGATAGCTTGACACTAAACCTAAGTTTTTGGCCTGCATTTTGGGTACTGTTTTTTGCAGCTTGTACCTATGGAAACGCAGGTTGGATGCGCTCAATTATGTGTATTCATATGTGCCCTTACGCCCGCTTCCAGTCCGCTATGTTCGACAAAGACACATTCATTGTGGGCTATGACACCAAACGCGGAGAACAGCGGGGCCCACGATCTAGAAAAGCAGATCCCGCAAAGCTCGGACTCGGCGACTGTATTGACTGCGATTTGTGTGTTCAAGTATGTCCAACTGGGATTGATATTCGCCAAGGACTGCAATATGAATGCATCAACTGCGGAGCTTGTATCGATGCTTGTGACAACACCATGGATAGAATGGGCTACAAAAAAGGCTTAATAAACTACACCACCGAACATAAACTGTCTGGGCATTCCACTACCATTTTCAGGCCCAAGTTGATTGGTTATGGTTTAGTCATGCTCATCATGGTGGGTCTATTCTTTGTCCAACTCAATATGGTTGAACCAATGGGGCTATCGGTTCTAAGAGATAGAAGCCAGCTCTATCGGGTTAACACCTCTGGTGAGGTTGAAAATACTTACGTACTCAAAATCCTCAACAAAACCCAAAAGCCTCAGCAATATCAACTGAGCGTAAAAGGGCTAGAGCAAGCATCATGGTATGGCAAAAAACAAGTTTGGGTGCAGCCAGGTGAAGTACTTAGCTTACCAATGACACTTGGAGTAGACCCAGAAAAACTCGATTCACCAGTTTCAAAGATTCAGTTTATACTGTCCGACAGTAATAATTTTGCTATTGAAGTCGAGAGCCGATTCATTGAAAAGCTTTAGCCCCGGCAGCAGTGGCACAACGAAGGATCTGGGTTCAGCAATGAACCCTATTAGTTATGACACAGCAAGCGTTTAATTTTGATGCCCTAACGCCTGACTTTATGTGGTATGCGTTAGAGAGTATCGGCATTAGAGCAGAATCTGGGCTTCTAGCACTTAACAGCTATGAAAACCGTGTTTATCAGTTTACTGATGAAGAACGAAAAAGGTACGTGGTGAAGTTTTATCGACCACAGCGCTGGAGCCAAGAGCAAATATTAGAAGAACACTCATTTACTTTTGATCTAATGGAAGCCGATGTTCCTGTTGCGCCGCCAATCAAAATTAACGGTGAATCGCTGCACCACTATCAAGGTTACATGTTCGCTTTGTTTGAAAGTGTTGGTGGCAGACAGTTCGAAGTCGATAACTTTGATCAACTAGAAGGCGTCGGCCGCTTTTTAGGGCGCATTCATAAAGTAGGAAGTGCAAGGCCTTTTAGTCATCGACCAACCATTGGGTTAGATGAATACCTCTACCAGCCAAGAGATTTATTGCAAAACTCGTTGTTCATCCCGACTCATCTAGAAAACGCATTTTTTAGTGATTTAGATTTATTAATCAAAGAGCTTAGTGAGCAGTGGACAGAGCAACACACTGTGATTCGTCTTCATGGGGACTGCCACCCAGGCAATATACTGTGGCGTGATGGCCCAATGTTTGTCGATTTAGATGACTCACGAAATGGCCCCGCAATTCAAGATATTTGGATGCTCCTAAACGGTGAAAAGCACGATAAACTGGCTCAGCTAGATACTATTTTGGAAGCGTACGAAGAGTTTTATCAATTTAACCCCACGGAATTGAAACTCATTGAGCCATTGCGTGGTCTGAGAATGGTACATTATATGGCATGGCTTGCGAAAAGATGGAATGACCCCGCCTTTCCAATCGCATTTCCTTGGTTTGCTGATGCAAAATATTGGGAAAGCCAAGTATTGTCATTTAAAGAACAAATAGCGGCTTTAGGTGAGCCACCACTTTCGCTTTCACCTCAATGGTAGAGCACCGATTACAACATAGAATGGAGTTTATAATGAAAAAGCTGTTTGCACTTGCTGCGACCCTACTGCTGAGTGTGTCTGCTTATGCAGCCCAATTTAAAGAGGGTGTCAACTACACCACTCTGAAACTGCCTTTATCTCAAAAGCCGACTGTTACTGAGTTTTTCTCATTTTATTGCCCACACTGCTTTGCATTTGAACCTGTAATTGAACAGCTACAAAGTGAACTGCCAAAAGACGTAATTTTCAAAAAAGAACACGTTTCGTTCATGGGTGGCTCTATGGGTGAGAACATGAGCAAAGCTTACGCGACAATGGTTCAGCTTGATGTTCAGAAAAAACTAGTGCCAATCATGTTCAATCAGATCCAAGAGCAAAGAAAGCCACCACAAAATATCGATGACCTGCGCAACATCTTTGTCAATGCAGGTGTTAGCGCTGATCAGTTTGATTCTGTGTTCAACAGCTTCGCTGTCGATTCCATGGTGCGTCGCTACGACAAAGACTTCAAGGACGCTGGCATCACTGGTGTCCCAACTGTTATCGTCAACAACAAATACATTGTTAAAACACAATCTATTACGTCGATACAAGAGTATATTGAACTAGTTAAATACCTATTGAAAGACAACCCAGGTCAACCAGCGAAAAAAAGCTAAATCGACACCATCCGGTCTTGCATAAAGAAGGGGAAGCAATGCTTCCCCTTCTTTATAAACCTATAGAACTTTACTTATGTATCTCTTTTAACAGTTCATCTTTTTCCTGCCATACATTTGACAGCCACTGCTGAAACTGACGCTTATAAGGCTTGTCATTGAAATAGTCACCTTGCACTTCTTCATTTACTGGCAAAGTGCGACTCCTAACAACGATTTTGGTCATTCGACCCATCAGCATATCTTTAAACGGTTTGTCCAAGTTTTCAGGGTAAGCCAATGTCACATCAACAATACTATCAAACTGATCGCCCATCGCAGCCAATGTATACGCAATACCGCCAGATTTTGGTTGCAGTAGATGCTCGTAGCCATTTCTTTTCTTTTTACTATGACAAAAACGTGTACCTTCAACATAGTTAACTACGGTCGTTGGTGTGTGTTTGAACTTGGCACAGGAGCGGCGGGTCGTCTGTAAATCTTGTCCACGCTTTTCTGGATGACGAATCAAGTACTCTCTGGAGTAGCGACGCATGAACGGCATATCCAAAGCCCAGCAAGCCATGCCAATAAAAGGAACATAGAGCAGTTGCTGCTTTAAGAAAAACTTAGGCATCGGTACTTTATCTTTGAAAACGCAGCAAAGAACTACAATATCAGTCCAACTCAAATGGTTGCTGATCATTAAATACCAACCATCTTTCTTTAAATCTTCTCCACCTTCTATATCCCACTCCACTCGATTCGAAGCGGATAAAATCCACGCGTTTATAGTCGCCCAAAGCCACATAGCTTTGTTCGCTAAGCGAGTTGCCAGTGCTTTGAGCGAAGCAGTAGGAAGCACCAGTTTAAACAGCGCAATAATACAAATAATTGTCGAGCAAAAAGCTGAATTCAGAATGACTAAGAAAATGTTAAGTACAAGTAGTAGATAAGCCAACATATTTAATAACAACAGTGATTAAGAAGTGATAAGTCCATTTGAGCCATTTACTGGCCATATCCCCACAAGGCTTGAGATGAGTGCTTCAAGTAACTTGAGTCTAGGATTAGGCTGAAAAATCAGCTCGACATTATACAATTCCTCAAACACATTGGAATAACAGGCTGAATAAATTGATAAGTTGGGTATTAGAGTATGTTTAACTCACTATTGAGTTCTCCGTCAGTCGTTGCAGCAGTCTGTCCATCGCTCGATACCCCAACGCTTCAGAAAGATGTTTGCGAGAAATATTTGTCATCCCCTCTAAATCAGCGATCGTCCTCGCCACCTTAATTATTCGGTGATACGCACGTATTGATAAACCAAGCCGGTGCAGTGCATTTTCCAAGAACTCAGCATCAACCTTCTCTAAAGTGCAATACTCATCTATCTCACGGCTGCCCAATAATGCATTGGCAAAACCATTACGACTAAGCATCACTTCTCTGGCTTGTTCAACCCTTTGTTTTACTATCGCAGTTGCCTCACCTCTTTCTCCTCCTTCAGAGAGAGTGCCCTTGGGCAGAGCTGGGATTTCTATCGACATATCAAATCGATCTAATAGTGGCCCAGATAAGCGGCTCAAGTAGCGCAACATGCTTTGTGGGTTGGCTCGCGCTTGATTACCCTCATAGTAACCAGTTGGGCTAGGGTTAAGTGCGCCGACCAATTGAAAGCGGGCAGGAAAGCGCGTTTTTCCTTGTGCACGGGAAATAATAATTTCGCCAGACTCTAACGGCTGACGAAGCGAATCGAGTACTTTCCTTTCAAATTCAGGCAGTTCATCTAAGAAAAGCAAACCGTTGTGAGCTAGGGAGATTTCTCCCGGCCTTGGCACTGTTCCTCCACCAACCAAAGCGGCCATTGAACTAGAGTGATGCGGAGAGCGAAATGGTCGATGTTTCCAGTTGTGATGATTAATCTCTTGCTGAGTTAACGAGGCTATCGAAGCGGTTTCTAACGCCTCAGCATCACTCATTTCAGGCAGTAAGTCACACATTCTAGAGGCTAGCATGGTTTTTCCTGTACCGGGTGGGCCCAGAAATAACAAGTTGTGACTGCCCGCGGCAGCTATCTCTAGCGCCCTTTTTCCTTGCTGCTGGCCAATAATATCTTGCAGATCTCTCTTCTGGGTCGATGTATGGGTACTTTTTTTGCTTTCGTATAAGCTCAAAGACTCTTGACCACACAAGTCAGCACACACTTCTAGCAAGGACTGAGCAGATTTATGCTGGGCTCTTCCTACCAATGCAGCTTGATCGCCATCTTGATGGGGAACCACTAAGCTTCGTTGTACAACATTCGCAGCCAGTGCCGCTGGCAGAACACCCTTAACAGGGCGTAATTCACCAGACAGAGCAAGTTCACCGATAAACTCTTTATCTTCAATTGTTGTGGAAGGAATTTGTTCTGAGGCCATCAAAATGCCCAGCGCGATCGGCAAATCAAAACGACCGCCTTCTTTTGGCAAATCGGCAGGCGCTAGGTTGACGGTAATTCGTTTTGCCGGAAACTCAAAACGGGAGTTGATAATTGCACTGCGCACTCTATCGCGCGATTCCTTGACCGTTGTCTCTGGCAAACCAACCAAACAAAAACCAGGCATGCCATTGCTAATGTGTACCTCAACCGTTACCGGTGGCGACTCTACGCCGACACATGCTCGGCTATTTATGATCGCTAGCGCCATGTTCTGCCCCTTCAGATGCAAAAAGTTAAAACCAACCGATGGCGCTAAACTCACTTGTCACCATCAAAGTTATTTATATAACTCAGCCAATTGCATGCTGATGATGAAAAAAGAATGAAGTTTTGCTTGTCAATTAACGGAAATGTATGTTACCACTAAGGACACAAAGGGTTTGGTACTTAAATTGAAGTTAGTAATAGAACACAGATGAACTTAATCGCTCGCATTAACACTCTCGTTATCCTGATTATCGTGGTCATTATTGACACCGCGCGGGGGCGAGTGGGCGAAAGATAACCCACACAATTGCAAAAACCCCCGCACTGAAAAGTTCGGGGGTTTTTTTACAACTAAATTTAAGAAAAACAAGTGCAACGTCTGGTTAAAAATAATACAACTATAATCAGATAAGCAGGAAGAACGGGAGCACACATGACATCGAACAACCGCAGAAACTGCGATAAACCAGCGCGACAGAGAGGAGCATTCCAATGAAAGGAGCCGAACTTGTCGTTGCAGCGCTGAAGCAAAAAGGAATCAAAACCGTTTTTGGTTATCCTGGTGGCGCAATCATGCCGATATACGACGCACTTTACGATGCTGAAGTCGACCATATCTTATGTCGGCATGAACAAGGAGCTGCCATGGCAGCAATTGGTATGGCTAGAGCGACAAAAGAAGTTGGTGTATGTATGGCCACTTCAGGCCCCGGAGCCACCAACCTTGTCACCGGCCTTGCCGACGCATTCTTAGACTCAATTCCCCTCGTAGCAATCACTGGCCAAGTCGCCACTTCTCATATCGGTACGGATGCTTTTCAAGAAATGGACGTTATCGGCATGTCCCTATCCTGTACCAAACACAGCTACCTAGTGACAGATATCAATGAGCTTGCTCCCACATTAGCCGAAGCATTTGAAGTAGCTCAAACGGGACGTCCCGGACCTGTCATCGTCGACATCGCGAAAGATGTTCAGCTCGCTGAAGTGCCAGACTCATTCCTGCCTCCGTTCGATGCTCCAGAGATGCCCGTTCCCAGCTCGGAAGAATTTGCCAATGCACAGCAGCTACTAACTGAAAGTTCACGCCCGGTACTTTATGTGGGTGGCGGCGTACAGTTAGCGCATGCCACGGAATCTGTGCGAGAGTTTCTACGCATCAATCCGATGCCTTGTGTTAGTACGCTTAAAGGTTTGGGTACTATAAAGCGTCACGACCCTCACTACTTAGGCATGCTCGGCATGCATGGCACAAAAGCGGCTAACTTAGTAGTGCAAGAAAGCGATCTTCTTGTTGTTGTCGGAGCTCGATTTGACGACCGTGTGACTGGTAAATTAGATACTTTCGCTCCAAACGCGAAGGTTATCCATATTGATATCGATGCTGCAGAAATCAACAAACTGCGCCACGCTCACGCGCCACTTCGTGGTGACATCAACACCATTCTTCCTAAGTTAGAGATGAACCATGACATCTCACCTTGGGTGCATCACTGTGAAAGCCTACGCACTGCGTTCAAATGGCGTTATGATCATCCTGGCGAGCTCATCTTCGCACCTTTATTGTTGAAACAACTTTCCGACATGATGCCCGATACCAGTATCGTATCTACCGATGTTGGCCAGCACCAAATGTGGGCAGCGCAGCACATTCAACCAAGAGAGCCACAAAATTTCATCACCTCCGCTGGGCTTGGAACCATGGGTTTTGGCCTGCCTGCAGCGATGGGCGCAGCCGTTGGCCGACCAGATGACCAATCCATTCTGATTACTGGTGACGGATCATTCATGATGAATGTTCAAGAATTAGGTACTTTAAAGCGTCGTCAAATACCAGTAAAAATCGTATTGTTGAATAATCAACGTCTTGGCATGGTTCGTCAGTGGCAATCATTGTTCTTTGATGGCCGCCATAGCGAAACTATCTTGGATGACAACCCAGATTTCGTCACTTTAGCGAAAGCGTTCGATATTCCGGGTAAAACCATTACCAAGAAAGAAGAAGTAGAACCAGCACTAAAAGAGATGCTTGAAAGTAAGACCTCGTACATGTTGCACGTTCTCATTGATGAAGAAGAAAACGTCTGGCCTTTGGTGCCACCTGGTGCCTCAAACAATGACATGTTAGAAAATACTTAGGAGAGACCGGTGGATAGATATTTAGTAGACATCAAAGCACAAGACAAGCCCGTACTGGTTGAGCGAATCCTACGTGTTATTCGTCATCGTGGATTTATTATCAAACAGATAGCTGCAACACAAAATCATGAAAGCAAAGTCGCTAGTGTAGAGATCATTGTCGACAGCGATCGCCCAATTTCATTTTTGACTAATCAAATTGAAAAACTTTGGGACGTTCGCACTGTCGAAGTAACTGCAATCAATAGCAACGAACTACCTAACAACAACCTCCAACAAAATATTTGCGCATAAAGGAAAACGATAAATGGCTAAGAAAACTGCAGACTACATCTGGTTCAACGGTGAAATGGTTCCTTGGGAAGAAGCAAACGTCCACGTCCTCACCCATGCGATGCACTATGGTACTTCAGTCTTTGAAGGTGTCAGGTGTTATGACACACCAAATGGGCCTATCGTTTTCCGCCATCAAGAGCATGCTAAGCGTTTGCACAATTCCGCTAAAATTTATCGATTCCCAATTCCATATTCTGTCGAAGAAATTATGGAAGCAACGAGAGAAACTCTTCGCGTTAATAAACTAACGTCTGCGTATATTCGCCCACTTGGCTTTGTTGGTAATGTCGGCCTTGGTGTATGCCCACCAGTGGATACAGAAATGGATGTCATCATTGCTGCGTTCCCATGGGGTGCTTACCTAGGTGAGGAAGCCCTAGAAAACGGTGTTGACGCTATGATTTCAAGCTGGAATCGAGCTGCGCCAAATACCATCCCAACAGCAGCAAAAGCAGGTGGGAATTACCTGTCTTCTCTTCTTGTGGGTGGAGAAGCTCGTCGCCACGGTTATGATGAAGGTATCGCGCTAAGCGTTGATGGCTATTTATCAGAGGGTGCGGGTGAAAACATCTTTGTCATTAAAGATGGCGTTCTTACAACCCCACCAGCTACCAGCGCTATTCTGCCGGGCATTACTCGCGACTCTATCATGGTGCTGGCTAAAGACAGAGGCTACCAAGTACAAGAAGCCAACATTGCACGTGAAGCACTTTATCTCGCAGACGAAATATTCATGACAGGCACTGCAGCAGAAATCGTTCCTGTACGCAGCGTAGACAAGATTGAAGTTGGTTCGGGCAAACGTGGACCAATCACCGAAGAGCTGCAAGCAGCTTACTTCGGTCTATTCAACGGAACCACAGAAGATAAGTGGGGCTGGCTAGATTATGTCTACCCAGACCAAGCACCACAAAAATAAAGGAAAAAAATAAAATGCCGAAGTATCGTTCAGCAACCACAACACACGGTCGTAACATGGCAGGGGCTCGCGCTTTATGGCGAGCTACCGGCGTAAAAGATGAAGATTTTGGCAAGCCGATCATTGCCGTCGTCAACTCTTTCACTCAATTTGTTCCCGGCCACGTTCACCTAAAAGACTTAGGCCAATTGGTTGCCAAGGAAATTGAAGCCGCAGGCGGCATCGCAAAAGAGTTCAACACCATCGCTGTCGATGATGGTATCGCGATGGGCCACGGCGGAATGCTGTATTCTCTGCCTTCACGTGAGCTCATCGCTGACTCTGTTGAGTACATGGTTAATGCTCACTGTGCAGACGCGATGGTATGTATCTCCAACTGTGACAAAATCACTCCAGGAATGCTGATGGCTTCAATGCGCCTAAATATTCCGGTTATTTTTGTCTCTGGCGGACCAATGGAAGCAGGTAAAACCAAGCTTTCTGATCAAATAATCAAGCTCGATTTAGTCGATGCAATGATGCAAAGCGCCGATCCGACCGTTTCGGATGAGCAGAGTGAGCAAGTCGAACGTTCCGCTTGTCCAACCTGTGGTAGCTGCTCTGGCATGTTTACCGCTAACTCGATGAACTGCCTAACAGAAGCTCTTGGCCTTTCTCAGCCGGGCAACGGCTCGATGCTTGCAACGCATGCAGACCGCAAACAACTTTTCGTTAATGCAGGCAAACGCATTGTAGAGCTCACTAAACGTTACTATGAGCAAGATGATGCAACCGCCCTGCCACGCAATATTGCTAACAAATCAGCGTTTGAAAATGCTATGGCACTTGATATCGCCATGGGTGGCTCAACCAATACGGTTCTTCACCTATTAGCGGCAGCTCAAGAAGGTGAAGTGAGCTTTGACATGAGCGATATCGATCGCATGTCTCGCCAAGTACCGCATCTTTGCAAAGTCGCTCCTTCCACTCAGAAATATCACATGGAAGATGTACACCGCGCTGGTGGCGTTATGGGTATCTTAGGCGAGCTAAACCGCGCAGGACTGCTCAACAATCAAGTAAGCACAGTGCTTGGCATGACACTTGAGCAACAGCTCGCTGAGTATGACATCAAGCAAACTAACTCAAATGAAGTGAAAGACTTTTACCGCGCAGGTCCTGCTGGAATTCGCACTACACAGGCTTTTTCACAAGAGTGTCGTTGGGACACGCTTGATGACGATCGTCAAGAAGGCTGTATTCGTGAGAAGTCCCACGCATTTAGCCAGGATGGCGGCCTCGCAGTTCTCAGCGGCAACATCGCGCTGGATGGCTGTATAGTTAAAACTGCAGGCGTTGATGAAAGCATTCTTAAATTCCAAGGACCAGCCGTGGTATTTGAGAGCCAAGAAGATGCCGTTGAAGGCATTCTTAACGGAAAGGTGAAAGCTGGTGACGTAGTTGTCATTCGTTACGAAGGTCCAAAAGGTGGCCCGGGCATGCAAGAAATGCTCTACCCAACCACTTACCTTAAATCTATGGGGCTTGGTAAAGAATGTGCGCTGCTTACCGATGGACGCTTCTCTGGTGGTACTTCAGGCCTTTCAATTGGCCATGTATCCCCAGAAGCAGCTAATGGAGGTACGATTGGTCTTGTGGAAGCAGGCGATAGCATCACTATCGATATTCCAAACCGATCAATCACTCTGGATGTGAGTGAAGAGGAACTTAAAGCTCGCTATGATGCAAAAAATGCCCAAGGATGGAAACCAGTCGATAGACAACGTGAAGTTTCTTTCGCTTTGAAAGCATACGCAAGCATGGCAACCAGCGCCGACAAAGGTGCAGTAAGAGATAAATCTATGCTTGAGGACTAGTATGACGTTGACCAACCAAACTGGCGCAGATTATCTGCGCCAAATACTCCGAGCCCCCGTTTATGAAGTGGCAAATGTTACGCCACTTCAAGACATGCCAAGACTATCCAAGCGCATCGGCAACCACGTTCAGCTCAAACGTGAAGACCGCCAACCCGTCCACTCCTTTAAATTGCGCGGCGCCTACAACATGGTGTCAAATTTAACCGAACAGCAAAAAAATGCTGGTGTCATTGCTGCTTCCGCAGGTAACCACGCACAAGGAATGGCTCTGTCAGGCAGCAAGCTTGGCATCAAAACCACCATTGTAATGCCCAAAACCACCCCTGATATCAAGGTAGAAGCGGTCAAAGGTTTTGGTGGAAAAGTGGTCCTGCACGGCAATAACTTTGATGAAGCGAAAGCCGAAGCTGAACGTTTATCCAATGAGTATGGCTATACCTTTGTTCCCCCTTTCGACCATCCCTTGGTCATTGCAGGGCAAGGTACTATCGGCATGGAAATGCTGCAACAGAATGGCCACTTAGACTGCATTTTCGTCCCTGTTGGCGGCGGTGGATTAGCGGCGGGTGTCGCAGTACTCGTCAAACAGCTAATGCCTGAAGTTAAGGTCATCGCTGTTGAGCCAGAAGACTCTTCTTGTCTGAAAGCCGCTTTAGATGCGGGTAAGCCTGTGGTGCTTGATCAGATCAGCATGTTTGCTGATGGTGTGGCTGTTAAGCAAATAGGCAGTGAAACTTTCCGCCTTTGCCAAGAGTATATTGATGACCACATCTCAGTGACCAGCGATGAAATCTGCTCTGCGGTAAAAGATATCTTTGAAGATACCCGAGCGATAGCCGAGCCCTCTGGCGCACTCGCTTTAGCTGGCTTGAAAAAGTACGTCGAGCAACACAACCTTAAAGACAAGAAACTCGGTACAGTTCTATCTGGTGCGAATACCAACTTCCATGGTCTACGTTATGTTTCGGAACGTTCGGAGCTGGGTGAAAAGCGTGAAGGTTTACTCGCTGTCACAATACCTGAACGTCAAGGAGCGTTCTTTGAGTTTTGCAATCTCATCGGCGGACGAGCAGTAACGGAGTTTAACTACCGCTACAACGACGATAAGCTCGCTAATATTTTTGTCGGTGTTCGCCTACAAGAAGGCCAAGCTGAGCTAGACAATATCATTAACGACTTACGCGATGGCGGCTATCCTGTTGTCGACCTGTCCGATGATGAAATGGCTAAACTGCATATTCGCTACATGATTGGCGGCAAACCGTCGAAGCCTTTACAAGAACGTCTTTATAGCTTCGAGTTCCCGGAATACCCGGGTGCACTATTGAAGTTTTTGAGCACCTTGGGCACCCATTGGAACATCAGTTTATTCAACTATCGTAATCATGGCGCTGATTACGGAAGAGTTTTGTGTGGATTTGAATTGCAAGACTCTGACTTAACTCGTTTTTCTGCCCATCTAAGAGAGCTGGGCTATCAGTGTAAAGATGAGACAGACAACCCATCTTATAAGTTTTTTCTCTCGTAAACTAAGCAATGGCTAGCGTAATGCTAGCCACTCTTTTGCCCAGCTAGAATCTATGCATAAAAATCATTAACCGTATGCTAAAGTTTCATTTTTTTCATAGACAAAAAGAACATAGACTGAGCTTACTTTAACCTGTTTGGCTTTTCCGGAGATTTCAATGTTTAAAGCATTAGTCTTAAATCAAGTAGAAAAAAATACGCTTGCCAGTATCGATTCATTAAATGAGTCTGTTCTTCCTGAAGGTGAGGTGCTAGTTGAAGTCAACTACTCATCTTTAAACTACAAAGACGGCTTAGCCATTACAGGAAAAGGCAAAATTATTCGTGATTTCCCAATGGTACCTGGGATAGATATGGCAGGCACCGTTATCCATTCTGATGACGAACGCTTTAAACCGGGTGACCAAGTCATTCATACTGGATGGGGCGTAGGTGAGAACCACTGGGGCGGTATGGCTGAAAAAGCTCGCCTGAAAGCAGATTGGTTAGTTCCTCTACCAAAAGGCCTAAGCGCGAAAAACGCTATGATGATCGGCACTGCAGGTCTAACAGCCATGCTATGTGTGGAAGCTTTTACTGACACTGATCTAGAACCAAGCGCTGGTGAAGTTCTGGTGACCGGTGCAAGCGGCGGCGTAGGTTCAATCGCTGTTACCTTACTTTCTCAACTGGGCTACCAAGTTGCAGCTGTCACTGGACGCGCTAAAAAGAATGGCCCGTTATTGAAAGAGCTAGGTGCAACTCGAATTATCGATCGCGCAGAGTTCGAAGAGTCGTCTCGTCCCCTTGAAAGACAACAATGGGCCGGTGCTATTGATACTGTAGGCAGCAAAATGCTAGCCAAAGTACTGGCGAAAATGAACTATGGTAGTACCGTTGCTGCCTGTGGTCTTGCTGGTGGTTTCGATCTTCCAACAACAGTCATGCCGTTTATCCTTCGCAATGTTAGGTTGCAAGGTATTGATTCAGTGTCTTGTCCAACCAAGAAACGAGTTGCCTGCTGGGAAGCACTTACAAAGCTACTACCAGATAGCTACTACGAACAAGCATGCACCGAAATCCAGCTAGATGAAGCGCCATACTACGCAGAAGCAATCACAAATGGCCAAGTGACAGGCCGAGTTGTCATCAAGCTATAAATTACTTCCAAACAGGCTAGGCTTATACCTAGCCTGTTATTCTATTCCGATGTCCGTAACGCGCTGCGCAATCAAACGGCTAAACTCTTCCTTAAATACATTTCTTAACCAATCCTGCGCTGCCGAATGTTCGCATCGAGGATGCCATATCATCGAATAATTAAACGGCATAATAAAAGGCAGCTCTTTGACAACCAAGTCATAGCGCTTGGCAACCAAGTAGGCTAGATCTGCAGGAACATTAATAATTAAAGGAGTGCTATCTACGATAGCCAATGCGGTCTCTAAATGATAAGCCGACAAAACCACCCTTGGTCTTGGCTTATCTGCTAGAGCTCGGTCTATAAGCGTTCTTACACCTTCGCTAATGGCTATTTGAGCATGAGGAAAGCTGAGATAATCTTCTATCGTCAGCTCTTTCGTTGCCAATTCGTGCTGCTTTGAAAGCAAGCACAGCACTCCTACTTTGCCTAATATCTCACTGTGCAAAATATCTGATGTTTTATCCGGACGACAAATTGCTAAATCTGCCCCACCATAAGCTAGCTGCTCAGCAAGCTTATGCTGCTGCAAAGGGATAAACTCAAAGGACACATTCGGTGCTTCTTTGTAAATTCGAGGCAGAGCGTAAGGCAAAATGGTTTGCATCGAGTAATCAGTGGTCGCAACAATAAATTTCTTTTCACAGCTAATAGGCTCAAACTTTATCGGCGACAACAGCCTACAAAGCTGCTCAAGTGGCTCAGAAAATAGTTTATCCGTCTCAATGGCTTTCTCTGTCGGCAGCAGGTTTTGTCCTTCTCGAATAAATAAAGGGTCATCTAGCATTTCTCGCAACCGACCAAGAATACGACTCATTGCAGATTGACTGAGGCTCAAACGCATAGCAGCGCGACTCACACTCGACTCCTCAATCAGCACTCTAAGTGCCACCAACAAATTTAAATCTCGGCGATATACTTCTTCTAATTCCACTGCGTCACCCCTATAAGCTCACTTTCACTAAGTGTACTCTTTGGACAAAAAAAATCCTGCCAATTGACAGGATTATAAGTACTGAATGCTAATTTAATCTAGCTGACGTAGATGACCGCATCTGGCTGCTCCGCCAGTATATGAATGATATCTGCTGGGATATCTTGGCGTTCTACCTCTTGCTCAAGCTTTGCCGTCCACTTACACACCACAATTTGTGGCGATTCTTTCTTCACATTGAATTGTGGATCAGCTGGCTGCAATGGGTTCAATTCACTGTAATCTAGGCCAGACTTGGTTAACGCTTCCATGTGACCACGAGTACCATAATGAGACATTACTGCTTCACACTTATCGATTGTTGCGACGTAATATTGATAGTTCATAACTCGTACCTTATTCACTCCATTGTGCGCTCAGGCTAAATAAATTCGACTGTACTGTCTGTATAACGAGTCACAGAGGCTCAAGTTTGAGCATCGAATTTGCAGATATTCGTGTCATAGGGTAACGAATTGTAAAGCAGCCAAAGCACCACATAAGCAGCTGAAATAAAACTTAAATCACTTATCAATTGATGTGATTTGTTCCGATTTTTTCGTTTGTTATACTCAGTATTCATTTGATGCAGAGGATGGTGACGAGATGTCAAAAACCAACAAGATCCTTAACGAAGACAAGCTGGTCAAAAAAGCTCTAGAAGTCGGTGTTAAGATGGCAAAAATGCAAGGTTTCGACCTACCTAGCTCCCCTCAACCCGTCAAAACAAAAGCCGTATATTTGTTTTTAGTTGAAGTGAACCAAATCACACCACTCCCTGACGACAAACTTGATGGCGCGAGTATCAAAAAACGCCTAGCAAGATGGATACATAATGCCTTGCCAGATGATGATCCTCTGAAATAGTCATTGAGTTAGCAAAACAAATAGGAAGATAAAAAAATCCCGCCTTTCGGCGGGGAAGCCCAAGAAAATGGGGATAGTGTCGGAATGTGTAATCTTACAAGAGCCTAACAACCATCGACAGCAGGTGAGCCCTACTCGTCATTGGGTTCATGCCAACGAAATATTTCAAGCCCGATCCCCACTAGGGCAGCACTGAGGCCGACAAGTGGGAATAGAGAAATATCACTGGAGCCACGACACACTAAGGCGAAAAATGAAATGAAGCAAAGAATAGAATATACCGTGAGCCTATCAATCGCCGTCAAATCATAACCCTTAGCTGTTGTTAAAAACTTGTTAAATAAGTTAAAGGAAAAACTTTGCTTTGCCAAGAGGTTATTGAATATTTTTTTACTCCCTGTATCCTCTACGCTTCAGAAAATTGAATACAGATTAAACTATGCCAGTCGACTCAAAACTTGCCAATCAGACTTTAGATGCACAAGGCCTACGATGCCCTGAGCCTGTGATGATGGTGAGAAAAACTGTTCGAAAGATGGAAGACGGAGAAGTACTACTGGTTAAAGCAGACGACCCATCTACTACTCGCGATATTCCAAGCTTTTGCCGTTTCATGGATCATCAGCTGCTTGATTCTCAAATAGAAGAGACGCCTTACCTTTATCTGATCAAAAAAGGGACCAATTAAGTTTCCCTCGTTTAGCCTGCAGATGAATATAGGCCTTGTTGCGCAATTCGATGGAACTAAATCAGGAAGTTACGATCTGATCGGCTACCTCAGTTAATCATCGTAGCCTTATGTCGAAACCTCGTTACAAAACAACTAACTGGAAACAATACAACCAAGCCCTAATCAACCGTGGTTCACTCACTTTCTGGATTGATGAAAAAACCATAAGCGAGTGGAAGCAAAGCAAGCAGAGCAAGCGCGGCAGGCCTCGTCGATTCAGTGACCTAGCCATTACTACCGCACTGATGGTAAAACGCGTTTTCTCTATGCCATTGAGAGCACTGCAAGGTTTTATAGACTCAGTATTTAAGCTGGCTGACATCCCGCTTGTTTGTCCGCATTACACCTGTATAAGCCGTCGAGCTAAAGACGTTGAGGTTTCATTTAAAACTACACCCAGAGGTGCGATACAACATCTGGCCATTGATGCGACTGGCCTCAAGGTTTATGGCGAAGGTGAATAGAAGGTCAAGAAGCATGGTACTGACGGGAAGCATAGAGTCTGGCGTAAGCTACATCTAGCAGTAGATACCAGCACCCACGAAATAGTCGCAGCAGAGTTAAGTTTATCTAACGTAACCGATGCCGAGGCGCTTCCCAACTTACTGAAACAGACACGTCGTAAAGTCATTGAGGTATCAGGTGATGGCGCTTATGACACGAGAAATTGCCACGATGCCATACGATCAAAGCGAGCGGTTCCGCTTATTCCGCCAAGGGAAGGAGCAGCCTTCTGGGAACGAGGACACCCTCGCAACCTTGCGGTAGGTTGCCAGAAGCTCTACGGCTCAAACAAGAAGTGGAAAAAACGGTATGGTTATCACAAGCGTTCACTCTCAGAAACAGCCATGTATCGAGTGAAGCAGTTGCTAGGTGGGAAACTAAGCTTGAGAAACTACAATGCTCAGGTTGGAGAAACCTACGCCATGATTAAAGCGTTGAACAAGCTTACAGGACTTGGTATGCCTGAAACTCAGTGTGTTGTATAAGAATTGCTCAATTCCAGACGGCTTGGTTTCCTGTCCGAATTACGCAACAAAGCCACAAAATGATAAATCAGTAAGCAGCTGATTTATCATTTTGCTATATTAAAGATTTATTCGTGACAAGCTTATATTGACCACTATTCTTGTGATCGATTTTCATGCTGCAACTTATCCAATTGCTGCTGGAGACTTCTCAGTTCCTTATGCAGTGGAATAATGTGAGCTACGCGTACCCACGATTCAACCATAAGTGCCGCCATCAAAATCGCCCCGACCACCATAGGTAGCCACAAGTCCGTTAGTCCCATACCAAGCACAGTCAATACGAAGCCAAATGTGAATAAATAGCTCTGCTTTTTTGCTGTCATACCGGTATAACGTGTAAGCATAATATCGCCCTCATTCATTGGTATTCTGCACTACGTTAGCATGAGCTACGAGTGACAAATATGCCAATTATCACGATATCAGGCGATTTTCTAACAACTGACTTTAAACGTTTTAATGCACAAACTTGTTGTGATTAAATCACAAGGAAAGCCAAGCAATGATCGCCATTACTGCGAAGGCAACGGCGCTCGCTCTTCTCACCCAATTCATTGGAATTTTGTCTGCAGACAGCTGACCAACAATGATTACAGGAACATTGGCTAGCATCATTCCTATCGTTGTACCAAGCACAACCCACGCCAGTGCATGTGAATATTGAGCTCCAAGTATTGAGGTCGCGATTTGCGTTTTATCACCGATTTCAGCAATAGAAAAAGCAATAAAGCTGGCCAAAAACGGTCCGCGATTAGCAAACTTCTGATCAGAATCTATACTGTCCGGCACTAAAACCCACGCTGCCATAGAAGCAAAACTCAGCACCACCAACCACTTTAAAACCGTGGGCGACAGCCAATCTGCAATCACAACACCAAGCCACGCTGCCACAAAGTGGTTTAGTAATGTGGCGAGTAGTATGCCAAAGACAATGGCTACGGGCTTCCGATAGCGACTAATTAGTAAAAGAGAAAGAAGCTGGGTTTTATCGCCAATTTCCGCCAAGGTAATACTAGTAATTGATGTAGCTAAGACGCTCACAATGCTCTCAGTGAGGCAGGGGTTATATTATACAACCATAGACAAACGCCACGCCCCGCCTCGGTTCATGGAGTTTGTCTAAGGTCTTGCTAAACTAAAAAGGCTTTTAGTCTCGAACGCCATGGTGATTTGGCACCAATTATGTTGACGAACGAAGCGAACTCTCGTGTTTGAGCTCACTAAGCTACTCCCCAAAGACAGGCAAATTCTATTGATTTTTACGTTTTAACGCAACAAATCGACTCTTTTGAGAAAATTGCTCCTCTACTTCTATGACATTTTCGCCTTAGTTTAATAATTAAGCACGATTACCCCTACTCCAGAACTCGATATATAGGTATACTGGGCCGCTAATTTTTATCGAATTATTTATCAATTTCGCGCGAACCTGACTATGCAAAAATACGATATCAAAACTTTCCAGGGAATGATCCTCGCGCTGCAGGATTATTGGGCTCAAAACGGCTGTACCATCGTACAACCACTGGACATGGAAGTGGGTGCGGGTACTTCTCACCCAATGACTTGCCTTCGAGCGCTTGGTCCTGAGCCAATGTCGACGGCTTACGTACAACCATCTCGTCGTCCAACCGATGGTCGCTATGGTGAAAACCCAAACCGTCTGCAGCACTACTACCAATTTCAGGTAGCTCTGAAGCCTTCACCGGATAATATTCAAGAGCTGTATCTAGGATCGCTGGAAGTACTTGGTGTCGACCCGCTGGTTCACGATATTCGCTTTGTAGAAGATAACTGGGAAAACCCAACACTGGGTGCCTGGGGTCTTGGCTGGGAAGTATGGCTAAACGGCATGGAAATCACCCAGTTTACTTACTTCCAACAAGTTGGTGGACTTGAGTGTAAACCAGTAACTGGCGAGATCACTTACGGTATCGAACGTTTAGCAATGTATATTCAGGAAGTGGATTCTGTCTACGACTTGGTTTGGAACAAAGGCCCTCAAGGCGTTGTAACTTACGGTGACATTTTCCACCAAAACGAAGTAGAACAATCGACTTACAACTTCGAACACGCTGATGTTGATTTCCTATTCTCATTTTTCGACCAGTGTGAGAAAGAGACAAAAGAGCTGCTTGAGCTAGAAAAGCCGCTTCCATTACCAGCTTATGAGCGCATCCTAAAAGCAGGTCACGCGTTCAACTTACTAGATGCTCGTAAAGCTATCTCTGTTACTGAACGTCAACGTTACATCCTTCGCATACGCAACCTAACTAAAGCGGTTGCTGAAGCCTACTACGCATCCCGTGAAGCACTTGGTTTCCCGATGTGTCGTGACCAAGAAAAAAGCGAGGAGAAGTAATCATGGCTAAGAATTTTCTAATTGAGCTAGGTACAGAAGAGCTACCACCAACAGCACTGCGTACACTCGCTGAAGCATTTTCTAAGAACTTTGAAGCTGAGCTAAAAAGCGCTGAGCTTTCTCACCAAGGTGTAAAATGGTACGCGGCACCGCGCCGTCTTGCACTTAAAGTTGCAGAGCTTGCTGACTCTCAAGCAGATAAAGTGGTTGAAAAGCGCGGCCCTGCTATTTCTGTAGCATTTGATGCTGACGGCAACCCAACCAAAGCAGCTCAAGGCTGGGCGCGAGGCAATGGCATATCTGTTGAAGAAGCTGATCGCCTAGTCACTGACAAAGGTGAATGGCTACTGTTCAAACAGGAAGTCGTTGGTAAGCCAGTAAAAGAGATTGTTATCGATCTTGCTGCTAAAGCACTTGCTAACCTTCCTATCCCTAAACCAATGCGTTGGGGCGACAAAGAAACTCAATTTATTCGTCCAGTTAAAACACTAACTGTACTGTTTGGTGATGAGCTAATCGAAGGCGAAATTCTTGGCGTTGCCTCTGATCGCACCATTCGTGGTCACCGTTTTATGGGTGAACAAGAGTTTACGATTGAATCTGCAGACCAATATCCAGAGCTCTTGCTAGAGCGTGGCAAAGTCATGGCAGATTATGAAGCGCGTAAAGCAATCATCTTGGCTGACTCTCAAAAAGCTGCAGAAGCCGTTGGCGGTATTGCTGATCTTGAAGACGACCTAGTTGAAGAAGTAACGTCATTGGTTGAATGGCCAGTGGTGTTAACTGCTAAGTTCGAAGAAGAGTTCCTAAAAGTGCCTTCTGAAGCTTTGGTATACACCATGAAAGGTGACCAAAAGTACTTCCCAGTTTACGACGAGAATAAAAAGCTTCTACCGAACTTTATCTTTGTCTCTAACATTGAGTCTAAAGAACCAAGATACGTTATCGAAGGTAACGAAAAAGTGGTTCGTCCTCGCCTTGCTGACGCAGAGTTCTTCTTTAACACAGACCGTAAGCGTCCACTGATTGATCGCCTGCCAGAGCTTGAATCTGCTATTTTCCAAAAGCAGCTCGGCACAATCAAAGATAAAACTGACCGCATCACTGAACTGGCTGGCTACATCGCTGAGCAAATAAACGCTGACATTGAGAAATCTAAGCGTGCTGCGCTATTAGCAAAATGTGACTTGATGACCTCAATGGTGTTTGAGTTCACTGATACACAAGGTGTCATGGGTATGCACTACGCTCGTCATGATGGCGAAGATGAGCAAGTAGCTGTGGCCCTTAACGAGCAATACATGCCTCGCTTTGCTGGTGATGACCTACCAAGCAGCGGGATTTCTTCAGCTGTTGCAATGGCAGACAAGCTAGACACTATCGTTGGTATTTTCGGTATTGGCCAAGCACCAAAAGGCAGCGACCCATTTGCACTTCGCCGTGCTTCTCTTGGTGTGCTGCGTATCATCGTTGAAAACGGCTATCAGCTAGACTTAACCGATTTAATCAGCAAAGCAAAATCTCTGTTTGGCGATAAGCTAACCAACGCCAATGTTGAGTCTGACGTAATTGAATTCATGTTAGGCCGCTTCAGAGCTTGGTATCAAGATGCAGGCTTTAGCATTGACACTATTCAAGCTGTGTTGGCGCGCCGCCCAACTAAACCTGCTGATTTTGACCAACGTGTTAAAGCAGTATCGCACTTCCGTAGCCTAGACGCTGCAGAATCGCTAGCTGCTGCGAACAAGCGTGTGGGTAATATTTTGGCGAAGTTCGACGGTGAGTTAGCAGCTGAAATTGATTTGGCCTTACTACAAGAAGACGCCGAAAAAGCACTTGCTGAAAATGTAGAGATCATGACTGAAGCGCTAGAACCAGCGTTTGAGACTGGTAACTATCAGCAAGCTCTAACTCAGTTGGCCGATCTACGCGAACCTGTTGATGCGTTCTTCGACAACGTGATGGTGATGGCTGATGACGAAGCGCTTAAGAAAAACAGACTGACTCTACTGAGCCAGCTAAGAAATCTGTTCCTAAAAACAGCGGACATTTCTCTCCTGCAAAAGTAATTGTCGGGTAACCTTCTGCTAAATGAAACCCAGCTCTAGGAGCTGGGTTTTTTTATAGCTGATGTTTTAACAAAATCACCGATAATTACTATGACAGGTGATGACATTAAGGTATGTTCAACGATTCCGGCTTTAAAGCAGCAGGACTATAAGAAGTAAATACAACAGACTAGGTATAATTAAAAATGCAATTTTCTAACTTTGGTGAAAAATTTAATCGATATTCCGGTATTACTCAGTTAATGGATGACTTAAACGATGGACTTCGCACACCAGGAGCCATCATGCTCGGAGGCGGTAACCCAGCTGCAATACCAGAAATGCTCGAATATTTTCGCCAAACCAGTGAAGAAATGTTGCAAAGTGGTGAGCTCATCGCTTCGATGACCAACTACGATGGCCCTCAAGGTAAAAACACCTTTATCAAATCTCTAGCAGCTTTGCTAAAAGAGACTTACGGTTGGAATATCAGCGAAAAGAACATCACTTTAACTAATGGCAGCCAAAGTGGCTTTTTTTACTTATTCAACTTATTAGCTGGCAAGCAAGCCAATGGTTCAAGCAAAAAGATTTTGCTTCCACTGGCACCTGAATATATCGGCTATGCCGATGCTGGCATTGATGATGATATTTTTGTCTCCTACCACCCAGAAATTGAACTGCTAGACAACAGGCAATTCAAGTATCACGTTGATTTCGAACAGCTAGAAGTGGACGACTCTGTTGCTGCCATTTGCGCCTCACGTCCAACCAACCCAACAGGTAACGTGCTGACAGACGAAGAAATACAAAAGCTGGATAAACTTGCCCGAGCAAACAATATCCCTCTGATTATTGATAACGCCTACGGTGTGCCTTTCCCAAGTATTATCTTTGAAGACGTAAAACCCTTCTGGAATGAAAACACTATCCTGTGCAAAAGTTTATCCAAGTTAGGGTTACCTGGACTGCGCTGCGGAATAATCATTGCCAACGAAGAAATAACCAAAGCACTAACCAACCTAAATGGAGTGATCAGTTTGGCTCCGGGCAGCATGGGCCCAGCGATTGTGAATCATATGATTGAGAAAGGCGATTTACTTAAGATGAGCCGCGAGGTCATCAAGCCTTACTACAAGCAAAAATCACAGTTCGCGGTAGATCTACTGCAAAAAGCCATCCCAGATCCTCGATTCCGTATCCACAAACCAGAAGGCGCTATTTTCCTTTGGTTATGGTTTGATGAACTACCAATTAGCACCATGGAGCTATATCAACGCTTGAAAGCCCGTGGCGTATTAATTGTGCCGGGAGAATACTTTTTCTTTGGTCAAGAAGATGACTGGCAACATAGTCACCAATGCCTGCGCATGAACTACGTACAGCCGGAAGATGTGATGCAAAAAGGCATAAATATCATCGCTGAAGAAATCGAAAAGGCTTACGGCTGATTAGTTCACTTGAAGCGCCAACCAAATTGAAATTGCTTGGCGCTATTTGGTTAATATGGCCTAGCCAGATTTCCTAGCCATTAGGCAACCGCTATCTGAATAATCAACAAGTCGATATTTTCAGTAGAGTCATTCACCAAACCGTGTTCGCCAAAAGGTGGATTTTTAATCATATCACCTTTTTTCACCTTCACTTCTTTCCCCGCTATAGTCATGGTGCCGTTACCTTCTAGAATAATGTACATCTCTTCGTTACTACCATGCTTGTGGTAGCCAACGGTTGAATTAGGTGGAATTACTTGCCGATCAATAAAATCACACTGACTGGAAAAATCTGTATTTCCCCAAATTTCATACAACTCAACAGGCCCTTCCCCATCATGGGCTCCATACTGCACTTGTTTATCTGCTTCGAGAAAATTACGAATCACGGACAGTTTCCTTTCATTTATGGTTAACTAATCAACATCATAGATGCTATTCGATAGATAGGTATCTGTCGCTAAATCTAGGCCAATAGTGAGGGGCGTAGGCGTACCCAATCAAACTTTTGCCAGAAAACATGCTAATAACTGCTTTACTCAAGAAGTTCAGTCCATAAATGCAAAAAGAGCGCTTAGTGCGCTCTTTCTCTACCTTCACAAACAATTAATCGTTTTCGATTAACGTCTTGCCGTTGATGGCAATCTTACGTGGTTTCATCGCTTCTGGAATTTCGCGTTCTAAGTCGACATGAAG
Source organism: Vibrio marisflavi CECT 7928 (assembly GCF_921294215.1). Classification (GTDB taxonomy): domain Bacteria; phylum Pseudomonadota; class Gammaproteobacteria; order Enterobacterales; family Vibrionaceae; genus Vibrio; species Vibrio marisflavi. Next base: position 2,752,875 of record NZ_CAKLDM010000002.1, read on the forward strand.
CAGACCATTTTCCATTTCAGCGCCGATCACTTTTACATAATCTGCCAATTGGAATTTACGCTCAAAGTCGCGCTCAGCGATACCTTGGTAAACATAGTTCTTCTCTTCTTGAGCTTTTTGCTCTCCACGAACCACCAGCATGTTCTCTTTTTGAGTAATTTCCAGCTGATCTTCAGCAAAGCCTGCTACCGCCATAGTGATGCGGTACTTATGTTCATCTTGCTGTTCGATATTGTATGGTGGGTAACCAGAAGAACCATTTTTCGCGGTGTTCGCTTCCATCAAGTTAAACAGACGGTCAAAGCCAATCGCGTTACGGTATAAAGGTGAGAAATCTACATTACGCATAATACTATCCTCTTTAATAAGCAATAGTGTTGCCTTGGGTGGCAACGGGACTCTTCTCATACTCCTCATGGACGTTCGAGAGAATCGGATTTTGAATTGCTAAGCTGCACTTCCTCCCGAGAGCAAAGTTCAATTTAGCGTTAGTCAGAGGTCCATTTGGCATCCTCTTCATAACTAGATATAGGGATGGAAAAATTAGATTCAAGAGAAAAGTAAAATTAATTTGATCTATTTTTGATAACTAGGAATACAAATAAGGCTTCCCATGGGGCTATTAAACACTTCAACATCAAGCTGATAAAGCTGTTTAAGGTTCTCTTTCGTTAACATTTCTTGACAGCTGCCATACAGAAATTGCTGATGCATCAGTAGCAGCACTTTTCCACCGCAATAATGCGCATGATCCGGAGAGTGAGTCGTCATCACAATGGTAAACCCCTGCTCTTTCAGAGAGGCAATCGCTTTTAGTACTTGCAGTTGGAAAGACAAATCTAAATGGGCAGTTGGCTCATCAAACAGCAATACTCTGCTTTTTTGCACAACTGCGCGAGCGATACGTACCAGCTGCTGTTGACCACCACTTAGCTTGCTGTAATCTCGATCAGCAAAAGACTCAATACCTAACAAGGTTAGCGCGTGCATAGCCTCGCTGATCTCGCTTTGACCCGGTTTCTTTAAAAATCCAAGCTGAGCGGCAAATCCCGTCAGTACCACATCAAGTACTCGGTAATTAAAGGTGCAAGATTCACTTTGAGAAACTAACGCCAAGTTGCGAGCACGCTGGCCAAAGCTCATGGAAGTAATATTCTGCCCCTTTAGTCGCACTTCACCTGAGCTAGGTGTAAGCAACCCTGCAATACAACGCAGCAGTGTTGACTTGCCTACTCCATTTGCCCCCAAGATAGACAATATCTCGCCGCCTCCCACGTTGACACTTAACTGATCAAATATCGGGGTTGTCGCATCTTTGTGTTGGAAGCTCAAATTGCTAACGGTCAATTCCATGACTGATGACCTCTGCGCAAAAGCAATGCGAATATTGGAGCACCTAACAGTGCCGTGATGACCCCTAATGGAATTTCATAACTGACACTAGAGCGTGCTACTGTATCGCACACCAGCAAAAAGGTTCCGCCAAGGAAAAAGCTCACTGGAACCAACTTTCGATGGCAGGGGCCAACAAGCAACCTGCCCAAGTGAGGGATCACCAATCCAACCCAACCAATAATTCCGCTCACAGCTACCGATGCGGAAGCTAGAATAGTCGCGATCGCGATAAAAATGCCTCGCTCAAGTTTTACGTTGATGCCCAGCGACTGAGAAATTTCACCGCTATTGGACAGCAAATTCAATCGCCAGCGGAACCACCATAGCAACGCCATAGCTGGCATCGTAAACACGCAATAAGTTAGCAATAGATTGGGGCGGCTATCACTGAGAGAGCCCATCAACCAGTATTCAATAATGGGAAGCTTGTTGTCAGGGTCGGCTGTGTATTTAAGTAAAGCTAATAGAGCAGTAAATACCGACCCAACAACAATGCCTGATAGCACGAGAACCAAGGTAGAATGCTGTCCTTCTTTTCCACCTAGCAACATGGAAAGTAAAACTGCGATAACGGCAAAACAAAAAGCGCTAACGTATATCCAATAACTTCCACCTAACAGTAAAATGGCTACCGCAGCCCCAAAGCCCGCTCCACCAGAAATGCCTAAAATAAACGGACTCACCAGAGGATTGCGGAACATACTTTGATAGCAAACACCACTGCTAGACAAGTTAGCTCCAACCAAAAAAGCCATTGCGACCCTAGGAAAGCGCACTTGAGAAAGTACGGTGTAAACCATATTGTGCGCATTTTTCCCTTGCCAATGATGAGCCAATGCACGCAGCATCACTACAGGTGACACCATGTACCGGCCAAGGCAAGCAGCAGCGATCACAGTAATCACCGCGCTGGCTAAAAGCCCCACCATCAAACGCTGATAAGAAAGCTTAGCCATTACTGAAGGTCTGGCTTGTACGCAGTGTGGTAAAACTGTCGATAAAATTCATCAACTCTTTGCTTGAGGTCTACGTCAGCGAATAATTTTGGGTGCAACTTTTTCGCCATCCAAAGCTCGCCAAGAATAAAGCTTTCCGGTGCAGGGTGACCCCATGGTTTCACGTACTCTGGTGATATAAACAGGCGATGACTTTTCACTGCATCAATTTTTTGCCATGCCGGATCGGACTCGATGCCGGGAACAATATCGCGATAACGACTCTGGACAAAAATGACTTGAGGGTTCCAAGCAAGCACTTGCTCCATAGACACTTCACCGTAACCATGAATGGTATGTGCCACGTTGAAGCCACCTGATTCAGCCATCATTACGCCTGTAAACTTGCCTGAACCATAGGTGTTCATATCAGGGTTTGCCATATATAAGCGCGTTTGTTGAGCCTTGGATAAGTCTTTAATACGGCTATGAATGATGTGCTGCGTTACATCCATTTGGTGCTCAAGAGCGTTTGCTTCCTTTTCTCGACCAAAAATCTTGCCAAGTAAGGTAATCCCTTGCTTCATGCCCTGCCAATATGCTTTTGGCCCATTGGCAATGTCAGGGTTAAAGCTGGTTCTTTGGCTAGCATTGCTAACAAAAAAACTCATTCGAACAACGGGTATACCAACGCTTTGCACCTGCTTCACCATTTGCTCTGGTGCATAGTTGCTCATAAAAACAACGTCAGGGTGCAAACTAAGTAGCTCTTCTAAGTTAACTGAGGTGAGATCACCAGGTGTTGGCAAACGAGTAATTTGTGGAGCCAAACGGGCAAAATCAGAGCCAAGTAAAGACTGCCAATTTCTTACTACGCCAACGATTTGCGAGGTTGCGCCAAGCTCAACAGCCACATCAAGCGTGTGATGCTCAAGAATCACCGCTCGCTGAATGTGATTGGGAAGAACGACTTTCTGACCAGTTTGATCGACGATGGTCTGGCTAGCCATGACAGAGATAGAAAACAAACTGACCACTAGCAGGGATAGCGATTGCAAAAACTTACGGAGTCTAGGCACAAGCAACATGGACAAACCTAATAACCAGATAAAATTTAAGGTTGGATTATACAGCGAGATAACCATGACATTAAATAATGTGATGTGACTCAAACTGAGTAGACACAAGCTTGCTGGTAAAAAAGGAAGTATTATCAGAAAGTGAGAGCAGAGGTATAAAAGCTAAAAGTATTATTTATTATTGAATATGTTGGATATTTTCTCGTTCAACATTTAGCTGCTACCAATAAAGCAAAGGCGAGCACTTGGCTCGCCTTAGAGATGAAAACTTAGATTGAATGTTATACGTCTAGGTTGGCTACCTTCAACGCGTTCTCTTCAATAAAGTTACGACGCGGCTCAACGTGATCACCCATCAATGTCGTAAACAACTGGTCTGCACCAACCGCATCTTCAATCGTTACTTGCATCATACGACGAGTTTCAGGATCCATAGTGGTTTCCCAAAGTTGATCAGGGTTCATCTCACCCAACCCTTTGTAACGTTGTAGGCTAAGACCACGCTTAGACTCTTTTAATAACCAAGTTAGCGATTCAGAAAAGCTCGATACAGGGATAGTACGCTCACCACGTTTAACATAAGCGCCATCTTCAATTAGGCCTTCCAGTGCTTCCGAAAGCGTAGCTAGTTTGTTGTACTCTTTCGAGTTAAGCAGGTCGACAGTTAGAACATGCTCATGACTAACACCATGAGTACGTACAATCACTTTAGGTAAGTTTAAACCTAGCTCTTCATGCTGCTCGACTTCGAAGTTGTATTGGCTAGCACCAACTTCTTTTTCATTTAGCTGAGCCACCAACTGGTTGCCCCAAGCCTCTACTGCCGATAGGTCTTGGCACTGCTCTGCTGTCAACCTTGGTACATAGATCAGCTCTTCAACCAAAGCTCGAGGGTAGCGACGACTCATACGATCAACCAGTTTGATACCGGCGTTGTACTGTCTAACTAGGCTTTCCAAAGCTTCACCTGACATAGCAGGCGCTTCTGGGTTGACGTGTAAAGACGCATTATCCAAAGCCAAAGAAATTTGATACTGGTTCATTGCATCTTCATCTTTGATGTACTGCTCTTGCTTACCTTTTTTCACCTTGTACAGTGGTGGCTGTGCGATATAAATGTAGCCACGCTCAATAAGCTCAGGCATTTGACGGTAGAAGAAAGTTAGAAGCAGAGTACGAATGTGAGAACCATCGACATCCGCATCGGTCATGATGATGATGTTGTGATAACGCAGTTTATCTGGGTTGTATTCATCACGGCCAATACCGCAACCTAGAGCGGTAATCAAAGTTGCAACTTCTTGAGAAGAAAGCATTTTGTCAAAACGTGCTTTTTCAACGTTTAAGATTTTACCTTTCAGCGGCAAGATCGCTTGGTTTTTACGGTTACGCCCTTGTTTTGCAGAGCCACCAGCTGAATCACCCTCCACAATATATAGTTCAGAGAGAGCTGGGTCTTTTTCTTGGCAATCCGCGAGTTTGCCTGGCAAACCTGCCAAATCAAGCGCGCCTTTACGACGAGTCATTTCTCTTGCTTTACGAGCTGCCTCACGCGCTCGTGCTGCATCGATGATTTTGCTACATACCGTTTTCGCTTCATTCGGGTTTTCAATCAAGAAGTCAGTTAGCTTTTCGCCCATTACTGACTCAACCGCTGATTTCACCTCTGAAGATACAAGTTTGTCTTTAGTTTGGCTGGAGAATTTTGGATCCGGCACCTTCACAGAAACAACTGCGGTTAAGCCTTCACGTGCATCATCACCGGAAGTCGATGTTTTCTCTTTCTTAGAGAAACCTTCTTTATCCATAAAGGTATTGATGGTACGAGTAAGAGCAGCTCTAAAACCAGCTAAGTGAGTACCACCGTCGCGCTGAGGAATATTGTTGGTAAAGCAATAGATGTTTTCTTGGAAACCGTCGTTCCATTGCATCGCCACTTCTACTGCAATGCCATCTTCACGTTCAAAGTCAAAATGGAAGACTTTTTCATGGATAGGAGTTTTGTTGGTGTTCAAGTGCTCAACGAACGCTTGAATACCACCTTCATACATAAAGTGATCGTTTTTATCTTCCTCACGCTCATCGATAAGCTTAATAGAGATACCTGAGTTCAAGAAAGAAAGCTCACGCAGACGCTTCGCTAAAATGTCGTAGTGGAACTCAATATTTGTGAAGGTTTCGGCGCTTGGCCAGAAACGAATAAAGGTACCTGTAGTGTCAGTTTCACCAATCACTGCAAGCGGTGATTGTGGCTCACCATGACAGTAGGTTTGGGTGTGAACTGAACCACCACGATTGATGACTAGCTCAACTTTTTCCGACAGCGCGTTTACAACAGAGACACCTACACCGTGCAATCCGCCAGACACTTTATATGAGTTGTCATCGAACTTACCACCAGCGTGAAGTACCGTCATGATAACTTCTGCGGCAGATACGTTCTCTTCTGGGTGCATTTCAGTAGGAATACCACGTCCATCATCGCTCACTGATACTGAATCGTCTTCATGAATAGTGACGATAATGTCCTTACAGTGGCCAGCTAGCGCTTCATCAATCGAGTTATCCACCACTTCAAATACCATGTGATGCAATCCGGTACCATCATCAGTGTCACCGATGTACATACCTGGACGCTTACGCACTGCGTCCAACCCTTTCAGTACCTTAATACTCGATGAATCATAATTTTCAGACATGAGCTACTCTCTATTTATACTTGCTCTATTGTTCCGTGTTCCACATGGAACACTTTACCTTGCTCGTCATGCATATCTGCAATTTGGTTTTTGGTAATAGAACTTACAAAAACTTGAGCCCCCGTCGCTTTTAAACAGTCTGCTAGACGTTGGCGACGTTGGCTATCTAACTCGGAAGCGAAGTCATCTATTAAATAGATGCACTGCTTTCCTGTCATTTCCGTCAAATGTTGCCCCTGCGCGACGCGCAATGCACACACCATTAACTTCAATTGACCACGTGAAAGAACATCCTCTACTGGCGTACTGTTCACTTTTATTCTTAGGTCAGCCTTATTCGGTCCACTAAAGGTGTAACCTAAAGACTGGTCTCGTTCGAAGTTTTGGCTAAGGATATCCTTATAGGCAGTATCTTTATCCCAACCACGATAATACTTCAAACGGATATCAAACTCTGGTAAGAATTCATGGCAAATCACCTCTGCCACTTTCTTTACTTTACTAACGTATGACTCTCGCCATTGACTAATACTTTCGGCAAGTTTAGCTAACTCTTGGTCCCAATGGCTGACTTCTGCATAATTTTTAGCTGATTTCAGCAAAGCATTTCGCTGCTTAGCTAATCGCTTATACCTTCCCCAAGCCTCATAAAAAGCAGGCTCCGAGTGAAAAACACCCCAATCTATGAACGATCGACGCGATTTTGGTCCAGCAGTCAAAAGATCGAAACCTTCTGGGTGAATCAATTGCAAAGGCAATACATTAGCCAATTTTGCTATTTTTTGTCCAGATTGGCCGCCTATTTTAACCTCTGTTGAGCCATCACGCTGCTTATTAATGCCGATCGGCAACTCAAAGTTGTCAGGATTCAAAAATCGCCCATGAACAAACAGCTCATCAGATTCACTTTGAATGACTCTTCCAGTCAACGAACTACGAAAGGAGCGACCATGACCAAGCATATAAATCGATTCAAGCAGGCTGGTTTTACCACTGCCATTCGGCCCAATAAGAAAGTTAAAGCCTGGTGACAGTTCGATATCACAGGCTTTAATATTTCTAAATTGTTTTACAACTAGACGAGTAAGAGGCATTTAATCTTAATGTCATTGACCTATAAACGAATCGGCATGACAACATACATTGCACTGTCGTCTTCAAGATCTTCAATCAATGCACTGGCATTTGCTTCAGACATTGACACTCTTACTTGTTCACAGCGAAGTGTATTGAGAATATCCAGAACATAACTCACGTTGAACCCAATTTCGATTGGCTCTCCGTCAAAAGTAACATCTAGATTTTCTTCTGCTTCTTCTTGTTCTGGGTTACTCGCGGTTATCCGCATCTCACTGCTTTCTAGGTTAACTCTAACCCCTCGAAACTTCTCATTAGAAAGAATAGCAGCTCGAGCAAACGCCTGTCTTAAATCTTCGCATCCTGCTTGCAACTCTTTGTTAGTATTTTGAGGTAAAACACGGCGATAATCAGGGAAACGGCCGTCTACTAACTTAGAAGTGAAAGTGAAGTTATTGACATCAGCGCGAATATTGGAATTACCGATTTGCAAAACGACGGGTTGCTCAGGATCGTCCAACACTTTGACTAACTCTTGCACGCCTTTACGCGGAACAATAATCTGCGACTTCTCAAAGCTATTCGCTAGCTCTGTACGCGCCACGGCCATACGGTGTCCATCTGTTGCGACCGAGCGTAACGTAGTATCATCAACTTCAAACAACATGCCATTTAAGTAATAGCGAACGTCTTGGTTTGCCATCGAAAATTGCGTTTTTTCGATAAGCCCACGCAGTTCCCCTTGAGTCAGGGAAATCTCAACTTCATTTTGCCAATCTTCAATGTTTGGAAAGTCGCTCGCTGGCAAAGTGGCAAGAGAAAAACGGCTACGGCCAGAGCGAACCTGAACTCGATCTCCTTCCAACACAAAGGTAATGATTGCACTTTCTGGCAATCCGCGGCAAATATCTAAAAATTTACGCGAAGGAACCGTAATGCTGCCTGCTTCAAATTCACCTTCGAGGTTGATTCGGCTGATTAATTCTATTTCTAAATCAGTCGATGTCATCGAAAGCACCCCTTCTTCTACTTTTAGAAGAAGGTTACCTAGGATAGGCAGCGTAGGTCTGCCACCCAATGCGCCAGATACCTGTTGTAACGGTTTTATCAGGTGACTACGTTCAATAGTAAATTTCATATATAGCTCTTAACAAACCGAAAGTTCGCTCAATATTGACAGATATAAATGTATGCAGACTTAGGAAGAAAGAGTACGAATCAGGTTCGAGTAATCTTCCTTGATATCGTGACTCTCTTCACGCAACTGTTCTATTTTACGACAAGCATGTAGCACTGTCGTGTGGTCACGCCCACCAAACGCATCACCAATTTCAGGCAAGCTGTGGTTAGTTAGCTCTTTCGAGAGAGCCATCGCTAATTGACGAGGACGTGCAACAGAACGTGAACGACGTTTTGATAACAGATCTGCCACTTTGATTTTATAGTATTCTGCGACGGTTTTCTGGATATTATCGATAGTGACTAATTTTTCTTGCAAGGCAAGCAAGTCACGCAGTGCTTCTCGAACAAAATCGATAGTAATTGGACGACCAGTGAAGTTCGCATTTGCAATAACGCGGTTTAGCGCGCCTTCCAACTCACGAACATTAGAGCGCAAGCGTTTAGCAATAAAGAATGCGACTTCATCAGCAAGATTGATCTGGTGGTCTTCCGCCTTTTTCATCAAGATTGCCACGCGAGTTTCTAGCTCTGGTGGTTCTATCGCGACGGTTAGGCCCCAACCAAAACGAGATTTCAATCTATCTTCAACACCGCTGATTTCTTTTGGATAGCGGTCAGACGTTAAGATAATTTGCTGATTGCCTTCAAGCAGCGCGTTAAATGTATGAAAGAACTCTTCTTGAGAACGCTCTTTATTGGCAAAGAATTGAATATCATCGATAAGAAGCGCATCAACACTGCGATAGTAACGTTTAAACTCTTCAATTGCGTTATTTTGTAGCGCTTTAACCATATCTTGCACGAAACGCTCAGAGTGCATGTACACAACTTTCGCATTTGGCTTGTTATCAACAATCGCATTACCGACCGCGTGCAATAAGTGCGTTTTACCTAAGCCCGTACCACCATATAAAAATAGAGGGTTATATGCCGCTCCTGGATTATCCGCTACCTGACGAGCAGCCGCTAAACCCAGTTGGTTCGACTTACCTTCAACAAAGTTATTAAACTTATGTTTAGGGTTTACGTTAGAACGGTGGTTGATATTGGCAATCGCGCTTGCTTCATCATCCCACGTTTTCTGTAATTGCGCAGGTGCTGAAGATTCAGCCGCTAAATCAGCTTTTGTTCTCACTGGTGCTGGTTTTGGCGCTACAACTGGCTTACTGCCGACTTCGAAACGCAGGCTAGGAATGTCATTACCGCAATACTCTTGCAGTAATCGGTTAATACTATTGATGTATTTATCGCGAACCCAATCTAATACAAAACGGTTTGGAGCAAATAAAGTCAACGTATTGTCATTAATCTCCGCTTGTAACGGACGAACCCACATACTGAATTCTGTAGCTGGTAGCTCTTCTTGAAGTTGTTGCATACATTGCAACCAAAGCGAAGATGACACGGTGCCCCCACGAGATAAAATGATCAGGAAAGACCGTTAATTTTACCTGTTGATAAACAAGATCGCCAGCAAATGATCAGCGTTGCAGTGAATAAGATCTAACTTATTCACAATTTTTTCGCAGTTTTTACGAGATCCGCACAGCTCACACTGAAATTACTCACACATTGATCCACATTTTTAGCAATTAGACACCAAAAGCAAGATCCTGCAATTGGTGATAACTTTGTGGATTATTGTTTTCCCTATTGATGAAACTGACACTCTACTAGGTGGCCTCTGAAGCGCTTATCTAATTGATTTAATAACAATGGTGATCTTACCCTCAATGCCTTTATACCTTAAAGATCTAGGTTATTGCTGAACATTATTTATTAAGCGAACTATATAGAATGTAGTATCGCCCACCTAATTATTGAGGAGTGACAATATGAAACACTGGATAAAAGTTTTACTGGCGATAGTTGCACTATCCGTCACCAGCGTTCAAGCAGAAACTGTGGTTAAAGTAGGCATGTCTGGCCGCTATTTCCCATTTACCTTCGTTAAGAATGACAAGTTGCAAGGCTTCGAAGTGGATTTGTGGAAAGAGATAGGTAAACGTGAACACTATAAAGTGGAATTTGTCACTGCGAACTTCTCTGGTTTGTTTGGCTTATTAGAGACAGGTCATATTGACACTATCTCAAACCAAATCACTGTAACCCCAGCAAGAAAGGCAAAATACTTGTTCGCCAATCCATACGTTATAGATGGTGCTCAGTTGGCAGTGAAGAAGTCAAACAACACAATCCATGGTATTGATGATCTGAAAGGTAAAACAGTTGCGGTAAATCTTGGGTCAAACTTTGAACAACTACTTCGCCAGCACGACAAAAATGATCAGTTCAATATTAAAACATTTGATACAGGTATCGAGCAGTCTGTACTCATAGGTGCAACTGACGCTTTTGTTATGGATCGTCTGTCAGTAGTACAACTAATTAAGAAAACAGGCCTTCCTTTGAAACTTGCAGGTAAGCCATTCGCAACGATTGAGAATGCTTGGCCTTTTGTGAATGATGCCAAAGGTAAAAAGCTACGCGATCAGGTTAACCAAGCTTTAGCTGCAATGAGAAAAGATGGCACGTTAGCGCAAATTTCAGAGAAATGGTTTGGTACGGACATTACTAAAGAGTAAGTGCTCGCTTACGAATGACACTTTCTTAAAGAGTAGCGGACACTGCTTCACCTCTAGCTAAAGAGTGTATAACAACTACGTTTTATTTTTTACCCACTACTTTTATTGGTAGTGGGTTTTACTTTCTTTTTTGGATGACGTTATGGGCTTTGATTTTCAATATATGATTGGGCTTTTGCCAATACTGTTTAAGTATCTTGGTGTCACAATGAAAATGGCGACACTTGCTATGGCATTTGCTCTTGTCTTGTCGGTACTTATCGCAAATATCCGCATATTCAAAATTCCGTTGCTAGATCAGATAAGCCAACTTTATATCAGTTTCTTTCGCGGTACACCTTTGCTGGTTCAACTGTTTCTTTTCTACTTCGGTCTGCCGCAAGTCGTACCTTTTTTCGAAGGAATGAGCGCATTCAATGCTGCAGTATTTGGCTTAAGCCTTCACTACGCTGCTTATATGGCTGAAACGGTTCGCGCTGCCATTCTCGGCATAGACAAAAGTCAAATGGAAGCCAGTCTCTCTGTCGGCATGACTACCCCACAAGCAATGCGTCGGATCATTTTGCCGCAAGCAACACGCATCGCCTTCCCTTCTTTGATGAACTATTACATTGATTTGATTAAGTCGACGTCGCTGGCCTTCACGTTAGGTGTGGCAGAAGTAATGGCAAAAGCTCAAATGGAAGCTTCTTCCAGCTTTCGCTTTTTCGAATCTTTTACAGCGGCAGCGCTTATTTATTGGGCCGTTGTTGTTCTGCTCACTCGAATGCAAACCTTAGTTGAGGCTAAACTGGATAAGGCGTATACAAAATGATCGAAATAAAAGATATACATAAATCATTCGGCGACAGTGAAGTCTTAAAAGGCATTGATCTCTCAATAAAGAAAGGTGAAATTGTCGTCATTATTGGTTCAAGTGGTACAGGAAAGTCCACATTGCTTCGATGCATCAATTTTTTAGAGAATGCCAATCAAGGCTCTATATCGATTGATGGCCTGACCGTCGACACTCAGAAGCATTCTGGCTCTGAAGTTCGCGCACTAAGAAAAAAGACCGGGTTTGTCTTTCAAAACTACGCCCTATTTGCTCATATGACAGCAAAGCAAAACATCGCAGAAGGACTGATTACCGTTCGTGGCTGGAAAAAACAGCAGGCATACGATCGCGCCATTGAAATTCTCAAGGATATAGGCCTTGGCGACAAAGCTGACAGTTACCCTATTTCACTTTCAGGTGGCCAACAGCAACGTGTAGGTATTGGACGTGCAATGGCCCTATCTCCAGAGTTACTTCTATTTGATGAACCAACATCAGCTCTCGATCCAGAATGGGTGGGAGAAGTTTTAGCGTTAATGAAGGAACTCGCTAAAGATCATCAAACTATGCTTGTCGTTACCCACGAGATGCAATTTGCTAAAGAGGTTGCTGATAGAGTGATCTTTATGGCCGATGGTAATATCGTCGAACAAGGTCATCCACAGGATATATTTTCTAATCCACAGGATGATCGGTTGAAACGATTTTTACGAAAAGTGGGAACAATATAAAGATCGCGAAAGATCCTTGAGATTTTGTTTCTACTTCGTATAATCCCCCCGGCTGGAATTTGTTCATTGACACATTAAGTGACAGTGATTACAATTCCGCCTCTTTGTTGAGAGGCGTCGGAAATCGTCTATCTTTAATAGCTGGATGAATATAATCCCACGCCGGGTTAACTTAGAACCTAAAACTACTGATCAGTAAGGTAATAAACATGAAACGCACTTTTCAACCTTCAGTTCTAAAGCGCAAGCGTACTCACGGTTTCCGTGCTCGCATGGCTACTAAGAACGGCCGTAAGGTTATCAATGCACGTCGTGCAAAAGGCCGTGCGCGCCTATCAAAATAATCACTGAATTATTTTGAATACACACGCGTTCAATCGGGAGTTACGTTTGTTAACTCCCGAGCATTATCAAAATGTCTTTCAGCAAGCTCATCGAGCTGGCTCGCCTCACTTCACTATCATCGCTCGCAATAACACACTTAATCATCCAAGATTGGGCTTAGCTGTACCTAAAAAACAGATTAAAACTGCTGTTGGCCGAAATAGGTTTAAGCGAATTGCACGCGAAAGTTTTCGTAACAAACAACATGAACTTCCTAGTAAAGATTTTGTTGTAATTGCAAAGAAAAGCGCGCAAAGTTTGAGCAATGAGGAAGTGTTTAGGTTATTTGATAAATTATGGCATCGCCTGTCTCGCCCCTCGCGCGGTTAGCCATTGGACTAGTCTATCTGTATAGATGGCTCATCAGTCCGCTAATTGGCCCACGTTGTAGATTTACACCAACCTGTTCTCGATATGCCATAGAAGCGTTGAAAGCTCACGGTTTTGTAAAAGGGTGTTGGTTATCAGGTAAACGTTTATTAAAATGCCACCCTTTGAACGAAGGAGGATTCGACCCAGTCCCTCCTGCCCAGAAACAAAACCGAGATAAATAACAATGGATTCTCAACGTAATTTCCTGTTAATCGCCTTGGCTCTGGTTTCTTTTTTGCTTTACTCGCAATGGCAAAAAGAGAAGAACCCAGCACCACAAACACATGCGGTTGAGCAGACAGCATCAAAAAGCAGTTTGCCACCAACGACCACGGGTACTAACGCGTTGGACCCCGTTCCTGCTCAACAACACCAGAGCACTGGGAAAACTATTCAAGTTAAAACTGACGTATTAACTTTGACTATCGATACTATGGGCGGCGACGTTATCAACGCTGATCTAAACAAGTACGATGCTACGTTAAAGTCAAAATCGCCGTTTGTACTACTTGAAGATAAGCCAGGTAAACAGTACATCGCACAAAGTGGCTTAGTTGGCCCACAAGGTATCGACTTAAGCACTTCAGATCGTCCAGATTACAAAGTCAGTGCTGATAGCTTCACTTTAGCCAATGGCCAAGATGAACTACGTGTACCAATGACGTTTACTAAAGACGGCATTACTTACACTAAAACATATATCCTAAAACGCGGCAGCTACGCTGTTAACGTTCAATATGATGTGAAAAACGAATCAGGTAAAAATGCTACTTTAGGTATGTATGCTCACCTGCGTAAGAATATTGCTAACCATAAGAGCGGCGGCCTCACTGAGCACGCTTATAACGGTGCTGCATATTCAACATCAGACAAACGCTACGAGAAATACAGCTTCAAGGACATGAAATCAAGCAACCTATCTATTGATCTAAAAGATGGTCAAGGTTGGGTAGCAATGATTCAACAATACTTTGCAACAGCTTGGGTCCCACGTAATGCTGCTGGCACTGATATCTATAGCCGCACTGTAGGTAACTTTGCTGACATTGGTGTTCGCTTACCAAACAAAACTATCGCAAATGGCCAACAAGCTATCTTTGATGCAACGCTATGGGTTGGTCCACAGCTACAAAACAAGATGGCAGCCGTTGCTCCAAACTTAGACCTAGTTGTTGACTACGGTTGGTTATGGTTTATCGCAAAACCTCTTCACTCATTGCTAGCGTTCATCCATGGTTTCGTTGGTAACTGGGGTATTGCAATCATCCTACTAACCTTCTTGGTTCGTGGTGCGATGTACCCGCTAACAAAAGCGCAGTACACCTCAATGGCTAAAATGCGTATGCTTCAGCCGAAGATTCAGGCGATGAAAGAGCGCATCGGTGACGATCGCCAACGTATGAGCCAAGAAATGATGGAGCTGTATAAGAAAGAGAAAGTTAACCCTCTCGGTGGTTGCTTCCCTATCGTACTACAGATGCCTATCTTCCTAGCACTATACTGGGCGTTAATGGGCTCTGTAGAGCTACGTCACGCGCCATTCTTTGGTTGGATTCACGATTTATCAGCGGCTGACCCATACTATATCCTACCTGTATTAATGGGTATCAGTATGTTCTTCATCCAGAAGATGAGTCCAACGACAGTGACAGACCCAATGCAACAGAAGATCATGATGTTTATGCCTGTCGGCTTTACAGTATTCTTCGTGTTCTTCCCATCAGGTCTAGTTCTATATTGGTTAGTATCGAACATTGTTACTCTAATTCAGCAGACTTTGATTTATCGTCAGCTGGAGAAAAAAGGCTTACACAGTAAAAAAGCCAAGAGTTAACGATAACCACTGAGTTAAAAGGCGGCCAAAGGTCGCCTTTTTTGTATTTGCTGATTACAATTCAGCTAATTTAGACAACAAGCTGTGCGTTTATCATTCATCAACGCAAATCGCTATTTAAAGTAGGCATTGTTATGACAACTGAAACTATCGTAGCTCAAGCAACCGCAACGGGCCGAGGTGGTGTTGGAATTATCCGAGTATCAGGACCGAAGGCAAAGCAGGTAGCACTCGAAGTAACAGGAAAAGAGCTCAAGCCTCGCTATGCAGAGTATCTAGCATTCCAAGATGAGAGTGGCTTAGCATTAGACCAAGGTATTGCCCTGTACTTTCCAAATCCGCACTCATTCACAGGTGAAGACGTCCTAGAGCTTCAGGGCCACGGTGGGCCAGTTGTTATGGATATGCTGATAAAGCGTATTCTAGGTATATCTGGTGTGAGAGCTGCCAGGCCTGGCGAGTTTTCAGAACGAGCTTTTTTAAACGATAAAATGGACCTAGCTCAAGCTGAAGCTATTGCGGACCTAATTGATGCCAGCTCTGAAGAGGCAGCAAAATCAGCCCTACACTCACTGCAAGGCCAGTTTTCAAAGCGTATTCAAACTCTGGTTGAATCATTAATTCACCTACGCATTTATGTAGAAGCTGCCATTGACTTCCCAGAAGAAGAAATTGACTTTCTCGCTGACGGTAAAGTATCTGGTGATCTGCAAGCTATCATCGACCAACTCAATTTAGTACGCAAAGAAGCCAATCAAGGCGCAATCATGCGTGAAGGCATGAAAGTCGTTATTGCAGGCAGACCAAATGCCGGCAAATCTAGTTTATTGAATGCGCTTTCTGGTAAAGAGTCGGCTATCGTTACGGAAATAGCGGGCACCACACGTGATGTATTGCGAGAGCACATTCACATTGATGGTATGCCACTGCATATTATTGACACCGCCGGTCTACGCGATGCTTCCGATGCGGTAGAAAGAATTGGTATCGAGCGCGCTTGGGAAGAAATTGAGCAAGCCGATCGCATTCTATTTATGGTTGATGGCACCACAACAGATGCCTGCGATCCAAAAGAGATTTGGCCAGAGTTTATCGACAGGTTACCAAGTGATGCTGGGATAACTGTAATTCGAAACAAAGCCGATCAGACAGGTGAAAGCCTAGGCATTTGTCACGTGAACTCTCCTACCCTTATTCGCCTGTCTGCTAAAACTGGAGAGGGTGTCGAAGCTCTTAGAAACCATCTCAAAGAGTGTATGGGCTTTGCTGGTGGCCATGAAGGCAGCTTTATGGCAAGAAGGCGCCATTTAGATGCTCTTGCTCGCGCAGCTGAACATTTAGATATTGGCCAGCAACAACTTGAAGGTTATATGGCCGGAGAAATCTTGGCTGAAGAGCTACGTATAGCTCAGCAGCACTTAAATGAAATTACTGGTGAATTTAGTTCAGATGACCTTTTGGGAAGAATATTCTCTTCTTTCTGTATCGGTAAGTAGCTATTTACAAACATCAACAAAGATAGTGAATATAAAATTTAGGTAGCATTATGATCCATATTATTACAGGCAGTACTTTGGGTGGCGCAGAATATGTTGGAGATCACTTAGGTGACTTACTGGAAGAAAATGGCAAACAAATAACGATCCATAATAATCCAGACTTCAATGAGATCCCAAAAGAAGACACTTGGCTTTTGATCACTTCAACTCATGGAGCAGGAGAGTTTCCCGATAATATCCAGCCTTTCTTTGAAGAGTTGAAAAATAGTTCTTCAGCTCTCGATAAAGTGAATTTTGCTGTCGTTGCTATTGGTGATAAAAGTTACGATACATTTTGTGCAGCCGGAAAAAATGCGTATCAGATACTTAAACAAGCCAGTGCTACCCCATTGACTGACTGTTTAACTATTGACGTTCTGACTCACCCTGTCCCAGAAGATGCAGCTGAAGAATGGCTAAACAATAATATCGAGCTATTTTAGTTCACTCTCCATTCAACTCTTTATCTACTAAACGAAATAGAGCCTAACTTCCTGTTAGGCTCTAATAAGTTGTATCTTTTGCATTTTGCCTTGTGTAACAAGTCAAAATGAGCAATAGAAACAATGATTAGTTATTTTTTGCTACTGTGTCGCAATCGGCTTTTTTCTCAGTTGGAACTAAGACCTGATTATCGTATTTCCACATATCACCTGTAGCGTAGTCGATCAGGAATCCCCAACCATTTAAAATGTTTGCCCAATATGACGGCGTGACCGATTTATGTACGGTTACCGAAGTATTCTTATAGCACTTGTCATTGACCTTAATCGTGACATCTCTTGTCGAAGACGGGTTAGTGACAATAGTTGTTGGCAAGGTTGTCTGGTAGGTTGAAGATGCTGTCGTCACATCAACGTTAACATTTTTGTCAGGCGATGTAGCAACTATTGTCTGGCTACCACTATTAAACATAGTCGAGCAACCCGAAAGTGTTACAACAGAAGCTGCAATACCTAAAGCGATGAGTTTCTTCATACTTGATCTCATATAATTCAAATAGCGTTATAAATAATTATTACAACGAGAAATATCAAACTTAACTTAAGCAGAAGACTATATACAGATATTAGGTGAGAAAAGGTTGTAATATAATATATACCGAATAGGAACAGATAAATATTTTTCCTTTAAATGGTATGTGGATATTATATTTCTATATAAATGGGATTAGCTCCATTGGAACTTTCTCTATCCATAATTGAAATATTAAATTAATTTAATATTTCGCATAACAAGTGCCAGTTAAGAACTGCAGATATTATAATTATGCCAGTACAACTTCAACCATGTTTTCCTTTTAATTACAGAATGATAGATGGTTAATTAGCACAAATAATACTGAGTTATTGAAATACAAATAGTCTTCTATATTTCATAAATAGTGTTAACCCAACTAAGAGGTCTAGGCTCCCTACCATTTCACTATCCGTACCTGATGTAGCTAACCACTAAAAAGTGTAAAGGTCACAACCACGATACCTAAGAACTTTGCCGCGCCGACTCACAGGTCAGCAGGGACTTGTGAAACACAGACCATCCACAGAAAAGTTTGTTTTAACTAGAGCTATTCCCTCTGTGGATAAATCTGGATCTTTTCGGTTATTAACCTATAGTTACCCCAATAATAACTTTGAACGTCCCGATTTATTGTGCATAACTACCAGTTTTGATCCCAGCTAATCCTCGTCAAGATCAGAACAACAACACACTTTATGATCTTCCTAAACATCATGATCTACTTGATCATTTATCGCTTATCCACAGAAACCCGAGATCCTAATAATAGATCCAATAGAAAAGATCTATATAGATCTATATAAATTAACTACTTTTAGAGGATCAGGAAAAACTCACAAAATCGTTTTTCTCGAAAGCTGAAAGAGGGTAGAATACGTCTCCTTTTGTCTGTCCATATCACACGAGTTACATTTTTGAGGTCAGCCTATGCTTTTTCATGAAAAATTTGATGTCATTGTTGTTGGTGGTGGCCATGCTGGCACAGAAGCCGCATTAGCTTCTGCACGCACAGGGCAAAAAACCCTGCTCTTGACGCACAATATTGACACTCTGGGTCAAATGTCATGTAACCCAGCGATCGGTGGGATCGGAAAAGGGCACCTCGTCAAAGAAGTGGATGCACTGGGCGGCATAATGGCTCAAGCCATTGATCATTCAGGTATTCAGTTTCGAACTCTTAACGCTTCAAAGGGCCCAGCGGTTCGAGCAACTCGTGCTCAGGCAGACAGAGCGCTATACAAAGCATTCATTAGAAGCGCACTGGAAAATACACCAAACTTAACGTTGTTCCAGCAATCTGTAGATGATCTTATCGTTGAGCAGGATCGTGTGATCGGTGTTGTTACTCAAATGGGGCTAAAATTCCATGCACAAGCGGTTGTGTTGACTGTTGGAACTTTTCTGGGTGGAAAGATCCATATTGGCATGGAAAACTTCTCAGGAGGGCGTGCAGGCGATCCACCATCGATCGCTCTAGCTGATAGATTGAGAGAATTACCTTTTAGAGTTGATCGTTTAAAAACCGGCACACCACCACGTATTGACGCAAAGAGTGTTGATTTTTCTGTGTTGGAAGTGCAACACGGAGATAATCCAGCCCCGGTGTTTTCATTTTTAGGTAATCGCAATCAGCACCCTCGTCAGATTCCTTGTTATATCACCCATACTAACGAAAATACGCATGATGTTATTCGTTCGAATCTAGACAGAAGCCCGATGTATGCTGGAGTTATTGAAGGCATAGGCCCTAGGTATTGCCCTTCAATCGAAGACAAAGTGATGAGGTTCGCTGACAAAAATAGTCATCAGATATTTATTGAACCAGAAGGGCTGGATACGACGGAGCTATATCCAAACGGTATCTCCACCAGCTTACCTTTCGATGTTCAAGTCGACATTGTTCGTTCGATGAAAGGTTTTGAGAATGCTCACATTGTGCGCCCTGGCTATGCGATTGAGTATGATTTCTTTGATCCGAGAGATTTAAAGCAAACCTACGAAACTAAATTTATCCAAGGTTTATTCTTTGCTGGCCAGATAAATGGCACTACTGGCTATGAGGAAGCGGCAGCACAAGGCTTAATGGCTGGTTTGAATGCAAGCCTATACAGCCAAGGAAAAGAAGGTTGGAGCCCTCGTCGTGATCAAGCCTACATGGGTGTGCTTATCGACGATCTATCCACAATGGGTACCAAAGAACCATACAGGATGTTCACATCACGTGCAGAATATCGTCTACTACTGCGCGAAGACAATGCGGATCTACGTCTGACAGAAACGGCTCGCGATCTTGGATTAGTTGATGATCATCGTTGGGCTCGATTCAACGAGAAGGTCGAGAATATGGAAAAAGAGCGCTCTCGCTTAGGACAGATTTGGATCAACCCTAAATCCGAAGGTGTTGACGATCTGAATGCAATTCTAAAAACACCAATTTCTCGTGAAGCAAGTGGGGAAGATTTATTGCGCAGACCAGAAATGGATTATGCGCAACTCACCTCTTTAGCCGCATTTGGTCCAGCTCTAGATGATCAGCAAGCCGCTGAGCAAGTAGAGATTCAGGTGAAATACGAAGGTTACATTCAACGTCAGCAAGATGAGATTGAAAAGTCACTTCGTCATGAAAATACTAAGCTGCCTTTAGATCTTGATTATCAAGACGTCAAAGGTCTATCTAACGAGGTCGTATCTAAGTTGAGCGAAGCAAAACCAGAAACGATAGGTATTGCGTCTCGTATTTCAGGTGTCACACCAGCCGCTATCTCTATTTTGCTTGTTCACCTCAAGAAGCAAGGCATGTTGAAAAAGGCGAAGTAGCATAATGGAAGTATTGAGAGTAAAGTTAGAGCAGTTAGTAAAGCAAGCCGAGTTAACAGTTAGTGAACTGCAAATTGATCAGCTTGTGCGATATGTGACGTTATTGGATAAATGGAACAAGGCTTATAACCTGACTTCTGTTCGTGATCCAAAGGACATGTTAGTTAAACATATACTTGATAGTATTATTGTGAGTCAGCATTTAAAAGGTCAGCGCTTTATCGATGTAGGAACTGGCCCAGGCTTACCAGGTATTCCTCTGGCAATAATGAATCCGGATTGTGAGTTTTTTCTTCTAGATAGTTTAGGGAAACGTATTCGATTCATTAAGCAAGTGGTACATGAGCTCAAATTGACCAATGTCACCCCTAGTCAAAGTCGCGTTGAAGAGTTTGAACCGGAAGAAAAGTTTGATGGTGTTCTAAGTAGAGCATTCGCATCCATGACAGATATGGTGGAGTGGTGCCATCATTTACCTAAGCAAGGTTCAGGGAAGTTTTACGCGTTAAAAGGTCAGTTGTCTCAAGATGAGTTAAATCAACTACCAGACTGGTGTCACGTCGATAGTGTTGAAGTACTAACAGTCCCGCAGTTGGAGGGAGAACGTCATCTAGTCGTCTTATCGCGCAAGGGATAAATAGCGAGGAAAACAGTGGGTAGAATAGTAGCAATCGCCAACCAGAAAGGTGGCGTAGGTAAAACAACGACTTGTATTAACCTAGCGGCATCGATGGCCGCAACCAAGCGAAAAGTTTTAGTTATCGATCTCGACCCACAAGGCAATGCAACGATGGCCAGCGGTGTCGACAAGTATCAAGTGGATGCCACTGCATATGATCTGTTAGTAGAAGATACGCCATTTTCTGATGTGGTATGCAGAAAAACATCTGGTCACTACGATCTTATTGCTGCCAATGGTGATGTTACTGCTGCAGAAATCAAACTCATGGAAGTCTTTGCCCGTGAAGTGAGATTAAAAAATGCACTCGCGCCAGTTAAAGACGAATACGATTTTATATTTATCGATTGCCCACCATCACTTAACCTTTTAACCATTAATGCAATGGCAGCTGCAGACTCTGTTCTAGTGCCAATGCAATGTGAGTACTTCGCGCTCGAAGGACTAACTGCATTAATGGATACCATCAGTAAACTTGCAGCAGTGGTCAATGAAAACCTTAAGATCGAAGGTTTACTGAGAACCATGTTCGATCCTAGGAATCGACTTTCTAATGAAGTGTCCGATCAACTCAAAAAGCATTTTGGCACAAAAGTCTATCGTACCGTCATTCCACGAAATGTTCGTTTAGCAGAAGCCCCTAGCCACGGAAAACCAGCCATGTATTATGATAAATACTCTGCTGGCTCCAAAGCGTATCTTGCTCTTGCCGGAGAAATGCTTCGTCGAGAAGAAGTCCCTGCTTAACTGATATCAATAAAAAAGGAATCACTCAATGTCTAAACGTGGTTTAGGAAAAGGGCTAGATGCACTGCTTGCAACTAGCTCGTTGGCTCGTGAGAAACAACAAGTTGCAACACAAAGTCAGGCTTTGTCATCAGATGGAGAGTTGACCGAGTTGGAAATATCCTGTTTACGACCAGGTGCCTATCAGCCGCGTAAGGAAATGTCGCCAGAAGCTCTAGAAGAGCTGGCAACATCGATTCAATCCCAAGGAATTATCCAACCGATTGTGGTTCGAGAGCTTGAAGGTGATGAAGGGCAATATGAAATAATTGCCGGTGAACGTCGCTGGAGAGCTGCGCGTCAAGCGGGTTTGTATCTTGTACCATGCTTAATCAAAAATGTTGCAGATAGAGCTGCCATCGCAATGGCGTTAATCGAAAATATTCAACGCGAAGATTTGAACGCTATTGAAGAAGCACAAGCGCTAGAAAAACTTCAAGGAGAATTCACGCTTACCCACCAGCAAGTTGCTGATGCAATAGGTAAATCACGTGCTACAGTAAGTAACCTACTTAGGCTGAATCAATTAGAAGATTCTGTAAAATCTCTTGTTGCGGAGAAGCACCTTGAAATGGGCCATGCACGGGCTCTACTTATGCTTGAAGGTGAGCAGCAAAGCGACATTGCGCAGCAAGTAGCAAACAAAAGTATGACCGTTCGCCAAACCGAGCGTTTGGTAAAAAAATGCCTCTCTCCTCAATCTGAAGAGAAAAACATTCCTCAAGACGAAGAAACACATCAATTGTCACAAAATTTAAGTGAAATTCTGGGTGCAAAAGTTTCAATTACAAGAACTAAGACCGGAAGTGCAAAAATGACAATTAGTGTTGATGAGCCTCACAAATTGGAAGCGCTAATAGCTCGTCTCAAAAACTAGGTGAGATAATCCATTTTAACCAATATATGAACAAATCTAGGTATTTGTATTAAAACTGTCGGATTGTAAACAAAGTTGTAACTTTATGCGTTATTGTTATTGCATTCAGTTTAACTGGTCGTATAATCTCCGCGACTTCTTAGCATTTTAAAAAAATTAGTTTTCATAGCTGAGAATAATACTTAGAGGTAAGAATACATGGTAGCTGCGTTGGCTAGGCCTGGGCGAGAGCTTGCAAAGCAATTGTTACTGATCCAGTCTGGCGCGGTTATGGTACTGGCTGCAGGGATGTCTATTGCAGTAAATGCTGAATGGGGAGTTTCAGCGCTGATTGGTGGCGGGATTTTTGTCGTCGCCAACGCCGTTTTCGCATTCTGTGCTTTTATGTTTAGTGGAGCTCGTGCTGCAAAACTTATCACGGCTTCTTTCTATACAGGCGAAGCGCTAAAAATCCTCATCACTGTTGCACTCTTCTATGTTGCCTACATGTATATGAAGGTGGACCTTGTTCCCCTACAACTAACCTATTCACTGGCTTTAGGCATTAACTTCTTAGCGCCAGTGCTATTCGTTAACAAAAAGAAATAGGATGAGTTATGGCTGCGCCAGGTGAAGCGCTAACATCGGCCGGATACATTGAGCACCACCTCGCCAATCTTTCTTTAGCTAAGTTAGGTTTGGTCGCGGAGGAAACAAGTTTCTGGAACGTGAATATTGATAGTTTGGTGTTTTCAGTGCTGACCGGAGTGTTATTCCTTTGGGTATTTCGCTCTGTAGCTAAGAAAGCAACATCAGATGTACCAGGTAAGCTGCAATGTTTCGTTGAAATGGTAGTTGGCTTTGTCGATCAGAACGTCAAAGACACTTTCCATGGACGCAATCCATTGATAGCTCCACTGGCTCTGACTATCTTTTGCTGGGTGTTTTTAATGAATTTGATGGACTTAGTTCCAGTCGACTTCTTACCGTACTCAGCACAGCTAGCAGGAATCCCTTACCTAAAGGTTGTTCCGACAGCTGACGTAAATATCACCATGGCAATGGCTCTGGGCGTTTTTGCTTTGATGCTCTACTACAGCATTAAGGTTAAAGGTCCTTTGGGCTTTGCGAAAGAACTGGCTCTCCACCCTTTCAATCACCCAATTATGATTCCGTTTAACCTGCTTATCGAAGTGGTTTCTTTACTGGCGAAACCTCTATCTCTAGGCATGCGTTTATTCGGAAATATGTTTGCGGGCGAGGTGGTATTCATTCTTATCGCGGCAATGTTGCCTTGGTGGCTACAGTGGGTCGGTTCACTTCCGTGGGCGATTTTCCACATACTAGTCATTTTGATTCAATCGTTTGTGTTCATGATGTTGACTATTGTCTACCTATCAATGGCACACGAAGATAATCATTAATACTTTGAAATTTTAATTAACTTAATTTAGCCAACAACTATAAATTTTTGGAGATAGTAATGGAAATATTATTGAGCTATTCCGCTATTGCTGTAGGTCTTATCGTAGGCTTAGCTGCTCTTGGTACAGCAATTGGTTTCGCAATCTTAGGCGGTAAATTCCTTGAAGGTGCAGCTCGTCAACCAGAAATGGCTCCTATGCTACAAGTTAAGATGTTCATCATCGCTGGTCTACTTGATGCGGTTCCAATGATCGGTATCGTAATCGCGCTTCTATTTACATTTGCAAACCCATTCGTTGGTCAGCTAGGCGGTTAATCTATCTGATTGAGGCAACTAAGTTTGTCATTGATTAACACCAAGTCTAAACAGAGGAAGGGGTAGCGTTGTGAATATGAATGCAACTCTGCTAGGTCAAGCAATCGCGTTCGCTATGTTTGTTTGGTTCTGCATGAAATACGTGTGGCCACCAATCATGCAAGCAATCGAAGAACGCCAGAAAAAAATTGCTGATGGTTTGTTGGCTGCCGACAGAGCAGCCAAAGATCTGGATCTGGCACAAGCCAACGCTTCCGAGCAAATGAAGGAAGCGAAGCGCACGGCAACAGAGGTTATCGATCAAGCGAATAAACGCAAAGCTCAAATTTTGGATGAAGCTCGCCATGAAGCGATGGAAGAGCGTAAAAACATCCTATCTCAGGCGGAAGCCGAGATTGAAGCTGAACGTATCAAAGCTAGAGATGATCTGCGTAAACAAGTTGCTGCTCTGGCAATCGCCGGTGCTGAGAAAATCCTTGAGCGTTCGGTCGATAAAGACGCGCACAAAGATATTCTTGAAAACATTACTGCAAAACTTTAAATCAGGGGGCGAATATGTCTGACTTGACAACAATTGCACGCCCCTACGCTAAAGCAGCTTTCGATTTTGCGGTTGAGAACAAGCAGCTAGACCAATGGAGTCAAATGCTTGCTTTCGCAGCCGAAGTCGCAAACAACGAACAAATTCATGAACTATTAACCAGTTCGGTTTCTGCAGAGAAGCTTGCTGAAATTGTTATCGCGGTATGTGGCGAACAGTTTGATGCTAACGGTCAAAACTTTCTCAAAGTGATGG
Organism: Vibrio marisflavi CECT 7928; assembly: GCF_921294215.1. GTDB lineage: Bacteria > Pseudomonadota > Gammaproteobacteria > Enterobacterales > Vibrionaceae > Vibrio > Vibrio marisflavi. The sequence continues at coordinate 2,778,198 of NZ_CAKLDM010000002.1, forward strand.
CTGAAAATGGACGCCTAAGGGCGCTTCCAGCAGTATTTGAAGCTTTTATGACTCTTAAACGAGAGCATGAGCAAGAGGTGGACGTGGAAGTGATTTCCGCCACTAAGCTCACTAAAAAGCAACAAGACGACATTAGCAAAAAATTGGCAGAGCGCCTTGAGCGCAAAATTCAGCTGAATTGCAGTGTAGATGCGGCCCTAATAGCTGGGGTCATAATTCGAGCCGGAGACCTAGTCATTGATAACTCAGCACGCGGTCGATTGACTCGCCTGAGTGATGCATTGATGTCTTAATGGGGATTGGAGCATGCAACTTAATTCCACCGAAATTAGCGATCTAATTAAACAGCGTATCGAAGCATTCGACGTTGTTAGTGAAGCTCGCAATGAAGGTACTATCGTTTCGGTAAGCGATGGTATTCTTAGTATTCATGGCCTTGCAGATGTAATGCAAGGTGAAATGATTGAATTACCGGGCAACCGTTACGCACTAGCACTTAACCTAAACAGAGATTCTGTAGGTGCTGTAGTAATGGGTCCTTATGCCGACCTTAAAGAAGGCATGAAAGTTACAGGTACAGGTCGCATCCTAGAAGTACCTGTAGGTCCTGAACTCCTAGGTCGTGTTGTTAACACACTAGGTGAGCCAATCGATGGTAAAGGGCCTATTGAAGCGAAAATGAGCTCTCCTGTTGAAGTTATTGCTCCAGGGGTAATCGATCGTAAATCCGTTGATCAGCCTGTTCAAACTGGCTACAAGTCAGTTGACTCTATGATCCCAATCGGCCGTGGCCAGCGTGAGCTTGTCATCGGTGACCGTCAAACGGGTAAAACAGCTCTAGCTATCGACGCTATCATTAACCAAAAAGATTCGAGCATCTACTCAATCTACGTTGCGATTGGCCAAAAGGCATCAACTATTGCAAACGTAGTGCGTAAGTTAGAAGAGCACGGCGCACTTGCAAACACTATCGTTGTTGTTGCATCGGCTTCTGAATCTGCAGCGCTACAATATCTTGCTCCTTACGCTGGTTGTGCAATGGGCGAGTACTTCCGCGATCGCGGTGAAGATGCGTTGATTGTTTATGATGACCTATCAAAGCAAGCTGTAGCTTATCGTCAAATCTCGTTGCTACTAAAACGTCCACCAGGCCGTGAAGCATTCCCGGGTGACGTATTCTACCTTCACTCACGTCTACTAGAGCGTGCAGCTCGAGTAAGCGAAGAGTATGTAGAAAAGTTCACTAATGGCGAAGTGAAAGGTAAGACAGGCTCTTTGACTGCACTACCTATCATCGAAACCCAAGCGGGTGACGTATCTGCATTCGTACCGACCAACGTAATTTCCATTACTGATGGTCAGATCTTCCTACAAACTGAACTGTTTAACTCTGGTATTCGTCCAGCGGTTGACCCAGGTATTTCGGTTTCTCGTGTAGGTGGTGCCGCGCAAACGAAAATCATCAAGAAACTGTCTGGTGGTATCCGTACTGCACTAGCTCAATATCGTGAACTAGCAGCGTTTGCACAGTTCTCATCTGACCTAGATGATGCAACTAAGAAACAGCTAGATCATGGTCAGAAAGTGACTGAGCTAATGAAGCAGAAGCAGTACGCGCCAATGTCAGTATTTGACCAAGCGCTAGTGATCTTCGCAGCAGAGCGCGGCTATCTAGAAGATGTTGAGATAAACAAACTCCTAGACTTTGAAGCAGCACTGTTGTCATACGCTCATGGCCAATATGCCGAATTAGTATCGGAAGTGAACAAGACGGGTGCTTACAACGATGATATCGAAGGCCAGTTGAAAAAACTGACTGACGACTTCAAAGCAACCCAAACTTGGTAAAAGGTAGGTGGCACAAGTTGCCACCAACTAATGGAGATTAACGATGGCCGGCGCAAAAGAGATACGTAATAAAATAGGTAGTGTTAGAAGCACTCAAAAAATTACGAAAGCAATGGAAATGGTAGCAGCGTCTAAAATGCGTCGCTCTCAAGAGGCAATGCAAGCGTCTCGTCCATATGCTGAAACAATGCGTAAGGTGATCGGTCATATAGCAAATGCAAATCTAGAATACCGTCATCCGTATCTAGAAGAGCGTGAAGCTAAACGTGTTGGTTACATCATTATTTCAACTGATCGCGGATTGTGTGGTGGCTTAAACATTAACTTGTTTAAAAAAGCCATGATGGACATGAAAGATTGGTCTGAGAAAGGTGCTGATGTAGAGCTGGCAATTGTCGGTTCAAAAGCTACAGCATTTTTCAACAATAGCGGTGCAAAAGTTGCGGCTCAGGTTTCTGGGCTAGGTGATTCACCTAGCTTAGAAAGCTTGATTGGCTCTGTCGGCGTGATGTTGAAAAAATATGATGAAGGTGAGTTGGATCGCCTATTTGTCGTGTATAACCATTTCGTTAACACGATGACTCAAGAACCAACGATCGATCAATTATTACCTTTGCCTAAATCTGATAGTGAAGAAATGCAACGCGATCATGCGTGGGATTACATCTATGAGCCTGAACCAAAGCCACTACTAGATAAGTTACTAGTACGCTATGTAGAGTCTCAGGTATATCAAGGTGTGGTTGAAAACCTTGCATGTGAGCAAGCTGCTCGAATGATAGCAATGAAAGCGGCAACTGATAATGCCAGCAATCTTATTGATGAATTAGAGCTTGTGTACAACAAAGCCCGTCAAGCGGCGATTACACAAGAGCTGTCAGAGATTGTATCTGGCGCAGCTGCAGTTTAGGTGAAACAAAATTTAGAGGATTAACGATGGCTACAGGTAAGATCGTACAGATCATCGGTGCGGTAGTCGACGTGGAGTTTCCACAGAGCGAAGTACCTAGTGTATATGATGCTCTTAACGTTGTTGATAGCAAAGAACGTCTAGTATTAGAAGTTCAACAGCAACTTGGCGGTGGCGTTGTTCGTGCCATCGTTATGGGTAGCTCTGATGGTTTACGTCGTGGTTTGACAGTAGAAAACACAGGTTCTCCAATTTCTGTACCAGTAGGTAGCAAGACTTTGGGACGTATTATGAACGTACTTGGCGACGCGATTGACGAATGTGGTGAAATCGGTGCTGAAGAGCACTACGCAATTCACCGCCCAGCGCCAAGCTATGAAGAACAATCGAACGAAACTTCGCTACTTGAAACTGGCGTTAAAGTTATCGACTTGGTTTGTCCATTCGCTAAGGGTGGTAAAATCGGTCTGTTCGGTGGTGCAGGTGTAGGTAAGACCGTTAACATGATGGAGCTTATCAACAACATCGCACTTCAACACTCAGGCCTATCAGTATTTGCTGGTGTTGGTGAGCGTACTCGTGAAGGTAACGATTTCTACTTTGAGATGCAGGAAGCAGGCGTTGTAAACGTTGAGAACCCTGAAGAATCAAAAGTAGCAATGGTTTACGGTCAGATGAACGAGCCACCAGGAAACCGTCTACGTGTTGCACTGACTGGCCTAACAATGGCTGAAAGGTTCCGTGACGAAGGTCGTGATGTACTATTGTTCATCGATAACATCTATCGTTACACACTTGCGGGTACTGAGGTATCAGCACTTCTAGGTCGTATGCCTTCTGCGGTAGGTTACCAGCCAACTCTTGCTGAAGAGATGGGTGTACTTCAGGAGCGTATCACGTCAACGAAACAAGGTTCTATCACGTCTGTACAGGCGGTATACGTACCTGCGGATGACTTGACTGACCCGTCTCCAGCAACAACGTTTGCTCACTTGGATGCAACAGTTGTACTTAACCGTAACATCGCAGCAATGGGTCTATACCCAGCGATTGACCCGTTAGATTCAACATCTCGTCAGCTTGACCCTCTAGTCGTTGGTCAAGAGCACTATGACATTGCACAAGGTGTTCAAAGAACGCTGCAACGTTATAAAGAGCTAAAAGATATCATTGCTATCCTAGGTATGGACGAGCTATCTGAAGATGATAAGCAAGTTGTATCTCGTGCACGTAAGATTGAGCGTTTCCTAACTCAGCCTTACCACGTAGCAGAAGTCTTCACTGGTGACCCAGGCGTTTACGTACCTCTAAAAGAAACACTGCGTGGTTTCAAAGGTCTACTAGCTGGCGACTATGATGATATTCCTGAGCAAGCGTTCATGTACTGCGGTGCAATCGACGATGCTGTTGAGAATGCGAAGAAGCTATAAGGCTGACTAGGAGGTCATATGGCAGAGATTACCTTTCACCTTGATGTTGTAAGCGCGGAAAAGAAAATATTTTCTGGCCGTGTTGAGACTTTTCAGGTGACCGGTAGCGAAGGTGAATTGGGTATTTTTCATGGCCATACACCGCTGCTTACCGCTATAAAGCCTGGCATGGTTCGTATCGTAAAACAATTTGGACATGAAGAAATCATCTATGTGTCTGGAGGTATTGTTGAAGTTCAACCAGGAACGGCAACTGTACTGGCTGATACGGCTATCCGTGGTGAAGAACTAGATGCTGCTAAAGCTGAAGAAGCGAAAAGAAAAGCTGAAGAACATATTAAGAACCAACATGGTGATATGGACTTTGCTCAAGCAGCAAGTGATTTGGCGAAGGCGATTGCCCAGCTTCGAGTTATCGAGTTGACCAAACGTCGACGCTAATCATTAGTTAGCTACTTTAAGGCGGCCTCTTGGCCGCCTTATTTGTATAATTTTTACCTCAACCCAGTTCCAACCTTTCCTTCAAATACCTTTCGCCGTTACAATAGCTGTCATTAAACTTGTCTCCATAAGGTAATGATTGATGAATTTTAGCGCCGTTATCCTCGCCGCGGGAAAGGGAACCCGAATGTACTCCAATTTACCTAAGGTGCTACATACCTTAGCTGGTAAACCAATGGTCAAGCATGTTATCGATACTTGCAAAGGAATGGATGCGCAGAGTATTCATCTTGTTTATGGCCATGGCGGACAGCTGATGCAAGATTCTTTATCCAGCGAAAACGTAAACTGGGTATTGCAAGCTGAGCAACTAGGTACTGGTCATGCGGTTGATCAAGCTTCTTCTCAGTTTGCTGATGATGAGCAGGTTTTGGTTCTGTACGGAGATGTACCGCTAATAAGTGAGCAAACACTTACTTCTTTATTACATGCTCAGCCAAAAGGCGGAATTGGTTTACTGACGGTTGTTCTTGATGATCCGACTGGTTATGGTCGCATCGTTCGTCAAAATGATCAGGTGGTAGCTATTGTTGAGCAAAAAGATGCTTCCGATGTGCAAAAACAAATTCAAGAAATAAATACCGGCGTCATGGTTGCTACAGGTAAAGATCTAAAGCGATGGTTATCTGGTCTAAGTAACGATAACGCACAAGGTGAATATTACTTAACTGATGTCATAGCTGCAGCTCATAAAGAAGGGCGTCAAATTGAAGCTGTTCACCCAGAGAGTCCAATTGAGGTGGAAGGGGTAAATGATCGTCTTCAGTTATCTCGACTAGAGAGAGCTTACCAAACGATGCAAGCTGAGAGCTTGCTTAAGCAAGGCGTCATGTTAAGAGATCCGGCACGTTTTGATTTACGTGGTGAGTTGCAAGCAGGCAAAGACTGTGAAATTGACATTAACGTCATCATCGAAGGCAAAGTGTCGTTGGGTGACAATGTTAAGATTGGCGCAGGAAGTGTTTTGATCGATTGCGAAATAGACGACAACACTATAGTGCGTCCGTACTCCGTTATTGAAGATGCCTGTGTTGGCGAAGAATGTACAGTTGGACCATTTAGCCGCTTACGCCCTGGAGCTCAGCTTTCTGATGACGCGCACGTAGGTAATTTCGTAGAAATCAAAAAAGCAACGTTAGGCAAAGGCTCTAAAGCAAACCATCTAGCTTATATTGGCGATGCCGAAATTGGTCAGCGCGTGAATATTGGAGCTGGTGCGATCACCTGTAATTATGATGGTGCAAACAAGCATAAGACCATCATTGGTGACGATGTTTTTGTTGGATCAGATAGCCAGCTTGTTGCGCCTGTTGAAATTGGTAATGGTGCGACAATTGGTGCCGGAACCACATTAACAAGAAATGTATCAGAAAATGAGCTCGTTATTACACGTGCGAAAGAGCGTAAAGTGCCAAGCTGGCAGCGACCAGTTAAGAATAAATAGACAGTAAAATATTCTCTGATGAAAAATAAGGGTCCTTAAAGGACCCTTATTTTTATTAGATTCTTGTAAAAATCATTCTTCATTCGTGAGAGGTCTACTCTCTCCTTCAACGTTATGAGAACGAGCTTTCCACGTTGCTATAAAGTAACTGCATAGCAGAGCTACCATACAAACAAAAATAGCACTGCCTGTCGCTGATTGAGCATGCAAAGCAAACGTTGCCACAATCGCACTGGCAATACTACTTACGGTGATCTGGATACTGTTTTGTAAACCAGCAGCTGTTGCAGCGCAATGCTTAGCGCTAGAAAGGGCTTGGTTGACGATAATTGGGTACATAGCGCCATTAGCAAGAGCAAGCAAGCAAAATGGCGCTAGTATTGGCCATATTGAAGTAAGCTGCCATTGTGAAGCGACAAGTATCATTACTGATGAGATGACGAACATTGCTAATAAGTTTTTCAAAGTACAGCTGGCACCGTATTTTCTTACTGCAATCTTCCCTAAATATCCACCGACTATGAAAGCGATAGTTTGTGGGATAAAGCTGAAGCCAATGTCTTTAGCAGAATAGCCCAGACGGGTCATTATTTCTGGCATACCAGTTAAGTATGCAAAAAAAGCAGCTGAGGCAAAGGCGAACATCAATATGTTACCTACATAGACTCGATTTTTGATTAGAAACGCGACATCTTGTTTCACTGAGCTTGATTTAGTGGCCGTGTTGCTTTCTCCTGGCTGGAAACATGTAGCGATAACCAAAGCGATACCAATCAGAGTCAATGCCAAGAAGATACTACGCCAACCAAGGCTATGAGATAGAAGCACACCTAATTGTGGCGCCAACGCTGGAGATAGAGCAACCAAAGGCATAATGGTAGAAAAGAGCTGTTGGCTTGTGGAGCTTGAGTAGCGTTTTATGATCATAGCTTGCCAAATAACCGCTGGTGCGCACACCCCGATGGCTTGCAAAAAGCGTAGTGACAATAGCTGCCAAATAGATTCGCTGAAAGCGATACCTACCGATGCAATTGAAAAAATAGCTAATCCAGCAATCAGAGTTTTCTTACTTCCATATCTATCACTTGCTAGACCCCATAAAAATTGTCCGATAGCCATTCCGACCAAGAAAACACTTAAGGATAATGCAATCTGTTGTGGTCCTGTTGAGAATGCTACTTCTAGATCTTTAAAGGCAGGTAAGTACATATCTGTAGCCACAAAACCCAACATGGATAAGCAGATTAGATAGAGTAACTGCAATTTTGATGGTCTCATTTTTCTTTCCAATCAAAAAATTTAATGGTTAGTTTTAACTAAGGATTAAGGCAACCCCTGTTATTTAGATAATGAAATTTTATTTTTTGATTATTTATAAATAAAACGTTAAATTTTGTAGTTATGGTTCAAATTTTTTGATGTCAAGTTATGTACTCCAAATCATCCCTCGAATTAATAGATACCATTGCTCGTCTAGAGAGTTTTGCCGCAGCAGCGGAAGTACTGCATCGCGTTCCATCAGCAATCAGTTATTCTGTTCGTCAGCTTGAGAGAGACTTGGGTGTCGTGCTATTTAAAAGACTTCCAAGGAAAGTTGAACTCACTGAAGCTGGAATAATATTTGTTTCGCACGCTAGAGACATGTTGCGACAAATGGATGAGGTCACCATTCAAACGCAGCGAGCAGCAAGTGGTTGGAAGCAAACGTTAAAAATTACACTGGATAATATTGTGCGTTTGGAAAAAATGGAACGATTAGTCAGTGACTTCTACGCAACTTTTGATTTTGCAGAGCTGCAAATCAATATGGAGGTGTTTAATGGCTCTTGGGAAGCGATATCTCAAGGTCGAGCGGATATTGCTATTGGAGCTACTTCCGCAATTCCAGTTGGTGGAGAGTACAATACAAAAAATATGGGCAGTATGGAGTGGGTTTTTGTTATGTCACCTAGCCACCCTTGTGCAAAAGCAGCGCAGTTAACAGAGGAATTGGTAAGCAAGTATTCAGCAATTTGTTTAGATGATACCTCAAGAGAACTCCCAAAAAGGCACAATAGCTACTTCCCAAACCAACGCCGCCTGTTATTACCGAACTGGCATACCGCAATAGATTGTTTAAAGAAGGGGCTTGGAGTTGGTTATATGCCGCGTCATATGGCTAGTAAGCACTTACAAGCTGGTACATTGATCGAGAGATCTAATCCTTTGGAAACACCCAATAGTGAATGTTGTCTAGTATGGAGAAGAGATCCAACAAACAAGCTTATACAATGGATGGTAGATTATTTAGGTTCATCAGAGCAGCTGTATCAAGACTGGTTAAAAGCATAAGGGCCAGCATTACACTGGCCCTTATTGGGGTTAAATTATGTGGCTAAGGCCTTTCAAACACAGTCGCAATACCTTGTCCTAGCCCAATACACATAGTAGCTAAGCCAAACTTGGCATTTTTGTGTTCCATAATATTAATAAGTGTTGTGGAAATTCTGGCCCCAGAGCAGCCAAGAGGATGACCAAGAGCAATAGCGCCGCCATTTAAGTTCACTTTCTTGTCCATATCTTCAGCTAAACCTAAGTCAGCGACACAAGGTAGTGATTGAGCAGCAAACGCTTCGTTGAGCTCAACAACATCAATATCGGCAATAGATAAGCCTGCTCTTTTTAGTGCTTTTTTACTTGCAGGTACTGGTCCATAACCCATGATAGAAGGATCGCAGCCCGCGATAGCCATTGATTTAATTCTTGCTCTTATGGTCAGCCCTAGAGACTTGGCCTTTTCTTCTGACATGATCAGCATTGCAGCAGCGCCATCCGATAGAGCGGATGAGGAGCCCGCAGTCACTGTACCAGAAGCAGGGTCAAACACAGGTCGTAATTGCGATAACCCTTCCACCGTCGTTTCCGGACGAATCACTTCATCATAGTCGAGTTTAATTAGCGATCCATCTTCAGCGTGCGCTTCAATTGGTAAAATTTCATTTTTGAAGCGTCCCTCAACGGTAGCAGAATGCGCTTTCTGGTGAGAATTCGCGGCAAATTCATCTTGTTGCTGTCGGCTAATGTTATACATTTTGCCCAGCATTTCCGCTGTTAGCCCCATCATACCAGCTGCTTTTGCGACATTTTTTGATAGTCCAGGGTGAAAGTCAACACCATGGTTCATTGGAACGTGCCCCATGTGTTCGACACCGCCTATCATACAGATCTCAGCGTCACCCACCATAATGGTTCTTGCTGCGTCATGAAGAGCTTGCATTGATGATCCACACAAGCGGTTCACCGTGACGGCACCTACTTCAATCGGTAGGCCTGCTAAAAGAGCAGCATTTCTAGCGACATTAAACCCTTGCTCTAGTGTTTGTTGCACACATCCCCAATAAATATCTTCAATTTCATTGGCAGAAACTTGTGGGTTTCGCTGCAGTAATCCGCTCATGAGGTGCGCAGAAAGATCTTCTGCTCGAGTGTGACGAAAGGCACCACCTTTGGAACGTCCCATTGGGGTGCGTAGGCAATCAACAATAACTACGTTGTTCATGATGTTATTCCTTTTCCAAGTGTGGTTTAAAGTGACTTAACATTGTCGGCTGAATAAAATGTTTCGCCTTCAGCACGCATCTTTTCGAGCAAAGCAGGGACTTGATAAAGCGGCCCTAGGTGCTGGTATTTGCTTGCCATCTCAATGTATTTATCAATGCCTATCGAGTCCAAGTAGCGGCAGACACCACCTCTAAATGGAGGGAAGCCAAGCCCGTAAACTAAGGCCATATCTGCCTCTTGCGGTGTAGCAACAATGTTTTCCTCGAAGCAGAGCAGAACTTCATTGATCATTGGAATCATCATGCGCTCCATAATGGTTTCAGCATCGAACTCCATAGACTTCATCGAAACGCTTTCTAAGATAGGGGCAACATCGTTGGAAAGGGATTTCTTTGGTTTGCCCTTTTTATCAATGCTGTATTCATAGAAGCCTCGGCCATTTTTCTGTCCAAATCTTTCGGATTCAAATAGTGCTTGGATTGCATCTCGCTCATCGTTCGCCATTCTTGTAGGGAATCCTTGAGACATAACATCTTGGGCGTGGCGAGCTGTATCAATACCAACAACATCAAGAAGATAGGCAGGGCCCATAGGCCAGCCGTATTGACGTTCCATTACTTTATCGATGTGAGTAAAGTCTGCGCCATCTTTTAGCAGTAAATTGAACGCGGCAAAATAAGGGAAGAGTACTCGGTTAACGAAAAAACCAGGGCAATCGTTGACAACTATTGGGGACTTACCCATTTTCGCAGCATACGCCACGACTCTGTTGATGGTTTCTTCAGAGGTGTGTTCACCACGAATGATTTCTACCAAAGGCATACGATGAACTGGATTAAAAAAGTGCATACCACAGAAGTTTTCCGGCCTTTTTAAAGAAGAGGCCAAAATATTAATCGGAATAGTAGAAGTGTTAGATGCAATAACTGTGTTTGAGTCTACCAACTCTTCGACTTCCTTAAGTACGCTAGATTTGATTTTCGGGTTCTCGATTACTGCTTCTACGACAATGTCTGCGTCATTGATATCTGCGTAGTTGAGGGTAGGTTTGATTGAAGCAAGAACGTCAGCCATCTTAAAGCCATCTATTCGTCCCTGAGAAAGCTTTTTGTTGAGTAGTTTTGACGCTTCACCCATACCCAAGTCCAAAGCAGGCTGTGCTATATCTTTCATCACCACAGGAACGCCTTTCAGGGCGGATTGATAAGCGATGCCTCCGCCCATTATACCCGCACCTAACACGGCGCTTTGGCTGGTGCTATGACTAGCACTCTTAGCGGATTTTTTAGCTTTGGATTTTAGGTATTGGTCGTTAAGGAAAATGCCAACTAATGATTTAGCTTCGGGAGATTTAGCTAGTTCGATAAAGTATTGGCGCTCAAAGTCTAGAGCCTCGTTTCTTGATTGGCTTGCACCGTTTTCAATGGCTAATACGGCATTCATTGGAGCAGGGTAGTGATTACCCACCGCCTGTAATACCATTCCTTTAGCAATCGTGAAGCTCATCTTTGCTTCAACTTTACTTAAACTCAATGGGGAAGTTTTTTGCTCTCGGCGCTTTTTCCAATCTAGTTCGTTTGCAATTGCTTTTGTTATTGTGTCTATCGCAGATTGTCGTAAAGAACATTCATCTACCACGGCATCTAGTAGGCCTAATTTCAACGCTTTTTCCGCTTTTACAGACTTACCTTGCGTAATGATTTCCATGGCGTTGTCTGCGCCAATAACACGAGGAAGTCTTACACAGCCACCAAATCCAGGCATGATTCCCAATTTTGTTTCGGGCAAGCCGATATTAGTCGTCGTATCGCTAATACGAAAGTCCGTAGCAAGTACACACTCACATCCGCCACCCAGAGTGTGCCCTTTTAGTGCAGACAGAGTTGGAAATGGCAAATCTTCCAGTTTATTGAAGATAGAATTCGCAAACTGAAGCCAGTGATCTAGCTCCTGCTTTGATTTTTCGAAAAGCCCTAAAAATTCTGTAATATCAGCGCCAACGATAAAACTGTCTTTGTCTGATGTAACGATGAGTCCCTTTAAGTTTGCATGAGATTTTATCTTCTCAATGGCACTATCAAGAGACTCTAAGGTTGCGATATCGAGTTTGTTTACAGAAGCTGGTGAGCAAAACTGTAGCTCTGCAATCCCGTTGTCCAGTTCCTTTACTGATAAGGTGTTAGCTTGATAAATCATTATTTATCTCCGTCACATATACCTAAGCATCTTCAGTTTGTTGGGTCATGCAATCTTCAATAGAGAGAAAAGTGCATGTTTTAATCTTGTCTGGTTAGACCAGTTGCATTAGTGTGCACAGATCGAAGATACTATTCAATACATTTTTTCAACAAATATTTAACAATGAGAAATGCCTATCTAGTTAAAATCAACAGAGCAATACGTGATAGAATTTTCTTTTATTACCTAATTACTGAAGCCCTATGAACGATAGCCCTTATTTAATTCCCTCTGAACCAACACTATTTGAAGAGGAAATTAAAAAAAGTGTCTTCATTACTCACTTGATCCATACACCAAGTGTAGACGCCGCCAAGACTGCTATTGAACAGATAAAACAAGAACACAAGTCAGCAAGGCATAATTGCTGGGGATTTGTAGCGGGAAGGCCAGAAGATTCAATGAAGTGGGGATTTAGCGATGATGGTGAGCCCTCAGGGACTGCTGGAAAGCCAATACTTGCCCAGCTGTCTGGTTCAGGCGTAGGAGAGTTAACTGCCGTGGTGACTCGTTATTCGGGGGGGATTAAGTTAGGTACTGGTGGACTCGTTAAAGCATATGGTGGCGTTGTCCAGCAAGCGCTTAAGCAGCTTCAAACAATTGAGAAAAAAATAACGACAAAGCTACGGCTAGAGTTAGACTATGGTTTGATGCCTGTTATCCAATCCGTAATGGACTTTTATCAAGCGCTAACCGTTGATTCAGACTATTCAGACTCAGTAGTGTTAGTGGTAGAAATAGAAAAAAATCAAGTCGATGCTTTTACCCAAGCAACGATCAATAAAAGTGGTGCAAAGGTAGTTGTAACCACTATAAATTAACATTGGGAAGTTAGAAGCTAGCCTTCACTTTAGATGCCATGCAATTTCGATCTATTATTCGCATAGTTGGCCTTTTGTTGGCTCTTTTCAGTATTACTATGCTTGCTCCAGCGTTAGTCGCATTGATTTACCGAGACGGAGCTGGGGTTTCTTTCGTTACTACATTTTTTGTACTACTGGCTTGTGGGGCGTTTTGTTGGTTTCCAAACCGGAGATATAAGCAGGAGCTTCAATCTAGAGACGGTTTCCTCATCGTTGTCCTGTTTTGGACGGTACTCGGAAGCGCTGGTGCCTTGCCTTTCCTTATTTCGGATAATCCTAGCGTTTCGGTAACAGATGCGTTCTTTGAATCCTTCTCTGCATTGACCACAACCGGTGCCACGGTATTGACCGGTCTTGATTACTTACCCAAAGCCATACTTTTTTATCGACAAATATTGCAGTGGTTTGGCGGGATGGGGATCATCGTGTTAGCAGTAGCGATTTTACCTGTGCTTGGTATCGGTGGTATGCAGTTATACAGAGCAGAAATTCCCGGCCCAGTGAAAGATCGTAAGATGACTCCTCGAATTGCCGAAACAGCAAAAGCGCTTTGGTACATCTATTTGAGTCTTACGATTGCATGTGCGTTGGCATACTGGCTTGCTGGAATGACACCGTTTGATGCTATCTGTCATAGTTTCTCTACTATAGCGATCGGGGGTTTTTCTACCCATGATGCGAGTATGGGCTATTTCAATAGTGAAGCCATTAACTTAATTGCAGTCGTGTTTTTGCTTATTTCAGCCTGTAACTACTCACTTCATTTCGCAGCTGTGGCCTCCGGTGGGGTTCATCCTCGGTATTACTTACGTGATCCTGAGTTTCGTGCATTTTTTGTGGTGCAGGGCATACTGTTTTTGATTTGCTTTGGTGTTCTACTACTGAATCAAACTTACGGCTCGACGTTTGAAACTTTCGATATGGCTTTATTCCAAACCGTGTCCATTTCCACAACAGCAGGTTTTACGACATCGAGTTTCTCTGAGTGGCCTTTGTTCTTGCCAGTACTATTGCTTTTCTCTTCATTTATTGGCGGCTGTGCTGGCTCAACTGGTGGAGGAATGAAAGTAATAAGAATTCTCTTGCTGACTCGTCAGGGGGCTAGAGAAATGAAGCGATTGATCCACCCTAGAGCTGTCTACACCATCAAACTTGGAGGAACAGCGTTAAATCAAAGAGTTGTTGACGCTGTATGGGGGTTCTTTTCTGCATATACTTTGGTTTTTGTAGTGTGTATGCTGGCTCTAATTGCCACGGGGATGGGCGAGTTGACCGCTTTCTCTGCCGTAGCAGCAACGCTAAACAACTTAGGTCCGGGGTTAGGAGAGGTGGCTTCAAACTTTGCTAACGTCAATGATGGTGCCAAGTGGGTGCTGGTTCTTTCTATGGTATTTGGACGTTTAGAGATATTTACTCTGCTTATTTTGTTTACTCCTACATTTTGGCGCAGTTAAAGAGGCTGGTGATGAAAGTACTATTCCTTTATTCAAGTAGAGAAGGACAAACCAAAAAAATCTTCAAGTTCATCGATAGTGAACTGCAGGGGTATGAGTGTGAGCTAAGAAATCTAGACGAGGTTGATAGCATAGACTTAGCTCAGTACGATAAGGTGTTGATCGGTGCTTCTATTCGTTATGGCCACCTTAATAAGAAGCTATATCAATTTATAGATACCCACCTAGAGCAATTGAATAGAAGTAAAGTGGCCTTTTTCTGTGTGAACTTGACGGCTAGAAAGGAAGAGCAAGGAAAAGACACACCAGAAGGTAGCGCTTACATCCAAACCTTTCTCAAAAAATCGCCTTGGAAACCTGAGCTTATAGGTGTCTTTGCTGGGGCTCTTTATTATCCTCGTTATAACTGGATAGATAGAATGATGATTAAGTTCATCATGAGTATGACGGGCGGAGAAACAGATACCAGTAAAGAGGTTGAATATACCAATTGGCAAAAGGTGGCATTGTTTGCTGAAGAATTTAAGGGTTTGAAGGCTAAAAACGTATAGTTACGCGTCTTTTTGCCTAATTGTTAATCGAAAGGTTCTTTTTTCAAAAAAAACTTCAAAAAACGCTTGCCAACGTGACGCCGATCTCTATAATGCCACCTCGCTGACACGGGATGGCTTCAAACAAAGCAATCAACGAGTTAGCAAGGTCTCCTAGCTAAGCCCAGTGCTTAAAAAAGTTTTGAAAAAAGTGGTTGACACTAAAACTTAAATCGCTAGAATAGCCGTCCGCTTTGAGATGAACTTCAAAGCATTGCTCTTTAACAATATAAACCTATCAATCTGTGTGGGCACTCGTTGATGATAATCAAATTAGAAGCTTCGGCTTCAAATTAGGTTTCAATGAAACGAAGTGACCAACGAGTCGAAAGACTCAGCACAGTCAATTCAAACATTACTTTATGTAATGTTCAGTATTCATTGAGCCGACAAAATCTTAAATTGAAGAGTTTGATCATGGCTCAGATTGAACGCTGGCGGCAGGCCTAACACATGCAAGTCGAGCGGTAACAGAAAGAAAGCTTGCTTTCTTTGCTGACGAGCGGCGGACGGGTGAGTAATGCCTAGGAAGTTGCCCAGTAGAGGGGGATAACCATTGGAAACGATGGCTAATACCGCATACTCTCTTCGGAGCAAAGCAGGGGACCTTCGGGCCTTGCGCTATTGGATACGCCTAGGTGGGATTAGCTAGTTGGTGAGGTAATGGCTCACCAAGGCGACGATCCCTAGCTGGTCTGAGAGGATGATCAGCCACACTGGAACTGAGACACGGTCCAGACTCCTACGGGAGGCAGCAGTGGGGAATATTGCACAATGGGGGAAACCCTGATGCAGCCATGCCGCGTGTGTGAAGAAGGCCTTCGGGTTGTAAAGCACTTTCAGCAGTGAGGAAGGTAGTGTAGTTAATAACTGCATTGCTTGACGTTAGCTGCAGAAGAAGCACCGGCTAACTCCGTGCCAGCAGCCGCGGTAATACGGAGGGTGCGAGCGTTAATCGGAATTACTGGGCGTAAAGCGCATGCAGGTGGTGGATTAAGTCAGATGTGAAAGCCCGGGGCTCAACCTCGGAAGGTCATTTGAAACTGATTCACTAGAGTACTGTAGAGGGGGGTAGAATTTCAGGTGTAGCGGTGAAATGCGTAGAGATCTGAAGGAATACCAGTGGCGAAGGCGGCCCCCTGGACAGATACTGACACTCAGATGCGAAAGCGTGGGGAGCAAACAGGATTAGATACCCTGGTAGTCCACGCCGTAAACGATGTCTACTTGGAGGTTGCGGTCTTGAACTGTGGCTTTCGGAGCTAACGCGTTAAGTAGACCGCCTGGGGAGTACGGTCGCAAGATTAAAACTCAAATGAATTGACGGGGGCCCGCACAAGCGGTGGAGCATGTGGTTTAATTCGATGCAACGCGAAGAACCTTACCTACTCTTGACATCCAGAGAACTTAGCAGAGATGCTTTGGTGCCTTCGGGAACTCTGAGACAGGTGCTGCATGGCTGTCGTCAGCTCGTGTTGTGAAATGTTGGGTTAAGTCCCGCAACGAGCGCAACCCTTATCCTTGTTTGCCAGCGAGTAATGTCGGGAACTCCAGGGAGACTGCCGGTGATAAACCGGAGGAAGGTGGGGACGACGTCAAGTCATCATGGCCCTTACGAGTAGGGCTACACACGTGCTACAATGGCGCATACAGAGGGCGGCCAACCAGCGATGGTGAGCGAATCCCAAAAAGTGCGTCGTAGTCCGGATTGGAGTCTGCAACTCGACTCCATGAAGTCGGAATCGCTAGTAATCGTAGATCAGAATGCTACGGTGAATACGTTCCCGGGCCTTGTACACACCGCCCGTCACACCATGGGAGTGGGCTGCAAAAGAAGTGGGTAGTTTAACCTTCGGGAGGACGCTCACCACTTTGTGGTTCATGACTGGGGTGAAGTCGTAACAAGGTAGCCCTAGGGGAACCTGGGGCTGGATCACCTCCTTATACGAAAGATTATTGCGATGAGTGTTCACACAGATTGATAAGGTTTAATCGAGCAAAAAAGATGTGGGTCTGTAGCTCAGGTGGTTAGAGCGTTCGCCTGATAAGCGAGAGGTCGGTGGTTCAAGTCCACTCAGACCCACCAATACTTTTTAGTAAGTCATCATCAAAGTGTTCTGATAAGAATATTTGAATGATGCTTTATGCATCTTGCTCTTTAACAATTTGGAAAGCTGACAGATAACGATTTGATTTATCGTTATCTAATTAAAAGTTCTCAAATCCTAAATCTGTATTGATTTAGGTACCAACACACATTCAAGTGTTCTTGGGAATAACTTACGAGTTATTCATATTTGAGTCCGGCAATTATCAGTCTCAATCATGTTTAAATAAATTGAGACACCTTTAGTGTTGACCGTACAAAACTCTTTTGGGTTGTATGGTTAAGTAACTAAGCGTACACGGTGGATGCCTTGGCAGTCAGAGGCGATGAAGGACGTATTAACTTGCGATAAGCGTAGATAAGGCAGTAAAAGCCACTTGAGTCTACGATTTCCGAATGGGGAAACCCACATGCATAAGCATGTATCATTAACTGAATACATAGGTTAATGAGGCGAACCGGGGGAACTGAAACATCTAAGTACCCCGAGGAAAAGAAATCAACCGAGATCCCGAAAGTAGCGGCGAGCGAAATTGGGTTAGCCCTTAAGCTTTTATTGCGTCAGGTGAAGTGTCTGGAAAGGCACGCGATACAGGGTGATAGCCCCGTAACCGACAGCGCAGCATAAGTGAAATCGAGTAAGGCGGGACACGTGATATCCTGTCTGAACATGGGGGGACCATCCTCCAAGGCTAAATACTCCTGACTGACCGATAGTGAACCAGTACCGTGAGGGAAAGGCGAAAAGAACCCCTGTGAGGGGAGTGAAATAGAACCTGAAACCGTGTACGTACAAGCAGTAGGAGCACCTTCGTGGTGTGACTGCGTACCTTTTGTATAATGGGTCAGCGACTTATATTCAGTGGCAAGGTTAACCGTTTAGGGGAGCCGTAGGGAAACCGAGTCTTAACTGGGCGCTCAGTCTCTGGATATAGACCCGAAACCAGGTGATCTAGCCATGGGCAGGTTGAAGGTTGAGTAACATCAACTGGAGGACCGAACCGACTAATGTTGAAAAATTAGCGGATGACTTGTGGCTAGGGGTGAAAGGCCAATCAAACCTGGAGATAGCTGGTTCTCCCCGAAAGCTATTTAGGTAGCGCCTCGGATGAATACTACTGGGGGTAGAGCACTGTTAAGGCTAGGGGGTCATCCCGACTTACCAACCCTTTGCAAACTCCGAATACCAGTAAGTACTATCCGGGAGACACACGGCGGGTGCTAACGTCCGTCGTGGAGAGGGAAACAACCCAGACCGCCAGCTAAGGTCCCAAATTATTACTAAGTGGGAAACGATGTGGGAAGGCTTAGACAGCTAGGATGTTGGCTTAGAAGCAGCCATCATTTAAAGAAAGCGTAATAGCTCACTAGTCGAGTCGGCCTGCGCGGAAGATGTAACGGGGCTAAGTAATAAACCGAAGCTGCGGCAATGCAATTTATTGTATTGGGTAGGGGAGCGTTCTGTAAGCCGTTGAAGGTGGACTGTAAGGTCTGCTGGAGGTATCAGAAGTGCGAATGCTGACATGAGTAACGATAAAGGGGGTGAAAAACCTCCTCGCCGGAAGACCAAGGGTTCCTGTCCAACGTTAATCGGGGCAGGGTAAGTCGACCCCTAAGGCGAGGCCGAAAGGCGTAGTCGATGGGAAACGGGTTAATATTCCCGTACTTCTTACAATTGCGATGGGGGGACGGAGAAGGCTAGGTGGGCCTGGCGACGGTCGTCCAGGTTCAAGTGCGTAGGCTTGAGAGTTAGGTAAATCCGGCTCTCTTTAAGGCTGAGACACGATGTCGAGCTACTACGGTAGTGAAGTCATTGATGCCATGCTTCCAGGAAAAGCCTCTAAGCTTCAGATTGTAAGGAATCGTACCCCAAACCGACACAGGTGGTCGGGTAGAGAATACCAAGGCGCTTGAGAGAACTCGGGTGAAGGAACTAGGCAAAATGGTACCGTAACTTCGGGAGAAGGTACGCTCTCGACGGTGAAGTCCCTTGCGGATGGAGCTATTGGGAGTCGCAGATACCAGGTGGCTGCAACTGTTTATTAAAAACACAGCACTGTGCTAAATCGTAAGATGACGTATACGGTGTGACGCCTGCCCGGTGCCGGAAGGTTAATTGATGGGGTTAGACTTCGGTCGAAGCTCTTGATCGAAGCCCCGGTAAACGGCGGCCGTAACTATAACGGTCCTAAGGTAGCGAAATTCCTTGTCGGGTAAGTTCCGACCTGCACGAATGGCGTAATGATGGCCACGCTGTCTCCACCCGAGACTCAGTGAAATTGAAATCGCTGTGAAGATGCAGTGTACCCGCGGCTAGACGGAAAGACCCCGTGAACCTTTACTACAGCTTGGCACTGAACATTGACCCTACATGTGTAGGATAGGTGGGAGGCTTTGAAACCGCGTCGCTAGATGTGGTGGAGCCGTCCTTGAAATACCACCCTTGTAGTGTTGATGTTCTAACTTGGCCCCATTATCTGGGGTGAGGACAGTGCCTGGTGGGTAGTTTGACTGGGGCGGTCTCCTCCCAAAGAGTAACGGAGGAGCACGAAGGTGGGCTAATCACGGTTGGACATCGTGAGGTTAGTGCAATGGCATAAGCCCGCTTGACTGCGAGAATGACAATTCGAGCAGGTGCGAAAGCAGGTCATAGTGATCCGGTGGTTCTGAATGGAAGGGCCATCGCTCAACGGATAAAAGGTACTCCGGGGATAACAGGCTGATACCGCCCAAGAGTTCATATCGACGGCGGTGTTTGGCACCTCGATGTCGGCTCATCACATCCTGGGGCTGAAGTCGGTCCCAAGGGTATGGCTGTTCGCCATTTAAAGTGGTACGCGAGCTGGGTTTAGAACGTCGTGAGACAGTTCGGTCCCTATCTGCCGTGGGCGTTGGAAGATTGAAGGGGGCTGCTCCTAGTACGAGAGGACCGGAGTGGACGAACCTCTGGTGTTCGGGTTGTCATGCCAATGGCATTGCCCGGTAGCTAAGTTCGGAATCGATAACCGCTGAAAGCATCTAAGCGGGAAGCGAGCCCTGAGATGAGTCTTCCCTGACACTTTATGTGTCCTTAAGGGTTGTTCGAGACTAGAACGTTGATAGGCAGGGTGTGTAAGCGTTGTGAGGCGTTGAGCTAACCTGTACTAATTGCCCGTGAGGCTTAACCATACAACACCAAAAGGGTTTTTGTGGGACTCAAACTAGAACATTGAATGTGTAATAGAACGAAAAACAGCTTTCCGAATTAAATCGTAGAGTCGATGACTTTATGATGAAGAATTTGCTTGGCGACCATAGCGTTGTGGACCCACCTGATTCCATGCCGAACTCAGAAGTGAAACGCAACTGCGCCGATGGTAGTGTGGGGCTTCCCCATGTGAGAGTAGGTCATCGCCGGGCTTTAATTTTATTTTCACTTTTTCAAAAGTGAAGACAAAAGATGGACACTTGCGAACGCGAGTGATACCACTGCGGAGTGGTAGTTCAGTTGGTTAGAATACCGGCCTGTCACGCCGGGGGTCGCGGGTTCGAGTCCCGTCCACTCCGCCATTTATACTAAGCCTCAGTCGAAAGACTGGGGCTTTTTTACGTTCTAAATAAATCAAAAAATAAATGGGCAATACAGCTCGATAGTTTTCTAGTTTAAGGCGAGTTGATGCTTTGAGAAGAGGCCTTCTTGCTCATACACAAATACTACAGCTAAAGCTATTAGAATATGAATCTTCAAGTTACCTTCAAGTAATTGACACCCCTAGAAGCTGGAGTTCGATTGTTTATGTCGTTGTTATTTACAATGTTGTATTGCAGTTGATCTTGTCGATGTCTTTCCAGTCACCTATATACATACTGCACAAAGGTTAAATAAGCTCAAAAAGTGACTCCTGTAACGTGTTAAAAGTGAGTGACTAAATGGCAATATTGTCCATGTTATTTGACTTTCCTTTCTTCAAACGAACCATATACGGAATATTAAAAATAACTTTGATTGCTCGCTTTATAGCCTGATTACTATAAAATACCCCAATTATTTTTTAGGGGGTATTTATGAATCAGCTTTATATCTTAGGCTACATAGCAATTGGTGGGGCATTTGGTGCCTGTTCTCGCTATCTTATTTCAGAGTGGTGCGCTGCGCTTCTTGGCAAGGGGTTCCCGTACGGCACGCTAACGGTCAACATCGCAGGTTCTTTCATCATGGGTCTGCTAGCTGCCGCATTACAAAATGACTTGATATCAAATGACCCTTGGCGCCAGATTATTGGTCTTGGCTTCTTAGGCGCGCTAACTACGTTTTCTACCTTCTCAATGGATAACGTTACTCTGATGCAGCAGGGCGCAATGTTTAAAATGGGACTAAATGTCATATTGAATGTACTGTTTAGTATTTCTGCTGCTTGGGTTGGTTTTCAGATTATCTCTCGAGCATAATCTTGCTTTATATAGCAATGAATATGTTGTTAATTTCAATTAATTTCATATAATGACTCTACTTGTCGGAGTGCCACAAGGCTGAGACCGTTAAACCGGGATCCGTTGAACCTGATCAGGCTAATACCTGCGAAGGGAACAAGAGAAAATTAACAAGACATAACTCTATTCGTCTTATCTATCTATCCTTATGAAATATAAGGGTATTCCTCTTGTAGCATCCATCCGCCAAGCATTTTTATTTTAAAAACCGCAAGGAAAAAATGCTATGTCGAGTCGTAAACAATCTAGGCTAGAAGCTCAACAATTTATTGATTCACTCTCTGTCGAACCGTATCCAAATTCTACTAAAGTTTATATAAAAGGCTCCCGTGAGGATATTCGAGTCCCTATGAGAGAGGTATCACTAGCGGATAGTTTGATTGGTGGTACTAAAGAAGAGCCAGTATTCGAGCCCAACGAGCCTGTACATGTTTATGACACCTCAGGCCTTTATACAGATCCATCTTACACAATTGACCTATATAAAGGCTTGCCTAAGCACAGAGAAGCATGGATTGAAGAGCGCGGCGACACTGAGATTCTCGATGGAGTAAGCTCTGCGTACACAAAAGAACGACAGCAAGATGACACTTTGGATGATGTTCGTGGTGTTGAGCTTCCGCGTGTTCGTAAAGCAAAAGAAGGTAAATGTGTCACCCAGCTTCACTATGCTCGTAAAGGCATCATTACCCCAGAAATGGAATACATTGCTATTCGTGAAAACATGGGACGCCAGAAGTACAAAGATGAACAGTTAAACTTCCAACATCCTGGCCAGAATTTCGGTGCAAACCTTCCAAAAGAGATTACTCCTGAGTTTGTTAGAAAAGAAGTAGCAGAAGGACGCGCTATTATTCCTTCTAACATTAACCACCCAGAGTCTGAGCCAATGATCATTGGGCGCAATTTCTTGGTTAAGGTGAACGCGAACATTGGTAACTCTTCAGTAAGCTCCTCTATTGAGGAAGAAGTAGAGAAACTAGTTTGGTCTACTCGCTGGGGTGGAGATACGGTTATGGACTTATCTACAGGTCGCAATATCCACGAAACTCGTGAGCGTATCTTACGTAATAGCCCTGTGCCTATCGGTACAGTGCCTATGTATCAAGCCCTTGAGAAAGTAAATGGTATTGCTGAAAACCTAACGTGGGAAGTGATGCGTGATACGTTAATTGAACAAGCAGAGCAGGGAGTAGATTACTTCACTATTCATGCAGGCTTGTTGCTGCGCTACGTTCCTATGACGGCTAAACGTGTTACGGGCATAGTCTCTCGTGGTGGATCTATTATCGCTAAGTGGTGCCTTGCTCATCACAAAGAAAGCTTCCTCTATACTAACTTCCGCGAGATTTGTGAGATCTGTGCTAAATACGATATTGCATTATCTCTTGGTGACGGGTTGCGCCCTGGCTCGATTGCCGACGCGAATGACGAAGCACAGTTCTCGGAGTTGCGTACACTAGGCGAGCTTACAAAAGTTGCTTGGGAGTATGATGTCCAGGTGATGATTGAAGGTCCTGGACATGTTCCTTTGCACATGATTAAAGAGAATATGGATGAACAGTTAGAACACTGTCATGAAGCTCCATTTTATACTCTTGGCCCTTTAACTACTGATATTGCACCGGGTTACGATCATATTACTTCTGGGATCGGTGCTTCCGTAATAGGTTGGTTTGGCTGTGCAATGCTGTGTTATGTAACGCCAAAAGAGCACCTAGGGTTACCTAATAAGCAAGATGTTAAAACCGGTATTATTACTTATAAACTCGCTGCTCATGCTGCTGATTTAGCTAAAGGCCATCCTGGCGCTCAAATTCGCGACAATGCCCTTTCCAAAGCTAGATTTGAATTTAGATGGGAAGACCAGTTCAACCTTTCTTTAGACCCTGAAACGGCTAAGTCTTATCACGATGAAACTCTGCCGCAAGAATCCGGTAAAGTGGCACATTTCTGTTCAATGTGTGGTCCAAAATTCTGCTCAATGAAGATCTCACATGAAGTTCGGGATTTCGCAAAACAAAATGGTACCAACATCGGTGAAGATACCGTTGAAATTAAGATGATTGAAGATCCGCTTGAGGGGATGAGACAAAAATCCCAGGAGTTCCTAGACTCTGGTGCGGAACTATATCATCCGGCTTCCTCTACTAAAGAAGTTGCTGTCGAGGACTAAGCATTGAAAGTTCTTATCCCATCTCGTGCATTAGAGCTGAAGGGTGAGATTAAAAACTGTTTAACCCTTGCTAACAAGCAAGGGTTTGATACACGAAGTATTGAGTTTGGAGTATCAGAAACTCAATGCTTCGTTATTAACTCATCTAATTTCAACACTTCCATTTGCGCTGACTTTCTTTGTACTTCAGAGCAATGCTTACAAAACTCAAACTGCGACTATATTGCAATCTATGCCGGAAATTCATCTGATTCCTCTTGGAAGAATGGAGCTTCTAGCTCTAGCAATCAAGCATCTCCAATTTATATAGGAATAAGCCACGAGAAGTGCAAGTATGATGTCTGGTCTAGCCCTAGCGGCACAAGAGCTGTCAGTAGGGACGATTCTTTTCCATCATCGTTTAACAAAACACATCATTTCTGTTGGCTGCTAAGTGCTATTGCTCTCCACTACTCCATTGACGATGCCATAGTATTAGCAAATGCGTTTTCCAATGTTTCACGTGAAACATGGCCAGTGTCTATTAAAGATTTTCCGGATGTTGTTACAGAGAGCGAAAGCCTTAGCGTTCATTGCCCTTGGCTTGATGGTGAGTCTGCCAAAGAGTTTAAACAAGTAGAAAAGTCATTTTTTGCAATTTACCCAATAGTCGATTCTATTGACTGGTTAGAGCGTTTGCTAAAGTTTGGTGTTAAGACCATACAGTTTCGTATAAAGAACTACCCAGTCTATCAGACTGAGCAACTGGTTAAATCCGCTATTTCGTTAGGAAACCGGTATGAAGCACAGCTGTTTATAAACGACCATTGGCAATTGGCTATCAAACATAATGCATTTGGTGTCCACTTAGGCCAAGAAGATTTAACAGATGTGTGTTTACATCAGCTTTCTTCTAATGGACTAGCTCTTGGTGTTTCAACACATGGCTACTATGAAGTATTGCTAGCGCTAAGGTTGAATCCAAGTTACCTAGCATTTGGGCAGGTTTTTAAAACAGTAACTAAGCAAGTAGATTCGCACCCTCAAGGGCTTACAAAGCTAAAGCTCTTTCAACGACTAATAGATACAACAATACTGAATGAAGTCCACTCGAATATTGCGACGGTTGCTATTGGCGGAATCAACTTGCAAAACGCTGAATTGGTTTCTCAATGTGGGGTAGATAGCCTAGCTGTTATTGGTGCGATAACTAATGCGAAAGACACAAAGTACG
Organism: Vibrio marisflavi CECT 7928; assembly: GCF_921294215.1. Lineage (GTDB taxonomy): Bacteria > Pseudomonadota > Gammaproteobacteria > Enterobacterales > Vibrionaceae > Vibrio > Vibrio marisflavi. The sequence continues at coordinate 2,802,982 of NZ_CAKLDM010000002.1, forward strand.
CAGTAGATAGTCTCCTTAATGCTTTTAACAATACAAGGCCGTTAATAAATAGGGGGGCTATGTAATGTTGTCAGACGAATTGTTTTTGCGTTATCAAAGGCAAATATCTGTTGAAGAGGTTGGCGAGCTAGGGCAAGAAAGGTTGAGTAAAAGCCATGTTCTTATTGTCGGTTGCGGTGGGTTAGGCTGCTCAGTTGCATTATTCTTGGCAGCCTCTGGCATTGGCAAAATGGTCCTATGTGATGATGATATTGTTGAGTCATCTAATTTGCAACGTCAGATAGCGTACCGAGTTAACGATGTAGGTCAGCCAAAGGTAGACGCGCTTGCCAATCAAATATCTGATTTAAACCCGAATGTTTCAGTTAGAAAACTTGCCAAAAGACTCGAGCCAAACCAACTTGGTTTAGAAACAATGTTGGCAGATATTGTCATCGATTGTACTGACAACTTTCAATCTAGGCAGATGATTAATTTGGCCTGCTATAAGTCAAAGAAGCTTCTAATTAGCGGTGCGGCTATAGGGTGGAAGGGTCAGTTGGCTGTTTTCAATTACTCCAAAGATAGTGCCTGTTATCGTTGCCTTAATCCTTTGGATAAGCATACACAAACAAACAACTGTACTACGGCAGGTATTGTCGGCCCTGTAGTAGGAACAATTGGAAACCTACAGGCGCTAGTTGCGATCCAGATAATTGCTTTGAGTGAATCTAGATTTAAGCCAAATGTTATTCATATATTCGATGGATTACAGATGGAGTGGCAAAACTATCAAATCCCAAAAGACACATCTTGCGATGTATGTGGAGTCACTAGCGCGATAACGAATAGGAGAGAGGCATGAAACTAATACATGTCACGATCAACAACCAAAAGAAACAGATTAAAGAAAGCGTAAGTTTGCAGGGTATTATTCAAGATTTTGACTTACCTAGCGCTGGTACAGTGTTCACAGTAAATAATCAGATTGTTCCAAAAGGTCACTGGGACAATACTTCGTTGAACGAAGGTGATGTCATTTCACTATTTCAAGCCATAGCCGGAGGGTAAGTAACACAATGCTTAAAATTGCAGGTATAGAGTTTAAATCAAGGTTACTGACTGGAACGGGAAAGTTTTCAAGCAGCGAGGCCATGATTAACGCAATATCGAGCTCCGGTTCGCAAATGGCGACAATGGCGCTAAAAAGAGTGGAGCTTGATACAAAAGATGACGATATTCTTAAGCCTTTAATAGACAATAATATCAAGCTTCTACCTAATACGTCCGGAGCTAAAACAGCAAAAGATGCTGTATTTGCTGCTCATCTAGCTCGCGAGGCACTCGGCACAGAGTGGGTAAAACTAGAAATTCATCCAGACCCTAGATATTTACTTCCTGACCCAATCGAAACGTTTAATGCCGCTAAACAACTAGTAAAAGATGGTTTCACGGTGTTGCCGTACTGTCATGCTGATCCCGTATTATGTAAGCGCTTGGAAGATGTAGGCTGTGCTGCTGTTATGCCATTGGGCGCGCCAATTGGTTCGAACAAAGGATTAAGGACAGAAGATTTTTTGAAGATTATTATTGAGCAGTCAAATGTCCCAGTAGTGGTTGATGCCGGAATTGGTGCTCCTTCACATGCTGCCTATGCAATGGAGCTTGGTGCTGACGCTGTACTTGTTAATACCGCTATTGCAGCAACTCAAGAGCCAGCTTTAATGGCTAGAGCATTTAAGCATGCCGTCGAAAGTGGTCGAATGGCCTATGAATCAGGCCTTGCAAGTGTTGTTTCTCATGCTGTTGCCTCTAGCCCACTAACCGCCTTTCTAGACGAGTGAAACATACAATGAGTTTCCACAGAACGTTTAACAAAATAGATTGGGATCATACTCAGCTGTCCATTTACTCAAAGACGACTAGCGATGTAGAGAGGGCACTGAGTAAATCTTCAATTGACTTGGAGGACTTTAAAGCTCTGATTTCTCCAGCAGCTGAACCATACTTAGAGAAGCTAGCTCAAAAATCGCTTAATTTAACACGGCAGCGATTTGGTAATACTATCTCATTGTATGTCCCTCTTTACTTATCAAACCTTTGTTCTAACGCTTGCACTTATTGCGGATTTTCAATGGAAAATAAGCTAAAACGTAAGACCCTTAATGAGGTTGAAATAGGAGCTGAGGTAGAAGCTATAAAAGCTATGAAGTTTGACAGCATTTTGCTTGTGACCGGTGAGCATGAAACCAAAGTTGGGATGGAGTATTTTAGGAAGTCTGTTCCTCAAATAAAGAAACACTTCAGCTACTTGGCTATGGAAGTACAGCCACTGGAGCAACATGAGTATGTTGAGCTTAAGTCAATGGGCTTAGATGCGGTCATGGTCTATCAAGAAACATATCACCCTTCTACCTACGCTAAGCATCATTTGCGAGGTAAGAAAAAAGATTTTGTTTATAGATTGGAAACTGCTGATCGACTAGCAAAGGCCGGCATAGACAAAATAGGAATTGGAGCGTTGATTGGTTTAGAGGACTGGAGGACGGATTGCTTCTTTACTGCTAGCCATTTAGATTATTTGCAACGTAAGTATTGGAAGTCCCGATACTCAATTTCTTTTCCAAGGTTAAGGCCATGTAAAGGTGGACTGCAACCAAAATCAATCATGTCAGATAAACAATTAGTACAACTAATCTGCGCATATAGGTTGTTGAGCCCAGAGGTAGAACTTTCTTTGTCTACACGCGAATCTGCGTCATTTAGAGATAATGTTTTGCCGTTAGGTGTAACTAACATGTCAGCTGCATCCAAAACACAGCCAGGTGGTTATGCAAACGAACATACCGAATTAGAGCAGTTTGAGATATCAGATGAAAGAACTTCTTTCGAAGTTGAGGCTATGATTCGTCTAAAGGGGTTTGCACCTGTCTGGAAAGATTGGCATGTTGCATACTCTGGATAACAAATGTTTCACGTGAAACAAAAAAAGCGGCACTAAATGAAAGTGCCGCTTTTGTTATCTATGCTACTACTTAAGGCTAAGCATGTACTAGAGGTTGAGTTGCAGCTTTTAACCAAGCTTTAGTATCTTCATCAACCAATGGGCTTAAGTCTTGCCAAACTTTTAGATGATAGTCATTTAACCAAGCTAGCTCAGGTTTTGTTAATAGATTTACGTTTATATTGCGTGTATCTATAGGGCATCGAGTCAGAGGTTCGAAGGTAAGAACAGGGAAGTCGCCATCAGTTTTCTTTTCGACTACGAGCTCTAAGTTCTCAATTCGAATGCCAAATTCGTTTGCTTTGTAGTAGCCAGGCTCGTTGGATAAAACCATACCAGCTTCGAGTGCGACATCAATTTGTCTCTTTGAAATACTTTGCGGTCCTTCATGTACACTTAAGAAGTGACCAACACCATGGCCAGTACCATGGTCATAGTCATAGCCTTCTGCCCACAAATGATGCCTAGCTAACGTATCAATTTGGTAGCCACAAGTACCCTTTGGAAAACGTGCACGAGCAACTGAAATATGGCCTTTAAGCACCAAGGTGAATTGCCTGATCATTTCTTCGCTTGGCTGACCAATGGCTATTGTACGAGTAATATCCGTGGTGCCGTCTTTGTACTGGCCACCTGAGTCAACCAAGTATAGTGAATCGAATTCGAGCGAAGATGGTGTCGATTGATTCTCATGATTATAGTGACACATTGCAGCATTGGCACCAGTAGCTGATATTGTATCGAAGCTTAAATCAACAAGAGTATTGTCTTGTCGTCTAAATCTTTCTAGCTGATCAGAGAGAGTTGCTTCTGTGTGCTCTGATTTTTGTTCAACTTGCTTATCTAACCAAGAAAGAAACTTAACCATAGCAACGCCGTCCTTGATGTGGCTTGATTTCATGCCACTTATCTCTGCGGGGTTTTTCGTTGCTTTTGGTAGGGCACATGGATCGCTGGCTGAAATGATCTGTGCATTGCTGCGTTCTAGAGCAAATGTTAGCCAAGCATTGCTGGTTGCTGGGTCAACCATCACTTTTTTGTTTACTAGCGTTTTAAGCTGAGCTTCAAATTGGTCTGGATTGTGTACTTCGACGTTGGCACCGGCATGGGCTTCAAATTCTGCAGGAAGTCGAGTGTTATCAATGAAGAATTGTACGCGCCCATCATTGAAGATGATTGCTTGAGACAAAAGGACGGGTAGGCGTGATACATCAGCGCCGCGAACATTTAGCAACCAGCAAATAGAATCGAGCGCTGTAATAACGGCACAATCTGCCTCTTTATCACTAATGATGTTTGCTATTTTTGAACGTTTATCATAGGAGCTTACCCCAGCTGTTTCAGAGTTCATCAAGTGCGTAGAAGAGATAATGGATTGAGGTCTATCTGCCCATAGTAAGTCGATAGGATTATTCGTATCGGCAATAAGCTCAAGTTTCCCAGAAAGAGATTCTATTGACTTTTCAAACCACAGGTGGGAATGCATCCTTGGGTCAAATGCAACTTTAGACTTTTCAGGTAGGTTAGATTGAATCCATTGGATTGGAGGTTGCTCAATCAAATGACAATATTGAAATGTTTCTTCGGATACTTGATTTCGAACCTGAACAGTATACCTACCATCAACGAAAATGGCTGCAGAGTCTTGTGTTATGACTGCTGCACCTGCAGAACCAGTAAAACCCGTTAGCCAATGAAGTCGCTCATTGTGGGCTGGTATATACTCACCCAAAAACTCATCTTCATGTGGGATAATAATCGCATCGTAGTTGTTTTCTTGCAGCCAAGAGCGAACTGCCTGGACTTTGGAAGGTACAGATTCAAGCATTAAAAAATTCCTTATTGTTAGGGCTATCTACGTCCTACTGAATATTGTTTGAAATGGGGTAGGTAGATGATGATAAAGCTACTCCTTTTCATCATCCAACGCAATTGTTCTAAAGTGGGAGGTTTTTTCATCAATAATATTTCGCAACCAACTAAGTGCGGGGTCGTTAGTGCGCTCTCTGTGCCAAAATAATGTATACGCAATTGGGGGAAACTCTAAGGGAAGAGGCAGCACCGTTAAGTTAAGTTGTTCTGCTACGAGTTCGATGAAATGACAAGGAGCGGTAAACACAAAGTCGGTATAGGTGCACAAGTTCGCAGCGCTATTAAAATCTGGAACAGAGATAGCAATATCGCGCTCCTTGCCCATATCAGCTAATCGATAGTCTAATAGCCATCGACTGTTACCATCACATCTGACTTGAACATGCCTTAGTGACAGATACGCATCTAGATTCCACTCGGGACTTTTTAATATCGGATGCTCTTTGCGTACAACACATGATATCGGATCGCGATAGAGTTCAAGTTCACAGATGTCATTCGGCGTTAGCATCGTAAGCTTTGCGTCATTAATATCGATATCTTTGCCAGTAATGCCTAAATCAAGCTCGCCCTCCTGCAGATGCTTGAATGTCCTATCAGTCCAAGGGTGAGTTTCGATTGTTAAGTTGGGTGCCTGAAGAAATACATTGGGTAAAAAGTGTGAAAAAATAAGAGGGTAGACGCTTTCTACCGTCGCAATGTTGAAGCGATATTCGCTAGACTTTGGTGAGAAGACCTCGGGTTCAATCAGAAGCTGTAGGTGATTAACTATAGATTCTATCTTGGGCTTTATATAAAGGCTTTTTGGCGTGGGTTTTAATCCATGTGAAGTACGGATAAACAGTGGGTCATCAAACTGACTACGCAGTTTCATTAACGACTTACTAACCGCTGATTGGCTTAGGTTAAGCCTGTGCGCAGTTCTAGTGACACTTTGCTCTTCGAGTAAAACACTAAAACAAACGAGCAAATTTAAGTCTAATCGAGAAAGCTTCTGAATATTCATGTGATTTTCCAATATGGAATATTGTAAATGATTATATGTCATTACTATTCATATCCCAATTCAGTTAGAATGCGCGGCATATGTAATTGACCGGAGGTCCAAATGACAAACAGCCCAAGTAAAGGACAAGTAATGATGCTAGTTCTATTAGTATTGTTCAGTCCACTCGCTATTGATATTTACCTGCCAGCATTGCCAAATATTGCAGGAGATCTAAATGTTGCGAGCACTGTAGCTCAAGATACGATTACTTGGTTTATGTTTTCAATGGGACTCGGTCAGCTATTTGCAGGACCTCTTGCTGACAAATTTGGCCGCAAAACAATTGCTGTCGCAGGTGTGGTTATTTACGCTTTGAGTGCTTGGTTAGCGTACTTGGCCCAATCAATAGAATGGCTTTTGCTCGCGAGACTTCTACAAGGCTTTGGTGCATGCTCAACATCAGTAGCTGCATTTGCAAGCGTTAGGGATCTGTTTGGCCCTAGCAGAAGCGGAAAAATGATCAGCTACTTAAATGGTGCCATCTGCTTTATTCCAGCTTTAGCACCGATATTGGGTAGTTGGCTAACAATACATTTTGGTTGGCGTAGCAACTTTAGTTTGATGGCTATTTTTGCAGTGGTTGTTGGCCTACTTGTCGTAGTATCGATGAAGGAAAGCCATACCCCGAGCTCGAAGCCCCAGAAGGTATTTAATCCTAAGCGTTATTGGTCAGTACTGAAACAGCCAACTTTTATTTTTCACTCGACAATGTGTCTTCTAGCGATGGCAGCAATATTGGCTTACGTGACTTCTGCTCCGGTTATTTTGATGGAGCAGCAAGGGTTGTCTATGACGCAATTCACGATGTGGTTCAGTATAAATGCAGTTGTAAACATCATAGCTTGCATGGTTGCACCTAAGGTAATGGATAAAATAGGCACGCATAAATGCCTAATAATCGGATCGTTGTTGCTAATTGTTGCGGGTTCAGCGATGTATATGTTGTCCGACTTACATGTCGCCATTGCTTTTATGTTCCCTGTGTTTATTTCGTCGGTGGGCTGCTCGTTGATTTTAGGTTCTGGAGCCGGACAGGCGCTAGCACCGTTTGGAGATAGAGCAGGCACAGCTGCAGCGTTGCTTGGTTTGTTTCAAATGAGTGGTTCGGGTGTTGTAGTTAGTTGGGTGCAGAAGCTTAGCTATATGCCGCAAGTTATCGTAGCTATTCAAATGCTGTTCGTAATACCAGTTTTTCTGATTCTTTTGACCAAGACCTACCGCCGTTGGCAGCTTCAAGCTGCCTAATATGGTGCGATCACATAGCTATATCGAAAAATAAATTAAGTGGAATGTCATATGGTTTAGAGGTTTATATCTAGAAATTGATTAGAAATGAATCAACCTAATAATAAAGTTTAAATATTTTACAAACGGGTGTATATTTATATTTGTTCAAATCAACTAATCTTTTTCCTATATATATCCACGGGAAGCTATACACTAATGACGATGACCACCTATGAAATGGCACGCGTTCTGGAGCAATTAGAAGAATCTCCAGAAAAAATTATGTTTGGTAAGTTATTAAATGAACTTGGCAACCAGAGTGGCGAGCGAATTCAAAGCGCAGCAAAGCAGGTACCACTTCACTTACTGCGTGACATTGTATTCCAGTTTCAGCAAGTTATTGAATCTCGGAAAGGGGAGCAAGTGGAAGAGCTGGCTAAACAGTTAGCAGATCAAGGTATTTCCGCTGAAGAGCTCGAAAAGTTTTTAAATCGTTAACCGACATTTTTCAAATATCATATTGTACCAGGCTACTATTTTAATAAGCGCCTGGTTTTCTATATATACTATTTCTATTAAAAATTTAAATTACTAATATATAGCGTAATTACGGGTTAACATTACGGTTTATTGGGTTTTGAAGTGAGATTAATGTTTCCGTTGATTGCACTTCATCTATTGCTTGCAGTTTGTTAATTAGAACTCGCTGTAAGTCCTCTATCGAACGACACATTAACTTTACAAAAATATTGTAAGCCCCAGTCGTGTAATAGGCTTCAACTACTTCTTCAAGTGCATCTAGTTTTTTTAAAGCAGATTGATAGTCTCGTGCAGCGTTCAAATTAATGCCAATAAAGCAGCACACATCGTATCCGAGCTTCTTGGTATCGACTATGACTTCCGTGCCTTGGATAATCTCCGCTGCCTTCATCTTCTCTATACGAACATGAATCGTTGCGGGACTGACATTAAACTGTTTAGCCATTTCAGCGTAAGGTGTGCGTGCATCATCCATGAGAGTTTTGAGAATGTCTTTATCGAGATCATCAGTTTTAGAAACAGCGCTAGACATAGTAATTCCAGTGTTGGTTGGTGAAATTCAGCGTAATTAAATTATATATCAATTAATTACCCAAGAACTATAAACTAGGCCAGCAGAAAGAGTGAAGTGTCCATATTTGATATGCTTACTATGGTGTAGAACTCTGCGGATCTTTGCAGACGAGTTGCTAGATTTATAAATCTATAAACACGCGCAAAATTAGTATAAAACTAAGAATTTAGTTAAAATTTGCCCAGACCAAATAACAGCAATTGGAGTAGCAGTTGCGTATAAAACTCATACCAAACCCTAGCAGGCGGGACTATTTAGGTGAAACGGTCGCGCAGTTCGGCTTAATTGCAGACAACGATGCTTTGTTTGCATTAGTCGACACCGGTGATCGAATAGAGCTAAGAAAACAGGATGAGCCTAAACTGGGGCCCATATACGTTGATTTTGCGGGTGGCGCAGTTGCCCACAGGCGTAAGTTTGGTGGTGGAAAAGGGCAGGATATTGCTAAGGCCGTTGGTATAAGCAAAGGTGCCTGCCCTACGATTCTTGATGGCACAGCAGGTTTAGGTAGAGACTCCTTCATATTTGCTAGCTTAGGATCATCCGTACAAATGGTAGAAAGGCACCCTGTTGTGGCTGCTCTTCTGTCTGATGGATTGGAGCGAGCGAAACGAGATAAGGAAATAGGCAGTTGGGTATCGGAGCGAATGAGTTTTACCTATTCTCCTAGCCAGTCTGCTTTATCTGCTGGTGAAGAAGGCGAGTTATCATTTAGGCCTGATGTGGTTTATTTGGATCCGATGTATCCGCATCCTGAAGGAAAGAAAGCAACGGCGTTAGTGAAAAAAGAAATGCGCGTTTTTCAGAGCCTCGTTGGTGGGGATAACGATGCTGATGGTTTGCTTGATCCAGCTTTGCAAATGGCAAAAAAACGGGTAGTGGTTAAGCGCCCAAATTACGCTCCTTGGTTATCAGATCGAAAACCAAGTATGTCTATAAGCATGAAAAAGAATCGATTTGATGTTTATGTTCTAGCATCAATGATTTGACCCACATCTTTAAGAATGAAAATGATTTAAGTGTTGCGTGCGAAATGCTAGCAATGTATACCTAATTGCGAATCATTTTTATTCTTGTCTGGAGTTGTGGCATGGCAAAACGTTTTTGTAAGATGAATCGCCAAGAGATAGCGAGCAGTCTTGGTTATATTCATCAACTTGTTTCGGTCCCAAAATACATTTGTCAGTCCTGTGTGCGTACGTCGTCATACAAAGGATCACTATGTAAGCCCAGCTTAATCCCACAGTCTGAGACAAAACCGCAAGCCCTCCAAGATCAGGACAAATCAGTAGCAGTAGCAACTGTTCATAGTGTTAGTGTTGAAAAGCCAAAAAATGAGAGTGAGCGTTCACTATCAAACAGTAGTATTCGAGTATTAGACAGTGTGGACAAAGGCAAATCCAAATCCAAAAAACTTAAAAAGAAACTATCTAAGCAAAAGAAGCAGTGTAAGAAGTTAAAAAAACTGCTTAAGAAACAGAGTAAGCTACAGGCAAAGCACGCTAAACTACAAAGCAAAATCTATCGATTAGACGGCCAGTTAACCACGACCTCAACGCAAGCTAAAGCAATTATTGAAGCACCGTTAGTACATTAACGGTGCCTCACTTTAACGGCCGGTTGTACTTTTATTGCTCTTTTAGTGGTACAACCAACATATCAACTGGCGAGCAATTGATGAGCTGGCGTGTTGAAGATAAGAACTTACTCCAAAAGTCTTGGTGGTGGCCGCAAACCAGTAAATCAACTTTAAATTCACTGATGGTGTCACACAGCTCATTGCCCAAGTCACCACTTCCTACCAAAGTATGTTTGATCGGATACTGTGCATTGTCGGCAATTTTCTGCAAAAACTTCTGTGAAGACTCCATCGTCTGATGTTGAGTTTCAGCTAAGTTAATATCAATTAGCCCGGTGTAGACCTCTGCGTAATTCACATCAATGTGAATAAAAGAAAGTTCAGCTTGTAAAGGTTTTGCAAGTGCTACGGCTTTCTTTACCAGGAAGTCGCTTTCTTCTGATAGATCGACTGCAACTAAAATATGCTTGTAGCTCATTGTCACTTCCTCTTCTTAATCACTGTTTTAAAGACTAACATCACAAACAAATCATTTTTGTCGTTGTGATCTCAGTTACACATTCGGTATGCAAGATGATATCTTTGCCAAAACGTAGACTGGCTAAACGCCTAGGCAAAAAAATAATAGGAGACTTTTTATGCTGTCTAGTGAAATGGTTGAACAATTAAATGAGCAAATTAATCTCGAATTTTTCTCATCCAATCTATACTTACAAATGAGTGCTTGGTGTGAGGACAAAGGTTTTGATGGTGCGGCGGAGTTTCTTCGTGAGCATGCAGTAGAAGAAATGCAGCACATGCAGCGTTTATTTACGTACGTGAGTGAAACAGGCGCGATGCCAATTTTAGGAGCAATTGACGCGCCGCAACATGAGTTTGCAAGCTTAGGTGAAGTGTTCCGTTTAACTTATGAACATGAACAAATGATCACTGAAAGAATCAACAAACTTGCTCACGTAGCCTTTACTTCACAAGACTACTCGACGTTCAACTTCCTGCAGTGGTATGTCGCAGAGCAGCACGAAGAAGAGAAGTTGTTTAAAGGGATTTTAGACAAGCTAGAACTTGTAGGGGAAGATGGTAAGGCGTTGTTCTTTATCGATAAAGATCTAGCAACTATGGCGAAAGAAGGTTCATCTTCTATTATGGATGCCCAAGCTAGTGCATAGCTAAAAAGATAATTTTCTCTGATTGTCTTTTTCTTCAGGGCTCCATTTGGGGATGTAGGGAGGAAAAGATGATCAGTGGAGACACTATTCTATTTGCGCTTACGCTTGTTACTGTCATCAATGTAGCAAGGTATCTCACCGCGTTGCGCTCACTTATTTACATAATGCGCGAAGCTCACCCACTTTTATACCAACAAGTAGATGGCGGTGGTTTCTTTACCACGCACGGTAACGTATCTAAGCAAGTTCGCTTATATCATTACCTCAAAACCAAAGAATATCATCATCACCACGACCATTTATTTACCGGCAAGTGTGACCGTGTGCGTGAGCTATTTGTCCTTTCGGCTGTATTGCTGGTGGTAACTTTAGCCGTTGCTGTGATTGTTTAGTTGGATATTTGTCAGTAACCCCATTTGTGGTTAAACTGGCGACATTGGCAAGGATGTGCATTCGCACATCCTTTTTTGTTGCATCAATAAGAGATAGATATGAGCAAGAAATTTGATGTTGTCATCATTGGCGCTGGTGCTGCTGGACTTATGTGTGCCGCTGAAGCAGGTAAACGCGGTCGAAAAGTATTGCTTGTAGATCATGCCAAAAAGCCAGGACGCAAAATTCTTATCTCAGGTGGTGGTCGATGTAACTTCACCAACTACGATGTTTCCGCATCTAACTATCTTTGCTCGAATCCTCATTTCGTAAAATCGGCATTGTCTCAATATACTAATTGGGACTTCATTTCGTTAGTGAGCAAATACCAAATCGATTTTGAGGAGCGGGATCATGGGCAGTTATTTTGTCTTGATTCGGCAAAAGACATTGTTTCTATGTTGCTAAGCGAGTGTGATTTACCCACTGTCGAGCAGCGTTATCAGGTTGACGTGCATGATATAAAGCAACTGCCACAAGGCTTTGAACTGCAATTGGGTACTGACCATGTTCAGTGTGACTCGTTAGTTATAGCGACAGGTGGCTTATCGATGCCGAAATTGGGTGCAACACCATTTGGCTACAAAGTAGCGGAGCAGTTCGGCCTACAAGTTGTGTCAACTGTGGCTGGCCTTGTACCTTTCACCCTACATACGCAAGATAAGCAGGACTTCTCAGAGCTTTCAGGTATCGCAATCCCAGCTGAAATTACGGCAGAGGATGGCACAGTCTTCAAGGAAGCGCTGCTTTTCACCCATAGAGGGTTATCAGGACCTGCGGTATTGCAAATCTCATCTTTTTGGACGCCGGGGCAGAAAGTTGCAATAAATTTGCTTCCAGACACTGATATCGAGGAGCTTTTAACTCGCTCTAAAGAAAAACATCCAAACCAAACTTTGAAAACGACTTTGTCTAAGGTTCTTCCTAAGCGCTTTATTGACGTACTTGTAGAACGAAAAGAGCTAGTCGATAAACCTTTGAAGCAGTTCAACCCTAAAGAGTTGGAAGCGGTACAAACACATCTAGAAAATTGGCAAATAGTACCAAATGGTACTGAGGGCTATCGAACGGCTGAGGTGACTTTAGGTGGCGTCAATACCGATCATATTTCATCCAAAACGATGGAGTGCAAAACAGTATCTGGTCTGTACTTTGTTGGTGAAGTGATGGATGTAACAGGTTGGCTTGGAGGGTTTAATTTTCAGTGGGCTTGGTCTAGCGGATTTGTTGCGGGCCAGTGGGTTTAAATGTATCGAAACGTCTTACAATTGATCCACTGAGATTCAGTATGAATGACTCAAACGCCCGTCGAAGGGCGTTTTTCAGGTTTAGAGGCGATAAGGTTAGTTATCGTTGGCATCTGCTGCAAAGGTATATTGCGTACTAGCTGTCTGACCATTTGCCCCTTTCACCTGTAGCGTGTATGTCTTGTTACCATGCGATATGTTTGAGATATACGCTACGCCATCGCTATTGGTTGTATAAGTTTCTAGTGTATTTTGGTTTGCGACAGTTATTTGTGTGTTTGCCATTGCTTTGCCGTTATTTAAAGCCGTAACGCTAGTGAATGCTCCCATATCAGTTTCTTGTAGCTGTATGTGGTCTGTACCTGCGGCAAAAGCGCATGTAGAGAAGATTGCAGAGAGAGCGATGGTAGGCAGTAGTGTAGTTTTCATAATAGTTTCCTCTTAACTTTTTGAAGGCTGAAATCGGTTTATCTTTGTTGTTCGCCGTTGAGAGCAAATGTATCGATTCCGGTTTCTGGTCAACACAGCAGATGAGGAAAAATGATTTCGAGTTTGTGCAAAAGTGGCCAAGCTCGAGTTGCCAATAAAGCGAAATATTTATCGTCTTAACTCCTCTTGTTTCATTACATTGTTATTCAAATAATATCGCTACAAAACTCAAATTCTTGGAGTGAATTTTTTCTATTCTTACTTCGAGAGAGCCAAACATGTCCTATATTAAATGGGTAAATAATTATAATAAGGACCCTCGACATGAGCCATGATGCGCTGATTTCCAGAATCAACGAATTACCCAGAATTGAAAGTGTTCTTCAAGAGTTGCTTGAAATGGTGAATCGTGAAAATATTGATTTTGGTGCTCTCTCTCGAAAGATGTCCATGGATCAAGTGTTGAGTGCCCGTGTGTTGCGCATGGCCAACTCTGCGTACTTTGGTGGCGTGAAGGGTGTATCAACGATCAACGATGCGATTATTCGTATTGGCGTTGGTGCTATTCGTACTTTGGTTTCTTCGTCAATCCTATCGTCTACATTCCCACAGCTAGAAACTTTAAACCTAAAAGACTACTGGTCGAACACATTTGAAGTATCAATTATCGCCAGCACGATCGCCAAAACTATTCGGTTGGATCCAAACGAAACTTTTACCACGGGAGTATTACATAACATTGGTGAGCTGATGATACACACGTTGGTTCCCGAGAAGGCGATTGAAATCGAAAATAGAGTCAATAGTGGTGAAAGCAGAACTCGAGTTCAGAGAGAAGTGCTGGATACCGACTCTCAGGAGCTGGGAGCCGAATTAGCGAAGAGTTGGAAATTCCCAGCAGAGATGGTTGAAGCCATTGCAAACGTCAATCATCCAGGCAAAGCGGATGGCTCAAAAAAGCTCGCTTGTGTTCTGTTTTTAGCGAGAGATGTTCACAGCAAGTGGGATTCAATGTTAGATGTCGATGAGAAAAGTGAATATCTCGTCAACCACCCCGCCTCAAAAGCACTGAAACTATCACACGATTTAGTCGGTAGTATTGACAGCGTTCGTGGGCAGGGTAGTGAGCTGGCCTATCAGCTCTTCTAGCTCATCGATAGGCTTATTTGACTTTCTGGCATGTAGTTACTTTTCGTCTTTTGCCAAACTTGATCTGCTGAATGGCTAATCCTATTACGATCAACACCAAACCAACCAATGTAGAAGGGTGAATATATTCGCCGATGATGGTTGCCAGCAAGATCAGTGAGATAAAAGGAGATGCAAAGATCAGGTTACTGATCCGTGAGGTGTTTTGTGTAAGCTTCAATGCTGTTAGCCACAAAACAAAAGTCACCCCCATTTCAAACAGCCCGACATAAGACACCGCCAACCATCCTTTCATCGATATGTGCGACCATTGCAGGCCTTCATAAAAGCAGAGCCCGAGTGCAATTGGGATTGCGACTAAGAAGCCTAAAAGGACGCTGACTATCGGGTCTGATGTATTTTTTGTATTCAGTATCCAGTAACTAGCCCAAAGCAGTGTTGATAGCAAGGCGAGTCCTACTCCTAGTGGGCTTTCAAACTTGAGTCCAAGGAGATTGCCTTCTGTTGCAATGACTAGCACGCCAATGTAGCTAAACGTACAAGCAATCCAATCTTGCTTACGAATAGATTGGCCAAGAAATAAAGCGGCCATCAACGTAAGCGTAATAGCCCAACTGTAATTGATGGCTTGTGCTTGTGCCGCAGGAAGTAAGTCGTATGCCTTGAAGAGAATTAAATAGTAGGCCAGCGGGTTAATGAGGCCCAATAATATGTAATACAGCGGGTTGGAGATAAACGTTGGAACGATAAGACGAAGTTTACCCTGAATGGCGCATATCGTAATTAGAGCAATCGCTGACACGATACTGGCGGCCGTCAACATTTGTAATGGTGTTAATTGCTCAAGCGTTATTTTAAAAGCCGTGGCCACTGTAGACCAAAGTAATACAGCAGCTAAGCCAAAACCTATAGCACGACGTTCGTTCATTGCATTCATCCCTATAAAGCATGCACGTGTTGGAGTACCCAATAGCCAATATGTGCTTTGGGCAGCGATACATTATTATTGATGTTATTCGTTGTCTAACAGAGTAGTCAGACTATTCGCCAGTCTATATGCAGCTTGTCTAAGCTACAAACTGGACATTTATCCAGTATGGAAATACCATTTAAGTGTCAGTGATTAATAGAGTTAGTTGAGCTATGCAGTGGATTTTTCAATATCAGGATGCTTTGTTGTCTGCCATAGGCAGCTCTATCGTTGTCGGTTTTGCAACAAGCTGGTGGGTAAAGCAAAAAAATGCCGTTCGAATGGCGCAACTGACGCAACAGCTCGAATCTATTGATCAACTGCATCAAACAAAAACTGAGCATCTAGAAAAAGAGTTATCTGGTGCACAGCAGGAGCTGGCAGAGTTAGACAATGCAAGAGATCAAGCTGCATATGAATTAAAACAGGCGCAAAGTAAGCTCATTGTTGCCGCAGAAAAGCTGCGCCAGCTTGAAGTTATCAAGCAAGAGAAAGCTAAGTTATCTCAAGATCTAGAGCGTATCCGACATTCAAAAAACCAGCTCGAAGTTCAGTATAGAGAGCAACAAGCCCGCCATGAGCAGCAGCGTCAATCCAATCAAGAAAAGCTTCAGTTGCTTGAATCGGCTGAAACTCGCCTTAAACAGCAGTTCGAGCAGCTAGCTCAGCAAGTCTTTGAAGAGAAGAGTGCCAAAGTAGATCAGCAAAACAAACAGAGCTTGGAAGGTTTACTGTCTCCACTGAAACAGCAGCTGGAAGGGTTTAAGAAACAGGTAAACGATAGCTTTCACCAGGAAGCGAAAGAACGTCACACATTAGTCCATGAGCTGAAAAACTTACAACGCCTCAATGAGCAGATGGCAAAAGAAGCCTTGAATCTGACTAACGCATTAAAAGGCGATAATAAGCAACAAGGCAATTGGGGTGAAGTGATACTCGCCAAGGTGCTTGAAGAGTCAGGGCTGAGAAACGGCCATGAGTACCAAACGCAAGTGAGCCTGCAAAGTGAATCTGGTAAGCGCTATCAGCCTGATGTTGTAGTTAACTTACCGAACAATAAACAAGTGGTGATTGACTCAAAAGTCACCTTAGTTGCGTATGAGCGCTATTACAATGCCAGCGATGATATGGAAAGGGATCGAGCGCTTACCCAGCACCTAACGTCGTTGAGAGCGCATATAAAAGGCCTAGGACAAAAAGATTACCACCAGCTTAGAGGTATCGAGTGCTTAGACTATGTGTTGTTGTTTGTACCGATTGAACCTGCTTTCCAAGTAGCAATTCAAGCGGACCCAAGTCTTGTTAAAGAGGCGATGGAGCAGAACATTATTTTAGTGAGCCCCACGACGTTGCTTGTCGCACTGCGCACCATTGACAACTTGTGGCGCAATGAACGTAAAAATCAAAATGCTCAGGTTATTGCCGATCGTGCCAGCAAACTTTATGACAAACTAAGGCTGTTTGTTGATGATATGGAGGTACTGGGCAGCTCGTTGGATAAAGCCAATCAAAGCTATCAAGGCGCGATGAATAAACTGGTAACAGGGCGAGGCAATGTAATTCGCCAAGCAGAGAGTTTCACCGAGCTAGGCGTGCAAGTGAAGAAGCCCATATCCCCTAAACTCACAGTGAATGCAAAATCAGACGCAGAGTAAATAGCCTCTGAGTGATCGGTTTTGGCTAATTATTGGTATATCAGTAAGCCTACTTTAGATTTATTCATCACAATTGCTACCACTTAAGCCTGTGTATAAAGTAAACTAGCGGGCAGAAAGTGTGAAGATACGCAATTATTGCGCGTAGCAGAAAGTGACCAAGGTAACAGAAAGTATGAGCGATACTAATGCGCAACTGAGTGTAGAGACAAAACCAAGTGAAACAACTCACTTTGGTTATGAAACCGTAGCCAAGGAACAAAAGGTAGAAAAAGTTGCCGAAGTATTCCACTCAGTAGCAACCAAATATGACGTAATGAATGACTTAATGTCGGTTGGTGTTCATCGTATTTGGAAGCGATTCACGATTGACTGCAGTGGTGCAAAGCCGGGACAACGTATTCTTGATCTTGGTGGTGGCACTGGCGATTTAACCGCAAAGTTTTCTCGAATTGTTGGCGAAAAAGGCCATGTAATCTTAGCTGACATCAACAATTCAATGTTGAATGTTGGCCGCGACAAACTTCGCGATATCGGTATTGTTGGTAATGTTCACTATGTACAAGCTAACGCAGAAGAGTTGCCATTCCCAGATGACTATTTTGATTGTATTACCATTAGCTTTTGTTTAAGAAATGTCACCGATAAAGATAAAGCACTTGCTTCAATGTTCCGTGTTCTGAAACCGGGCGGTCGCTTGCTTGTTTTAGAATTCTCTAAGCCAGCTTCCAAGTCTTTGTCCAAAATTTACG
Source organism: Vibrio marisflavi CECT 7928 (assembly GCF_921294215.1). GTDB lineage: Bacteria > Pseudomonadota > Gammaproteobacteria > Enterobacterales > Vibrionaceae > Vibrio > Vibrio marisflavi. The sequence continues at coordinate 2,820,608 of NZ_CAKLDM010000002.1, forward strand.
ATGCTTATTCTTTCCATATTTTGCCAAAAATGGGCAAGCTTATCGCAAATGATTCCGAGAGCTATCGTTACTTGGCAGAGTCTATTCGCATGCACCCAGATCAAGATACTTTAGAAGGTATGATGAAGAACGTTGGGTTTGAACAAACCAGCTATTACAATCTTACTGGCGGTATTGTAGCCTTGCATCGTGGTTACAAGTTCTAAGGGAGTATGCTGCATGCCTATTAAACAATTTGCTACAGCTGTTATCGAAACCTCTTTAAATGTCATGATTAAAGATGATCCAGACTTGGGTCGTCGATTATCTCGCTTAAAAGGCAACGCCATTCAGGTTTTGGTGAGAGAGCTAGATATGACTTTGACCTTTGTGTTGAGTCAACAGCAAATTGATGTACTGAGTCAGTATGAAGGCCAGCCTGATTGCTATTTGTCTTTCAAGCTTACCGATTTGTCTGAACTGCGTGAGCAAGCCAATATCACTAAGCTAATTAAGCAAGACAAGCTGGTGCTTGAAGGTGATGCGCAGTTAGCGCAAAAGTTTGCTCAGTTGATTACAGATTGCAAACCTGACATTGAGGAGTGGTTATCTCGCATTACTGGTGATGTAGTCGCTCATACTGTTGTGCAAGGTGCAAAAGACTTCGGTAGTTTGTTGCAAACCAAAGCGGCAAAGCATCAAAATCATATTTCCCAAGTACTCACAGAAGAGTGGAAGGTTTTCCCTGGAGCTCTAGAAGTGGCACATTTTTGCGATCAAGTAGATGAAGTCACAAGTTTATCTGCAACTATCGAATCTAGACTCAGCAAACTATCGGAGCAAGTATGACACCTGCTGAACTTAAGCGTTTATATCGAATTATCAAAGTTCAGTTGGAATACGGTTTAGATGAGCTTCTTCCCAATCACCAATTAACCAAGGCACCACTGCTTTTTCGTAAATCCCTGTTTTGGATTAAGAATAAGCACCCTAATAAACCACTAGGTGAGCGGCTTCGCTTAGCATTGCAAGAACTTGGGCCTGTATGGATCAAGTTTGGTCAAATGATGTCTACTCGACGAGACTTGTTCCCAGACCATATCGCCGATCAGCTGGCGATGCTACAGGACAAAGTTTCCCCTTTTGATGGCCTACTAGCGAAAAAGCAGATAGAGCAAGCTCTAGGAGGTGCACTAGAAACTTGGTTCGATAATTTTTCAATTGAGCCTCTGGCATCGGCCTCTATTGCTCAAGTGCATACCGCGAACTTGAAGGAAACGGGCCAAGAAATCGTTATTAAAGTCATTCGTCCAGATATCCAGCCTGTTATTGATGCTGACATCAAGCTGATGTATCGACTAGCTAAGATAGTAGCGAAGACTTTACCTGAAGCTCGCAGGCTCAAGCCCGTTGAAGTAGTTCGTGAATATGAGAAGACGCTGATAGGTGAACTCGATTTGCGTCGCGAGGCGGCAAATGCCATTCAACTTAGGCGCAACTTTGAAAACAGCGAAGAGTTGTATGTGCCAGAAATTATCACGGATTTTAGTAATAAGACAGTGATGGTCTCTGAGCGTATTTACGGTATCCAAGTTTCCGACATTACTGGGCTAGAAAACAACGGCACCAATATGAAGCTGCTGGCCGAACGTGGTGTGCGAGTGTTCTTTACTCAGGTTTTTCGTGATAGTTTTTTCCATGCTGACATGCATCCGGGAAATGTGTTTGTTGAATACGAACATCCTGAAAACCCGCGTTGGATAGGCCTTGATTGTGGAATTGTTGGTACTCTAAATAGCGAAGATAAACGTTATTTAGCTGAAAACTTTTTGGCCTTCTTTAATCGCGATTATCGCCGTGTAGCCGAGCTACACGTTGAGTCGGAGTGGGTTCCACGTGAAACGAACATTGATGAGTTTGAATTTGCTATTCGTATCGTCTGTGAGCCAATTTTTGCTAAACCATTATGCGAGATCTCGTTTGGGCATGTTTTACTGAACCTGTTCAATACCGCCCGCCAATTCAATATGGAAGTGCAGCCTCAACTTGTGCTGCTGCAAAAGACCCTGCTTTACATTGAAGGTTTGGGTAGGCAGCTATACCCTCAACTTGACCTTTGGGCGACAGCAAAGCCCTTCTTAGAAGAGTGGATGTCAAATCAAGTTGGGCCAAAAGCAGTGTTAAACTCGGTGAAAGACAGAGCACCATTTTGGGCGGAGAAATTACCAGAATTACCAGAATTGCTCTATGACAGCTTGAAGCAAGGTAAGTTGATGAATCAAAGATTAGAGAATTTGTTTGATGGTTATCGTCAGACCAAACGCTCTATCGCTCTTGGCAATTTTTTGTTTGGAGCAGGTGCAACATCAATCATATGTTCAGCTATATTGATCGAGCGTATGGAAGGCCATCTTTCCTTGGTACTAGGTGCATTGGGCATCACATTTTGGCTACTAAGCTGGAGATTTTATCGCAAATAGAAGTTAGTCTACTTGCAGAATTTTTGTGATCCATGAGGGAAAAAAAATGGGCGGAATTAGCATTTGGCAACTTCTAATTATTGCGTTGATCGTCGTGTTACTGTTTGGAACAAAAAAATTGCGCGGCATAGGAACAGACTTAGGTGGCGCAATTAAAGGGTTCAAAAAAGCCATCAGTGAAGAAGATTCAGCGGCGGCGAAAAAAGATGAAAAAGCCGACGCAGATTTTGAAACCAAGAATATCGATCAACAGAAAACGACCTCAGAAGAGTCTGTTGAAGCCAAAAAAGATAAAGAGCAGGCTTAAACGTGTTTGATATCGGTTTTTGGGAACTGGTAGTTATTTTTGTTGTTGGCTTAGTTGTTCTCGGCCCAGAACGCCTTCCACAGGCTATTCGAAGTGTCTCTAAATTTATCAGTACCGCTAAAAGTATGGCGAATGGTGTAAAAGAAGAGATATCGAAAGAGCTAAAAGTTCAGGAATTGCACGAGAACTTACGAAAAGCAGAAAAAAACGGTATGGAAGGTCTTTCCTCTGATCTCAAGTCATCAGTGGAGGAGCTGAAAGAAGCCGCACGATCTGTACAACGGCCATACGCAAAGAAAACCGCTTCCCAAGCTAAGCAAGAAGACAAGAACACCTCTTCAGCGCCTAGTGAATCATCTGACACACCGATAGATCAACATAAAGCTGAGTAATTTTAAACGAGGAGGAGCAACGGACTTGGTGCTTCCTTCTTAGCTTTATTGAGTAGTTCATATGTCTTCTATGGAACAATCCCAGCCTTTAATGAGCCATCTATTGGAATTGCGTAATCGACTGCTGCGTTCACTGTTAGCAGTCATTGTCGTTTTCTTGGGCTTAGTTTACTTTTCAAATGACATCTACAATTTTGTTTCAGCACCTTTAGTCGAAAGGCTACCGCAAGGTGCGACTATGATTGCAACAGATGTTGCATCACCTTTATTTACACCACTAAAACTGACTTTAGTTGTCTCGGTGTTTGTTTCGGTGCCGGTCATCCTTTACCAAGTGTGGGCTTTTGTTGCCCCCGGTCTGTATAAACATGAACGTCGCTTAATCATGCCACTGCTGTTTTCAAGTTCACTACTGTTTTATGCAGGAGTTGCATTTGCTTACTATGTGGTATTTCCACTGGTTTTTAGCTTCTTTACAGCGATTTCGTTGGGTGGTGTGGAATACGCTACTGACATAGCCAGCTATCTGGATTTTGTGCTCGCACTGTTTATGGCGTTTGGCATTGCATTTGAAGTGCCCGTTGCCATTATTTTGCTGTGCTGGACAGGTGCGACCACGCCGAAAACATTAAGTGAGAAACGCCCTTATATTATTGTGGGCGCGTTTGTGGTTGGTATGCTTCTGACGCCGCCCGATCTCATCTCACAGACGTTACTTGCTGTACCTATGTGGTTTCTGTTTGAGGTTGGTTTGTTCTTCTCTCGCTTCTATGTACGCAAGAGTGATGAAGACACAGAAGAGTCAGTGAGCTCCGACGGTAAATAGTCGATGTGTGTTGAAAGGGTTAGCAAGTGCTAACCCTTTTTTCTATGTTTAATCTAATTGGAAAAGTGTTTTGGCATTGTGCGTTGTGAGTTGGTCAACGTCTTCAATGCTGATGCCTCTTAGCTCGGCAACTCTATGGGCGACAAGTTGGGTGTAAGCAGGTTCATTGCGCTTGCCACGGTGAGGAACAGGTGCAAGGTAAGGGCAGTCTGTCTCCAAAATGACAAAATTCATATCAAGATCTGGAATGACTTTATCCATACCACCGTTTTTGAATGTCGATACGCCACCAAGTCCTACATGAAAACCTAAGTCGTTGATCGCTTTTGCTTGGTCGACGCTACCACCAAAACAGTGGAATACTCCTTTTAGTGAACCATCTTGTTCCTTGCTTAGCAAAGCGAGTGTTTCGTCCATGGAGTCACGAGTATGGATAACGACTGGAAGCTTTTTCTCTTTGGCCCAGCTAAGCTGAGTAGTAAATGCCCATTCCTGTTCTTTTCGGAATGTTTTATCCCAGTATAAATCGATGCCAATTTCACCTACGGCAATAAAATTATGTTTGTCGAACCAAGAATGTATTGTTTCTAGCGTCTCTTTTACGTCTGCGCTTACGTAGCAAGGGTGCAGCCCCATCATTGAACGGCAAACATTTGGGTATGCTGATTCAGTATTCAGCATAGGTTCGATCGACTCTACATCGATATTCGGTAGTAAGATTTTATCGATGCCTTGGTCAAGTGCTCTTTGCACAACAACGTCGCGGTCTTGGTCGAACTCGCTAGCATATATATGAGCGTGGGTATCAATCATAATGGTTAAGTAGTCGTCACTATCGGTTTTGCCACAAGTATACGGTAGTCTGGTGATGAGATCATTTTTAGTAAATAGCACCAATCAACAAGGGAACAGTGATATGATTTCGCTTGTCCCAACTATCTGACAAGGAGACAAGTGTGTCCGTATCCATCCTAGGTCAATTTCCACAACGCCGTATGCGTCGTACTCGTAATAACGATTTTAGCCGTCGATTGGTTGCAGAGAATCAGTTGTCGGTAAATGACTTAATTTATCCAATGTTCATTCTTATGGGGAAGGATCGCCGAGAGACGGTTGAATCTATGCCTGGCATTGAAAGGTTATCGATAGATCTAATGCTTGAAGAGGCTTTGCGTCTGGCCAATTTAGGTGTACCTGCCATTGCGCTATTCCCTGTTGTTAATCAGGATGCAAAGAGCTTATGTGCTTCTGAAGCGTATAACCCAGAAGGTTTAGTGCAACGCGCTGTACGACAGCTAAAAGAGCATATTCCGCAAATTGGTGTGATTACTGATGTAGCGTTAGATCCTTTTACTACACATGGACAAGATGGAATCATCGATGAAGACGGTTATGTATTGAATGATGAAACCACAGAAGTCCTGATTAAACAGGCTGTTTCTCATGCTGAAGCAGGAGCAGATGTTGTTGCGCCATCAGATATGATGGATGGAAGAATTGGCAAGATCCGTAATGCTCTTGAAGAAGCAGGGCACATCAACACGCAAATCATGGCTTACTCCGCTAAATATGCTTCGAATTACTACGGGCCATTCCGTGATGCCGTTGGTTCAAGTAGTAACTTAAAAGGTGGTAATAAGAAAAACTACCAAATGGATCCAGCCAATGCTGACGAAGCGCTTCATGAAGTGGCTATGGATGTAAATGAAGGCGCGGATATGGTGATGGTTAAACCAGGCATGCCATACCTAGATGTTGTACGAAGAGTAAAAACAGAGCTGCAAGTACCGACATTTGCTTATCAGGTTTCGGGTGAGTATGCGATGCATAAAGCTGCGATAGACAATGGTTGGTTAAAAGAAAAAGAAACAGTTTTAGAGTCTTTATTGTGCTTTAAACGAGCTGGTGCAGATGGCATTTTGACATACTTTGCTAAAGATGTTGCTCAATGGCTGGCAAGCGAAGACAGCACAGATTAGAAATAGTGTCAGCAACTGGAGTAAATCTAAATGATATTTTTTCTCATTTGATGTTGACATCTATATGAGAATGATTATTATTAACTGTGTGTTTAGGGATTGAGGCGAAGCCCGATTGTTAGATACGACATTGCTCACATTGCTTCCAGTGTAAATTTATATAGCTTTGGGTAAGGCTTACTCAATCACATTTTGTAAGGTTTACCAGTTGTGCTAGGCGACGCCTTTATGGTGTCGCTTTTTTATTGCCTAAAATTTGGCTACATATGTATTTGGAAAAGGCTCGCGGTAGGATTTTCCACAGCAATTGATCGTATTAGGATCAACTAGAGTTACGGTGATCTGTAATAATATAGATTTAATACAAGATCTTATAGTGATGGGTTGATTAGTTTTTAGCATCTTCATGAGTAGGCTAAAAATAGTATAAACAGACTTATCCACAATTTTAGCTGTGATCTCAGTGTCTCTGTTGAAGAGATCAAAACTCGAATGCGTATAACGTCGTGGATTCAAAATTTCAGTCGTGGCATCCTAGGCAGATCTTCATTCTCAATTGGATTAAATAGACAATGGCTCTCATTCCAGACAACCCGCTGATATTGATCGACGGTTCTTCTTATCTTTATCGTGCTTTTCACGCATATCCTGGAACAATGAGCAATGGTGATATTCCCACCAATGCTGTATATGGCGTAGTGAACATGCTTAGAAGCATGATGCGTCAATATCCATCCGATCGTATAGCTGTTGTTTTTGACGCGAAAGGAAAAACATTCCGAGATGATATGTACCCTGAGTACAAAGCGAATCGTCCACCAATGCCAGATGACTTGCGCTGTCAGATAGAGCCTTTACACAACATTATTCGAGCATTAGGTCTGCCACTTATCTCTATCGAAGGTGTTGAGGCAGATGATGTTATTGGTACATTATCTCACCAAGCGTCTCAAGCAGGGATCCCTGTTCTGATCAGCACTGGCGATAAAGACATGGCCCAACTTGTTAATGAACACGTTACGCTGATAAATACCATGACCAATGTGGTACTAGATAGAGAAGGTGTTATCGAGAAGTTTGGTATACCGCCAGAGCTTATTATCGATTACTTGGCTCTTATGGGGGATAAAGTCGACAATATCCCCGGGGTTCCAGGAGTCGGAGATAAAACCGCGACTGCGTTACTACAGGGAATTGGTGGCTTAGAGAAGTTGTATCAACACCTTGATGACATTGCAGCTTTAGGCTTCCGTGGTTCTAAAACCATGGCCAAAAAACTAGTAGATAACAAAGACAATGCCTACCTTTCTTACGAATTGGCTACCATTAAGCTTGATGTCGAGTTAGAAGAAAAACCTGAGTCCTTAGTCAAATCTACGCCTGACCAGGATGAACTGGTTAAGCTTTACGGACAGATGGTGTTTAAGTCTTGGCTTAACGAATTACTCGAAGGCTCTAGCGATAGCGAAATGCCAGCGAGCGCAGTGCAGAAATCAGTAGCTAAGGCAGAAGTTGCAGCTGTGGAGCCGACTGTAGCTGAAATCGATCGTAGCCAATACGAGACAATTTTGGATGAAGAAAGTTTTACCCGCTGGCTTGAGAAGTTACAGTCAGCTGAAGTGTTTGCTTTTGATACTGAAACGGACAGCTTAGATTACATGGTCGCAAATCTTGTCGGGCTCTCATTCGCAGTGGAAGAAGGTCAAGCAGCTTATGTACCTCTGACTCACGATTATCTGGACGCGCCGGAACAACTAGACCGAGACTGGGTGCTGGATAAGCTTAAACCTATCCTTGAAGATGTCGCACAGCACAAAGTCGGGCAGAATCTGAAGTACGATGCGAGTGTACTTGCTCGTTACGATATTGAGCTCAAGGGTATTCAATATGACACAATGCTAGCTTCCTACGTATTAAATAGTGTTGGTGGTAAGCATGATATGGATAGTTTGGCTCTTCGCTTCCTTCAACACAGCTGCATTTCATTTGAGCAAATTGCAGGTAAAGGTAAAAAGCAGCTCACTTTCAATCAAATAGATCTTGACCAAGCGTCACCTTATGCAGCAGAAGACGCTGACGTAACATTGCGTTTGCACCATCACTTAAATCAATCGCTGGTGAATGACGACAAGTTGAATGCCATTTATCAAGATATCGAAGTGCCGTTGGTGCCAGTGTTATCAAAAATAGAGCGAACGGGTGTACTTGTTGACGATATGCTGCTGTCTGCGCAATCACAGGAGATTGCTGTTAGACTTGATGAGCTGGAACAGAAAGCCTTTGAACTGGCTGAGCAAGAGTTTAACCTAAGCTCTCCTAAACAGTTGCAAGCGATACTGTTTGAAAAAATGGGATTGCCTGTAATTAAGAAAACCCCATCAGGCGCGCCTTCTACCAATGAAGAAGTGCTACAAGAGCTAGCTCTTGATTATCCGCTACCTAAGCTACTGCTCGAATATCGAGGTTTGGCCAAGCTGAAGTCCACTTATACGGATAAGCTACCGAAAATGATTAACCCAACGACAGGGCGAGTTCATACCTCTTATCACCAAGCAGTTACGGCAACAGGTCGTTTGTCATCCACAGATCCAAACTTGCAAAATATTCCCATCCGAAATGAGCAGGGGCGACGTATCCGCCAAGCCTTTGTTGCGCCACATGGTTATAAAATACTGGCTGTCGACTACTCGCAAATAGAATTGCGTATTATGGCTCACCTCTCTGGAGACAAAGCTCTTCTAGAAGCTTTCCAACAAGGCAAAGATATTCATGCGGCAACAGCGGCAGAGATCATTGGCGTTGATATTAGTGAAGTTACTAGTGAGCAACGACGTCGTGCAAAAGCGGTGAACTTTGGTTTGATTTATGGAATGAGTGCATTTGGTCTGTCAAAACAGCTTGGTATCCCAAGAGGAGAAGCACAAGGCTATATGGATAAGTACTTCGAAAGGTATCCAGGTGTGATGCAGTATATGGAGGATACTCGCAGTTTAGCGTCTGAACATGGATATGTGGAAACCATTTTTGGTCGCCGATTACACCTACCTGAGATCAAGTCGCGTAACGGCATGCGTAGAAAGGCAGCTGAGCGTGCTGCTATTAACGCGCCAATGCAAGGTACTGCAGCCGATATCATTAAAAAGGCAATGTTGTTAGTAGATGAATGGATTGAGCAAGAAGGTAATGATGACGTTCGCCTATTGATGCAAGTGCATGATGAATTGGTTTTTGAAGTAAAAGACACTCGATTGGCTGAAATTGAAACTCAAATACAAAAGTTAATGGAGTCCGCTGCGGAGCTTGATGTTCCTCTTGTTGCGGAAGCTGGTCACGGTGACAACTGGGATCAAGCCCACTAGTACATTGAAATAAAGTGTACTTTTATAAAATAAAAATGAAAAAAAATTACAGAAACTATTTTACTTTACGATCAATTGTTGTACATTAAGAGGCGTAGGGTACAGAGGTAAGATGTTCTATCTTTCAGACCTTTTGTTTCACGTTATTGGATTAGGCTGATTCAGCCGCCCCAGTCAGTATTTGACTGGGGCGTTTTTTATTGGGCGCTATAAAATTCAACCCATCCTCTCTTTTACCTTTCTCATGCTTCTTTTTTGTCACCCTCTACAAAATGACACACCGATCCCAAAATGTAATAAACATACGAAAAATTTCTTTTAAGAACATAATTGCGTATCGTATAGGCTTATAAAGCGTCGAGTTTTCACGCCAGCAACGCGAGAATAAATGGTCAGAGTAGGAAATAGAATCGTCGGTCAAAAGAGCTGACCGACATGTATGTAGCTCAAAAAGGGGTAGTTAACGATGAAAGGTTAGGGGACTTATTCTTCGTCGCTGGGTAATTCTTCGGATTCGATATCCAAATCATCAAGTTGCTGGTAAGCAGGTGCAAACCATAGATCTAACTTATTGCGTAATACATCAACGCCAAGGCCTTTTAATGAGGAGAAGGCATCGACCTGTACGTCGCCGCCAAATGCTAATGCAGCTTCACGAATTTTCATGACCTGAGCTTTGCGCGCTCCGCTTTTCAGTTTGTCTGCTTTTGTTAGAAGTACTTGAACGGGTATGTTGCAATCTACCGCCCAGTAAATTAGCTGCTGATCCAAGTCTTTCATTGGGTGTCTGATATCCATCAGAACCACTAAACCTTTCAAGCATTTTCTTTTCTGTAGGTACTCACCTAAAGACTTTTGCCACTTTTTCTTCATTTCAAGTGGTACTTGCGCAAACCCATATCCAGGCAGATCGACAATATGACAGCCTTCATCAACTTTAAATAAGTTGATTAGCTGAGTACGACCAGGGGTTTTACTAGTTTTCGCCAGACTTTTTTGGTTGGTCAGCCGATTTAGGGAGCTTGATTTCCCTGCATTGGAGCGACCGGCAAACGCAATTTCGATTCCTTCATCTTCTGGTAAGTGACGGATATCAGGCGCACTGGTGATGAAATGCGTGTTTTGATACTTAATTTTTACGCTCACTGTTAACTCCATCTCGACTTTGTGTTATTGATTGATTACTTTTATGTGATTATGTGTAAAATAATCATGCTCGGCATAAAGTCGCCTATTGTAGCATGAGTGACATAGCGGAGTGGTAATGGAAGCCAGATAATTATAATGGAATGTCATGAAAAAATTAGTGCTAATCGTGAGTCTTTTTGCCAGCAGTGCCTTATGGGCTCAAGGCAATGTCGAAGCTGGTAAAGCGAAATCCTTATCTTGTGCCGCATGTCATGGGTCTGATGGCAATAGCCTTTTGGGTATGTACCCTAATCTTGCTGGCCAACATGAAAAATATCTAGAAAAACAGCTCCGTGATCTGAAACTTGGTATGGAAACCAACGGCAAACAAGGCCGATACAATCCTGTAATGGGTGGAATGGCGTTGCCTCTGTCTGAACAAGACATGGCTGATCTCGCTGCCTACTATTCTTCTTTACCTGCCTTAGAGGGTTCAACTCCTGAAAGTGTGGTTGCTGAAGGTCGAGCTTTGTACTCTGGAGGTGATCAAGAAAGAGGGCTAACAGCCTGTATTGCGTGTCATGGACCAAGAGGTCATGGTGCTGAGCTGTCAGGTTTCCCAAGACTTGCGGGTCAGCAGGCCGAATATATTAAGCTTCAGCTTCAAGAATACCGAGCAGGTACACGAGCCAACGATATGAACGCAATGATGCGTGATATCGCGAAAAAGCTGACCGATGAAGACATTGAAGTACTGTCGCAATATGTTGGTGGACTACACTAAACATAGATATATCAGTAGTTTTTGACAAGGTGCCCTGATGATAATCAGGGCATTTTTTGTTGCGTCATTTATAGGTGACTACAATCTGAAGTTTTAGTCCTTTCTTATATGAGCCTATATCGCTACTGATTTGCTGAAAAATAAACCAAGAACACTCCACACTAGTACCGATTTCTGATATGTTTCGCATCCCTAAATGAGGAACAGAGCATGTATTACTGCCCACTATGTCAATCTGAAGACACACGCCATTATCACACAGATAAGCGACGCGACTATTTTCAGTGCTCAGATTGCCAATTGGTTTTTGTCGATCCTGCGCAGCGTCTAGATGAACAACGCGAAAAAGCACAATACGACCTACATGAAAATAACTCAGGGGATGAAGGGTACCGGAAATTTTTATCTCGGTTAGCCGCGCCCTTACTGAAAAAGCTTCCACCCAAATCGTTGGGGTTGGACTTTGGCTGTGGACCTGGGCCAACGTTGTCTTTAATGTTGTCTGAAGCAGGGCATAGTGTTGAACTCTATGACATTTATTTCTATCCAGATACCGGTGTATTGCAAAAGCAATATGATTTTATTACCTCAACAGAGGTCATAGAACACTTGTATCAGCCAGGCTTGGTGTGGCGTCAATGGCTGAACAGCTTGCAACCTGGTGGTTGGCTAGGTTTAATGACAAAATTAGTAATAGATGTCGAAGCTTTTTCCAATTGGCATTACAAGAATGATCCAACCCATGTGATTTTCTTTAGCCGCCAAACATTTGAATTTTTAGCTAAGCGAGACAACCTCGAGCTAGAATTTATAGGTAATGATGTAATTTTACTGAGGAAAGCCAGTAATGAGTCGTAATAAGAAATCAAGAAAGCCGGGTTCAACTGGTGATGTAGACTTGATTGTAACGCGCAACCGCACCGAATCTGATGTGGAAGGCCGCTTACGTAAGAAGTTAAAAAAACGCAAAGGTCTAAAGACCGGAAATAGAAACTCTGAAGCGAGCGAAGCGCAATTCGCTTCTGGAAAGCAAAAGCGCGATCCACGTTTAGGCAGTAAAAAGAAGATACCGCTTGTTGTTGACACTAAAAAGCCAACTAAACAAGAGAAGAAACTTTCTGCAGAGAAAGAGCTAGAGATGTTGGAAAATGACGCTCAGCTTACTGTACTTCTTAACCGCATCGAGCAAGGTGAAAAGCTTGGATCAGGTCTACAAAACTACGTAGATGAGAGGCTGGACCGAATCGAAACTTTAATGAAGCAGCTTGGTCTATATATAGATGAAGAAGGTGACGATTCTGAGGATGAGTTGCTAGAGATTGAAGAGGTAGTTGCTACGAAACCTAACAAAGCTTCGAAAGCAAACAGTGAGCAAGACTTGCTTGATAGTTTTGAAAACCTAGACTTGGATGACTTTAAACACTAGAGGTTAAGGATGAACGTGACGTTACTTGCTGTGATTGGTGGCATCATAGTCAGCGGTTTAGCTATCTATGCGGGCTATTTGTTATTGCTGCTACGCAAGCAAACCAAATTGCGCGCTAAACACCAGCAGCTTGCTATAAAGCAGCGTAACGCAAATATATACGACAACGTGACCACGTTATGCATGGCAGGCATTCAAGGCCAATGCGACCTGTCGGAAATCAGTATTCGTATATATAACATTATGGATTATGTGCAAGGTGAGGAAAGAGTCGACTTTTCGCAAGAGTATCCTGCTATTAGCGAGCTGTACGAGATTGTTAAGGATATGGCTCGCGGAGAAGAGCGACAAGAGCTCCCTAAAAAAGAGCGTATGAAGCAAAATTTGCTAAGAAATAAAGCTGAAGTGCGCTTAAGTGAAGCGATCACTGAAGAGCTAAAAGTCTTGAAGGGCCGAGTTAAGCCTCTAAACGATCAGATTTCTGTTCAGATGGTATAACCAAGAAAGAATCAAGCACATTGCCAAATTTGGGTGATCGAGCTTGCAGCAACAGATGTTTTTTGCCGAAATTTGGTAAGCATGGCAACGTTGTACAATAGTGTGTGGCAGAATGCCCCCGAATAGTAGAACAAGTACTGTGCCTGTTTTATCGTAGTAATTGAAAGTGAATGATGGAAAAACCTTTATGTCTCAGCAAGTTGAAATAAGTCAGAAAATAGTGTGGGATCAGAGTGTTATTGAAAAATATAACCAATCTGGACCACGTTATACCTCTTACCCAACAGCGTTAGAGTTGCACGAAGCGTTTACTATTTCCGACTTGGATATGGCGTGCACACAATATCCTGAAAGGCCACTTTCTTTATACGTTCATATCCCTTTTTGTCATACGCTTTGTTACTACTGTGGTTGTAACAAATTCATTACTCGTCAAGAACAAAAGGTGAATGACTACCTTGATGTTCTCGTTCATGAAATCAGACAGCGTGCTTTTTTGCTGCAAGGCAGGGAAGTTGCTCAATTGCATTTTGGCGGTGGTACGCCAACCTATTTGACGAAAGAACAGCTCAGCCGAGTGATGGGTGCGCTACGTGATGAGTTTAACTTTCAGGACAAAGCGGAAATCAGTATTGAAGTCGATCCGCGAGAATTTGAGCTAGATAGGCTAGACCACTTAGTTGAAGAAGGTTTCAACCGTCTTAGTATCGGTGTTCAGGACTTCAACAAAACTGTGCAAAAACTGGTAAACAGAGAGCAGGATGAGCAGCATATTATCGCTATGGTTGGTCGCGCTCGTAAACTTGGCTTTGACTCGATTAGTCTGGATCTTATTTATGGGCTACCGAAGCAAACCAAAGAGTCATTTGCTGAAACCATCTTTAAAGTTCAGTCTTTGAGGCCAGATCGTCTATCCGTATTTAATTATGCTCACATGCCAACAGTTTTTGCTGCGCAAAGAAAAATCAATGATGAAGATTTGCCACCTGCTGAAGAAAAAATGGCGATCTTGCAAGATACCATCTCGACCCTAACTCGGGCTGGTTATCAGTTTATAGGGATGGACCACTTTGCTTTACCTGAAGACGAGCTTGCGATCGCACAGACAAACGGTGAACTACACCGTAATTTCCAAGGGTATACAACTCAAGGTGACTGTGACTTAGTTGGTTTTGGTGTGTCGGCTATCTCTATGATTGGTGATGTTTACTCTCAAAACCGTAAAAACCTGAAAGAATATCGCGGCCAAATCGATGAAGAGCGTCATGCACTTTGGCGCGGTGTCGTTCTTGATGAAGATGATTTGATTCGCAGCCATGTTATCAAACAACTGATCTGCAACTTTAACTTATCTAAAACTGATGTTGAGAGTGCATACGGCCTCAAATTTGACGAGTATTTTAAAGAAGACTTAGAGTTACTCGCGCCTTTTGTTGAAGACAAGCTGGTTGAGGTTAGTTCAGACGCAATACAGGTAACAGCTCGAGGCCGCCTGCTTATACGCAATATTTGTATGTGCTTCGACAAATACTTACGTAACAGACAGCGTCAGCAACAATTCTCAAAAGTTATTTAGAGAAAGACATATCTGAAGCGATTTTCCACAGCGCTTGTATTAATGGGTTGCCAAGGTTCGACTTTTGGCAACACAACCCCAACTTGAAGGGTTTAATTGGCTCGACCTTAAGCCTCTGTACACTTTCTTTGAGTGGGCTACACGATAAAACGATATCGGGTACGATTCCTACGCCACACCCTAATGACACCATGCTTACTGTCGCTTCATGGCCAGCGAGCGCATAAATTTGCGGCTTAAACTTCATTTGCTTAAACCAACGGTTCGCACGCTCCCTCGTTGCCCCCGCTTCTGGGATGATAAATGGTATTTTTTCCCAGTCGGGATTTTCTTTAAGCAGTTCGTCACTAAAGCTACTGCTACCTACAGGTGCAATTACTGAGTAAGGAAGCTCACCTAAAATCTTGAACTCAATTTTTGGCGGCCAGATATCAGGCATCGCGGCGATGGAAATATCAACATCATTTGATAGGACTTTATCAATTGCATGAATTGGCTCACCCGTAGTGAGCTTATATTCGATCAATGGTTGGTGTAGACGAAACTCAGATAGCAGCTCTGGCAGGTAGCTATAACTTGCTGTAACAGAACAATAGATTCTTACGTCACCAGTTAAAATCTGCGAGTCCTGAGTAAACTGGTTTAGATACTGTTTCCACTCGGACACTATCCGGATTGCCACGGGTAAAAGCTTCGCTCCAGCACTGGTTAACTCGACAGAACGATTATCACGAATGAACAAAGTTTGACCGACATTTTCTTCTAGTTTTTGCACCTGACGGCTTAGCGCTGAAGGGCTCATGTGCATGGCTAAAGCACTCTTTTGAAAGCTTCGGCTATCACATAAATGAATGAATAGAGTTAATGTTTTCAGGTTCATTATGACTTAGTCCTAGTTGCAAGAATCGCAATCACTTGTTGTAAATATATCACTTTAAGCAACTTGATGTTGGTACTAATATGAATTCCATTCTTCAGTGCTCATCCTGATGAACCTGAAATGCAAACATAAACATAATGATGATTAGGATACGAAAATGGCGAACTACTTTAATACTCTGAACCTACGCCAGCAGTTAGATCAGCTAGGCCGCTGTCGCTTTATGGACAAAGAAGAATTTGCAACTGAGGCGGATTTTCTTAAAGGGAAAAAGATAGTCATTGTCGGTTGTGGCGCTCAAGGTTTAAACCAAGGTCTTAACCTGCGTGATTCAGGACTAAACGTTTCTTATGCTCTACGTCAGGCTGCTATCGACGAGCAACGCCAGTCTTTCAAAAATGCTAAAGACAATGGTTTTGAAGTTGGTAGCTATGAAAACCTAATCCCTCAAGCTGATCTTGTTATCAACCTTACTCCAGATAAGCAACACAGCAACGTTGTTGAAACAGTGATGCCGCTAATGAAGAACGGCGCAGCACTAGGTTACTCACACGGCTTCAACATTGTTGAAGAAGGCATGCAAATTCGTGAAGACCTAACCGTTGTTATGGTTGCACCTAAGTGCCCAGGTACAGAAGTACGTGAAGAGTACAAACGTGGCTTTGGCGTACCAACTCTTCTTGCCGTTCACCCAGAAAACGATCCAAAAGGTGAAGGTTGGGACATCGCGAAAGCATGGGCTGCAGGTACAGGTGGTCATCGCGCAGGATGTCTTGAGTCTTCATTTGTAGCTGAAGTGAAATCTGACTTACTAGGTGAACAGACTATCCTATGTGGCATGCTACAAACAGGTTCTATCCTTTGCTACGAGAAAATGATTGCTGAAGGTGTGGATGCAGGTTATGCGAGCAAACTTGTACAGCATGGTTGGGAAGTGGTAACGGAAGCACTTAAGTTCGGTGGCATCACTCATATGATGGACAGACTGTCTAACCCTGCCAAAATCAAAGCATTTGAGCTTTCTGAAGAGCTAAAAGATTTGATGCGTCCACTTTACAACAAGCACATGGATGACATCATCACTGGTCACTTCTCTAAAACGATGATGGCAGACTGGGCTGAAGGTGATAAAGACCTACTTCGTTGGAGAAAAGAAACGGGCGAAACTGCATTTGAAACTAGCCCAGAATCTGACGTAGAAATCTCAGAGCAGGAATACTTCGACAACGGTATTGTGATGATTGCTATGGTTCGCGCTGGTGTTGAGCTTGCGTTCGAAGCAATGACTTCTTCAGGTATCATCGACGAATCAGCTTACTATGAGTCGCTACATGAATTACCGCTAATTGCTAACCTAGTTGCGCGTAAGCGTCTGTATGAAATGAACGTGGTTATTTCTGATACTGCAGAATACGGCACATACCTATTTGCTCATGCAGCAACTCCGCTACTACGTGACAAGTTTATGCCTTCAATTTCGACTGACGTGATTGGACGTGGTTTAGGTGAAACATCTAACCAAGTAGATAACTCTCGTCTAATCGAAGTTAACGATGCAATTCGCAATCACCCAGTAGAGTACATTGGTGAAGAGTTGCGTGGCTATATGGCGGATATGAAGCGTATCTCTGTAGGAGGCTAAGGCCACTCCACGAATGATATTACGATGACGACTTGGTAAAAATTTGAAGTTCGTCATTGTAACAAAGCGTTAAAATTATTAACTTATCGCTAATCAATACGGTAGAGATGGTAAAAAACCACCTAATTGGTTAAATATAAATACAAAACCAAACACATCAAAAATAAAAAGCTTGGTCGCCGTTGACCAAGCTTTTTTTATCTTCGAACTGCTAATGCTTTGACATAATCAGAGACGTTTTAGCAGTTTTACTCTTCGCCTTTATCTAACTTCGCTTCAAGCTCTGACAGCTTTTGCTCCATTTCAGTAAGTTTCTGCCTAGTTCTCATGAGTACTTGAGTCTGCACGTCGAACTCTTCGCGGCTGACTACGTCGAGCTTGTTGAGTTGGCCTTGAATAACTTGGCGAACTTTCTGCTCTACGTCTGTGCCTAGGTCTTTCACAGGCTGTGGCATTGAGTCTTGAATTTGTTTAGCTATCTGCTCTAGCTTTTTTGGATCAAACATGGATTTACCGCTCCTATATCTTTGCAGACATTTTATTGAATTAGGCAGCAAATGTCGTTAGCTGGTTAAAAAAAAGGCCACCGAAGTGACCTTTGATTCAAACTTATTGCTACTAGCTAGTAGGATTGTCGCTATCTTTAAGCTGTTTGCAAGCCGCTTTAGCTTCGTCAATACGAGCTAACTTTTCCAAATCCTTGTCTTCGACAAATATTGGTAAAGGCTTATGTTTCTCAGCTAAGAAGGTGTAGATTACTGGTAGTACGAATAGAGTGAACAGTGTACCAATCGCAAGACCAGCAACGATAACCAAACCAATGTTAAAGCGAGCGTGAGCACCAGCACCTGAAGCGTATAGCAGCGGTACTAGACCTGCAATCATCGCAGCTGTCGTCATTAAGATTGGACGAAGACGTGTCTTCGCAGCAATCATGACCGCTTCCATCTTAGAACGCTGGTTATGTAGCTGTTCTTCTTTCGCAACTTCACAAATTAAGATACCGTGCTTGGATATCAAACCGACCAAGGTTATCAATCCAACTTGCGAGTAGATGTTCATTGTCGTTATGCCAAAGAACGCCCCCCATGCCAGTGCTACCAACGCACCACATATAGCTAGTGGTACTGAAACTAGGATAACAATCGGATCTTTTAGTGATTCAAATTGAATAGCTAGAACCAAGAAAATGATGGCAACTGCAAGACCAAAGGTTACATACAGTGCGTCACCTTCAGCCATGTACTGTCTAGATTCGCCTAGGTACGCATGGCTATAACCTTTAGGTAAGGTCGTAGCTGCGGTTTGTTGTACCCAGTCGATGGCAGTACCAATCGCTGTTCCCGGTGCTTGCATCATACTAATTGTCGCTGAATTCAACTGATCGAAGTGAGGCAGTGCACGAGGCTCGCCAACAATTTTGATCGATACAAAGCTGCTCAGAGGAACTTCTTTGCCGTTTGAAGAGCGAACATAGTATTGCTTCAAGGATTCAGGGTTTAGACGCCACTTACGTTCCACCTGTGGAATAACTTCGTACGAACGGCCATCAATATTGACACGGTTGATCTGTGCATTCGACATCATGGTACTTAGCGTTTTACCAATGTCTTGCATGGTCACGCCGTAGGCACCTGCTTTTTCCTTATCTATGTTGATTTTCATCGTTGCTGAGTTGAAGTTTAGATCCAGCTCAGAGAAGACAAACATAGGGTTGGCTTTGATCTTGTCCAGCATATCGGTTGCAACGCTGTACAAGTTTTGGAACGAGTTAGGTGTAGAGATCACCAACTGAATTGGTAAGCCAGAGCCTGCGCCCGGTAGTTCAGGCATCTGGAATGCTGCTACGTTCATTCCCGGAATGCTCTTCACTTCTTCACCAACACGTTTGGCAATTTCTGCTTGGCTAGCTGTTCTATCTCCCCAAGGAACCAAAGTAGCAATACCTAACGCTTGGTTAGATTGCGGAACCCCAGTAAATACCATAGAGAACTTAACTTCAGGCTGCTTCGACAGAATCTTGTTCACATCGCTCATCGTATTGCTGAGATAGTCTAGGTTCGCGTTTGCTTCACCTGTGCCCATCATCATAAATACACCGTTATCTTCTTTCGGTGCGAGTTCACTTGGGATGAACTTAAACAACACAGGTAAAACGGCAAAAACGATAACAGCAAAACCAATCACAACAGGGCGACGAAGCATGACAGCAGAAAGCATTCTTTCGTACTTGTTCGTCAGTTTATCTAGTCCAGAGTGAACAGTGCTCTCAAATTTACCAGGTTGTTGGTTGGCCTTGAACATCTTCGAACACATCATTGGCGATAGAGTCAGTGCCAAAATGCCCGAGATAAATACCGAACCAGCCAAGGTTAAGGCAAACTCTTTAAACAGCGATCCTGTTAACCCACCCATTAGCGCGATAGGAGAATATACCGCGACAAGAGTTAAGGTCATTGCAATAACGGGGATGGCAATTTCACGTGTACCGATAATGGCGGCCCTAAATGGCGATTCTCCCATCTTAATATGCCGATCGACGTTCTCGAGAACAACGATGGCATCGTCCACCACCAGACCTATCGCGAGTACCATGGCTAGCAATGTCATCAAGTTCCATGAGAACCCAAACATTTGCATCACCATTGCTACACCAATGAGTGACAGCGGAATAGTAACAATCGGGATAATAACGGCACGGAATGAGCCAAGGAATAGAGTAATGACCACTAATACGATCAGAACCGCTTCACCCAACGTCTTGATAACTTCAGTGATCGAATCATTGATTGCGATGGTTGAGTCATACATGATGCGCATTTCAATGGTGCTTGGAAGGTTTTTCTCCAAATCAGGCAACATCTTACGCACGTCTTTAGCGATATTGATCGGGTTAGCTGTTGGTGTTGCGTTGATCGCAGCAACCACGGCTTGTTCACCGTTCGCACTTGCGCGATAGGTATCACGACTTTTCGTTAAGGTGACTTTAGCAACATCGCCTAGGCGGACAATATTACCGTTGTCCTCTTTAACAACTAGCTTCTTAAGTTGGCTTGCGGTATTCGCTTGTGTATCAGCATCTCCGTTATAGAGCACAAATAAACCCGTCGCCTGACCTGCAGCCGATTGATAGTTGTTTTCTGATAGGACGTTGTTGATATCGGTAGCGGTAATGTTGAGAGCTGCCATTTTGGCTGGGTCTAACCAAACACGCAGAGCGTAGTCTGTACCACCGTACATCTCAACTTTCGAAACACCACTTACTGTCACTAGCTGAGGGTTTACTACCCTTTCTAGGTAATCTGTTAGCTGGCTGGTATTGAGCGTTTTACTCGTAAAGCCTAGATACATAACAGCGGTACTAGAGTCAGCTGATACCGATACGGTTGGGTCTTCAGCATCACTTGGAAGCTGTGAGCGAACCGAGTTCACTTTCGCCATGATGTCGGCTAGTGCTGCATTTGGATCGGTATTGAGCTTCATGTTGACGGTAATGGTCGACGTTCCCAAAACGGAAGACGACGTCATATAGTCGATATTGTCAGCCTGTGCGATAGCTTGCTCTAAGGGTTGAGTGATAAATCCTTGGATAGTATCTGCACTCGCACCATAGTAGCTAGTGGTTACCGTAACTACGGTATTTGTCATTTTAGGGTATTGTCGTACCGGCATCTTAAAGGCTGCTTGCAAACCAAGCAGCGCAATTAAGAAACTGATCGATACCGCTAAAACCGGACGTTTTATGAAAACATCTGTAAAGCGCATGAATCCTCCAATTACAGCATCGGTATTTTAGCTGGTGGGGTGGTTGCTGTGTCTTTCACAACTTTCACCTTTGAGTCGCTCGACAAGTGTATTTGCCCTGAAGTTACGACTACATCACCAGGCTTCACGCCGCTAAGGATATGTGCGACACCACCAGTACGCTCACCGACAGTGACTACTTCTTGCTTAGCACGCTTCACGCCGTCCACATCTCTCACAATATAAACATTGTCACCGTACAAGTTATAGGTGATCGCTGTTTGTGGCAGAGTAACCTGATTTGGTACTTCTGGTAGCAGGATATTGGCACGAGCGAACATACCACTTAGCAACTTGCCATCGCTGTTAGGTATATCAGCTTGAATTTGAATCAAGCCACTTTGTGAATCTACGGCAGGTTCAATAGCCTTGATAGCACCCTTAAAGACTTGGTTTGGATACGCATCAACAGAAATATCCACCTCTTGGCCAACTTGGACCTTGGAGATGTCATTTTGTGGAATAGTGAATACAAGACGCATTACGCTGGTATCTTCCAATTGAACAATTTCAGTACCAGGTTGAACGTATTGACCAAGATAAACGTTACGAATACCGAGAACACCGGAGAATGGTGCTTTGATATCGCGTTGGTCGATAGTGGCTTTCAAGCTTTTGATTTGAGCAACAAGAGAAAGGTAGCTGGCTTGAGCGTCATCGAAATCTTCTTGTGATACTGAGCCTTTTTGATACAGGTCTTTGTAGCGCTTATATTTTGCAGCAGCAGCAGGAAGGTTGGCTTCAGAGCTCTGTAAGTTAGCAATTTCAATATCAGAGTCTAGCTCGACAAGTGGTTGGCCCGCTTTTACCTTTTGTCCAGATTCAAACGAGATCTTCTTGATTACACCACTTTGCTCACTCGATAGAGTGACACCTTGATGTGGTTCAATAAAGCCGATCGCTTGAATTACTGGCTTCCAGTTTGCTGCCTTCGCAGTTATCACTGTCACAGGGTAATCTGGCTCGGGTCTGTTAGCTAAAAATTCTGATATTTTCTTTTCTTTAAACATATTAATGCCGATGACACTGCCGAAGAGTACCAGCGCTATCAAAAGCATTATCAAGGTCCACTTTTTCATTCTATTCAGAACTCCAAATTAGTGAGTGATTATTGCGTCCCAGCACGCGTCTAACGTGGCCTCTAGCACTTCTTCATCAAGCTCACAGAAGCCTAAAGAGTGCTTGCGCGCCAATTCAACGCTTGCTTCGAAACTTATTACAGCAAGGATTTCGTTATCAAGAGGTTTAAACACACCCTGTTCTTTCCCTTGATTAAAAAGTTTATGCACTTCTGCAAATACATGCCAATGTTGTTCTCTCGCATTGAATTGGCATGTGGATGGCAACGATTCATACTGCATGCGATTGCTAATGGTCTCTATATTTGAGCTTGCGAACTCCCATATATTGAGCCATATGGTTCGAAATCGCACTTTCAGCGGCATCTCATCGTTCAAGCCAGAAAGTGTAGCTTCAGCGACACGCGTAAGTACCGAGAGTCTCACTTCGTTGAGTAAGTGATCTTTGTCGGAGAAGTAGCGATAGATTGTGCCAGCAGCAACACCTGCCTTCTTTGCTAGTTTGTGCATCGAAAAGCCTTGGACTCCAAACTCAGCAACAAGCTTTTCAGCAGCAGCCAAGATTTGTTGACGCTTATCAATAGGTTCCTTAATAGACATGAGTCAATCCAAAACTACCGGTGAATGAACGTTCATTCATTATAGTATAAATACGCTACAAAGATGCAAGTAAAGATTACACTTTGAGCGATTTTTTTACTTTAGTTTGCCTTTAGCGTCATTAGTTCCATTGTCCCCCTTGAGGTGGTGGCGGTGGTCCTTTTCTATGATGGTGTCCTCGAGGGCCCGGTCTTTCATGAGAATGATGCCCTGGCGTGGGTTTATTGAAAGATCGGTCCGGTGTTCCTTTAAAACAATTGATAACGTATGGGAAACCATTTGTTACATAATAGCCATATTGTCCATCGCGTGTCATGCCATTACATTCATCTAAATCGCCAGAACCGGCAATAAAGATATAGTCATCTCGATATGTGCCATCATATTTCCCTCCGGGGTTGCCAGAACCTGAAGGCCGGTTACCAGTTTTCAATTGAAAACTGGATTTGGCTTGGCGAATGTTTCCATTATCTGAAAAGAAAGGACCATAGATAGGATAACCGTCTGCTGCAAAGCCAATAACTGGCGAGACTTGTTTGTCATTATTGATGAACAATGCATTTGGTGTCGCATGATAATGGTATGTACCATCGGGCTGTGCATGAGCATTGTGAGAATCGGTTTTGAAGTCACTGTACGTTGCTGCTGGGTCATAACGCCATTTTTGGCTCATATCAAAACAGCCGATTTTGCCGTTTCCTACGCCGTAGCATCCTGCGGCAAGCAAATCGACCTTAACACCGTTGAGAAAAACAGCGTTATCAGTTCTTAGTGATATTGGTGTAATAGAGGAGGCAAAGCGTGGACTTTGAGTAACCTGATACTTTTGATTCTGTGGGGTGACTTCGTTGGGAAATGAACGATAGCCATCATTGTATGAATGGTTGGGTATCGCATTGCTCTGAAAGGTACACTTATTTCCTTCGACAGATATTGTTAAATACGCGGTTCTTGTTTGACGTTCATTTACGTCTTTTGCTGTCGCAGTATATTGTCCCACATAGTCGGCGCAGTCAGGACTACGTTTTTGCAAAATTTTATCGGTAATATCTTCACCATCACCTGAGGTGATGGTGAAGCTCGCCAGTGATGGAAATGACATCCCCATGAAGAACAGGGCAGCAATGCTAGGTTGAATTAGGCGCATGTTCCTTCCTAAGATTAAGTTGAAAGTTCATTTATTAGTGTAGGAATGGATATTGGACAACTATCTATTTCTATTGGAATTTGTGAGCACGTAGGCGGGAATTTGAAAACGAAGTACCAAGCGTATCTAATCCATCGAGTGAGTGATTCATGGAATCTAATAGTAATCGCTCACTGTCACGATTAAGATAGGCGCCATTGAAAGCCAAATTAGAGACCAAAATGAAGCTGAACGAGCGTCAAAATGAAGCGGTAAAGTATGTGTCGGGACCTTGTCTAGTGCTAGCTGGAGCTGGCTCTGGTAAGACTCGTGTTATTACCAATAAGATCGCCTATTTGGTTCAGCAATGTGATTACAAGGCTAGAAATATTGCCGCTGTTACTTTTACCAACAAAGCTGCTCGAGAAATGAAGGAAAGAGTGGCTCAAACGCTTGGGAAAAATGAAACGCGTGGTTTGATGATTTCGACCTTTCACACTCTTGGTCTCAATATCATTCGTCGGGAGTATAAAGAGTTAGGCCTAAAAGCGGGTTTTTCTCTTTTTGATGATCAAGACCAGCTTGCTCTTTTGAAAGAGCTAACAGAAAAGCAGTTAGACGGTGATAAGGACTTACTTCGCCAGCTAATGAGCGCAATATCTAACTGGAAAAATGACAATATCGTGCCTGAGCAAGCAAAAGCTCATGCACAAGGAGAGCAAGAGCAGCTATTTGCTTTTTGTTATGAGATGTATCAAATACAAATGAAGTCTTATAACGCACTAGACTTTGACGACCTGATCTCTCTGCCCGTCACTCTTCTAAAAACCAATCAAGAGGTTCGCCAGCGTTGGCAAAGCCGGATTCGTTATTTGCTAGTCGACGAATATCAAGATACCAACACCAGCCAATATGAGTTGGTTAAGTTGCTGGTTGGTGAGCGGGGGCGATTGACAGTGGTTGGAGATGACGACCAGTCAATCTATTCATGGCGGGGTGCTAAGCCACAAAACTTGGTGCTGTTGGGGCAGGATTACCCTAACTTGCGAATCGTGAAGTTGGAGCAAAATTACCGCTCGACGAGCAGAATTTTACGTGCAGCGAATATCTTAATTGCTAATAACCCGCACGTGTACGAGAAAACATTGTTCTCTGAGCTGCATGAGGGTGAGAAGCTCAAAGTGTTGTTGGCGAAAAATGAAGAGCATGAAGCTGAGCGAGTGACAGGGGAAATCATCGCTCATAAGTTTCTCAATCGAACTGAATACCGTGACTATGCCATTCTTTATCGCGGTAACCATCAGTCTCGATTAATAGAGAAGTACTTGATGCAAAACCGAGTGCCTTACAAGTTATCTGGTGGTACGTCGTTTTTTGCCCGAGCAGAAATAAAAGACATCATGGCGTATCTACGAGTGCTAGTGAATTCTGATGATGACAATGCGTTTCTGCGTATAGTGAACACGCCGCGACGCGAAATCGGCCCGGCTACGCTAGAAAAACTCGGCACCTACGCCAACATGCGAGGAAAGAGCCTTTTTGAGGCAAGCTTTGAAATGGGCCTAGAGCAGCACCTTACCGGCCGAGGGTTAGAGAACTTACGCCGTTTTACTCACTGGTTGGTAAAAATGTCGGACAATGCAGAGAGAGGCAATACAGTAGAGGTGGTGAGAGGGTTAGTCCGAGATATTAATTATGAGGATTGGCTCTACGAAACGTCAACTAGTCCAAAAGCGGCCGAAATGAGAATGAAAAACGTCTCAGATTTATACTCTTGGATTGTGGCCGACTTAGAAGGTGATAACTACGACCAAGAAGAAAAAACACTAAAAGAGGTCGTTCAACGCCTTACTCTAAGAGACATGATGGAGAGAGGGGAGGAAGACGAAGATACAGATGCTGTTCAGTTAATGACGTTGCATGCTTCTAAAGGTTTGGAATTTCCATACGTGTATTTGATTGGTAGTGAAGAAGGCATCTTGCCACATCAAACTAGCATTGATGAAGATGGTATAGAAGAAGAAAGGCGTCTAATGTATGTGGGGATCACGCGTGCCCAGAGAGAGCTGAGTTTCATCCTATGCAAAGAAAGGCGACAGTTTGGTGAGCTGATTAAGCCAACCCAAAGCCGTTTTCTTGATGAGTTGCCATTTGAAGATATTGAGTGGGAAGCGAATAAAAAGCCTGTTTCTCAGGAAGAGAGGATGGTGAAAGGGCAAGCTCATATCGCGAACTTGAAAGCGATGTTTAAAAAGTAGATACATACACCAAAGGCCAGACAGCCTTTGGTGTAAAACTTTAGCTTACATACCTTCAATCATGTGATTGATTGCCGCAACGATCTCTTCATCAGAGCAATCCATACAGGTGCCTTTTGGTGGCATAGCATTTAGACCTTCGATGGCATGTTTTTTCAGAACGTCTTCGCCCTGCGCAATACGTGGTGCCCAATCAGCCGAGTCGCCAGTCTTAGGTGCACCGCTCACACCAGATGCGTGACAAGCAATACAGAATGTGCCGTAAACAGCCGCACCATCTCGCGGGCCACTTGGCGCAGTGGCAACAGGCTCATCACCAGAAAGATAAACACTACCAACCGGTTTTATGCGTTCTGCGATGGTATCGTATTCTTCTTGGCTAAGGTTTGCAGCGAACGCGGCAGATGATAGACCGAAAATAGTGAATAGGACGCATATCAGGCGTCGAGATATATCCATTAAACTCACTTTGCTTTCCCTAGGTAAGTACGTGCTTCCTGATTTCGTGACACACGTATTGATAAATTAGAGTTATTATCTGTTAAACCAATGTAAACAGTGGTTAATTATAATCGGATATGTTAACGCAATAAACCACAAGTTTTCAGCTTCAAGGGGTTTATCACATCCAGAATCGAGTTTTATCGGCTTCAATTGCTGAAAAAGACACCAAACAATAAAAAAAGTTGAAAAAGTACTAGACGATCTACAGTGATATACGTATTATTCCACTCCGCCGATAGGGCATGCGCCCGTAGCTCAGCTGGATAGAGCGTTGGCCTCCGGAGCCAAAGGTCGAAGGTTCGAATCCTTTCGGGCGTGCCAATTCCAAGGAGGAATTGTTCGGTGAAAAATTTATGGTGGCTATAGCTCAGTTGGTAGAGCCCCGGATTGTGATTCCGGTTGTCGCGAGTTCAAGTCTCGTTAGCCACCCCATTCTTTCCTAAAGAATGACTATCTCGGTGAATAGCGCAGTTTGGTAGCGCATCTGGTTTGGGACCAGAGGGTCGGGGGTTCGAATCCCTCTTCACCGACCACTTTATTAAAGCTTGGATTTTATATCGGAGCATAACTTGGCTTAAAAGCCGGTTGTTACAAAATTTGATGGTGGCTATAGCTCAGTTGGTAGAGCCCCGGATTGTGATTCCGGTTGTCGCGAGTTCAAGTCTCGTTAGCCACCCCATTCTTTCCTAAGAATGACTATCTCGGTGAATAGCGCAGTTTGGTAGCGCATCTGGTTTGGGACCAGAGGGTCGGGGGTTCGAATCCCTCTTCACCGACCACTATTGAAAGCCTCGACAGAAATGTCGGGGCTTTTTTCGTTTATGCTTCTTTTAGCGTTAAACCTCACTATCACCGCATTATTGACCAATCCAATCCAATCCAATCTCAGCCGAAGCAGAAAATAATCAATCCAAATGGAATAAATCATCCATGGGTTTGATGTGAGTAATCAACATTTAAAGTAAAGGAATCTTTAATAACATTACTTTAACCAAACCTGAAGCTAGCGCTTACAAATATCCCTTTATCTTCATGTTATACAACATTTCAACTTAATGAGAATTGTTGTTGCTAAAGGTTAAAAAGATGAAAAGAACTCTTCTCCCTTATACTCTATTAGCTCTAGTGGTTTGTGCATCATTTTCTGCAGAGGCACAGGAAAAAAAAGAGACTCCTTGGAGTGGGAATGTTCAATTTGGTTTGAGTGCTACAGGAGGAAATACAACTTCGTCTAGTACCAATGGAGGTTTATCGCTCCTATATAAAAAGGATGAATGGAGCAACAAGCTCGATTTTAATGCTATCCACAATACGAGTGAAGGTGAAACCTCTGCTGAACTTTATGATCTAGAGCTTGGGGTTAACTATTATCAAACCGAAAAGGACTTTCTCTCATACACCAGCAGCAATACATACAATGAATTCAGTACCTATGACGTTACGATTGTAAATGCCATAGGTATTGGACGAAGAATCATAAACAACAAAGAAGTGACTTTCGATTTACAGCTTGGCCCGGGTTATCGTTATCAGCGTGTTGCAGACACTGGTGAAAAGAATAAGGAAGTCGTTGGCCAACTGTCGGGCAACTTCGTCTGGAATATTAGTGAGGTTGCATCATTTACTCAGTCGATCGAAGTAAATACTGGAGCTGACAATACCCAGACGAAATCCAAATCAGCGTTGACCACGAAAATATTGGAAAATCTAGGACTTCAATTGGGGTATACCGTCACTCATAACACCAACTTGCCGGAAGGCAGTAAAAATACTCAAAAGACAGATTATTACTCAAGTGTTAATGTCATCTACTCTTTTTAAAGAATGTTGAGAAAGCAGAGGGTCGGTGAGCTAGAGAGTAGATCCGAGCCTCAGCCACCTGCCGTCTAAGTGACTATTTGGTGTTTTCTACGTAGTGCTTTTGCTCTTTTCTTGCGGTGATTTTGAGTGGTTTGTCACGCTTTTGCTTCTTTAAACCTTATTACCGTACGCTCGCATAATAATTGCTGGTTTTTTATGTTGCTACTTGGTTGTTAACATCAAAAAACTTCTGCCTACTTAGTGTTACTGAACATATTTCTACAATGGAAATCGTTTTCCTATGAGAATAAATGTCTACCAACTGCATAGTTATTGAATAATAAATGCTCTAATTGTTTAACCTACCCCGTATAAAACAGACTTGATGTTGCTTTTTTGTGAATTTTTTGCCAGATTTACTAGTCATGAATTCATAGTGTTGATGGTATGGTGTTAAAGTATTTTTTAAGCTGTTGTAGAGCGTTTAAATCAGCACCATTGACAGACATAGCAGTAGAGGTCTGGTAAATGTCGCTTCTAGAGGTCAAAAACCTTCGTATAGAATATCCCTCTCGTCATGGCGTTCACGCCGCGGTTAAATCCCTTTCTTTCAATATCGAACGTGGTGAAATTGTTGGTGTCGTTGGTGAATCTGGTGCCGGTAAATCGACAGTTGGTAATGCGGTTATCGATTTGCTTAGCCCACCCGGGCATATTGCAAGTGGAGATGTGTTCTTAGATGGAGAGAAAATTTCGGGCTTAACTGCCGAAAAGATGCGTCGAGTGCGCGGATCCAAAATTGGCTTTATTTTCCAAGACCCAATGACCTCACTCAATCCACTCTTTACGGTTGAGCAGCAGTTGAAAGAGACCATTCATGCGAATATGAAGGTTTCAGATGAGGAGGCCTACAAGCGCGCTCTTTCATTAATGAACCAAGTGGGTATCCCTCAACCTGAAAACCGTTTAAAACAATATCCACACCAGTTTTCTGGTGGTATGCGCCAAAGGGTTGTCATAGCCATTGCTCTTGCGGGTGAGCCTGATTTGATCATTGCAGATGAACCAACCACTGCCCTTGATGTATCTATTCAAGACCAGATTTTGAATCTTATTCGCGAGCTTTGCATCCAAAACAATGTCGGCTGCATGCTTGTGACTCACGATATGGGCGTGGTGTCCAACGTGACCGATCGTGTAGCTGTGATGTATCGTGGCGATCTTGTTGAGTTTGGCCCAACGAGCAAAGTGTTAGGTGACCCAGACCACTCCTATACGCGAAGTTTGATTTCTGCTGTTCCTCGCTCGGATGTGAAGCTCGATCGATTCCCTCTTGTTAGTTATATCGAAGAAGCGACCGAAATGGAGCCGTTGGATGTTAAGAACCATTGGCTTGGCCAAAGCCAAGATCAAAGAGAGTATTCCGGCTCACTCCTCACTGTTGAAAATGTCAACTTGCGCTTCATTACCAAAGACTCTCTATTTGAAAGCCGTAGAGAATATGTACAGGCATCAAATAATGTCAGCTTCGAGGTATTTGAAGGTGAAACCTTTGGTTTGGTAGGAGAGTCAGGTTCTGGCAAGTCGACTATCGCGCGTGTCATTGCCGGTTTGTATGAACCCAACTCAGGCAAAGTGACCTTTGAAGGTATCGATCTAACAGCGCTTAAATCAGAAAAAGAGCGTAGGCCGTTGCGTCGTCAGATGCAAATGGTGTTTCAAAACCCCTATACCTCAATGAACCCAAGAATGAAGATTTCGGACATTATCGCTGAGCCGATTCGTTTCCACAACCTCACTAAAAATGAAATGGAAACCCGTCAAATCGTCAATGATTTACTTGAGCATGTGGGCCTTGGAAAAATGGCTGGTGTTAAATATCCGCATGAGTTTTCTGGTGGCCAGAGACAAAGGATCTCGATTGCGCGAGCGTTGGCAACTCGCCCACGCTTACTTATCTGTGATGAACCAACTTCTGCTTTGGATGTTTCGGTACAGGCCCAAATTCTCAACTTATTGAAAGATCTTCAAGATGAGCTGAACTTAACTATGCTGTTTATAAGTCATGATTTGCCAGTCATTCGACAAATGTGCGATCGGGTAGGCGTAATGCAGATGGGGACACTGTTAGAAGTTGCGCCAACAGAGCAACTATTCTCAAACCCAGAACATGAATACAGCAAGCAACTTATTTCTCTAATGCCAGAGTTTACTGGCCTACGAGAAGAGATAAAAACGGCTTAGGCCGCTATATAAATAAACTAAAAAGCAAATACAACGACTAGGGATTTAATCCCGCAAAGGAGTCATGCAAATGAAAAGCATAAAAGGCACATTAGCTGCTGCGATGATGGCAGCTAGCTTGAGCTTCGGTGCAGTGGCAGCAGATATTACCGTCGCGTATGACGCAGACCCAGTATCTCTCGATCCTCAAGAGCAATTATCAGGTGGTACGTTGCAGATGTCCCACATGGTGTTTGATCCTTTGGTGCGCTACACCCAAGACCTTAGCTTTGAGCCGCGTTTAGCCGAAAAATGGGAGCGTGTTAACGATACAACCTTCCGCTTCTATCTGCGTAAAGGCGTAAAGTTCCACTCAGGTAACGACTTCACTGCTGATGATGTAGTGTGGACTTTCGACCGTTTGAAAGAATCTCCAGACTTCAAAGCAATTTTCGAACCTTATACAAAAATGGTTAAGGTTGATGACTACACAGTCGATCTAGTGTCTGCAGATGTTTATCCACTAGTGCTACAAACCGCGACGTATATCTTCCCGATGGATCATAAGTTCTACACTGGTAAAACTGCTGATGGGAAAGACAAGTCAGAAATCGTTAAGCATGGTAACTCTTTTGCTTCTACTAACACTTCAGGTACAGGACCGTTCACTGTATCTGAGCGTGAGCAGGGTGTAAAAGTGGTATTTGATCGCTTTAAAGGTTACTGGGATAAGGCTTCGAAAGGCAACGTTGATGAATTAACTTTGGTGCCAATCAAAGAAGACGCGACTCGTGTTGCTGCACTTCTTTCTGGTGATGTGGACATGATTGCTCCTGTTGCGCCAAATGATCATAAACGTGTAGCGACTGCTCCGGGTATCGACTTGGTAACTTTGCCAGGTACGCGAATCATTGAGCTACAAATGAACCAAAACAGCAATGAAGCCTTAAAAGATCCACGTGTACGTCAAGCCATTGTGTATGCGATTAACAATGAAGGTATTGTTAAGAAAATCATGAAAGGCTTTGCAACTACAGCGGGCCAGCAAGGTCCGAAGGGCTACGCGGGTTACGATCCAAACTTGGTACCTCGTTATGACCTTAAAAAAGCTAAGCAGTTGATGAAAGAAGCGGGTTATGAGAAAGGCTTCAACCTAACCATGATCGCGCCAAATAACCGTTATGTAAATGACGCGAAAATTGCTCAAGCTGCAGCAGCGATGCTGTCAAAGATCGGTATCAAAGTTGACCTTAAAACAATGCCAAAAGCGCAATATTGGCCAGAGTTTGATAAGTGTGCAGCAGATATGCTGATGATTGGTTGGCACTCAGATACAGAAGATTCTGCAAACTTCTCTGAGTTCCTAACAATGACGCGTGATGAGAAAACAGGTCGTGGTCAATATAACTGTGGTCACTACTCAAATGCTGAAGTTGATAAGTTAGTTGAAGCTTCCAATATGGAAACTGATCCAGCTAAACGCTCTGAAATGCTTCGCAAAGTAGAAGACATTCTATACAGCGACGCAGCGTTCGTTCCTCTACACTGGCAAAACCTTGCTTGGGGTGCGAAATCAAATGTTGATATTCAGCCAATTGTAAACGCAATGAACTATCCGTACTTCGGTGATCTTGTTGTGAAATAGGGCTTAATTAGCCACCTAAAGACATACTTTGGGTGGCTTTTTTATTGATTTATTAAAGGGGAAGAAATGTTTTCATTTCTGGTCAAGCGCCTGTTTCAGGCACTGATAGTGATGTTTGTGATCAGTCTAGTGGCGTTTTCCATTCAGGATAATCTGGGTGACCCATTGCGTGAGCTTGTCGGGCAGTCGGTTTCTGAAGCTGAGAGACAGCAGCTTCGAGATGATCTAGGACTTAACGACCCATTTCTGACTAAATATTCTCGATTTATTGTTGGGGCGCTGCACGGCGACCTTGGCACTTCATACTTTTTTAAGCGCCCAGCTGTTGAAGTGATTTTAGACAAGCTGGTGGCGACGCTTGAGCTGGTCTTTGGCGCTTCTGTGCTAATTATAGTGTTATCCATTCCTCTTGGCGTGTATTCAGCGATACACCCAAAAAGCTGGTTCACCAAAGCGGTAATGGCGTTTAGTAGTATTGGCATCTCGATTCCGGTCTTTCTGACTGCAATCATGCTGATGTATGTATTTTCTATCGAATTAGGCTGGTTACCGTCCTACGGCCGGGGAGAAACAACAGCTCCGTTTGGCTGGCAGTCTGGCTACTTTAACCTTGACGGTCTTGCTCACCTAATTCTTCCATGTGTTTCTCTTGCTTCGATTATGTTGCCGTTGTTTATACGGTTAGTGCGTTCTGAAATGGTAGAGGTGCTGAGCTCGGAGTACATTAAATTCAGTAAAGCGAAAGGTATCGCACTGAAAAAAATCTACTATCAGCATGCTCTTAAAAACACCATGTTGCCAGTATTGACTGTTGGTGGGGTGCAAATCGGGACCATGGTGGCGTACACAATTTTGACCGAAACAGTGTTCCAATGGCCGGGTACAGGGTTCTTGTTTTTAGAGGCAATCAACAGGGTAGATACACCATTAATCACCGCCTACGTTATTTTTGTCGGTTTAATATTTGTTGTGACGAACACCATTGTCGACCTGATGTACGGAATCATAAACCCAACTGTTAACTTAACGGGTAAAGGAGCCTAATCGTATGAGTCAAACAACGACAGCTCCATCAACTTGGCAGCGTTTCAAACAATCTGATTTTCTCTATTATTTCTTACGCGACAAAGTGGCGATGGTCAGCTTTGCCGTGTTCATGGTGCTATTTGTACTGGCTTTAGCCGCACCAATTGTTGCACCGTCTGATCCTTATAAACTCTCCGCTATCGATATTATGGACTCTGAACTGCCTCCATCCTGGTTGGAAGGGGGAGAGCCTCAGTTCGTCTTGGGTACGGACGATCAAGGCCGAGATATCTTATCGACTATCTTATATGGCTCGAGATTGTCATTGACCATTGGCTTCTTAGCCGTTGGTTTGCAGTTGATTCTAGGTATCGTTATCGGACTGTCTGCGGGTTATTTTGGTGGCCGAATTGATAGCTTCTTAATGAGATTTGCGGATGTTCAGCTTTCGTTTTCAACCATGATGGTCGCTATCATTGTATCGGCAATTTTTAAGGCCAGTTTTGGCAGTGAGTTTTATAGCCAATATGCCGTGGTGATGCTGGTGGTGATTATTGGGGTGGCGGAATGGCCTCAATATGCTCGTACTATTCGTGCTTCCGTATTGGCAGAAAAGAAAAAGGAATATGTCGAAGCTGCTCGGGTGATGGGCTTTAAGGCCCCAAGAATTATGTTCCGTCATATTTTACCAAATTGTCTTTCGCCAATCTTGGTAATTTCTACTGTACAAGTGGCAAATGCCATCATGTCTGAGGCGGCACTTTCTTTCCTTGGATTGGGCTTGCCGGTTGATCAGCCTTCGCTAGGTTCATTAATCAGTATCGGTTTTAACTATATATTTTCAGGGTCTTGGTGGATCACCATCTTCCCTGGCATTGTGCTGGTTGTTTTGGTGTTAGTGATTAACCTTCTTGGGGACTGGTTACGGGATGTGTTCAACCCGAAAATTTATAAAGGCTAATAGATTAACGAGTTAGCTTAATATCGCTATAAATAGAGAGCCGCGTAGAAACGCGGCTCTTTTTTTGCATGTATATTTACCATTAAAACTCGTCAAAAAGTTTACTCATATATGTACCGAGTGGGTGATGAATATGAAGATGGAACCTTCTCCTTTTATACGCTGCGCTGCGTTATCGCTGATTGCAGTATTAAGTGTTCTTTGGACACAAAGTGCGGCTGTGGCCGAGGGATTTTTGTGCAACGCGAGCCAAGCCTCTGATAGGCAGCTTGCAGTATTAGATACAGCTTGCCCGATCGGCAAAGGGATGTGGGGAAAAAAAGCCCCGAAAAGTAAGCAGTCTAAATTTTGGATTCAATGTGGCATCCTCGATACCCCCATGACATTGGATGTGGCAAAAAAGCTCTATAAGCAAATCACAACTGATGTGTGGATGAAGCGTGACGGCAAAGGCTACCGCTGTTTAATTGGACCTTACAAGAGCTTCAAACAGGTCAATGCTGATCTTAGTAATATCAAAAAAATCCCGCGTTATCGTGATTCTTTCATTAGAGAGGTCGCTTCAAAGCAAGCTCGTAAATCAAAGGCGAGAACAGTAGCCTCACCGACAAACTATGCGAGGAAGTCATCTGAGCTTCAAGCCAAACCGAAACTAAATAGCGCCGACCAAACACGTGATGATAGCCCAGAGATTCGTGCTCAGACTCTTATTGATGGTGTGGTTTACCGAGTCCCGTTTTTAGGTGAAAAATCGCAGCAGTACTATATGGAAGGTGATAAACCATGGAGCAGACTTAGCTATTCGACTGCCAACCAAGTTTGTCATCGGTTGGGAATGAAGTTGCCGACGGTCTCTGAGTGGGATCGCCTACTAGGTTCAAAAGTGATGAGTGATGGTTCGTGGCCTGTTTATATTCCCTATTGGGGAGATAACAAAAAAGGTCTTTTTGCTAACGGTAAAACCAACCAGTTGAAAGGTGATTCTTTGTTAAATGTTGTTTGCGTAAAGCAAGAGACTAGGGCTCTGGCTTTTCGATCTCCTTGAGTAAGGTGAGGAACTTCTTCTCGACAAAATCTTTTTCTTTGGTCAAATTCGCCAGCTTTTGCTGCGCTTGCGTGAGTTCCTCCTGAACGGCCTCGATCTCTAGGTTACCATCTCCGCTGCCTTGTTCTTTAAGTTGGTTTATGGCTTGGTCTTGTTCCTCAATTTGTCGTTTATATTGATTCAAAGTGGCGATGAGCTCTTTCTTTTCTTGCTCTAGTTTATGTAAGCCTTTCGCTTGAGAGATTTGAATATATTCTTCTTCCAGCTGAGCGAAGTTTTTTTGTAGTTTGTCATTCTCTGCTTTTAAACTTTCCACTGTTTGAAATTGGCTGTATAGCTTTTCTTTGGTTTTTTTAAGCCCTTGTATACTGCGCTCCAAATCGCTTTTTAGTTTTTTGATTAACAAGTGCGAGGAGTCTAGCTTTTTGTTGAGGTCATCAAGAGCGGATTGATCCTGACTGGTCATTGGCTTATCGGAGGCTGATTGCTTGATGGTCGTAACTTGGTTTTCTAATGAGTGATGGACCTCGACCAGATCGTTGAGAGTTTTCGTATTGTCAGAGACCGTTACCAGAGCATTATCCACGGACTTTTGCACCAGAGTTAACATTTTTTGGTCGACGCCACTTCCTGCTACGGTGCGTGAAAAATGACGAAACTCGCGTAGGATAAGTAACAGTATAAAGAACCATGCCGCAAGAATAAGCAAACCAAAATCTAACGCCAGTGCTTTAAGTACGTTTTCTGTCAATAAGTGATGCCATTCCATTCTTTGCTCCCACTCAGCAAATATCATCCATGTTTTAGACATAAGTTTAGTTGTTACAAAAATTTATGCCTATACTTTGAACAGGTTAAAGCAGCTGGTTATAAATATTTGTGAAAGTACTTATTGTTGACGACAGTAAAGCAACGCTAGAGATCGTCAGAAGGGCACTAGAAAAGTACAGTTATCGACGTCTGTATATCAAGAAAGCTTCAACAGCAGTCGATGCGCTTGCGGTCATTGGTAGTTGGCACCCAAACATTGTGCTGACGGATTGGCACATGCCTGACTTGTCGGGTCTAATGCTAGTACAAGAAATCGATAAGCGTGACCTAGATATTAAAATTGGCATGATAACCACGGTGGATGATGAAGAGGAGATAGGTAAAGCAGAGAAAGCGGGTGCCAGTTTTGTATTGTCAAAGCCTTTTGAAGACAATGATCTACACAAGAAATTAAAACCACTTGTACGTGGTATTGAAGATAGTGAAATTGTGCCGAGCACCAATGCAGGCCCTAAAGATGATTGGGCTTTACCACGCTTGCCGCAGCTAGAAAAAAACATTCAGCGAGCTATCAATCCAAACCTTCGCCTAAATACCATCAAGAGACAGAAATTTGATGAAAGTAAGCTACCATGCTTAATGGCGGTGTTTGAAGATAGCGTTCTAAAGAAGCCTAAAGTTGTCGCGCTATTGGATGTGTACGCGATATGTACCTTTTCCAAACGTAATAACAGTATCACCGATGAGCAATTGCACGATGCCGTGCATAGCAACGCTGTTACCAAAGAAATGATAGATGCTTGTCAGGATGTCCTAGACAAATCGGCAATCACCTTTGTAGATAAGCACACCCGTCGCAGCCTAAAACTGAAAAACGTCAGCTTTATTCCTGAGAATTTCGACAAGCTTGAAGTCATGTACTCTAAGGAAGAAGACAAGCGCTTAGACTTTGCTTGTCAAATTGACATGTTGGCGCAAGGCAAAGTCACTCTCGTCGCTTTTTAAGCACATATTCTACCCTCGTCTGTGAGTATCTGCAGATCCCTGCATCTTTACTAATTATTTTTTCTCCTCAGAAAATCGAAGATCTATTGGCTGCAATAGGCTGAATAATTAATATCTTTTCTCTGTCGATGGTGAAAAATATTACCCCTATTGACTATTTTTAGGGTCAACTATTCCATAAAAATCATTGATAGTGGCAAATTTGTGTGTATTATGTAAATAAGATGTAAATTGGCCGCAAGGGAAGGCCGCTATCATTTAGGAGGAAACAGTATGAGCCAATCGTCAGGAAATTTAGAGTCACAGTCGGTGTTGCCATTAATGTTTAATGATGAGCAATCATTGACTTACCATGATTTTATCCAGCAGTTAGAGCATACTACTAAGCCTCTGTCTATTTCAGCTATACGCTACGTGCTAGAGAACTTGCACCTTAGTCAGCATGAGATAAAAAAATTAGCAGAATTTAAAGATGACTCTTACTGTAGAAAACGTTTGTTCAAGAACGAACATTGCGAGGTGTTGATGCTCAGTTGGCTCAATGGCCAACGTAGTAAGATACATGATCACTTGGGCACTTCTTGTGGTGTTAAGGTACTCGCAGGAGAGGCGACGGAAACCGTTTTTGAGCGCGCGCCGAACAAACACATATACGCGACAGAATCGAATATTTACGAAGCGGGTAGTGTGACTGCTAGCATCGATGATGACATCCACCAAATCTCAAATCTTCAAGCAGATAACGAAACGCTGGTTACCATCCATATCTACTCTCCACCGCTAAAGCAATTTCGTTTATATAAATTGGAAAGCGCTGAAACCAATTGGTTTGATTCAGAGAGCATGTCATCTTGGATTTATGAAATTTAATTGTGTCTTTTAATTGCCCATAATAGTTACAATTACTGAGCTAATTGTATGTTATTATTAATTTTTTTAA
Source organism: Vibrio marisflavi CECT 7928 (assembly GCF_921294215.1). Taxonomy (GTDB): domain Bacteria; phylum Pseudomonadota; class Gammaproteobacteria; order Enterobacterales; family Vibrionaceae; genus Vibrio; species Vibrio marisflavi. The sequence continues at coordinate 2,858,651 of NZ_CAKLDM010000002.1, forward strand.
TGTTAACTATAAATATCGTGGGCTATTAATGAAACAAACATTCTTCTCATCTATATTGATCTCTGCATCAATGGTTGCCGCTCCATTTAGTATGGCGGCTAACGTTCCCTCAGGTACCGTTCTCGCCAAAAAACAAGAACTAGTAAGAGGCAACGGTGCTGAAGCTGCAACTTTAGACCCTCTAAAAGCCGAAGGTTTAGCAGAGATGCATATCATTCGCGACCTGTTTGAAGGCTTGGTGATTCAAAACGAAAACGGAGAAGTTATTCCGGGTGTTGCTAAGCGTTGGGTAAATAAAGGAAACAAGGAATACACTTTCTATTTACGCAAAGACGCTAAGTGGTCGAATGGCGACCCTGTGACTGCCCAAGACTTCGTATTTGCGCTTAGACGAGCGGTTAATCCTAAGTTTGCTTCTCCGAATGCTTGGTATATAAAAATGACCAGCATCCACAATGCAGCAAAAATTATTGAAGGCACGCTGCCAGTCGACAAGCTGGGTGTGAAAGCATTAGATGATTATACCTTGCAGTTTACTTTGGATAAGCCATTACCTTACTTTATCCCTATGCTTACGCACACGACAATGATGCCATTGGATAAGAAAGTGGTGGAAAAGTATGGTGATAAATGGACCAAGCCAGAACATATTGTCTCAAATGGCGCATTTGAGCTGAAGAAGTGGGTTCTGAACGAACGGTTGGTCATGGTGCGCAACCCATACTACTGGGATAACAAAGACACGGTTCTTAATAAAGTCACTTACATTCCATTTGAAAACCAAACTGCAGCGATTAACCGATATAGAACGGGCGAAGTGGATATTACTTCTGACGTTCCAAACGGCATGGCTGAAGAATTGAAGCGCGACTACAAAGATGCCTATCAGGTTACGCCACTCCTGTGTACTTACTATTATGTGTTCAATATGAGGCACAAACCTTTTAATAACCTAAAAGTAAGAAAAGCCGCGTCATATAGCATCATGCGCAATATCATTACTGAAGATATTACCAAAGTTGGCAATATCCCTGCGTATACGTTTACCCACAAGGACACGGCAGGTTTCCATGCCACTCAGCCACCGTATAGCCATTGGACACAGAAAGAACGAGATCAAAAAGCTAAAGAGCTGATTGATTCCGCTCATGAGCAAGGTTTTCATACCACTCTGCTATACAACACGAGTGAGAATAATAAGAGTATCGCGGTGGCAATTGCCTCAATGTGGAAAAATACTCTAGGTGCGAATATCACGCTGGAAAACCAAGAGTGGAAGTCTTACTTGTCTTCTCGTCAAGAAGGTGACTTTGATGTGATGAGAGCTTCTTGGTGTGGAGACTACAATGAAGCTTCAGCGTTCTTATCGATATTTACTACAGGTAATAGTCGTAACTATGGTGGCTACAGCAATCCTAAATACGACGAAATCATCGCGAAAGCGACGGTTGAGACGAACTTGAAAAAGAGACAAAAACTCTATGATGAAGCTGAGCATCTTCTGTCTCAAGATATGCCTATCGCGCCAATTTACTTCTATATGCAGGCAAGGTTGGTTAACCCACATGTTGGTGGTTTCCCGAAACACAACGCAGAGGGAAGAATTTACTCGAAAGACTTGTATATAAAAGCAGATACGACAAGTAAAAAATAGTAGATAAAAAAACAGCCGCTCATTAGAGCGGCTGTTTTCAATGAGCTAGATTAGTTTTCTTGCGTAGTCTGCGCTGATAAGTTTTTATCCACCATGGTATTAAAGATATAAACCAATAAATATGTCACAGGGATAAGTACTACAGCATAACCAATCTTAAACGAGTAGTTATCGATGATTTTTTGGATTAGCGTTGCATTTGCTGCTGTGTTGAAGAACGCAAGAATCCAAATAATGGTGTAGGCAATTTGACCAACCACACTCGATGCCAACGTTTTCAGCCATAGCTTCTTATTGTAAAACTTGTCATTCAGCTTTCTAAATACAAAGTTATTCAATTGGTCAGAGGTCAACACACAAAGCATGTTGATTAAATACAGCTTGATCAAAGGATGGAATACATTGTAATACTCGCCGCCAATGTTCAATACATTGAAAGAAATGTAAATCATCAGAGACGCTAGGGCGCATATGCTCGCGCCGATATAAACCGTCGTTTTGGCGTATTCATATCTTAGTGTCGCGTTAATTACATCCAACATAGCGAAGGTTAGCGGGAAGATTAAAATACCGGCTGGCTGATATGTACCTAGGATTTTTATTGTGTGTGGCGACATTGGGATCGCAATTAATAAAAAGCCGATATATAGGGCTGTAATAAAGCCATACCACTTCATGCGTTGAAGTTCATTTCTTGGGTTGTGCCTACGACTTACCCCACGAATCGTTGTACGGTCTTTTTTATCAAAAAGCTTAATGAGCTCTTTGTCGATCAGCGCATCTGCGTCTTCTGAAATAGTTAAAGATCCAGATTCATTGGTATAGTGAACCTTCTCATCTTTCACCATGACAAGTTTTAATTGTCTCATTGTTTATTAACTCTTTGCTAATGGTAGAAGTTACTTTCCCTATAAGCGTATAAGAATCATCTAGTTGGCTTGGGTACCAAGATATTTGCGATAAAGACTCATGTCGATACAAGGTTTTTAGTCGCCCCAACTGATGAAACAAGTAAGGTCCTTCTCCTAGTCGATCCGCAATGATAAGCAAATTTTCGCCATCATCAATCACTTTTAGATCTTCAGAGATATTTAAATCGGTATTCCAAACACCAACTTCAGTCAAATTGAGATCGACCAAAGCTAAAATCGGATAGTTGTATTGGTGAGTATTAGTTTGCCCTTGGCCTGTTAGTAGCCAGTTTTCCGAGACATCTAACGCTTCGGCAATTTTCCCTATGTGTTTGCGGGGATACTTGATCCGGCCTGTTGTTATGTTGCTAATGTGTCCCCGTTCAATGCCAGATTTATGGCACAAATCGGCTTGACTCATTCCTCTCATAAAGAGCGCTTCTTTTATTCTATCGCCGACAGTTTCAGTATTCATTGTAGGGATCTATCTATTGAGTTGTAGTGACATTATTGAGTTGAATGTGTTCCATGCAACAGACGAATTGTAGCTGAAAATCGTACTTTTTACAGCAGGAGAATTGTTTTTTAATACAACACAAATTAAAAAGTATTTTTTTTTAATACTTGATGTGTTAATGTGCGCTCTGAAGTTATTCATACGCTGTTTGAATGACTTCACTTCAACGCTCTTGTATAGCCTAAGAGTGTTGAACATAGCCAACTGACTTTACCCGCCTCTTCAACGGGTATTCGATATTTATATTTAGCCCGCTACCCAATAGCGGGTCTTTTTTTGCCTGCTACTTTCTAATTTTCCCTTTTTCAAATTGCTCATATAAGCCAATAGCACCACTCTATTTTCGTTATTGCGCCACGAATTGGCCGTCAGCACGAAGCTAAATAAACAGAATCAGTTATTAACAAAAATTTATATCCATATTTCAGTCTTAATGAGATATCTGTCACATGTGTGTCATATTACGTTAAATAGAATTCCTCCCAAGCATTTCAGGTCAACTTGATTATAAGTTGTTGATATAAAACAATAAAAAATACAAATAAGTCTGACTAACCCATAGGGCTACGTAATGTGGTTCTTAGTGAAATAATTCGACTCTACCTTACTTGCAGGTGTCTATATGAATAACCGAAACCGAATTCAGCTTACATGGATAAGCTTCTTGTCTTATGCCCTCGTTGGTGCGCTAGTTGCCGTAACGGGTATAGTGATGGAGCCTGTAGCAAACTTTTTCTCTATTCCTGTTTCAAGCATGAGCAACACGTTTACATTCCTTAATGGAGGGATGTTAGTTGCGATTTTCCTCAATGCTTGGTTAATGGAAATCATTCCGCTCAAACGCCAGCTAAACTTTGGCTTTTTGCTGATGATTTTAATGATCATTGCATTAATGCTAACTCATAGCTTGATGGTGTTCTCGCTGTGCATGTTTGTATTAGGCGTGATGGGTGGTATCACCATGTCGATTGGTACGTTCCTTATCACTCGTCTTTACGATGGTCGTCAGCGTGGTTCGAGGCTGCTGTTCACGGACTCATTCTTTAGTATGGCGAGCATGATATTGCCAGCTATCGCAGGTTACATGTTAGGTAAGCATGCACCGTGGTACTGGGTATATGCTGTGATTGGCCTCATTTATGTCGCGATCTTTGTTCTAACTTGGATTTCTGAGTTCCCGCAGCTAGGCAAGCAAGCTAACTCTACTGAGAAAACAAGCAGCGAAAAGTGGGGAGTAGGTGTTTATATCCTTGCGATTGCAGCGCTTTGCTACATTCTTGGCCAGCTAGTCTTCATCTCTTGGGTGCCACAGTATGTGCAAAAAACGTTTGAAATGAGTGTTGAAGAAGCAGGCACTATGGTTGCACGTTTCTGGATGTCATACATGATTGGTATGTGGGTGCTAACTCTAGTATTGCGTTTCGTCGACATGCACAAGCTCGTATTGGTGCTATCGCTGCTGGCTACCGTGTTTATGTACATGTTTAACACCGCGTCTGAAGTCGCTCACTTAGGTTACTGGATTATCGCTCTAGGGTTTGTTTCTAGCGCAATCTACACCACAATTATTACTCTGGCTTCTCAACAAACCAAAGTGGCTTCTCCAAAGCTGGTCAACTTTGTTTTAACCTGCGGTACCACAGGCACGATGTTAACTTTCGTAGTCTCAAGCCCGATTGTGAAATCGTCAGGCGTTCACGCTGCACTGATGACGGCAGATGCACTGTATGTCGTAGTCTTTGTTGCTTGCCTTGCTCTTGGCTTGTTTACAAAACATAAAGCAAACTCAAAACTTGAAGGCGAGCTTGCGCATTAATCTGATTGCTGGAAGGTAAAACAGAAAATCCTACTTGAAGCTGCCACATTCTGGCAGCTTCTTTCTATGAGCAAGCGGATAAGTCACCCCGAACACCTCTCGACAAGCAACCTGATAATCATTATCATTCCCACCTCTTTTATCTTGGCCTGATTGCATAATAAATGTGCTCCGAGCCCCTTTATTCTTCTTATTGAAACTAAATAACGACTTATCTTATGCAGCGATATTCTAGACAACAAATTACTTTCCACTGGCTAAGTTTATTCCTAATTGCAGTGACTTACGCAGTTATTGAATTGAAAGGCTTTATCCCAAAGTCGAACGCATGGCATAACGACTTTAAGTTAATTCACTTCAATGCAGGTGTGTTGGTATTTGTTGTGATGGCTGTTCGTATCTATCTCTACAACAAACACGAATTGCCTAACATTAACCCGGAGCCACCTCAATGGCAGCAAACGCTTGCTTCATGGATGCACAAAATCCTCTATTTGTGCTTTTTCTCGTTGCCCGTTCTAGGCGTAGTGGGGATGATAATTGGTGGTAAACAGTGGGATTTTCTTGGTATTCACATATCGGCGTTATCTAACCCAAATAAAGCCTTATATTCAGACATTAAGGTAGTTCACGAGTATATCGCTAATGCAGGCTATTTTTTGATTGGTATTCATGCACTAGCTGCAATCTACCACCATCATATTGTCAAAGATGACACGCTTAAGAGAATGGTTTGATTAGGTTTGAATATATCTGCTTTACCATGAGACAGGTAAAGCAGATATAAATCAATAACCTACCTCATTGTAACAAATTCTTCTGAGCCAGTAGGGTGGATTGCTACTACTGAATCGAAGTCTGCTTTTGTTGCGCCCATCTTCATTGCGACGCCAAAGCCTTGGATCATTTCATCAACAGCAAAACCGATACCGTGTAATCCAACCACTTTCTCGTCATCACCTGCGCAAATTAATTTCATTTTGCATGGCTGACGGTGTTGAGTTACAGCTGTGTACATCGCAGTAAAGCCAGACGAGTAAACCTTCACATTCTCTTCGCCGAATTTTTCAATCGCTTCTGGTTCAGTTAGACCAATGGTGCCAATTGGTGGATGGCTGAATACCACTGTTGGGACTAAGTCGTAGTCCATTTTTGCTTCTGGTTTGTTATTGAACAAACGCTCGGACAGTTGACGACCAGCTTTTACAGCGACGGGTGTTAGCTCAATGCCGCCTTCCATAATGTCACCAACACAGTAAATACCGTCTACGTTTGTTTGCTGGTACTCATCAACTTTGATATAGCCGCGATCATTCGTTTCAACGCCCGTAACATTCAAGTTAATTGCGTCTGTCGCTGGGTGACGGCCGATAGCCCAAATTAGGGCATCAACATTGTGGCTGTTGCCGTTTTCTAGGTGCAGCGTTAGGCTACCATCTGCTTCTTTTACCACTTCTTTTGGCACAGAATGGGTATGAAGGGTTGGGCCTTCGGCATTCATGACTTCGGTGAGTGTTTCGACGATTGTTGGATCGAAGCTACGAAGTGGAGACTGCTTACGAACGAAAAGGTGTGTTTCACTGCCAAGTGCGTTGAGCACGCCAGCGATCTCTACAGCGATATAACCTGCTCCAATAACCGCAACACGTTTTGGTTGTTCTTCAAGGTCGAAGAAGCCATTGGAGTCGATACCGTATTCAGCGCCTGGTACATTTGGAATTGTAGGACGACCGCCAACGGCAATCAGGATATGATCAGCAGTGTAATGCTGGCCGTTTACTTCTACGGTTTTAGCATCAACAAACTTAGCAAAGCCTTTAATCACGTTGACTTTGTTGTTACCTAGTACGCGATCGTAAGACTGGTGGATACGGCCGATATATGCTTGGCGACTTTCAACCAGCTTACTCCAGTCAAAGCCTTTAACATCTACATCGAAGCCATAGTCTGCAGCGTACAAATTCATTGCTTCAGCCACTTGAGCGCCATGCCACATCACTTTCTTTGGTACACAACCTACGTTTACGCAGGTTCCACCAAGATCTTGTGCTTCGATCAGGGCAACTTTTGCGCCGTACATTGCTGCTCGGTTTGCAGACGCAATACCGCCTGAGCCACCACCAATACATATATAATCAAAATGCGTTGCCGTTGCTGTGTCCAAAATTACTGTCTCCATAATCGTTGTTGTACTTATAGTTAGATTGGGGCGAATTACTCTGGTACAACCCAGTCTAATGTGTAATGCCCAGTCGCAGGCGCTATTGTGCTTTTCAGAAATGGTAGCAGTGTTTTCATCTGCTGCTCCAGCTTCCATGGAGGGTTAATCACAATCATACCGGATGCGGTCATACCACGCTCGTTGGTGTCGGGTGTCACGCCCAGTTCAATTTGTAGGATTTTGCGAATACCAAGCCCTTTTATTGACTCAATCATATCGTCAATATCGCAGCGATTCACCACAGGATACCAAATAGCATAAATCCCAGTTGCCCAGCGTTTATGGGCCTGATAGATGGCTTGTACCACATCGCGATATTCTTTTGCTAACTCGTAAGGTGGATCAATGAGCACTAAACCACGTCGCTCTTTTGGTGGTAGGCTTGCCTTCAAACGCTGGAACCCATCCTCTTTGAATATTGAGACTTGTCTATCGCGATGGAACTCCTGCTGTAACAGAGGGTAGTCGCTTGGGTGCAATTCGGTTAGCACCATACGGTCTTGCTTGCGAAGGTGAGCGCGCGCGACTCTTGGCGAGCCTGGGTAATATTGCAGATCTTCACCTTCATTCAAATTCTTGATTGCATCAAGATAACTTTCTATTTCCTGAGGTGTGTCAGCAGCATCCCACAAACGGCCAATACCAAGCTTATATTCACCTGTTTTTTCTGACCACTCATGAGTGAGGTCATAGCGGCCAACGCCAGAATGAGTGTCGTGATATACAAAAGGTTTGTCTTTTTGCTGCAACGAAGAAAGAATCAAGCTTTGTACAATGTGCTTGATTACATCAGCGTGGTTGCCTGCGTGAAAACTGTGTCGATAGCTCAGCAATGTTATCTCTCATAACGCTAGCGTTAGCGTGTACTGGTGGAATTGCAGGCATTATATACCCAAACGACTTATCACCAAACTAACGGTGTTATCGTCGCCACATTTATCAATGAAGTGAAAGAAAAGAGAGTGCGCATAGAGTAGGGGTTACCGCTAGAAATCGCTAATTACTTCACACACCTCCCAGAATTAAGAGTGTTTTTGCAACTACTTTGAAATGTACATCCGAGGTGATGTAGATTGGAGCTATGTAGTGATAAGGATTTAATCTACAAGGATTTTGTGGAACTATGGCTCGCTTTATTTTTATATTGTGTTTCATTTCATTTGTTTCTCCTTCTTTTGCCTTTGCAAGCCAAATAAATCGATTTGAAATCAAATATCTTTCTTATGTCTATCATGCATATGATCCTGATTATGATGGAACTGAGCACTTTGGGAATCAATTTTTCTCTATCGGATATGACTTAACGCCAAGGCATAATTTCTTGGTCGGAACCTTTAAAAACAGTCAGGATAATCGCTGTTTCGCCACTGGGTTAGATTATGTATGGGCTAACTTCAATAACGGCTGGAGATTCAAGGGAAGTTACTTATATGCAGGAGAGTTCTTCTTTGATGATTTTTCATCGTGTGGTGATGAGGGGGTATATTCTAAAGTCAAAAAAGTCACCGGGGTTGGGTTTGCTCCTTATATAAATCACTATTTTGAATATTCTTTTTCCCATAGTACAGCAATTGCATTTGGTGTTCTTCTGCCTGGTATCGTCGTAATTAACTTCAGTACAAAATTTTGAAGGCTTAGCTTGCGTTGTCTCTAAGCATTCTATGTATGAAGCAAAAACCCATAGCCCGGCTTTGCCACCATACGAGATCAACCACAGTTATTTATTGTAAGTCCTAGGGTGGGATTGAAATTGAGCTAAGTTACCTATATTAACTAGTTATATTCAATTTTCTCCCGCTTGTACCAGCTAGAAGGAACGCTTTATGTCGAACCCGCTTCTTGATTTCACCGATCTGCCTCCTTTTTCGGAAATTAAACCTGAACACGTTAAACCTGCCGTTGAATCAGCAATTGCAGACTGTCGAGCTAAGATCGAACAAGCTTTACAAGACAACTCGAATCCAACTTGGGATAACTTAGTTGCGCCAATCGAAGAGGTGGACGATACGCTGAGCCGTCTATGGTCACCAGTGAGCCACATGAATTCGGTAGTGAATAGTGATGAGCTGCGTGAAGCATACGAAAGCTGCCTGCCTTTACTTTCTGAATATGGTACTTGGGTTGGGCAACATAAAGGCCTGTTTGAAGCCTATAAGGCCATCAAAGCAAGCGAAGATTTTGCAACACTAAGCCAAGCTCAAAAGAAAGCCATCACAGACTCACTTCGAGACTTCGAGCTTTCTGGTATTGGCTTGCCAGCCGATGAACAGCATCGCTATGGTGAGATCAGCAAACGTATGTCTGAGCTTGGCTCCCAGTTTTCTAATAACGTGCTCGATGCCACTATGGGATGGAGCAAACATGTAACTGACAAGTCTCAACTGGAAGGCATGCCTGAATCAGCCCTAGATGCTGCAAAAGCGGCAGCCGAAGCAAAAGAGCTAGATGGTTACTTGCTGACATTAGACATTCCATCTTATTTGCCAGTAATGACATATTGCGATAATCAAGAGCTACGTAAGGAGCTTTATGAAGCCTATGTTACTCGCGCTTCAGATCGCGGCCCAACAGCGGGCAAGTGGGACAATACAGAAATCATTGCAGAGCAGCTGAAGCTTCGTCATGAAATTGCTCGTATGCTTGGTTTTACTTCTTACAGTGAAAAGTCACTGGCAACCAAAATGGCTGAGAACCCTTCTCAAGTGATGTCATTTTTAAATGACTTGGCAGTGAAGGCTAAGCCCCAGGGTGAAAGAGAAGTAGAGCAGCTGCGTCAGTTTGCTAGTAGCGAGTTTGGCGTCGATACATTGGAGCTGTGGGATATTGCCTACTACAGCGAAAAACAGAAGCAGCACTTGTTTCAAATTTCAGATGAAGAACTGCGCCCTTATTTCCCAGAAGATAAGGTGGTGAAAGGGCTGTTTGAGGTAGTGAATCGTGTCTTTGGTATGACGGTGACTGAGCGCAACGGCATTGATACTTGGCATGAGTCAGTGCGCTTTTTCGACATTACCGACAGCAGCGGTGAGCATCGTGGCAGTTTTTATCTAGATCTGTATGCTCGCGAGCATAAGCGTGGTGGCGCTTGGATGGACGATTGTCGTGGTCGTAGGACAACATTGGATGGCTCGTTGCAAACACCAGTGGCTTACTTAACCTGTAACTTCAATAAGCCAGTAGGTGACAAACCAGCACTGTTCACACACAACGAAGTAGTGACGTTATTCCACGAGTTCGGTCATGGAATCCATCATATGCTAACCCAGATCGAAACTGGCGCCGTAGCTGGTATTAATGGTGTTCCTTGGGATGCGGTTGAATTGCCAAGCCAATTCCTAGAGAACTGGTGCTGGGAAGAAGAGGCCCTATCGTTCATTTCTGGCCACTATGAAACGGGTGAACCATTGCCTAAAGAAATGCTCGATAAAATGCTAGCAGCGAAAAACTTCCAGTCGGCGATGTTTATTCTGCGTCAGCTAGAGTTTGGCTTATTTGATTTCACGCTGCACACAGAATTCGACCCAGAAGTAGGGCCAAAAGTACTGGAAACATTGGCAGAGGTGAAATCGAAAGTTGCGGTATTACCAAGCTTGGAGTGGAACCGTTTCTCACACAGCTTCAGCCATATTTTTGCGGGCGGTTATAGCGCAGGCTATTACAGCTACTTATGGGCAGAAGTGCTCTCTTCAGATGCGTATTCTAAGTTTGAAGAAGAAGGTATCTTCAACAAAGAAACCGGTAAGAGCTTCTTAAATAACATCTTGGAAATGGGTGGTAGTGAAGAGCCAATGGAGTTGTTTAAACGCTTTAGAGGCCGCGAGCCACAAATCGATGCTTTGTTAAGACACTCAGGCATCAGCGCATAAAGTTATTTAGGTTAAGCGTAAAGTTATTAGACGAAATAGAACGGGGCTTCCAAAGTTGGAAGCCCCGTTTTTTTATTCTGTACGGTTACTTGTGCTCTATGGTTATGTATGAAGATTAATCTTTATCGCCAGCCAGCTTTTGTTTAACAAATTTATCGACGGATAGTGGGCCAGGGCCCCACACAATAACGATTAAGATCATTAGCCCCCATAGCTGATGATCGAAGAAGCCTTGCTCCCATAATAATGGGTAGGACACTACGGCGATGATGTTGAAAACAAACAGTACCAAAGCCATGGGCCTAGTGAGTATGCCAAACAACAAAAATACAGGCAGAATAAGCTCTGCGGCAGTACCAAAATACGCGGCTAGCTCCCAATGTAGGATGGGAACTTGATATTCCAATTCAAACAAATATAGGGTGCTATCCCAGTTTTGAATTTTGATCAGGCCCGAAGTGAAAAATACCTCTGCGACCCAAAAACGAAGGAATAGTAAGAAAACGGGCACAAAGTAGTATTGAGTTCTTTCAACAATGCAGTCATAGAAGTGAATCGTATTTTTGATTGAATTAGACATACAACCATCCTTATCAAGTAGCGACTAAAGTAAAGCCTTCAACTAGGTTTAGCTCAATCAATGACTGCAGTTGGCTCAATAAATGAGGCTCGATTTCAGATAGGCTTTTTCTATAGTGTAGTTGATCTAATAGCTCTATTTGCTCTTTCGCTACTGGGCTGCACCAAGCTGCGCCATTAGGCAGTGTCTTTATCACTCCCCATTCAGGTTGATTGATGTCTAGGCTTTCAAAATCGCCACTTTTTATTGCCTGCTGTAAAGAGAACACAGCAGATTTAGATTTAAACGCAACGACATCTGCAAATGGAACCAATAATAGGTTGCCTTGCTGGGCCTCTTCTACCTCACTAAGTTGGGCTAGCGGCATTAAGGTCGGTTGTTCTTCTGCTCGCCCATAACGTTGGTTAGACAGGTCTATTTGCCACTCAAATTGAGCAACGTCGGCCAAGTAGGGTGCTGAGTTGATAACATTGGGGAACTGTTGGAAAACATCCGCAAAGCCATCGCCATAGTAAGTAACATCGCCGTGTTCAAGAGGGTGTGTCAGAACGTATTGCCTAGCCAGTTGCGTAAAGCATTCTTCACCGACCAGCTCATACACCATTGGGTAGGTAGCTTGCAGCACTTCGCTGAGGCTAATTACAAAGTTATTGCGATAAATCTGCATGCGCTCTTCCGCGCTAAATTCATCATCGACGATATCACACTCGTTACCGTTGGCCTGATAATGCAACGCCTGAGCAAAGCGTGTTTGTAGTTCAGAAAGTGAAAGGCTCATTATGCTTGCCTCTGCTGGTTACTTGTCTGTTTGTCTAGCTGATAAAGTTTTTCACTGGCAAGCTGCGCCTCATGCATAAGCACACTGATATGGGGAATATCTAAATCCCACTCAATGAGAGTATGTGTTGCACCATGCTTTGAGATCCATTTGTGATAGAGTTGCCACACTTCATCGCATACTGGACGGCTATGGGTATCAATCCAAATTTCTCCTTGTTCAAGCTGTTTTATCGTAAACCCTGCCAAGTGAATTTCATCAACAGCATTGTGAGGAATGGATTCAATATAGGTTTGTGGGTCAAACTTATGATTGAAAGCAGAAACATAGACATTGTTAAAGTCGAGTAGCAATCGGCATTCTGTGCGAGCTTGTACCTCAGTAAGAAATTCCCACTCCGGAATAGTGGAATGTTTAAAGGCGAGGTAACTAGAAGGGTTTTCAATCAACATCGGCCGTTGAATGCTCTCCTGCACCTCTAAAACATTCCGGCAAAAACAGTCTAGTGCTTCTTCTGTGTAAGGAAGCGGTAACAAGTCATTAAAGTAGTGTCCGCCGGTTTGACTCCAACTTAAATGATCCGACACAAATATGGGCTGCACTTCCGAAATGAGTGCATTCAACTGTTTTAAATGTTCAGGGTTCACTCTCTCTGCACTACCAAGTGACAAACCAATGCCATGACAACTAATTGGATATTTAGTGAGTAACTTTCGAAGCGAATGACGCATTGCAGAATTGGGCTGAAAGTAGTTTTCGCTATGGATTTCGAGCCACTGTATAGGTGTATCTTCAGATATGAAGTGCTCTAGGTGTGGCGTTCTTAGCCCGACGCCAACTTTTTCGTGAAAAGATGTGGGTACCACGTTTACTTCCTTTTCTAAGAGGCCTCAAAGTGTGCTGGTTGAGAACAACACACGTTGAGACTGGGTTAGATGCTTAAGAGGAGCTAGTGCTACCGCCAGCGAGTTTGCCACATAGGCCTTTAGGCACGACGACAAAGGCGTCTTTTTGGTTGTCAGCTTTTGCAGTACCTGCACAAGAGCTTGTTTTAGTTGCACAGTCGTTTTTGCCCGCTTTTGCTACTCCATAGCATTTTTCTTTTTCGGCCGCTAGCGCTGGTGCTGCTGTGAGTAATGTGCCACCTAAAGCAACTAGACCTGTAACCGCAGCAGTAACAGCAAGATTAGACTTTTTCATTGTAATTTCCTCAGAAGTTGATCCTTGATTTTATTTCGCAGGCCAAGTTCGTCGGCTTGCTTAAATTAAAGGATAGAAAATCGCCAAAAAAACTTTCATAAAATTTATTATTTATTGGATTTTTATGTGATTGGTAAATCAATAGGCTGATTTTATTGCATTACTTTTGTTCATTTTTTGTTGTTTTGAGTCGCTATTGTTTAGGCTATAATCGGCTTTTATGTATAAATAACCAGTAGCCTTCTCATGATCGATCCCTCATTACTACTTGATGGCCTTAACGACAAGCAGCGTGAAGCCGTCGCAGCACCTCTTGAAAATTTGCTAATTTTAGCCGGTGCCGGTAGTGGTAAAACACGAGTATTGGTGCACCGTATTGCTTGGCTATTATCGGTAGAACAAGCTTCTCCATTCTCGGTTATGTCTGTCACCTTTACCAACAAGGCAGCAGCAGAAATGCGCGGACGGATTGAAGAGCTCATGATGGGCAATGCGTCAGGAATGTGGAACGGAACGTTTCATGGAATTTGCCATCGCATTTTGCGCGCACATTACCTAGATGCAAATTTGAGTGAAGAATTTCAGATCCTCGACTCGGAAGATCAATATCGCTTGCTGCGACGTATCATCAAGGCACAGAACCTAGATGAAAAGCAGTGGCCAGCTAAGCAAGCGGCATGGTGGATTAATGGTAAAAAGGATGAAGGCCTAAGACCTAGCCACATCGATTGCTATCACGATCCAGTTGCGAAAACTTACTTGCAAATATATAGCGCCTACCAAGAAGCGTGTGACAGAGCTGGGTTGGTCGATTTTGCCGAGATTCTGTTGCGTTGTTTAGAGTTACTGCGTGAGAAAAAGCACATTCGCGAGCACTATCAAGCTCGCTTCAAGCACGTATTAGTGGATGAGTTTCAAGATACCAACAATATTCAGTACGCGTGGCTAAGGTTGATGGCGGGTCCAGAAACACACGTGATGATTGTTGGTGATGATGACCAGTCAATTTATGGCTGGCGTGGGGCAAAAATTGAGAATATCGAGAAGTTTAGCCTAGAGTTTCCAAGCGTTAATACCATTCGACTAGAGCAAAATTACCGCTCGACTAAGACAATTTTGGAAGCCTCCAACACACTGATTGCCAATAACACAGAGCGTATGGGTAAAGAGTTGTGGACCGATGGAAACGAAGGAGAAGCTATCTCGGTATATTCTGCATACAACGAGCTAGATGAAGCTCGCTTTACTGTAGGAAAAATAAAAGAGTGGCAAGAGAAGGGTGGCTCACTAAGCGATAGCGCCATTTTATACCGTAGTAACGCCCAATCTCGTGTATTGGAAGAGGCGTTAATTCAGTCTGCGTTGCCATATAGAATTTATGGCGGTATGCGATTCTTCGAACGTCAGGAAATTAAAGATGCACTAGGCTATTTGAGGCTGATCGCCAACCGCAATGACGACGCTGCTTTTGAGCGTGTGGTGAACACGCCGACACGTGGCTTAGGCGAGAAGACCCTTGAAACCATTCGTTTTGCAGCCCGAGATCGTGGTGCAACGATGTGGGATGCCTGTGTTGCTATGCTTGAAGAAAAGGTCCTTGCTGGTCGAGCGGCTGGTGCGCTAAGTCGCTTTGTAGAACTCATCAACGCACTCGAAGACGACACTGCAGAGATGCCATTACACAAGCAAACCGACCATGTGATTAACTTCTCGGGCTTGTTCGCTATGTACGAGCAAGAGAAAGGCGAGAAGTCGAAGGCTCGCATTGAAAACTTAGCTGAGCTTGTGACTGCGACTCGACAATTTGAAGCACCAGAAGAAGCGGAAGATATGCCGATACTCACGGCTTTCTTGACTCATGCAGCTTTGGAATCTGGAGAAGGCCAAGCGGACGAATTTGAAGATGCGGTGCAGCTCATGACTTTGCACAGTGCTAAAGGGTTGGAGTTTCCACTTGTTTTTATGGTGGGTGTAGAAGAAGGGATGTTCCCAAGCCAAATGTCTGCTGAAGAAGCCGGACGAATCGAAGAAGAGCGACGTCTGTGTTATGTAGGCATGACTAGGGCAATGGAAAAGCTCTACATCACTTATGCGGAGATGCGCCGCTTGTGGGGACAAGATAAGTACCATAAGCCATCGCGGTTTATTCGGGAGCTACCGGAAAAATGCTTAGATGAAGTTCGTATGAAGGCTCAAGTTAGCCGTCCCGCAAGTAGTGGTCGATTTAGCCAAACCAGCGTGAAAGAAAACTTCAATGAGACGGGCTTTAGCTTAGGTTCTCGAGTTAACCATCCGAAGTTTGGTGAGGGTACCATTATTAACTTTGAAGGCAGTGGCCCACAAAGCCGCGTACAGGTTGCTTTCAATGGTGAAGGTATTAAATGGTTGGTGACGGCTTATGCTCGTTTAGAAAAATTGTAGAGAGACACAATGAAAAGAGTAGTTTTATATATCAAAGATAAGTGTCCTCATTGTAAGGATGCTCAGCGTTACCTCGATTCTAAAGGTATCAAATATCGTTTAACTAACGCAAAAATGCAGAGGGGCAGAAAAGAGCTCGATGCAATGGGTGCCAGATCCTTGCCAGTACTGAAAATTGGCGACCGAGTTATGGTTGGCTGGAATCCAAAAAACTTTGATCGGATGTATAACGAGAAATAAAGAAAAACCCCGAGAGCTTACGCTCATCGGGGTCACAAGTCTTAAAGTGCAGCAATCCGGCTACTTAAAGGTGCTCCATGCATCAAATCCTTGATAATTTATACTGATTTCCGTTCAGTTTTTTCCGTTTCATCGCCTTCCTAGCGGTGTCCGTTTACCTGCCTTGGTCAGCTAACTTATCCTTGCTAGCTTTGTCACTAAATCCTTAGCGATGTCCGTTACATCATCCTGATGTGAATCCTGCCTCATCCAGAGGTGTCCTGCTATCCTTAGTTAGTAACCTTCCTAGTTACTAATTGAATCCTTTCCGATTACTAATCCTCAGTAATCTACCCTTCATCCCGAAGTGTTCTAAGTCCTTAGAAGCTTTTCCATGTCAGTATCCGTCCGACACATTCAATATTACTGAGATCTAATTTATCATCAATGCAACGCAATCATTTTCCTCTTGTATACAATGCGTGCGTCTTATTTCTTTTTAGGTAAATCAATATCTTAGGGTTTTTCTCGCTCCTTTTCCCTAGCTCGAAAACTGCAATTACTTACTTCTTTGTAAGAGATCTCTCACAAGTCTTGGAGTGGATCGACGATCCACTCCTTACTGCCCAATAGCGACTCCCTCACGTCTTGGGTCTGCAGCACCTTGTAATTGATTGGGTAAAATGCGGATGGCATGCAGTCCAGAGTTGAGATCGCCGACTTTGGTTTGGTATCCCAGCTTAGAAAGTGCGCTTTGCATCTGCACGGCTGATGAATTCTGTTCGATCTCTACATCATTGAAGCGGCTTAGGATATGTGGGAGGTCGATTGCTTGCTGAATATCCATTCCCCATTGAACATGAGCAATAATCGCCTGAGCTACGTAGCCAATAATCCGGCTGCCACCGGGAGAGCCAATAGCTATATATGGTTTCCCGTCTTTTAGAATGATTGTCGGTGCCATTGAAGAGCGAGGACGTTTGCCTGGTTCAATGCGATTGGCAATCGGCCTGTCACCTTGATGTGTACGGAAAGAAAAGTCGGTCAACTCATTGTTGAGCAAGAAGCCACCGACCATTAATCGAGAGCCAAATGAATTTTCGATGGTTGTGGTCATTGAGACGACATTGCCTTGTCTGTCGACAATGTTGAAGTGACTGGTTGAAGGCAGCTCTATCGATTCATCTGTACTTTGCTTGTGAGCATAGTCCCAAGGAGGGGAGCCTGCAGAAACGGTTTGGAGGGCTTTATCTAGGTTAATCAGCTTTGCACGATCTTTTAAGTATGCTTGATTCAGTAGACCCTGAGTTGGCATAGGAACAAAGTCTTGATCGGCGATATACATTCCTCTATCTGCAAACGCAAGGCGAGAAGCATCAGCTATAACCTGCCAAGATTTTACGTTATTTGGCCCCCAAGACTTGAGATCGAAATGCTCACTTATTGATAAGATTTGCCCAACAGTGAGAGCGCCGGAGCTCGGTGGTCCCATTCCGCATATTTGGTAGCTTTGGTAGGGTGAGCAGATTGGCTCTCTTTGCTTAATTTGATAATTGTGCAGATCTTTTATAGATAAAACGCCAGGATTACTTGGTGCATTATTGACTGTGCTGACGATATGTTTAGCGATATCGCCATGATAGAAAGCTGAAGCGCCGTGTTTAGCAATCTTCTTTAAAGTCGCTGCGTACGCTGAGTTCTTTAGCACAGTTCCGGCTTGTTTTGGTTTGCCATCTTTGTCAAAGAAGTAATCTCTAGCTTCTTTGTATCGGTTGAGACGACTTGCGTCATGAGAGATAGAGCTAGCAAGCCTTGGGCTGATGACAAACCCTTTTTCAGCAAGAGAAATAACGGGTTCAATTAGTTTCTTCCAATCTAGTTTTCCATAGCGTTCGTGGACTTGCCATAGCAACATGACTGTCCCCGGCGTGGCAACCGAGCGTCCACCCACTACCGCATCATAAAAAGAAAGGGGCTCGCCTTTTTTATCCAAGAACAGTTCAGGAGTTGCATTTATTGGAGCGGTTTCTCGGCCATCGAATGTAGTTAGCGCCTGCTTTTTGGCGTCCCAATAAACCAGAAACGCTCCGCCGCCAATACCTGAAGATTGAGGTTCTACTAAACCTAGCATCAGTTGCACCGCAACCATGGCATCAACAGCGTTACCACCTTGAGCTAGGATATCTGCCCCGGCTTGGGTGGCTAATGGGTTTGCGGCAGTGACCATCCAATCTTTTGCCGTAACTAGTTGCTTTTGCTCTAATCCGCTACTTTGCTCTGGTGCAATAGAGTCGGTGACTTGTTGTGCTTGAGTGAAAGGTGATGACAGCAATAAGCTTATTGTAAGAGTGGAAGTTAACGACCGCAGCATTGAGCTCTCCTTGTGAATGCGAAGCAAGAAGATTGTCAGGCTGCGGGCGTGATAGCCATCTAAAGGTTATGTTTTTGTTGCGTTGATCTTATAAATCAATGAAATATAGGTAACAAAGATTCGTGCAGGATATAAATTCCAATTGCAGTGAAAATAATGCCACATAGGGTGTCAATGTAGGTTCCCATGGTGGTTAAGCGCTTTTGTAGTCTTTCTGTTGAGAGTGTCCAAGCAAGAAAAGCGAACCAAAAAAGTGATAAACTCCATAGAATCAGCACTGCCAAAGCTTTTCCAGAAGCGGGCATGCTCGCAGGTACCAACGTCGACATTAAGCTAACAAAGAATACCAACGCCTTTGGGTTAAGGATGTTGGTTGCAAACCCTTTTGAAAAAGCTTGGCGTTTGTTGTTTAGAACAACTGAAGATTTAGTTGAGGTTTGCTGGTTTGTGTCTCTGCGGACGAGTTTTGTAATAATGGCTTTGAGTGCACCATATCCCAAATAGAGTAGATAGCTACCCCCAGCGAACTGCAATATGGCAAATAAGAGTGGGTGGTCATGCACCAGATAACTGATGCCTGTAATGCTAAGCAGTGATTGAGTTAAGATGCCGAAGGACAGTCCTAGCGCGATATAAAGGCCGGTTTGCCTGCCATACTTAGTGGCATTTTGCACCACTAAAGCAAAATCAGGTCCCGGGCTCATCAGTGCGACAAAGTGTACGCCTGCCAGTGTCAGCAGTATGGCCGCTTCATTCATTGAAATTTTCCCTAAAGTTCGTATTTAGCGTAAAAATGCCATGAATTGAATCGAGATGATTGTAAATTATCGACACCTGCTTAGTTGGTGCTAGTTACGAGTGGAGACCTGTGAGGGAGTAATACCAAAGCTGGACTTAAATGCTTTGGTGAAATGGGCTTGGTCGTAAAAACCTACTTGCAAGGCAACATCAGTACCGTTTATGCCAGACTTTAGTAGCTGTAAGCTTTTCTCTAACCTGAGGCGGCTTAGCCATGCGTATGGAGTGAGACCCATTTGGGCTTTAAATCGGCGCTGAAACTGTGTTTCGCTCAGCTGACACATTGTGGAGAGATCTTCCAAACGAATGGCTTGATCTAGATTCTCTATCAGATACTCTTTTAGTCTGCCAATGTGTTGTTTTCCAAGGCGCACCTCATCTTGTTTTCCAAGTGAACCATAGCGATTAAACAGTTGGTGAAAGCCTTCGTATGGCGCACAATCCATAGCAAGCTGGCTAATGTCTTGACGCTTTAAGGTATGATGAAGCTGACTGAGCTCGGAGAATATATCGCGGTCTGAGACGATTAGTTGCTGAAAATTGATTAGCGAATCAGAGGTGGTCACCTCAGCCATTTGACTTAACCAGTCCGGTTTAATCGCAAACACTTGTACATCATAGCCAGAGTCTTGCCACGATTGACCATCATGAATTTCATCGGGAGGCATAATCACAAGTTGTCCAGAGCCAACACGATGACTCTTGCCATTGTGCTGAAAGACTTGTTGTCCACCTGTGATCAGACCTATATGAAAATCCAAATGATAATGCCGCTGAAACGAAAACTGTTTGTAGCTGGCTTCAATCAGATTAATAGCTTCAAATTCGGTGGAGTGATATTGGATATCATCGGCCATTAAAAAAGGTAAGCTGGTTGAATTATCGCCAAGCTTACCTTTTGTACAAACCGTTGTCTTGTATATTTACGACTGTGTGGCCGCTTTTTTCTTTTTGCTAAATCGAATGCCATCGAAACTAAATATCACCAAAGCGCTCCAGATAAAGGCAAAGGTAATGGCTTTAGCAAGGGTAAAGGTTTCGCCATAAACCAGTACGGCAAGCAAAAACATAAAACTAGGTCCGATATACTGGAAGAAGCCAAGCGTAGATAATTTCAGGCGTGTCGCTGCAGCATTAAAAGATAAGAAAGGCAAAGTTGTAACGATGCCTGCAGATACCAGCAAGATATTCAGTGTTGTTGTGTTATCCAACATATTTGAAGTGGCAGTATCGGCAAAGCCTAGCATGTAGATGGCGGCAAATGGCAGTAGCATCAGCATCTCAATGAACATCCCGGTTTGTGCTTCCAAGCTGACTTTCTTTCGTAGCAAAGCATAGAAACCAAATGTAAACGCAAGGCTTATAGCGACAACAGGTGCGCGGCCAAAGGCAACCACCTGAATTAATACTCCAACAGCGGCAAGCAGCACCGCGCACCATTGCAGTTTCCGTAGTCTCTCGCCAAGAAAGACCATACCAAGTAACACATTTAAAAGCGGGTTAATGTAATAACCTAAACTGGCATCCAGCATATGGTCAGAGTTAATTGCCCAAATAAATATTAACCAGTTAACTCCAAGTAGGATCGATGAACCGACGATATAGAGTGCCTTTTTCGTGGTGAGAACATTTTTGACACTTTTCCATTTACGACTGAAGTGAACGAGTACAGTAAGAATTAAAAATGACCAAATGACTCGATGGCATAAGATTTCTGGAGCCGAAACCTGCTGGATAGCCTTGAAGTAAATGGGCGCGATTCCCCACATGGTATAACCCGCAATAGCGTAAAGTATACCTTGTCGAGCTCGTTGTTGTTCGTCGTTGTTCATCACATTTTTCCTGTAAGGGATGGTATGGACAGGGAGAGCAGTATACGAGTGCTGTCGAGATTCACCTAGTAATTTGCAGTTTTATTCCCACTGAATCCCTACTACAATGTGCTCGAAGCCTTCTTCTTATCTTCTCTATTTCTGTTATTCACTGAGAGAGTTCATGACCTCACTAGCTATTTCTCAACCATCGGATGGTTATCTAACACCGCAATCAATATTAGAAGATGTATTCGGTTATCAAACTTTTCGTGACGGACAAAGTGATGTGATTGAATCTGCCATCACAGGTAAAGATAGCTTGGTGATTATGCCGACAGGTGGTGGTAAATCGCTGTGTTATCAAGTGCCCGCACTTATTATGGAAGGGCTTACCTTAGTTATTTCGCCGCTTATTTCCCTGATGAAAGATCAGGTCGACCAACTCAAAGCCAGTGGCGTGAAAGCAGAATGTATTAACTCAACGCTAAGCAGACAAGAGCTTGTTGAAATATACGCCCGAATGCACGCTGGAGATATAAAGCTCATTTACGTTTCACCTGAGCGGGTACTAATGCCAGATTTCATCGAACGCTTGCACCATTTGCCTTTGAGCTTAATTGCTGTTGATGAAGCGCACTGCATCTCTCAGTGGGGGCATGATTTTCGTCCTGAGTATGCAGCGTTAGGACAGTTAAAAAAATGCTTTGTTAATATACCCGTTATGGCACTCACCGCGACGGCTGATGATGCAACTCGCACTGATATCATTCATCGACTGCAACTTGATGAACCTTTTACTCACTTGGGCAGCTTTGATCGCGCGAACATTCGCTATAGCCTAGTAGAAAAGCACAAGCCAGTAAGCCAAGTGGTTCGCTACCTCGCGACTCAGAAAGGACAATGCGGCATCATATATTGTGGAAGCCGTAAAAAAGTCGAGATGCTCACTGAGAAGCTAAAGAATAATCACCTGCGAGTCGCGGGTTATCACGCTGGAATGGAAGT
The DNA here is from genome assembly GCF_921294215.1 of Vibrio marisflavi CECT 7928. GTDB lineage: Bacteria > Pseudomonadota > Gammaproteobacteria > Enterobacterales > Vibrionaceae > Vibrio > Vibrio marisflavi. Next base: position 2,880,822 of record NZ_CAKLDM010000002.1, read on the forward strand.
GGAAGAGCGCAAGTTGGTTCAGGAGGCGTTCCAAAAAGACGATATTCAAATTGTCGTGGCAACCGTTGCCTTTGGTATGGGCATCAATAAACCGAACGTTCGGTTCGTTGTCCACTTTGACATTCCGCGTAATATTGAATCTTACTACCAAGAAACAGGTAGGGCAGGCCGAGACGGCTTGCCAGCTGAAGCGCTCATGTTATTTGATCCAGCCGACATTAACTGGCTAAGAAGAATGTTGGATGAAAAAGAAGAAAGCGATCAAAAGCGAGTCGAAACACATAAGCTGACCGCAATGGACGCTTTTGCTCAGGCTCAAACATGTAGAAGACAAGTGCTCCTCAATTACTTTGGTGAATACCGTGAAAAACCGTGTGGCAACTGCGATATTTGCCTCGATCCGCCAAAGCGCTTTGATGCTACGGTTGAAGCGCAAAAAGCCCTTTCATGTGTCTACCGAGTCGGTCAGAACTTTGGTATTGGTTATGTGGTGGAAGTCATGCGAGGCATGCAAAATATTCGCGTCAGGGATAATCGCCATGATCAGCTGTCTACCTATGGAATAGGTAAAGAGCATAGCCACGATTACTGGGTGAGTATTTTCCGCCAGTTAATTCACAAAGGCTTACTGAGTCAAAACATCACGCGAAACTCTACACTGCAATTGACCGAGGAAGCTCGTCCTTTGCTACGAGGTGACATGGAGATAGAACTTGCCGTACCAAGGTTAGATACTGCAACCAAAACCACTAAACAAGATAAGCTATCCAGCAAGAACTACGATAAAAAACTGTTTGCGCTGTTAAGAAAACTGCGTAAATCGATTGCCGATGAAGACGGCTTGCCACCGTATGTGGTGTTTAGTGATGCGACTTTGGTTGATATGGCCGAGATACTGCCTACATCATACGGTGAGATGCTTGCGGTGAACGGTGTTGGGCAAGTGAAGCTCGAAAAGTATGCAGACCCATTTTTAGATGCAATTCAGGAGTATTTAACCCACTATGGATAACTCTCAGTATCAGTTTGGCCTCGCGGAATTTATCCCGGAAACAGGCCGTATTATTCTGCAAACGCCTTCGTTTGACTATGACAGCTTTCCAAAAATGGGAGAGTATCTGGTTGCACTATTGTCTGCGACTATTGTTGAGAAGCAGTCGGATGCTGATGTGCATTCGTGGTTGATTGACTTTGAAGATTGCCAGCTATTTTTAAAAGCAGAGCATTATAGCGAGGCTGTGTGGTTTGAAGCGCTGTCTGTTTCTGATAGCCAAGAAGAGTTGGAGTTTCTCGCTCAATTATTGCGCCGAGGTATTTAGGTCATAGGCTAACGAACTTGCAGCTCCAATTGGTTAATGTATAATCGGCGGCCGTTTATAATTGTAGGCACATTTATAGATATTGTGTCTGATTGGGTTCCCTCACCCCAAGCCAAGTAAAAAGGTACAACATGAGTCAATTTACACCTGCGCAGCAGCGCAAAGCGCTAAGCTATTTAGTTGTATTCCACTTGATCATCATTGCATCAAGTAACTATTTAGTTCAAATCCCATTCACCATCTTTGGTTTGCACACGACTTGGGGTGCTTTTACATTCCCATTTATCTTTTTGGCGACAGACTTAACCGTACGTATTTTCGGAGCGCCTCTTGCTCGTAAGATTATATTTTTGGTGATGTTGCCAGCGTTAGCGGTATCGTACTTCTTGTCAGTGGTATTTTTCCACGGCCAATTCCAAGGCTTTCAACCGTTGTCAGAGTTCAATCTGTTTGTTGCTCGAATCGCGATTGCCAGCTTTATGGCTTACTTGCTGGGGCAAATTTTAGATGTTCACGTATTTAATCGTCTACGTCAGACGAAAAGCTGGTGGGTAGCGCCAACGTGTTCGACGATTATTGGCAATGCGTTGGATACTATTTCTTTCTTCACGATTGCTTTTTATAACAGTCCTGATGCTTTTATGGCGCAGCACTGGAAAGAGATCGCCATGGTGGACTACAGCTTTAAGCTAATTATCAGCCTTGGTCTGTTTGTTCCAATGTATGGCGTGTTACTGAACTATTTGGTGAAGAAAATTACTGCAGTAAATCCAAACTTTAAAATGGTTGGTTCATCAAACGGTGAAGCTCAGCAATCCTGAATTTGTTTAAAAAGACTTTTCGAATAAAAAAAACCCAATGTGTAAACATCGGGGCTTTTTTACTATTCTTAGCTCGTCCTGAAGTGTTGGGCTTTTACCATGGTTATTTCGCATTAATTGTAAGCGGCCAGCCTAAATCAGATTGGCGGTTCGCTTCAATTTCGAGTTCTGCGCTGGTGAGCGGGTTCTCTTCTAGCCATTGTGATGGGATAGAAAGAGTGAGTGAATCTTGTTGGTTCTCCAAGTTAAACTCGGGCTCCAGTTCAGGGTTGCGGCGATGAGTTAGCAGCACAGCAAGGCGCAACAGTCTGAGCGCTCGGACTCCGTTAATGGTAGAAATCGCATGTTGCTCAGGCATAGGTGTCAATTGATCGCGATACCTTTGCACCATATCAGCAAGTAGACGTTTTTGCGCGCGTGTAAAACCAGGCAGGTCGAGGTTTCTCAATAGATAGGAGCCATGCTCTCCACCTTTCTTAAAGTCGATAGATAAACCAAGTTCATGCAATTTTGCGGCTGCAATCATTAAGTCAGAGCCTTGTCGCTCTGAAATCCAACAGTTACTGCATTGATTGATTAAACGCTGTGCCACGTTAGCTACTTGCTCAGAATAGTCAGCATCTATCTGGAAACGAGCCTGAATGCTATTAATTGTGCGGGCTCTGATGTCATTGCAGCGCAGATCATCTGCCATGTCATACACCAGCCCTTCACGTAGAGCTCCGCCAGCGAGTGTCATCGATTCAATAGAAAACAGCTCAAACACTGCAATCAGAATCGAAAGCCCACTTGGAAAGACTAAAGCTCGCTCAAAAGTTAGACCTTCAATATCCAGCTCTTCTAAGTGGTCGGCAAGCATAGCTTGCTTTTGTAGCCTCTTCAGCTTTTTGAGTGTTATGAGTTCATCCATGCCTTGAGCTAGCATAATCTCTTGAATAGCTTGCACCGTGCCACTTGCGCCGACACAGGCATCCCAACCAATATCTTTGTAGTTGTCTAAAATAGGTCGGATGGCGTTTTTCGCTGCATTGATGGCATTATCAAAGTTGGCTGCGTTTAGCTGCCTATCTTTAAAGAAATTCTCTAGCCATGTGACACAGCCCATTTTTAAACTGGTCAATGCTTTGGCTTCAAAACCTTCACCAATAATAAGCTCAGTACTCGCGCCGCCGATATCGACAACTAACCTGCGCCCTTGGCCACCAGAGGTATGAGCAACACCTTTGTAGATAGTCTCTGCCTCTTCTTCACCCGAGATAACCTCGATATCTTTACCTAATATCTCGCTCGCTTTTGCTAAGAACACATCGATATTGGTTGCTGTGCGAAGTGTCGCAGTACCGACAATTCTAATATTGTCAGTCGATATATCTTGCAGGCGCTCAGCAAATAGGCTCAGACAATCCCAGCCTCTTTGCATTGCCTCAATGCTCAATTCGTTGTGTTCATTGAGACCTGCAGCAAGTCGAACTTTGCGCTTGATTTTCGCAATTGTCTGTATGCTGCCATAAACGTGCCGAACCACAAGCATATGGAAGCTATTCGAGCCTAGATCAATCGCAGCATACAGCGGAGAAGAGACAACGTTACTCATAGGTAGACTACTAATCCTTGTTTTGTCTTGGTTGGCGAGGTCGACGATTATTCGACTTCTTGTTTCCTGAACGTGTACCACCTGTGTTAGTTCGACGTGATTGACCATTGCGAGAGCGCATGCGAATTGGTGCAGGCAGATCTTCAATCAATGCTGTTGGGTCATAGTCGGAAACTGGGATCGCGTGTTCAATGTACTCTTCGATTGACGGTAAGTTAATCGCGTACTCTTCGCAGGCAAAGCTAATAGAGTGACCGCTTGCGCCGGCACGTCCTGTACGGCCAATTCGGTGTACGTAATCTTCACAGTCGTCAGGGAGATCGTAGTTAAAGACATGTGTCACTTGTGGGATGTGTAGGCCTCGAGCAGCAACATCGGTCGCAACCAAAATATCCACATCACCTTGAGTAAACTGCTCTAAGATTTTTTCACGTTTTTTCTGTGGTACATCACCAGTCAATAGACCTACGCGCAGTTTGTCAGCAGCAAGGTGGCCCCAGATGAGTTCGCATTTTTGCTTTGTGTTAGCAAAAACAATCGCGCGATCTGGCCAGTCTTCTTCAATCAGGGTTTGTAGCAGTGCCATCTTGTGCTGATTAGAAGGGTAGAACAGCTCTTCTTGGATGCGGTGACCAGTCTTTTGCTCTGGCTCAACAACGATGTGCTCTGGGTTGTGCATATGCTCAAAGGCTAGTTCTTGAACGCGATAAGATAGCGTTGCTGAGAACAACATGTTCAAGCGCTCTTTTGGCTCAGGCATACGTCTGAATAGGAAACGGATATCCTTGATAAAGCCTAAATCGAACATGCGATCAGCTTCATCTAATACAACAGCTTCAATGTTATTTAGGCTAAAGACACGTTGCTTATAGAAGTCGATAATGCGACCAGTTGTACCAATTACAACATCTACACCGGCTTCTAAGATAGCTTTTTGTTTGTCATAACTCTCACCGCCGTAGGCAAGCGCAGTTTTGATACCGGTGCTTTCAACAAGCGGCAATGCATCTTTATGAATCTGGATGGCAAGCTCTCGCGTTGGTGCCATAATTATTGCACGAGGTTGCTTACTGTTTTTTTCTTCCTTGGCGTTATTAAGCAAATGGTTGAAGGTGGCAGTAAGAAACGCGAGCGTTTTACCTGTCCCTGTTTGGGCTTGGCCTGCAATGTCTTGGCCGGCGAGCAGTACCGGCAACGCTAAGGCTTGGATCGGGGTACAAAATTCGAACCCTTTTTTCTCCAATCCTTCAACAACTTGGGCGTTTAGTCCCAAATCAGCGAACTTTTGCTCTGTGATATGCGTCTTTTTCATCTCTATAGAATATCAGCTTAAGCTTGCAATACGAAAGTAAATACATTCCAATAGGGCATCTATTTAATGCTTATAAACCAAACAACCTTGTTAATGTGACCGAAAATGGTATTGCTAGGTCGTTTGATATACTAAAGCTAGACCAAGAAAAAACATTGGAGTCGAAGATGAGCGATAAGATTTTGCAGCTGACCGATGCGGGTTTTGAAGACGATGTCATCAAAGCTGCAGGCCCTGTTCTTGTTGACTTTTGGGCAGAGTGGTGTGGCCCTTGTAAGATGATTGCACCTATTCTGGATGAAATTTCTGATGAGTATGAAGGTAAACTTACCATCGGTAAATTGAACATCGATCAAAATGCAGAGACGCCACCAAAGTATGGCATCCGTGGCATTCCTACTTTATTGCTATTTAAGGATGGCGAAGTTGCGGCAACTAAAGTTGGTGCACTTTCTAAAACTCAGCTAAAAGAGTTTTTAGACGCAAACCTTTAAGTCGCTCAAAAATACCGTGCAGTTCAAAATGCACGGTTTTATTTTTGAACTACAACAAAACCTAGACTAGTCTGTAAATTAGTGATAGTTTATCGCACGTTAAATAAACAAGCGTTCACTTCTTGGTCAATCCATAGACCAAATTCCATCTTAACTTAACCAACAGATCCTATTTTGACTAAACAAGCATCCACCACAATGAATCTAACAGAACTGAAAAACAGAGCTGTATCTGATCTTGTAAAACTAGGCGAAAGTCTAGGACTAGAAAACCTCGCCCGTCTAAGAAAACAAGACATCATCTTTTCCATCTTAAAAGCACACGCGAAAAGTGGAGAAGACATTTTCGGTGACGGTGTTTTAGAAATTCTTCAAGATGGTTTCGGGTTTTTACGTAGTGCGGACAGCTCTTATTTAGCTGGGCCGGATGATATCTATGTATCACCAAGCCAAATTCGCCGCTTTAACCTACGTACTGGTGATTCAATTGCTGGTAAAATTCGTCCACCAAAAGATGGTGAGCGCTATTTTGCGTTATTGAAAGTCAATACAGTTAACGATGATAAACCAGACAACGCTCGTAATAAGATTTTATTTGAGAACTTAACGCCACTGCATGCCAACGAAAGAATGGTAATGGAGCGTGGTAACGGTTCAACAGAAGATATTACGGCTCGTGTTCTGGACTTGGCTTCACCAATTGGTAAAGGCCAACGTGGATTGATTGTTGCTCCGCCAAAAGCGGGTAAGACAATGTTGCTACAAAACATTGCACAAAGCATTGCACACAACCACCCTGAATGTGAGTTGATGGTATTGCTTATCGATGAGCGCCCAGAAGAAGTAACAGAAATGCAACGCCTTGTAAAAGGTGAGGTTGTAGCATCAACGTTTGATGAGCCAGCTTCTCGCCACGTACAAGTTGCAGAGATGGTTATTGAAAAAGCCAAGCGCTTGGTTGAGCATAAGAAAGATGTGGTTATCTTATTAGACTCTATCACTCGTCTAGCTCGTGCATACAACACTGTAGTTCCTTCTTCAGGCAAGGTACTGACTGGTGGTGTTGATGCAAATGCACTACATCGTCCAAAGCGCTTCTTCGGTGCTGCGCGTAACGTAGAAGAAGGTGGTAGCTTGACTATCATTGCAACAGCGCTTGTTGATACTGGTTCTAAGATGGATGAAGTAATCTACGAAGAATTTAAAGGTACAGGTAACATGGAACTGCACCTAAACCGTAAGATTGCTGAAAAACGTGTATTCCCAGCGATTGACTTCAACCGTAGTGGTACTCGTCGTGAAGAGCTACTGACAAAACCAGACGAATTACAGAAGATGTGGATTCTTCGCAAGATTGTTCACCCAATGGGTGAAATCGATGCAATGGAATTCCTCATCGATAAATTGGCGATGACCAAAACAAACGACGAGTTCTTTGATGCCATGCGCAGACAATAGTCGTTAGAAAGAATATAAGGGCGCTATCTCATTATGAGGTGGCGCTTTTTTGTTTCTGGGCATTTGTTATTCAATAGCGCTCACAGTAAAACACTCGCTGCCTGTGCAGAGTTTGCTATACTGCGCTCAGTTTTTGCAATGAATTAAAGGCTTATGAGTTTTAAGGATTTACGAGATTTTATCGACTTGTTGGAAAAACAAGGGCAGCTAAAACGCATAACTCATCCTGTCGATCCTCATTACGAGATGACAGAAATCAGCGATCGTACGCTAAGGGCGAAAGGTCCTGCATTATTGTTCGAAAATCCGATTGGCTACGATATTCCCGTTTTGACCAATTTATTTGGTACACCTGAGCGTGTTGCTCTTGGTATGGGAAGAAATGATGTGCTTGAGCTTCGAGAAGTCGGCAAACTTCTCGCTTATCTTAAAGAACCAGAGCCACCGAAAGGCTTTAAAGATGCCATAGATAAGTTACCTGTTTTCAAACAAGTGCTAAATATGCCTGCTAAGCGACTGCGTAAAGCTGCGTGCCAAGACATAGTCTGGCAAGGCGACGAAGTCGATCTAGACAAAATTCCTGTGATGAGCTGTTGGTCCGATGATGTTGCGCCACTGCTGACGTGGGGGCTAACCATCACTAAAGGACCACACAAGAAAAGGCAAAACCTTGGTATTTACCGCCAGCAAAAACTAGGTAAGAACAAGGTGATCATGCGCTGGCTTGCTCATCGAGGTGGCGCTTTGGATCTTAAAGACTGGATGGAAACCAATCCGGGTGAACCGTTTCCTGTGTCAGTGGCTTATGGTGCAGATCCTGCGACCATATTGGGTGCAGTTACTCCGGTGCCAGATACATTGTCTGAATACGCTTTTGCAGGTTTATTGCGTGGCAGTAAAACTGAAGTCGTTAAATCTGTAAGTAATGACTTGGAAGTGCCAGCCAGCGCAGAAATCGTGATGGAAGGATATATCGATCCGGAAGAGTTCGCTGATGAAGGCCCATACGGTGATCATACGGGGTATTACAATGAGAAAGAAAAACACCACGTGTTTACTATTACTCACATCACGATGCGCAAAAAGCCGATTTATCACAGCACTTATACTGGCCGTCCACCTGATGAGCCTGCGGTATTAGGTGTTGCACTTAACGAAGTGTTTGTACCTATATTGCAAAAGCAGTTCCCAGAAATTGTTGATTTTTATCTGCCACCAGAAGGCTGTTCGTATCGAATGGCTGTGGTTACGATGAAAAAGCAATATCCTGGTCATGCCAAACGAGTCATGATGGGAGTTTGGTCTTTCTTACGTCAGTTCATGTATACCAAGTTTGTCATTGTATGCGATGAAGACGTCAATGCGCGTGATTGGAATGACGTGATTTGGGCTATTACTACTCGTATGGACCCAGCTCGCGATACCGTAATGATAGAGAATACTCCGATTGATTCACTCGACTTTGCTTCGCCAGTTGTTGGTCTAGGTTCTAAAATGGGATTAGACGCGACAAATAAACTACCTGGTGAAACTCAACGAGAGTGGGGTATTCCAATCGAGAAAGACCCAGAATTAGTCGCAAGAATTGATAAAATCTGGCAAGAGCTAGATATTGTATAAGTGAAGTCAGCCTGAAATGGTATGAGTCATTTATATTGAAAACTATAAAGAGAAGTAAAAAGGTAGGTGTTTGTGTATTTGAGCATCATCTACCGAAGCTTACAAAGTCGTAAGCCCGAGGAAAGAAATGTCTATTAATTGCAAAGTAAAGTCTATCCAGCAGTTAGCTTGTAACACTTATCAGATATTGCTGCACCCAGAAGCGCCTGTAGAGTTCAAAGCTGGACAATATTTGATGGTTGAAATGGGTGAAAAGGATAAGCGACCTTTTTCAATCGCAAGCAGCCCTTGCCGTCATCAAGGTGAGTTAGAACTTCATATCGGTGCTTTTGAGCACAATACGTATGCAATAGAAGTTGTTGAGAAGATGCAACAAGCTCTAGCAAACAATAGTGATATCGTAATCGATGCACCGCATGGCGAGGCATGGATTCGAGAGGAAAGCGAACATCCACTATTACTTATAGCGGGTGGAACAGGCTTTAGTTATGTGCGGTCTATACTTGACCATTGCATCAGTCAAAACAAGCACAACCCAATTTATCTATATTGGGGTGCTAAAAATCAAAATCAGCTTTATGCGATTGAAGAGTTGAAAAACATCTCCGCGCAACACAGCAATGTGCACTTCATACCCGTGATTGAAGATATGAATAGTGAATGGGCTGGTAAGGTCGGCAATGTATTGCAAGCTATAAGTGAGGACTTTGAATCTCTAAGCGATTTCGATATCTATATTGCTGGTCGATTTGAAATGGCTGGAGCGGCAAGAGAGCTGTTCACGCAGAACAAGCAAGCAAATAGTGATCGTATGTACGCAGACGCGTTTGCATTCATTTAGTTATAAAACGAGCTCTTTTTGTTCTCTGGTGTGGCGTTTTGATGGAACTATCGCCAATTGAAATTTAATTGCTAAATTTCTTCAAAAAGAGCTTGCGCTTCTAATCTATCTCCCTATAATGCCCCCTCGCTGACACGGGATGGCTTCAAACAAAGCAATCAACGAGTTAGCAAGGTCTACTAGCTAAGCCAAGTGCTTAAAAAAGTTTTGAAAAAAGTGGTTGACACTAAAACTTAAATCGCTAGAATGGCCGTCCGCTTTGAGATGAACTTCAAAGCATTGCTCTTTAACAATATAAACCTATCAATCTGTGTGGGCACTCGTTGATGATAATCAAATTAGATACTTCGGTATCAAATTAGGTTTCAATGAACTGAGTGACCAATTCAAGTCTTCGGACTTGGCACAGTCAATTCAAACATTACTTATGTAATGTTCAGTATTCATTGAGCCGACAAAATCTTAAATTGAAGAGTTTGATCATGGCTCAGATTGAACGCTGGCGGCAGGCCTAACACATGCAAGTCGAGCGGTAACAGAAAGAAAGCTTGCTTTCTTTGCTGACGAGCGGCGGACGGGTGAGTAATGCCTAGGAAGTTGCCCAGTAGAGGGGGATAACCATTGGAAACGATGGCTAATACCGCATATTCTCTTTGGAGCAAAGCAGGGGACCTTCGGGCCTTGCGCTATTGGATACGCCTAGGTGGGATTAGCTAGTTGGTGAGGTAATGGCTCACCAAGGCGACGATCCCTAGCTGGTCTGAGAGGATGATCAGCCACACTGGAACTGAGACACGGTCCAGACTCCTACGGGAGGCAGCAGTGGGGAATATTGCACAATGGGGGAAACCCTGATGCAGCCATGCCGCGTGTGTGAAGAAGGCCTTCGGGTTGTAAAGCACTTTCAGCAGTGAGGAAGGTAGTGTAGTTAATAACTGCATTGCTTGACGTTAGCTGCAGAAGAAGCACCGGCTAACTCCGTGCCAGCAGCCGCGGTAATACGGAGGGTGCGAGCGTTAATCGGAATTACTGGGCGTAAAGCGCATGCAGGTGGTGGATTAAGTCAGATGTGAAAGCCCGGGGCTCAACCTCGGAAGGTCATTTGAAACTGATTCACTAGAGTACTGTAGAGGGGGGTAGAATTTCAGGTGTAGCGGTGAAATGCGTAGAGATCTGAAGGAATACCAGTGGCGAAGGCGGCCCCCTGGACAGATACTGACACTCAGATGCGAAAGCGTGGGGAGCAAACAGGATTAGATACCCTGGTAGTCCACGCCGTAAACGATGTCTACTTGGAGGTTGCGGTCTTGAACTGTGGCTTTCGGAGCTAACGCGTTAAGTAGACCGCCTGGGGAGTACGGTCGCAAGATTAAAACTCAAATGAATTGACGGGGGCCCGCACAAGCGGTGGAGCATGTGGTTTAATTCGATGCAACGCGAAGAACCTTACCTACTCTTGACATCCAGAGAACTTAGCAGAGATGCTTTGGTGCCTTCGGGAACTCTGAGACAGGTGCTGCATGGCTGTCGTCAGCTCGTGTTGTGAAATGTTGGGTTAAGTCCCGCAACGAGCGCAACCCTTATCCTTGTTTGCCAGCGAGTAATGTCGGGAACTCCAGGGAGACTGCCGGTGATAAACCGGAGGAAGGTGGGGACGACGTCAAGTCATCATGGCCCTTACGAGTAGGGCTACACACGTGCTACAATGGCGCATACAGAGGGCGGCCAACCAGCGATGGTGAGCGAATCCCAAAAAGTGCGTCGTAGTCCGGATTGGAGTCTGCAACTCGACTCCATGAAGTCGGAATCGCTAGTAATCGTAGATCAGAATGCTACGGTGAATACGTTCCCGGGCCTTGTACACACCGCCCGTCACACCATGGGAGTGGGCTGCAAAAGAAGTGGGTAGTTTAACCTTCGGGAGGACGCTCACCACTTTGTGGTTCATGACTGGGGTGAAGTCGTAACAAGGTAGCCCTAGGGGAACCTGGGGCTGGATCACCTCCTTATACGAAAGATTATTGCGATGAGTGTTCACACAGATTGATGGTTTATAAAGATTAAAGAGATGTTGAATGTTCCCAAACATTCAATCCAGTGTCCCGTTCGTCTAGAGGCCTAGGACACCGCCCTTTCACGGCGGTAACAGGGGTTCGACTCCCCTACGGGATACCATTGGGTCGTTAGCTCAGTTGGTAGAGCAGTTGACTTTTAATCAATTGGTCGCAGGTTCGAATCCTGCACGACCCACCATTTCAAGAATTTGAATCTACTTTTTAAAGTGGAAACGAATAAATGGGGCTATAGCTCAGCTGGGAGAGCGCCTGCCTTGCACGCAGGAGGTCAGCAGTTCGATCCTGCTTAGCTCCACCATCTTGAAACGTTCTACCACAAGAACGAAAAAACGAATGTGGGCGATTAGCTCAGTTGGGAGAGCACCTGCCTTACAAGCAGGGGGTCACTGGTTCGAGCCCGGTATCGCCCACCACTTTTCTCCATATCCATGAAGAAAAACTGCATCATCAGAATGTTTTCTTATGAGAATATTTGAATGATGTTTTATGCATCTTGCTCTTTAACAATTTGGAAAGCTGACGAATAACATGTGATTCATGTTATTCATTAAAAGTTCTCAAATCCTAAATCTGTATTGATTTAGGTACCAACACACATTCAAGTGTTCTTGGGAATAACTTACGAGTTATTCATATTTGAGTCCGGCAATTATCAGTCTCAATCATGTTTAAATAAATTGAGACACCTTTAGTGTTGACCGTACAAAACTCTTTTGGGTTGTATGGTTAAGTAACTAAGCGTACACGGTGGATGCCTTGGCAGTCAGAGGCGATGAAGGACGTATTAACTTGCGATAAGCGTAGATAAGGCAGTAAAAGCCACTTGAGTCTACGATTTCCGAATGGGGAAACCCACATGCATAAGCATGTATCATTAACTGAATACATAGGTTAATGAGGCGAACCGGGGGAACTGAAACATCTAAGTACCCCGAGGAAAAGAAATCAACCGAGATCCCGAAAGTAGCGGCGAGCGAAATTGGGTTAGCCCTTAAGCTTTTATTGCGTCAGGTGAAGTGTCTGGAAAGGCACGCGATACAGGGTGATAGCCCCGTAACCGACAGCGCAGCATAAGTGAAATCGAGTAAGGCGGGACACGTGATATCCTGTCTGAACATGGGGGGACCATCCTCCAAGGCTAAATACTCCTGACTGACCGATAGTGAACCAGTACCGTGAGGGAAAGGCGAAAAGAACCCCTGTGAGGGGAGTGAAATAGAACCTGAAACCGTGTACGTACAAGCAGTAGGAGCACCTTCGTGGTGTGACTGCGTACCTTTTGTATAATGGGTCAGCGACTTATATTCAGTGGCAAGGTTAACCGTTTAGGGGAGCCGTAGGGAAACCGAGTCTTAACTGGGCGCTCAGTCTCTGGATATAGACCCGAAACCAGGTGATCTAGCCATGGGCAGGTTGAAGGTTGAGTAACATCAACTGGAGGACCGAACCGACTAATGTTGAAAAATTAGCGGATGACTTGTGGCTAGGGGTGAAAGGCCAATCAAACCTGGAGATAGCTGGTTCTCCCCGAAAGCTATTTAGGTAGCGCCTCGGACGAATACTACTGGGGGTAGAGCACTGTTAAGGCTAGGGGGTCATCCCGACTTACCAACCCTTTGCAAACTCCGAATACCAGTAAGTACTATCCGGGAGACACACGGCGGGTGCTAACGTCCGTCGTGGAGAGGGAAACAACCCAGACCGCCAGCTAAGGTCCCAAATTATTACTAAGTGGGAAACGATGTGGGAAGGCTTAGACAGCTAGGATGTTGGCTTAGAAGCAGCCATCATTTAAAGAAAGCGTAATAGCTCACTAGTCGAGTCGGCCTGCGCGGAAGATGTAACGGGGCTAAGTAATAAACCGAAGCTGCGGCAATGCAATTTATTGTATTGGGTAGGGGAGCGTTCTGTAAGCCGTTGAAGGTGGACTGTAAGGTCTGCTGGAGGTATCAGAAGTGCGAATGCTGACATGAGTAACGATAAAGGGGGTGAAAAACCTCCTCGCCGGAAGACCAAGGGTTCCTGTCCAACGTTAATCGGGGCAGGGTAAGTCGACCCCTAAGGCGAGGCCGAAAGGCGTAGTCGATGGGAAACGGGTTAATATTCCCGTACTTCTTACAATTGCGATGGGGGGACGGAGAAGGCTAGGTGGGCCTGGCGACGGTCGTCCAGGTTCAAGTGCGTAGGCTTGAGAGTTAGGTAAATCCGGCTCTCTTTAAGGCTGAGACACGATGTCGAGCTACTACGGTAGTGAAGTCATTGATGCCATGCTTCCAGGAAAAGCCTCTAAGCTTCAGATTGTAAGGAATCGTACCCCAAACCGACACAGGTGGTCGGGTAGAGAATACCAAGGCGCTTGAGAGAACTCGGGTGAAGGAACTAGGCAAAATGGTACCGTAACTTCGGGAGAAGGTACGCTCTCGACGGTGAAGTCCCTTGCGGATGGAGCTATTGGGAGTCGCAGATACCAGGTGGCTGCAACTGTTTATTAAAAACACAGCACTGTGCTAAATCGTAAGATGACGTATACGGTGTGACGCCTGCCCGGTGCCGGAAGGTTAATTGATGGGGTTAGACTTCGGTCGAAGCTCTTGATCGAAGCCCCGGTAAACGGCGGCCGTAACTATAACGGTCCTAAGGTAGCGAAATTCCTTGTCGGGTAAGTTCCGACCTGCACGAATGGCGTAATGATGGCCACGCTGTCTCCACCCGAGACTCAGTGAAATTGAAATCGCTGTGAAGATGCAGTGTACCCGCGGCTAGACGGAAAGACCCCGTGAACCTTTACTACAGCTTGGCACTGAACATTGACCCTACATGTGTAGGATAGGTGGGAGGCTTTGAAACCGCGTCGCTAGATGTGGTGGAGCCGTCCTTGAAATACCACCCTTGTAGTGTTGATGTTCTAACTTGGCCCCATTATCTGGGGTGAGGACAGTGCCTGGTGGGTAGTTTGACTGGGGCGGTCTCCTCCCAAAGAGTAACGGAGGAGCACGAAGGTGGGCTAATCACGGTTGGACATCGTGAGGTTAGTGCAATGGCATAAGCCCGCTTGACTGCGAGAATGACAATTCGAGCAGGTGCGAAAGCAGGTCATAGTGATCCGGTGGTTCTGAATGGAAGGGCCATCGCTCAACGGATAAAAGGTACTCCGGGGATAACAGGCTGATACCGCCCAAGAGTTCATATCGACGGCGGTGTTTGGCACCTCGATGTCGGCTCATCACATCCTGGGGCTGAAGTCGGTCCCAAGGGTATGGCTGTTCGCCATTTAAAGTGGTACGCGAGCTGGGTTTAGAACGTCGTGAGACAGTTCGGTCCCTATCTGCCGTGGGCGTTGGAAGATTGAAGGGGGCTGCTCCTAGTACGAGAGGACCGGAGTGGACGAACCTCTGGTGTTCGGGTTGTCATGCCAATGGCATTGCCCGGTAGCTAAGTTCGGAATCGATAACCGCTGAAAGCATCTAAGCGGGAAGCGAGCCCTGAGATGAGTCTTCCCTGACACTTTATGTGTCCTTAAGGGTTGTTCGAGACTAGAACGTTGATAGGCAGGGTGTGTAAGCGTTGTGAGGCGTTGAGCTAACCTGTACTAATTGCCCGTGAGGCTTAACCATACAACACCAAAAGGGTTTTTGTGGGACTCAAACTAGAACATTGAATGTGTAGATAGAACGAAAACAGCTTTCCGAATTAAATCGTAGAGTCGTATGACTTTATGATAAAGAATTTGCTTGGCGACCATAGCGTTGTGGACCCACCTGATTCCATGCCGAACTCAGAAGTGAAACGCAACTGCGCCGATGGTAGTGTGGGGCTTCCCCATGTGAGAGTAGGTCATCGCCGGGCTTTAATTACTGTCTTGTGAGACAAGACAATCTGATTAAAGCAATAATATGTAAGACTTTAATTAGAATATTTAGAAATTCCTGCCTAGGCGGGAATTTTTGCTAACTAGAAAAGCAAACGTTTGCAGTTTTTCTAGTTTTAGGAAAATTTAGGTGCGGAGTGGTAGTTCAGTTGGTTAGAATACCGGCCTGTCACGCCGGGGGTCGCGGGTTCGAGTCCCGTCCACTCCGCCATTAATTAAGGAGCCCTAGTCGAAAGACTAGGGCTTTGTTTTGACTAATGGAAATAGATAATCAACGATTATCATATAAGTCATTGTAATAACTAATTTTTATCAGATGCGTGCTAATAGCTGCGGCTTATCTGATAAATATCTAATAAAAAGTTTAAGTCATACTTCGAATTTAGGAAGGACTCTGGATTCAGTACAGAGTCGGTGTTTCCTAAGCATAATAATGTCAGCGAGTTGTTGAGATAACATTGCGCTGGATTACACCTCACTCACTCTCTGCCTTCAACTGATCTATGCAATGATAGTTTTCAATGCATTTGCATTGTGAATATCAGAGTACAGTTGCGCGCAGTTTTTAACCATAAATAACTTTATTTGAGATTGGATGTTTGGTGTCTCTATGTTTTTTGACCTTAAAAAAGTAATATTTTTTGTTGTAGGTGTAGTAGTGGTACTCGCACTTGCGTTCCTTTTTAGTGCTGATAAATCTGGTATTAAAAAGCGCCCGATACTACAAATGCTAGTGATTGAACTAGTGCTAGCGTGGGCTTTGATGAAAACAACGGTTGGTTTGACTATTGTCGGTGGAATCAATGCGTTTTTCGTTAGGCTAATGGACTATGCAGGTCAGGGCACGAGCTTTGTGTTCGGCGATCTTGCACAAAAAGGGCATTTTGTCTTTTACATGAACGTACTGATGCCGATTATTTTTATTTCGGTACTGATCGGTATTCTGCGCCACTTTAAAATCTTACCAGTGGTTATCAAGTATGTTGGTCTAGGCCTAAGCAAAGTAAATGGTCTAGGGAAGCTAGAGTCATTTAATGCAGTAAGCTCTTTATTGGTTGGCCAATCTGAGAACTTCATTGCAATCAAGCAGCTGATTCCGCATATGACAAACCAGCGTATGTTCACTCTTTCTGCAACTGCGATTTCTACGGTTTCTATGTCAATCGTTGGTTCTTACATGCAGATGATTGAACCTCGTTATGTTGTGACTGCTATCTTGCTAAACATGTTCAGCACTTTCATCATTCTTTCTGTTATCAACCCTTATCAGTTGGAAGAAGGTCAAGATTTGATCGTGACTAGCGAAGATGAGAAAAAGCAAAGCTTCTTTGAAATGCTCGGTGAGTACATCATGGATGGTTTCAAAGTGGCGGTAGTCGTTTCTGCTATGTTGATTGGTTTCGTGGCATTGATTGCAGCGATCAACAGCGTGTTCGATATGGCCTTTGGCATTACCTTCCAACAACTACTAGGCTATGCATTCTCGCCTGTTGCTTACATGCTAAACATTCCTTGGCATCAAGCTGCACAAGCTGGCGCAATTATGGCAACTAAAGTGGTTACCAATGAGTTTGTTGCGATGATTGACCTTACACACGCGAAAGGACTTGATCATCACACTGTCGGCGTTATCTCAATTTTCCTAGTGTCTTTTGCTAACTTTAGCTCTATCGGCATGATTTCTGGCGCGGTGAAAGGATTGTGCTCCGAGAAAGGCGATATCGTAGCGAAGTACGGCTTCAAGCTGGTTTATAGCGGCTTCCTAGTAAGTTTGCTTTCAGCTGTTGTTGCGGGCCTAATGATTTCTTAATCGTTCATTAAGCCAAAGTTTCAAAACCCCACCTTATCTTTGAATGTTAAGGTGGGGTTTTTTATTTGTCTTATCATTACTACTTTCTAGGTAATAAAACTCCTCAAACAGGGGTATTTATGAACTAGAGCAAGTCTTCTCTTCATTTGTAGTTATATTATTACGCGGTTTATGTGTGTAGCGCTGGCGACTAAGCTGTTCTTAATAAATAAGTAATAGACCCAGCCGACAAATTTACGCACAATGACGCGATACCCAAATCAGTCAATAGAAGGTATGGCCTTAGGTTGGAGCGGGTATGCTCGGCTACTAACAAGTTTAATTAAAGCAATGCCGATACAATTTGATGACATAGACTAGGAGTACTATAAATGTCTGTTTACGACACGATAAGTGTTATTGCCGCAGTTGCGGTGTTTATCTCTCTATTTAATCAGAGGTTTGGTAAGTTTCAAACGACTATCGCAATAACAGGGTGGTCGGTTGCTATTTCGATCCTAGTGCTAGTATTAAGTAAGTTTGGAATTATTCCACTGCACGAGCAACAAGAAGTTATTCACATGCTTCAGCACATTCAGTTCGATGACTTCTTGCTTAAAGGTGTTCTAGGTTTCTTGCTGTTTGGTGGAGCACTCAATATTGAGCTCACCCATCTCAAAGACCAGAAGTTTGAGATCCCCTTCCTAGCTCTTGTCGCAACGCTATTTTCTACTTTCTTCATTGGTGCGTTGTTGTTCTTTATTTTCCAGAAAATCGGCATCCATATCGACTTCATTTATTGCTTGTTGTTTGGTGCTCTGATCTCTCCGACCGACCCAATCGCGGTACTCGCAATCGTTAAAAAAATGCGCGCACCACAGCGAGTATCGACACAAATTGAAGGTGAATCGCTGTTCAATGATGGTGTTGGTCTCGTTGTGTTTGTCACTTTGTTTGAGGTGGCATTTGGCAAATCGACGCCAACAGTATGGAGTACCGTAGAGCTATTCCTACATGAAGCAGTGGGTGGAATCCTATTTGGCCTAGTGCTGGGTGTGTTGTTCCATCATATTATTAAACGCACACCGGATAGCATGATGCGTCTTATCTTAACCATGCTTATCCCAACGGCAGGCTACGTCCTGGGAGAGCATCTAGAAGTCTCTGCTCCATTGGCTATGGTTGTTTCTGGTATCATCATTGGCAACATCACTCGCGGCGGAATGGATGAGCAAGAGTCTCACCAGATGAGTCACTTATGGGAATTGGCTGATGAGATTCTCAACGCCATCTTGTTCTTGCTGATTGGCTTAATCATGCTGACTTTCAGCTTCCACTATATCGACATTATCGCTGTATTAATTGCTGTACCTCTTGTGCTATGCAGTCGCTATACCAGTGTTAAGCTTTCTTATGTGTTGTTTAAGTTTTATCGCAGGTATAACCCAGAGTCCGTTAAGATCCTCACTTGGGGAGGCTTACGAGGCGGTCTAGCATTAGCGATGGCAATGGCGATCCCGACAGGAGCGCAGGTGGTTAACGGTGTAGATATTAAAGAGATCATAGTGCTAATGACTTATGCAGTTGTGGTTTTCTCTATTATCGTACAAGGTTCGACGATCACACCGATGATCCAAAAAGCCAAAGATTGGGAGAAGAAAGGCTATTAATTTGCCTTTGGTTTGATACTAAAAAGCCCGCAGCATTCTGATACTGCGGGCTTTTTGTTTGCCTATCTTTTAAACCTAGCTTGTTAAAGAAATGACTTTTTTCGACACTTCATTGGCCGCTTGAGTGAGGTTTTGTTTTTCTAAGGCTTTAGCAAGCAATATGTAATCTTCTCGATCTGTTCTGCTCGATAGGGCTTTTTCTAGATGTTGCTGTGCTTCAGGCCATTGCTGATTTTGCATCTCTATACGAGCAAGTGCACTGTGCGCTTCGGCGAGGTTGGCATCTTTTTTAATTAATGCTTCGAGCTGTTGGACGATTGGGTGCATGTCTGCCAATTTGATTGTCGGAAGTACTAATAGCAATTCATTGATAGTTTGCTTTTTCAGCGCTTCTTTAGCGATGGTAAATGCTTCTGAGTAGGCATCTTTCTCAACCAGTTGCTTAGTCATGTGGACAATGAGCTCAGGCTCAGTTTTGAGTTTTCTGCTTAGTTTATCCCAATATTGAATTAACTGTTCGGTGCTGTTTGTTATCGCAGTATCGGTTAGCAACCCCTTGTGAGCGAGCAGTTCGATTTCTTTTTGTTCCTTAGCGTCTATGATTTTTGCTTTACTCAACTGTGGAACAATATCGAGTAGATCCTGCCACTGTTTGAGTTGAACATGTACTTTCTTCAATAGGTTGAGCAGCAATGGGTTAGTTGGGTGATCCGAATGCAGCTTAGATAGTGTTTCGAATGCCAGTTTAAACTCACCTTCTTTTACTTGTTGCTTAGCCAATGTGAGTGCTACCGCCAAAGAAGAGTTGTCTTGTTTGCGCGCTAATTCGATATATCTATCTCGCTTGGCTTTATCCCCCATCTCTATTGCCGCTTCAGAGGCCATCAAGTAGCAAAGCAAAGGCATATCATGGTGAGATGCACGGCGAGTGACTTTCTTTTCAGCTAGTTTCCATTGTCCTTCAAGAAGTTTGATGATGCCTTCGTTTGTGTCTTGTCTAGAGCGCTTAACTTTTCTGATAGTGAACCACTGCCAAGTCGCAGAACTTGAGCGCAATAGCTTTTTCAACAAAGTTTCGGCAACAAATAGGATGCCTAACGCAATAACCACGAATACGACTAATGTCGTGACACTCATCTCTATTGTTTTGTCAGCAATAGAGATCAGGACATAGCCTTGCTGACCTGCGTAATGTGTGCCAACAAAAATACCAGCTCCAAGTACGATGAAGAGAAAAATAAGTCTGAACATTATTTTTCCTCCGCGGTAAAGCTAGTCACTTTGCGGGAGAGCTTGTCAGAGATAATCTTCGATAGGATATCTTGCGATTGAAGTTTCACAGGATAGGTGACTTGCACTTTTTGCTGGCTTAACGTTTTTAAAGTGTTCTCAAACTGTTGTACAGAAGTACTGTCTTGGTCAAAGTATGAGTGAGACCAATCGGAAGCGGTTTCTAATGCTGTAGAGTAGATACCATCTTTTTCATCGTAGACTGCACGTATAGCAAGGTCTAACTTAGCGATTATGTTTTCTCTCAAGTAGAAATCTTGCTTTGGAGAAAGTAGCGGTGTGACATTGCCGTCACGCGTTCTAAAGGTAATAAAGTTTTCAGAAAACTCTTTTAATGAGGTAAGTAAGTTAGTTTTCCAGTCGCTCACATCGGAGGATACTACTGGCTTCTTCACCTCACTTTCCTTTGGAAGAATCGCGTTTGCTAGAGGAAGCTTGTCGACTTGCTTTTGCAATGACATTAGGCGAAGAACTAAGCCATCTCTATCAATGATCGGCAAGGCTTTCAATGCGGTTATATCGTTAGCCATTGCTTGTCGAAGTGGGAAGAGGTTAGGGTCGTTTAGTGAAGCAATGCGTTGATCTGCATTTTCTAATAGTTCAGTTGCACTGAAAATATCGTGCTCTAAGTAAAGCTTGCGAGCCGAGAGCTTGACCAAGTAGTCGGCTTCCGCCAATAGCCAATCATTCGGACTGCGTCCTTTCATGTCAGCGACAGCCATTTGTAGACTCTTGATGCTTTTTTGATTCTGATCCAGCTCGACTTTTGTTTGCTGGCCAACTTGCGCAATATCTTTGCTAGATTGGCTTTGGACGGATTCTAGTCGAGAATCAAGAGTTTTTTGGTTTTGCTGTATTTGTTGCTTCAGTTGGCTGATTTCATTTTTGTACAGGGTGCTTTGATGATAGATTTCATAGCTCAATCCAGTGCCAATTAGGATAGATAAGATGAGCGCTACGGCACCTGTTTTGGAGCTTTTTTTCGGAACGCTTGCGCTGGCTTTGGTCTTATTATCGGTGGTTTGTTTGTTGTCTTGGCTGGTATCGTGTTTCTTGTCAGATTCTGTTTTCTGATTGTTGTTATTCGCCATTTTTTAGATCCTGTTTTCTTGAACGCAGTGTGTTCACTATATCTAGATTGGATGCACCGCCAGTGTTAATTGTTTGACTAAAGCCCAGCTGTGTCGCTTTATCTACAAGGCGTTGACTTGGAACCAATAGTTTTAATCCTAACACCCATTGCATATGAGTGTTGTCTAATTGAGACAAAAAGTATTCCAGTTGCTTGCCGCTGGTCACAATAAGACAATCAATGTGATTAGCCTGCCACATTGGAACGTACAATTGGAGTCGAAGGGCAGCATTTGACGTTGGTATACTTCAACGTATTCAACCTTCGCTCCGCGAGCTAGCAAGCCATTAAATAATGTTTCCCTACCGCCATTCCACGCAAAATAACAATGCGTTTGCCAGTGACATTTTGTAATTCTTCCATGTTCAATAAGTGTTCACTGTCACTAATGTTGGGTAGTGAGTTGTCTGCTGTGTTACTTGCTCCATCGCTTGCGCAGTTTTTCTTCCACAAGCAAGATAGGTGCATTGTGGCCATGGTAAGTTTTGTAGGGTCAATTGATGGTGGGAGAAGGTTGCAACGTGCTGACTAACCGAGATGATTATGTCAGCTTTACATAACTGCTTGCTAAGAGAGCGAGTCCAGTGCCTGCTTTGATAGTCATCATAGGATGACAATACGCAGGCACATCAATACTAGCCAGATGCCGACAGAGTGCTTGTCCCTTGCTCTTGTGGACGAGTGACTAGGACTGCCATGTTCTAATCGTTCTCGCAATAGAGTTTGCTAAGTATTTCTTTTGCGCCATCATCTAACAGCTGCTGCGCTAGCGTTTGCCCAAGTTGTTCAGCTTGTTTTCTTGGCCGCGGAATCTCTCCACGGACGATAAGCGAACCATCTGGTTCACCCACTAAAGCTCTTAACCATAGTGGAATCGCCTTCAAGCAAGGCATAGCTACCAATTGGAACTTGGCAGCCTCCCTCGAGAAATAGGTTTACTGCTCGTTCGCAAGTGACTCTATCAGATGTATCTTGGTGGCCAAGAGGTGCAAGTAATTGGCGTGTTCTATCATCATCGAGGCGGCACTCAATTCCTACGGCGCCTTGGCCTGCAGCAGGTAGTGATTGAGTTGGTTCAATGTAGCTTTGGATGCGAGATTCTAATTCCAATCGCTTTAAACCAGCAGCGGCTAAGATAATGGCATCGTAATTTCCTGCATCAAGCTTGCTTAAACGAGTGCCTACGTTACCTCTCAGCTCTTTGATGATGAGGTCTGGCCTTGCTGCTTTTAGCTGACATTGTCTACGTAAACTACATGTACCAACAGTTGCGCCACTTGGTAGTTTCAGTCAATATTGTTGTAGGTATTGGACACAAAGGCGTCACGCGGGTCTTCACGTTCACATATTGTGACTAAGCAAGACCCGGAGGGAACTCTCCAGGAACATCTTTCATCGAGTGCACAGCAAGATCGGCTCTTCCTTCAAGCATGGCAACTTCAAGTTCTTTAACGAACAGACCTTTTTCCGCCAACTTTAGCAAGTGGGGTGTCTAAGATGATATCGCCTTTCGTTACCATAGTGACAAGCTCGACTTCAAGCCCTGGGTGAGCATCAATCAGACACTGTTTGACGTAGTTGGCTTGCCATAGAGCAGAGGACTTTTTCGTGTTGCGATACGAATTGGCTGAGATGTATTCATGGCTGCTAAATGTTGGATAAAGAATTTGGTTCAATCGTATCATTCAACAAGTGAAAAGTATCAGTATTTGCTTAGATGGTGAGCAAATGGTGATAAAAAGCGAGCAGACGAAAATAAATAATGTGACTTATCTCTCGTTTGCAATATTGGGCTATTATTAGAAAAAGGAGATACGTACCACACTATGTTCCAGCGAATACTGACAGGTGACTTCAAGGATGTGAGTTGTGATGTATCGTTCAATCTTTACCAAACAAAACAAAAAGTGTTAATTGATCACGTTTTGGCGTGTATTTTGAACAAAATATAGTCAGGCAACTATTGATACTCAAACCAAGGATAGAACCTTGAGGCTTATACAGATACGTTATTCAAGATTAGATCGGCTGAATCAGCAGCGTATTGATCGTGCGCTGGCGCTTATGAGCCTGCCTAGCCAACGAGTATTCAACCTCATCCCCGCATTATTTCATTACCACCTTCCCTCTATTCCTGGTCATTTTGACGATTATGTACCTTCTGGTGTATTTAGCTTCCAGCCTTCCGAAGAACAGTTAAATCTACTCGTTGAGCTTGGGTTAGAGGTGAGTATTGATACTGAACTGGCGTCGACTTCAAGCGACATTCTTGCCCTCTATACTATGGGCAGCACCTCTTCCATTGGTCAAAGTACATCTAGTGATTTAGATGTCTGGTTTGCGTTTCTCCAGACATGGACAGTGAGAATAGAGATCGTCTGACGCTAAAGTGTGCACTTATTACCGATTGGGCAAAAACTCAGGGTGTAGAAGCGAACTTCTTCTTGATGGATGAGCAAAGATTTCGAAGTAATTGCTCTGAAGAAATGACAGGTGATAATTGGGCTCTTCCCAGCATTTGCTGCTGCTTTGATGAATTTTATCGTTCTGCTGTTCGTCTAGCTGGGCAAAGGCTGCTTTGGCAGATTGTTCCACCCGAGATGGAAGAAAACTACGACCAGTATGTCGCAGAGCTTTGTAGTGGACAATATATTGATTGTTCAGAGTGGTTGGACTTTGGACAGCTTAACCGTATTCCAGCGGAAGAGTATTTTGTTCGAACTTATGGCAGCTATATAAGAGTATCGACTCTCCTTATAAGTCGGTTTTGAAGGCGATCCTTCTTGAGGCCTATTCTTGGGCTTATCCAAATACAGAATTATTAAGCATTGATAGCAAACGGCGCTTCTTTTCCCATGAACCCGATTTATATGGAATGGATGCGTATATTTGATGCTTGAGAAAGTGACCCACTATCTCGAACATATTGGTGATCACACTCGTTTAGAGCTTGTTCGTAAATGTTTCTACTTGAAGACTCACGAGAAGCTATCGCGCCAGCCGGGGGTTGGTTCGGTTAAGTGGCGTCGTGAAGCTCTGGCTGACATGGTAGAGAAGTGGCAGTGGGATCAATCAATGCTAACCGAGCTTGATGACCGCCGTAACTGGAAGGTTGAGCAAGTTAAGGTTGTTCACCATGCGTTGCTTGACGCACTCATGCAAAGCTACCGAAACTTAATTCGCTTTGCGCGTAGAAATGACATTACTGTCTACGATCAGCCCTCAAGATATTAGTATCTTGGCGAGAAAACTATATGCGGCATTTGAGGTGTTGCCAGGCAAGGTAACCTTGCTCAACCCACAAATATCACCAGATTTGCACGAAGCTGATCTGACGTTCATTGAAGTGAGCGAGGGAAGCGTAAACAAAGCGGGTTGGTACTTGTATAAGCAGCCTCTTATCCCTCATCGCATTATTGGCCAGCCTAAACTTGAGCACAATGAGTACTTGAGTAAGCTAGTCGCGTGGGCGTTTTTCAACGGATTAATTACTGAAGCTACACGCCTTCACTCAGTAGTGAAGCAAGCTGACATCGATATTGATAAGTTTTACCAAATGGTCAGCGACCTGCGTAACACCTTTTCATTGCATAAACGTCGCCCTAGCATGCAGGCGCTTGCTAGCCCTTGCGAAATTAGCCAGTTGGCGATGTTTATTAACTTTGAATCTGAGTCCAACAGCTAACGTCAGCGCTAAATCACTAAAAGTAGATTGAAAAATACAGATATTGTCAGTTTTGGTGAAGATGACTTAAGTCTTGTCGGCAGTGTTGATTTGGTTTATCGCAACTCTTGGCATGAAGTGCGTACGCTGCACTTTGAAGGCGAAACGGCGATACTGGATGCGTTAAAAAACGGTACTCAGTAAAATGCACCAAGATGCGCTGCACCTGAATCTGTAGATGTTTTTTGTTACGGTAAAAATCTACGTGGCATGATGCGTAATATGATTTATCAGCTATTAGCCGAGTGTATTGAGCTAAGGTTGAAGCCTTTTGACCAGAGAAGAACCCGCAGCTTCAAAGCAATTCGTGTTGCTGGAAAAATGTATGGTTTGTTCTTTGAAAGGCGTGGTGTATCTGTACAGAAGCTTGAGAACTCTGTCGATTTCTACCGTTGTATTTCAACTAACAAACTCACCGGCTCCACGCTAATGGTGGTGGATAAAGAAAAATATTATCAAT